>NZ_QNRK01000026.1 GCF_003315135.1 Roseiarcus fermentans
CCTCCGCCGGCAACCTCAAGGCGACCTGGACCCAGGCCACGCTGGTCGATTGGCCAAGGGCCGAAGGCCGGCCGTTCCTGCGCCGCGCCACCCAGATCAAAACCATCTGGACCCCCTACGGCGAGTGAGGCGGTTTCGTCTCGAGGCGGAGAACGACGCGATGTATCTCAATCGGTTCAAACTGGACGGTCGGGTGGCGGTGGTGACGGGGGGCGCGCAAGGGATCGGGCTCGCCTGCGTCGAGGCGCTGAGCGAGGCCGGAGCGTACGTCTATGTCGCCGACAAGAACCCTGCGGGCGCCGAGTCGGCCCGGACGGCGATGGCGGGGAAGGGTTACCAGACCGGTTTCGTGGAGATGGACGTCACGGATTCCGGATCGGTCGACGCCGCTGCGCAATCCGTGATGCGCGACAAGGGCCGCGTCGACGTCCTGGTCTGCAACGCCGGCATCGCCCGATCCGACATCCGCGCGGAAGACATGTCGAACGGCGACTGGCTCGACGTCATCGATGTCAATCTCAACGGCCTGTTCTGGTGCTGCCGGGCTTTTGGCCGGCCCATGCTGGCCGCGGGCCGCGGCTCGATCGTGAATATCGGCTCGATGTCCGGCTCGATCGTCAACAAGCCGCAGCCGCAGGCGCAATACAACGCTTCCAAGGCCGGCGTTCATCACCTGACGAAGTCGCTCGCCGCGGAATGGGCGGCCCGCGGAGTCCGGGTGAACGCGGTTGCGCCCACCTACATCAACACGCCGCTCCTCGCCTACGCCAAGCAGAACAAGCCGATGTTCGACGTATGGATCGATGGAACGCCCCTGTCGCGCGTGGGAGAGGTCGACGAGGTCGCTTCCGTCGTGCTGTTTCTCGCTTCCGATGCGGCGAGCCTGATGACCGGCGCCGTCGTGGCCGTCGACGGGGGTTACACCGCCTGGTGACGGGAGGCGGGCCGCGACGTCGGCAGGGTTCCGCGACCGGCCTCGTCATTCTCGTGGCGGTTCTGCGCATCGCCCGAGCGGTGAAGTCGGGGCGATGTCCCCGTGTGCGAAAGATCCATATCTTTCCCAGCTGAATGGCGTTCCGAGCCATTCCATTCGCCATCCGCCCCGCGCTAGTGTCCGGCGTCAAGGCGCGAGTCGATTGCGCCTGAGGGAGAGACGTCCATGTCCGAAGGGGCGACGCCGCGCGCCATCGTGGTGCGCGATCTGCGCGTGCTGGTCACCGCCGGAGCGAGCGGGATCGGGCGGGCCATAGCCCAGGCTTTCGCCGCCGGCGGCGCCCATGTCCACATCACCGACGTCGACGAGGCCGCGGTCGCCGACACGGTCTCGCAAATCCCGGGCCTTTCCGCCACGGCGGGGGACGCGTCCTCGCCGCAGGACGCCGATCGCGCCGCAGCCGACGTGGGCGCCCGCTTCGGCGGCCTCGACGTTCTCGTCAACAACGTCGGCGTCGCGGGCCCGACCGGCGTGATCGACAGCCTCTCGGACGGCGACGTCGAGCGCACGATCGACATCAACCTCAAGTCGCACTTCTACTTTCTGAACCGCTGCGTGCCGCTGCTGCGCGGCTCGACGCGCAACCCCGGCGTGGTGGCGATGAGCTCGGTCGCCGGTCGCCTCGGCTACGGCAATCGAACGCCCTACGCCGCGACCAAATGGGCGATCGTCGGCCTCGTCAAGTCGCTCGCGGTCGAGCTCGGCCCCGACGGCGTCCGCGCCAACGCCATCCTGCCCGGCGTGGTCGAGGGCCCGCGCATGGACCGGGTGATCGCCGCGCGCGCCGCCGCCGAGGGGGCCGGCTTCGACGCGGTGCGCGACTCCTACCTCGGCAAGATCTCGCTGCGCCGCATGGTCCAGGCGGAGGACGTCGCCAACCTCGCCCTGTTCCTGTCCTCCGATCTCGCCCGCAACATCACCGGCCAGGCCATCAGCGTCGACGGCAATGTCGAATATCTTTGACATCGCGCAGGGCGACCGGCGGCCTACGCAGGGACGGCGCAAGGTCGTCATCACCTGCGCGGTGACCGGGTCGGCGCACACGCCGTCGATGTCCGAATACCTGCCGGTGACGCCGGCCCAGATCGCCGCGCAGGCGATCGAGGCGGCCCGCGCCGGCGCCGCCGTCCTGCATCTCCACGCGCGCAACCCCGACGGCAGCCCGACGCCCGATCCCGCCGTCTTCCGCGAATTCGTGCCCCAGATCGCCGCCGAGACCGACGCCATCCTCAATTTCACCACCGGCGGCGGCGGCGCGCCGATGACGCTCGAGGAGCGGCTCGCCTATCCGCTCAAGGCGCGGCCGGAATTGTGCTCGCTCAACATGGGCTCGATGAATTTCGCCTTCCACAAGGCGGCGCGCGGCGTCGTCGGCTGGAAGCACGCCTGGGAGAAACCCTACGTCGAGGGCTCCGACGACCGGGTGTTCAAGAACACCTTCCGCGACATCAAGGCCATCCTGGGCGAACTCGGCGATCAGCGCGGGGCGCGCTTCGAGTTCGAGTGCTACGATGTCGGGCATCTGCACAATCTCGCGCATTGCGTAGAGGAGGGCCTGGTCAGGGGCCCCCTGTTCATCCAGTGCGCGCTCGGCGTTCTCGGCGGCCTCGGGCCGGAGCCCGAGAGCCTGTTCCTGATGCGCAGCGCCGCCGACCGCCTGTTCGGCCGGCGCAACTACGAATTCTCCGTGCTCGGCGCCGGCCGTCACCAGATGTCGCTGGTGACGATGGGCGCGATCATGGGCGGCCATGTCCGGGTCGGGCTCGAAGACAGCCTGTTCCTGAGCCGCGGCCTGCTCGCGCCCTCCTGCGCCGCGCAGGTTCTCAAGATCCGCAGGATCCTCGAGGAGTTGTCGCTCGACATCGCCACCCCGGCCGAGGCGCGCGAGATCCTGCAGACGAAGGGCGCCGACAAGGTGAACTTCCATGACTGACGCGACCGCCAACGCAGCCGTTCCGATGGGGCGCAAGGCCCGGCGCAGCCTGCTCGAGCCGATCGTGCTCGGCGTCGCGCTGGCGCTGATCGTCCTGTTCTCGACGACCATCCCCGGCTTCGCCAGCCTCGGCAACCTCTCCGTCATCCTGTCCAACTCGACGTCGCTGGTGATCCTGGCTTGCGGAATGGCGGTCGTGGTCATCTCCCGCGGCCTCGACCTGTCGCAGATCGCGGCGATGGTGGCCGGCGCCACGACCTTCAGCACGCTGATCAACGCCGGCCTTCCCGCGGCGGCGGCGCTCGCCCTCGCGGTCCTGGCGATGGCGCTGATCGGCTTCGTCAACGGCTGGCTGATCGCCTTCGTCGAGATCCCCGCCATGCTGGCGACCCTGGCGACCGCCATGTTCATGACCGGCCTGTTCCGCTTCGGCGTGCTGCGCGGCGACTACCTCCTGATCCTGCCCAAGTCGAACCCCGCGGTCGTGTTCTTCAAGTCCGACCTCCTGCCGGGACTGACCGCCCCGGTCGCGCTGATGATCGTGGCGCTGGTCGTGACGGGACTGGTCCTGCGCTTTTCCACCACCGGGCGCATCATCTACGGCATGGGCGACAATTTCCAGGCGGCGCGGCTGTCCGGCCTGCCGGTGCGCAACACCATCGTCTTCGTCTACGTCTATTCGGCGCTCGCGGCGCTGCTCGCCGGGCTGGTGATCGCGTCGGCGAGCGGGACGGTCGATTTTCGCATCGTCACCAACGGCAGCCTGCTGTTCGAAGTGATCCTGGTGGTCGTGCTCGGCGGCATTCCGCTGCGCGGCGGACGCGGCGGCGTGCGCAACCTGCTCGTCGGCGCCGCGCTGATCGCGGTGCTGCGCAACGGCATGACGCTCTACGACTTCAGCACCCAGACCCAGGACATGCTCAAGGGCGTCATCCTGATGGCGGCGATTTTCGTCGACAATTATCTCAACCCGAGAGACGCAGAGACCGATACCGCCGGCGATCTGTGAATCATGTTGGGCGCACCAGGGAGGAAACCGATGTCGAATACCGGAAGAAACAGGCTGATGGGGACGATTGCCGCCTTCGCGCTCGGCGCCTGCGTGGCGCTCGGCGCGACGGCCGCGGCGCGGGCGGACGCCGCCAGCGACATGGCCGGCAAGAAGGTGATCTTCGTGCCGATTTCCATGGGCATCACCCTCACCGAAGGCTGGGCGCGCCGGATGCGCGAGCATGCCGCGACCCACGGCTACAGCTTCGACGTCCGCGACGCCGCCTTCAACACGGGCGCGATGTCCGAACTGCTCGCCAAGGCGATCAGCGAGAAACCCGACGTCCTGGTGGTGCACAACCCGACGGTGCAGCTGCTCGCCCGCCAGATCAAGCAGGCACAGGCCGCCGGCATCAAGGTGCTGCAGATCAACCTCCAGTCCAATCAGCCTTCCAACGCCTTCGTCGGCGCCAACTGGACCCGCATCGGCACGGAGATCGCTCAGGACATCGTCAAGGAATGCGGCGCCGGCAGCGGCAAGTCGGGCAAGGTCGCGATCATTCCCGGCCAGCTCACCGCAGCCGACAGCGTGATGATGAACGAGGCGGCGTTCAAGGTGTTCAAGGACCATCCGGAGATCAAGGTGGTGTCGAACCAGGCCTCGGACTGGGAGCCGGAGAAGGCGCGCCAGATCACCGCGACGGTGTTGCAGCAGAACCCGGACCTGTGCGCGATCTTCGGCCACTGGGACGTCCACACGATCGGCGCCGGCAACGCGGTCAAGGACGCCGGCCTGTCGGGCAAGGTGCTCGTCTACGCCACCGGCGGCGGCGAGCAGGGCGAGGCGTGCAAGGCGATCGAGAACGGGACGCTCTCGGCCGAATGGAGCTATGACGCCGACGGCCAGGGGCGGGACGCCGGCACGATGATCGACCTTCTGCTGCAGGGCGCCGCCGCTCCGGGCGGCGCGATGCTGATCGCGGAATCGCCGCTCAAGGTGATCAAGGCCGGTCCCGACTACGATCCGAGCCTGTGCTGGAAGATGCCGCCCAAGAAGTAACCCCCACGCGCAGGGCCCCTGACCAGGGGTCCTGCGTCCCTCCCGGAGATTTGCGCCTTGTCGGCCCAGTTCGAGTTCGCGGCGGCGCCGAAGGCGCGCACGCCTTATTTCGTCGTCTCCCCGCGGCGCGTTCTCTCGGAAATCCTGTCCAAGGGATGGGTCGAGAGCACCGTGCCGTTCGTCGCGTTCCTGTGCGTGATCTTCGGCGTCGGGCTGACCAGCCACGGCTATTTCACCATCGACAATCTGCGTAATCTGGCGCTCTACGGGTCGGACGGCGGGCTCGTCGTCCTGGCGCTGTTCGTGGTCGTCGCCGCCGGCGGCATCGACCTGTCGGTCGGCTCCAATTTCGCCATGTCGGCGTTCGCCGCCCTCTATTGCTTCCATGTGCTGAACCTGCCCGTCCCCATCGTGCTGGCGGCGAGCCTCGCCTCCGGCGCGGCGGTCGGCGTGGTCAACGGGGCGCTCGCCGGGCTCGCCGGCTGCGGCGCGCTGCTGACGACGCTCGGGACCATGATCACGGTGCGCGGCGTCTACACGCTCGCCTCGCAAGGGCAGCTGGTCGCCATTTCCTCGAGCGCCCGGACCGACGAGGTCTGGGACTGGATCGGCTCGGAGCGGGTCCTGGGCGTTCCGGTCAACTTCTGGGCGCTCATTCTGGTGGCCGTCGCCGTGCTGGTGATGTTCCGCCAGTCCCGCTTCGGCTGGCACGTTCTGGCGGTCGGCGGCAACCGCAAGGCGGCGCGGCACGGCGGCATCCGGGTCAAGGCCACGATCTTCCTGGCCTACACGCTCGGCGGCGTGATCGTCGGCCTCGCCGGGTTCCTCTACGCCGCGCGCGAGAACGCCGTCGCCTCGGACACCGGCGTCGGCATGGAGTTCTTCGCCCTCACCGCGCTGGTGGTCGGGCTCGGCGGTTTCGTCCCCGGCCGCGGCTCGACGGTTGCGGTGCTGATCGGCTTCGCCACCATCTACATCCTCAACAACGCCCTCCTCAACGCCGGCCTGCGCGGCGATTTCGTCCAGCTCGCCATGGGCGCGATCCTGATCGTGATCCTGTCGATCGACACCAAGTTCAGGAAGCACAAGCACCGTCTGCTGGCCTCGACCTACGTCGACCCGGTCGCCTTCGAGGTCGACGCGGTCGCCGGGGCGAAAGGCCTGCTGCCGGGCGAGATCGCGGCCAAGCTCGCCGGCGCCGACATTCTCGCCGCCGGGCTGATCGACGGCCCGGAGGACGTGATCCTCGACGCCGACGACCATCTCTTTTGCGGGACGCGCGACGGGCGTCTCGTCCGCATCGCGGCGCCCGGCTACGACGAGGTCGAGACCTTCGCCCAGATCGGCGGGCGGCCGCTCGGGCTGGCGCTCGACCGCGAGGGCCGCATCCTCGTCTGCGTCGCCGGCATGGGCCTCGTGCGCGTCGACCGGCAGCGCCAGGTCGAGCTCCTGACCGACCAGACCCAGCGCAGCCTGTTCACCATCCAGGACGACACGACCATCCGGATGGCCGACGACCTCGATGTCGCCCCGGACGGGACGATCTATTTCTCCGACGCGACCAAGCGCTACGACATCGAGAGCTGGGGGCTCGACCTGCTCGAAGGCCGGCCGAACGGCCGCCTGCTGAGCTGGGACCCGAAGACGCGCAAGACCCGCACGGTGTGCGACAATCTGGTGTTCCCGAACGGCGTCTGCCTGACCCACGACGGTCGCCACCTGCTGGTCGCGAGCACGTGGACCTGCTCCCTGCTGATCTTCGATCTCGCCGACATGCGGGCCGGGCCGCGGGTGTTCGTTCACGGCCTGCCCGGCTATCCCGACAACGTCAACCGCGCTTCCGACGGCGGCTACTGGATCGCGCTCGCCGGCATGCGCAATCCGGTGACCGATCTCGCCATGCGCTTTCCGGGCGTGCGCCGCCGCATGACGCGCGCGGTCGCGCCGACCCACTGGCTGTTCGGCAACCTCAACATCGGCGGCGTCCTCAAGATCGACGCCGCCGGCCGGGTCGTCGACGCCTACTGGGACGAACCGGGCGGCCCGCTCTACATGATCACCTCGATGCGGGAGCATAAAGGGGCGCTCTATCTCGGCGGCGTCACCAACAACAAGATCGGCCGCATCCGGCTGGCGGCGGCCGACCCGTCCTGGACGGGACCGGCCAGCTACTGGGGAAAGGCCGAGCGGTGAGACTGTGGCGTGACAGGCGGAAGTCGCCGTCGATGACGCTCGAGGGCGTGCTCGGGCCGAACAACCGGCTCGAGGAGGCGCGAGGGGTCCCAGTCGAAGCGCCCGAGGCGGTCTCGGTCGGCGCCGACGGGCGGCTGCTCTTCTCCTCGGGCGCCGCGGTGTTCGCACTGCGGAAATGGGGCGAGGCGCCGCAGGCCTTCGCCCAATTCGAGCGGCCGGTCACGGCGCTGTGCAGCAGCCCTGGCGGCCTCGTCGCGGTCGGGACGCTCGGCGGCGCGCTGCGGGTGTGCGACGAGTCCGGCCTGACCGTGAAAGGGTGGGCGGCGCCCGAGCTCGCGGCCGTGGCCGACGCGCTGTTCCTGTCCGAAGACGAGCTTGCCGTGGTCGACCACGGCTATACCGCCGACGAGCCGCTGCTCTCGGTCGCGCCCTGGGACGATGCGGCGCGCGGAAAGCTGGTGGCGCTCCGGCGCGACGGCGCGCCGCGCGTCCTCGCGGGCGGACTCCACTGCCCGATGGGCCTCGCCCGCGACGGCGGCGGGGCGCTGATCGTCACGGAATTCGAGCGCGCCCGGATCGTCGACTCCTCCGGCGAGACGCGCCAGGCCGGCTATCCCGGCTATCTCGGCAGGCTGCGCAAGACCGCGTCCGGCTACCTGATGACGTGCCTCTCGCGGCGCGACCCGCTGGTCGAGTTCCTCAAGACGGAAAAGGGCTTCGTCGACGCGATGAAGGCGACCATCCCGCCGCGCTACTGGATCGGACCGCGCATCCACCCGGAATTCAGCCCCGACTTTCCGATCGAACTCGGGGCGACGCGGCTGTTCGGCGCGATCAAACCGTGGGCGCCGTCCTTCTCCTACGGGCTGGTGATCGAACTCAGCGACGCGCTCATGCCGGTCGGCTCGGCGCATTCGCGCGCCGACGGGCGCCGCCACGCCGTTTCCGACGCCGTCGTCTGGAACGGGGACCTCGTCGCCGTCAGCAAGGCGAGCGGGGAACTCCTGAACCTCGGTCCCACAGGAGCCCCGGCATGAGCCGTCGCCCCATCGTCGCGCTCGAGAACGTCACCAAGCGCTATGGCGCGATCGCGGCGCTCGAGGCCGCGAACTTCGACCTCTATCCGGGCGAGATCCACGCGCTCGTCGGCGAGAACGGCGCAGGCAAGTCGACGTTGTGCAAGCTGATCGCCGGCGTCATGCCGCCGACCGAGGGCGTGCTGCGCATCGACGACGCGCCGGTCGCCTTCTCGGCGCCCAAGGACGCGAGCCGGCTCGGCATCTCGATGGTGTTCCAGGAGACGAGCCTGGTGCCGCAGCTGACGGTGGCGCAGAACATGGTGCTCGGCCGCGAGCGCGCCTTCAACTCGGTGCGCAAGGTTAGAAACACGGCCCGCCAGGCGCTGCAGCGGCTGAACTTCAACGTCGACGCGTCGCAACTGGCAGGCGCCCTGTCCGCCGCCAAGCGTCAGATGGTCGAGATCGCCCGCGCGGTGCTGAACGACGCCCGGGTGATCATCTTCGACGAGCCGACGGCGTCGCTGACGCCGGAGGAGACGGAACATCTGTTCGACCTGATGAAGGCGTTGCGCCGGCGCGGGGTCGCCATGATCTTCATCTCGCATGCGCTCGAGGAGGCGCTCGCTCACGCCGACCGCGTCACCGTTCTCCGGAACGGGCGGTTGATGGTCACCGGCCCCGCGGCCGACTTCGACCGCGCCGGCCTCATCCGGCACATGATCGGCGAGGACCTCGCCAAACGCGACCCGACGGCGGCGGCGCGGCGCCCTCCGCCGGCGGCGGCGCCCGTCCTGCAGGTCGAGAACCTGCGCATGGGCGCGATGGTCAACAACATGTCCTTTTCCGTCTTTCCCGGGGAAATCACCGGAATCGCGGGCCTGATCGGCTCGGGACGGAGCGAAGCGGCGAGAGTCGTCGTCGGCCACACCAAGCGCAATTTCGGCGGCGGCCGGATCTGGCTGAACGGCCGCGAGGTTCGCTACGGATCGCCGGCCGAAGCGATCGCCGACGGCGTCGCCTACGTCAGCGAGGACCGCAAGCTCGACGGCTTCTTCGAGACGCTCGGCGTCTCCGAGAACATCGGACTGGGATGGCTCGCCAAATTCGGCCGCAGACGCTGGATCGCGCCGGCGCCGACGATGCGCGCGCTCGCCCAGGAATGGCGGACGAGGCTGTCGATCCGCGCAACCGGGTCGGATCAGCCGGTGCTCCACCTGTCGGGCGGCAACCAGCAGAAGGTCGTCATCGCCAAGTCGCTGGCGCAGCAGCCGCGGTTGATCATTTTCGACGAGCCGACGCGCGGGGTGGACGTCGGCGCCATCGCCGAGATCCACACGATCATCCGGGATCTCGCCCGCTCCGGCGCGGGCGTTGTCGTCATTTCGTCCTACCTGCCCGAGATCCTGGACCTGTCCGACCGCATCCTGGTCGCCAAGAGCGGCACCATCGCCGCCGAGTTCGTGCGCTCGGAGGCGACGGCCGAGAAGGTTCTCCAGGCCGCGATCCACTGACGGGGCGGGATTGCTCGCGCCGACGCGAAAGCGCCAATGTCTCTCGCAAGGCGCAGGCGCGCCATCACGGCGTCGCCCTCGGCGCGAACGTCGCCAGCGGGAGAAGAACGGGTGTCTGCGAACAGCCTGGCCGCCGCCGCCAAGGTTCTGGAGACCGTCGCGCTCGGGGGCGGCGATTCCGATCTCGACGGCCTCGTCGCGGCGCTCGAGGCGGCGTCCGGCGACGCCGACGGCGCGGCGGTCGAGGAGTTCCGCCGCCATGTCGCGGCCATTCGCAGGCTCCTGAAGGACAACGCGCTGTCCGAGCGCGGTCTCAACGTCCTGATCGACACCACCCACGACCTCTCCAGCACGTTGACCTTGCAGGATCTGCTGCGGACGATCGTCGTCCGCGCGCGAACCCTCGTCGGCGCGGACCTGGCCTGGGTGACGGTGCTCGACGACGAGTCCGGCGTCTTCCGCGTCGTGACGGCCGAGGGCCATCTGTCGCCGGCGACCGCCGCGATGACCAGCCGCATCGATTACGGGGCGGTCAGCCTGGTGATGAAGTCGAAGAGCTTCTTCGAGACGCAGGACTACCTGAGCGACCAGCGCTTCCCGCACGCGACGCATCTCGATCGCATCTTCGAGGACGAGAAGATCAAAGCGCTCGCCGGGTTCCCGATTCTCTGGGAGAACAAGGTCCACGGCCTTCTGTTCGTCGCCAATCGCCACGCCCGCAAGCTCGACGGCCCGGAGACGTCGCTGCTCGGCGCCTTCGCCCTGCACGCGGGCGTGGCGATGCAGAACGCCAACGCCTTCGCCATGCTGTCGGAGGCGCTCGCCGAAGCCGAGCGCAGCCGCAGCGCGCTGATCGACCACATCCAGAAGGTCGAGGCGTCGGCGGTGGCGCACGACGAATTGACCGACCTTCTCGCCTCGGGCGCCGAGATCCGGCGCTTCCTCGAGAAGATGTCGAACCGGATCAGCGGCGTGGTCTTTCTGTACGACGACGCGTTCCGGATCCAGGACGAGTTCGCGAGCCCGGGCTACAACGCCGTCCTGGCGGACGAACTCAGGGCGGGGCGGATCGACCTCGCGCTGCTCATGCGCGCCAACGCGCAGTCGCGGCAGTCCGGCCGCTCGGTCGTCATGCTCGAGCGCGGCGACGAGCAGTGCCGGGCGATCGCGCTCCACGGCGGCGACGGCCGCCGCGACAGTCTGGTGATGTGCCACCCGGGCGAGCTCGACGCCATCGAGGTTCGCAACCTGGAGCGCAGCGCGGTGGCTCTCTCCATCGCCAAGCTCTGGAACGAGCGGCGCGAAACGGAAAGGCTGATCGCCTCCTCGGCGCTGCTTCGCCATCTGGTGCTGGTGCGGCCGCCCGACCCCTCGACCATCTCGGCGGCGCGCGACCGCCTCGGGCTGCGCGCCGACCAGCCCGTCCAGCTCGCCGTCATCGCGATGTCGGGCATGGATCGGGCCTCCCAGACCGCACGCGTCCGCGAATGCGCCACGAGCGTCTGCGTGCTGGTCGATCTGTTCGACGACGCCTACCTCGCCATCGGCCCCGTCGCAGCGATGCAGACCTTTCTGCACAGTCTTTCGAAGGCTCAGGGCGAGGGCGCAACCGGAGGCGTCCTGTCGGAGCCGTTCGGCGATCTGGCGGAGGCGGCCGACCATTTCGGCCGGGTCAACCGCGCCCTTCAGGTGCTGCGCAAGATGAAGGCGCTCGACCGCTTCGTGAACCAGCGCGAAGTCAACCTGTTCGCCAAGCTGTTCGAGGTCGCCGACGCGGCGCGCCTCGCCGCCTACGCGGAGCAGGTGCTCGGCCGGATCGCCGCCAAGGCGCCGCGGCAGAAGAGCGAACTCGAACGCACGCTGCTGGTCTATTTCGACGCCCAGCACAACATCAAGCGCACGGCGGAGACGCTCGGTCTGCACATCAACACGGTTCGGCAGCGCCTCGACGCGCTGCGCGAGATGACGGGCGGCTGGGACGACCCGGTCGAGGGCCTCGAGCTGCACGTCGCGCTGAGGCTGAGCGCGCTCCTCGCGTGAGGGGCGCGCCGGCGCGGCGATCGGACGCACGCGCCCTCGCCTCGAACCAGCCTCCCTGCTTTGGGACCATTGACCTTCCGCGCCTCGTCACGGAAAAGCGTGCGCCCGCGATCCCGTGTGGCCCCAAGTCTGCAATCAGACGTGAGATGAGGTTGACATGGATTCCGGCAATATCGCGGTCGTCGTGCTGCTCGTGGTCGTCGTGGTTCTCGCGGCGCTGGTTTTCATGTTCGGCTATCCGCTGCTGATCTGGGTCGCGGTGCTCGCGGCGTTCGCGGCGCTCGCGCTCATCGTCTACATCTCGCTCGGCGACTTCGGCAAGAAGCCGTCGCACTCTTAGACGTCCGGCGGACGCGACGGCGCCCCCGGCGGCCGAAGAACGTCTGAACTCGCCGAGTTCCTGTGACTTTTCAATGCCCGAGGCGCGGCGGTATGCCGCGCCTTCACCATTTGAAACACTTCCGATTTGCAGGCAGGAGGATTGCTTACGAGGGCGGGGTCGTTCACCAAGCCGACATGGTCCTTCCTTCTCGCGCCAAAGGCCTCCTTCGATGAGCACCGACGTGATTGCTTCGTCCCCCGTCCGCTGGCGGCGTTTTCTCGCCGTGGCCGGCCCGGGCATCGTCGTGATGCTCGCCGACACCGACGCCGGCAGCGTCATCACGGCGGCGCAGAGCGGCGCGCAGTGGGGCTACAATCTGTTGCTCCTGCAGATTGTCCTGATTCCGATCCTGTACGTCGTTCAGGAACTCACCGTCCGTCTCGGCGCGGTGACCGGCCAGGGTCATGCGGCGCTGATCAAGAAGCATTTCGGCCGCGGCTGGGCGTGGCTCTCGGTCGCGACGCTGATCGTGACCTGCCTCGGCGCGCTGCTGACGGAATTCGCCGGCCTCACCGGCGTCGGCAATCTCATCGGCGTCCCGACGTCGGTCACGCTGGCGCTGGTGGTCGTGGCGATGCTGGCGATGGCGCTGATGCACGGCTACGCGACGGTCGAGCGGATCGCGATCGCGGTCGGCGCCTTCGAACTCGTGTTTCTTCTGGTCGCGATGCTCGCCCATCCCGGCCTGACCGAGATGGCGTCCGGCGCGGTGACCATTCCCATCGCCGATCCGAAGTATCTCTTTCTGGTCTCGGCCAACATCGGCGCCGTGATCATGCCGTGGATGGTGTTCTTCCAGCAGGCGTCGATCGTCGAGAAGGGGATAACGGTCAAGGATCTCGGTTCGGCCAAGCTCGACACGGCGATCGGCGCGGTCGTCACCCAGGTCATCATGGCCTCGGTGCTGGTCGCGACGGCGGCGACGCTCAACAAGGCGGGCGGCGACCACGCGCTCGACACGGTCGAGGACATCGTCGGGGCGATCACCCCGTTCCTCGGCGGCTTCGCGGGCAAGCTCCTGTTCTGTCTCGGCATGGTCGGAGCGTCGACGGTGGCGGCGATCGTCGTGACGCTGACGGCGGCGCGCGCGCTGGCCGAGGTTCTGGGCGCGAAGCACAAGCTCGAGGACGAACCGAGCGAGGCGCCGTGCTTCTACGGCTTCTACGCCGTCGCGCTGATCGTGTGCGCGACGATCGTGGGCTCCGGCGTGAACCTCGTCTCGCTCAGCGTCGGCGTTCAGGTGATGAACGCCCTCCTGCTGCCGATCGTGCTCGGCTTCCTGTTCCTGCTCGCCCGCAGGCTTCCGGCGCCCTACCGGCTGAAGGGCGGCTACGCCGGGCTCGTCGGCGCGATCATCGCGGCGACGGTGGTGTTCGGGGTCTATTCCGGCGTCGCCGGCCTCTGGGGCTGACGGGGCGGCGGCGCTAAGCGCGTCAGGTCCGGCGCAGGGCGCGCACGACCGCCTGAACGGACGCGGCCTCGACGAACGGCGGGTTGCGCCGCCGCTGAGGCGCGACGTGAAAGCGGACCGTCCGCGGCGCCTGCAGCATCGCCTCGATTCGCCGCTCGACCTGCCGATCGGCCCTCGTCACCCGTTCGCGAAGGCGGCGGAGGTCGGACCAGGAGTCGAGCGAGAAGGTCTCCACCCAGCGCCCGTCGTCCTCGACGTCCTGAAAGGCGCCCCAACGCGTCGCGCCGTCCCGCCGGCGCTCGCGCCCGACCTCCGCAATGGCGTCGACAAAGGCGGCGCGCTCGGCCGGGCCGACGCGATAGTCGACGATCACCAGAACCGGCCCCTCGTCGTCCTCGACCGCCCGCGCGAGGTCGATCCTGCGATAGTGCAGCGACGGCGCGAGATCGACCGCGGCCGCGCCGCCGAGCCGCAGGCGCGCGGTCAGCGGCAGCGTCAGCGCCAGCCCCGCGGCAGCGGCGAGGAGCGCATGAGCGGGGTCGTCGACGCTCGCGAGCGTCCCCCAGCCGGCGCTGCCGACGGTCACCGAGCCGAACGCCACGGTCAACAGGACCGAGAGCCCCCGGCCGCGCACCCAGGTCGGCAGGACCTGCTGGGCTGCGATGGTGAGGCCGGTCAGCGCGAGGATTCCGGCGAACCCGGCCACGAGGCTCGCCGCGAGCAGAACGGGAACGCTGCGCGAGGCGCCGAACAGAACCAGCGCGGCGGAGACGAGGACGCAGCCGAGGTCGACGACCCGATCGAGCCCGACCCGACGCCTCAGCGCGACGAAGGCGAGCGAGCCGCCGATGGCGCCGAGCGCGCCCGCCGACAACAGCGCCGCATAGAAGCCGGGCCGCCCGAGCGCCTGGCGCGCGACGACGGGAAGGAGCGCAGCGGAAGCGCTGGCGAAGGCGAAGAAGGCCAGCGCGCGCAGGAGGGGGCCATGCAGGCGGCGGTTGTGAAGGGCGTGGCGCAGGCCGACGCCGATCGCGCGCCAGACGCGCTCGGGCGGCGGTCTCGCCTCGGACCGTTGCGGCGCCCGCCCGGCGAGCAGGAGGGCGATCGCCGCCGCATTGCAGGCGAAAAACGCCCAGAACGGGGCCGACGCGCCGGCAATCGCGGTGGCGAGGCCGAACGCCGGCGGCCCGGCGAGGCGGCTGAGGGTGTAGGCCAGTCCGTTCGCGGCGATCGCCGAT
Source organism: Roseiarcus fermentans (assembly GCF_003315135.1). Taxonomy (GTDB): domain Bacteria; phylum Pseudomonadota; class Alphaproteobacteria; order Rhizobiales; family Beijerinckiaceae; genus Roseiarcus; species Roseiarcus fermentans. The sequence continues at coordinate 14,772 of NZ_QNRK01000026.1, forward strand.
TCCAGCTCCTCCGGCGGCGCCGCTTCGGGAATGATCGCGAGCCACGCCGGCGCGTTCAGCGCCCATGCCCCGCTGAGCACGAAGATCGTCGCCAGCAGGGACGCGGAGGTGGCGCGCCCGCTGGCCACGACCGCGGCGAAGGCCGCGACGACGAGGGCGATCAGCGCCGTGTTGGCGATCAGAAAGCGCCGCGGCCTGACGACGTCGGCGAGCGCGCCGCCGACCAGCGTCAGCAGGAACATCGGCAGGACGGTCGCGGTCTGAACCAGCGACACCATGACGGGTTCGGGGTCGAGCGACGTCATCAGCCAGGCGCAGGCGGCGTCGAAGGTCGCGATGCCGCAGAGCGCCACGGCGTTCGCCATCCAGACCATGGCGAAAGCGCGGTGTCCGAGGGCGCCGAAAGTCCGCATGCGACCGATCCCGCCCGACGATCGGAGCATCCGGGCGGCGGGGGCGGGCGCAATGCGGCATATCGCCGCCTGCGGAGCGGAGGCCCCGCCGCGTTCAGATCGTCTTCAGCCGCACGATCACGTCGATGGCGGTGATCTCCATGCCCTCGGGGGCCGGAATGTCGATCGTCGGCAGCCACGCGTCCGGGATGTCGGACAGCGCTTCGGTATCCTCGCGGTAGAAATGGAAGTGCGGCCCGGTCTTGGTGTCGTACCACAGCTTAGCGTCGTAGATAGCGATCTCACGCAGGAGCCCGCAGCGCGCGAACTCGTTGAGCGTGTTGTAGATGGTGCCGAGCGTCGGCGCGAAGCGGATCGCGCGCGTCTGCTGATAGATCGTTTCCGCGGTGAAGTGCCAGTCGCCGCCGCCGAAGATCACGCGGCCGAGGTCGACCCGCTGACGCGTGGGGCGAACCCCCGCAGCCGTCAGCCTGCGGCGGATGTATCCGTCGGTCGCCTGTTTCTCGGGACTGCTGCTCGCCTGCATCTCCTCACCGTTTCCTACAGCCCGTGGCCCCCGTGTCGCAAACCCGACATCTTGTCGCGCGGCGGGCGCGTCTCCCCGCGACCCCTGTCATGCAGCAAATTCCGGACCGTTGGCAAGATCCGGCGTTTGCGCCTATGGTCGCGGGTGAACATGACGGAGCGGACAGTGGCGATTACGGGCGGATGTCTGTGCGGGGCGGTCCGATTCGCGATCGAAGCCGAGGCGCCGATCGGCGTGCGCCAGTGCTGGTGCCGCGTCTGCCAGAGACTCGGGGCCGGCAGCGGGACGGTCAACGCCATCTTCGCCAGCGAGGCGGTGACGGTCTCGGGGCCGCTGACCGACTATGTCTCCACGGCCGACAGCGGCTCCGTCATGCACCGCCGCTTCTGCGCGCGATGCGGCACGCCGGTGTTCAGCGAAGCCGAGCCGCGCCCGCATCAGATCGTCGTGCGCGCAGGAACGCTCGACGACCCGGAGCTCGCCCCGCCGGGCGCCGTCATCTGGACGAAGTCGGCGCCGAGCTGGGCCTGCTTCGACCCGAGCCTGCCCCTGATCGAGGGACAGGCGCCGCCGGCGGCGAGTTGAAAACGTCACGAGCCTCCTGCATGCATGCCTGGTCCGCGTCGCGGACCGATCCTCCTCACGCCAGAAACCCGAGGCTCATGACCCTTTCCCTGCACCAGTCCAGCGTCGTCGCGTTCGAAACGTCCCTCAGGGCGTTCCTCGTCATTCTCGACAAGGCCGAATCGCATGCGCAGGCGCGCAACTTCGATCCGACCAACTACCTCGGCCTGCGGCTCGCCCCGGACATGCTGCCGTTCGTCCGGCAGGTGCAGATCTTTTGCGACCACGCCAAGAACGCGCCTTCGCGCCTCGTCGGCGTGGCGGCGCCCGTCTTCGAGGACACGGAGACGACCTTGGCCGAGTTGCGCGCGAGAATCGGCCGGACGCTCGACTATCTCGCGACGCTCGACCGGCAGGCGATCGACGCCGCCGCGGCGAGCGACGTCGTGTTTCCGGCCGGGCCGAACAAATTCAAGATGAGGGGCGATACTTATCTCATGCACTACGTCCTGCCGAACTTCTATTTTCACCTGGTGACCGCCTACGACCTCCTGCGCGCCGCCGGGGTCGAGATCGGCAAGCGCGACTTCCTCGGCGCCGTTCCGGGCGTCGAGCAGGTCTGACGCGCGAACGGAGGAGTTGACCGGATGAGCATCGACAGACTTCGGCCCGGCCCGCGCATGTCGCAGGCCGTCGTCCACGGCGACACGGTCTATCTCGCGGGCCAGGTCGCCGACCAGGCGAAGGGCGGCAGCGTCTCGGACCAGACGAAGGAGATCCTCGAGGCGATCGATCGCCTGCTCGCCGAGGCCGGCTCGGACAAGACGAAGATTGTGTCGGCGACGATCTACCTCGCCGACATCGCGACCTTCGCCGAGATGAACGCCGTGTGGGACGGCTGGGTCCCGGCGGGCCACACGCCGGCGCGGGCGACGGTCGAGGCGAGGCTCGCCGCGCCCGCCTATACCGTCGAGATCGCCTGCATCGCCGCCCGCGACTGATCGCGGCGGAGGACGCGCGGATGGCCAAGACCCTGTCGCAGACAATCGCCAAGAGCGCATTCGAGCGCGTCGCGACGCCGGCGGAGGCGGTCGATCGCCTCGTCCGGCTGTACGAGGAGGCGACGCAGGCGCTGCGGGCGGCGGTCGAGCGCTTTCTCAAGACCGGCGAAGCGCCCTCGGCCGCGACCCGGGCGCAGTTCCGCTATCCGGAGCTGCGCCTGATCTACGAGCCGAGCGGTCCGCCGCCGGTCAATCCGCGCGCTTACGGCAAGTTCAGCGAGGCCGGCGTCTATTCGGTCACGGTGACGCAGCCGGCCGACTTCCGCCCCTATCTCATCGAGCAGCTCGAGCCGCTGGTGTCCGAATACGGCGCCCACATCGAGGTCGGGATCGGCGACCAGGAGATCCCCTACCCCTACGTGATCGAGAGCGGCGACGAGCTGACGCGCGGCGGCGCCGACGCGGCCGAGCTCGCCCGCTATTTTCCGGTTCCCTCGCTCGCCACCATCGGCGACGAGACCGCCGACGGCGAGTTCATCCACGACCACGAACGCCCGCTGGCGCTGTTCGACGCGCCGCGGATCGACTATTCGCTGCGCCGACTCGTGCATTACACCGGCTCCGACTGGCGCTCGATGCAGCCGTGGGTGCTCTTGACCAACTACCACCGCTACGTCGACCAGTTCGTCCACTGGGGTCTCAAGCAACTCCACGCCGATCCGACGGTCGAGAAGGTCGTGCTGCCCGGCAACGTCGCCATCGACCGCTCGCTCACGCCCGAGGAGGCCGAGATCCGGGCGATGGGCGTGGCCTGGCACCGGTTCCAGATGCCGGCCTACCATCTCGTCCGCGCCGACGGGCGCGGCGTCACGCTGGTCAACATCGGCGTCGGGCCGGCGAACGCCAAGAACATCACCGACCACATCGCCGTGCTGCGCCCGCATTGCTGGCTGATGGTCGGCCATTGCGCCGGCCTGCGCCAGTCGCAACAGATCGGCGACTATGTGCTGGCGCACGCCTACCTCAGACGCGACAACATTCTCGACGACGCGGTGCCGCTGATGATGCCGATCCCGGCGATCGCGGAGGTGCAGGTCGCCCTGCAGCAGGCGGTGGCCCAGGTGACCGGCGAGAAGGGCGAGGCGCTGAAGCGGCGCCTGCGCACCGGCACCGTCGTCACCAACGACGACCGCAACTGGGAGCTGCGCTGGTCGAAGGAGCGGCGGCTGATCAACATCTCGCGCGCCATCGCGGTCGACATGGAATCGGCGACCATCGCCACCCAGGGTTTTCGCATGCGCGTGCCCTACGGGACGCTGTTGTGCGTGTCCGACAAGCCGCTGCACGGCGAGATCAAGCTGCCCGGCGCCGCCAACGCCTTTTACGAGCGGGCGATCGCCGAGCACCTGCAGATCGGCATCGCCGCGCTCGGGCTGCTCCAGAGCATCGACGAGAGCCTGCACTCGCGCAAGCTGCGCAGCTTCGACGAGCCGCCGTTCCGCTGAGGGGCGGCGCGAGCGCGGCGGCGGCGGGCTTTCTGCCGCCGAAGCGCCCGCCCTTCTGCTCGGACATCGTCCCGGCTGTCTTTCGGACTTCGCCCTCGCGGAACCGTCGTCGAGCGCCGCTTCGGACGATAAAAGGCCAGCTGCGTGCGCCGCTGCCGGTTCGCGTCGTATTCCGTCTTCACCAGATTGTAGTCGGCGGCGAGACTGAAACTGATCGGCAGCTTTCCGATCTTCACGGGCCTGCGCCGCCGCCGATCGGAACCGCGCACTTCGTTCCCGGCATCTCCCAGTTGGCGGTGACGATGGCGGCCGTGGTCACATATCCATCGCTCGGCTCCGTCAGAACCCCCTCGTCACGCCGATGCGGGGCGGCTTCACCGGCGCGGCGACACCGTAGATGACGGTCAGGCCCGAGCCGCCGCCCCAGGTCGAGGTGGCGCGGTTGGGGTTGTCCGACGTCGCCGCGACGGGATCGTTCCAGTTGTTCGCGGCCCAGACGTCGCCGGCAGGGTCGATCGCCACGTCCGTCAGCATCTGGATGCTGCCGCCCTTGAACACATGCAGGACGTCGCCGGGCCTGGTTCCCGGCTTGTGCCCCTGCGTGTCGACGCCGGCCATCAGCACGACGCTGCGCCCGAGCGGGTAAGGCCCGAGATTGCCGACCCAGACGTCGTCATTGCCGTCGATGTTCACGCCCCACGGCACGTCGATCGCCCCGCCGCCGTCGAAGCCCTTCGGCGCGACCTGGGTCCCGTCCGGGAGGATCAGGTTCACCACGCCGGTTGGCTTCGGATACGTCAACAGCGCCTTTCCGAGAATCTCGAACTGCGTCATGATCGAGGCGTGGTCCGGCATCCTGGGAATCGGAAAGTCCGGCGACATGTTGCTCGTCACCCAGACGTTGGCCTTCGAATCCATCGCCAGCGCGCGGACGCTGATGCCGGCGCGGAAGGTCTCGGTCTTCGTCGGGTCGTCGGCCGGGAACCGGACGATCGTGTCCGACTGCGCGTTGCTGACCCAGACGCGGTTTTGCGGATCGATGACGATGTCGAAAGGCGATCTGAGGCCGGCGACCTTGACGATCCGGCCGTCCTTGATGCGGCCTTCCGGAAAGAACAGAAGCTGATCGTCCGATCCGTCGGCGATCCAGACGTCGCCGTTGTCCGCCACGCCTATGCCCATCAGGCCCCGCAACTTCTGCTTGAACGGCAGGTCCTGCTCGGTCGCGACCGGCTTGCCGTCGAAATCCATGACCAGCAGCTTGCCGTTGAAACTCGTCACCCACACCTTGTCCCTGGTCACGGCCGTTCCCCAACCGACGCCGTCGAGTCCCATGCCGGTGAAACCGGTGATCGGCGGCGAGAGCGGCTTTCCGTTGGGCGCCATCTCGAGGACGCCGCCGCCGATGCTGTTGACCGCCCCGGACTGCGAGCCTGGCATCCAGTTCTGCCCGCTCCACAGGTTCCCATCCGCGTCGAACATGAAGCGGCCGTTCGCGTACATTCCGCCGCCGGCAAAGGCGAGCATGAGCGAAAAGTCGTCCGGGGCGTACAGGAGGTAGGGCAGGAACGGCGCCGCGCGGCGCGCCCCATCCGCAGGCTGAGGATAGGCTTCGGCGAACAACCCGAAGAGGCCCTTCGGGTCCGCCCACGACTCCCTCGCGACGCCGACCATCGCCTCGAGGGTGTTCTTCGGCTGCGGGCCGGCGGTCGGGGTCGCAGCCTTGAACAGGCGGCCGCGCCAGTCCGCGTCGCCGAGCACCGCGTAGGCGGTGATCAGCGAGCCGAGCGTGTCGAAGGTGGCGAGCGTGGTCGTTTGCGTGCTGTTGATCGGATCGAGCAGCGCCTTGCCCCATCCGCCGGTCGCGAGATCGACGAGGTTCGGCACGTTCCCGGCGGCGATCTTCAGGCCGAGCGGATTGCCGGAGATCGACTCGCCGTCGAGGAATCGGGCGTTGGTGAAGGCGGACGCCACGGTCGTCAGTTCGTTGATGACAACCCTGGGCGGCGGGTCGCTCCCGAGGACGGCCAGGAGTTCGAGTCCCTTGCTGTCGCCGCCGGGTTTGGCGACGGCGGGGGCGCCGCCGCTCGCGATGAGGTAAAGGCTCGAAGCGCCATTCGGCGCCGCATCGACAGAAACGACAAACCGCCCCTCGGCGTCGGTCGTGACCTGCGCGAGTCGCGATGGCGCGTTCGCGCTCGCGGCCCAGAGGCCGACCGTGGACCCGGCGACGGCTCCGCCGCCGATCTGAACCTGTCCCTCGATGCGAACGGCGGCGTCCGCAGCGCCGCACGAGGAACCAAACAACCCCAGAATTCCCACGGCCAGGGCGCTGCGCGCCGACCGTCGTCGCCTATGTCCAGTCATGGCGTCCTCCGCCTGTCACGCGTCCGCTTCGAACGGGTCCGCGTCGTCTGATTGGGCCGCACCCCGCGCCATCGTTCGGCGCTGGGGAAAAGTCCCGTTATCATGAGCGTGGTATTCGCGGCGCCCAAAATTGGGTAATTCAAGGGCGCAGACGCATCAATTCGTCTTGCCAGGAGCCCTCGTCATGGATCGCCAAGAGGGCATGGAACTCCTGAAGACCAACGGCTGGCTCAGCGCCGCGCCCGCCGAATTCCAACAGGCGATCCTGTCGCGCTCGGACTGGCGGCGCTTCGACGCTGGCGCTCCGATCCAGGCGGGCGGCGAGGACGACGGCGAATTGATCGGGCTGGCGCGCGGCGTCATCGCAATCCGAACGATCCTCGGCCGCGCGGACACGCCGCTCATGCATCTTGCCCATCCGGTGTTTTGGTTCGGCTACGTCCCCATCCTGACCGGTCGGCCCCGACGGCTCGTCGCCGACGCCAGGACGCCGGTCTGGCTCGCGCAAGTTCCTCAAGCCGCTGTCAAAGCGCTGCTCGTCGAGCGACCCGAATGGTGGCGGCATCTGATGCAACTGTCGATCATCTACGGCGACGTCTCGCAGACCGTCGCCGCCGACCTCCTGATCCGGGATAGCGAGCGGCGCTGCGCAGCGGTGCTCTTGAGGCTCGGCGCAGTTCGGTTCGCCAGTTCCCGCGACAGCGAGCCGGTTGATGTTCTCGTGACGCAGCACGACCTTGCCGGGGCCGCCAACCTCTCGCGCAACTCCGCTGGCGCGATGGTGCAACGGCTCAAGGCGCGCGGGCTGATCGCGCCCGGCTACCGAGGCATGACGATCGGCGCCCCCGCGGCGCTGAGGGCCTTCGTAGACGAGGAATGAGCTTCACGGGAAAGCGATCAGGTTCTTGCTGGGCTGCCTGGCGAACGTCCGCGCCTCGCGCCCTCGCCCGGTTCCGCCGTCGGCGGGTTTATGGCGCTCTCGCGAGGGCGGGCTCCGGCTTCGGTGACGGCGCGCCGCGGAACGCGAAACCGTAAGCGCGGCGGGAGCGCGCTCCAGCGCCCCGGGACGTGGCGGTCCCGCGGGGTCGGGGCGACGATCCAGGTAATAGCGTCGTCGTTGCGCTTCGTAACTCCCAAGCCGGCAGCGAACAGCGCCGTCATCGCGAGCGACCCCCGGGTCGAAGAGCCCGGGGGGAAGCGATCCAGGGCCGCTGGGCCGCTGTCGCGCCTTCTGGTCGTCCAGCCGCCCTTCGTTGCGAGCAGAAGACGGAGCGATTTTTTCCGCAGGAGGCAAGCGGCGGCATGGGTTGCTTCGTCGCTTCGCTCCTCGCAATGACGGGGTTGGGAGTAACTGCGCTTCGACGTTCGCGTGGGCGGCCCCTGACGGCGGACGGGGCGACGGGCGGTCGTCGCCCGCGCCGGCCGCATCGCGGCCATGCGGCCGGGCGCCGCCATTTGATCCGGTCGGACCGATCGCCTACAGCCCCTCCATGGAAGCGGCCGGACCAAAGTTGCGCATCTTCGTCGACGCCGACGCCTGTCCGGTGAAGGACGAGGTCTACCGTGTCGCGGCCCGTTACGGGCTGACGGTTTTCGTTGTCGCAAACAGCCCGATCGCGGTCCCGCGTGCGCCGGATATCGAGCGGGTGGTGGTCGGAACGGGACCGGACGCCGCGGACGACTGGATCGCCGAGCGGGCCGGGGCGGACGCGATCGTCGTCACCTCCGACGTTCCGCTGGCGAGCCGATGCGTGAAAGCGGGCGCCGACGTCTTGGCGCCGAACGGAAAGCGCTTCAGCGAAAGCTCGATCGGCATGGCGCTGGCGACGCGCGACCTGATGGACCACCTGCGCTCGACCGGGCAGACGACATCGGGGCCCAAGGCCTTCGGCCAGCGCGATCGTTCCCATTTCCTGAGTGCGCTCGACAACGCGGTCGTGCGACTGAGGCGTTCGGCGATGACGCGTCGCTCATGACGCCGTCCGCCGGCGCTGCGATTGCGCCGGCGGGTCCGGACGGCGAACGAGAAGCCCGGCGCTCCCCGGCCCGCCGGGCTGTCCGATCGATCCGCGGTCGTCGCCACCCGTCCTCAAAGATCGACAACGACGTCGCCGACCGGGCGCGAACAGCAGATCAGAAGGTTGCCGGGCGCCGGCAGGTCGAGCGGCCGAGGCTGGTAGTCGACCTCGCCCGAGACGAGACCGCTCTCGCAGGTGTGGCAGACGCCGGTTCGACACGCCCAGCGCGCCGGGACGTCGCACGCCTCGGCCAGTTCGAGGACGCTTGCGTAGGCCGACGGATTCCAGCGGGCGGCTACGCCGCTGCGCGCGAACGAGACGAGGGGACCGGTTTCGAAGCCCGCCGGCGGCGGATGCGGAGACTTCCTCACAGCGCCGACGACGCCCGGCGTCAGCGATTCGCCGCCGTCGAAGGTCTCAAGCCGAACGCGGTCCGGGCGAACTCCGAACTGCGACAGCGCCGCCCTCATGTCCGCCATGAAACGGCCCGGACCGCACAGGTAGACGTCGGCGTCCGGCGTCAGACCGACTGTCTCGAACGCCGAGGAGGAGAGATGGCCCGCGGCGTCGAAGTCCGCTCCGAGCCGGTCGTCGGCCTCGGGCCGGCTGAAGCAGACGTAGCTGCGGCCGTGCGCCAGACGCGAGAGAAGGCTTCGAACTTCGGCAGCGAACGGAAAGTGCTTTCCGTCGCGTGCGGCGTGCAGCCACAGCACGGGACGGCTCGAACCCGCCGACGCGAGGGCGTGAAGCATCGCCAGGACCGGCGTCGCTCCGACCCCGGCGCTGAGAAGCGCAATCGGCCCTTCGCCCGGCTGCAGGATGAAGGTCCCGCGCGGCGCGCTGACTTCGACGCTGTCGCCTGCCCGCACCTGGTCCCCGAGATACGCGCCCCCCACGCCGTTGGGCTCGATCTTCACGCTGATCCGATAGCGATCCGTCGAGACGGGCCCCGACAGCGAGTAGCTGCGAGTGAGCGGCGCGCCGCCGACGCGCGGTCGAAGGCGCAGCACGACGTACTGGCCGGGCAGCGCCTGCGGCAGCGGTTCGCCGGGGCGCCCGTGCAGCGTCAGCGACACGACGTCGGCCGATTCCCGCTCGATCGCCATCACCGTCAGCGGCCGGAAGCCGGGCGCGGCCGGGCGACCGGCCGACGCGGGCGCCAGTCCGGCATTGCCGTCCGACCGACTGTTCAGCAACTTGACGAACGACGCGCGCCAGCCGGGCGAGAGCGCAGGCGTCTGCGCCGCGCGTTCCAGCCGGTCGCGCGGATGTCGAGGGGAATAGAGCAGCGCGTTGACCTCGGCTATCGACATCCGCGTCTCGCCCTCCGCGACTTTCACGATCGCGTCGCCGGCGCCGACCTCCCCCTCCTTCACGACACGGAAATAGAATCCCGGCCGCCCGCTGGACGTGAGCAGCGCCGGCATGCGCGGCTCGTTCATGCGAATGCCGACGCGATAGCAGGTGACCCTGGGCGCCGCGACCTCGAACACGGCGCTCCCGATCGCATAGCGATCGCCGATGCAGACGCCGTCGTCGGGCAAGTCTTCAACGGTGAAGTTCTCGCCGAACTGCCCGTAGACGAAGTCGGACCGAGCGAGCTCCCCCTGCCAGAAGCGGTAGGACTCGATCTGATAGACCAGCGCCGCGCGATGCTCGCCGCCGTGCCCGGCGAGATCCCCCTGACCGTCTCCCTCGACAGTCAACCGACCGACACGACGACGTCCGGGCGCTGGCGCTTTCCAGACGCCGGTGCGCACCGTCATGCCTCTCCACGCAACATCGCGCGGCAGGCCGACATTGACCGACAGCAGTTTCGCCATGGCGTCAGCCTGTAGCTCGCGCCCGACGCCGGAGCATACGCCCGGCGACGAGCAATCCCGACCGTCGTCGCGTGCGCGGCAGCCTCGTTCGGCCCTTGTGCAGGCGGCCGTTCCGGCGATCGCGCAGGCCTCAGCCACACATTAGACGATCGGCTTGTCGACACTATGGTGCGATCCTGCTCCTTCCCGGCATGCGGCGTCGCCGCCTTCGCCGCAGCGGGAGTCGATCGAAGACGGGAACGGCCGAACCCCATCGGACGAGGGAAGCGCAGCGCGAGCCCCTGCACAGGCGCCTCGATACGCCCTACGGGCGAGACTTAGCTGGAAAACTGAAGCATGAGAATCTTATATTGCAGATTTTACGAAAAACCGGTATCCTCCGCACATGACGCAACCATGCCTGAGCACAGCCTTTTCTGCGGCTTCCGCCGGATACGCGGCGCGTCTCGCGCACCCGGGCGGCGGGACGCCGCCCCTCCCGGGGCGCGCCCTGTCCGCTCCTCGCACACAACCAGCTCGCGAGTTACGATGGGAAGGAACTGCCGAGCCTTGGCGCGCGCCCTGGGAGGGTGCGCGTCTCGCGCACCCCGGCGGCGAGACGCCGCCGCTCCCGTTGAGCGCCGTGACCGCCGCTGGTACGCCGGGCTTGGGTGTCGCGATGGGAAGTAGCTCCCAACCCCGTCATTGCGAGGAGCAAAGCGACGAAGCAACCCATGCCGCCGCTTGCCTCCTGCGGAAAAAATCGCTCCGTCTTCTGCTCGCAACCAAGGGCGGCTGGACGACCAGAGGGCGCGACAGCGGCCCAGCGGCCCTGGATCGCTTCGCTTCGCTCGCGATGACGGCGCTGTTGGCCACCGGCTTGGGAGTTACGATGGGAACCTTATCCGCGCGCAACGTCTTGAAAAGCCACAAAACGCGAGACGCCGGCTCTGCCCTGATTGGGCGTCGTCCTGGTTCGACGCCCTCCCGCGCGTGCCGGAAGGACGACGAGGCCGGGGGGATCGCCGACATGACGACGCGGGGCGTCGCGGTCGCCCGGAAATTCTTCTGCAAGGCGCTGAAAAGGCTCGAAACCGGCCCGGAAATGACTGGACCCGGTTCGGACCCTCGCGCTTTGCCCGAGGATCACGTTCCGCCACAGCGACGACCGGAGCGGACCGCCGCTTTCGCGGCCGCCTGTGTGATGGGCCCAGCGACGAAGCGTCCGGCGGAATGGCGCCGCCTTCGGTCCCCAATGACGTCGCTCCCCGAGCGCGTCTCAGAAGGGACTCTCGCCCGGAAAATCCGCTGCAAAGCGTTGAAAAGGCTCGAAACCGGCTCGGCGAGGGCCGCCTTGCCGGATCCAGCAAGGCCGCCCGCGGGTTGCGACGGCGCCTACAGCACCACCACCGGCGTGCCGACATGGACGCGGTTGTAGAGGTCGATCACATCGAGGTCGCGCATGCGGATGCAGCCCGACGACACGGCCTGCCCGATCTCCGACGGCTCGTTGGTGCCGTGGATGCGATAGAGCGTATCGGTGTTGCCCTGGAACAGATAGAGCGCGCGGGCGCCGAGCGGGTTGTCCCAGCGGCCCTCGAGCGGCCCGTGCTGCTTGTAGACCTGAAATTGTGGCCAGCGCTCCATGATCGAAGCGGTCGGCATCCAGGTCGGCCATTCCTTCATCGCGCCGACGGTCGCGCGCCCGGTCCAGCCGGCGGCCTCGGAGCCGGTCGCCACCCGGTACTGGATCGCCTGGTTGTTGGGCAGGACGTAATAGAGGTACTTCGGTCCGGAATCGACGATGATCGTGCCGGGCTTCTCTTTCGTCTGGTACTCGACGATGTTGCGCACGACCGGGATGTTCTTCTCGTCCGGCTCGGCGAGCGCCATCATCTGCCGGTCGCGGTCGCTCAGCTTCGGGTCGGGGAGGCCCGATTGCAGCACCGACTGGCAGCCGCTCGCCAAGGCGGCGATCCCCAGCGCCGCACACAGAAAGAGCCCGTTCGTCTTCATGCCGACCCCGTTCGCCATCGATTAACGCTTCGCTTACCGTAAATGGAAACGGTTTAGCGAAAGTTACCACGCCCCTGCGCTCAAACCGGCCTTAACCAAAACCGCCCGGCTTGGCTAGGCCGAATCCATCACATTTCCGCGCTTTTTCCGCCGTGATGTCATGGCGCCACGCTTCCTGCGAACGCTTGCGGGAGAAGCGGACCGACCCTGACGGTCCAGCAAAAGCTGCTTCGCATAACGCGAAAGATTGATAGGAGGTTCCAGAAACCCGCGAAGCCGAGAGAGGACGACGATGACGAAAGACTGGCCCGAGCGACTCGTCCTGGTGGGGGCGGGCAAGATGGGCGGCGCCATGGCGGCCGGCTGGCTCGCCGGCGGCCTGCCGGCCTCGTCCCTGACCATCCTCGAGCCGAATCCGTCCGACGCCATCGCCCGGCTCGCCGCCGATACCGGCGCGGCGCTGAACCCGCCCGAACCGCGCGGGGCGGACGTGCTCGCGCTCGCGATCAAGCCCCAGGCCCTCGACGCCGTCGCGCCGCAGGTCGTCCCGCTGGCCGGCGCGGACACGCTCGTCCTGTCGATCCTCGCCGGCAAGACGATCGCCAATCTCCGCGAGCGGTTCCCGGGCGTCCGGTCGGTCGTGCGCGCCATGCCCAATACGCCGGCGGCGATCGGGCGAGGGGTGACCGCGGCGTACCCGAGCCCCGAGGTCACGGACGAGCAGCGACGATGGACCGAGCGGCTGCTCGGCGCCGTCGGCGTCTTCCACTGGCTCGACGAGGAGGGGGCGATCGACGTGGTGACGGCGATCTCGGGCGGCGGTCCGGCCTATGTGTTCGCCCTCACCGAGGCTCTGGCCAAGGCCGCCGAAGCGCTCGGCCTGGCCCCGGACCTGGCGATGAGCCTCGCGCGCGGCACCGTCGAGGGCGCCGGGGAACTGATGCGCCGCGAGCGCGAAACGCCGCCTTCGGTGCTGCGCCGCAACGTCACGTCGCCTGGCGGCACCACCGCGGCGGCGCTCGCAGTGCTGCATGCGGACGACGGTCTCCATCCGCTGATGGAGCGGGCCGCCCGCGCGGCGCACGCCCAGGCGGGGAAGATGGCGGGCTAGGCGCCGCCGTCCCTCCGGCCGAACCCGGACGGCCGAATGTCACAATGCGTATTTCCTGAGCTTGGCGTGCAGGCTCTGGCGGCTGATGCCCAGGCTCTCGGCGGCCAGGGTCCGGTTTCCCCCCGATCTCGCCAGGGCTTCCGACAAGCGCTGGCGCTCGATAGCCTCCACCGAGGAGCGGACCGCCTTTCCAAGCGACGATCCGGACGGGTCCGGCGGCGAGGCCCCTGCCGCGGCGTCGGCAAGGGCCTCGCGAACGATCAGCGCGAAGGCGTTCGGACGATCGTCGCGATCGCCGGCGGCGAAGATGTCGACCTCGGCGGTCCCGCCACGCTCGCCCATCACGGTGGCGCGCATGGATTGGACGACGCCGCGCTGCTCGATGCGGTCGAGGATTCGCCGAAGGCCTCCTCCCGGCAGGGAGAGCCAGCGGTTCGCGCTCTTCCCCAGCACCGCAGTCTCGAACTCGGCCTGGACGAGGTCGAGAAACGCGTGATTCGCCGATCTGACGACGCCGTTCCGATCGACGACGAGAAAGGCCTGCGGCAAGCGGCGGACGAGGGACTCGAGCGACCAGGCCGGCGGTTCGCCGGACGACGCCGTCTCGAAGCCGGAATCGGTCAGCCGGCTCACCTGCAGCAGATAGAACGTCCCCGCTTCGCTCGTCAGCGTCGAGGCGCGCAGGCTCAGCGGCGCATCAGCGGCGTGGTGGAGGACGATGCGCGGCGCACGGCCCGTCATTCGCGCGGTCTCGAGCAGGCCATCGAGCGCCTTGCGATCGCGCTCCGGCAGATCGGGAAAGAACTCGGCGCCCGGAACCAGGCCGAACGCTTTCGCCGCGAGCGCATTGGACTCGACCACGCGCAAGGTCCCGACGCGCACCAACGCGACCGCCTCGGACGCGGCGTCGAGCAAGGCGCGGTAGCGGGTCTCGACCTCACGCAGCTTCCAGTAATCCTGCTCCCGCTCCAACTGAACGGCGGCGAGACGAGTCCTGAGGTCGGAGATCGCCTGGAAATTCTTCCCGATCGCGATGAAACCGGATCCCGAGGGAAGTTTGACGGTCGTGTATTCGAGCAGAATCTCGCGGCCGCTCGGCAACCGCTGGTTCACGACGAAGCTCGAAGACTCTCCTTCGCGCCGACCCAGATCGACCGCGTTCTCGACCGGCCCGGTCGCCCCGGTCAAAACCGTCTCTATCCACCTTTGGCCGAGCCAATCGTCGAGAGGCTCGTCCGAAAGCGCCTGCGATGGCACGGCCTTCCGTATCACGCCGTCGCCGTCCACGGCGAGCGTGATGTCGGCGGGGAATCGGCCAGACTCGTTCATCAGACGTCCACCAGGTCATCCGCAAGCCCGCGTCAAGGACGCTGTCTTGCCGCCCCGGCCACAGGGAAGAACCGCCCCCCGATCAAAAGTACCTTGTCTGTGGCGTCGAAGTCCAGCCTGTCGGCCTCGCCGCCCTACCGGTCCAACGCTGGCGCACCTCCTGCGGATGGCCGAGCCGCGAGCGGAGCTGTCCGCTTCGTTCGTCTCCGACCCTCGCTCGTCGGACTTGGTTTCCCGCTCCGTCGCGGATCGCCGCCGGCGCCAGGCGCACATGGGGGCAGGCTCCGGCAATTTTGTTCATCGGAAAGTCGGTACAATTTGTTTCCCCGAACAGGTATTCCGGCTACGCTGAACCTGAGGCAATGGATTGGCGCCGTCGGAGTTCGGACCGGAGCGCGGCGAAAGAGCGGCCATCGCCGGCTTCGCAGGTTGCGCGGATCAAGACATGAGGACGATCGTTTCGAGGAACCGATCGGCTCGCGGAGGCCTCGCCGCCGGCGACACGCCGCAAGCGAGATTTGGTTTCGGGTCCATCGGCAACCAGTCTTTTGGCATCACTCGGGAGACGATCATGGCGACCAAGGCAAAGAGCGAGGCCAAGCCGGCCGATTCTCGGGGAAAGATCGTCGATGCGTTGATGACGCTCGCCGGCGAGCGTCGTTTCGAGGACATCTCGATTCGCGAGATTTGCCGGGAGGCGGGAGTGACGCTCGCCGACTTCCGCGACTCCTTCTCTTCCAAGGGAGCGGTTCTGGCTCACCTTTCGCGGCGCATCGACCGGGCCGTGCTGGCCCAGGGTGTCGAGGAACTCGGCGACGAGGGCGCCCGCGAGCGAATGTTCGACATTCTCATGCGCCGGCTCGAGGAGATGGCGCCGTACCGCGAGGGCCTGCGGGAGACGAACGCCTGGTTGAGGCGCGATCCGAGCGCCGCGTTGGCGATGAACCTGGTCGTGCTCGGGTCGATGCGTTTCATGCTCGAGGCGGCGGACATTGATCTCGAGGGCGGCGCCGCGGGCGCGATCAAGCTTCAGGGCCTGGCGCTGGCATGGGCGCGAATCGTCGGAGTCTGGCTCGACGACGAGGACCCCGGCCTGTCGAAGACGATGGCGGAACTCGACCGTGAACTCACGCGGGGCGAACGGGCAGTCGCCAGAGTCGACCGCCTCAACGAGATCGCGGCGCCTTTCCGGGCGCTCGCTCACGCCGCCTTCGACGCCCGCCGCCGGATGCGCGAACGTCCGCATCGCGCCGGTTCGGAGCGGGAGGCCGGCGGCATCGGCGACGATGAAGCGCCGCCGGTCTGAACTCGCCGAGCGGCCCGAGGCCAAGGGCGACGGGCCCCCGCCGACCGATCAAAGTTGAGCGATCGGCTTGACGATTCGATCGCCACGAGACGCTAAAACGGTCTCGAGATCGCCTTTTCACAGCGCCTTAACCACGGGCGTTAGGCTTTCTGCGAAGAAACCGGAGCGATACTTCCCGCGTGGTCGAACAACATGCGGACAAATGATCGTGAACTCGCTGCCCAGGCCCTCGGAATGCTTGTCGATCGAGACCCGTGATCCGCGTTCCGACGACCGCCGCCGGATTGTGGAAGTAGGGCGGGAGGCGGTGACTATTCGCCGCGCGGTCGCGGGCGTATCGATGACGATCCGCCTGTCATGCCGGGCGTATCGCGGCGTGGCGTTGCGGATCGGTGCGCTCGAGTGCGGCCGCTTCCATTACGAGGTGAAGCTGACCCACAGCGACCCAGACCTGTCCATCGTGCTCGGCGCGGGCGACGACCTCGCTGCGATGGAAGCCCAATGGCTAGAATGGGTCGATTGTCTCGGCTTGCCGGCGCTCGCGGGCCGGAGCGAGGCGTCGGAGGCGCGTGTGAACGTACCTCGCGTCGCCCTCGCCTGCCGGACGCCGCACCCCCGGCGGAGAGGCGCCGCGCTGACTTCGCGCCGTCCCCGCCTCCGGAAACGCCGCGCCAATGGCCGTCGCCTCAAGACCGATGTCGTCGATGACGACCCGATCATTCTCTCTCCGGGTTGGGAGGATCGCTGAGGCGGCGACGAACCTCGGGCCGCTTCAAGCGGCCAGGTCGATACGCAGGGCGGGCGCCGTCGGAAGCAGGAAATAGACGCCGCGCTCGATCGATTGGGCAAGATCGCCTTCGAACTCGGCGGTCAGGAGTCCCAGCGCGTCCGCGACGGCGGCGAGGCCGATGTCGCGATACATGCGGGTCAGCAAGGAGCCGACCCCGTTGCGCCGGCCTGCCGCTTCGGGGATCGCGTCAAAGTCGTGCCGCATCGCCGTCCGCCCTCCTCCGGAGGTCCCTGGCGCTCTGTTCGTGCGCCTGTCGTACGAGAATGAGCGAAATCCGTTAAGGGGGGATTAACGGATGCGCGCAAGGCGTCCGGGTCACGCCTCAGGGGCAGGAGATCGCAGTGCCGCTCACCGTATCGGGCCGATTCACCGGCGTTCTGTTCGACAAGGACGGGACGCTCATCGACTTCAACGCGACATGGGGCCCCGCGGTCTACGCGATGATCCGCGCGCTGGCCGACGGCGATCCGGCTTTGATGCAGGCGCAGGCCGAGGCGCTGCAGTTCACGATCGACACTCGGCAGTTTCTCGACTCCTCCCCGCTCGTGGCCGGTTCGACGGCGGACTACGGTCTGCCTTGGGCGCAGGCCTTGGGACGCACGGATCTCGCGGCTCTGAAAGCCGAGATCGACGCCCTGTCTGCGGTCGAATCGCTGCGGGCGCTCACGCCGATCACGGAGACGCCGGCCGTCTTTTCGGCCCTGAGCGCGATGGGTCTGCGGCTCGGCGTTGCGACCAACGACTCCGAAGCCAGCGCCCGCCGCCAGATCGAGGCGTTGGGGGTCGGTTCGTTCGTCGATTTCGTCGCGGGCTACGACTCCGGCCATGGGGGCAAGCCGGATCCGGGCATGGTGCTCGCTTTCGCCGAATGTCTCGGGACTTCCGCCTCCAGGGTCGTGGTGGTCGGCGACTCCCTGCACGACCTCTCGGCGGCGAAGGCGGCTGGCTCCACTTCTGTCGCCGTCTTGTCCGGGCCCGCGCAGCGGGCTGCGCTCGCGCCTTACGCCGATCATGTCATCGCGCACATCGGCCACTTGCCAGCGCTCCTGGCCGACCTCGAGACTGCGGAATAGTCGAAGGCCATGCGGCCGAATGTCTCGAACGACCGGTGCGTCGCGCGTTGCCTCGCGCGGCCATTTGACGGTAGGTGAGGCGTTCCGTGGCCGGCGCCGGAGGTTCGGCCCTTGATGGCTCCCGATAGT
Organism: Roseiarcus fermentans; assembly: GCF_003315135.1. GTDB lineage: Bacteria > Pseudomonadota > Alphaproteobacteria > Rhizobiales > Beijerinckiaceae > Roseiarcus > Roseiarcus fermentans. The sequence goes on from NZ_QNRK01000026.1 coordinate 32,722, forward strand.
CTCACGTTCCTCGGCGGGCTCCTCCTCGGACTCGCCAGCAGCCTGCATTGCGCCGGGATGTGCGGCGCGATCGCGTCGACCCTGATGTTTGCCTTCGCCTCCGGGGAGACCGAGGCGGATCGCGCGCGCGCGTTGATCGCCGCGCACGCCGGGCGAATCGTCGTGTATGTCGCCGGCGGGGCGATCCTGGGCGCCGTCGGCTCGACGCTGTACGGCGCCTTCGATCACGCCGGCGCCTATCTCGCCATGCGCTGGGCGGCCGCGGTCGCCCTCGGCTGGATCGGGCTTTCCGTCGCCGGCTTCGCTCCGTCGCTCGCGATCGTCGACCGTGTCGCAGCGCCGATCGCCGGTAGGCTCCGATTCGCCTCCGCAAGCCCCGCCCAGGGAGCGTCGGGCGCGTTCGCTTCGGGATTGATCTGGGGGCTCCTGCCCTGCGGCATGGTTTACGGCGCGTTGTTCTACGCCATGCTGACCGGCGACTTCTGGCGCGGCGCCATGGTGATGGCCGGCTTCGGGCTTGGAACGCTCCCCTCGGTGACGGCGGTCGCGCTCGGGCTGTCCCGGTTTCGACGCCTTGCCCAGACGCCCAACGCGCGCGTCGCCGTCGGCCTCGGCATCATGGCGATCGCGGCAGCCAGCATCGCCGTCCCTGCGATGGCGGTCGCCGGATTCTGCCTGAACTGACAATCGGCTCATGAATGGCTCATTTCCCCTCGCCTTCGGTTTGGCGGTATAAGCCGTCCGGCGGCGCGCATGCGCGTCGAGGCCGCGGAGACGGACAACGATGCGTCGGGCCGCTATGTGGGCGGGCGTTTTTGCGCTGGCGGCCGTAGCGGCGGGAGCCGCCCGCTGGCCGGTTGCGCCCGCTCGTGTGGTCGAGAGCTTGAACGAGGCGTTCGGGCGGTCGCCCCTGTTGACCTGGAGCGCCCCTCAGGCGGCGACGTTCAGCGTCTTTCCCTGGCCCAGCCTTCGCCTCGTCGACGCGAGACTGGACAATGATCTGGGTGAAAACCTCGTGTCTGCGCCGGAAGCGCGCGTCGATCTGTCCATCGTCGCACTTCTGCGCGGCCAGATCGCGCCCGCCGGCGTGACCCTGACGGCGCCGACGATCCTGCTGGACCTCGATCGGACGCCGTTCGCGGGCAGTCTCGACCCCGCGGGGGCGGCGCTCGCGATCAGTCGTTTCGCGCCGCTCGGCAGCGTCAGCTTCACCGATGCGGTGATGCGGGTCACGAGCCGAAAGCGACAACTGGACACCGTGATCAAGAGCCTGCAGGGACACGTCGATGGCCTCGCCCTCGGCGCGCCTCTGAGCGTGGAGTTGTCCGCCCTGTGGCGCGACGTGCCTCTGACAGCGTCGGGCTCGCTGGACGATCCCCGTCGCGCGACCTTGGGAAAGCCGGCGGCCCTCAGGGTTTCGGTCGCCTCGTCGCTGGGCGAGTTCACGTTCGTCGGGGCGTTGACGGCCGGCGCCGCGCCGGGCGCGGCCGGCGATCTTTCGGCCTCTTCCCACGCGCTGCCACAGGTGGCGCGGCTATTCGGCGCGTCCCGGCTGTCGGCGACGGGGATTTCGGACATCGCCATCGCGGGCAAGGTCCGGATCGCCCCGGGCGACATGGTCTTCGACGACGCGCGGGTGACGAGCGGCGGCCAGACCCTGCAGGGCGCGCTGCGTCTGGCTCGGGGCGACGGCCGGGTCACGGTGTCGGGCTCGCTGGACGCCGGGCGGCTGGCGCTCGCGCCGTTGTCGGGGCCGGCGGCGGCGCTGCTCGCGCCGGACGGGCGCTGGAGCGAAAGACCCTTGCCGTTTTCGCTTCCTCGCGACGTCGACCTCGATTTGCGGCTGTCCGCGGGGGCGCTCGATATCTACGGGGTGAGTTTCGAGAACGTCGCGGCGTCGGCTTTGCTGAAGGACGGAGACCTCACCGCGAACATCGTCGACGCGACCGCCTATGGCGGGCGGTGGCAGGGCGACCTGCGCCTGATCAGCGACGCCGGTTTCCGCCTCGCGATGCACGGAAAGCTCGCAGGGGCGGACGTCAAGGCTTTCGGGGCCGAATTCGGCTGGCCGGACGTGTCGGGCGACGCCAACGCCGAGCTCGCAGTGGAGACGGCCGGCCGTTCGCCGGCGGAACTGATCGCCGGCCTTCGCGGCAGGGCGTCGATCTCGATCGAAGACGGAGTCGTGTCCGGCGTCAATCTGGAGGAGGCCTTGCGCCGAAGCCAGCGCCGCCCCCTCGATCTGGCGAAGGACATGAGGAGCGGCGGAACCGCCTTCGAGCGGGCGACTTTCAACGTTCTCATCGCCGACGGCGTCGCCAGGCTCGTCGACGGCGCGCTCGTCGCCCAGGGGCTCAGGGCGGATTTGCGGGGCGCGGTCGATCTCGGCGATCTCAGCTTGCGCCTGCGCATGGATGCGGCGCAGTCGGACCCAACGGGCGCTTCGCCGCCCGGCGCCGCGCGCTTGAGCCTCGACATCAACGGGCCCTGGGCGAACCCGACGGTCCAGACCGCCGACCAGACCGACGGCGACGACCCGGGCTCGGCCACGCCTTCGCCGTGACGTCTTCGCCGACCGAGGGCGCGCCAGCGGCCCGACGCAAAAAAGGCCAGGATGGGAATCCCGGCCGCTCTTGGATGAGCCAACTTTACGCCGGCAAGCCACCTCGATCCGCGTACTCTCGTCGATGTGGCCCGATTTCCTCGGGTCCGTCACGCGTCGAGATCATCTACTGGACTTCGTATCGCGTGATGGAGCGAGAATAGGTGTTGCCCCCCGTTCCGGTCAACGCGACGGGATGACGCAGCCGAACGCCCGCTGCGCGTTTGACAGCGCCGAGGATTGCTCGAATAGAGGCGCCGTGCCGAGCCTGGGAGACCTTCCGTGACAACTTCGCCGCTTTTCGTGCTGGGCACCCGTGGCTCGCCGCTCGCGCTCGCCCAGGCCAACGAGACCCGGCGCCTGCTCGCCGAGGCGCACGGCTGGGCGGAAGAACACATCGAGCTGCGCATCATCCGCACCAGCGGCGACGCGATCCAGGACCGACCGCTCGCCGAAGCGGGCGGCAAGGGCCTGTTCACCAAGGAGATCGACATCGCCCTGCTCGCCGGCGAGATCGACGCGGCCGTTCACTCGGCCAAGGATCTGCCGACCCTCATCCCGGACGGGATCGCGCTCGCCGGCTTTCTGCCCCGCGAGGACGTGCGCGACGCCTTGATCTCCTCCTTCGCCGACACGATCGAGGGCCTGCCGCAGGGCGCGACGCTGGGCGCCGCCTCGCTGCGGCGTCAGGCGCAGGCGCTCCGGCTTCGGCCCGACCTGAAGCCGGAACTCTTGCGCGGCAACGTCGAGACGCGGCTGCGCAAGGCGGAGTCGGGCGCGATCGGGGGAACGCTGCTCGCCATGGCGGGGCTGAAGCGGCTCGGCCTCGCCCATCGCGCCCGGGCGCCGCTCGGCCTCGACGCCTTCACGCCGGCTGTCGGACAGGGGGCGATCGCCTTGACCGCCCGTAGCGACGACGCGAGGGCGCTTGACGCGCTCGCCCCGATCACGCACGCTCCCACTTACGCCGAGCTTGCCGCCGAGCGGGCCTTCCTGGCCGTGCTCGAGGGCTCCTGCCGGACGCCGATCGCCGGCCTCGCCCGATTCGCCGAAGGGCGAATCAGGTTCCGCGGCGAGGTGCTCAGGACAGACGGTTCGGAGCGCTTCGAGATCGAGGCGGAGGCGGCCGCAGCCGACGCCGCCCGGCTCGGGGCGGACGCGGGCAGGACGCTCGGGGCGCGGCTCCCGGCCGGAGTCCTGCCGAGAGACTAAGCGAACGAAGCGGGGAGGAAAGCGGGCATGGAGATTGAGGCCGGCCGGATCGCGGTTCCCTCGGTCAGGGACAGGGTCTCCGCCGCGGAATGGGCCGTCCGGGTCGACCTCGCCGCCTGCTACCGGATCGTCGCGCATTACGGGTGGGACGACCTGGTCTTCACCCACATTTCCGCCCGCCTCCCGGGCGAGGACCATCACTTCCTCATCAACCCCTACGGCCTGATGTTCGAGGAGGTGACGGCGTCGAGCCTGGTCAAGGTCGACCTCGCTGGCGAGAAGGTTCTGGAGAGCCCGTTCGCGATCAACCCCGCCGGTTTCGTGATCCATTCCGCGATCCACGCCGCGCGCGAGGACGCTCAGTGCGTGCTTCACCTCCACACGCCCGCGGGCGTCGCGGTCTCCTGCCAGAAAGAGGGCCTGCTGCCGATCTCGCAGCAGTCGCTGTTCGTGCAGACGAGCCTCGGCTATCACGGCTACGAAGGGGTGGCGCTGAACGACGCGGAAAAGCCGCGGCTCGTCGCCGACTTCGGCAGGAACACGTTCCTGATCCTGCGCAATCACGGGCTGCTCACGGTCGGGGGCTCGATCGCCGACGCCTTTCTGGCGATGTTCACGCTCGAGCGGGCGTGCGAGATCCAGATCATGGCGCAGTCCGGCGGCGGGGCGCTCGTTCCCATCCCGCAGGCGATCCTCGACGGCGCCCGGGCCCAGTCGGCCCAGGTGACCCGCGGACTCGGCGGCGCGCTGGCCTGGCCGGGGATCTTGCGCAAGCTGGACAGGATCGATCCGGGCTACCGGTCGTAGCCGCGGGCGGCGGACCTGCGCTCGGGCGCGGATTGAACCTTTCCAAGGCGTTGCGGCTGTCTTTCCGGGCGGATGGAGGCAACAGCCATGGCCCTTGTTCGCGAGGAGCCGGACAGGCGGGCCCCGGAGATGCGATTCCCGCCGCCCGGGTGCGGGGACGGGCGCCTGCCGTAGCGCGGCGCGACGGCCGCTCTCGCGGCCGGCTGGCCGCCACGACGGGCGGGCGCCGCTGTGCAGGTTTGGCAGGCGACCCATTTTTTCAGGGACTTGGGCGCCCAAACCTGTCACTTTGTAACTCCCAAGCCGCCGTCATCGCGAGGAGCCAAGCGACGTGGCGGTCCAGGGGGGGCACGGCCAAGGTCCGCCGTATGCCGGACGTCGCCGCGCTGCAACGTCGGCGCAGGCGGCCCCGGATCGCCGCGTCGCCCTTCGGGCTCCTCGCGAGGACGGCGGCAAGCGTCATCAGAACGCCTCGGCGTCGACGACCGCGCACCATTCCCAAGGCGCCCCAAGGCTTGGCGGTTACGTCAGTTTGTCACTTCGGCGCCCCCAACCGGATTGTTCGCGAGCGCGCGCGCCCTTCCCGCCGCGCTGCCGATGGTTTTTGAAACTTCTCCCGACTCTCGCCCTCGCGCGCATCGCCGCCGACCTGGCGACCGACAGTTTGAACTCTAGCATGCCTTCTGATTTTCCGCAAGAAATTGTCGTGCGCTCGGTGGCATGCCTTCTCGTCACCGCGTATCGGACCGCAACGCCGAAAACGATTGGTCTCAGGCTTCCCCGTTGACGGAGAGGGCCGAACGATTGCCCGCGAACGGGGACATCGGTAGGAAGCCACGGCAAGACCTCTCGCGCCCGACCCGCGGCCGGGCGCGAGCGGTTCGGGCTGTCGCCCGAGGGTGGCCGGGGCGGATGTTCGGGCGCCGACGCTTTTCTGGCCGCCCGGGCGGAAGCGCGGTCGACGCGGTCGACGACCGCGTCTACAATGCGCCGGCACGTCCGGCTCCGATTGCCGGAACGGCCTCGCTGCGCCAATCCGCCGCGCCTCGCCGAGTGTCAAGGCGACTGGACAAGGTCGGGCCGCGCGGATACCGAATTAGGCAGGGGCGGACGGCGGAAGGGGCCGGCTGCCTGCAAGAAAGGCAGACGATGGACTACGAGCGGGTCTTCTCCGACGCAATCGCCCAGTTGAAGGCGGAAGAGCGCTACCGGACATTCGCAAATCTCGAACGCGACGCGCGCCGCTTCCCGCTGGCCCTGTGGCGCCCCGAGGGCGAGGAGGACAGGCCGCGCGAAGTCACCGTCTGGTGCTCCAACGACTATCTCGGCATGGGCGTCCACCCCGAGGTGATCGAGGCGTCGGTCGAGGCCGCGCGCGCCCACGGCGCCGGCGCCGGCGGCACCCGCAACATCTCCGGCACGCATCATCCGATCGTGCGGCTCGAGGCCGAACTCGCCGATCTGCACGGCAAGCAGGCGGCCCTCGCCTTCACCTCCGGCTGGATCTCCAATCTCGCCGGCATCTCGACCATCGCGAGCCTGCTGCCGAACTGCCTGATCCTGTCCGACGCGCTCAACCACAATTCGATGATCGAGGGCGTCCGGCGCGCCGGCTGCGAGAAGAAGGTGTGGCGCCACAACGACGTCGCCCATCTCGAGGCGCTTCTGGCCGCGGAGCCCGCCGCGCGCGCAAAGCTCGTCGTGTTCGAGAGCCTCTATTCCATGGACGGCGACATCGCGCCGATCGAGGCGATCCTCGACCTGTGCGAGAAGTACGGCGCAATGAGCTACATCGACGAGGTGCACGCCGTGGGCCTGTACGGGCCGCGCGGCGGCGGGGTGAGCGAGCGCGAGGGCCTCGCCCACCGCATCGACGTCATCGAAGGCACGCTCGCCAAGGGTTTCGGCGCGCTCGGCGGCTACATCGCGGCGAGCGCGGCGGTGGTGGACGCGGTGCGCAGCTACGCCCCGCAGTTCATCTTCACCTCGACCCTGCCTCCGAGCGTGGCGGCGAGCGCGGCGGCGGCGGTGCGGCACCTCAAGACGTCGAGCGCCGAGCGCGAGCGGCACCAGCACATGGCCTGGCTCACCAAGCACGCTTTGCGCGCCGCCGGCATCCCCGTCATGGACAACCCGTCGCACATCGTGCCGGTGTTCGTCGGCGACGCCCAGAAGTGCAAGGCGGCGAGCAAGCTGCTGCTCGAGCGGCACGCGATCTACATCCAGCCGATCAACTACCCGACCGTCCCCACGGGCACGGAGCGGCTGCGCATCACCCCCGGCCCGGCCCACAGCGAGGCGCAGGTCGCCGAACTGGTCGAGGCGCTGGTCGACGTGTGGAAGACGGTGGGCCTGCGCTTCGAAGAGGCGAAGATCATCCCGCTGTTCCGGCGTGCGGCGACGGCGCCGGCGGCGGATTGCGTCTATCCCGAGATGAAGAAGGCGGCCGAGTAGCGGCCGCCGGGCTCGGCGCCTTGCGCGCACGCCTCGGTCAGACCCGGCGCGGCGCGGCGGCGTCGACAATCCGCCCATGACGATCGGCATCCTGGAATGCGGCGCCCCGCCCGAGCCGCTTCGCGCCCGCTTCGGCGGTTATGGCGCGATGGTGCAACGGCTGCTCGGTCCGCATCGGGAGACCGCAATCGTCGACGTGCCGGGGGGCGCGTTGTCGGCCGGAACACCGGATTTCGACGCCTACGTGGTGACCGGTTCGGCGGCCGGGGTCTACGACGACCTGCCCTGGATCCCCGGGCTGATCGGCTTTCTGCGACAGGTCAAGGGGCGGGCGAAGCTCGTCGGCCTGTGCTTCGGCCATCAGGCGATGGCCGAAGCGTTCGGCGGCGCCGTGGTGAAGTCGCCCAAGGGCTGGGGCCTCGGGCTTCAGCGCTATGAGGCGCGGCGCCGCGCAAGCTGGATGGACGGCGCGGCGTCGGTTATGGTTCCCGCCCTGCACCAGGATCAGGTGGTCGTCCGCCCGCCCGGCGCCCGCGTGACCCTCGCCAGCGCGTTCACCCCCTATGCCGGGCTCGACTACGGCGACGCCGTCTCCTTCCAGTTCCATCCGGAGTTTCCGGCCGCGTTCGCGACGGCGCTGATCGAGGCGCGGCGGGACCGTTTCGGCGCATTGGCCGATCCGGCCATCGCCTCCTACGGCCGGCCGCACGACTGCGCCCGGATCGGCCAGTGGATCGGACGGTTCCTCGACGCGCCCGGCGCCCTGTCCCAGGCCGGCGACGTATGAGCGCGGATCGGGTTTCGATACTTACCCGAAGCGCGCGCTTGCCCGGGCGCCGCGGTTGGGCTAGGCGCGAGGAATCGGAGGAGCGGCGTCTCGCCGCCGTCGGGCGTCCGCGAGAACGCCGGCTTTTCGCCCGGCAGCCGGGCTGCATGAGGGGTCTGTCGTGACGTCTGCAAAATCGCAAAAGCCCTTCCTCGCCGCGCTCGCGGGCGAGCGCCAGACACGGCCGCCGATCTGGCTGATGCGCCAGGCCGGCCGCTACCTGCCGGAATATCGCGAGATCCGCGCCAAGGCGCCGAGCTTCCTCGACTTCTGCTACACGCCGGCCTCGACCGTCGAAGCGACGCTGCAGCCGATCCGGCGATTCGGGTTCGACGCGGCGATCCTGTTCTCCGACATTCTCGTCGTCCCCGACGCGCTCGGCCAGACGGTGTCGTTCGAGACCGGCGAAGGGCCGCGCCTCGACCCGATCACGGACGAGGCGGGATTTTCGCGCCTCAGGGCCGAGCCGGACTGGGAAAAGCTCTCGCCCGCGTTCGAGACGCTCGACCGACTGAAGACCGCGCTGCCAAGCGAGGTCGCGCTGATCGGCTTCTGCGGCGCGCCGTGGACGGTGGCGAGCTACATGATCGCCGGGCGCGGCACCAAGGAGCAGGAGCCGGCGCGGACCTTCGCTTACCGCCATCCCAAGTTGTTCGCGGCGCTGATCGAGCGGCTGGTGGATGCGTCCGCAGGCTATCTGATCCGCCAGATCGAGGCGGGCGCCGAGGCGGTGCAGATTTTCGATTCCTGGTCGGGCGTGCTGCCGCCGGCGGAGTTCGAGCGCTGGTGCGTCGCGCCGGTCGCGGCGCTGGTCGCCAAGGTGAAGGCGACGGCGCCCGACACGCCGGTGATCGCCTTCCCGCGCGGCGCGGCGACGCAACTCTACAAGTTCGCCGGCATGAAGGGGGTCGCTTGCGTCGGCCTCGACACCGCGGTCGAGCCCGCCGTCGCGGCCGCCGCGCTGCCGGGCCTCGCGTTGCAGGGCAATCTCGATCCGCTCGCCCTCGTCGCCGGCGGCTCGGCGCTGGACGAAGGGATCGACCGCGTGCTCGACGGCTTCGTTGACCGCGCCCACGTCTTCAACCTCGGCCACGGCATTCTGCCCGAGACGCCGATCGCCCATGTCGAGCGCATGATGGCGCGGGTGCGCGGGGCATGAGCGGCGCGGCCGAACCCGGCGCCGATCCCCGCCTCGCGGCCGCCGCCGACTGGTTCGGCGGCCTGCAATTGCGGATCGTCGCGGCGATGGAGGGCCTCGAGCGGGAGTTCGGCGACGTCGACCCGCCGCGCGAGCCCGGCCGGTTCGCCATCGAGCCGTGGAGCCGCACCGACGCCGGCGGCGCGCCGGGCGGCGGCGGCCGGATGGCGATGCTGCGCGGGCGGCTGTTCGAGAAGATGGGCGCGCATTGCTCGACCGTGTTCGGCGCATTCCCGCCCGAGTTCGCCAAGGACATTCCCGGCGCCGCCGCCGACCCGCGCTTCTGGGCGGCCGGCGTGTCGGTGATCGCCCATCCGTGGAGCCCGCACGTCCCGACCGTGCACATGAACGTGCGGCTCGTGCGCACGACGAAACTGTGGTTCGGCGGCGGCGCCGATCTCACGCCGATGCTGGACGCGCGCCGGGTCGAGAGCGATCCGGACGCGGTCCTGTTCCACGCCGCGATGCGCGCGGCCTGCGCCCGCCACCCGGGCGTCGCCGACGCCGACCGGTTCGAGGCCTGGTGCGACGAATATTTCTTCCTCAGGCACCGCAACGAGCGGCGCGGGATCGGCGGCATCTTCTTCGATCACCTGAACAGCGCCGGCGACTCCGACAATTCGGCGTTCGACGCGGATTTCGCCTTCGTCCGCGACGTCGGCGACAGCTTCATCGCCGTCTATTCCGACATCGTCCGGCGCAACGCCTCGCAGCCGTGGAGCCTGCGCGAGCGCGAGGAACAATGCGTCCGCCGCGGCCGTTACGTCGAGTTCAACCTGCTCTATGATCGCGGCACGATCTTCGGCCTGAAGACCGGCGGCAACATCGCCTCCATTTTGTCCTCGATGCCGCCCGAGGCCCGCTGGCCCTGAAGGATCGACAACCGCCAAGCGCGCGGATCGGGCCGCGGCCGGCGCGCTTGCCGATTTCGTCGTGGGTCCTAGGTAAGGGTATGGAGATCGAGACGGCGCCGCTGTCAGGGCGTTTCACGGACGCGGAGAACGAGGCCGGCGCCGCGCCCGAAAGGGCGGCGAAGGCCTCTGAGACAGGGGTTTTTTTCCACAACGGACGCCAAGGCGCGCTCGCTTTGTCCAGCCGAACGCCCGGTTTCAACCTCGCGATGACGCCGGCGGTCCCTCAGCCTGTTTTTGCGCGTTGAGGAAGGGCCGAACGCCGGCATCGCAACCAACGCATGGGAGGATGGTCAATGGTCAACGCTGCGCAATCGGGACACTTCCGCATCGGCGGACAGTTCGAGGTCGCTCGCCTCGGCTTCGGCGCGATGCGCATCGTCGGCAAGGGCGTCTGGGGCCCGCCGGAGGATCGCGAGGAAGCGATCCGCACCCTGAAACGCCTGCCCGATCTCGGGGTCGATTTCATCGACACCGCCGATTCCTACGGCCCCGATTTCTCGGAAGACCTGATCCGCGAGGCGCTGCACCCGTACGGATCGATCCGGATCGCCACCAAGGGCGGCCTCGCCCGCACCGGCCCGAACGTCTGGATCCCGCTCGGCCGCCCCGAATACCTGATCCAGCAGGCCCACAAGAGCCGCTGGCGGCTGGGAGTCGAGGCGATCGACCTGTGGCAGCTCCATCGCATCGATCCGAAGGTGCCCGCCGACGAGCAGTTCGACGCGATCAAGTCGCTGATCGCCGACGGCGTCATCCGCACGGCGGGCCTGTCGGAGGTCGGCGTCGCCGACATCGAGACGGCGTCGAGCTATTTCCCGGTGGCGACGGTGCAGAACCGCTACAACCTCGCCGACCGCGCGAGCGAGGCCGTGCTCGACGCATGCGCCGGGCGCGGGATCGGCTTCATCCCGTGGTTCCCGCTCAACGCCGGCGACCTCGCCCGCGAAGGCGGCGCGCTCGACGCGATCGCCAGACGGCGCAAGGCGAGCCCGGGCCAGATCGCGCTCGCCTGGCTCCTGAAGCGCAGCCCGGTCATGCTGCCGATCCCCGGCACGGGAAAGGTGGCGCATCTCGAGGAGAACGTCGCCGCGGCGGCGATCGAACTGTCGGACGAGGAGTTCGACGAACTCGACCGGGTCGGGCGCGCCACGGGGTGATTTGCGGACGCCGTCGGCGACCGCGGTCGCCGCGATCGGCGATCGCGGCCAAGCGAGGCCGGCGGGTCTCCGGCGCGGGGGAAGCGCCCGCGGTCGGGGGCCCGCTTGGTTTTGTCATGCAACAATGGCAAGAGGCGGGGCAGGTCGTCGAACCGAGGGGGCCCCCATGACGTTTCAGGCTGCCGTTCAAACCGCTTTCGTCAAGAAATACGCGGATTTCCAGGGGCGGGCGAACCGTCCCGAATTCTGGTGGTTCATGTTGGCGGTCCTGATCGCGACGCTGATCGCCGCGATCATCGACGACGAACTGATCGGAGGCGGGGAGATCGTCGAAACGATCGTCGGGCTCGCCACGATCGTCCCCTCGCTCGCCGTCGGAGTCCGGCGTCTGCACGACACCGACCGGTCCGGCTGGTGGCAGCTTCTGCACCTCCTCCCGCTGATCGGCCTGATCGTGCTGATCGTCTGGTGGGTGACGCCCGGAAACGCCGCGCCGAACCGCTTCGGCGCGCCCGAGACTGTCGGCTGACGAGGCGCTCAGGCGGCGAGACGCCGCCCCTCCCGCGGCGCCCGAACCTCAGTCGAGCGTCTCCCGGTAGGCGAGCGTCGCGAAGGCGATCACCACCACGGCGAACAGCGCCATCGGCCAGATTTCCGGCGCGATCTCGCTCCAGCCGACGCCCTTGAGCAAGAGCGCGCGCACGATCCGCATCGCATGGGTGATCGGGAACAGGTTGCCGAGCCACTGCGCCCAGACCGGCATGCCGCGGAACGGGAACATGAAGCCGGACAGAATGAAGGACGGCATCAGGGTGAACTGGGCGAGCTGGACCGCCTGCATCTGGTTGGCCGAGATGGTCGAGAAGGTCACGCCGAGCGCCAGATTGCCGGCGATGAAGAACCCGAGCGCCCCGAGCAGGAGCGGCACCGAGCCGCGGATCGGCAGGCCGAAGAACAACGACGCCGCGACCAGGATCAGCGACACCTGGATGTAGCCGATGATCACGTAGGGCGCGATCTTGGCGATCATGACCTCGATCGGCCGCACCGGCATCGCCAGCAGATTCTCCATCGTGCCGCGCTCGCGCTCCTTGGTGATCGCCATGGTGGTGACGAACAGGGTCGAGAACAGGAGCACGATGCAGATCAGGCCCGGAACGACGTTGAGCACGGTGAGCTGCTCGGGATTGTAGCGGGCGTGCAGGACGAACTGGAACGGCGGCGCCGGCGGCGCGATCTGGCGGATCGGCGGCAGGTCGCGATCGAGGTCGGCGACGACGCGATCGAGCGCGGCCACCGCATTGCCGATCGCGCTCGGGTCGGTCGCGTCGGCGTCGATCAGCACGCTCGGCCGCTCGCCCCGGTCGACCGCGCGGTCGAAGTCGGGCGGCGTCTCTATGACGAACATCAGCTCGCCGCGCGCGAGCCCCTCCTCGGCTTCCGTTTCGCTGCGCAGGACCCGGATCTCGTAATAGCCGGAGTTGGTCAACGCAGCGGCGATGGTGCGGGTGTATTTGGAATCCTCGATCGACAGGAGCCCTGCCGGCAGATGCTTCGGGTCGGAGTTGATCGCATAGCCGAACAGGAACAGCTGGATCATCGGCACCAGGATGATGATGCGCAGCGTCAGCTTGTCGCGCAGGATCTGGATCGATTCCTTGCGCAGGAGGGCGATCAGGCGCGGGAAGGAGAAGGCGTTGCTCATCCGCCCTTCCCCTGGACGCTCAACATGTGGATGAACACGTCGTCGAGGCGCGGCTCGACCTCCCGCCAGACGAGCGCGCCGCCGCGCGTCTCGATCGCCCGCTTCAGCGCCTCGCGGTCGAGGCTCGCGACCCGCAGCGCGCGGCCGAACACCGCGGCGGCCTCGACGCCCGGCGAATGACGGAGCGCGACCGCGACCCGATCGACGTCGTCGCCGCTGCCCTCGAACGCGGTCAGGCCCGACTGGGCGACGACCGTCGCCGCGGCGCCCTGGACCACGATGCGCCCGCGCGCCAGGTAGACGATGCGTTTGCAGCGCTCGGCCTCGTCCATGTAGTGGGTCGAGACCAGCGTCGTCAGGCCCTCGACCGCCATGTCGTGGATCAGGTCCCAGAACTCGCGTCGCGCCTTGGCGTCGACGCCGGCGGTCGGCTCGTCGAGCAGCAGCAGTTTCGGCTCGTGCAGCACGCAGGCGGCGAGCGCGAGCCGCTGCTTCCAGCCGCCCGAGAGCTGGCCGGCGAGCTGGTCGCGGCGCGGGCCGAGCTCCATCCGGTCGAGAATTCGTCGCACCGCCTCGCGACGGTTCGGCATCTCGTAGACGCGCGCGACGAAGTCGAGGTTCTCGGCGACCGTCAGGTCCTCGTAGAGGCTGAAGCGCTGGGTCATGTAGCCGACCTGACGGCGGATCGCGTGCGGCTCGCGGAGGATGTCGTGGCCGAGGCAGTGGCCTTCGCCGCCGTCGGGCTTCAGGAGCCCGCACAGCATGCGGATGGTGGTGGTCTTGCCGCTGCCGTTGGCGCCGAGGAAGCCGCAGATCTCGCCCTCGGCGACGGTGAGATCGAGGCCCTCGACCACCTGGAGGCCGCCGAACCGCTTGCGCAACCCCCGGACGTCGATGGCCGCCTCGCTCATGGCGCGCTCGCCGTCGGCGCCGCCGCCTGCGCCGCGGGCGCGACCGTCACGGGCTGGCCCGGATTGAGGAGCCTCGCCTGATCCGACGGCGGGCGCGCCTCGGCCAGAAACACGAACTTGCTGCGGTTCGTCTCGGAATAGATGAAGGGCGGCGTGTATTCCGCGCTCGGCGCGATGTACGACACCACGCCGCCGAGGTCAGCCGGGCAATTGTCGCAGGCGAAATCCACCCGGTCTCCGACGTGGATTTTGGCGAGCTGCGGCTCGGGAATGAAGAAGCGGACGAACACGTTGCCGGGCGGCAGCAGCGAGACCGCCGGCGCGCCCGCCGAGAGGGTCTCGCCGGGAAAGGCGATCACGTCGGCGATGATCCCGGCCTCGGGCGCCGTCACCGAGCGCTGGTCGAGCCGCCACTGGGCCTGCTTCAGCGCCGCCTCGAGCGCGTCGACCATCGACCTCTGCGCCTCGATCTCCGACGGCCGGCCCATCGGCGCCTGCGCGGTCGCGAGCGCCGCCGTCGCCGCCGCCACCTTCGCCTCGGCCGAGCGCAGCGCCGCGTCCTGCTGATCGACGACCTGCTGCGTCGCCGATCCGGACTTCAGCAGTTGCGCGCTGCGGCGAAGGTCCTCCTGCGCCCGGTCGCGCGCCGCCTGCGCGTCGCCGAGATTGGCCTGGGCCTGGTCGATCTCGCTCGTCTTCGCCGGCGCCATGAGGTTGGCGAGCTGCCCGCGCGCCTGCTGCAACAGGCGGCGCGCCTGATCGACCGCGGCGCGGTCGTCGGCGTCGTCCTGCGTGAACAGCGGCTGGCCCTTGACGACCCGGTCGCCCCGCGCCACGCGCACCGCGGTGAGGAGCCCTGCCTGGGTCGGCCCGATCTTGACGAAATCCGCCTCGGCATAGCCCTGCCACGCGACCGGCGCCGGCGGCCTCGGACGGAACAGCGCCCACCCAGCGCCCGCGACGAGCGCGATCACAACCGCGGGGACGAGAAAACGTCGAATCAAGGCGGGCGCTCGGCCGCGGCGACACGGCCGCTTCGGACGCATCCCTTAGCGGCGTTCGCCGGGAAAAAACATTGGGACCGAAGGACGCGGGCGCGGGCCGCCGGAACCGAACGCGGCCGCCGCGCGTTCCCCCCGGGCCAGGAGGGGCGTTTCCATGTTCATCATCTGTCTCGCGACCGATTACGACGGCACGCTCGCGCACGACGGCGTCGTCGATTCCGCCACGATCGACGCGCTCGTCCGCCTCAGGCGCTCGGGCCGCAGGGTCGTCCTCGTCACCGGCCGCGAACTCCCCGACCTCGTCCGCGTCTGTCCGCGCCTCGACCTGTTCGATCGGGTCGTCGCCGAGAACGGCGCGCTGCTGTTCGATCCCGCGACCCGGCGGGAACGGCCGCTCGCCCCCGAGCCCTCGCCGGAATTCGTCGCGGCTCTGCGCGAGAAAGGCGTCCCGCTGTCGGTCGGGCGGTCGATCGTCGCCACCTGGGAGCCGCACGAGAACGCGGTTCTGAAAGCTATTCGCGAACTCGGGCTCGAATTGCAGATCACGTTCAACAAGGGCGCGGTGATGGTCCTGCCGGCCGGCGTCAACAAGGCGAGCGGGCTTGCCGCGGCGCTCGACGACCTCGGCCTCTCCGCCCACAACGTGGTCGCGGTCGGCGACGCCGAGAACGACCACGCCTTCATGCAGGCCTCCGGCTTTTCCGCAGCCGTCGCCAACGCCCTGCCGGCGGTCAAGGAGACGGCCGACCTCGTGACGGAGCGCCCGCGCGGCGCGGGCGTCGCGGAGCTGATCGCGCGCCTTCTCGAAGACGATGTGGACGCCTTCGCCCCCTTCAAGGCGCGCGGCCTCGTCCAGGCGGCGGTCCGCCCTGACGGGACGCCGGTCTATCTGCGCCCGCATGGCGGCGGCGCGCTGGTCGCGGGGCTCTCGGGCGGCGGCAAATCGACGCTCGCGACCGCGCTCGTCGAAGGGATGATCGCGGGCGGCTTCCAGGTCGTCGTGTTCGACCCGGAGGGCGATTACGCCGACTTTCGCGCGGCGGTCGCGCTCGGCGACGCCAAGTCGCCGCCGCGCCTGCCCGAATTGCTCAAGGCGCTCGATCGCCCGGGCGACAGCGTCGTCGTCAATCTGCTCGCCATCGGCGTCGAGGACCGCCCGGCCGCCTTCGCCGGCTTCGCCGGGGCCGCGATCGAGATGCAGGGCCGGACCGGGCGGCCGCACTGGCTGCTGGTCGACGAGGCCCACCATGTCCTGCCGGCCGAGCGGGACGTCAACGCCGGCGCCGCGCTGTCGAGCCTGCCCGCCGTCCTGGTCACCGTCGACCCGGAAGCCGTCTCGGCCGAAGCGCTCGCGCGCGTCGACGACGTGTTCGCAGTCGGAACCCGGCCCGCCGAGACGATCGCCGCCTTCTGCCGGGCCCTGTCGATCGCGCCGCCGCCGCTGCCCGAGGGCCCGGCGGAACACGGGCAGGCGCTGTTCTGGCGGCGCTCCTCGCCCCGGGCGCCGGAATTCGTCGCGCCGCGCGCGCCCGCCGCCAAGATGGAGCGCCACACGCGCAAATACGCCGAGGGCGAGCTCGGCGAGGACAAGAGCTTCTATTTCCGCGGCCCCGACGGCGCGCTCAACTTGCGCGCTCAGAACCTCACGATCTTCCTGCAGATGGCGGACGGGGTCGACGACCGAACCTGGCTGCATCACCTGAAGGCGGGCGACGTCTCGACCTGGATCCACGACGCGATCAAGGACGACGATCTGGCGTCGGAAGCGGAGCGGATCGAGGCGGCGGAAGCCGATCCGGCGCGCTCGCGCAGGGCGATGCGCCAGGCGATCGAGCGAAAATATACGGCGCCGGCTTCGAAGGGGTCCGATCCGGGCTAGTCACCGCAGAGCGATGCAACCGCGAAGCCGTAGCCCAGCGGGCCCCCTCCACCACCCTTCGGGTGGTCCCCCTCCCCCGTTTCGCTTCGCTTCACGGAGGAGGAAAGCGGCGGACGGCTTGGGAGTTACCGTCGGTCGAGCGGCGCAAAGTAACTCCCAAGCCGGCAGCGAACAGCGCCGTCATCGCGAGCGAAGCGAAGCGATCCAGGGCCGCTGGGCCGCTGTTGCGCCCTCTGATCGTCCCGCCGCCCTTCGTTGCGAGCAGAAGACGGAGCGATTTTTTCCGCAGGAGGCAAGCGGCGGCATGGGTTGCTTCGTCGCTTCGCTCCTCGCAATGACGGGGTTGGGAGTAACGGCGCAAAAGCTTACGCTTCGCCGGAATGGTCCTTGGCGGTCGTCGAGTGCTTGTGCCCTTCCTCGCTATGCTCGTGCGCGGCGTCCGCGTGTTCCTGCGCGTCGTCGTGCTCGCCGATCTTGTGGAGATGGGCGGCCTGAAGGTGATGATGGGCCGCCGCCTGATGATGCGCGGCCGCTTGAAGATGATGCTCGCTCGCCGGATGCTTGTCCTTCGCCATGACGTGCTCCTCTTGACCTTTCGGGGCGGCCCATGGGGTCGCAACTTCGACAGGGTGAGGTTTTCCCGAGCCAAACCCCCCACCTGGCGCAATCGCCAGTCCGCGGAGTCGATTTAGGCCCGCGCGGCTACAGGAGCGTGACGGCGCGGTTCGCGGCGCATGCGGCCGAAGAGAGAGGCGCGTGAGACCTCCTCGCCCGACTCCGAAGCGCCGGCGACGAGCTCAACGGCGGCTTTCTGAGGCCATGCGAACGGCGAGGCCGGCGAGCACCCCGCCCATCAGCCAGCGTTGCGCGACCGCCCAGGACGGCCGCGCCTTCAGGAAAGCGGCGATCGACCCGGCCATGATCGCGATGACGGCGTTGACGGTCACGCTGATCGCGATCTGCGTCGAGCCGAGGATCAGGGACTGCGACAGGACGCTGCCGGCGTTCGTGTCGATGAATTGCGGCAGCAGCGACAGATAGAGCATCGCGACTTTCGGGTTGAGCAGATTGGTGACGAGGCCCATCGCGAACAGTTTGCGCGGGCTGTCGATCGGCAGAGCCCTGACCTCGAACGGGGATCGGCCGCCCGGCCGCAGCGCCTGCCAGGCGAGCCAGGCCAGATAGGCCGCGCCCGTCAGGCGCAGCGCGTCATACGCGTAGGGGACGGCGAAGACGAGCGCCGTGATCCCGAACACCGCGCAGAGCATGTAGAAGACGAAACCGAGCGCCACCCCGCCGAGCGAGATCAGGCCCGCGGCGCGCCCCTGGATGATGGATCGCGAAATCAGATAGATCATGTTCGGTCCCGGCGTCAGGACCAGGCCGAGCGCGACCAGCGCGAAGGCGACGAGATGGATGAGCGACGGCATGTTGGCGCCTCCGGCGCGATTTCGGTGCGAAAGTCGAGCGGCCACCGCGGGTCGGGCGGCGGTCAGGTCAAGCCATTGGGGGTTCTCCCAACTGGGGTTCGCCTGAACGCCGTCATCGCGGGGAGCGAAGCGACGTGGCGATCCAGGAGTCCGGGACGCCGACGCCTGCCGCCAGGAAGTCCAGCGCTTCGGCAGACGGCAGTGCAGACGGCTCCTGGATCGCCGCGTCGCCCTTCGGGCTCCTCGCGATGACGGCCGCGTCGCCCTTCGGGCTCCTCGCGATGACGGCCGCGTCGCCCTTCGGGCGCGTCGCGATGCCGGACGACGAAGGCGCTGTCGCTCGCGGACACACCCTGTGAACGAGGCGAATCGGCGACGGCTGATGTCTTGAAATCTCGACCGAAAAGCCTCAGCCTCGCAGGGACGGACGAACGCCCGTTCACACCCGCAGCGGCATCAGCACGTAGAGCGCGCTCGCGCCGTCGCGGTCCTGGATCAGGGTCGGCGAGCCGGGGTCGGCCATGACGATCAGCGCCGTGTCGCCGGCGAGCTGGCCGAGGATGTCGAGCAGGTAGCGGGCGTTGAAGCCGATGTCGATCGGGGTCGAATCGTAGTCGACCTCGATCTCCTCGCTCGCCGAGCCCGAGTCCGGGTTGTTGACCGAGAGCGTCATCCGGCCCTCGGCGACCGACAGCTTGATCGCGCGCCCGCGCTCGGACGACAGCGTCGAGACGCGGTCGACCGCCTTCTCGAACGGATCCTTGTCGACCACGAGACGCTTGTCGTTGCCGACCGGGATGACGCGCTGATAGTCGGGGAAGGTGCCGTCGATCAGCTTGGTGGTCAGCACCACGTCGCCGAACTGGAAGCGGGCCTTGGCGGTGGAGATCTCGATTTTGACGTCCTGGGTCGGGTCCTCGAGCAGCTTCAGCACCTCGTTCACCGCCTTGCGCGGCGCGATCACGCCCGGCATCCCGATCGCGCCCTGCGGCGCCGGCGCATCGACGCGCGCCAGGCGGTGGCCGTCGGTCGCCACCGCGCGCAGGGTCGGCGTCCCGCCGACATCGGCCGTGTGCAGGTAGATGCCATTGAGATAGTAGCGCGTCTCCTCGGTCGAGATGGCGAACTGGGTGTTCTCGATCAGGCGCTTGAGCTCGACCGCCGGCAGGGTGAAGGCATGCGAGAAGGCGCCCGAGGTGAGGTCGGGGAAGTCGGACGCCGGCAGCGCCTGCAGGTAGAAGCGGGAACGGCCGGAGCGCAGCAGCAGCTGCCCGGTGTCGCCGGCGATCTCGAGGCTCACCTGCGCGCCCTCTGGCAGCTTGCGCACGATGTCGTAGATGACATGCGCCGGGACCGTGGTCGCGCCGGGCTGGACGACGTCCGCCGCGGCCTGCTCGGTCGCCTCGAGGTCGAGGTCGGTGCTCTTGAGCGCCAGCTTGCCGTCCGCCGCCTCGATCAGCACGTTGGCGAGAATCGGAATGGTGTTGCGGCGCTCGACGATACGATGAACGTGTCCCAGAGCCTTGAGCAGGACCGAACGCTCGATGGTGACTTTCATCGTGAGGACTTCCGATACACGGTCGACGCTGAACGCGCCTCGAAGAGGGCGCGGACTTTGCCAAGGCGCTCGGTGCAACGCAAGACCGCTGCGACTCCGGGGGCGCCGATTTCCGAGCGATGTCGACATTCCGGTCCCGCAGGCGCGGGTCGCCGGTTTCCCCGGCGTGTCAGGACGCCGTGACGCGCGCCGCCGCCGGCGCCTCTTCGCTGGTCTCGAAATTGAACACGTTGAGCTCGATCACCGCGAAGCAGACGATCCAGAGGGCGGCGTCGTAGAAATCGAGGAAGCCGCTGAGGCCGCCGTCGCTGACGAAGCCCCTCCAGGCCCAGGTCGCGGCGTAGGCGACGAGCGCCGCGTACAGGGCGATCTTCACCCCGTTGCGCACGCGCCATTCGAGGCCGCCGTATTCGCCCGGCGCATAGACGTCGTAGGCGAGCACGGCGCACACCGAGAGCCAGGTGCAGGAGTTCAGGAAGCCGAGCGTGTCGCCGGCCGACCAATAGGAATAACAGGCGAAAATGGCCAGGCCGTAGCCGACCGCGAGGGCGGCGTAGAGTCCGTACTTTTCCAGCGGCGAGGCGTAGGCCTTGTCCAGCGCCGACGTCTCGTACAGAAACGTCGAAAGCAGGATCACCCAGCCGAGCTGGTCGAACGCCTCGTGCTGCGGGGCGTTCCAGAGAAACACGACGACGTTGAGCGCCAGCAGCGCGAAGACGACGACCTTGAAGATTTTCATGCCCGCCCGCCGGAACCCCGAACCGCTTCGAACGCGCACAGTCCGACGGTCCGGCGACAGTTTTATGAAACGCCGCCCCTGTCGTTGGCGGGCGCGGCGCGCCCGCGGCGACCTCAAAAAGGACGCGGGATTTGCGGCCACGATGACAGGCGCTTGACAGGAGGGACGCGCCGCGAAAGACTTGACCATTCGGTCAGGTTTGCCCCGCGCCCGTCGGTCGCGGTGGCCTTTCCGGGAGACGCCATGCCGATCGCCGCCCGCCCCCAGGGACTGTCCGACGTCGCCACCGCGCGGCTGGACCGAAAGACCCTCGACGCGAATTTTTCCGACCTCCATCCGCCGCTCGGCCCGCACGAGGCCAGGGTCGAGGCCGATCGCTGCTATTTCTGCTTCGACGCGCCGTGCCAGCAGGCCTGCCCGACCGCGATCGACATCCCCCTGTTCATCCGCCAGATCGCCGCCGACAACCGCGCCGGCGCGGCCCGGACGATCTTCGACGCCAACATCATGGGCGGCATGTGCGCGCGGGTCTGTCCGACCGAGACTTTGTGCGAGGAAGCCTGCGTGCGCGAGGAAGCGGAGGGCAAGCCGGTCCGAATCGGGCTTCTGCAGCGCTGGGCGACCGACGCCCTGATCGAGACCGGACGCTCGCCCTTCACCCGCGCCGCGCCGACCGGAAAGCGGGTCGCGATCGTCGGCGCCGGTCCGGCCGGCCTCGCCTGCGCTCACGCGCTCAGCCTCGCGGGGGTCGAATCGACGATCTTCGAGGCGCGCCCGAAGCCGGGCGGCCTCAACGAATACGGCATCGCCGCCTACAAGTCGGTCGACGATTTCGCGGCGAAGGAGGCGGCGTTCATTCTCTCGGTCGGCGGGATCGAGGCGCTCTACGGCGTCAGGCTCGGCGAGCACGTCGGGCTCGACGATCTTCGCCGCGACTACGACGCGACCTTCCTGGCGATGGGGCTCGGAGCGACCAACAAGCTCGGCCTGCCGGGCGAAGCCGAGCTCGAGAACGTCGCCGACGCGGTCGAGTATATCGGCGCGCTGCGCCAGGCCCCGGACCTGACGCTGCTGCCGGTGGGGCGCCGCGTCGTCGTCATCGGCGGCGGCATGACCGCGATCGACATCGCGGTGCAGTCGAAGAAGCTCGGGGCTCAGAACGTGACGATCGTCTATCGGCGCGGCGAGGAGCAGATGAAGGCGAGCCGGTTCGAGCGCGAGCTCGCCCAGACCAACGGCGTGGTGATTCGCACCTGGGCGCGGCCGGTGGCGATCGAGAGCCACGCGGGCGTGTTCAGCGGCGTCTTGTTCGAGGACACCCACGAGCACGAGGGCGTGCTGGCGGCGCCGGGCTCGGTGTTCCGCATCGAGGCCGACATGCTGTTCACCGCCATCGGCCAGCGCGGCGCGCTCGAGGCGCTCGACAGCGCCGGCGTCGAGGTGAAGGACGGCCGCATCGTGGTCGACGCCGAGCGGCGCACCAGCGTCCCCGGCGTCTGGGCCGGCGGCGACTGCGCGCTCGGCGGCGAGGACCTGACGGTCGCCGCGGTCGAGGACGGCAAGCGGGCCGCGCGCTCCATTCTTTCGGCGCTCGGCGTCGCAGCCTGAACAACGCGAGGGTCCCATGGCCGATCTGCGCAGCGATTTTCTCGGCATCAAGTCGCCGAACCCGTTCTGGCTCGCCTCCGCCCCGCCCACCGACCGCAAGGTCAACGTCGAGCGCGCCTTCCGCGCCGGCTGGGGCGGCGTGGTGTGGAAGACGCTTGGGGAGGCCGGGCCGCCGGTGGTCAACGTGTCGGGCGCGCGCTACGGCGCCATCCACGGCCCCGACCGCCGGCTGATCGCGCTCAACAACATCGAATTGATCACCGACCGCGACCTCGAGATCAATCTGCGCGAGATCAAGGAGGTCAAGCGCGCCTGGCCCGACCGGGCGCTGGTGACGTCGCTGATGGTGCCGTGCGACGAAGAATCGTGGAAGGCGATCCTCGCCCGGGTCGAGGAAACCGAGTGCGACGGGATCGAGCTCAATTTCGGCTGCCCGCACGGCATGTCGGAGCGCGGCATGGGCTCGGCGGTCGGACAGGTGCCCGAATACGTCGAGATGGTCGCGCGCTGGTGCAAGGCGCACACCCGCATGCCGGTGATCGTCAAGCTGACCCCCAACATCTCCGACATCCGCCAGCCGGCGCGGGCGGCGAAACAGGGCGGCGCCGACGCGGTGTCGCTGATCAACACCGTCAATTCGATCATGGGGATCGATCTCGACCGGATGACGCCCGACGTGGCGATCGACGGCAAGGGCACCCACGGCGGCATGTGCGGGCCGGCGGTGAAGCCGATCGCGCTCGCGATGGTGGCGGAGATCGCCCGCGACTCCGTGACCAGAGGCCTGCCGATCTCGGCGATCGGCGGGGTGACGACGTGGCGCGACGCCGCCGAATACATCGCGCTCGGCGCCGGCACGGTGCAGGTCTGCACCGCGGCGATGACCTATGGATTCCGGATCGTCGAGGAGCTGACGTCGGGCCTCGCCGCCTACATGGACCGCAAGGGCTACGCGCGAATCGACGATTTTCGCGGCCGCGCGGTCGCCTCGATCACCGACTGGCAGCATCTGAACCTCAATTACGTCGCCAAGGCCCACATCCATCAGGATCTTTGCATCAAGTGCGGTCGCTGCCACATCGTGTGCGAGGACACCTCGCACCAGGCGATCGTGGCGAAGCTCGACGGCGGACGGGTGTTCGAGGTGAACGAGAGCGAATGCGTCGGCTGCAATTTGTGCGTGCTCGTCTGTCCGGTCGAGGGCTGCATCACGCTCGACCACCAGACGCAGGGGGTCGATCCGCGCACCGGCCTCGCCTACGAGCGGGCGCCGCTGCCGTGGACCGCGCACCCGAACAACCCGGCCGTGAAGGCGGCGGAGTAGCCAAGGCCCTTCCGGCTCGAAAGCCTGGCCGGAGATGTCTCAACGGCGTTCGGCGTCGGCTGGCGACCGGCGCCTGGTTCCGATAAGCCTGCCCCGCCTTCGCTCCTCAACCCGCGTCCCGCCTTTGCCCCGCTTTCTCTGTTTGCTCGCCGCCCTCGCCGTCCTCGCTGGTCTTTCCCGCGCCGCCCCGGCCGCCGACTGCGCCGTCAAGGCTGCGCCGTCCCCCGGCGGTCTCGCCGCCGTCGGCGACTACCGGCCGACGCTTCAGGTCTGCTCCTCGGAGGACGGACGCCGCGCCTTCGCCATCCGGACCCTCACGGTCGGCGGCGAAAGGCTGGCGCTGCTCGCCGACCCCGAGGCGCTGACCACCCGGCTCGAACGGGCGGCGTGCTGGACCTGCCGCGACGCGAGCGAGGACGAACTCGCGCCGACCCGGATGGGCCGGGCGATCGCGGCCTCGGCCGGGGCGCCGGGGATCGCCCATCGCGGCTTTCTGGAGAACGCGGGCCTCGTCCGCGGCGCGCCCGCCGGCGCCTTCGTCACCGGCGACCTCTGCCCGAGCGCCCGTCCGCTCGATCGCGGTTTTTTCGCGGAGCTCGAGACCACCGGCCCGCACGCTCCGGTGGCGCTGTCGATCTCCGGGCTGTGGCTCGAGCGCCACGGCGCCGACTTTCGCTGGCTGACCGACCAGCGCGACTCCGGACGACTCGCCATCCTCTGGGTCAACCACACCTTCACCCACCCCTATCGGCGCAAGATCCCCGACGCCTCGAACTTCCTCCTGAGCCGGCGGGTCGATCCGGAGCGCGAGATTCTCGACACCGAACGGCTGCTGATCGCCAACGGCGAGACGCCGTCGCTGTTCTTCCGCTTCCCCGGCCTCGTGTCCTCGGACCCGCTTATGCAGACGGTCCGCCGCTTCCATCTCGTCACCCTCGGCGCCGACGCGTGGCTGGCGATCGGCCAGAAGCCAGGGCCGGGCTCGATCGTCCTCGTCCATCCGAACGGCAACGAGCCGGAAGGGTTGCGGCGCTTCGCCGCCGACGTCGCCCGCGGCGCGATCGCGCGTCCGCTCGAGCCGCTGACCGCCGCGCCGCAATAGCGGCGGCTCGTACAACCGGCCATCCGACCGCAGTAAAAGGTCCCGGGGCGCAAATTCATTCGGGCCGCCGTCCCGGATGCGGCCGATTCACGGCATGTCCAGACTGTGACGCTCCGGAGAGGAGTGTTTATCGAGTGTCGCGCCGTCTTGACCTTGTCCAGGGTATCTTACATCTCTTGGACTGGGTCACGGGCGCTCGCCATGCAGTTCAACCAGAATCTATGCATCGAAAACATACGCCTTCCAGGGATCGGGGCTTACCAATGGCGGTTCGCGGAACAGCGTCTGATCTGGTCCGAGGAGCTGGCCCGGCTTTATGGCCTCGACGCGCTTCCCGACGGCGTGGAATTCGATGCGTTCATTCATCCCGACGACCGTCAGGCGGTCGCGCTGGCGACGCGCGCGCTGCTCGCCGCGGGCGGACCGTTCGCGCGTGAGTTCCGGATCGTCCGGCCCGACGGCGCGATCCGCCACATTCACGACCGCGGCGTCGTCGAGCGGGGGACCGACCGATCCCCGATCCTTCAGGGCGTCCATATCGACGTCACGACGCAGCGGCGGCCGCTCGCCGTCGCGCGCGACCTCTCGACGATCGATTTCCGCGAGGTGGCGGAATCGCTGCCCCAGCTCGTCTGGACCTGCGATTCGACGGGCGCCTGCGACTACCTCAGCCCGCAGTGGCTGGCCTACACGGGCGCGCCGGAGGCGGAGCAACTGGGGTACGGATGGCAGGACCGCCTGCA
Source organism: Roseiarcus fermentans (assembly GCF_003315135.1). Classification (GTDB taxonomy): domain Bacteria; phylum Pseudomonadota; class Alphaproteobacteria; order Rhizobiales; family Beijerinckiaceae; genus Roseiarcus; species Roseiarcus fermentans. The sequence continues at coordinate 57,895 of NZ_QNRK01000026.1, forward strand.
CCCCGACGACCGGGAGCGCGCCGCGACGCGCTGGCGCGAAGCGGCCGGCAACGGCCTGAACCTCGCAGTCGAGTTCCGCATTCGCCGTCACGACGGCGCGTACCGATGGTTCCGCACGCTGGCGGTTCCCTTGCGCGACGCATCCGGCCGGATCCGCAAATGGTTCGGCAGCAATACCGACATCGAGGATCTCAAGCGCGCCGAGGCGGCGCTGCGGGCGAGCGAGGCCAGCGCCAGCGCCCGCGCGCGGGAGGTCGAAGCGCTCTACAATGCCGCGCCGATCGGCATCGTCCTGTTCGACCGCGACTTCCGCTTCGTGCGGGTCAACGAACGGCTGGCGGAGATCAACCACAAGCCCGCCGCCGAGATGATCGGCAAGCGCGCCGAGGAGGTCCTGTCCGACGTTACCGTCGAGACCCTGCGCGCGCTCGAGCCGCGTCTCGCCCGGGGCGAGGCGATCGAGGGAACGGAGGTCGAGGACATCGACCCGGTCAGCGGGCGGCCGATGACGTTCGTCGTCAACTATCGCCCGCAGCGCGGGCCCGACGGCGCCGTGACCCATTTTCTCGGAACCGTCCAGGACATCAGCGGGCGGAAGCGCGCGGAGGAGGCTCTGGCCGAAAGCGAGGCGCGCTTCCGCGGGGTGTTCGAGAACGCCGCCACCGGGATCTCCATCGCCGATCTCGACGGACGCTACGTGTCGTGCAACCCGGCCTACGCCGCGATGGTCGGTCGCCGGGCGGAGGACCTCGTCGGACGGTCGTTCGCCGAATTCCTCCATCCCGAGGACCGTCCGGAGAAGATCGCCGAGATGGCGAAGCTCGTCGCCGGCGAGAGGTCCGCCTTCGAGATCGACAATCGCTACCTGCGCGAGAACGGCGAAGTCCTGTGGGCGCGCAAGCACGTGTCGCTGCTGCGCGACGCGCGCGGCCGACCGTCGCACGTCATCACCCTCGTCACCGACATGAGCGAGCACAAGCGCCATGAGGCGCAGCAGCAGGTGCTGCTGCACGAGATCAACCATCGGGCCAAGAATTCGCTGGCGCTGATTCAGAGCGTGGCGCGCCAGACCGCCGCGCGCAGTCCGGGCGACTTCCTGCAACGGTTCGAGCAGCGGCTCCAGGCGATCGCCGCCGCGCAGGACCTTCTCGTCCGCCACGACTGGCGCGAGGTGACGGTCAAGGACCTGCTGGCGTCGCAGCTCGCCCATTTCGGCGGGCTCGACGAGCGGGTGCGGGCGAAGGGCGACGAGGTGGCGGTGACCGCCTCGGCGGCGCAGACGCTCGGCATGGCGTTCCACGAACTGGCGACCAACGCGGCGAAATACGGGGCGCTTTCGAACGAGGCCGGCTGGATCGACGTCGTCTGGGCCCTGGAGCGGAACCGCGACGGCGAGTCGATATTCCGGCTCGAGTGGACCGAGCGCGGCGGCCCGCCGGTCAGCCCGCCGGCGACGCGCGGTTTCGGCTCGATTCTGGTCGAGCGCCTCGTGCGCTCGGCGCTCGGCGGCGAGGTCGAGTACCGCTTCGCCGAGGAGGGCGTCTCGTGGCGGTTGCGATGCCCGGCCGCCAGCGCGGCGATGATGGGCTGAGGCGCGCGCGCCTCAGGAAAGCCGCGCGCGTTCCCCCTGGCGCCGAAAAGGCCCGGTTCTTCGGCGGACATGGGCTTGCGATGAGGTGCGAGACGCGCCGAGCTGATCGCCGCGCAGGCCCGTCGCCGAGGCGCCGTTCTCGTCACATCGAACCGATCGGAATTCGAGCGCGTGCCGGGGCTCGGGGTCGAGGACTGGGAGGCATAGACCCACGCGGTTCCCGACGACCCGCCTCGGGCTCCGCGACGGCTCGAATCGGGGTCGCCAGCAACGACGGCGTCCCCGCCTGCGCCGCCCCGGACGCTTTGCCCCTCAAAACCCCTCGGGCTTGCCGACCACCGTCGTGTACAGCGAGCCGTCGCCGAAGGCGCGGGCGGCGGCGCGCCGGACGTCGGCGCCGGTCACCGCGCCGATCTGGCGGTTGCGCTCGACCAGCCAGTCCGGCGCGCGGCCTTCGAGCTGGATCAGCACCAGCTGCGCCGCGATCTTGAGCGAGGTGTCGAAGCGCAGCGGATAGGAGCCGATCAAATAGGTCTTGCCCTTCTCGAGTTCCTCCTCGCCGAGCCCGTTCAGCGCCACGTCGCGGATCTCGGCCGAGGCGACGTCGAAGCTCTCGCGCGCCCGCTCGTTCTTGGTGGTGGTGCCGCCGTAGAAGAAGCCGCCGTGGTCGAGGGCGTAGAAGGCGCCGAACACGGTGTAGGCGAGGCCGCGCTTCTCGCGCACCTCGCGGAACAGGCGCGAGGTCATGTTGCCGTGACCGCCGAGCACGTGCGCCGCCACCAGGCTCGGGATGAAATCGGGATCGTCGCGCTTGAGGCCGGGGCGACCGAAACGGATGGTCGACTGCGGCACGTCGAGCGCCACCGTGTCGATCCGCCCGAGCGCGCCGAACGGCGCCTCGGGAACGGTCTCGAGGTCGCCCGCGGCCGGCAGCTCGGCGAACACCCGGTCGACCAGCGCCGCCGCGCCCTTTTCGTCGATCGCCCCGACCACCGAGATCACCAGTTTGTCGCGCGCGATCACCCGCCTCGCCGCCGCCACGAGGTCGGCGCGCTCGATCTTGGCCAGCGTCTCCAGCGTCCCGTCGGCGGGCAAGCCGTACGGATGGCCGGGGAAGGCGTTCGACCGCCAGGCGCGCGCGGCCAGCGTCGCCGGATCGTTGGCGTCGTGGCGCAGACGCGCGTTGGCGTGCTCGCGCACCCGTAAGAAAGGCTCCTCGTCGAAGCGCGGCGCGTTCAGCGCCAGCCGCAGCAACTCGGCGGCGCGATCGAGGTTCTTCACCAGCGTGCGCATCCGCCCCGACATGTGCTCGCGGTCGTTGCGAAAGCTGATCTCCACCGCCTTCTCGTCCATGGCTCTCTGGAAGGCCTGCGAATCGAGATCGCCCGCGCCCTCGTCGAGCAGGCTCGCGGTCAGCATGGCGAGGCCGGCCTTGTCCGGCGGGTCCTGCGCGGCGCCGCCGCGCATGGCGAAGTCGAGCGAGACCAGAGGAACGGCGTAGGATTCGACCAGCCAGACGATCAGGCCGCGCGGGGTGACCAGCGGCTTCACGTTGACGGCGGTTTCGGGCGACGAGACGACGGCGTGCTTTTGCATGGGGCGTTTCCGAACGGGATGGTCAGTCGGGCCGCTTACGCGGCCTCGGCTTCGAGCGGCAGGAGATGTCCGGTGACGGCGGGCTTGCCGACCAGCCATTTTCGCGCGACGGCGAGCACCGCTTCGGCGTCGACCGCCTCGATCTTCGACGACCAGTCCTCGACGTCGCGGATCGTCTGGCCGAGCGCGAGCGAGGAGCCGTACCAGCGGGCGAGGTCGGACTGGCTGTCGCGGGCGTAGATCGCGTCGGCGACGAGGCGGGTCTTGGCCCGCTCGAGCGCGCTCTCGTCCACGCCCTCGACCAGGAACTTCGCCAGCACGCGGTCGAACGCCTTGTCGAGCGCCTCGAGGCTCACGCCGGGCGCGGGCGACGCGTTGGCGATGAACCGGCTCTGGTCGAGCGCCGTGCCGTGGTAATAGGCCCAGGACGAGACCGCGAGCTTCTGCTCCATCACCAGATCGCGATAGAGGAGACTCGTCTGGCCGCCGCCGAGCAGGTGGCCGAGCACGTCGAGCGCTTCCGATTCGCCTTCCGCCGCGGTGCGGCACGACGGGACGAGGTAATGGCGCTGCCAATTCGGCTGCTGAACCTTCTCGTCGCGCACGGTGACGAGCCGGTCGGCGACCGACGGCGGCTCCAGCGGGCGGACGCGCCGGGGCGGTTCGCCGCGCGAGGCGACCTTGCCGTAGGTCTCCTCGGCCAGCGCCAGCGTCTCGGCCGGGTCGGCGTCGCCGGCGACGACGAGAATGGCGTTCTCCGGCGTGTAGAAGCGCTGGTAATAGGCGAGCGCGTCCTCGCGGCCGAGGCCCTCGATCTCGTGGCTCCAGCCGATGATCGGCACGCCGTAGGGGTGATGGGTGAACAGCGTCGCCTGCACCGCTTCGCCGAGCTGCGCGCCGGGATCGGTGTCGCAATGCATCCGGCGTTCTTCCAGCACCACGTCGCGCTCGGGCGCGACGACGTCGTCGGTCAGCACGAGGCCGGTCATCCGGTCGGCCTCGAACGCCATGCACGTCTTCAGGTGCTCCTTGGCGACCTGCTGGAAATAGGCGGTGAAGTCGGGCCCGGTGAAGGCGTTCTCCTGTCCGCCGATCGAGGCGACATATTCGGAGAACTCGCCTTTCGGGTGGGCTGCGGTGCCCTTGAACATCAGGTGCTCGAGGAAATGGGCGATGCCGGACTTGCCCGGCGGATCGTCGGCGGCGCCGTTGCGGTACCAGACCATGTGGGTGACGACGGGGGCGCGGTGGTCGGGAATGACCACGACCTCGAGGCCGTTCTTCAGGGTGAAATGGGCGACCTGAGGGACTGGGGCGTGCGCGGTCATCGAAGGTCCGGGAGGTTCGGGGGGCTCGCGGCCGTAACGACGACCGTGACGTCAATTTTTCGACATATAGGGCGCCGGAAAGCCGGTTGCGAGTCGGGGAGCGAAAGCTTGTGGCGTCCGTCGGCCAGATTCGCCAGGCGCCTGCCGCCGCCGATCGGGACAGGGTCGCCAGTCCGCGAATTCGGGGTCTTTGCGCGCCCGGGAAGCGCGTCGTGAGACCGCATGTTGACAGACCAGAGTCGCTTTGACTTTTTCCAGCGCAGCAACCATTGTTGACAGTAAATACCACTGCCGAAGAGTTTCCTGTTCGGCGGGTGTCGGAGGCAACGTCATGGGCGTCCTTTCTTCCTGGAAAAACAAGGCTGGCGGTCCGTTCGGGACGGCTGGCGACTGGAGCGGCGGCGCCGTTCCCGGCGCAACGACCGACGCGGATCTGCCCGCGCTCGGCGTGGCCTACACGGTCACGAGTTCGACCAACGAGACTGTGGATTTTCTCGAGGTCGACCCGAACGCGACGCTCAATCTCACCGGCGGCGTCTTCACCGTTTTCGGAACCTCGGCCTGGTATTCGAATGCCTACCTTCTCGGAACGATCCACGTCGGCGCCGGCGCGACGCTGAACTTCGGCGAAGCGGGCAGCCCCAGCGGCGACTCGGCCGAGATCAACGGGTCCGGGACTCTGAACATCGGTTCGACGGGCGCCCTGGCGCGACTGCAGGTTCTCGCCCCCTGGATGGGCCTCTTCAACGGCGCGACCGTCGCGCTGTCCGGCAACGCCCAGATTGGCGGCGCGACGACAGGCGGCGGGAACACGCTGGAAAACAAGAACGGGACGATTTCCGGATCGGGCCAGATCGGCAACGGCGCCGGCGCGACGGGCGGAAACGGCCTCATTCTGCTGAACGATCACAACGGCGTGATCAACGCCAACGGCGCCGCCGCGCTCGTCCTCAACACCGGCGCGAACGCGATCGGGAACCAGGGTCTGCTCGAAAACACCGGGACGGGCGGGCTCACGATCGCGAGCCTCCTGTATCAGGACGGCCGGTTGCTGGACACCGGGACTGGCGCGCTGACGCTCGACGCCGACGTCGAGGGCCTGGGAACGCTGACCGTCGCAAAGGGCGCCGTCGCCGTGCTCAACATCGGCGGGATCAGCCTCAACGGCGTCATCACGGTCGCGTCTGGCGGAAAGATCGCCACGACCTCCGGAAATACGGCGGCCGTCGGGGCGAACAACGCCTATGTCGGAGACGTCCTGTCCGGGACGATCGAGAACGCCGGGACGATCGCCGTCGCCAACAATTCGACGCTCAACCTCAACGCGTCTGTTTATAACTCCGGCGCGGGCGGCCTGTCGCTCGCGGGTTCGACGCTCGAAGTGTTCAACAACGGCGCCAGCGTCTACGGCGGGACGGTCACACTCTCCAACAGCGCACAAAACCTGATCGACAGCAACCTCGAAGGTCAACAACTCAGCGATTACGCGACGATCAACGGAGCGGGCACGATCGGCGACTCGTGGCTCCGACTGTATGTCGCGCCGACCGGCGTCGTGAACGCGGACGATTCCGTCGGGCTGACGATCGTGGGCGACAGTTCGGCTGTCGCCGCGGGCAGCGAATCGAGCGACTACAGCGCCGGAACGGTCGAGACGACCGGCGCCGGCGGCCTGACGATCGGCGGCGCTTTCGGCAACGCCGGTTACCTGATCGCGAGCGGCGCCGGCGCGCTGACGCTGAACGGCGCCCAGGTCAGCAGCGGCGGCGGCGTCGTCGAGACGATTGGCTCCGGGAGCGTCGTCCTCGACAACAACGCGGCCATCTCCCACCAAGCCTATCTGTCGATCTCGTCGGGCGGCAAGGTCGGCACGACGTCCGGCGATTCTCTCGACGTCCTCGAAGACAAAGTGCTCAACAACGGAACCGTGACCGTCGCCAACAATTCGACCCTCGTCGTTGACGACCACTGGACGGGCGCGGGGGCGGTGGACCTCAACGGGTCGACCGCCGCCACGGGGGTCGACATCGCGGCCGGCCAGATCTGGACCCTACTGGGAGGGGGAACGATCGTTCTCGGAGGCGCGGAGAATTCCATTCTCAGCGGGCCCGGCGCGTCATCGACGAACGGCGCGACGCTGAACAACAGGGGCGACACGATCGAGGGCTCGGGCGTGATCGGAGACGCGTCCATGACGATCAACAACGCCGTCGGGGCGACCATCGACGCGACCGGCCCGGGCGGCCTCACGCTCAATTCGGCCCCCTTCAACGCCACGACCTCCACGACGTTCCTCAACAACGGCGGAACGATCCAATCCGACTCGGCGGCCGGGTTGACGATCGACACAGCCATATACAATGCCGGGGCGCTGATCGCCGACGCGGGCAGCAAGATCGTGGCCAAGGGCGCGGTCTACGGCGGCGGCGTCACCGACATCAACGGGTCGGGTTCGGTCGAATTCGCCGCCACGGCCGACAACGACGTCCATTTCGGCGGCGGCTCGGGAGGGACCCTGATCCTCGACAACTACGGCGCGCCGAACGCGACATCGCCTTTCTACGGCAATGTCTACGGTCTCGCTGCAGGCGATTCGATCGACCTGCGCGACTTCGCCTACGCCTCGGGGCATATGGCGCTCGGCGCCAATGCGAGCTTCGGGACGCTCGACGGCGGTCTGAGCGTCAGCAATGGAACGCAGACGAGCTCGTACCTCTTCCTCCAGGGCAACTATTCCGCGGCCTATCTGTCCGCCAACAATCTCGCCTGGTCGTTCACCAGCGACGGCCATCAGATCGGAACGACGGGGCAGACCGGCACCGAAATCACGCTGGTCTCGGTAAAGCCGGTCTGAGCGCAGCGAGGCCGCCGGCTCGAGGCGCGCGGGAGGCGAAAGATCGGACCATCCGCGCCTCGCCGGGGTCGGCTTCGGCGTCGGCGAGGCGTCCGATCTTTGCGCGCGCGAACGGCGCCCGCCCGGCGTCAACGCGCTGGCGCGGAGACGCTCGCCGGGGTAGATTTTTCTCACCCATGCGGCGAACCTGAAGCGGCGCCGGCCGAACGCCGGACAGCCGATTCGCGGGTCGCCGCACGCAGTTGGGCCAAGACCCCGAGCCGGCGTTGGCCTCGGCGGGGCCGACGGAGGGAGGAACGCGATCCGGTGCGGCGACACAGGGGGACAGCAGGGCCGACCTCGGCGTCATGGTCGCGACGCGGCGGACGCCCGGCGCGGCCGGGCGTCTGCACGCTCCAGAACCTGCGGGCGACCCTCGGGCGGTCGCCGGCGACGCGGGCGCGGGTCCCTCGCCCACCTTTCCGGCCGAACGAACGCTTGAGAGACACGCGAGGCAATCCAGGACCATGATCATCGACTGTCACGGGCATTACACGACGGCGCCGAAGGCGCTGGAAGACTGGCGCAACCGGCAGATCGCGGGGATCAAGGATCCCTCCGTGATGCCGAAGCCGTCCGAGCTGAAGATCAGCGACGACGAGCTGCGGGACTCGATCGAGACGAACCAGCTCCGGTTCATGCGCGAGCGCGGCGCCGATCTGACCATCTTCTCGCCCCGCGCGAGCTTCATGGCCCATCACATCGGCGATTTTTCCGTGAGCTCGACGTGGGCCGCGATCTGCAACGAGCTGATCCATCGGGTCGCAACGCTCTTTCCCGACAATTTCATCGGCGCGGCGATGCTGCCGCAGAGCCCGGGCGTCGATCCGAAGACCTGCATCCCCGAGCTGGAAAGGTGCGTCCGGGACTACGGCTTCGTCGCCATCAACCTCAATCCCGACCCGTCGGGCGGCTGGTGGACGAGCCCGCCGCTCACCGACCGACACTGGTATCCGATCTATGAAAAAATGGTCGAATACGACATTCCGGCGATGGTTCACGTTTCGACCAGCTGCAACCCCTGCTTCCACACCACCGGCGCGCACTACATCAACGCCGACACCACGGCGGTGATGCAGTTCATCCAGGGCGACCTGTTCAAGGACTTTCCGACGCTCCGGTTCGTCGTTCCGCACGGCGGGGGCGCTGCGCCCTATCACTGGGGCCGCTACCGCGGCCTGGCGCAGGAATTGAAGAAGCCGCTGCTCGGGGAGCACCTGCTCAAGAATGTCTTTTTCGACACCTGCGTCTACCATCAGCCGGGGATCGACCTGCTGACGACGGTCATTCCGGTCGACAACATCCTGTTCGCCAGCGAGATGATCGGCGCGGTGCGCGGCGTCGACCCCGAGACCGGCCACAACTACGACGACACGAAGCGCTACATCGAGGCGGCCGCGAACCTCTCGCCCGAAGAGCGCTACAAAGTCTATGAAGGCAACGCGCGCCGCGTCTATCCGCGCCTCGACGCCGCGCTGAAGGCCCAGGGTCGATAAGCGACCCGACAAGGAGAAGCGTCATGACTGAGCTCGGCGTCGTTCGACGCGCCATTCAACGCGCCGACCGTGCGTCGGTCGACCGGCTCGCGGGCTTCGGCGTCGCGACCGTCCACGAGGCGATGGGCCGCGTCGGCCTGATGCAGCCGTACATGCGCCCGATCTATCCCGGCGCCCAGGTGTCCGGCGCGGCGGTGACGGTGCTGCTGCACCCGGGCGACAACTGGATGATGCACGTCGTCGCCGAACAGATCCAGCCCGGCGACGTGGTGGTGGCGGCGATCACCGCCGAATGCACGGACGGCTACTTCGGCGACCTGCTCGCGACCTCTTTCAAGGCGCGCGGCGCCCGGGCGCTGATCATCGACGCGGGCGTGCGCGACGTGAGGACGCTGACCGAGATGGGCTTCCCGGTGTGGAGCAAGTGCGTGAGCGCCAAGGGGACGGTGAAGGCGACGCTGGGCTCGGTCAACATTCCGGTGGTCTGCGCCGGCGCCCTCGTCAATCCCGGCGACGCCATCGTCGCCGACGACGACGGGGTGGTGGTGGTTCCGAGGGAATGGGCGGAGAAGACCGCGGCCGCGGCCGCCGCGCGCGAGGCCAACGAAGGCGAGAAGCGGGAAAAGCTCGCCTCCGGCGTGCTCGGCCTCGACATGTACGCGATGCGCGAGCCGCTCGCCAAAGCCGGCCTGAAATACCTCGACTGAAGGCGACGCTCATGACCCAGGCAGACAAGCCCGTCAGCGGGCCGTTCGAAAAGACCAGAGGCTGGCTCGACTGGTGCGAGGGCCCGAGCCGGCCCGATTTCGTCCTGCCTCCGGGCAGCGTCGATTCGCACTGCCACGTGTTCGGACCCGGGGCGGAGTTCGCTTACGCGCCGGAACGAAAATACACGCCCTGCGACGCGAGCAAGGCGCAGCTCTTCGCGCTGCGCGATCATCTCGGCTTCGCCCGCAACGTGATCGTGCAGGCGACCTGCCACGGGGCCGACAACAGCGCCATGGTCGACGCCTGCCTCGCGAGCGGCGGGCGCGCCCGAGGCGTCGCGACGGTGCGCCGGAGCGTGACCGACGAGGCGCTTCAGCGCCTGCACGACGCGGGCGTGCGCGGCGTCCGGTTCAACTTCGTCAAGCGCCTCGTCGACTTCACGCCCAAGGACGAGCTGATGGAGATCGCCGGCCGGATCGCCCGGCTCGGCTGGCACGTGGTGATCTATTTCGAGGCGGTCGACCTGCCGGAACTCTGGGACTTCTTCACCGCCCTGCCGACGACCGTGGTCGTCGACCACATGGGCCGGCCGGACGTGACCAAGCCGGTCGACGGGCCGGACTTCGCGCTGTTCCTGAAATTCATGCGCGACAACCCCAACGTCTGGGCGAAAGTGTCCGGCGCCGAGCGCCTGTCGGTGTCGGGACCGCCGGCGCTGAACGGCGAGCGGCGGCCCTATCGCGACTTCGCCCCGTTCGCCCGCAAGGTCGTGGAGACCTTCCCCGAGCGGGTGATCTGGGGCACCGACTGGCCGCACCCCAATCTCAAGGACCACATGCCCGACGACGGGCTGCTGGTCGACATCCTGCCCTCGATCGCCCCGACGGCGGACTTGCAGCGCCGACTTCTCGTCGACAATCCGATGCGACTCTACTGGCCCGAGGAAACAGGAGTCTGACGATGGCGCTCGACAAGGCGTTTCACGAGATCCCCGGCACGATCGTGTTCGACGCCGAGCAGGCGCGCAAGGGGTACTGGCTGAACCAGTTCTGCATGTCGCTGATGAAGGCTGAGAACCGCGCGAAGTTCAAGGCCGACGAGCGCGCCTATCTCGACGGCTGGAAGCTCACCGAGGCGCAGAAGCAGGCGGTGATCGACCGCGACCTGAACCGGATGATGGCGCTCGGCGGCAACATCTACTTTCTGTCGAAGATCGGCGCGACCGACGGCAAGAGCTTTCAGCAGATGGCGGGCTCGATGACCGGCATGAGCGAAGAGGCCTATCGCGAGATGATGATCAAGGGGGGGCGCTCGATCGAGGGCAACCGAAGGATCGGCGAGGACGGCGACGCGCAGCGTCCCCGGAAGGACTGACCTCCCCTTTTGACCCGACAAGGACAAGCGACCCATGGCCCGCATCACCGCCTCGCTCTACACCTCGCACATCCCGGCCATCGGCGCGGCCTTCGACCTCGGCCGGACGCACGAGGACTACTGGAAGCCGGTGTTCGCCGGCTACGACTTCGACAAGGACTGGATGAAGCGGCAGAAGCCCGACGTCGTCGTGCTGGTCTACAACGACCACGCCACCGCCTTCAGCCTGGCGATGATCCCGACCTTCGCCATCATGACCGGCCCGGAATTCGCGCCCGCCGACGAGGGCTACGGCGCCCGCCCGGTGCCGACCGTCGTCGGCCATCCGGAGCTCGCCGCGCACATCGCCTCGGAGGTGATCCAGCAGGACTTCGACCTGACCATGGTCAACGAGATCGATGTCGACCACGGCCTCACGGTTCCGCTGAGCTGCGTGTTCGGCAAGGTCGACGCATGGCCGTGCAAGGTGATTCCGTTCGCGGTCAACGTGGTGGTGCACCCGGCGCCCTCGGGGGCGCGCTGCTTCGCGCTCGGGCAGGCGATCGGCCGGGCGATCCGCAGCTATCCCGAGGACCTCAACGTCCAGGTGTGGGGCACCGGCGGCATGAGCCATCAACTCCAGGGGCCGCGCGCCGGGCTGATCAACCGGGAATGGGACAACGCCTTCCTCGACCGGCTGATCGACGATCCCGCGGGCCTCGCGCGGATGCCGAACATCGACTATGTGCGCGAAGCGGGCTCGGAAGGGATCGAACTGGTGATGTGGCTGATCGCGCGCGGCGCGATGGCGGACGTCGCCGGCGGCCCGAAGCCGAAGGTCGCGCACCGCTTCTATCACGTGCCGGCGTCCAACACCGCCGTCGGCCATCTCATTCTGGAAGAGGCCGTGTAGGGCGCGGTCGCTGACCGCGCCGAGGCGGGGTCGCCGACCCCGCCCTACAACAGCGCCCAGCTCGGGGAGCACATATGACCAGGACCATCAAAGTCGCGCTCGCCGGGGCGGGCGCCTTCGGCCTCAAGCACCTCGACGCGATCCGGCTGATCGACGGCGTCGAGGTGATCTCGCTCGTCGGCCGCGAGCGCGACAAGACCGAGGCGGCGGCGAAACACTACGGCGTCGGCCACGTGACCACCGAGCTGTCCGAGACGCTGGAGCAGCCCGGCCTCGACGCCGTGATCCTCGCCACGCCGACCCAGATGCACGCCGCCCAGGCGCTCCAGTGCCTCGACGCCGGCAAGCACGTCCAGGTCGAGATCCCGCTCGCCGACCGTCTCGCGGACGCCGAGGCGGTGGCGGCGAAGCAGAAAGAGACGGGCCTCGTCGCCATGGTCGGCCACACCCGGCGCTTCAACCCGAGCCATCAGTTCGTGCGCCAGCGCATCCTCGCCGGGGAATTCCATATCCAGCAGATGGACGTGCAGACCTACTTCTTCCGCCGCACCAACATGAACGCGCTCGGCCAGCCGCGCAGCTGGACCGACCACCTGCTCTGGCACCACGCGGCGCATACCGTCGACCTGTTCGCCTGGCAGGCGGGCTCTTCGATCGTCAAGGCGAACGCGATCGAAGGGCCGATCCATCCCACGCTCGGCATCGCGATGGACATGAGCATCCAGCTCAAGGCCGAGAACGGCGCGATCTGCACGCTCTCCCTGTCTTTCAACAACGACGGTCCGCTCGGCACCTTCTTCCGCTACATCGGCGACAGCGCGACTTACATCGCCCGCTACGACGACCTGTTCACCGGCAAGGAGGAAAAGATCGACGTGAGCAAGGTCGACGTGTCGATGAACGGCATCGAGTTGCAGGACCGGGAATTCTTCGCCGCCATCCGCGAGGGGCGCGAGCCCGTCGCCAGCGTCGCCGACGTGCTGCCCTGCTATCGGACGCTCGCCGCGCTCGAGGCGCAGCTCGCGGCGGGGTGAGGGCTGTGGGGCTGCCGAGCCCTTGACCCTGCGGCGTCCGGACTCCATCTTGACTTCGGCGAACGGCCGCCGGTGAAGCAATGACGAATGCGACCCTGAAGAACGACACCGTCACCGATCGAACCCGCCTGGCGATCCAGGAGACGCTGGCCGGACGCGGCCCGCGGTTCTCGGCGCTGCTGTTCGTCGGCCCCGCGGTGATCGCCTCGATCGCCTATATGGATCCGGGCAATTTCGCGACCAACATCCAGGCCGGCGCGCGCTACGGCTACGCGCTCCTTTGGGTCGTGCTGATCGCCAACGCCATCGCCATGCTGTTCCAGGCGCTGTCGGCCAAGCTCGGCATCGTGACGCGGCGCAACCTCGCGGAATTGTGCCGCGACCGGCTGCCGAAGCCGCTCGTCTATGCGCTCTGGGCGATCAGCGAATTCGCCGCCATGGCGACTGACCTCGCCGAGTTCATCGGCGGCGCGGTCGGCCTGTCGCTGCTCCTGCACATTCCGATGCTGATCGGCATGGGAATCGTCGCGCTCCTGACCCTCGCCATCCTTCATATCGAGCGCTGGGGTTTTCGGCCGCTGGAGATGGTGATCGGCGCCTTCGTCGCCACCATAGGCCTGTGCTATCTCGTCGAACTCGTCATCGCGCCGGTGGATTGGGCCGCCGCCGGCCGCGGCCTGGTGACGCCGCAGCTGCCGGACGCGGCGGCGCTGACGCTCGCCGTCGGCATCGTCGGCGCCACCGTGATGCCGCACGCGATCTTCCTGCATTCGGGTCTGACCAGCGTGCGCGGCGCCGCGCGCGACGACCGCGAGCGGCGCATGCTGGTCCGCTTCTCCAATATCGAGGTGATCGTCGCGCTGACCGCCGCCGGTCTCGTCAACATGGCGATGGTGATGATGGCGGCGAGCGCCTTTCACGCCGGCCACAGCGACGTGGCCGAGATCGAGACCGCCTATGCCACCCTGACCCCGATCCTCGGCCCGGCCGCCGCGGCGGTGTTCCTGACCTCGCTGCTCGCGTCGGGCATTTCGAGTTCCGCCGTCGGCACGATGGCGGGCCAGATGGTGATGCAGGGCTTCGTCGGCTTCAAGATCCCGGTGCTGGCGCGCCGGCTGATCACCATGGTCCCGGCGTTCGTCGTCGTCGCGCTCGGCGTCAACGCCACCGATGCGCTGGTCTATTCGCAGGTGGCGCTGAGTCTCGCCCTGCCGGCGCCGATGATCGCGGTCGTGGTGTTCACCAGCCGGCGCGACATCATGGGCGCCTTCGCCAACTCGCGCCTGATGCAGGCCGCGGCCGTGACCGGGACGGTCGCGATCCTGGCGCTCAACGTCGTGCTGATCCTGCAGACGCTCGGCGTGCCGATCCCGGGGCTGGCGGCGGGGTGAGGCGCGGCCTCGGACCGGGTGGATGACCAGCCGGGCGCGGGCGTGACGCCCGCCGAACCGGGCGCGCTGCAGCTCCGACGACCGCGGCGCCGCGGTGATGGTCCGGATCGTGCGCGGCGAATCAATTTCTGACTGGCGCGAACCCGAAGCCGCCGGCGGGCTCTCTTGACCTCTGAACGCTCCTGCTCGAGGGGCGCTCAAGGCGAGGGAGACTTTTTCAATGTGGTATCGGAAAAACGTCGGTGGACTCGAACGCTGGAGCCGGCTGTTGGCCGGCGCCCTGATGGCGCTGTGCGGAGCGATCGGACTGAAGATGTCGATGCTGGGCATTTTGCTGGTCGGCGCCGGGGCCTTCACCGCGATGACCGGGCTGGTCGGCTATTGCCCGGCCTGCGCGGTCGCGGGCCGCAAGCGCCCCGGCGACCGGTAAGCCTCGGCGATGCCCGTCTCCCCGGAGTTGCTGCTCGCGGCCCAGGCCGGCGACAATCAGGCGCTCACCCAATTGCTCGGGCAATTGCGGCCGGACATCCGCCGCTACGCGCGCAGGCTGTGTCACAGCTCGTCCGCCCTCGAAGACGTCGTGCAGGAGGCGCTGATCGTCGTCTATCGCCGGGTCGGCGCCGTCCGCAGTCCGGCTGCCTTTGCGGCATGGCTGATGAAAATCGTCGGCCGCCTCTGTATGTTGCCCGCTCTGATGCTGATGCGCGGCGTCGAGGAGCTCGGCGACGTCGAGGAGCGCGGACGCCTCGCCCACGTTTCCCCGCTCGACCTGCGGCTCGATCTCGTCGCCGCGCTCGAATCGCTGCCCGCGACGCACCGCGAAGTCGTCCTGTTGCGGGATTTCGAGGAGATGACCATCGGCGAAATCTCCGCCCGCATCGGGCTCGGCCGTGAGGCGACGAAGAGCAGGCTGCGGCGCGCCCGCGTTCTCTTGCGCGATTACCTGACGGACGGAGAGGACCGATGACGATCGATTTGCGGCGACGCGAGCATTCGCTGTTCGGCAGCGCAAGCATGACCGCCCATGTGGCGCGCGGGGCGGTCGCCGCGCTTCTCCTGACTTGGGCGACGGTCGGCGAGGACTCGCATCCGTGGGCCTCGCTCGCCGCGGGCGCGGTTGCGCTGGTCGCGCTGCGCGGCTGCCCGGTCTGCTGGACGATCGGGCTCTTCGAAACGATGCGGGCCAAGCGTCCCTAGCGCCTCGCCCGGGGCCGGTCGCCCGACCGGTCCCGGGCGACCGTCTCGCCGCCTACCGCAGCGCCCCGGTAAAGGCCTGGATCTTCTTGCAGGCGTCTTCGAGCTGGGCGAGCGAGGTCGCATAGGAGACGCGAAAATTCGGTCCGGCGCCGAAGGCCGAGCCGTGCACCACCGCAACGCCGGTCTCCTGAAGAAGCTCCGTCACGAAATCCTCGTCGGTCTTGATCACATTCCCCGACGGCGCGGTCAGGCCGATCGCCTCGGCGACGGAGGGATAGACGTAGAAGGCCCCTTCCGGCTTCGGGCACTTGACGTGCCTGGCCTGGTTCAGCATCGACACCACCAGGTCGCGCCGCTCTTCAAAGGCCTTGCGCCGGACAGGAATGAAATCCTGCGGCCCGTTGAGCGCCTCGACCGAGGCCCATTGCGCGATCGTGCAGGCGCCCGAGGTCTGCTGGCCCTGCACCATGTCCATCGCCTTGATGAGCTGAGCGGGACCTGCGGCGTAGCCGATGCGCCAGCCGGTCATGGCGTAGGCTTTCGACACGCCGTTCATGGTGAGCGCCCGCGACTTCAGGGACGGCTCGACCTGCACCGGGGTGGTGAAGACGAAGTCGCCGTAGACGAGGTGCTCGTACATGTCGTCCGACAGCACCCAGACGTGCGGATGCCTGACCAGCACGTCGGTCAGCGCCTTCAGTTCGTCGCGGGAATAGGCCGCCCCCGACGGGTTCGAGGGCGAGTTGAGGATGATCCATTTGGTGCGCGGCGCGATCGCCCGCTCCAGCGCCTCGGGCGTGAGCTTGTAGCCGTCCTCGATCCGGGTCGGCACGATCACCGGCTCGCCGCCGTTGAGCAGCACCATGTCGGGATAGCTCACCCAGAACGGCGCCGGGATGATCACCTCGTCGCCCTTGTTGAGAGACACCAGAAAGGCGTTGTACAAAATCTGCTTGCCGCCGGTGCCGACGATCACGTCGGCGGCCTTGTAGTCGAGCCCGTTCTCGCGCTGGAATTTTTTCGCGATCGCCTCGCGCAAGGGGGGAATGCCGAGCACCGGCGGATACTTGGTCTCGCCGCGCCGGATCGCTTCGATCGCCGCCTGCTTGATGTTGTCGGGGGTGTCGAAGTCCGGCTCGCCGACCGAAAGCGAGATCACGTCGCGGCCCGTGGCTTTCAGGTCGCGCGCCTTCTGCGTGACCACCATGGTCGCGGAAGGTTTGACACGGGACAGCGCGTCCGAGAGGAAAGCCATGGAACCGTATACCTTTTCTAGCCTGGCGAAAGACAGCGCTGCAGCATAGTCAGGCGGAAACCCCGCGGCAACGGCCTTTGCGCCGCGTGTCGACAAGAGGCCCCGTGTCGATCGCCTGCCTTGCGTCAGGCCGCCGCGGCGCCGCCCGCGATCCCGTCCAGGACGGACGCGGCCTCGTCGGTAAGGTCGAGACTGGCGGCCGCGAGGTTTTCGCGCAGATGCCCGAGCGACGAGGTTCCGGGAATGAGCAAAATATTGGGCGCCCGGCGGAGCAGCCAGGCGAGCGCGACCTGCATCGGCGTCGCCCCGAGCGCGCGCGCCACGTCGGAGAGCGCCGTCGACTGCAGGGGCGTGAAGCCGCCGAGCGGGAAGAACGGCGCATAGGCCGTCCCCGCGCCCGCGAGTTCGTCGATCAGCGGGTCGTCCTCGCGGTGGACCACATTGTAGTTGTTCTGCACGCAGACGATATCGGCGATCTTGCGCCCTTCCGCGACCTGCGTCGCCGTCACGTTGCTGAGCCCGATGTGGCGCACGAGGCCCTGTCGCTGCAGCTCGGCCAGCGCCGTCAGCGGCGCCTCGATCGATCCTTCGCTGGGCCCGTGCACCGAGCCCATGATGCGGAGGTTGACCACCTCGATCCCGTCGAGCCCGAGGTTGCGCAGATTGTCGTGAACCGCGCTCGCGAGTTCGTCGGCCGCCATCGCCGGCAGCCAGGAGGCGTCGGCGCCGCGGCGCGCGCCGATCTTGGTGACGATGACGAGATTGTCGGGATAGGGATGAAGCGCCTCGCGAATCAGCGCATTGGTGACGTGGGGGCCGTAGAAATCGCTGGTGTCGATGTGGTTGACGCCGCTCTCGACCGCCGCGCGCAAGACCGCAATCGCGCCGTCGCGATCCTTCGGCGGCCCGAACACGCCGGGTCCCGCAAGCTGCATGGCGCCGTATCCCATCCGGTTCACGGTCCGGTCGCCGAGCTTGAATGTTCCTGCCTTGCTGATGTCGGTCATCGCTCGTCTCCTGTCGATCAGGGCTAGATAGAGACTCGCCGGGCGTGCGATAATTGGCGCTTATCGGAACAGCCTGTTCGGAGAGGCGAACAATGGGCGACAACCTCAGCGACCTCGCCGCGCTGATCGCCGTTGCCCGCGCCGGCGGCTTTCGCGAGGCGGCGCGGAGCGGCGGCGGCAGCGCTTCCGGCTTCAGCGAGGCCGTGAGCCGGCTCGAGACCCGGCTCGGCGTCAGACTCCTCAATCGCACCACGCGCAGCGTCGCGCCGACCGAGGCCGGCGCGCGCCTCCTCGATCGACTGGTTCCCGCGCTGCGCGACGTCGAGGCGGCGCTTGACGTCGTCAACGGGTTCCGCGACCGGCCGGCGGGAACGCTTCGGCTCAACGTGCCGGGGGTCGCTGCGCGCTTCGTCCTGCCGCGCATCGTGCCGCCCTTCCTCGCCGCCTATCCCGACATCGCGCTCGAGGTGATCGCCGACGACAGCTACGTCGACGTGCTGGCCGCCGGCTGCCATGCCGGCATCCGCTACGAGGAGCGGCTCGAACAAGACATGATCGCCATTCCCATCGGCCCGCGCGAGCAGCGCTACGCGACGGCGGCCTCGCCCGCCTACCTCGATCGCCGCGGCCGCCCCGATCATCCGCGCGATTTGCTCGCTCACGCCTGCCTGCGCGCGCGTCCCGGCGCCGCGTCGCCGCCGTGGGAATTCGAGCGCGACGGCGAGATCGTGACGGTCGAGCCGAAAGGTCCGCTGAGCGTCAGGGCCGGGGCGGCGATCGACATCGCGGTCGCTGCGGCGGTCGCCGGCGCCGGCGTCATCCAGTTGTTCGAGGAATGGCTGCGTCCCCATTTCGACAACGGCGCGCTGGAGCCGGTGCTGGAGCCATGGTGGCAACGGTTCTCGGGACCGTTCCTCTATTATCCCGGTCGCCGCCACCTGCCTGCCCCGCTGCGCGCCTTCGTCGACTTCATCGGCGCCTTCCGGTAACGGGCAGGCAGGCGGGTGATTCAAACGACGCGAGCTAACGGAGGCGGCTGCCAGTTCGGCCAACCGCTCCCGCCTGCGGACACTTGGTCTCGCCGCGCCGCGATCGCCGCGTCCTTGGCCGCGATCGCCGCGTCCTTGATGGTGTCGGGCGTGTCGATGTCCGGCTCGCCGACCGAGAGCAAAATCACGTAGCCGCCCGTGGCTTTCAGGCCGCGCTCCCTCTGCGTGACCACCTTGGTCGCGGAAGGTTTGACACGAGACAGCGCGTCCGAGAGGCATAGGAAGACTAACGGCCACAGCAATATCCGGTCGCGCGGCCGTCCGGTTGGCGGGTTCCGCCGAGGCAAAAATCATTTCTATGATGGGAATTTGATGAGAAGCGCTGCTTGTATCGTCATCCTTGGACTTGCAATGGGATCGGCGACCGACTCGCGGGCCAACCCGCGGGCCGGAA
Source organism: Roseiarcus fermentans (assembly GCF_003315135.1). Classification (GTDB taxonomy): domain Bacteria; phylum Pseudomonadota; class Alphaproteobacteria; order Rhizobiales; family Beijerinckiaceae; genus Roseiarcus; species Roseiarcus fermentans. The sequence continues at coordinate 77,100 of NZ_QNRK01000026.1, forward strand.
CGGGATCGTGTCACCAATTGTACGAAAGATGCCTGCTACGCGGGCATTACAGTGAGGAGGTGTGCAAAGGGCTGTACGACGCCGCTTTGAGGGAGGGAGGCGTTTGGGGCTCTCCTGCGGCACGAGACGCACTCCATGCTCACGCCATAGGAAACAGCATTTCATGCCATACCGAAACCTAAGGCGTTTGCGGCGCGATCTTCTGTCGCTTTTTCAGGATCGTGCGCCGGACTCGACACAGTGATACGCGGGCGGGGCCGATTCTCTGGCCTTCACCCGGAAACGGCCCACGCCTTCAGCAAGTGATGCGCGATCGCCATCGGGATCGGCGCCGCGAGCCCGTTCGGGTGGCGCTTCTCCAGCATCGAAAGCGCCTCGTCGCGCGAAAACCAGCGCGCGTCCTCGAGCTCGACGTGATCGACCGTCACCGTCCGGCTCGTGGCCTGAACGAAGCAGCCGATCATCAGCGACGACGGGAACGGCCAGGGCTGCGAGGCGAAGTAGCGCACCGCGCCGCCGGCGATCCCGGCTTCCTCCATGATTTCACGGCGGACGGCCTGCTCGATGGTCTCGCCGGGCTCGAGAAAGCCCGCCAGCGCCGAATACATGCCCTTGGGGAAGCGCGGCTGGCGCCCGAGCAGGCAGGCGTCGCCGTCGGTCGCCAGCATGATGACCACGGGATCGGTGCGGGGAAAATGCTGCATCTTGCAGGCCGGGCACTCGCGCCGCCAGCCGCCGGCGCCGACTTCGGTCCGGGCGCCGCAATTGGAGCAGAAGCTGCGCCGCGCGTGCCAGGCGAGCAGCGACTTGGCCGAGGCGAGAACGCTCGCCTCGGGAGCCGGAACGAGGCCGCCGGCCGCGAGCGACCGGAGGTCGACCAGTTCCAGGTCATGACGGTCGGGAACGACGAGCACCCGCCGGTCGAGAAAGCCGTCGCTCGCGTCCGACTGCTCGACGACCGCGTCGTCGGCGAGCAGGGCTGCGAACACCGGCGCGCCGTCGGGCAGGCGCCCGAGCAACGCCTCGACCCGCGCGGGCCCGAGCGCCTCGGCGTCCGTGAGCGGCAGGAACGGCTCGAGGCCCGCCGCGCCCTTCCGCAAAACCGGCATGTCGCGCGCGATCACGACGGCGCGCGCGTCGGGGCGCGCGCGCAAGCGCGCCACCGCCGCGGCGTCCTCGCGCAGATAGCCGCCGCGATCCAGCGGATCGCACGCATAGCCCAGGCCCTCGAGCGCCGTCATCGGTAACCTTTCTCAAATCGTCAGGGATAACGCGCCCTGAGGCTCGCGGTTCGCGCGTCGTCGGCGTCGATGATGCAGGCGAGCCGCGGATCGCCGCCCTTGGCCGCCATGCCGGCTTCGAACGGCGCAACGTCCTGGCATTCCGAGTCGCGCCACCCGGCCCAGAGCGACTGCGCCTCCGTCAGCGAGCGGCGCCAGCGCCCCTTCTGCGACGACATCAGGCCCTGACGCTGGTCGATCGACTTGAACGCCGCCTCGACCGTCGTGCGCAGGTCCCTTTCGGCCTTTTCGGCCGCCCCGCGCAGGCATTCGGCGAGATCGCGCGCGCCGAGCCGGGCGGTGTCGCAGGCCGTTTGCGACGGACGCGCCGTCTCGGCGGCGGGCGCTGCGGCGGCGCCCAGGATGGAAAGGGCGGCCGCGATGAAAACGAGTCGCATGTTCCGATGGTCCCCTGGAAAACAGTCACCCGCTCGCATTGGCCGAAGCCGGGCGGCCGAGGAAGTCGGCCATTCGTATGAGCGCGCGCTCGATCGCCTCCATCGAGGCGGCGTAGGAGAGGCGCAGGTAGCCTTCGCCGTAGACCCCGAAATCGGGGCCGCCGATCGTCGCCACGCCCGCTTCCTCCAGCAGCGCCGACGCCAGCGGCTTGGCCGCCCAGCCCGTTCCGGCGATGTTGGGAAAGGCGTAGAACGCGCCCTTCGGCGCGATCGCCGTGACCCCCGGAAGCCGGTTCAGCCCCTCGACCACCGCTGTCCGGCGCCGGTCGAACTCGGCCCGCATCGCCTCGACCGAGTCCTGCGGTCCGTCGAGCGCCGCGATCCCCGCGAACTGCGCCGCCGAATTGACGCAGGACCAGGAATTGACCGCGAATTTCCGCACGACCTCCCGCCATGGCCGCGGCCACACCGAATAGCCCAGCCGCCAGCCGGTCATGGCGTAGGTCTTCGACCAGCCGTCGAGCAGGATCAGCCGGTCGCGGATCTGCGGATAAGCGAGGAGCGAGCGGTGCGCGAGGCCATCATAGGTGAGGCGCCCGTAGATTTCGTCCGACAGGATCGCGACGTCCGGATGCGCCGCGAGGCCGTCGACCAGCCTGTCGATCTCGGCGGGCGGCGTCACGCCGCCGGTCGGGTTGGCGGGCGAGTTGAGGATCAGCAGTTTCGTCCGCGGCGTGATCAGCGCGAGCGTCTCCTCGGCCGAGAAGGCGAAGCCGTTGTCCTCGCGCATGCGCAGCGGAACGGCGGTCGCGCCGGTGAACTCGATCATCGAGCGGTAGATCGGGAAACCGGGGTCGGGATAGACGATCTCCGCCCCCTCCCTGCCGAACATCAGGATCGCCATGTGCATGGCGACCTTGCCGCCCGGCGTGATCATCACGCAATCGGGCGAAACCTCGACGCCGAGGCGGCGGTCGAGATCGGCGCAGACGGCCTCGCGCAAGGGGGCGACGCCGGTCGCGTCGGTGTAGCCGTGCTCGCCGTCGCGCAACGCCTTGACCGCCGCCTCGACGATATGGGGCGGCGTCTTGAAGTCGGGTTGGCCGATGCCGAGGTTGATCACGTCGCGGCCCCGGCGCTGCAATTCCGCCGCCCTCGCCAGCACGGCGAAGGCGTTCTCGTCGCCCAGGCGCGCGAAGGCGGGATGAATGGCGATCACCGGAGCGTCTCCCTCGGACGAGGCCTATTTGGCAGGGGCGGGGCCAAGGAGCAAGGGCCTGAACGACCGGGCGAAGGCTGCGTCCTCGTCGAGCGCCGCCGCCGACGCCGCCGCGGCGGAGCCGGCGCGCCGTCCGGCGCCGGCGCCCTATTTCGCCAGCGCCTCGCGCGCCTTTAGGAGCGCGTCCAGCGCCTCCTGTTGCGCCGCGATCCGGTCGGCGGCGCGCGCCTCGTCCTCCCCGCCGGAATAGGCCGCGGCCTGCTCCGTGAGTTCCCTGAGATTGTCGCGCGCGATCGCGATCCGTTCGTCGAGTTCCTGAAGCGTGGCGGAGTCGGACATCGAGGTCTCCATGTTTCGCCGGCCGCCTCTTTCGCAGGAAAGGAAAGGCGCCGGCGCGTTTTTCTCCCTCTCGGGAGCCGAAGCGGAACGGGGAACGGCATTCCCGAATGGCCGGGGCGCCTCGCCCGACGGTTGGGCGGAACGGTCAGGCGTCCGGCCAGAAACTCGCGTCCAGCGTCTCGGCCGGATCCCAGGGGCAGGCCTCGGGAAAGGCGCCTTCGTCGATGCCCGTCTCTCGCGCCGCCTGCGCGACGGCGTCGAGCCACATGGCCTCTCGCCAATCCGGATCGCGCATGACCGCGTCGAGGCTGGGCGTTCCCTTGATCAGGAGCGCAATGCGCTTGCGCTGAAGGTTGATCGTGTTTCGCCAGCTGGCGCTCCGCTTCTCCGACTGGAAGCGCCACTTCAGGAGATGGCCCAGAAGGACCGCCATGCGGCTGGCCAGCTCGCGCTTTTCGCTCTTGCCCACGTCCTCGATCTCGTCAGCCAGATGCTCGATGTCGAGCTGCGAGTAATCCCGCTCGCGCAGCGCGCGGGCCTGCTCCTGCGACCACAGGATCACGTCCGTCTCGTAAGGGGTGTTCAGCGTCTTCGGCATCGAAGCCATCCTGTCGAAACAAAATCGTAAATCTCTTGCCGCCATCGCGCAAACTCGGGAGCGCGACGCCGCGGATGGCGAACCGCCCCGCGGCCCGCGGAACCCTCCCGTGGCCTCGCCCGCCGCGCTCCAGCGCCTTCTCCATGACCCGCCTCAGCCGCGTCCCGATCACGATGGGTTGGTCGGCGCGATCCAGTGCGCGAGAGCCGAGCGCCATTGCAAGATCTTGTCGTCGAACCGCATCGCGTTGGCGGAACTGGTCGAGGGCAAGATCACGCGCTGCAGCGATCCAAGGGCGGACGGCAGTCCGGGGAGAACCTTTGTTTGATAGAGATGGGCAGCCGTCCGCCCATTGAAGCCGATGATTCGAATGTCGGGATGAGACGCGAAAAAGGCCGCGAAATCGTTCGCCACAATTGAGGATCTGTCGATCCTGGCGTCGAGGCTTCCCGGCCGCTTCGCCGACTTGCAGACGTCCCACACAGCGATCCCGGCCGCGCAGAGGCGCCGGCGCCGAAGTTCGTACGGCGAATCGGCGGCGGCGCCGACCAGGGTCTCCATCACCCGCCAGAAGACGTTGGAGCGAAAGGCATAATATTCCTTCCGCTTCAGCGACTCGCCGCCGGGCAGCGTTCCCAGGATCAACACGCGGCCCGCCGGCGCGGCAATCGGGTCGAAGCCGACGTCGGCGGTCAGTTCGCTCATGAGACGAGGCCCTCGCGGAACTCGGCCAGGGCGCTCACATCGATTGTCACCCCAGCGCCTTCTCCAGCACCCGCCGCAGGCGCGCGGCGAAAGCCGGCGGGTCCTCGACCTGGCCGCCTTCGAGCAGCCGCGCCTCGTCGAGAATGAGATGGGCGGAATCCTCGATCAGCGGCTTATCCTGGCCCGCATGCAGTTTTCCCGCCAGCGACACGGTCAGCGGGTGGCTCGGGTTGACCTCGAGAATGGGCTTGGTGCGCTCGTCGAGGCGGCCGTGCGCGGCGAGCATCTTCTCCAGCTGCCGGTCCGGCCCGAACTCGGGCGCGATCAGGCAGGCGACGCTGTCGGTCAGGCGATCGGAGGCGCGCACCTCGGCGACCTCGCCCTCGAGCGTCTGCTTGATGAAGGCGAGCAACGTCGCCACCTCGCCCGAAGCCTCGGCCGGCGGCGTCGCGCCCTCGACGAGCGCGATCGACTTGATGTCGGCCGCGCCCTGGCTCACGGACTTGAACGGCTTGCCGTCGAAGCCGGCCGCCGTCGACACCCAGAACGAATCGACCGCGTCCGACAGCAACAGGACTTCCACGCCGCGCGCGCGAAACCCCTCGAGCTGAGGGCTGGCGGCGAGCCGCTTGGCGTCGTCGCCGGTGAGGTAGTAGATCGCGGTCTGGTTCTCGCGCAACGACGCGACGTAATCGGCGAGGGTGCGCCCGCCGGCGGGATGGGCGGTGGTGGCGAAGCGGGCGATCTTGAACAGGCCGTCGCGCCGCTCGGGGTCCTCGTACAGCCCCTCCTTGATCACCGCGCCGAAATTCTCCCACACCTTCCCGAATTTTTCCGGCTCGCTCTCGGCGAGCTTGCCGAGGTCCTGCACGACCCGGCTCGTCACCCCCTTGCGGATGGCGGCGAAGGCGTCGCTCTTCTGGATCAGCTCGCGCGACACGTTCAGCGGCAGGTCGGCGCTGTCGACCACGAGACGGACGAAGCGCAGCCAGCCCGGCAGGAGGTCGGCGTCCTCGGTGATCAGCACCCGGCGGACATAGAGCTTGTTGCGCCCTTTGCGCGCCGGATCGAACAGGTCGAACGGGCGCGAGCCGGGGATGAAGGCGAGCACGGTGTATTCGTGCCGCCCTTCCGCCCGCCAGTGCAGCGTCAGCGCCGGCTCGTCGAACTGGCCGGAGAGGCCGCGATAGAACTCGGCGTATTGCTCCGGCGTCACCTCGGATTTGGGCTTGGTCCAGATCGCCGACCCGTCGGCGACGCGCTTCGGCTCCTCGCCGGGCTTGGCGACGAAGTCGACCGGCACGGCGACCGCGCCGGAATGATCGCGGATGATCCGCTCGACCCGCCACGGCTCCAGAAACTCCTCCGCTTCCGGATTGAGGTGGAGGACGACGCGCGTGCCGCGCAGGGGGGCCGCGTCGAGCGCGAGGGGCGAGACGGTGAACGAGCCCTTGCCGTCCGACGACCAGCGCCAGGCCTCTTCCGCGCCGGCGCGCCGGGTCTCGACCACGACCTCGTCGGCGACCATGAAGGCGGAATAGAAGCCGATGCCGAACTGGCCGATCAGCGCCTGCGCCTCGCTTTTCGCGTCCTCGGCGGCGAGCTTGTCGAGAAAGGCTTTCGTGCCCGAGCGGGCGATCGTGCCGAGGCCCGAAGTCAGGTCCTCGCGCGTCATGCCGACGCCGTTGTCGGAGACGGTGATGGTCTTGGCGTCCTTGTCGAGCGCGATCACAATCGCGAACGGCGCGCCGTCGGCGATGAGCCCCGGGGCGGCGATCGCCTCGTAGCGCAGCTTCTCGCAGGCGTCGGCGGCGTTGGAGACGAGCTCGCGGACAAAGATTTCCCGGTCGGAATAGACCGAGTGGACCATGAGATGGAGCAGGCGGGACACGTCCGCCTCGAAGCTCTGCGTCGTCGCAGCCTCGTTGGTCGGGGTCTTGGCGTCGGCGGTCAAGGGGCAACCTCGTTTTTTGGAACAGAAGGACGAGACCGGCCAATGATGGCGGCCGGCCCCGATATCGTCGGCTTCGCGCCCGGATTCAAGGTTTGTCGCGAGCGGGCGGGCCGGGGGCCGGCCGGTCACGGCGTAGCAATGAAGCCCGCTCTCCACCTGCGCGCGAGCCTCCCGCGTCCAGGGCGTCGCAGACGGGGACAGGGTCTCACCCCTCCGGCGCGCCCGCGAGCCGCAGCCCCGCGAGAATCCGCTCGCGCTGCTCGAGATAGACCGTGTTGCAGGCCAGCGCGTCCGCGCGGTAGCGCCCGACGGTGAGGTCGGGAGCGAGCCTCAAGCCGGCCGCGACTTCCGAGCGCGCCTCGGCCGTCCGTCCGCAGAGCGCCAGCGTAACTCCCAACCCCGTCATTGCGAGGAGCAAAGCGACGAAGCAATCCATGCCGCCGCTTGCTTCCTGCGGAAGAAATTGCTCGCAAGGAAGGGCGGCGGGACGACCAGAGGGCGCGACAGCGGCCCAGCGGCCCTGGATCGCTTCGCTTCGCTCGCGATGACGGCGCTATTCGCTGCCGGCTTGGGAGTTACGCGCCAGCGCCGCCGCGTAGTGGAAACGCGCCATCGGATAGCCGCGGTTGGTCTCCACCGCCCTGCGGCCCCACGCCAGCGCGTCCTGGTCCTGGCCCAGCAGCATCTTCGCGACGCACGGGCAGACGGAATAGACGCGAACGGGACGGGCGATGTTCTTCAGCGCTTTGTCGCCGAGGTCGCGCAGTTCGACGTCGAGGCGTCCGAGCACGTTCTCGTGCGCTGCGGCCGAGATGCACAAGCCCCCGGCGGCGCGATCCCCTCGAGCCGCGCGGCGATGTTGACCCCGTCGCCGACGAGGTCGTCGCCCTCGACGAGCACGTCGCCCAGATGCAGCCCCATCCGGTACCGCAGCCGCAGCGATTCGGGCCGCCGTTCGCAGCGGCGCGCCGTTTCGGCCTGCACCGCCAGCGCGGCGGCGACGGCTGCGACGACCGAGCCGAATTCGACCAGGAACCCGTCGCCCATCGTCTTGAAGATCCGGCCGCCGTGCGCCGAGAGGATCGCGGCGGCGGCGTCGCGGCTCTCGCGCACCGCTGCGGCCGTCCCCGTCTCGTCCGCTCCCATCATGCGGGAGTAGCCGACGACGTCGTCCGCAAGGATCGCGGCAAGGCGGCGGGATACGGGCATGCCCGGAGTGGCAGCACGGGCGAGGCCGCGACGCACGGGGGGCGCGGGGCGGACGCGGCCGCGATGGGTTTGAATTCCGGCGCGCCGACCCCACATCCGCCGCCGATGACGCAACCGTCCCTGTTCGCGCCGGGACCCGGCCTGCCCGAAGGGTTTCGCTATGCTCCGGACCTCCTCGACCCGGGCGAAGAGCGCTCGCTCGTCGCGGAGATCGCGCGCCTGCCGTTCCAGGCGTTCCAGTTTCACGGCTTCGAGGGCAAGCGGCGGGTCGTGTCGTTCGGCTGGCGCACCGATTTCGACGACGCGAGCCTCAACCGCGGGGAGCCGATCCCGGCCTTCCTCACAGGCGCGAGGGCCAGCGCCGCCCGTTTCGCCGGGCTCGAGGCGGATGCGCTCGAGCAGCTTCTCGTGACGGAATATGCCCCCGGCGCCCCGATCGGCTGGCATCGGGACCGCGCGGCGTTCGCCGAAGTGGTCGGCGTGTCGCTGCGCGCGCCCTGCACGTTCCGCTTCCGGCGAAGGTCCGGCAAGGACTGGGCGCGCGCGTCGCTGACGCTCGCGCCGCGTTCGGCCTACGTCCTGCGGGGTCCCGCCCGCACGCAGTGGGAGCACAGCATCCCGGCGGTCGAGGCGTTGCGCTATTCGCTGACCTTCCGGACGCTCGCGGGGTCGCCCGCCGGCAGGCGGCGCGTCGCGGAATGAACGAGCCCGACGCCCCCGTCATGGCGAGCCGAAGGCGACGGCAGGGCGGGCGCGCCTCCCCATGACCGCGGGAGGGACGATCGGTCCCGTCCGGGCTAACTCTCCGACGTCGTCAGCGCCAGCGCGTGCAGATCGCCGCCCATCTTGCCCTTGAGCGCGGCGTAGACCATCTGGTGCTGCTTGACCTTGCTCACGCCCTTGAAGGCGGACGAGACGACGGTCGCGGCGTAGTGGTCGCCGTCGTCGGCAAGAGCCCTCACCTCGACGCGCGCGTCGGGGAACGCCGCCTTTATCATCGTCTCGATCTCAACGCGGGGCATGGCCATGATTGCTGTTCTCCTTGATCAACTGCGCGTCGTCTTGTTCACGCGCCTCGGCCTCGAGCCGCGCGACAATGTCCTCTGCCGGTTCGAGCGCCGGTATCGTCACGCCGTCGGTCAGCAAAACCACGCACTCGTTCGGTTCGCTCGAATGGATCGCGATCACGCGATCCGCTCGAATATACGAAGGCCCTGTCCGGGTCTTGACGACGAGGAACGGAATCATTCGCGGCTCCCCTTCCCAGGCTCCATCAGTCCCGGGAACCAACTCTCATAAGTTTCGACGAGCGCGGCAAGCGCGATCGGCGCCGAGCCTCCGATCTCGAGCGCGTCGCCCCCAGTCACGCCGATGCGGGCGACGGCCACGCCGGCGCGCGCCGCCGCCGCCATGACGGCGTCGGTCGCCTCCGGCGCCGTCGTCGCGACATAGCGGCCCTGGTCTTCGCCGAAGAAGACCGCGTGCTCAGGCCCGTCGAGCGTAACGGTCGCCCCGACGCCCCCCGCCATCGCCATCTCGGCGAGCGCCACGGCGAGGCCGCCGTCGGAGAGATCCTGGACCCCGGTCACGCGTCCGTCCGCGATCAAGCCGGCGACGAATTCGCCGTTCCGCCGCTCAGCGGCGAGATCGACCGGAGGCGGCGCGCCGTCGTCTCGGCCGGCGACGACCGAAAGCCACGCGGAGCGTCCGAGCCAATTCGGAACGCCGCCAATCAAAAGAATGTCGTGACCCGCGCCCTTGAAGGACGGCGAAGCCGTCTTCGTGACGTCGGCGACGAGCCCCACGCCGCCGATCGCCGGGGTCGGGGGAATGCCAACGCCGATGGTCTCGTTGTAGAGCGACACGTTTCCCGACACGATCGGGAAGTCCAGCGCCTTTGCCGCATCGGCGATGCCGGCGATGGCGCCGACGAGCTGGCCCATCGCCTGCGGCTTCTCCGGGTTGCCGAAATTGAGGTTGTCGGTCAGCGCCAGCGGCTTCGCGCCGACGGCGATGAGATTGCGCCAGGCCTCCGCCACCGCCTGCTTCGCGCCTTCGCGCGGGCTCGCCGCGCAATAGCGCTCGGTGCAGTCGGTGGTGAGGGCGAGGCCCTTCGGACCGTCGCCGAGGCGGATGACCGCCGCGCCGCCGCCCGGCCCCTGCACCGTGTTGCCGAGGATCAGCGAGTCGTATTGCTCGGTGACCCAGCGCTTGGAGCTGAAATTCGGCGAGCCGAGAAGTTTCAGGAGCGCCGCGTCGGTCGGAAGCGGCGGGACGATCGCCGCCCCGTCGATTACGGCCGACGGCGCGGTCGGCGTCCACGGCCGGTCGTAGAGCGGGGCCTGGTCGCCGAGCTCCTTGATCGGCAGGTCGGCCTTCACCTCGCCCTGGCGCCGGACGACAAAGCGCTTCGTGTCGGTCGTCCTGCCAATGACCGCGAAATCAAGCCCCCATTTCATGAAGATGGCTTCGGCCTGAGCCTCGAGCTCGGGCTTCAGCACCATCAGCATGCGCTCCTGACTCTCGGAGAGCAGCATCTCGTAGGCGGTCATCGCCGCTTCGCGGCACGGCACGGCGTCGAGGTCGAGCTCGATTCCGAGGTCGCCCTTGGCCCCCATCTCGACCGCCGACGAGGTCAGCCCGGCCGCGCCCATGTCCTGGATCGCCACCACCGCGCCCGAGGCCATCAGTTCGAGGCAGGCCTCGAGCAGGAGCTTCTCGGCGAACGGGTCGCCGACCTGCACCGTCGGCCGCTTCTCCTCGGCGTCGGCCTCGAAGGCGGCCGACGCCATGCTCGCGCCGTGGATGCCGTCGCGTCCGGTCTTCGAGCCGAGATAGACGATCGGATTGCCAATCCCCGTCGCGGCCGAGTAGAACAGACCGTCGGCGCGGGCGACGCCGACCGCCATGGCGTTAACCAGAATGTTGCCGTCGTAGCCCTTGTCGAAGCCGACCGAGCCGCCGACCGTCGGAACGCCGAAGGAATTGCCGTAGCCCCCCACCCCCGCCACCACGCCCGCCACCAGATGGCGGGTTCTGGGATGGTCCGGCGCGCCGAAGCGCAGGAAGTTGAGGCAGGCGACCGGGCGCGCGCCCATGGTGAAGACGTCACGCAGGATTCCGCCGACCCCGGTCGCCGCGCCCTGATAGGGCTCGATGTAGGACGGGTGGTTGTGCGACTCCATCTTGAACACGCACACGTCGCCGTCGCCGATGTCGATCACGCCCGCGTTCTCGCCGGGGCCCTGGACGACCCAGGGCGCCTTGGTCGGCAGCCCCTTCAGGTGCAGGCGCGACGACTTGTAGGAGCAGTGCTCGTTCCACATCGCCGAGACGATGCCGAGCTCGGTGAAGGTCGGCGTCCGGCCGATCAGGGCGACGAACCGGGCATATTCGTCGGGCTTCAGCCCGTGCGCGATCGCCAGGGCCTCGTCCACCTTTGGCTCGTCAGCGCTCACCGTCGCGTCCTCTCAGGCGTCAGGAAGTCCGTCCCGCCAATAGCCCCCGGCGGCGCGGATCACAACACTTCTCGCCTCGCCGACGAGGTCGAGCGGCGCCGCTCTCGCCGACGGCCACGGCGACACGCCGACGCGCGCCGGCGTCAGCGCTGCGGCGCCGGCGAGTGAGGACCGGCGGAGAAGCGGGCCCCGGCCTTGGGACGGCCGGCCTGTCTCCGTATCGACGACCGCTTGCCGGCGAAGCCAATCCCGCCTGTCGCGCCCTTCCCGGCCGAGCGCAGAAGACGAAGACCTCCGGATGACCACAATATTCCGCTGCAAGGCCGCCCGCCTCTCACCATTTTCGCCTGATTTGTTCATCAAACAGGGAAGCGAAGGCCATGTTTACAAGGACTAACGAGAATTTACTCGTCAACTTATACCCTTAATACAACCAGTAACTACTGTCATCAATCGGTCGAGATGCCGTCAACAGGAGGGATACTATCATGTATAGCGCGACACAGATCAACATGCTCCGCGACCTCGATTCTGGCGCCCCCCTTCCCGGGATCGACACCGAGGTCGGAAATCTGCAATCCGAATCGTCTCTCGAGACGCCCAGTTCGATCCCCACGACCTCATCGAATCAGCCGTTCTATTACGACCCGTCCAAGAATACCGTCTTCGTTCAACAGGCGGGCGCGGTGCTGAACGGATACGATTTCGGCTCCGCGAATGTCGTGGTGGTGGCGAGCGACGTCACCATCGAGAACTGCACGTTCGACGGAACCGGAGGCTCGTTCGCCATCGGCGCGTACAACACGGCGTGGAGTCCGGCGACGACCGACACGACCGTGACCCACTGCACGTTCGTGGGCGACCCCTCCTCTTCCCTGCTCGCCGTGATCAACAGTCCGACGGGCTCGGCGACCATCACCGACAACGCATTCCTCGACACGGCCGGAGACGGCGTCTGGGCCGACGGCGGCGGCCTGATCTCCGGCAATTATTTTTCGCAAGCCGGCAACGACGGCGCCGCCGGCCATCCGGACGGCATCTGGCTCTCCAACAGCACGAGCCCGATGACCGTCAGCGACAATTTCATCGACTGGAGCCAGAATCCGGCCGCCACCGGATCCACCAACGACTGCATCCGCATCACCGGCGAACTGGGCCCCGTCAGCAACGTGACGGTGACCGGAAACTTCCTGCTCAATGGCGCGACCAGCATTTCGGCGGTCGACGGCAGCGGTCCGGGCGCGCTCAGCGACATCGCGATCACCGGCAACTATCTCGTCGGACCGAAATATTACACCTTCTTTCCCGGGTCGATGTCCGGATCGACGGTCAGCGGCAACGTGATCGCCGATCAGACCAGCCTCAGCGACGCATGGGCCGCCTATCAGGCGGCCGGCGTGCCGACGGCGACCCTCCTCGCCTCGACCGACGGGTCGGCCGTCAGCGCCGCATCCGCGACCGCCCCCACCACGCTCTACGCCGACGTGCGCAACACGCTGATGGTCGGCGGCCCGAACGAAACCAATTTCGTCAGCGGCTACGCCTCGCAGAACATGTGGGCCGGGTCCGGCGCCGACATCTTCACCTATCTGGCGACCGGCGACTCGTCGCCGGCCGCCGCCGACTACATCACCAACTTCGATCCGGCCAAGGACGTGATCGACCTGAGCCGCGTCGACGCCAACCCCGGCGGCGCCCCCGAGACCTTCGCCTTCATCGGCGCGAACGCGTTCGACGGCGCCGGGCCCGAGATTCGCACGCAGGCCGAAGCCGATGGAGATACGATCGTCCAGGTCGCGCTCGCCGGCGACACGACGCCGGACATGCAGATCATCCTCACCAGCAGCGTGCCTCTGACCGCCGCCAACTTCGCCGTGACCGCGGCCCAGTCGCAGGCGGCGATCGCGAACGGGGCGGACATGGGCTTCTCCGTGACCTCCGGCTGGCCCCTGACGGAAACCACCTACGCCAACGTACAGGGGCGCCCCTATTCGGACTTCACATCCTTCCGGTCGGGAAGCTATCTCGTCGCCGACGCGCTCGACCTCGGCGGCTCGAGCGACGAGATCGACCTGTTCGGCAAGCCAGGCGCCGCGGTCACGATCACCCGCGGCGACGGGGCGGAGCAGATCACGAGCGCCGGCAAGACCGACAGCCTCGCCTTCCACGCCAACGAGACGATCGCGGCGGGCGCCGCCCCGGCCGGCGAGACCTTCGCCATCGGCCCGGGCTCCGGCAATGTCACCATCGAGGGCTTCGCCGCGTCGGGCGCGAACGCCGACCGTCTGCAGCTCTCGGCGTCGGCGTTTTCCGGCCTCCAGTCGGGCATGACGGACGCGGAGAAGCTCGCGGCGGCGCTCGGCGACGTGTCGACGGCCTCGGGCGGCGCGAGCTTCACCGACAGCGCCGGCGACCGGCTAACGCTCGTCGGCGTCGCCCCGGCGACGCTCACGGCCAATCCGGGGCTGGTGAAGTTCGTGTGAGCCTGTCCTCGCCCGCCCGCGCGAGAGGAACAGGCGCGCCTACCGCCGCCCGAACAGCCGCTCGATGTCGGACAGCTTCAGCTCGACGAAGGTCGGGCGGCCGTGGTTGCAGGTGGAGGAACCCGGCGTCGCCTCCATCTGGCGCAGGAGCGCGTTCATCTCCTCGGGCTTCATCGGCCGGCCCGAGCGCACCGAGTGGTGGCAGGCGAAAGTCGCGAGGAAGCGGTCGAGCCGGCGGGCGAGGCTCTGCGCCCCGTCCTCGGCGGCGAGGTCGGCGGCGAGGTCGCGCACCAGCGCCGGCAGCTCGTCCTGCGACAGGATCGCCGGCGCCTCGCGCACCAGGATCGCGCCCGCCCCGAACCCTTCGACGACGAGGCCGAGCGCGGCGAGGTCGTCGGCGTGCGCCTCGATCCGGGCGGCTTCGTCCGGATCGAGGTCGACCACGACCGGGTGCAGCAGCGCCTGCCGCTCGACCCCCCGTCCCTCGCGCTGGCGTTTCAGCGCCTCGTAGACGATCCGCTCGTGCGCGGCGTGCTGGTCGACGATGACGAGGCCGTCGGGGGTCTCGGCGAGGATATAGGCCTTGTGCACCTGCGCCCGCGCCGCCCCGAGCGGCGCCGCCGGGTCGGGCGCCTGCGTCGCCCCCTCGGGGGCGACCGCCGGGGCCTCGGCGAAGGCGGCGAAACTGCGCTGCGCCGGCTCGGCGAACGACGCGGCCGCGGCCGGGCCGCGAGGCAGCGCGGGGGCCGCGGCGGAATTGCGCCAGTCCCAGCCGCCGGAGGGCGCCGCGGGCCGAAATCCGGCCGGCGGACGCATGGCGAGCACGGTCGCCGACCCGCCGGTGCTCGCGGCGCGCTGCAGCGCCTCGGCGAGCCGCTGCCGGATCCCGCCGACGACCAGGCCGCGCACCAGGCCGGGGTCGCGGAAGCGCACCTCGGCCTTGGCCGGGTGGACGTTGACGTCGACCGTCTCGGGGGCGCATGCGACGAACAGGGCCGCGACGCAATGCCGGTCGGCCGAGAGGCAATCGAGATAGGCCGCGCGCAGCGCGCCCGCCAGCGTCTTGTCGCGCACCGCGCGACCGTTGACGAACAGGTACTGGAGCAGCGCGTTCGGCCGTGAGAAAGTCGGCAGCCCGATCCGGCCGGTGAGCCGCACGCCCTCGCGCGCGGCGTCGATCTCGAGCGAATTGGCGGCGAAATCGGGCCCGAGCGCCTGCCTCAACCGTTCGGCGAGGGCCGTCTCGCCCGCGCCGCAGGCCGGCCAGTCGAACCCCGCCCCGATGTCGGTCGCGAACGAAAAGCGCACGTCCGGGCGCCCGAGCGCGAGGCGGCGGACGACGTCGGCGACGGCTGACGCCTCGGCGCGGTCGGACTTGAGGAATTTGAGCCGCGCCGGGGTCGCGGCGAACAGATCGCGCGCCTCGACCCGCGTGCCGACCGGACCGGCGCACGGGGCGACCGCGCTCTTGCCGCCGTCCTCGACCACGAGCTTGAGCGCATTGGCCGCCGCCGCCGTCCGGGTGCGGATCTCGAGCCGCGACACCGAGGCGATCGACGGCAGCGCCTCGCCGCGAAAGCCGAAGGTGGCGATCGCGGTCAGGTCGCCGTCCGGGATCTTCGAGGTCGCGTGGCGCTCGACCGAGAGGGCGAGGTCGGCCGCGTCCATGCCGCGGCCGTCGTCGGCGACGCGGATCAGACGGCGCCCGCCCGCTTCGATGGCCGCCTCGATCGTGCGCGCGCCGGCGTCGAGCGCGTTCTCGATCAGTTCCTTCATCGCCGCAGCCGGCCGCTCGACCACCTCGCCCGCGGCGATGCGGTCGACGAGCAGCGGATCGAGGCGGCGAATCGGCATGGGGGGCAGGATACCACCGCATCGGCGCAGGCGGGTAATCGCCGCCGGCGCGCCCGGCCGCTCGATGGGAAACAACTCCGCCACTGGTCGTTGACGCGGAATCGCGCCGGTCCCGCGAGGACGGCGGCCTCGCGGGACCAGCGCCCGCAGCGCCGCGCCCCGAGCCGCAAGGTCGTTGCGCATCGAAAAATCGGAATCGCGATTTGCGAGCCCGGCCGGCGCTTTCGCGGCCGCTCCTTCGCATTCCCGAACGCCGATCGGGCCGAACCCCTCGGTTTCCGGCCCTTTTCCGATGGCGCCGCGCTTGCTGAGAGCTTCCCGGGAGAACGCGGAGCAACAGGACTATGGAGACGGCGATGCGCTTTTCAATCGTTCAGATCAAGGATGGCCCCTGGGTTGTGGTCGACCGGCAGGATCACCGGCGCCGGATCGCGAGCTGCGTCGACGCCGGCGCGGCCGAGATGATCGCCGCCCTGATGAACGGCGACCTCGATCAGGCGATCGCAGTTCGCGACGCGGTCGCCGGGCTCGCCCCCGCCGGCCCCGCCGCGGCCTGAACGCCGCCCGCCGCGGCGCGCGCTCGCCGGACGCCGCTGAGCAGATTCCGCCAATCCGCCGAACGAACGTCGCGTCGAGCGGCGGCGTCTCGCCGCCGGGCGCGCGAGACGCGCGCCCTCCAATCGTGGGGCGCTCCGGGGCGAATTTGCTCAGGCCTTCCCGGTGACCGGGATCAGCGCCCCCGTCACCGCTCTCGCCGCGTCGGACGCCAGAAACAGCATGACGGCGGCGAGGTCGGCGGGCGCGACCCAGCGGGAAAAGTCGGCGTCGGGCATCGCCTTGCGGTTGGCGGCGGTGTCGATGGTCGAGGGCAGCACGGCGTTGACCGTCACGCCCTCGAGCTTCAGCTCGTCGGCGAGGCTTTCGGTCAGCCGGTGCACAGCCGCCTTGCTCGCGGCGTAAGCGGCCATGCCCGAGGCGGCATGAACGGCGGCCCCGGCGCCGACGTTGACGATTCGTCCGGCCCCCGACGCCTTGAGGCGGGGAAGCGCGGCGCGGGCGGCGTTGAGCGCCGTCTTCAGGTTCATCGCGAACATCCGGTCCCAGGCGCCGTCGTTCGGCGCGTCGGCGATCGTCTCCCAGACGAAGCCGCCGGCGATGTTGAGGAGCGCGTCGATCCGCCCGAACCGCGCCGCGACCGTGTCCATCGCGCGCTCGGCCGCCTCGGGCGAGACGAGGTCGGCGCCGGCGACGATCAGCGCGTCGGGCCCGAGCCGGGCGGCGAGGCCCGGCGGCGGCGTCGCGGCGTAGTCGAGCGCCGCGAGCGACGCCCCCTGCCGCACCGCCGCCTCGGCGACGGCGCTTCCCAGCGCGCCGAACGCGCCCGTCACCACGATCGTCTTGCCGCTGACCGTCATGCCGCCATCTCCATCGCCGCCTTCTCCGCCTCGAACTGCCTGAGCGCCGCCGCACGCGCCGTCGCGGCCTCCGCGGCGCTCGCTTCCTTCACCCGCCCGTAGCCGCGGATCGTCCCGGCGACGCTGAGCAGCCGGACCGCGGCCGCGTGGTTGGCGGGGCTGAGCCGCTCGAGCGTGCGCTCGACGTCGCCCTCGAACTCGGCCATCAGGCGCCGCTCGAGCGTCCGTTCGGCGCTCGACCGGAACGGGTCGAGAGGGCTGCCGCGCAGGAATCGCAGCCTCGCCATGACGCGGAAGGCCATCAGCGCCCACGGGCCGGCCTCGCGCTTGGTCACGGCGCCGGTCTGCCGGTCGCGCCGCGCGAACGGCCAGGCGCCGATGTGGGCGTGCACGCGATAGGGGCCTTCGAACGTCCGCCCGAGCGCGCCCGCGAACGCCGGCGCGGCGAACAGCCGCGCGACCTCCCATTCGTCCTTGACGGCGATGAGCCTGTGCCAGGAGCTGGCGGCCGCGGCGGTCAGGGCCTCGCCGAGCCCGAGCGCGGTTTCCCGCGCCCGCACGCGCTCGACGAGGGCGCGATAGCGGGCGGCGTCGCCGCGCCCGCGCGCTTCCAGCACATGCGCCGCGCGCCGCGCGATCAGCGCGTCGAGGGAGGCCTCCGCCTGCGGCTCGGGCGCGCCGCCGCCGGCGAGAATGTCCACGCCGGCCGGATCGTGGGCCGCCCGTCGTCCCCACGCGAAGGCGCGGGCGTTGGCTTCGACCGCGACGCCGTTGAGCTCGATCGCGCGTTCGATCGCCGCCCGGCTGACCGGCAGAAGCCCGCGCTGCCAGGCGGCCCCGAGCATGAACAGATTGGCCGCGATCGGGTCTCCCATCAGCGCCTTGGCCAGGCGCTGCGCGTCGAGGACGAGCGCGCGGTCCGCCGCGAGCGCTGACGTCAGGCGCTCGAGCATCGCCTCGCGGTCGACGCTCCAGTCCGGATTGCGGGCGAACTCGGAAGTCGGGATCAGGTCGGCGTCGATCACCGCCCGGGTCGAAGGCTTGAGCTTGCTCAGGGCCTCGTCGCCCGCCGCCACGATCAGGTCGCAGCCGATCAGCGCATCCGCTTCGCCCGCCGCGATCCGCGTCGCGTGCAGCGCCTCCGGCGCCCGCGCGAACCGGACGTGCGCGGCGACCGCGCCGTATTTCTGGCTGAGGCCGGTCAGGTCGAGATTCGAGGCGTAGAGGCCGTCGAGCCAGGCCGCGACCGCGAGCGTCTGGCTGACCGTGACCACGCCCGAGCCGCCGATGCCGGCGACGAGCACGCTCCAGCGCTCCCCCATCTCCGGCAGCGCCGGCTCGGGAACCGGGGGCAGCGCGGCGGGCTCGGTCGGCGAGGCTTTGCGCAGGCGCCCGCCGTGGACGGTGACGAAGCTCGGGCAGAATCCTTCGACGCAGGAAAAATCCTTGTTGCAGCTCGACTGGTTGATGGCCCGCTTGCGGCCCCACTCGGTTTCGAGCGGCTCGATCGCCATGCAGTTGGAAACCTTGCCGCAGTCGCCGCAGCCCTCGCACACGTCCGGGTGGATGAAGGTGCGGACCGCCGGATCGGCCCACTTGCCGCGCTTGCGCAGGCGCCGGCGTTCGGTGGCGCACGGCTGGTCGTAGACGATGACCGAAACGCCGTCGTGGTCGCGGAATTCGCGCTGGGTCTCGTCCATCCGGTCGCGATGCCGGAGGAGAGCGCCCTGCGGCAGCGCGACGCCGCGATAGCGGTCGGGATCGTCGGCGACCAGCGCCAATTTGCCGACGCCTTCGGCGGCGAGCTCGGCCAGGATCTGCGCCGGCGTCATGCCGCCCTCGATCGGCTGTCCGCCGGTCATCGAGACGAAGCCGTTGTAGAGAATCTTGTAGGTGATCGGCACGTTCGCCGCCACCGCCTGCCGGATCGCGAGCAGGCCGGAATGGGCGTAGGTGCCGTCGCCGAGATTGGCGAACACGTGGCGCTCGGCGGTGAACGGCTGCTGGCCGAGCCACATCGCGCCCTCGCCGCCCATGTGCGAGACCGTGGTGGTCTGCGCCGGGTTGACGAACATCGCCATCGTGTGGCATCCGATCCCGGCGAGCGCGCGGCTGCCCTCGGGCACGCGGGTCGAGCGGTTGTGCGGGCAGCCGGCGCAGAAGCCGGGCGCCCGCACCGGCGCCGGGCGGTTCGCGAGCGGCTTCGCCCGCGCCTGCGGCGCATCGGGCGCCGAGGCCGGGTCATGCAGGCGGAGCGCCCTGACGAGCGTGTCGGCCACGAGTTCGGGCGAGGTCTCGCCGTAATTGGGGATGGCGAGCGCGCCATGGGCCGGGTCGAACGTCGGCCCGTCGAAAAACTTGCCGATGAGGCGGGGCGCGTTCGCGCCTCCATAGAGGATTGCGCGGATCTGGTCCTCGAGCAGCGGGCGCTTCTCCTCGATCACCACGACGAGGTCGAGGCCTGCGGCGAATTCCCTGACGATCGCCGGATCGAGCGGCCACACCATGCCGACCTTGAGCAGCCGAAGGCCGGGCCCCGCCCCGTTCTCGCCGAGCCCGAGCGCGCCGAGCGCCTGAAGCAGATCCTGCCACGCCTTGCCGGCGGCGACGACGCCGACCCGCGCCCCCGACGGGCGCGCGACGATCCGATCGAGGGCGTTGGCGCGCGCATAGGCGAGGGCGGCGGGAAGCTTGTGCTGGTAGAGCCGCTCCTCCTGCATGAGCGGCGCGTCGATCGTCCGCGCGCTGACGCCGCCGGGCGGGCGGGTCGGCCGTTCGGGGATGACGATCGCGGGCGCGTCCGGACCGACGTAGACGGTGCCGCCGCCTTCGGCGACGTCGGTCACGATCTTCATGCCGACCCAGCAGCCGGAGAAGCGCGACATCGCGATCCCGTGCAGGCCGAAGTCAATCAGCTCCTGGGTGTTCGACGGATAGAGCACCGGCATGCCGATCGCCACGAACGACGTGTCGGAGAAATTGACCGCGGTCGACGATCGAGCGCCGTGGTCGTCGCCGGCGAGCGCGAGCGCGCCCCCCTTCGCCGAGGTCCCGGTGAAGTTGGCGTGCCGCAGCGCGTCCCCGGATCGGTCGACGCCGGGGCCCTTGCCGTACCAGATCCCGAACACCCCCTCGACCGTCGCCCCGGGAAAGCTCGCGACATGCTGCGCGCCCCAGATCGCGGTCGCGGCGAGGTCCTCGTTGAGACCGGGGCGGAAGACGACGTTGAGGCGCCGGAGGATGGCTTCGGCGCGCCAGAGTTCGATGTCGAACCGGCCCATCGGCGAGCCGCGATAGCCGGAGATGTAGCCCCCGGTGTTCAGGCCGGCGGCGATGTCGCGCAGGCGCTGCTGGATCGGCAGGCGCGTCAGCGCCTGCATGCCGGTCATGTAGAACCAGCCTTCCTCCTTCGTCCAGCGGTCCTCGAGCGAGGCCTCCGACCGGGCGAGCGCGACGGTCATAGACCCTCCTCCGTGCGATGGGGTCGGGCGCGTTCCTGTCCGCTTCCCGCGAAGTGCGGACCAAGGACCCCCCCGACGTCGCTGGCAGGCTAGCGCCGAACCACGGCGATGTCGAACCGGGGTCGAGCCGGCCACGGCGGGCGACCGGCGCCGGGATCGAGGCCGTCGCGACGCTCGCCCTTCGAGCCGCGCGCCGCTGACCCTTCGGGCCGGGCGGCGCGCCGCAGAGCGGACGGTCAGACGAACTTCACCAGACCCGGGTTGGCGCTCAGCGCCGCGACGCCGATCCCGGCGAGCGTCAGTCGGTCGCCGTGGCTGTCGACGATCGTCGTTCCGATCGACCCGCACGACGCGTTCAGGAGCACCGCGGCGACGTCCTGGGCCTGCGTCATGGCGGGGGTGAGATAGGCGTAGTCGGCGGCGCGCAGCTGCAGCAGGTCGGCGTTGTGGCCCG
>NZ_QNRK01000027.1 GCF_003315135.1 Roseiarcus fermentans
TTGCTCGCAAGGAAGGGCGGCGGGACGACCAGAGGGCGCGACAGCGGCCCAGCGGCCCTGGATCGCTTCGCTTCGCTCGCGATGACGGCGCTGTTCGCTGCCGGCTTGGGAGTTACAAAGTGACAGCATTCGTCACTCAACCGATTGAAATTGCAGCGCCCTTGCCAAGAGCGCCGGTTCGCCCGCCTCAGCCGGGATCGGCCTCGATCAGCAGGATCCGCTCGCCCATCTCCACCTGCTCGCCGACGGCCGACGTCAGGTCGCGGACCAGACCGGCGAACGGCGCCGTCAGGGCGTGCTCCATCTTCATCGCCTCGATCACGGCGAGGCGCTGCCCGGCCTCGACCCGGTCCCCCTCCCCGACCAACAGCGCCGCGACGCGCCCGTTCATCGGCGCCCGGATTCCCCCGTCGCCCTCGTCCGCCCCGCCCGCCGACCGCTCCAGCGGATCGATCAGCCGGACATAGGCCTGGCGCCCGCCGGCGAAGGCGAACACCCCGTCCGCGGTTTCGAGCAGCGTCGGCGGCGCGCCGTCCGCCCCCGCGGGCGTGTGGCGGTCCGCCACCGCGAGCGCCCGGCCCGCCTCGATCACGTGCAGCCGTTCCGGCCTGCCGTCGACCAGCACGTCGAGCCCGACCCGCCGCGCGCCCATCAGTTCGAACGAGTCGAAGACGCCCCACGGATCGAACGGCGACGCCGGTCTCGGCCGCCCGGCGTCGGCGCGGTCGATCAGCAGGCGCGCCGCCGCGAGCACGGCGCGAGGATCGGGCGGGCGCGGCGTCGCGCCGAGGCTCGCGAGGCGTTGATCGATGAAGCCGGTGTCGAAGGCCCCGGCCGCGATCTCGGGCCGGCCGGCCAGCGCGCGCAGGAAGGCGAGGTTGGTCTTCGGGCCGATCACCACGGCGCGGTCGAGTTCGCGCGCGAGCCCGGCCAGCGCGTCGGCGCGGGTCGCCCCGTGCACGATCAGCTTGGCGATCATGGCGTCGTAGAACGGGGTGACGCTGTCGCCGGCCTCGACGCCGGTGTCGACGCGCACGCCGGCGTCCGGGTCCGACCCGAGGGTCATCGTCAGGATCCGCCCGGGCGAGGGCAGGAAATTCTGCTCCGGGTCCTCCGCATAGATGCGCGCTTCGATCGCCGCGCCCTGCCGGACGATCTCCTCCTGGCGACGCGGCAAGGGTTCGCCGGCTGCGACGCGGAACTGCCATTCGACGAGGTCGAGGCCGGTCACGGCCTCCGTCACCGGATGCTCGACCTGGAGCCGCGTGTTCATCTCGAGGAACCAGAAGTCGCCGGGCCCAAGGCCGCGGGAGGCGTCGGCGATGAACTCGACGGTGCCCGCCCCCTGATACCCGACCGCCAGCGCCGCCTCGGTCGCGGCCTTCGCCATCGCGGCCCGGGTCTCCTCCGGCAGGCCCGGCGACGGGCACTCCTCGATCACCTTCTGGTGACGCCGCTGCAGCGAGCAGTCGCGCTCGAACAGATGGACGCAATGGCCGTGGCCGTCGGCGAACACCTGCATCTCGATGTGACGGGGGGCGGCGACCAGCTTCTCGATCAGCACGCGCCCGTCGCCGAAGGCGGACAGACCCTCGCGGCTGGCGCTCTCGAGCGCCGCCTCGAACTCGACGTGCGCGTCGACCCGGCGCATGCCGCGGCCGCCGCCGCCCGCGATCGCCTTGATCAGCACCGGATAGCCGATCTCGTAGGCTTTCTCGCGCAGGAACTTCGGGCTCTGGTTGTCGCCGTGGTAGCCCGGCACGACCGGCACGCCGGCTTTCTGCATCAGCGCCTTGGCCGAGTTCTTGAGCCCCATCGCGCGCATCGCCGCCGGGGGCGGCCCGATGAACACGATCCCCGCGCGCCCGCAAAGCTCAGCGAAATCGGCGTTTTCCGACAGAAATCCGTAGCCCGGGTGGAGGCACTCGGCGCCGACCCTGCGGGCGAGAGCGACGATCGCCGCGCCGTCGAGGTAGCCGCTCGCCCCTTCGCCGATTTCGTGGGCTTCGTCGGCGAGGCGCGTGAACAGCGCGCTCCGGTCGGCCGGCGTGTGCATGACGATCGCCCTGATCCCCATCCGGCGGGCGGTGCGGATGATCCGGCAGGCGATTTCGCCGCGATTGGCGACCAGGACGTTGGCGAACATGAGGGCCTCCCGAGCGAGTCTGTCTAGCGAAGGCGCGCCGCGATGGCGAGGGCGGCGCAATCGCGCCTCAATTGTTCCCTATCCGCCCTGTGGTCCAATCGACGGGCGCCGTCGCATCCCTGTCGCCCGGGCGGCGGAGGATCGTCCGACACGAAAGGAACCAGCCGGACCATGAGTCTGCTGAATAACGCGCGCGCCCTTCTCCGGCGCTTTGGTCTTCGCGGCGCCGACGAGTCTGCGGCGGACGCCGCCGGCGCGGAAACCGCGGTCGCCGCGCCGATCTCGCCGGCGCCGATCGGGGCTGCGAGCGCCGCGACGGAAGGCGGGCCGAGCCTTTCCGGGCGGCCGGCGGCGGACGGCCCTGCCGTCAAAGCGACGCAGACCCGCGTCGCGAAGGCCGCTCCGCAAGCCATTCCGCCCGACGGCCTCCCGGGCGCGGCGCAAGCGCCCGCGCCGGCGCGATTGGCCGCGTCCGTCTCCAGAGCGCTCTCCGCCCGGCGCCCGGCGCCGTGGCCGCCGGAACAGCTGTCGCTCGCGCTCCAGGGCGGCGGGTCGTTCGGCGCGTTCGCCTGGGGCGTGCTCGACCGTCTGCTCGAGGAGCCGGGGATCGCGTTCGACTCCGTCAGCGGCTCGAGCGCCGGCGCCGTCAACGCGGTCCTGCTGGCGTCGGGCATGATCGAGGGGGGACGAGCGGGCGCGCGCGCCCGCCTGTCGCGTTTCTGGCGACGCGCCAGCCAGGCGGCCGCGCTGGCGCCGGCGGCGTCATCGCCGCTGACGGCGGGTCTCGAACTGATCACGCGGCTGATGTCGCCCTATCAGTTCAACCCGTTCAACGTGAATCCGCTGCGCGAGGCGCTGGAAGCGGAGGTCGACTTCGAGCGCCTGCGGGAACGCTCCCGGATCAAGCTCCTGCTCGGCGCGACCCGCGTCCGCGACGGAAGCCTGCGCATCCTGACCAACGAAGACCTGACGGTCGACGCGGTGCTGGCCTCCGCCTGCCTGCCGCTCCTGCATCATGCGATCGAACTCGACGGCGAAGCCTACTGGGACGGAGGCTACGCGGCCAATCCGCCGCTCATTCCCCTCGTGCGCGCCTCCGAAGCCGAGCACGTCCTGATCGTCCAGGTCACCCCGAACCTGACCGATCGGCTGCCCCGGACGACGAGCGAGATCGCCGCGCGGATCGAGCAGATCCAGTTCAACGCCACGCTGAACAGCGAGCTCGAGGCGCTCGAGTACGGCAAGATCATCGGAGCGGCGGACAAGCTGCGCAAGCTCAGGATCGGCCGGATCTCGGCGGACGACCACTTCGTGCGGTTCGGCGCGGAAAGCGCCGCCAATCTGCGCTGGGAATTTCTCGCGCGGCTTTTTCTGGGCGGACGCGCCGCCGCCGGGCTGTGGCTCAACCAGGGCCTTCCGGCGTTGCGGCGCAGGGCGTGAGCGGGCGCCCGACCCCTCCGACGACGACGGCGTTGCGGCGAAAGCCCACTGGGATAGAGTGGCGGCGGCGCGGGCAAGCGCCGGAATAGAGGTTCACACCATGACAACATCCCGTCTCGCGACCCTGACGGCCGTTCTGGCGCTGCTCGCGGCGGCGCCGGCTTCGGCGCAAAAGACTGCGACGCAGATCGGCAAGCTGTCCTGCGACGTATCGGCCGGGGTCGGTTTCATCGTGGAGCAGAAGCAGACGATGCGCTGTCTGTTCACCCCGCTCGACGGCGCCCCGCCGGAGCCCTACCTCGGGCGCATCGACGAGTTCGGCATCGCCCTCGGCGCGGTCGGCCAGGGACATCTGATATGGGGCGTGGTCGCCCCGGCGGCCGGCATCCCGCACGGCGCCCTCTCGGGCACCTACGTCGGCGTCGGCGCCGAGGCCACAGCCGGCGCGGGACTGGGCGCCAACGTGCTCGTCGGCGGAACCGGGCGCGCGTTCTCTCTGCAGCCGCTCTCCGTCGAAGGCCAGGTCGGGCTCAACATCGCCGGCGGCGTCACCACTGTGACCCTGCTTTCGCCGCCCGCCAACTGACGCAAGGGCGGGTCCAAGGCGCGGGGCGGCGCGTGCCGCTCCGCCGGATGATCCCGTCTTGTCGATCCGATCGAAAGCGGGCAAGGGTTGGTCGCGCTGCGGCGCGACATCGGTCGCGGCGGTTCGAGGCGGAACCGCCGCATTCGCGCCAACGGAGGGGGCTCATGGGCGGCAAGGACGATCCCCGCCGCGGCGCCGCGGACGAGAGCGACCTCGAAGCCGAGGCCGAAGACGGGCTGGGCCGCCTCGGAGGGGTGGCGACCGCGCTGTACAAAGGCCTGCGCGACATCCTGTCCAACAATCCGGAACTGGCCAAGTCCGCCGAGGATCTGCGCCGCTCGATCCGGAAGAGCCCGCTCGCCGCCATCGGGGCCGCATTCGTCGCGGGCCTGCTGCTCGCGCTGCTCACGCGCGGCTGATCGATGATGATCGAGACCGTGATCGCCTTCATCAGAGAGCAGGCGTCCGCGTCGCTGCGCCGCGCCGCCGGTCCGGCGGCCTTGGCGCTGATCGCCGCGCTGTTCGTTGTCTTCGCCGTTGCGGGATTGTTCGCCGCGCTGTTCTTCTGGCTCGAGCCCGCGCATGGCGCCGTCGTCGCCGCCCTCCTCTGTGCGGTCGCCGCGATGGGGATCGCGCTCGTCTGCGCCCTGCCGATCGTATTCAGGCCGCGCCGGCCTCCCCCTCAGCCGACGGAAGGGGCGCTGCCCCAGATCCTCATGCTGCTGACCAAGGCCTCGTCGAGCCTGACGCCGCGGCAGATGATCGTGACGGCCGCGGTCGTCGGATTTGCTTTGTTCCTTTCGGCGCGCGGCGCCGCCAGAAAATGAGCGCGTCGATCGCCTCCGCGCGAGCGGCGACGTTCGATCATTCGACGAAATAATCTTCGTCGATCTTCTTCACCTCGTAAGTGTCCTTCACTCTGACGCCGACCTGGTGCCTGATCATCAGCCCGGCGAGCGCGGATCCGTCGATCAGCACAACCCGCTTGGAGACGCGCGCGATGAAGTCGTAAGCGGTCGAGGGGAAGTAGGACGTGGTGACGAACACGCCCTTGGTCGCCCGATGGCCCTCGAGCCCGCCGACGAAATCGCGCACCTCACGCAGCGGAACGCCCCGCTCCGGATCGAACCTCTTGGCCTGGACGTAGACGACGTCGAGGCCGAGCGCGTCCTGATTGATCACGCCGTCGACGCCGCCGTCTCCGACCCGTCCGATGGCGCGGCATGTCTCCAGCCGACCGCCGCCGTAGCCCATCTTGACCAGGAGATCGATGATCATCCGTTCGAAAAACGACGGCGACAGCGAGTGCACCCGGTTGACGATCTGGTGTGTGAGGTCGAAATTCAGGAGTTCGAAGCTGGAGGCGATCGACTCCTCTGGATTTTCGGATGGCGTAGCCACGGGACCGCGGCTGTCCGTCCGGTTTTGCGTGCGCCAGGCGACGAACTCCGGGTATTTTTCCAGCGCGCCGAGCGCGATCTCGTCCACGCTTTCGGCGAGCAGCATCCGACCGCGTTCGGTGATGCGAAAGTAGCCGCGACGCGGCATTTCGACGAGGCAGGCCTTCGCCAGATAGGAGCGCGCCCAGTTCAGTCGGTTCGCGAACACGGTCTGATTTCCGCTGGGCAGCAGCCGCGCCCGTTCTGCAGCCGGGATTCGTAAGGATTTCGCAACCTCGTCCTCGAGCGTGGCGACGCTGATCTCCTCGTACCGGCGCCCGAGCGTGCGCAGGACCGGCAGCATCAACTGCTGGAAACTCGGCAGCCGCGTCCCCTGCGCCCGGTCGGGGTCGGACGCTACATGCGGAACACTCCGAACCGGGTCGACTCGGCCGGCGCGTTGAGCGTCGCCGAGAACGCCAGCGAAAGAACCCGGCGGGTCTCCTGCGGGGTCACGATCCCATCGTCCCACAGACGCGCCGTCGCATTAGTAGGGCGAGCCCTCCGTCTCGTATTTGGCTCGGATCGGCGCCTTGAAACTCTCCTCCTGCTCCGTCGTCCATTTCCGCCCCTCCGCCTCCATGGATTCCCTGCGCAGCGTCGCCAGAACGCTCGCCGCCTGCTCGCCCCCCATCACGCTGATGCGCGCATTCGGCCATGCAAACAGGAACCTTGGCCCGTACGCGCGCCCGGCCATCCCGTAATTGCCCGCCCCGAACGATCCGCCGAAGATCAGGGTGATCTTGGGGACGTTGGCGCAGGCGACGGCGGTGACGAGTTTCGCCCCGTCCTTGGCGATGCCGCCGGCCTCGTAACGCGCTCCGACCATGAATCCAGAAATGTTTTGCAAAAAAAGCAGCGGCACGCCGCGCTGGGCGCAAAGCTCGATGAAATGCGTCCCCTTGAGCGCGCTGTCGGAGAACAGCACCCCGTTGTTGGCCAGAATGCCGATCAGCATTCCCGAAAGCCTGGCGAAGCCGGCGATCAGCGTCGCGCCATATCTCGGCTTGAAGGCGTCGAACTCCGACCCGTCGACGATCCGGGCGATGATCTCGTGGGCGTCGACCTGTTTGCGCAGATCGAGCGGGGCGATCCGCAACAGGTCCTCGGCCGGATAGAGCGGCTCGACCGGCTTCGCCCAACTCGACGGCCCGCTTCGGCGCGCGGTTGAGGTTTCCCACCGCCCGCCGCGCGAGCGCCAGGGCGTGCGCGTCGTCGCGGGCGAGCGTGTCGGCCACGCCCGATACCCGGGTGTGAAGATCGCCGCCCCCGAGGTCCTCGGCGCTGACCGTCTCTCCTGTCGCCGCCTTCACCAGCGGCGGACCGCCGAGGAAGATCGTGCCCTGCTTCTCGACGATGATGGTTTCGTCCGACATCGCCGGCACATAGGCGCCGCCGGCGGTGCACGAGCCCATCACGACGGCGATCTGGGCGATCCCCGCCGCCGACATGCGGGCCTGGTTGAAGAAGATCCGGCCGAAGTGCTCGCGGTCCGGGAACACGTCCGCCTGATGCGGCAGGTTCGCCCCCCCCGAATCCACCAGGTAAACGCAGGGGAGATGGTTTTCCGCCGCCACCTCTTGCGCCCGAAGGTGCTTCTTGACGGTCATCGGGTAATAGGCGCCGCCCTTGATGGTCGGGTCGTTGGCGATGATCATCGTCTCGCGGCCGTGGATGAGGCCGACGCCCGTCAGCAGGCCGGCGCCGTGAACGTCGCCCTCGTACATGCCGAACGCCGCGAGCGAGCCGATCTCGAGAAACGGCGATCCGGAATCGACCAGCCGCGCCACGCGTTCGCGGGCGAGCAGCTTTCCCCGTCCGACGTGGCGTTCGCGCGCTTTCGCCGACCCGCCCTCGGCGGCGGCGCTCCGCCGCGCCTGCAAATCATCGATCAGGCTTCGCCAGCCGGAGACGTTGGCCTCGTCTTCGTCGGTCGCGGGACCGAGCGTGCTCTTCAACCGTGTCATGGGGCCCGCTTTCCCGGGTCGAGTTTCATGTGTCCCGCTCCAACGCGAAGATTACAGCGTCATCTTGAGACCTATTAGACCCGGACCTGTTGCTAATCAGCTAAACTTCCGTTTCGAAAGGGATAATTTGACCCAACGGAATTTCCAGATTCGACATCCGCCGGCAAAGGAGGAGGCGCATTGATCTTGGTCTCCGGCCGGAACGGCGCAGGCGCGACCACGCCCTCCTCGAGGCGCCCTTCCGAGGCCAGCGTCCGAGGCGCCTTCGAACTCAGTAGGCTTCGTATTTCTCGATGCGCCACGGCTCCGCCTCGGCGTCGGCGATCCAGGCCTTCCATGCGGGCAGCGCCATGATCGCCTCCATGTAATCCCTTGTCGCCGGTTCGACCGGGACGGCATAGGCGTGGAGGCGGTTGACCACCGGCGCGAACATCGCGTCGGCCGCAGAGAAGCGACCGTACAGGAACGGCCCCGCCTTGCCGAACGTCTCGCGCGCCTCCGCCCAGGCCGCCTCGATCCGGGCGACGTCGCCCCGGGCCGCGTCGCTGAGCGCGACAGCCTTCGGCGAACGGCGGAAGTTGCACGGGGCTTCCGAGCGCAGCGCCCCGAAGCCGGCGTGCATCTCGCTCGCGAGCGAGCGGGCGTGGGCGCGCGCGGCCTTGCCCTTGGGCCAGATCGGCTTCTCCGGATGGAGTTCGGCGACGTACTCGACGATCGCGAGCGACTCCCAGACCGCGATCCTGCCGTCGTGCAGCGACGGGCACTTGCCGGTCGGAGCGTATTTCAGCATCTCCGCCCGTGTGCCGGGCTCGGCCATCGGAATGACGACCTCCTCGAACGGGATCTTGAAGTGGGCGAGCAGGATCCACGGCCTCAGCGACCACGAAGAATAGGCCTTGTTGGCGACGACGAGCTTGAGCGGCATGGACGAATACCCCCGGCGCTGGCGAGCGCCAAGCAATCGACGCGCGCCCGAAGCGAGTCAAGCGCGCGGCGGGCATTGACGGCGCGGGCGCGACGATCCAAACAGCGCTTCCCTTCGGGAGCCCTCGACCTTGTCCTCTCCGTCCGTCGCCCTCGTCGTCGTCGCGGCCGGCCGCGGCTCGCGGCTCGGCGCCGACCTGCCCAAGCAGTATCTTCCCTGCGCCGGAAAGCCGCTCATCGCCCACACGCTCGAGGCGCTCATCGCCGCCCGGGCCTGGTCGGCGGCGACGGTGGTGATCCACCCAGACGACCACGCGCTCTACGAGGCCGCGCTGTCGCGCCTTCCCGAGGCCGCCCGGAGGGCGCTTGCGCCGCCGACGCCGGGCGGCGCGACCCGGCAAGCGAGCGTCCGCGCCGGGCTCGAGGCGGTCGCCGCGGCGCTGCCCGACATCGTCCTGATTCACGACGCGGCCCGCCCCTTTCCCACGCCGGCGCTCGTCGGGCGCGCCGTCGCCGCTGCCGAGGCGCACGGCGCCGCCGCCCCCGGAGTGAAACTCGCCGACACCGTCAAGCAGGTCGACGCCGTCGGCCGCGTGCTCGGAACGCCGCCGCGCGCGGCGCTCAGAGCGGTGCAGACGCCGCAGGCCTTCCGCTTTCCGCTCATCCTCGCGGCGCATCGGCGCGCGGCCGCAGAGCAAGTCGGCGACCTCACCGACGACGTCTCGGTCGCCGAATGGGCGGGAGAACAGGCCTTCCTGTTCGAGGGCGACCCGGATAACTTCAAGGTGACGACCATGCCGGACTTCACCGCCGCGGAAATGCGGCTCATGCGCGGCGCGAGCGAGACCCGCGTCGGACAGGGCTTCGACGTCCACGCCTTCGCCGAAGGCGACGCCGTCTGGCTCTGCGGCGTGCGCGTGCCACATACCCACGCGCTCGCCGGACACTCGGACGCGGACGTCGCGCTGCACGCTCTGGCCGACGCCATCTACGGAGCGCTGGCCGAGGGCGACATCGGCGCGCATTTCCCACCCTCGGACCCGCAGTGGAAGGGCGCGCCGTCGCACGTCTTCCTCGCCCACGCCGCGGAGCGCGTGCGGGCGCGGGGCGGCGCCATCGTCCACCTCGACGCGACCCTCGTGTGCGAAGCGCCCAAGGTCGGCCCGCACCGGGAGGCGATGCGCGCCCGGGTGGCCGAGATCGCCGGCCTCGACGCCGGACGGGTGTCGGTCAAGGCGACCACCACCGAGCGGCTCGGCTTTGCCGGTCGCCGCGAGGGGATCGCCTGTCTCGCGACCTCGACCCTCCGCCTGCCGTGACAGCAGGGGCGGCCGCTCGCGGTTTCCGAGTCCATTTTCAGCGATTCCAGCGGCTTCCGACGCCTTTTCCGGGCGAGGCGGCGCGGCCGGCAATGTGCGACGACAGCAATCGAGATTGTCCTCCCGATAGATTGTATAGTTAAAACAGACACTTATATATGTTTCTTTGATATTAAGATGAGCTTAAGCCGGATGAACCACCCGTCTCATTGCGCATTCGCCATTTTGCGGCGCGGAAGCGCGTTCAAGCCGGCCGCATCGCCGGGATCGTCGTTCGCCGCCGCCGCGCCGCCTCAATCACCAGCCGCCGCATGGGCGGGCGTCGTCCGCGCCCGGGGACCGGCGGGGGCGGCCTTCGGCACATGGAACATCAGGATCAGCGGCAGGCCGATCAGCGAGACATACGCCATGATCAGGAAATTGTTGGCGTAGGCGATCGCCGCAGCCTGCTGGGTCACCAGTCCGTCGAGCACGGCCAGTCCGCGGCCGTTCGTCAACGACAACGTTCCCGCCCCCTCAGCCAGCTTCATCGCGTCGCTGAAGGGGGTCACGCGCTCGGCAAGCTGGCTATGAAACACGGCGGTATTGTTGACGAGGCTCGCGATCATCAGCGAGATGCCGGCCGACGAGCCGACGTTGCGGATCAGCGTCCACATCGCTGCGCCATAGGTGCGATACTCTGCCGGCAGCGTCGCGTAGCCCAACGTCTGCAGGGGCACGAAGACGAGCCCGAGCCCGACGCCCTGCGTTACGCTGTTGACGATGACCATCGGGCCCGGCGTGTCGGCGGTCCAGCCGGACATCCGCCACAGCGAGTAGATGGCGATCGACCAGCCGACGAACATCAGCGCCCGCCCGTCGACGCCCCGGTTCAGCAGGCGGCCAACCACCATCATCGAGCACAGCGTGCCGATTCCGCGCGTGCCCAGCATCTCGCCGCTGGTCAACACCGGATATCCCTGCAGGGTCTGGAGGAAGGGTGTCAGCAGCGCCATCGTGGCGAGCAGGATCATTCCGTTGAGGAACATCATCGCGTTGGCGAGGGCGAAGTTGCGGTCGCGAAACATCTGCAGCGGGATGAACGGCCGGTCCGTCGTCGCCGCGTCGGCGAAGAAGTAATAGAAGCCGACGACCGACAGGATCGCCTCGATCACGATCTCGCCGGCGTCGAACCAGCCGAGGTCCTGCCCCCGGTCGAGCATCATCTGGAGGGCGCCGATGCCGAGCGACAGGCTCAGGAAGCCCAGCCAGTTGAACGGCGCGCGCCGGGTCGGCGTCTCGCGCATCAGGAGCGCGATGCCGACGGCGGTCAGCACGCCGAACGGCAGGTTGACGTAAAAGACCCATCGCCACGAGTAGGAATCGGTGAGCCAGCCGCCGAGCGTCGGGCCCATGATCGGCCCGAGCATCACGCCCATGCCGAAGGTCGCCATCGCCGACCCGCGCTTTTCGGCCGGATAGATGTCGAGCATCACGGCTTGCGCGAGCGGCACGAGGCCGGCGCCGAACACCCCCTGAAGCAGCCGGAAGCCGACCATCTGCTCGATCGACTGGGCGAGCCCGCACAGCATCGAGGCCAATGTGAAGCCGGCCGCGCAGGCGACGAACAGCCGCTTGCGGCCGAACCGGGTCGCGGCCCACCCGATCGGTCCGGTCATGATGGCGGAAGCGACGATATACGACGTCAGCACCCAGTTGATCTGGTCCTGCGTCGTCGACAGCGATCCCTGCATGTAGGGCAGCGCGACGTTGGCGATCGTCGTGTCGAGCGCCTGCATCACCACGGCCAGCATCACGCACACCGTCAGAGCCGTGCGCCGCAGGGGCGTGTAGTCGCCGAACGAGTCGGTCATCGGGTCGCGGGCGCGAGGCCCAGCCCGCATGCGAGACATTCTCGCGGGGGACGCATGGACCCGTGTCTACCGCGGACCTTCCGACGGCGTCGACCGGCGTATTGTCGCGGACTCCGGCAGGCCGGCGGCGTGGATTTGCGTTGGGTGGTCCGGCACGGTTCTGGTTGCCTTTCCGCTGCGTTGCGCAGCGACGCGCGCGCCTTCCGCGTCTGACGGCAGCGGTCGCCGCGGCTCTCCCGGCGCCTGCCGACGGCCTTGCGCTCGATCGGCTCGCGTCTATACTGACATGCCAGCTCTCTGTCAGGCATCGAGGCGGCGAGCGCGCCCGTCAGCAGCGGGATGCGCGGGCCGTTTTCAACCCCGCCGAATACGCGTCCGCTGATTGTTAGTCTCGGCCTGCGTGCGCGTTCCGGCGGGGCTTTCGCGAACACAAAAGACTTCTGGGAGGAAGACCATGCAACTTGTTCGCCGTCTGGGAATCTGCGCCCTCGCCGGGTCGGCCTTGGCCATTTGTGCGCTGAGCGCCCGCGCCGCGGGACCGGAGGTGGTCGCGGGGCCTTCGGCCGATCCGAAGTGCTTCGTGCCATGGGCGGACAGCACCAAGTTCTTCAAGTTCCCGGCGAAGGCCGGCCCCTATCGGGTCGCGCTGGCGAACGGTTACATCGCCAACACCTGGCGCATCCAGATGATCCAGACGGCGAAGGCCTACGCCGCCCAGCCCGACGTCGCGGCCAGGCTGAAGGAATTCAAGGTCGTTTCGACCGGCGAAGACGTCGCCGCGCAGATCGCGGCGGTCAACAATTTCATCGATTCCGGCTACGACGCGATCGTCGTCGACGCCCAGAATCCGGAGGCGTTCAAGCCGGTCGTGCGCCGCGCCAGGCAGGCGGGCGTCGTGCTGGTCGCCTTCGACAACATCCTCGACACGGAGGAGGCGATCAACGTCGACGTCGATCAGAAGGGCCTCGGCGTCTATTGGGCCAAGTGGCTCGTCGACACCATCCCGAACGGCGGCAAGATCCTGGAAATCCGGGGGGTGGCCGGCACGTCCGTCGATCGCGACCGACACGACGGCATCCATGAGACGCTGGATAAGAGCGGCAAGAAGTGGGACGTCATCGAGGTGTACGGCAAATGGGACGACCCGACCGCGCAGAAAGTGACCGCCGACGCGATCGCGGTGCAAAAGCATTTCGACGGCTTCACCGCACAGGGCGGCGACACCGGCGCCGTTCAGGCGATGATCGACGCCAGGCAGCCGTTCGTGCCGTTCGGCGGCGAGACGGAAAACGGCTTCCGCAAGTTCTGCGCGAAATACGGCGCGGACGGGCTCAAATGCGCCTCCGGCGGCACCGGGCCGGCCCAGGTCGCGGTCGCCATCAAGACGGCGCTCGCCGCGCTCGAGGGGCAGGTCGTGCCGCAATCGGTCAAGCTGCCGCTGGCGACCGCCGAATATCCGAACTTCAAGGACGGGGTGAATTTTTATTCGAACCTCTCCGACAATTTCTTCGTCGGCAATTCCTTCCCGACCTGCGGGATCAATTTCAACGCGGCCGAAATCATGGGCCAGTCGAAGGAGAACAAGTAGCGCGGCCGGCGTCGCCGATGCGGGCGCCTGTCCCTCCCACACGGGGATCAAGGCCGTGACGGAGAGCGAACAGGGGCCTCCAATCCTTCGCATGGAGGGCGTGTCGAAGCGCTACGGCGGCGTCCGCGCGCTCGAGAACGCGAATCTGGCCGTCTCGGCCGGGCGCATCCACGCCATCCTGGGCGAGAACGGCGCCGGCAAATCGACGCTGATCAAGATCCTGGCCGGCGTCGTCGCGCCGGACGAGGGGCGGATCGCGCTCGACGACCGCGAGGTGGCGTTCGGCGCGCCGGCCGACGCCAGCCGCGCCGGGATCGTCTGCATCTTTCAGGAACTGTCGCTCGTCCCGGACCTCTCGGTCGCCGACAACATCGCGATCGTGAACCCGCCGACCCGCTTCGGCATGATCGACCGGCGCGCGCAACGGCGGGTCGCCGAGGCGGCGCTGGCCCGGGCCGGCGCCGAGGACGTTCACCCGATGGCGCTGGTCAAGGACCTGCCGCTGTCGCGCCGCCAGATGGTCGAGATCGCCAAGGCGCTGGCGCGGGCGCCCCGGATCCTGATCCTCGACGAAGCGACCTCGGCGCTGACCGCAGCCGACGTGGCGAAGGTGTTCGTCGTGCTGAAGCGCCTGCGCGACGAGGGGCTCGCGCTCCTCTACATCTCCCACCGGATGCATGAGATCGCCGAGCTCGCCGACGAATGCACCGTGTTCCGCAACGGCTCGAACGTCGCAACCTACCCGGCCGGGACGAAGTCGGACGCGGAGGTGGTGGAGTTGATGATCGGCCGCGAGCTCAGCGCCGTCTTTCCGCCCAAGCCTCGGCAAAGGACCGCCAGCGCGACGCCGCTCCTCGATGTCCGCCGCCTGTCGTGGACGAACCGGCTCCGCGACGTCTCCTTCCATGTCGAGACGGGCGAGGTCGTCGGGCTCGGCGGGCTCGACGGACAGGGGCAGCGGGAGCTGCTGCTGGCGTTGTTCGGCGTCCTGCGGGGCGTGACGGGCGAAGTTCGGGTCGCCGGCCGTGCGGTCGCGCCGGCGAGCCCGCACGCGGCGAAGTCGACCGCGATCGGGATGGCGCTGATCCCCGAGGACCGGAAGACCGAAGGGCTGATGCTGCCGATGTCGGTCGGCGCCAATCTGTCCTTCGCCGCGCTCGACCGCGTCTCGCGCGCGGGCGTGCTCGACCGCGACCGCGAGGGCAAGCTCGTTCGCCAGATGATGGATCTTCTGGCGATCCGCGCGGGCTCGATCGACATCCCCGTCGGCGCCCTGTCGGGCGGCAACCAGCAGAAGGTGGTGATCGCAAAGTGGCTGATGGCCGAGCCGCGCATCATCCTGCTCAACGATCCCACGCGCGGGATCGACGTCGCGACCAAGCAGGAGATCTATCAGCTCCTGCGCAAGCTCGCAGACGCGGGCGCCGCGATCCTGTTCTACACGACCGACTACAGCGAGCTGATCGGCTGCTGTGACCGGGCGCTCGTCATCTACGACGGGGCGATCAGGCGCGTCCTCGTCGGGGAGGAGATCACCGAGCGCGCGCTGGTCGCGAGCGCGCTCAACATCGACTCCGACACCGGGGTCGTCGCGGGAGGCGCGTCATGAGCGACTGGCGCTACGCCCTGGCGCAGAACCGCGCGACCCTGATATCGGTCGCCTTCTTCGTCGCGATGTTCGCGATCTATGCGAGCAACCATCCGGCCGGGTTCAGCGCGAACGTGGTCGAGACCGCCGCCAACAAGGGCGTGCTGCTGGCGCTGGTGGCGATGGCGCAAACCTTCGTCGTCATCACCGCCGGCATCGATCTGTCGGTCGGCTCGGTGTTCGTGCTGTCCAACTGCCTCGCCTCGGCGATCGTCGTCGGCTCGGCCGGGCATGCCGCCCTCGGCGTCCTCGGCGTCATCGCGACCGGCGCCGCCTGCGGCGCGGTCAACGGGCTGATCGTCATCGTCGGGCGGCTGCAGCCGATCGTGACGACGATCGCGACCGGCGCGATCTTCTACGGGCTCGCGCTGCTCCTCAGGCCCACGCCCGGAGGCGACGTCTACGAACCGCTGGCCGATGCGCTGACCGGCCGGGTGTTCACCGTCGTGCCCGCGAGCCTGGTCGCGCTCGCCGCGGTGGCGCTGGCGGTCTGGATCCCGTATTCCCGTTCCGCCCTCGGCCGCGCGGCCTACGCGGTCGGGTCGTCGGAGGCCGCCGCCTTCATGTCTGGCTTGCCGGTCGCTTCGGCCAAGGCGTCGGCCTATGTCCTCTCGGGGCTGACCGCTTCGTTGGCCGGCCTGTTTCTGACCTTCGTGACCTATTCGGGCGAGGCGTCGGCCCAGACCGGCGGATCGTACACGCTCTATTCGATCGCCGCGGTCGTGCTCGGCGGCGTCTCGCTCTACGGCGGTTCGGGGAGCGCGATCGGAGCGATCTTCGGCGCGCTGATGTTCCGCACGATCGGCGACCTCCTGTTCGTGTTCAATCTCGACCCGCTGTGGCAGCCGCTGTTTCAGGGCGTGGTCCTGCTCGTGGCGGTGTCCCTGGGCGCGGCCCGCCTGTTTCGGGTGCGCAACCGTCTGGAGCTGTTTTCGTGACCACCCAAGCGCGATCCCGGCGCGGCGGGGCCCTTTCTTCGCGCCTCGACCGGCCGGTCGTCGTCGCGTTCGCCTGCATTGTCGCGCTACTGCTGCTCGGCTCGCTCTATTCGCGCAGCTTCCTGTCGCCGGACTATCTGTTGCAGCAGCTCAAGGTCGCCTCGTTCCTGGGCGTCATCGCCACCGGCGCGCTGATCGTGATCCTGCTCGGACAGATCGATCTCTCGGTGCCCTGGCTCGTCGCGGTCGGCGGCATGATGGCCACCGCCGCGACCGCCTGGGGGCCGATCGGCGCGTGGCTCGCGATTCCCTTCGGCGTGGCCTGCGGCGTCGCCCTCGGCCTCGTCAACGGGTTCGGCGTCGCCTACCTGCGCATTCCCTCGATGATCGTCACGCTCGCCGTCAATGCAGTGGCTCAGGGGCTGATGGTCGTCCATACCGGCGGCTTCTCGCCGCAAGACTCGTCCTCGCCGGCGATGCGCGCCCTGGCCACAGGCAGCCTCGCCTTTGGCCTGCCGAACGCGGTGATCGTCTGGATCGGGATCGGAGCCTGCGCCGTCTTCGTCCTGAACCGGACCACCTTCGGTCGGTCGGTGTACGGCATCGGCAACCGCGAGCGCGCGGCCTACCTCTCGGGGGTCGACACCCAGCGCATCGTCCTCCTCGCCTTCGCGCTCGCGGGCGGACTTTCGGCCTTCGGCGGCGTCCTCCTCGCCGGCTACGCGAGCAAGGCGGCGCAGGGGATGGGCGACGCCTATCTTCTGCCGGCCATCGCTTCCGTCGTGCTCGGCGGCGCTTCGATCATGGGCGGACGGGGAAGCTATCTCGGCACAGTCGCCGGAGTCGTCCTGATCACGCTTCTCCAGTCCATCCTGTCGGTGGTGCAGATGCCCGACGCCGGCCGGCAGGTGATCTACGGCGCCGTCATCATCGGCATGCTGCTGCTTTACGGGCGGGAGGGCGCCGCGCGCTGAGCCCAGCGCATGCGACTCCCGCGGCGCGAGGCCATCCTCGCGTGCGGTCGCCAAGCCCGTCGAGCCGCGACGATCCCCGTCGACGTGGCTCCCAAGGGCGCCGCGCCGGCGACGTCGAGTCGGGCGAAGCCTCGGGCGCCGTCGTTACGGGCTCGACCCCGTGGATCGTCGCGCTTGGCGCGCGATGACGCCTGTCGGCGGGCCCCGACGCCCGCCGACACAGCCGGGATTCACGTTTCGCTAAGCATGCCGGCAGGTTTTCACGCGCGCTGCGCCCCTCGGCGGATCAAACCGCGCCCGTCCCCCCTTTTGACCTCGGGAACAGTCTGCTTCATAAGCCGGTCGGGCGCGTTGGTTCGGGTGGCAGGATAAAGGGTTCGTGTGAGGAACCGGGGTTCGCAAGATCGGCCGGCCCGCCCGAGGCTGGCGCTGATGGCGACGCTCGCGGCGTTCGGCGCGCTGTGCGTCGCCCCCGAGGGCGCGAACGCCTTCGACTTCTTCGGCCTGTTCGGATCGGAATCCCCGCCTCCGGTGTCGAACACGGCGGTGTCGTACACGGTGACGATCGACGTCGCGGGCGGCGACGGCGCGATCAAGAGCGCGGCGTCGGCCGCCTCCTCGCTCGTCACGCTGCGCAAGGACCCTCCCCCCGACGGCGACGCGCTGGCGCGCCGGGCGACCAACGATTTCGGCCCGATCATCGACGCCCTCTGGGGGCTCGGCTATTACAACGCCGCCGTCACGATCGCGATCGGCGACGCTGCGATGACCGTCGTCTCGCCCAACCTCGCCGGCTTCGCCCGCGCCGCCGACAGCTTCCGCGGCCGAGCGGTCGCTCCGGTCACGATCAGGATCGATCCCGGTCCGATGTTCCGCCTCGCCTCGATCCGCATCGTCAACGGCGCCGGCGAGGATCTGGCTGCCAGCGGAGCGCTGCCCGACCGCGTCGTCGGCCTCAAGCCGGGCGATCCGGCGGCGGCCGACGGGCTGCGCGCCGCCGAGGCGCGGATCGTCGATTATTTCCGCAACCAGGGCCGGCCGCTGGCGAAGGTCCTGGGAATCGCGCCCGTCGTCAACCATGCGACCGACACGATGGACGTCACGTTCCTGACCGCCCCGGGGCCGGTCGCGCCGTTCGGCGATGCGACGCTGGTGGGGCCGAAGGACTTTCCCCAGTCCGTCGCCCGCTCGTATCTCTACATCGAGCCGGGCGACCCCTATTCGCCCAAGGCGATCGCCGACGCGCGCAACGGCCTTCGGGAGATTCCGGCGGTCGGCGGCGTGCGGATCATCGAGAGCAAGACGCTCGACGCCGCCGGCCGCCTGCCCTACCAGGTCGACATCGACGACCGCCTGCCCTACGCCGCCGGCGCCTCGGCCAAATACTCGTCGCTGAACGGGCCGGCCGGGCAGGTCTATTGGGAGGACCGGAACGTGTTCGGCGGCGGCGAGCGGCTGCGCCTCCAGGCGGAGATGTTCTACGCCCCGCCGTGGTATATGACCTCGACCAGCGTCAAGAGCCTGTCGATCAACGATCTCGGCGGGCGCATCTCGGCGAGTTTCCTCAAGCCCGCCCTGTGGGGCAGCCGCAACGATTTCCTGCTCGACGCGCTCGGCGAGAAGGTGAGCACAAGCGGCGTGGGCTTCGTCGGCTATCAGGCCGAGGACGCCGACGTGACGGCGGCGCTGCGCCACCGGTTCAGCCAGTCCACCTGGATTCAGGCCGGGGTCGAGGGCCAGACCGGCGTCGCGACCGATTCGCTCGGACGGGTGAATTACACCCTCGTCGGGGTCCCTTTGTCCGCCAATTACGACACCACCGACAGCAAGCTCGACCCGACGACCGGCGTGCGGCTCAATGCGACGATCGCCGGCTATCCCGAATTTTTGGGTTCGACCCTCAATCTCGGACAGTTCAAGGCGCGCGCATCGGCCTATTATTCGGTCGATCCCGACCAGCGGTTCGTGCTCGCGGGGCGGATCGGGCTCGGCGCCGAGGTCGGCCCGGCGCTGGGCGATATTCCCGCCAACTGGCGCTTCTACGCCGGCGGCGGCGGGTCGGTGCGCGGCTACGCATACGACAGCCTGGGACCGCGCAACATCTGGGGCGTGACCGGCGGGCGCAGCCTGTTCGAGGCGTCGGCGGAAGTGCGGATCAAGATCACCGACACGATCGGGATCGTGCCGTTCTTCGACGCCGGCAACGCATTCACCACGCCCTTCCCGAACTTCAGCATGCCGCTC
Source organism: Roseiarcus fermentans (assembly GCF_003315135.1). Lineage (GTDB taxonomy): Bacteria > Pseudomonadota > Alphaproteobacteria > Rhizobiales > Beijerinckiaceae > Roseiarcus > Roseiarcus fermentans. Next base: position 19,067 of record NZ_QNRK01000027.1, read on the forward strand.
TACACCGCCGCCGGGCTGGGACTGCGCTACTACACCGCGATCGGCCCGATCCGCCTCGACGTCGCCCATCCCTTCCTGCCCGCCCCCGGCAGCGGCCCGGTGGCGGTCTACGTCAGCATCGGGCAGGCCTTCTGATGGCTCGAGATCGCGAAATTCAAGCGCTCGACACCTTCCCCGGCAAAGCCGGGGAAGGTGGCGCGAAGCGCCGGATGGGGTGTGGAAAGCAGGATGCCGTCGTTGACGGCTTCGCGGCGACGGTCATGCGGCGCGACTCACGGCAGACTATCGCCATCGTTGTTCCTGCTCGCCTCACGCCGGAGGACGGCAAGCGCGGACGGGTCCGCCATTGGCGGCAACGTCCGTGCAAACGGACCGAGATCTGTGCGGCGGCCCACACCCCATCCGGCGCTTCGCGCCACCTTCCCCGGCGAAGCCGGGGAAGGAAGCCCGGGACGCGCCCATGACCCCGTTCGTTCGCGCCCTCCTCGCCCTCGTCCTCCTCCTCGCCGCCCCGGCGCGCGCGGACGAGGCGGACAAGGGCGTGCTCGCCAACCTGATCTCGCGAGCGCTGTCCTCGCCGTCGCTGACCGTCTCGGTCGGCGCGGTCCAGGGCGTGCTGTCGTCCGACTCGACGATCAGCGACATCGTTCTGTCCGACCGCGACGGCCCCTGGCTCAAGATCGACAAGGCGCGGCTGATCTGGAGCCGGCTGGCGCTGCTCAGCCGCCGCCTCGAGGTCGACCGGCTCACCATCGACCACATGCAGGTGCTGCGCCGCCCCCTGCCCTCCGACACGCCGCCCCCGCCGCAAACCGGCGCGCCGCAGCCGATCTTGCCGGAACTGCCGGTCAAGGTGGTCGTCAAGGACTTCGCGATCGACGAGCTTTCGCTCGGCGAGCCGGTGGCGGGCGTCGCCGCGCGGCTCGCGATCGACGGCAAGGCGACGCTCGGGCCGCCTTCCGAGGGGCTCGATCTCAGCCTCCACGCCCGCCGTCTCGACGCCGGCGGCGAAATGAAGACGCTGCTGACCTATGTCCCCTCGACCGACCGCCTGACGGTCAGCGTCAATTCGGCCGAGCCCGCGGGCGGCATTTTCGCCCATCTGGCCAATCTCCCCGGCCTGCCGCCGGCGAAGTTCAGCTTCGAGGGCGCGGGTCCGCTCGACAATTTCGACGCCAAGCTCGACTTCGCGGCCGGCGGCGACGTCTGGGCGCGCGGCGACGTGACCGTCGCGCGGCAGGGCGCGGCGCGAAAGCTGACCCTCGAGCTCGCGGCCCAGCTCGCCGGGATGACGCCGCCGGTCGTCCGGCCGGTGTTCGCCGGCCAGACGACGCTCGAGGGCGACGTCCTGTTCAACGACGATTCCAGCATCGCGACGCCCGGCCTCCATCTCGTTTCGTCCAACGCCCGGCTCGACATCGAAGGAACCCGCAGGGCCGACGGCGCCCTCGACATCAGAGTTCACGCCGGCGCGATCCCGGGCTCGTCCGAGATCGGCAAGCTCGACCTCAACGCCACGATCGCGGGACCGGCCTCCTCCCCCTCGATCGACGGCCGATTCGACGCCGGCGCCATCCGCGTCGCGGAAGGGACGCTCGAGCGCGTGACCGCCGCCTTCGACGCGCATCCGAGCGGCGCGCTGACCGAGACCGCCACGCGCATCCTGTTTTCCGTCCAGGGCGACGTGAAGGGCCTGGTCCCCGCCGACAAGGCGCTCGCTGACGCGCTCGGGCGCGATTTCGCGCTCACTGCGCGCGGATCGGCCGGCGTGGGCGGCGAGATCGCCTTCGACACCCTCGACCTCGTCGCGCCGAAGTTCGAGGCGCAATATTCCGGCCTCGCATCGTCGCAAAAAATGCACGGCAAGCTGAAAGCGACCATCGAGGACCTCGGCCGCTTCTCTGGCCTCGTCGGCGGGCGGTTGGCCGGCGAGGCGCGCCTCGCCGCCGATCTCGACGGCGCGCCGGGCTACGGCCTCGTCACCGCCACGCTCGACGCGCGGGCGACCAGGCTCGTCACCCCCTATTCCGCGCTGGACAAGGTCCTCGGCGGCCAGCTCGCGGTGACCGGCGTCGCGCGCACGACGCCCGGCGGCGGCTTCGGCTTCTCCAATCTCGAAGCCGCCGGCCGCAACGGTTCGGCCGTCCTGGACGGCGACGTCCGGAAGGGCAAGGCGGATCTCACCGCCACGGTGGACATCCCGCAGGCCAGGGCGCTCGATCCCCGGGTCGACGCCAAGGCCGCGCTGGTCGCCCGCCTGACCGGCTCGCTCGATGATCTCGGCGCGGAGCTGAAGGCCCAACTCGGGGTCGGGCGGCTGCTCGACCGCAAGACCACCGGCGTTACGCTCACCGCCAGCGCCAGCCACCTCCTGGGCCTCCTCGAAGCCAAGGCCTCGCTCGCCGGCGACGTGGACGGACAGCCGCTGCAGGGCTCGGGCCATGTGGTGAAGCGCGCGGACGGCGGCTGGTCGGTCGACGACCTCGGCTTGAGCCTCGCCTCGGCGCGCCTCGCCGGCGACGTCAACATCGGCGGCGACCGGCTGGCCAACGGCGAATTGACCTTCGAGGCCAAAAATCTCGATGATCTCTCGCCCATCTTGCTGATGAAGCTCGGCGGCGGCCTCAAGGCCCGGATCACAGCCACCGTCGCCGACGGCCGGCAGGCGATCGCGATCGTCGCGGACAGCAAGGCCATGAGCGTCGGCGACAACCGGCTCGAAGGCCTCGCGGTCGACATGACGGTCGCCGACGTCTGGGCCGGGCGCGGCGTCGCGGGCTCCGCCAAACTCTTGCGCGCCCAATTCGCGGGAGAGTCGGTCGCCGACCTCCGCATCGGGGCGAAGGCGGCGGGGGACGCGAGCGACCTCGACGTCGCCGGCGTCGTCCGCGGCCTCGTCGTCAAGGCGCGCGGGCGGCTCACGGGCGGCGCGCCGATCCGCCTCGACCTCGCCGCGCTGTCGGCGGAGGGGCATGGGCGGCGGATCGCGCTCGCCGGCCCGGCGCAGATCGCTTACGGCGCGGGCGGCCTCGACATCCGCGATTTCGCGCTGGCGGTGGACTCCGGCCGCATCGCGGTCAACGGCCGCGTCGGCGACACGCTCGATCTCCGGGCGACCGCCGCCGCGGTCCCGCTCGCCGCGCTCGATCTCGTGTCGCCCGGCCTCGGCCTCTCCGGCGCCGCCGACGGCGAGGCGACGATCCGGGGGACGCGCGACAGCCCCGCCGGCGACTGGCGCGTCCACGTGCGGCAGGTCAGCGCGGCGCAGATCCGCGCCGCCGGACTGCCGGCGCTCGACCTCACGGGGTCCGGGCGGCTCGGCCAGGGGCGCACCAGCGTGGACGTGACCGCGAGCGCGGGCGCGGCCAATTCGGTCCGCGTCACCGGCTCGGCGCCGCTCGCGGCCGACGGCGCGCTCGACCTCCGGATCGACGGCCGGCTCGACGCCGGCCTCGCCAACGTCGTCCTGTCGACCAGCGGACGGAGCGTCGGCGGCGCCGTGACGACGGCGCTCAGCGTGCGCGGGACGATCGCCAAACCGAACCTCACGGGAACGGTCACGCTCGCCAACGGCGCGGTGCGCGACGACCAGACCGGCTTCAAGCTCACCGCCGTCAGCGCGCGGCTGACCGCCAGCGGCGACACGATCCGGATCGACAGCCTGACCGGGACGACGGCGAACGGCGGCACGATCGGCGCGAGCGGCCAAGTGAAGGTCGATCCGGCCGCCGGCTTCCCCGGAACGATTCACGTCGTCGGCCATCGCGCCGCGCTGGTCGACAACGCCATCGTCGCGGCGACCGCCGACCTGACCCTCGAGATCGCCGGCCGGCTGGCGCAGTCGCCGACGATTTCCGGGCGGATCGCGATCCTGTCGATGGACATCAACGTGCCCGGAAGCCTCGGCGGCGCGTCGGCGCCGATTCCCGGCACCAAGCACCTCAATCCGACGCCGACGGCCCGCGCCCTGCTCGCGCGCGCCGCCAAGGCCAGCGCGCCGGGAAACGGCCCCGCCTTCGACGCCACGCTCGCCGTCACCGTCTCCGCCCCGAACCGCGTCTTCCTGCGCGGCCGGGGACTCAACGCCGAGTTCGGCGGCGACCTGCATGTCGCCGGCGCCGCGCGCAACCCGCAGATCACCGGCGGCTTCGACCTCTTGCGCGGAACGCTGGCCCTGGTCGGCCAGCAACTCACCTTCACCCGCGGCAAGGTCACCTTCCACGGCGGCGTCATTCCGGATGTCGACCTGGTCGCCGAGACGAGCGCCGCGGACGTCACCGCGCGCATCGAGGTGAGCGGGCCGGCGAACCAGCCGGCCTTCACGATCACCTCGACGCCCAGCCTGCCCCAGGACGAGATTCTCGCCCGAATCCTGTTTCAGAAGCCGTCGGGCAGCCTGTCGGCGTTCCAGGCGCTGGAGCTCGCCAACGCGGCCGCCACGCTCTCCGGTCGCGGCGACATGCTCGATCCGCTGCGCAGGTCGCTGGGCCTCACCAATCTCGGCGTCGGAACCGGCTCGGGCGGGCTCCTCGGCCTCGGCCGGGCGATCAACGACCGGATCAGCGTCGATGTGACGACCGGGGTCACGCCGCAGCAGAACGGCGTCAACGTCAACCTCGACCTGACCCGCCACATCCGCCTGCAGGCCGGCGTCGACGCGTCCGGCGGCACCGACGTCGGCGTCGGGGCGGGCTGGGAGTGGAAGTAGCGGCGCCCGTCAGGGCGTCGGCGAAGACGCCAGCGCCGCGATCACGTGATCGATGCTGTCGGGCGATATGCGGAAATGGCCATCGTAAGGCTGACTGAATTCGAGGATCAGGAAGATCGCGCTCGCCACCGAGAGGGCGCCGACGAACTCGACAGCCACCGAGAGAACGCTGAGGGTCGCGGTCGCGCCGAGGCAACAGAAGACCAGGCCCGCCCACAGGATCACACTGTTGATGAGCCCGTGCGGCACCGGATTGCGCAGCTGGCGCCCCATCAGGAGAATGGTCATGACGACGGACGCGGCAAGGCTCCGGGCCTGATCGAACAACGCCCTCTCCTCGTCCGTCGCCGCCTTCGTGGCGGCGAAGAAGGCGTCCATGCGGCTGAGTTCGGCCCGTCCGATCTGATAGGGGACCGGCGGCCCGGCGCCGTCATGCTCCCAGAAGCGCTTGCGCATGGCGATCAGTTGTTCGCGCTGGAGCGCGCGGGCGCGCACCCCATCCGCTCCCAGCCGGTCGAGCAGGACGTCGAGCTGCAGCACCTGCCCGATTAGCGTCATCATTTCGGAATTCTGTTGGGCGTAAACGCCATAACCCGTCCAGATCAAGAGGCCGAGGACCAGCGCAAGCAGGGCCGTCACGAGCCCCTGCACGGTGGTGATCACGCTCTTCGCCTCAGACAGGTGATGCGCCGGCAGCAGTTCCTGCAGAAAATGCCCGGCCACGGCGCCGACGAATATGACGCAAGCGGCAATCATGACGCGGTGCGTGCTGGTGTGCATGGGATCTCCCGACGCGGGACTTTTGCGAATCGGCAAAACCATAGCGTTTGTCGCCGAGGCGCGCGACGGTCCGCCCGTCAGGCTTCCGCCGAATCCAGCACCACGAAGCCTGCGCCCGAGCGCGTCGTCGAATCGGCCGGCTTGTCGGTCGTCACCACCGTCAGGCCGAACTTCAGCCGCTGGCGGATCGCCTCGCGCAACCGCCGGGTCGGCCTTCAGCCGCCGGATCGTCGAGGCGTTATCGGCGCCGGCCGCCAGCCCGGTCGGCGAGCGCGCGGGGCGCCGGGTGGACACGCCGTTGCGGAGTTGTTCGGAGGAATATCTCCCAGAGACGATCTCATGGGCAAATCACGGGAAAAGCGCCAGAGCGTGGGATTGATGGGGCTTTGCAGGATTAGAGTGCTCGAATGAACAAATTTGCGAAACATACAGTTCCAGAGTTGCTTGAGCAGTTTCGGAACGCCTGCCTGGCGCAGTATGACACGTATCTGACTGAGAATGTCAGCAAACGCAACAAGTTGTTCGATTTCCTACTCGCGGTGACGCGCGAACTGAAGCGCCGCGGCGTCGAGGAGCGGCGGTCGCTGCTGACTTTGTTCGCCGACAAGAACCCTCAGGTCCGGTTTCAAGCGGCGAGCTTCGTCTATGCCGTTGCGCCGGTCGAGGCGAAGGCTTGCCTGGAGGCGATCGCCGCCGCCGGTTTGCCTGATCAATCCTTGTCCGCGGGGATGACTCTGAGTGGGCTGGAAGAGGACCCGACCTGCTTGGACTGGATTTAAGCGCGGGACGGTCTGCCCCTCAGGCTTCCGCCGAATCCAGCACCACGAAGCCCGCGCCCGAGCGCGTCGTCGAATCGGCCGGCTTGTCGGTCGTCACCACCGTCAGGCCGAACTTCAGCCGCTGGCGGATCGCCTCGCGCACCGCCGGGTCGGCCTTGAGCCGCCGGATCGTCGAGGCGTTGTCGGCCCCGGCCATTCTGGTGAGGCGCTCGATCTCGGCGGCGTTCCAGCGCAGTTCGCCGCTGCGGTCGTCGACGCCCGAAAGCGTGAACACCCGCTCGCCGAGCGGCTTGCCCGGATCGGCGATCTCGACCGAGCCGCGCGCGACCACCGCGCCGTTGTCGAACACGGTGATCGAACGGTCGGCGCCCGAGACGACGACGCTCGGCGAACGCGGCGCGGCCTCGTGCCCTTCCGAATATTCGGCCTGCTTGATCGAGGCGTCGACGGCGTTGAACTCGCGCGCGGCGTATTCGCCGAGCACCATGCCGGGATGGACCACCTCCTCCGGCTGCGAGGCGTCGTCGGCGATCACGACGGTCATGCCGAGCCGGGTGATGTCGAACAATCGCGCCGAAAAGTCCTTGGGCAGGCGCACGCAGCCGTGCGAGGCCGGATAGCCCGGCAATTGCCCGGCGTGCAGCGCGATTCCCGACCAGGTGAGCCGGTTCATGTTGGGCATCGGCGCGTTGTTGTAGGTCGAGGAGCGGTGATTCCGGTCCTTTTGCAGGATCTTGAACACGCCGGTCGGGGTGCGGTGGCCGGGCTTGCCGGTCGAGCAGGTGGAGACGGCGATCTGCACGCCGTTGCGGTAGACGTAGACGCGCTGGTCGGGCAGCGAGACAATGATCAGCGCCGGCCCGGTCGGCGAGCGCTCCGGGCGCCAGGTGAACTCGCCGTTGCGGAGCTGATCGGCGGAGGCGTCGACGAGTTGGGCGAGGGCCGGCCCGAGACGGAGGATCGAGGCGGCGGCGAGGGCGGCGCGGCCGAACTGACGGCGATTCATTCGGAAGCGGCTCCCCAGCGCTCAGGCGTTCGATTCGATAGCGCGATTGATCGCGGTCGCGCAATCTCCTATAGGCAAAGGGCCTATCGAAGCCTCGGTCGTTTGGGATTTGAAGGAGCGCTCGTGGCGGAGCAACACGAAAATCTCGTCCTAGAGCATCTGCGCGGCCTGCGCAGGGACATCGACGATATCAAGCAGACACTCAGGACGGACATGGCGACCAAGTCCGATCTCCATTCCCTGCGGGCCGACGTCGCCTCCGACTTGTTGACGATACAAGCCGAAATGGCGCGGATGCAAAAGGACACCCGCGAGCAGATCGTCGGCCTTCGCCGGGCGGTGGTCGAGTATCATTCCGCTGTCGTGGGACACGGGATCATCATCAGCGAACTCGAGGAGCGGGTTCGCCGGCTGGAACAGCATCTCAATCTGCCGTCGCTGGAGCGCCACTGAATGCTGTTGGTCCGTCCGCGGAGCAGCGTCCAGCCGAACCCCCGCCGCAGTATCTCTCCCTCACCCGCGCCGACCCCTCGAACCACAGCGTCACCGGCAGCGTCGCGACGGCGCGGGCATTAGCGCCGAGCCGGACGCGGTCCTTTCGGTGGCGACCAGAATCGCCCGGCGCCGCGCCGCCTCCTCGATCAGCGCCTCGACCTCGTGCGGCCGGAACGGGTGGTCGGGGAAGTCGTGGCGGGCGACGCCGGCGACAGCGACCACCTCGCGCCCGATCAGCGCGGCGGCCACCGCGACCGTGTCCGGCTCGCGGCGAACACCGGCCGGTCGGGCGCGCGCCCGTTCGCTATCTTCCCGCCTTCGCCGGCGCCGGGCGCGCCTTCGCGGACGCTTCCGCCTTCGGCCCGAACCCCTCGCGAAGCACCTTCTCGACGCGGGCGTTGTAGCCCGGCCCGCTCGCCCGGATGCGTTCCACAAGCTCGGCGCTCAACCGGAAGCCGACGCGCACCTTCGGCGCCTCGGACTTCGGCCGGCCGCGCCGAACCGGCGTCGCGGCGAGCTTCGCCTGATACTCCGGGGTCGACAGGTCCGGGGCGTCCTCCGGGTCAATCCAGTCGGCTGCCGTAGAGGGCTTGTTCCCGGTCATTGGCCTTCCTCAGGCTGATGATGCGGCGAGCCGCGCCGCGCCGCGCGGGGTCCAGACGCTCACGACCATGCGCCTGTCGAGGCGGCCGATCGTGATGAAGCGCGGCTCGCCATAGTCTTTCCGCGCGTCAGCGACGGTCAGCGTCGCGCCGGCGAAAATTTCGGCCGCCCGCGCCCTATCGAGACCCCGGCGGTCGAGAGTCGTCTGGCGCTTGTCGAGGTCGAATTCGATCTTCACGATTTATTGTGGCGACAATAACGCCGATCGGCAAGCCTCGGTTCGGCTGAGAAGCGGCGCCCGAGCCTTACCGCTGCCTGTCGCTTCGCGACGTTCAGCCGAACAGCCGCCGCAGCATCTCCCTCACCCGCGCCGACTCCTCGAACCGCAGCGTCACCGGCAGCGTCGCAACGGCGCGGGCGTAGGCGCCGAGCCGGACGCGGTCCTTTTCGGTGGTGACCAGAATCGCCCGGCGCCGCGCCGCTTCCTCGATCAGCGCCTCGACCTCGTGCGGCCGGAACGGGTGGTGGTCGGGGAAGTCGTGGCGGGCGACGATTTGCGCGCCGACCCGCCTCAGCGTGGCGTAGAACTTGTCCGGGCGGGCGATGCCGGCGAAGGCGACCACCTCGCGCCCGATCAGCGCGGCGGCCGAAACCGCGTCCGGCTCGAGGCTCGCGGAGAACACCGGCCGACCGGGCGCGGCCGCCTCGGCGCCGCGCCGGGCGGCGACATCGCCGCCGATGACGACGAGGGCGCCGACCAGCGGCGCCTGCGCCACGAGCGGCGCGCGCAGCGGTCCCGCCGGAAGGCACAAGCCGTTGCCGAACCCCTGCGGGCCGTCGACCACCGCGATGGCGAGGTCTTTGGCGAGCGCCGGATTCTGCAGGCCGTCGTCGAGCACCAGGACCTCGGCGCCCGCCTCGACCGCGAGCGTCGCGCTGCGGAGGCGGTCGGGTCCGACCCAGCAGGGGGCGATCTGCGCCAGCAGCAGCGGCTCGTCGCCGACGATCGCCGCGGTGTGGAGGATGGGATCGACCCGCACGGGCTCGGCGCGGCGGGCGCCGCCGTAGCCGCGCGACAAAAACGCGACGCGCCGGCCGTCGGCCATCAGCATGCGCGCCAGCGCCATCGCGGTCGGCGTCTTGCCGGCGCCGCCGGCGACGAAATTGCCGACGCAGACCACCGGCGCGCCGACCGTCGCGCCGCGCTTGCGCATGCGGCGCGCCGTCACCGCTCCGTAGATCATTCCGGCGGGCTGCAGAAGGCGAGCGAACGCCGTCGGCTTCCGGGCCGCCCAGAAGCCGGGCGCCCTCACGGGCGCGCCCCCCCGCCGGGAAGAATCGGCGCCAGGGCCTTCATCGAGCGCTCGACCGCCCCGGACCTGCGCTCGACGGTGTCGCCCGCGGCCCGCGCCATGGCCCTGAGACGGGCGCCGTCGGCGAACAGCCCGATCAGCGCCTCGCCCAGGCGTTCGGGCTCGACCACCTCGAGCGCGCCGCCGGAGGCGTCGAGCGCGGCGTAGACGTCGGCGAAGTTGCCGACCATCGGCCCGTGCAGGATGGCGGAGGCGAGCCGCGCCGGCTCGATCGGATTCTGCCCGCCGCCGCCCGAGAAGGACTTGCCGACGAACACGATTCCGGCGAGTCGGTAGAACAGGCCGAGTTCGCCGATCGTGTCGCAGACGTACACCGCCGTCCCGGGTCCCGGCCGCTCGCCGCGCGACCTGAGGGCGCACGGCAGCCCCTCGGCCTCGATCTCCCGCCGGATCGATTCGCCGCGATCGGGATGCCGCGGCGCGATCAGCGTGAGGGCGTCGGGGAACACCCGGGCCAGCCGCTTGTGGGCGCGCGCGGCGATCAGTTCCTCCCCGGCGTGGGTGGAGGCTGCGATCCAGATCTGCCGCCCTGACGCCAGGCCCGAGAGCTCGGCGAGTTCGCGACGGTCGGCCGGCAGCGCGGGCGCGTCGTATTTGATGTCGCCGGCGATCTGGACGCGCGGCGCGCCGAGCGCGACCAGGCGCTCGCCGTCGGCCTCGCTGCGGGCGAGGCAGAGGTCGAAGCGGCCGAGCAGCGCTCGAATCGTCCGCGGCGCCTTGCGCCAGCGTGCAAACGAGCGTTCGCTGATGCGTCCGTTGACGAGCGCGAGCGGCAGGTCGGCGCGCTTCGTCTCGAGGATCATGTTCGGCCACAGCTCGGACTCGGCGACGAGCGCCGCGTCCGGTCGCCAATGGCGGAGGAAGCGCCGAACGTAGAGCGGGACGTCGAGCGGCGCATACTGGTGAATAGCCCCCGCCGGCAGGCGCTGCGCGAGCAGCGCCGCGGACGTCACCGTGCCGGTGGTCACGAGCGCAGTCGCGCCGGCGCGCGCGATTCGTTCGACGAAGGGCAGCAGCGAGACGGCCTCGCCGACGCTCGCCCCGTGCAACCAGACGACCCGTCCCGCGGGGCGCGGGAGGCCAGCGACCCCGCGCCGCTCGCCGATGCGATTCCCGTCCTCCTTGCCGCGGCGACGCCGCCACGCCAGAAACAGACCGGCGAACGGCGTCGCGAGCGCCGTCAGGGCCCGATAGGCGTGCAGCGAAAGGGGCGCCCTCATACCGTTCTCAGGTGAGCGCCGGGATCCTTGGCGCCGACCAACGCATAGGCCCGGGCGTGGACCTCGTCGAGGCCCTGCTGCACGGCGAGGCGCGCCGCCTCCATCGCGGCGTCGTCGGCGTCGGGCGGCACGACGATCGCCTCGCCGGCCACCACGACCGCCCGGCTGAACGGCAGGCCGAGCGAGGCGCGGTCCCAGGTGTCGAACTGGAGCCGCCGGCTCGTCACCGACGCAGTCGGAACGATCGGCCGGCCGGACAGTTTCGCCAGCGCCACGATCCCGAGGCCGCAGACGCGGGCGCGCTTGGGTACGTCGGCGGTCAGCGCCACCGAGGCGCCGGACTGAAGCTGGCGCAGCAGCTCGCGCATCGCCGGGACGCCGCCCTTGTAGTAGGCGCGGTCGGCCGGGCCGCCCGAGCCGCGCACCGGCGTCACGCCCAGATGCTCGAGCGCGACCGCCTGGGCGCCCGCGTCCTCGTGACGTGAAATGAGAGCCGCCATCCGGTCGATCGCCGGCGGCCAGGCGAACGTCATCATCAGATGCTGGCCGTGCCACATCGCGCAAATGACCGGCGTCCGCCCCGCGACCGCATCGTCGAGGCGCTCGGGAACGGTGGTGAAACGGCTGGTGACCTGAACGAGACGCAAATATTTCGCCAGCAGGAAGCCGACGGCTTCCTGCCAGAACGGCGACCGGCCAATTCGTCTTGCCATGGAGCGCTCAGGCGGTCCTTGTCGGCGGCGCGAGGTCCGGCTCGATCAGGCGGTGCAGGTGGACCACGTAGTAGCGGGTCTGGGCGCTGTCGACGGTCTGCTGCGCCTTGGCCCGCCAAGCCCTCTCGGCGCTGGCGTAGTCGGGAAACAGACCGACGATGTCGAGCTTGGACACGTCGCGGAACTCATGGGTTTCGAGGGACTTCAGCTCGCCGCCGAAAACAAGGTGCAGGAGTTGCGGCTTCTCCGCAGTCGGAGGCGCCGATGTCGGTTTTGTCATGGGTCCGTTGCCCTCGGGCTGAAGCGCGGGAAATTGCGTCGCGCGGCTTTGCCTCCGCGCGCGGCAAAAGGCAAGCCGCGCGATCGGCGCGGCGCCTGCGCCTTACGCCGCGGCCGCGAGGCCGAACGCCTCAAGCAAGAGCGGCGCCAGATCGTCCGCCACTCCGAGCAAGGCGTCGCGCCGGATGCGCTCGCGGTTGTATTGCAGCCGCTCGCCGGAGGCCTCGACCAGCCGCCCGCCCGCCTCCTCGAGCACGAGATCGGCGGCGGCGATGTCCCAATCGTGCGAATTCTCCCGCGACACGGCGAAGTCGAGCGCGCCGCTCGCCGCCATGCACATCCGGTAGGCGAGCGACGGCACGAACGGCGCGATGTCGAGCCGCGCGCCGAGCGTGGCGGCCATCGCAGCGAGGAACGGCTTCGGGCCTGCGACCCGGTAGCCCGCACGCTCGCCGCGCGCGGCGAGCGCGAGGGCTTCGCCGTTCAGCCGGGCGCCCATCCCGCGCGCGGCCGAATAGGTTTCCGCGAGCGCCGGGGCGTGCACGACGCCCGCGATCGGCCGGCCGTCCACGATCAGCGCGAGCGAAACCGTCCAGCGCGGATCGCCGTCGACGAACGCGCGCGTGCCGTCGATCGGGTCGACGACGATCAGCCGACGGCGGCCGAGGCGGGCTGTGGTGTCGGCCGTCTCCTCGGACAGCCAGCCGGCGTCGGGAAAGGCGGCGCCGAGACGGCGCTTGAGAAAGGCGTCGGCGGCCAGATCGGCCTCGGTCACCGGCGAGCCGCCCTCCTTCGCCTGGACCGCCGCCGACGTCTTGCGGCCGGGACGAAACCACGCGAGCGCCCCCTCGCCCGCTTCGCGCGCGGCTGCGATGAGGAGATCGCGCGCGGCCAGCGCGTCCCGATCGGGGTCGAGGCTCAAGGGGCGGGTCCATTCAGGTGCGGGATGCTCGCGGCAGCCTTTATCGGTCCGCGTCACGGCGCGCAATCGGACTGAAGCCGCGATCGCCGATCGGCCGGCGATCTCCTCCCCGGCCCGGCTATCCCCGCGCCTTCCAGTAGTCCGCCTGCAGCGCCGCCGCCTCGTCCTCGAGCAGGGGTCCGACGACCTCGGTCGCGCGCTGCCCGGCCGCGAACACGACCGCGCACGGCAGGTCGAGGGTCGGATTCTCCTCGTGCGCGCCGGTGGCGGCTTTCAGCGCGGTCTCGGTCTGGCCGTAGACGACGCGGCCGATGCCGGCCCAGTAGATCGCGCCGGCGCACATCGCGCACGGCTCGGCCGAGGTGTAGAGCGTGCAGCGCCTGAGGAACGCGAGATCGTAGGCGCGCGTCGCGCGCGAGGCGAGCAGGCGCTCGGCATGGGCGGTGCGGTCGCGCCCCTCGCTGGTGAATCCGTTGCCCTGCTCCATCAGCAGATTGCCGTCGCCATCGGCCAGAACCGAGCCGAACGGGTGATCGCCCGATTCGCGGGCGCGGCGCGCGACGTCGAACGCCTTGCGCAGCAGCGCCTCGTCGGTGTCTCGGACGTTCGCCGCCATGCCGGCCTCCATCGGTCGTTCGGGATCGGATCCGCCGGGACCGAAAGGCGCATCCCTCCGGTCGGCGCGAAGGAGAAGGAAGCGACGCCGCCTCGATGTCAACGCGTTTCGCGACTACCGGCTGACCCCGACCGCGCCCTGCCCCTGCCCGACATATCCGAGCACCTGCTGAAGCGGAACCGGCGAGACGCGGAAGGCGCCCGAATACGGCGCGCTCAGGTCGACGATCAGGGCGGCGACGCTCCCCACCGCGAAGGCGCCGACGCCGAGGGCGACCAGCGAACTCCCTGCCAACCGCGACTTGAGTCCGAAACCCAGGAACAACGTGGCCGCCCAGGCCATGACGGCGAAGACCAGGGGATAGGGCACCGGGTTCGACAGCGCAAACGCCATCGACAGCCTCGCCTGCGCGATCGACTCGACCGTCTGCTGCGCGGCCGCCAGCGCCGCGCGCTCGCCGTCCGTCGCGGGCGTCAGCGAATCGAGATAGGCCTGCCGCCGCTTCAGGTTGGCGAGCGCCGCGGAAAAGCTGTTCGCCGCGAATTGCCGGTCGCTCAGCCCGGCGCCCCAGATCTCGTCGATCGTCCTGGCGAGGTCCTGCCGGAGCAGCGCCCGTCCGGCGTCGGCGCCGCGCCCGTAATCGATCAAAGCCAGATCGAGCTGAAGAACCTTGGCGGCGAGGGTCTCGATCGCGACGTTCTGGCCGGAATAGACGCCATAGGCCGTCCAGACCAGCAGGCCGAGCACCAAGGCGGACAGAAGGGACAGGAGCCCGGCGACCGCCCCGATCATGTCGGCCGCGGGTCCCGTCGTCAGCCGCTCGGGCAGGACGCGCTGCAACACGAGGCCAACCAGCCCGCTGACGAAGATCGCCGCGGCGACCGCGAGTCCGAGTTTCCACCCATCCATCACCCGTACGCCCCCTGACAGCCCTCGACCCGGCCCGCGCCGCCGCCTCGTAACGCGCATTCCGGCGCGGCGCACCAAATACGAAGACCCTTCCGCCCGCAATCGCCAGGCGCGCTCGGGGGCGCCGACAAATTCATCTCAATCGCCGTATTGTTGTGCAGTCATCCGTCAAATTGCCGGCCACGAAGTCTACCGCCAATTCATTTGACACCGTCCGCCGCCAAGATAGGGTCCGAAACGACACGAAGCGCAGGGGAAGCATCGGCGCCGATCTTGCGACGGGCGGCGTACGAAGGCCGGAAACGAGGGATGGCGAGGTGAAGGTTGGGGCTCCCCCGCGGCTGGAGTTGGTTGGCGTCAGCAAGTCGTTCCCTGGCGTGCGCGCCAACGACAGCGTCAATCTGAGGGTCAAACCCGGCGAGATCCACGCGCTGCTCGGCGAGAACGGCGCCGGGAAGTCGACCCTCGTCAAGATGATCTACGGCATTCTGGCGCCGGACGAGGGCCAGATCGTGTTCGACGGCGCGCCGACGCGCATCTCCAATCCGCGCGCCGCCCGGCGCCTCGGCATCGGCATGGTGTTCCAGCATTTTTCGCTGTTCGAGGCGATGACCGTGCTCGAGAACATCGCGCTCGGCCTCGATGCGCGCCTTTCGCAGCGCGATCTGCTCGCCGAGTTCCACCGGGTGCTCGACGCCTACCGGCTGAAGCTCGATCCGCGCCGGATCGTGTCGACGCTCAGCGTCGGCGAACGCCAGCGCATCGAGATCGTGCGGGCGCTGCTGCTCAACCCGCGCCTCCTGATCATGGACGAGCCGACGTCGGTGCTGACGCCGCAGGAGGTCGAGCAATTGTTCGAGACGCTGCGCCGGCTCGCGGCCAGCGGCTGCTCCATTCTTTACATTTCCCACAAGCTGCACGAGATCGTCGCGCTCTGCGACACCGCCACGATCCTGCGCGGCGGCAAGGTGGTCGGGACCGCCGACCCCAAGCGCGAGAACCCGCGCTCGATGGCCGAGATGATGATCGGCGCCAGCCTGAAGGAGATCGCCAAGCCGGCCGAGCGGTCATTCGGGCCGCCGAAGCTCGAGACGCTGGACCTCAGCCTGCCGAAGCCGACCGAGTTCGGGGTGGCGCTGAAGGGGGTGACGCTGTGCGTCCGCGCGGGCGAGATCTTCGGGGTCGCGGGGGTGGCCGGCAACGGGCAGAACGAACTCCTGTCGGCGCTGAGCGGCGAGACGCCGTCGGCCGCCGAGTCGGTGATCCTGCTGGGCGAGGGGGTCGGCCGGCTCAGCGTCACCGAGCGCCGGGAACTGGGCCTGTGCGCGGTTCCCGAGGAGCGCAACGGCCACGCCGCCGTCGGCGAGTTCTCCCTCACCGACAACGCTTCGCTGACCGGGCGAAACCGCATGGACTTCGTCAGCTTCGGCCTGATCAATTCGGGTAAGGCCACCAGCTACGCGGCCGAGGTGATCGGCGCCTTCACCGTCAAGGCCACGGGCCCGGGCGCGCTGGCGGGTTCGCTCTCCGGCGGCAACCTGCAGAAATTCATCATGGGCCGGGAGATCCTGCAGCAGCCCGCGGCGCTGGTCGTCTGCCAGCCGACCTGGGGGGTCGACGCGGGCGCGGCGGCGGCCATCCATCAGGCGATCGTCGATCTCGCGGCGCGCGGCTCGGCGGTGCTGGTCATCTCCCAGGACCTCGACGAACTTCTGACGCTGAGCGACACGATCGCGGTCATCAACCTCGGCGCGCTGTCGAAACCGATGACCGTCGGCGAGGTGTCGATCGAGGAGATCGGCCTGCTCATGGGCGGCGTGCACGGCGATCCGGCGGGAACGGCGCAGATGACGGAGCAGTTGCATGCGCATCCGGCTTGAGAAGCGGCTGACGCCGAGCCGCTTCATGCTGGTGGCGACGCCCGTGGCCTCGGTGCTGCTGACGATGGCGCTCGGCGCCGTGATCTTCGAACTGCTCGGCTTCGACGGGCCCGACGCCATCTATCAGACCTTCATCACCCCGATCGTCGCGCCCTACAAGTGGGTCGACGTGCTGACCAAGGCCGCGCCGCTGATCATCATCGCGCTCGGGCTGTCGCTCGGCAACCAGGCCAAGATCTGGAACATCGGCGCCGAAGGCCAGTACGTCATCGGCGCCCTCGCCGGCGCCGGCGTCGCCTTCGCCATGCCGCAGGCCGCGCCGGGCTTCGTCGCCGTCCCGGCGATGATCGTGGCGGGGATTATCGGCGGCATGGCCTGGGCGGCGATCCCGGCGCTGCTCAAGACGCGCTTCCGCGTCTCGGAGGTCCTGTCGACCCTGATGCTGGTCTACGTCGCGATGCAGGTGCTGAACTACCTGATCGGCGGGCCGTGGAAGGACCCGAACGGCCACAACTTCCCCCAGACGCCGCCGTTCAGCGCCACGCAGTCGCTGCCCAACGTCATTCCCGGCACGGTCGTGCCGCCGGGCTTCGTCGTCGCGATCGCGCTCACGCTGGTGTTCTGGGTGCTCGCGAGCCGGTCGGTGTACGGGTTTTCGGTGCGCACCGTCGGCGCCGCCCCGAGCGCCGCGCGCTACGGCGGCTTCGACGCCGCCCGCACCGTGTGGTCGACGCTGATGATCAGCGGCGGGATGGCCGGGCTCGCCGGAATCCTCGAGGCGATGAGCCAACTCGGCCAGATCAACCTCGGCTTTCCATCGGGCTACGGCTTTACCGCGATCATCGTGTCGTTCCTCGGCCGCTTGCACCCGGTCGGGGTGTTCCTGGCTGGGCTGATCCTGGCGGTGACCTACGTCGGCGGCCAGGTGGCGCAGACCGCGGTGCACGTGCCCGAGGCGACCGCCGGCATTTTCCAGGCGACCATGCTGTTCCTCATTCTGGCGAGCGACATTCTGGTCCGCTACCGCCTGCGCCTCGTCCGCGCCGCGCCGCGAGCGGCAACCGCCGGAGCCCCCGCGTGAACATCGGTTTCATCATCGACGCGCTGGTCACCATCATCGGCGTCACCACCCCGATCCTGCTCGCCGCCACCGGCGAACTCGTGGTCGAGAAGAGCGGCGTGCTCAACCTCGGCGTCGAGGGGATGATGCTGATCGGCGCGGTGACCGGGTTCGCGGTCACCCTGAATTTCGGCGATTCCTTGGGGGACTGGGCGCCTTGGGTGGGAATCGGCGCCGCGGCGCTCGCCGGCGCCGCCTCGTCCATGCTGTTCGCCTTTCTGGTTCTCTCGCTCGGCTCGAATCAGGTCGCCACCGGGCTCGCGCTGGCGATCTTCGGCATCGGCCTGTCGTCGCTCATCGGCGCGAGCTACGTCGGCACAGTGATCGCGCCGTTCAACCAGGTGTTCCCCGACTGGCTGGCGGAAGACCCGATCGGGCGGGTGGCGTTCGGCCACAGCCCGCTCGTCTATTTCGCGCTGATCATGGTCGTCGCGGTCGGGTATTTTCTCAACCGCACCCGCGCCGGGCTCATCCTGCGTGCGGTCGGCGAGAACGATATCTCGGCCCATTCGATCGGCTATCCGGTGGTTGCGATCCGCTATGCGGCGGTGGCCTTCGGCGGGGCGATGGCGGGCGTCGGCGGCTCGTATTTCTCGATGGTGATCACGCCGATGTGGGCGGAGCAGATGACGGCGGGGCGCGGCTGGATCGCGCTCGCTTTGGTCGTGTTCTCGAGCTGGCGCGCCGGGCGGCTGCTGGTCGGCGCCTATTTCTTCGGAATCCTGATGACCCTCGAGCTCTACGCCAAGGCTTCGGGCTTCTCGTTCCTGCCGTCGCAATTCTGGGCCGCCATGCCCTACATCATGGCGATCGTCGTTCTCGCCGTCATGTCGGCGCGCGACGTGGCCGGAAGCGAGGCCCCGGCCTGCCTCGGGCGGCCGTTCATGCCCAACAGTTGAATGCCATGTCCCGAATCAAGGAGAACGACATGAGTCTGGTGACACGACGCAATTTCGTGAAATCGGCCGCGGCGGCCGGCCTCGCGATGCCGGCGCTCGGCGGGAGGGCCCTCGCCGCCGAGCCGCTGAAGATCGCCTTCATCTATCTCGGCCCGATCGGCGACTTCGGCTGGACCTGGGCGCACAACAAGGGCCGCCTCGCTGTCGAAGAGGCGCTCAAGGGCAAGGTCAAGACCACCTACGTCGAGAACGTGAAGGAGGACGCGAGCGCGATTCCGATCCTGAAGGACCTCGCGCAGCAGGGCAATAAGCTGATCTTCACCACCTCCTACGGCTACATGGACCAGACGGTCGAGGTCGCCAAGCAGTTCCCTGACGTCAAGTTCGAGCACGCCACCGGCTACAAGACCCTGCCCAACCTCGGCGTCTACAATTCGCGCTTCTATCAGGGCCGGGCGGTCGAGGGCACGATCGCCGGCCACATGTCGAAGTCGGGCGTGATCGGCTATCTCGGCTCCTACAAGGTGCCCGAGGTGGTGATGGGCGTGAATTCCTTCACCCTCGCCGCGCAGGCGGTGAACCCGAAGATCACCACCAAGCTGGTGATGATCGACTCCTGGTTCGACCCGGCGAAGGAGGCCGCCGCCGTCCAGACGCTGATCAACCTGGGCTGCGACGTGATCGCGCAGCACACCGACAGCCCGGCCGGCCTTCAGGTATGCGAGCAGCGCAAGGCGTGGTGCTTCGGCCAGGGCGCCGACATGCACAAGTTCGCCCCCAAGACCCAGCTCACCGCGATCGAGGACATCTGGGGGCCCTACTACATCTCGCGCGCCAAGGCGGTGCTCGACGGGACCTGGAAGTCGGAAGACACGTGGTGGGGCATGAAGGAAGGCACCGTCGTCATGTCGCCCTTCGCGCCGTTCATGCCCGCCGACGTCAAGGCCGCGGCCGAGAAGATCATCGCCAGCACCAAGGACGGCAGCTTCGACGTCTTCACCGGCGAGATCAGGGACCAGTCCGGCGCGGTCAAGGTCGCCAAGGGCGAACGCATGCCCGACAAGGACCTCGCCGTGATGGACTGGTACGTCCAGGGCGTCCAGAGCTGACGAATCGCGCGCCGCGCGCACAGACCTGAACCACGGGAGAGGCGCGACCCTCTCCCGTTTTCCGTCGCGGGCGCACCAGGCGAGAAGGGCGTTCAGGCCGAATCCCGAAGGGTTGGCGCGGACAGCCGAAACGCAGGCAAGGCAACTCCCAACCCCGTCTTTGCGAGGAGCAACCCCCGGGTCGAAGAGCCCGGGGGGACGAAGCAACCCATGCCGCCGGTTTGCTCCGTCTTCTGCTCGCGACGAAGGGCGGCGGGACGATCAGAGGGCGCAACAGCGGCCCAGCGGCCCTGGATCGCTTCCCCCCGGGCTCTTCGACCCGGGGGTCGCTCGCGATGACGGCGTTCTTCACCCCGCCTTGGGAGTTGCCAGGCAAGTCATAATCAGAGGCAAGGGAAGCGCGCATCGCCTGCGGCTCGCCAGCGCGTCATGCATGCGCTTCGTTCCGGAAGGGCGAGGGGGATGAACCACTGGGCCTGCTGGCCGGCAATCAACTGGCCCTGATTGATCCAGGTCCCGGGCGCTGGAACCACCGTCTCGTATCGAACCGCATCTGCGCCGGCGTCCGCGGTCAGCGTCGGCGTCGAAACGACCGGCTCCGGTCCATAGATCGCCGCGGCCGTGTGATCGCGATCGCGCCGTCCCCCGCTGACGATCCACACCTGATTCTGCTGGGCGGCGGCGTAAGGGAAGAAATCTGCGCGGCCGGTCGGCGGGTCGGCGACTGCGTAGAGCTTGGCGTCGACCTCGACCTTGAGCGGCGCCGGCGCGCCGGCTGGAGCGGCCAGAATATCCGTCCGCATTGCGGCATAAAGGGCGCCGAGTTCCGGAACCGCAAGCTCGTCGGCGGACGCGAGGCCGATCCGACCGAGCGGCGTGGGAATGACGGCGATCGCATCGCCGGGCGAGGCCCAGCCGGCGCGGCCGGCGTCGGGGTGGGTGGCGCGATAGCGCCCGAGAACGGCGCCGTCCGGCCCGGTCAGCACCACCGTATGGTAGACGCGCTCGCCGTCACGCTCCGGATAACTCCCAACGAGGTAGCCCTTGCCCCGGCGGGCGGCCTCCGACAGCGCCCGCTCGAACGCCCCGCCGCGGCGTTCGGCCCGGGCCAGGATCTCGTCGGCGCCGAGCCCCGACGGCAGGCCGGAAAGCTCCGGCAGAACGGTGAGCGCGCCTTCGGCCGGAGAGACCGCCGCCAGCAGCGACGGTCCCTCCGGCCATTGAACGGCGGCCAGCGACACGCTGCGCCGTACGACGGTCGCGTTGCCGTCGACGGGGCTGCGGTGCAATGCGAGCAACGGCGAATAGAGCCCGGGGCGCCGCAAGGCGAGCCGCGCGTCGCGCACGGCGTCCGCGTCCGACGGCGTGACGGTCGCGGTGAAAATACCATGCAGCCCCGGCGCCAGATCCTCCGGCGGCACGACCGGGGCCTGGGTCAGTTTGCGCCCTTCCGGCGACCATATGCTCGAGCCGCCGTTGTAATAAAGCTTTCCGCCAGTGATCGGATTGGTTTCGATCCCGCTGCGCGTGGCGGCGACGACCCAGACGCCGTTCTCGGCGCTCATGGACTGCGCGTTGGCCACGGTCGAATGATTGCCGGTCGCCTCTGCGGCTGGCGTTCCCGGCATGACCCGGTCCGACACGGAATGCCACCCGATGATCTCGGCGCCGCGCAGGGCCGCCAGACGCGGATATTGCCAATAGGTGTCGTCGTAACAGATGACCAGTCCGATACGGCCGATCGGCGTGTCGAACACTTCGACGCCGGTATTTCCCGGAGAAAAAACAATCTGGTCCTGCGGGTTGAGGCCGATCTTGCGGTACTTGCCGACGACGCCTTCGGGGCCGAGCAGGACGGCGGCGTTATAGGCCAGACCGGTTTCGACGTCCCGCTCGGCGATCCCCACGCTCATGTACATGCCGGTCCGCGCGAGAATCGGCTGAAGCGCCGCAGTCGTCTTGCCCGGGATCGTGTCGAGGTAGGGCGCAATCTGCGCCGGATCGCTGAACAGATATCCGCTGACCGCCGTCTCGGGAAAGACGGCGTAGTTCACGCCCTCTTCGGCCGCCTGCTCGGCGGCTTGCGCAAGGCGGGCGATGTTGCCGTCGAGGTCGCCCCAGGCTGGGACGAAGTCCACGGCCGCGACCTTGATTGGATGGGAACCCGGATTCGACGCCGCGTCGGGCGCTCCTGTCCAGGCCAAGAAGCATAGCGCGACGCCGAGTATTCGGTATGTCCAACGCATGGGCGACCTCGGGAATGCGCACCCGCATCGCGACCGGGTTGCGGCGGAGTGTCGCAGCATTCTCCGCCTGCCGGCGTCCGTCAACGGCTTTGACCGGGGAGGCTCGCGGGGCGCGCACCCTCAGAACGTCGATGCGTCGGTCCAGTCCGGGTCGTTCGCTTCCGCCCGCGAAGCGCTGCGACGATGCAGCACGTCCTTGGCGATCCGCTTGTCGCGGACATTGCGCATGATGATGTAGGGCCTGAGAATCGGGTTGAAGAGCCGGTAACGGCGCCGGGCGCCCTCCCCCGCCCGATGAAGGATCTGACCCGTCCCGGGCTCGCTGAGATCCTTGAGGACGCGGGCGGAGGTCAGCGGCGCGACATCGCGATCCCGAATCGCCGAGAGCGGCGCCCCGACGGCGCCGGCGACGAAATACCGTTGTTCGTCGACGTCCGCGAGCGCGCAGGCGAGCAGAACGTCGCGGTGGAGGGCGGGGTTGCGCGCGCGGCGAACTGCGTCGTCGTAGAGCGACTTGACCGACTGCTGCCACTGGTCGAGCGCGCGGATCATGCCGGCTTCCACATGCTCCGCGCAGACGATCATGCTGCGCGCCCCGAGCGCGGCGCGCGCGCTGTAGATCGACAGGAGATGGGTGATGTAGGGCGCGCCCTGCGAGTACTGGACCAGGTCCTCGCAGGCCTCGAACTCGATCTCCATCGCCAGCCGTTCGAAGCCGCTCATCACGATGCCGCGGATCTCGCCGTCGGACATCGCCGGCATGTGCACCTGAATCAGCGCCCGCTCGATCGACTGATGCTCCCGGATCAGTTCGTCGACCGAGTCGGCGACCCCGATCAGCAGCACCGTCGCATTGACCGCGTGATCGGACAGCGCCTTGATCGTGTCGGCCATGGCGGTGATCGCGTCGGGGCGCCGGATCCGGTCGAACTCGTCGAAGATCACGATCAGCGCCGCCGTCGCCGCTATGCCCTGCAGCGTCCGGCGGACGCCGTCGGGCGTATCCGAATTGAGAGCGTAGTCCTGGGGCGGCGCGGTCAGCGGATTGCGCAATCCGCCGAAACCGATGTCGGGCCGGCGCTTCGCGGCCTCGATGTCCTTGAACGCCTTCGCCCAGAGCGACGAATAGGTGTCCGAGATGTCGCAGTTGGTGCGCGAGACGACGAAGGCCTGCCGCCTCGCCAGAAAAGCGGTGATCATGTTGGAGAGCGAGGTCTTTCCCGTTCCGCGCTCGCCGTAGAGAATCGCGTGGCAGCCGCGCTGCGACACCGCCTCGACGATCTTGAGAACCTGATCCTTGCGGCCGGAGAACAGCTCCCGCTCGTTGATCGGCGCGCCGGGGGTGAACACCGCGCCGGTCTGAAACATGAGCGCGTCGAAATCCTGATCCATCGCAGACCCGGCTCAGCAATCATGCGTTTATAGGCGACATTCGACCACTTGAATGCCGTGCGCAGCGAGAAGATGCCCGTCGCCGCGACTTCGGTCAAATCGCGGGGCGCGAAGTGATTCGTAGTTCACAACGCTAACAGAAAGATCGCGACCTTTCCAGGCGAGACTTCCGGACGGAATGCGTGTTCGTCACGTGCGCTGTTCTCCCCGGACCGCGTCCTGCGGTAAGAATGGCTCCGTCTTCTGCCGCAACGAAGGGCGGCGGGATGATCAGAGGCCGCAACAGCAGCCCAGCGGACCTGGGTCGCTTCCCCCCGGGCTCTTCGACCCGGGGGTCGCTCGCGCTGACGGCGCTCTTGGCTGCCGGCTCGGGCGCTACAACGCGCCTGACGGACCCCGCCAAGGCCTTGAACTTGATGGACTCCGGCCCGAAGATCTGGTGCGGTCGGCGGGGCGGAAGGGGACGGAAGCTTTGTCTTGCGCCGCGCGCCCCTTTCGCGTATGTCCCGGACCCTCAGAACCGCCCGGCCGGGCTGCCGTGGCGGTTCTTTTCGCTCGTTCCGACGCGACGGAGCTCATTGCTCCGCTTATTTCCAACAGGGCGTCAAGCCCGGGAGAGCCAAATGCCCAAGTTGAAGACGAAATCAGGCGCGAAGAAGCGCTTCAAGATTACCGGGACCGGCAAGGTCGTCTACGCCCAGTCGCAGAAGCGGCACGGCATGATCAAGCGCACGCCCAAGCAGATCCGCAATCTGCGCGGCACGGCGGTCATGTTCAAGACCGACGGCGACAACATCAAGAAGTACTTCCTGCCGAACGGCTGACCCTTTTCCCGGAGTTTTACGCATGTCACGCGTCAAGAGGGGCGTAACGTCCCACGCCAAGCACAAGAAGATTCTGAAGCAGGCCAAGGGCTTCTTCGGCCGCCGCAAGAACACGATCCGCGCCGCCAAGGCCGCGGTCGACAAGTCGATGATGTACGCCTACCGCGACCGCAAGAACCGCAAGCGCGAATTCCGCGCGCTGTGGATCCAGCGGATCAACGCAGCGGTGCGCGAGCACGGCCTGACCTACAGCCGGTTCATCTCGGCGCTGTTGACGGCAGGGATCGAGGTCGACCGGAAAGTCCTGTCCGAACTCGCCATCTCCGAGCCCGCGGCCTTCGCCGCGATCGTCGAGCAGGCGAAGGGCCATCTGCCCAAGGCGGCCTGAAACCGGCGCCGTTCCGAGCATCGTCCGCCGCCGCCATGCCTTTGAAAGCGTGCGGCGGCGGTTTCCGTTTTCGACCGAGTTTTTTCGATGACCGACCTCGCCGCCCTGAAAGACGAAACGCTCGCTGCCGTCTCCGGCGCGCCGGACGAAGCGGCGCTCGAAGCCGTCCGCGTCGCCGCGCTCGGCAAGAAGGGCGCGATCTCGGCGTTGCTCGCCACCCTCGGCAAGCTCTCGCCTGACGAGCGCAAGACCCGCGGCGCCGAGATCAACGCCCTGAAGGACTCGGTGGTCGAGGCGCTGGCCGGCCGCCGCGCCGTCCTGAAGCAGGCCGCGCTCGCGGCCCGGCTCGCGCGCGAGGCGCTCGACATGACGCTGCCGACGCCGGCGCCCGGCGTCGAGACCGGGCGCATCCATCCGATCAGCCAGGTGACGGAGGAGATCGTCGCGATCTTCGCCGACCTCGGGTTCTCGGTCGCGGAAGGGCCCGACATCGAGAGCGACGACTTCAACTTCACCCGGCTCAACTTCCCGCCCGGCCATCCCGCGCGCGAGATGCACGACACGTTCTTCCTCCAGCCGGACGCGACCGGCGAGCGCAAGCTGCTTCGCACCCACACGAGCCCGGTGCAGGTGCGCACGATGCTAGCCCAGAAGCCGCCGATCCGCGTCATCTGCCCCGGGCGCACCTATCGGACCGACTTCGACCAGACCCACACGCCGATGTTTCACCAGGTCGAGGGGCTGGTGATCGACCAGAGCGCGACGCTCGCCAACCTGAAGTGGGTGCTCGAGGAATTCTGCAAGGCGTTTTTCGAGGTCCCGAAGGTCGGCATGCGCTTCCGTCCGAGCTTCTTCCCCTTCACCTCGCCGTCGATGGAGGTCGACATCCAGTGCCGCCGCTCGGCCGGCGAGATCCGCTTCGGCGAGGGCGAGGACTGGCTCGAGATCCTCGGCTGCGGCATGGTCCACCCGAACGTGCTGACCAACTGCGGGATCGATCCCGAGCTCTACCAGGGCTTCGCCTGGGGCATGGGCATCGACCGCGTCGCCATGCTCAAGTACGGCATGCCGGACCTGCGCGACCTGTTCGACGCCGACCTGCGCTGGATCAACCACTATGGCTTCAAGCCGCTCGACATGCCGACGCTGGCGGGCGGCCTGAGCGGCTGACGGTTGGCGGCGAGGGGTGCAGCGGCGCGCGCCTCGTGGTAAATTGGCGGACCAGTTCGGCGGGCGAAGGATGTCCCAGGCACAGAGAGACCAAGCGGCCGAAGCCGCCGCGAAATCGGCGGTCGTCCGCCTCTTCGGGAAGAACGCCATCGATCGCATCGAAGTGTTTCCGGCCGAGGATCATACCGGCGAACAGAGTCTGTCCGTTACGATCTACCTCCGGGACTACAAGGCTTATGTATCGGGCGCCCGTCTCCTCGACACGATCGTCGCGGTCTCGGATGCGCTGAGAAATATCGACGACCTTCGCTTCCCTTACGTGACCTTCCTCGCGCCTGGTTATGAGCACGCCGAGGACGATGAGCGGCCTGCCGCCTAACCCAAGATCCTCCATGTGGCCTCTCGTCCGGCATCAGCTCGACAACGCTCGTTTGCTTGCTACCGTCGACAAGGGACGCCCGAGATCGGCTTCCTTGCGTCGCGCCGTGTCAACCGCCTATTACGCTGTATTTCAAGCGCTCTGCAGAACGTGCGCCGACAGTCTGGTCGGATGGCGTCGGCCTTGGGAGATCGTCACACCCATCTTCCGAGCGCCAGACCACAACAGAACCTTGCAGGCCTTCCTGCAAGGCCCGTCGGCGACCAATCCGGACATGCAACGCCTGGGGTCGGCTTTCAAAGAACTGCTGGCGGCGCGGGAATGGGCGGACTATAGCCCGGAACCACGCCCGCAGTTTGAACAGGGCAAGAGAAGCTCGCCCTTCACCCGCGAGGAAACCCTCGCGCTGATCGAGGTCGCCGAGGCCGCTGTTGCAATCCTCGACCGGCTCGACGATGACGCGCGACTCAAGCTCGCCGTGCGCCTCGTCGCCAGAACCAGGAAATGACATCTCCATGAAATTCACCCTCTCCTGGCTCGAGGACCACCTCGACACGCAAGCCTCGCTCGCCGAGATCGTCGACGCGCTGACCCGGGTCGGCCTCGAGGTCGAGGGCGTCGAGGACCCGGGCGCGATCTACGCCGGCTTCGTCGTCGGCGCCGTGATCGAGGCGAAGCCGCATCCGAACGCCGACCGGCTGCGGGTCTGCGTCGTCGACGCCGGCGCCGGGCCGGTGCAGGTCGTGTGCGGCGCGCCGAACGCGCGGGCCGGCATGAAGAGCGTGTTCTCGCCGGTCGGAACCTATATCCCGGGCAAGAAGATCACCCTGGCCAAGGGTGTGATCCGAGGCGTCGAGTCGCACGGCATGCTGTGCTCGGCCGCCGAACTCGAGCTCAGCAACGACCACGACGGGATTATGGAGCTGCCGGACGACGCGCCGGTCGGCGTTCCTTACGCGCGCTTCGCCGGGCTCGACGATCCGGTGATCGACGTCGCATTGACCCCGAACCGGCCCGACGCCACCGGCGTCGCCGGCATCGCGCGCGATCTCGCCGCGGCCGGTCTCGGTACGCTGAGAACGCCCGGTCCCGAGACCTTCGCCGGCGCGTTCGACTGCCCGACCGCGGTGCGGCTCGACTTCGCCCCCGCCGACGCGCATCTCTGCCCGGCTTTCGCGCTGAGACTCGTGCGCGGCGTCGCCAACGGGCCATCGCCGGAGTGGATGCAGAAGCGCCTGCGCGCCATCGGCCTTCGGCCGATCAGCGCGCTCGTCGACATCACCAACTACGTGACCTTCGACCGCGGCCGCCCGCTGCACGTGTTCGACCTCGCCAAGATCCGCGGCGACCTGACCGTGCGGCGCGCGCGAGCGGGCGAGAGCGTTCTCGCCCTCGACGGCAAGACCTACGCGCTCGACGAGAGCACGGTGATCATCGCCGACGCGGACGGCGTCGAGTCGATCGCCGGCGTCATGGGCGGCGAGCACTCCGGCTGCGACGAGAGCACGCGCGACGTCCTGATCGAGAGCGCGCTGTGGGACCCGACCAACATCGCCCAGACCGGGCGCAAGCTCGGCATCGTGACCGACGCGCGCTACCGCTTCGAGCGCGGCGTCGATCCCGACTTCTGCGTTCCAGGCCTCGATCTCGCGACCGGGCTCGTGCTCTCGATCTGCGGCGGCGAGCCGTCGCGCATGATCGTCGCCGGCGACCCGACGGCGCCGCGGCGGACGATCGACTTCCCCTACAGCGAGGTGAAACGGCTGATCGGGGTCGACATCCCGCGCGCCGAGGGCGAGGCGATCCTCGCCCGGCTCGGCTTCGGCGTCGAGGACGGCCGGGTCCGCGTCCCGTCGTGGCGCCCCGACGTTCAGGTCAAGGCCGACGTGGTCGAGCAGATCATCCGGATCGCGGGCCTCGACCGGGCGCCGCCCGCCCCCCTGCCCCGCCTCGACGAGGGCGTCGCGGCGCCGGTGCTGACGCTGCTGCAGAAGCGCACGCGCCTCGCCAAGCGCACGCTCGCCTCGCTGTCGCTGCGCGAGGCCGTCACCTGGTCGTTCATAGCGAAGCGGGCGGCCGAGCTGTTCGGCGGCGGTCAGCCGGCGCTGGCGCTCGCCAACCCGATCGCCGCCGACCTCTCCGACATGCGCCCGAGCCTCGTCCCCGGCCTCGTCGCCGCCGCGGAACGCAACGCCCGGCGGGCGCTGACCGACGTGGCCCTGTTCGAGGTCGGGCAGATCTTCCTCGGGCCGGGCGACACGGACCAGCGGACGGCGGCCGCCGCCGTGCGCCGCGGTCTCGCCAAAGCCGGCGGCGAAGGCCGGCAATGGCGCGGCGGCGGGGCGGTCGACGCCTTCGACGCCAAGGCGGACGCGATGGCGCTCCTCGCCGCCCTCGGCGTCGCCGGCGCGGTCCAGGTCGTCCCCGGCGGCCCCGCCTTCCTGCATCCGGGCCGGTCCGCGACGCTGCAGTTCGGGCCCAAGACCGTCGTCGGCTGGTTCGGCGAGCTCCACCCGAGCGTGTGCGAGGCGCTGGATGCGGAGGGGCCGATCGTGGCGTTCGAACTCGTGCTCGACGCCGTCCCGGCGCCCAAGGCGAGGCCGACCAAGGCCAGGCCCAGGCTCGAACGGTCCGACTTCATGGCGGTCGAGCGCGACCTCGCCTTCGTCGTCGACGAAAGCGTGCGCGCCGGCGACCTTCTCAAGGCGGCGCAGGCCGCCGAGCGCGCGCTCGTCGCGGATGTCGGCGTGTTCGACGTCTACCAGGGCAAGGGGCTGCCGGAAGGCAAGAAGTCGATCGCGATCGCGGTCACCCTGCAGCCGCGGGAGCGCACCCTGACGGACACGGAGATCGAGGCCGCGGTCGCGCGGATCGTGGCCGAAGTGTCGAGGCGGACCGGCGCGACGCTGCGAGCCTGAACCGATGCGCGCCGCGGTCGCGTTCCTCGCGCTCTGGGCATGCCTGACGGGCCCGGCGCGCGCCGACGACGACCCGGCCTGCGCCAAATTCGAGGAGCCGCTCGCCTACAACGCCTGTCTCGCCAGTCGGGGGCCGAAGGCGAACGCCGTCGGCAAGGCCAGCGGGGCGCCGGTGCGCGCCCGCGCGGACCCGGAGGCCGAAGCGCCGGCGATGGCGAAGAAGCCGTCCCGTTCCCAGACCGTCCGGCGGCGCGGACGCGTCCACATGGAGTTCTTTCTGCGCTGAAGGCTCGAGGGGCGCGGCGCCGCAAAGCCCGCGGAAAGCCGGGCGCCGCGCCCCGATCCCCGCGCAAGTGGGAGGGCCTCCGCGGGGGCGACCGGCGGGCCGATGTGGCGGTCCGACAGCCGTTCTTCGTGCGACCGATCCCCGCCGCACGCACCGCCACCATAGCCGAGCGGTTGCGCGGCGGCTGTGAGCGGCGTCACACGAAAGCGATGCGCCGAGTGTGATCTTCGTCACAGCGGGACGCGAGCGCGCGCGATAACGGTCGGTTACGGGAAAACGACGCGCGGGACCGCGCGTCGCTCGATGGATCATCCTTTCGCACCGCGCTAGCGGAGCGAAAACAGGTATTTATTCCCGCTTGACGATTGGCCGGGCCTCGTCCACGGTCGCCGGACAAGTTCGAGCGGAGTCGATGTCGGTCCCCAGCACGCTGGCGGCGCACCGCTATTTTCGATCGTTCGACGCCGAGACCTGCAAGGGTCTCGATCGGCAGTGCATCTGGCTGCGAACGACGGCGGGAGCCTGGATTCTCGACCAGTCGGCGACCGACCGCGACGTCTTCTTCATCCTGTCGGGCCAGTTGCGCGCCGTCTACAACAACGCCCGCCAGGACCTGATCTTCAACGACATGAACGCCGGCTCGATTTTCGGCGAGATGGCGGCGATCGACGGCGCCCCGCGGGCCGCCAGCGTGTTCGCCATCGTCGATTCGCTGGTCGCGAAGATGCCGGCCAACCTGTTCGTCGAGACGATGTTCAACAACCGCCCGCTGTGCGAGGCCGTGGTCAAGACGCTGATCCAGCGCCTGCGCGCCATGTCGAGCCGGGTGAGCGAGCTCGGCGCGCTCAACGTGCGTTGCCGGGTTCATGCCGAACTGCTGCGTCTCGCCCGGCGCGATCGCGACGACCCGCGACGCGCCATCATCGTGACGCCGCCGAATCAGTCCGAACTCGCAGCGCGCATCAACACGAGGCGCGAAACCGTGTCGCGCGAGATCAACGCGATGGAGCGCAACGGCCTGATCGAGCGCCGCCGCGGCGCGATCGTGATCACCGACGTTCTCAAGCTCAGCGCGGAGCTGCAGCAGGCGAGCAGCGGCTGAGTCGAACCGCCGGCGTGGCCGTCGTTGCGACTACGCCCGCGTTTTCAAGGTTTTGGACCCCGGAATTGATACTCCCAAGCCGGCGCCGCCCTCTCCCTTGGGGAGAGGGACAGCCGGGCGAAGCCCGGCAGGGTGAGGGCTCGGAACGCCGACAGTCGGCCTGGCGCACCCTCACCTGGCCGCTTCGCGGCCTGTCCTCTCCCTGAGGGAGAGGGATTGCCCACTGCCTCACCCCGGCTTTGGAGTTACTGGAATTGAACCCAGTGACAAGAACTGACGCGCGTGCGGGAGGTCCCGCCGCCCGGCTGGCCCCCAAACGTATTGACGGGCGCATGTGCGCGATGCGAGGGCGGGTCGCGATCTCGGGGCCGCAGCGCGCGTAGAGACCGGCTCCGGGTCGCGACGTTTCAGCGCCGGAGCCGCGATCGTCCGGCCTCTCTTGGAGGAAAGAGCCATGAGCGATCTCGTTTTCATCGTGTTCGACAGCGAAGCCAAAGCCGAAGAAGTCCGCAACAAGGTCCTCGACCTGCAGAAGGACTACCTGATTGAACTCGAGGACGCCGTGATCGCAATCCGCGGCGAAAACGGCCGCATCAAGCTCAACCAGATCATGCACCCGACCACATTCGGCGCCGTGTCCGGCGCGTTCTGGGGCATGCTGATCGGCTGGGTCTTCTTCATGCCGCTGATCGGAGCGGCGCTCGGCGCCGCGGGCGGCGCGCTCGGCGGCGCCATGACCGACGTCGGCATCAACGACAATCAGATGCGGGAAGACGCCCGCAAGGCGATGACGCCGGGCAAGGCCGGGCTGTTCCTGCTGATCCGCAAGATGACGACCGACAAGGTGCTCGACGATCTCAAGGGCGAGGGCGGAACGGTGATCAGCACCTCGTTCGATCACGCCAAGGAGGAAGCGCTCAAGGCGGCGCTCGCCGCCCACGTTCCGGCGCCGGCGACCGACGCGCCGCCCGCCGCTTCCTGAACGCCCGTCCTTTCCCCGCGCGCGGCTGCCTGCCGGGGAGTCGTCAGCCGCGCGGGGCTCGGGCCAGACCCCCGCCCGCACCGGCGCGATCGGGAAAGCCGGCCGGCGCCGAGCGCGCCCCTCGCCGAACTGCGTCGCCACGAAGGGGGACGAGGCGCCGAAAGGCGCCTGAGCCCGCGGCGTATCGACGCAGAATCCTCGGGGAGGCTGGCGTTAGCGCCCGACATGGGCGCCAAGTCCCGTGTTGCCCCGCAATCCCTGTCGGGTCGCCAGGAATCGGCGGCGCCCCGTCGACTCGCCATGGGTCGACGCGTGGATCTGGCCAATGTTTCTTCCGGGTGCGGTTCCATGTCCGAAACGGCTGTCCAACCGGGCCATGACGACGGACTCTCCGCCGGCTCGAGCTCAAGCGCGACGACGATGAACGGCGACGCCGGCGCCGGCAAGCCGAAGCGGCTCGACGCCGCCGCGATCGCCGCCAGATTCGCCGAGCTGAAGAGCTCGGCGAAGGGCCTGACCTCGGACGAGGCCAGGGCCCGGCTCGCCAAGGATGGCCCGAACGCCATCGTCGCCCGGGAGGAGCCGCTCTGGCGCAAGGCGGTCGCGTATTTCTGGGGTCCGATCCCATGGATGATCGAGGCCGCGGCGCTGATTTCGCTCGCTCGGCAAGACTGGCCCGACTTCATCGTCGTGACCGGCCTCCTCGTCTACAACGCCGCCGTCGGCTTCTGGCAGGACGCCAAGGCCGCCTCGGCGCTCGCCGCCCTCAAGAAGGGCCTCGCCCTGACGTCGCGCGCGCTGCGCGACGGCGCGTGGCGGACGATCGACGCCGCCGACCTCGTCATGGGCGACGTGGTCGACGTCACCGCCGGAAAGATCGTCCCCGCCGACCTCGTGCTGACCGGCGGCGCGTATCTGTCGATCGACCAGGCGGCGCTGACCGGCGAATCCCTGCCGGTCAGCAAGGCGATCGGCGACTCCGCCTATTCCGGCTCGATCGCCAAGCAAGGCGACATGCAGGGCCTCGTCACCGAGATCGGCGACAACACCTTCTTCGGCCGCACGGCCGGGCTCGTCGCCTCGGCGGGCGCGCAGTCGCATTCGCAGAAGGCGGTGGTGCAGATCGGCGACTTCCTGATCCTGCTCGCGGCGGCGCTCGCGGTCGTCCTGGTCGGCACGCAGGTCTACCGCACCATGGTCGTTCCCGGCCACTGGAGCTTGGACCAGGCCGGGCAGATCGCGCAGTTCGTGCTGGTGCTCCTCGTCGCCTCGGTGCCGGTGGCGCTGCCGGCGGTCATGTCGGTCACGCTCGCGCTCGGCGCGCTGGCGCTCTCGAAGCAAAAGGCGATCGTGTCGCGACTGTCGGCGATCGACGAGCTCGCCGGCGTCGACGTGCTGTGCAGCGACAAGACCGGCACGCTGACCCAGAACAAGCTGACGCTGTCGACGCCCATCCCGTTCGGGGGCGTGCATCCGGAGGAGATCGTCGACGGCGCGGCGCTCGCGACCAAGGCCGACAGCGACGACGCGATCGATCAGGCGGTCATGAAGGCGATCTCCGACCCGCAGGCGCTCGCCCGGTGGAAGCAGACGAATCTCGCGCCGTTCGATCCGGTCAACAAGCGCACGATGACGACCGTGACCGACCCGCAGGGCAAGACCTGGCGGTTCGCCAAGGGGGCGCCGCAAGCGATCTCGGCCTTGTGCAAGCTCGATCCGGCGACGGAGACGACATACGACGACAAGGTCGACGAGCTGGCGAAGCACGGGTTCCGCGCGCTCGGCGTCGCAAGATCGGAGGACAACGGCAAGACCTGGACGCTGCTGGGCATCCTGTCCCTGCTCGACCCGCCGCGGCCCGACGCCGCCTCGACCATCGCCCAAACCCGGAAGCTCGGCCTCGCGGTCAAGATGGTCACCGGCGACGACGTCGCCATCGGCAGTGAAATCGCGCGGGAGCTCGGACTGGGCGCGCGCCTCCTGGTCGCGAGCGACGTGTTCCCGAAGGGCGCGGACCCGAACCGGATCTCGCTCGACGCGGCGCACGCGGTCGAACGCGCCGACGGATTCGCGCGCGTCTTTCCCGAGCACAAGTACGAGATCGTCAAGAGCCTGCAGGAGACCGGCCACATCGTCGCCATGACCGGCGACGGCGTGAACGACGCGCCGGCGCTCAAGCAGGCCGACTGCGGCATCGCGGTCAGCGGCGCGACCGACGCCGCACGCAGCGCGGCCGCCCTGATCCTGACCGCGCCCGGGCTCTCGACCATCGTCAACGCAATCGTCGAGGCGCGAAAAATCTTCGAGCGCATCACGAGCTACGTCTACTACCGGATCGCGATGACCATCGCGATCATGCTGACGGTCGTGCTGTCGAGCGTGCTCTTCGCCATCCAGCCGCTGACCGCGATCATGATCGTCGCGCTCGCCCTGCTCGACGACATCCCGATCATGACCATCGCCTACGACAACGTGCGCACGGCCGAAGCTCCGGTGCGCTGGAACATGCATCGCATCCTGGTGTTCTCCGGCGTCATGGGCCTCATGGCGACGGCGCAGAGTTTCGGCCTCGTGCTGCTCGGGCTCGAGTGGATGAACGACCAGGCCCTGACGGCGTGGCGGCCGATCGACCCCAGCCATCTCCAGACGATGCTGTTCCTGCAACTCGCCGCGGGCGGCCACATGCTGCTGTTCGTCGTGCGCGCGCGGGGCTCGATGTTCGCTCCGCCCTGGCCGTCGGCGCCGCTGTTCCTCGCCATCGTCGCGACCCAGGTCGTGGCGGTGCTGATGTGCGCCTACGGCGTCCTCGTCCCGGCCTTGCCGTGGGCGCTGATCGGGGTGGCGTGGGCCTATGTGATCGGCTGGACGATCGTCACCGACGTGGTGAAGCTCATCTTCAACCGGACCGACGCCGGGCGCGAGCGGGTCGGGCCGCTGGCCGCCCATACGGCCTCGCTTCGCTGACCGCGCCGTCCGCCGGCGCGCTCACCCCGCGACGGTCACGGGCTGAAGAAGCGGGGCCTTCCGCCGGCTTTCCCGGTTGCGCTTGGGCGCGATCAGGAACTCCGCGTTCGGCGGCGCCTTCAGGAACTTGTGCGCCTCCGCCTCGACCATCTGGTCGGCCTTGGTGACGCGCGCGCGCAGGTGCTTCAGTTCGAGGATCGACTGGATGAGGAACGTCTCGACGATGCGGCCGACGTCGCCCGCGTCCACGAACACGTTCCAGGCGAAGGCGCCGTCGCGCCTCCGCTCTTGGCCGATCTCCTGCATGATGGCGAGAAACGGCGCCCGGTCCTCCCGCTCGACCCGGTATTCGACCGTGACCAGCACCGGGCCCTGGTCGTCGTCGACCGCGAGGACAAAGGCGCGGTCGCGCCAGTGCAGCGACGGCGTCAGGTCCTGCCCGGCGGCGGTCTGCAGCTTCCGTGTCCAGGTCGCCGCCATTCCGATCAGGGTCCCGGCCGCCGCGACATAGAGGGTCGTGGGCAAGCCCCAGACGCTCGCGACCTTGCCCCAGACGGCGCTGCCGATCGTCATCGCGCCGAAATAGGCGGTGAGCAAAATCGCCATGCCGCGCCCGCGCACCCAGTCCGGAAGCGCCACCTGCGCCGACACGAACAGGGTCGTCATCATCAGGGTCCAGCACGCGCCGGCGAGGAAACTGACGGCGAGCGCGGGAGCGAGCGTCTCAGCCGCCCCGTACACGACCAGCGCAGCGATCGTGCCGACCGTCGCGAGCCGCGCCAGCCAGTCGGGGCCGAGCCGGTCCTTCAGCCACCCGAGGCCGAGCGAGGCGACGATCGACCCGAGCCCGATCATGCCGAGGAGCGCCCCGTAGACCGCGGGCCCGTTGTGCATCTGGCTGCGGGCGACCAGCGGCAGCAGCGCCCAGTAGGCGCTGCCGAACAGGAAGAAGGCGACGGCCCGCAGAAGCGTCGCGTCCATGTCGCGGTTGTGCCGGACGTAGCGCAGGCCGGTGCGGACGGCGCTGGAGAAACGCTCCGCGGGCAGCGTCTCGCGCACCCTGCGCGGCGCCCGCCACCACACCACCGCCGCCACGACCGCCAGATTGCCGATGCAATAGAACCAGAACGGCACGTCGATGCTCAAGGCCGCGATGGCGAACCCGCCGAGCGCCGGCCCGATCGCGCGGGCGACGCTGTAGCTCGCGTTGTTGATCGCGATGGCGCTGTCCAGATCCTCCTTGCCCACGAGCTTGGGCGTGACCAGTTGCCACACCGGCGCGGCGATCGCGCCCCCGATCCCGAGCGCGAACGTGGTCAAGAGCAGGTTCACCGGGGTCGCGAGCTTTGCGCTGACGAGACCGGCGAACACGATCGAGATCGCGAGCACGGCGACCTGCGCCGCGAGCAACAGGCGGCGCGCGTCGACGATGTCGGCGAGCGCCCCCGCCGGCACGGTCAGCAGGAACATCGGCGCCATGGTCGCCACCTGCACCGCCGACACCATCATCGGGTCCGGGTTGAGGCTGGTCATGAGCCAGCTCATCGAGGTGTCGAACATCGCGATGCCGACGTTGAAGAGCGCGCTCGCGGCGAGGATGACGGAGAAGGCGAGGTTGCCGAACACGCCCCAGCGCGACCGCTCGCGCGGCGACCCCTCGGCTGCGGCGGTGGAGGGACTGGTCAATCGGGCGCTCCGCGAGTGGGCCGCAGGTCGCCGGAGCGGCGGCCGGACTGGCAGATGGCAAGGCGGGAAAGCAAATTCAAGGCGGTTCGGTTGCGAACCGCCGGAGAGGACGACGCTCATGCGTGCGGCGACGGGAGGAGCCGCGTCCGGCTATGGCCGTCGCGTTCGGCGGGCGCGCCGAACGGCCCTGCGGATATCTCTACGTTCCCTCGGCAGCCGCAGGGCGATATTTATGCTTCGCATGTCGTGCGGAATCATCGCTTCGCGACGGTGCAGCGGGCGGTCCCGAGGCAGTCTGACACTTCTCCTCCAGGACTTTGGTTTCCTTCGCGCCACGCAAGGTCACGGTGTTCACGGTGTCCGTCCCGACCAGAAGCGGTCCGACGTTTTCCCACGACCCGTCGGCATTGCGCTTCCACTCTGCACAACTGAGAGTCAGCGACTTGCCATGAACCTGGACGGACTCTTGCTTGGCGTCTTCGTCCGCTACCGCGGCGCCCTGCGCCGCGATAAAGGCGAAGGATAGCGCTAGAATTCTAAGCATTGTGGTTTCCTCGGGGCCAATCAATCAGCTCAGCCGCCGCATCGAAGCAGCGGACGCCGCTGGAGTCGAGGCCTGCGCCAATCGCCTGCGCGCCGCCGCACAGGGCGAGATCGATTGGCGCCTCCGAGGTTGCGATGGTTGTCGCCGGCTTGGCCCGCTGTCGCTATCGCATGGGAGCAATCACCAGCTTTCCCTTCGGCAAGCCCGTCCGCTCGAGTTCGACCATCGCCGGGATCGCCTCGGACAGCTGCACGATGCGGCCGATCGCCGGGACGAGCTTGCCCTGCTCGGCCGCGTCGGCGACGCCGGCAAGCGATTGCAGCGTCGGATCGCCGAACACCAGGTGATGTCGCGACGGGAGCAGGCTGCCGATCATCTTGGCGACCGTGGGGACGATGTGCAGCGACAGGCCGCCGCGTTTCAGCATCGCGCCGCATTGGCTCAGCGACAGCGCGCCCGCCGTATCGAAGACCACGTCGAAGCGACGTCGGAAGGAAGCGACGTCGAAGGCGCGATAATCGACCACTTCGCCGACGCCCAGCGCCAGGGCTTCCGCGCGCCCGGACGCGCTGCAACTGCCGACGACCTCGGCGCCGCGCATGCGCGCAATCTGCACCGCCGACCGTCCGACCCCGCCCAGACATCCCGTGACCAAGACCGACTGGCCAGGACTCAGGCTCGCCTTCGCCGCCAGCGCGTTCCAGGCCGTCAGGCCCACGATGGTCAAGGCGGCCGCCTGTTCGAACGAGACGGACGGCGGCTTGCGCCAAACGTTCTTTTCGTCCGCCACGACGCATTCGGCGAACGCGCCGGCTTGACGGATGGAGGTGACGCCGAAGACGTGGTCGCCCACCTTGATCCGCTCCGCGCCCGGCCCGACGGCGTCGACCACGCCGGCGAAATCGTGGCCCAGGCCGCGCGGAAACCGGAAACCGGACAGCGCCTTCAACTCGCCCCGGCGAATCTTCCAATCCATCGGGTTCAAAGACGCAGCCCTGACCTGAACGCGAACTTGGCCACGCCCGGGCTCCGGCCGCTTCGCCTCGTCCAGCCGCAGTTCCTCCGGACCGCCG
Source organism: Roseiarcus fermentans (assembly GCF_003315135.1). GTDB lineage: Bacteria > Pseudomonadota > Alphaproteobacteria > Rhizobiales > Beijerinckiaceae > Roseiarcus > Roseiarcus fermentans. The sequence continues at coordinate 56,432 of NZ_QNRK01000027.1, forward strand.
TATCGGAAATATTGAACGCGCTTCATAAGCAATCCCCTCGATCCGCTTTGCACTGACATGGCCAGGTTTCAATCAAGCCGACCGATCCAGATCGTCTGTGCGAGGTCATCGCAAAGAAATGCTCGCCATGGTCGTACGCTCATGGTTTTGCTTTGACGAGTTTGATGGCGTGCTCAGGGCATGCCTGGACGCACAACCCGCACGCTCGGCAGCGAGCGGCGTTCGGCGTATAGGAAACCTTTCCGCCGTGGACCCGATTCTTGATCTTCGACAGGAATCCGAGATTTGCGTAGTCGGATCGCTCAATCTTTCGAATTTCGAACACCTGGTAAGGGCATACCTGCGCGCATGGGCCTTTGGCTTCGCAGCGAGAGAAATCGACGACCGGCGCAAATGCGCCCTCGGGATGTTTGCAGTTTTCATCGCTCACGATATCGCTCCAACGAACGCGGCCCTGTGCGCATGACGGCTCGAGATCATTCTCCGCGTCCCGCGCATGGATCTTCGATTTTATGTCCGCGTCAGGCGCCCGGGCCGGCGACGGTCGGAACAATCGCCACCCTCATCTCGGCGCTCGCGAGGCGAATTGCATTGAGGGGTTGGTAGGCTTCGCTGGCCAGCCAGGCGCGGAAAGCGCCTTCGGAGGTCCAACGTTGGATCAAGAGGGGAGCAAAACCAGGCTCTCCATCGACGGGAATTGCGCCTTGTCCGACCACCGCTCCCCCCAAGGGGCCAATCAGCTTGCTCGCGCGCTGGGCGTAGGCTCGCAGGCCCTCCGGATCCCGGACGGAGACAACTTCAACGACGACGAACACCGGGGTCTCTTGCATGGTTCTTCTCCGAAGGCGCCCCGACACGTGCGGCCGTTTGGCTCCAGGGAGAGAGGTAGGCGATTGCCCCCAGACGATCTATACCTTAGCGTCCATAGTTTCTCGGAGATCGTCCAAAGATGGATCCGCTGTCCGAAGTCATTTCGTACCAGGAGCTGCGCAACTATCGGGTCGGCGGCTTCGAGGCGGGCGGCGACTGGTCGATCCGCTTCGATCCCTTCGAGGGCGTCAAATGCTACGCGGTGACCTCGGGCGCGTGTTGGCTGGCGGTGGAGGAGTTTGGCGAGCCGGTGCTTTTCACGCAAGGCGACTGTCTCCTGTTGCCCCACGGCTCGGCGTTTCGAGTCGCGAGCGATCCGGCCCTGCCGCCCGAGGATTGGAAGCGCCACTTTCTCGGCGCCCGCGAAGGCTCGCTGGTCAAACTGAACGACGGCGGCGAGGTCACGGTGCTGGGCGGCCATTTTCAGCTCGCCGGAGCGCAGGCGGACATGCTGCTCGGCATGCTGCCGCCGATCGTCCATCTGCGCAGCGACACGGATCGCGCGACGTTGCGCTGGGCCTTCGACCGGATGCGGCAAGAGCTGCTCGACCCCAGGCCGGGCGGCTTCCTGATCGTCCAGCAGCTCACCACCATGATCTTCATTCAGGCGCTCCGCCTGCACCTCGACGAGAGCACGGGCGTCGGCTGGCTGTTCGCGCTCTCCGACAAGCATGTCGGAGCGGCGATCGCGGCGATGCATCGCCAGCCGGCGCGGCGCTGGACGGTGGCGGCGCTGGCCGACGAAGTCGGCATGTCACGATCCGGTTTCGCGGCCCGGTTCGGGCAGCTGGTCGGCGACGGACCGATCGAATATCTCACGCGCTGGCGGATGCTGCTCGCCGGACGCAGCCTGAAGCGCGGCGAGCCCATCGGCGCCGTCGCCCGCTCGCTCGGGTACGAATCGGAAAGCGCGTTCAGCACCGCCTACAAGCGCGTGACGGGCAGCCCGCCTCGCCGTCACGCGCGCCTGGCGGCGGTCGCGGCGGCAGGCTGAGCCTCGGACCCCGCCCGATCGCCGCAAAAACCGCGGCGACGATGGCGCGCGCCGCGCCGACGACGCCGCCGGCCGAACGCCGCGCGAGCGGGTTTCGCGAGCAGTCCGTCGGAGCATAGCCGCAGAGCCGGCGTTTTCGGTCTCGACCACTGGACGGGCGGGAGGCGGAGGGGCAGAAAGCGCGACATGGAGACGCCTGTTCTCGATCAGCCGGCCGCCGCGCGAAGGGCGTGGCTCGGCGCCTTCGCGCACCCGGCCTTCGCGGTCGTCTGGCTCGCGAGCGCGATCGCCCTCGTCGGCATCTCGATGGTCGACACCGCGTCGGGGTGGCTGATGACCACCCTCGACCTCAATCCCGGCGACGTCTCGCTGGTCCACGCGGCGGCCACCCTGCCGATGTTCCTGTTCACTCTGCCCGCGGGCGCGCTCGCCGACATCGTCGACCCGAGGCGGCTGATCCTCGTGATCTCGTGCGGCGTCGTCGTGCTGGTGGCGGCGTTCGCGAGTCTGGTCTCGCTCGACCTCGCCGCTCCGCTGTCGCTGCTGTTGACGACGTTCCTGCTCAGCGCGGCGTGGTCGGTCAATTCGCCGGCCTGGCTCGCGATCCTGCCTTCGCTGGTGCCGAAGGCCGACCTCACCGGAGCGGTCGCGGCCAACGGCGTCGCCTACAATCTCAGCCGGACGATCGGCCCGACGCTCGGCGGGTTCGTCATCGTGCATTACGGCCTGTCGGCGCCGTACTGGATGTTCGCGGCGACCAATGTCGTCGTGGTCGCGGCGCTCATGTGGGAGCGCACGCCGCCGAAGGAGACCAAGACCCTGCCGGGGGAGCGCCTGACCGGAGCGGTGCGCACCGGACTCCGGCACGCGGCCAACAACCCCCTGTTCCGTGCGACGCTGGCGCGGACGCTCGCGGTCTATCCGTTCGCCGCCGCCTACTGGGGCTTGTTGCCGCTGATCGCGCGCGCCTCGGGCCAGGGCGCGCAGCATTACGGCCTGCTGCTCAGCGCGGTCAGCGCCGGCGCGCTCGCGAGCTCGTTCGCCCAGCGATCCGTCCGGCGGCGCGTCGATCTCGACTGGGCGGTCGCGCTCGGATCGATCGGCACGGCGATCGCGCTGGCGCTGTTCGGCGTGACCCGCTCGTTCGCCGTCCAGCTCGGCGCCGGCTTCTTCGGCGGCGCGGCCTGGGTGATGGTGCTGACGAGCCTCTACGTCTCGGCCCAGAACGTGCTGCCGCAATGGGTGCGCGGCCGGGGCCTGGCGATCTTCCTCACCGTGATCTTCGGCTCGGTCGCCCTGTGCAGCGCGGCCTGGGGACAGGCGGCGGCCCGCATCGGCGTCGACAACGCGCTTCTCCTGGCCGCGATCGGCGCGCTCCTCGGCATCCCCGCGACCTGGGGCTGGAAGCTCCAGGGCTCCGAGGCGATCGATCTCACGCCGTCCCTGCACTACCGGCTTCCGCAGGCGGCGGAGGAGATGTCCGACGACCGGGGCCCTATTCTGGTGAAGGTCGCCTACCGGATCGACGCCAAGGACCGCGACCGCTTCCTGCGCTCGATCGACGACCTCGGCGAGCAGCGCCGCCGCGACGGCGCGTTCGCCTGGGGCGTGTTCGAGGACATGGCGGAAATCGGCCGCTTCGAGGAAGCCTACTTGATCGAATCGTGGCTCGAGCTCATGCATTTCCGCGAGCGGATCACCAACGAGGACCGCGCGGTCGAGGACGAAATCCGGGACATGCTGACGCAACCGCCGCAGATCGAATTCCTCGTCGCCGCCGAGCCGGGGCGGCGCCGTCCCGCTCCCGACGCGCCGACCGGAGCGTGACGGCTTGCGCGTTCTCGTCGTCCACGCCCACCCGCTCGCGACCAGCTTCCTCTCCGCGGTCCACGTCCGACTCGTCGCGGCGCTGCGAGCCGGCGGGCACGCGGTCGACGACCTCGACCTCTATGCCGAGCGCTTCGATCCCGTCCTGTCGCCCGAGCAGATGCGGGTCTACGTCGACACCGAGAAGAACACGCGCGAGGTCGAGCCCTATGTCGCGCGGCTGCGCGCCGCCGAGGCGCTGGTTCTGGTGTTTCCGGTGTGGTTCGACGGCCTGCCGGCGATCCTGCAGGGGTACTTCCAGAGGGTGTTCCTGCCGGGGGTGGCGACCGTGATCGACGAGCGCGGCCTGTTTCATCGCAATCTCCAGAACCTGAAGCGACTGGCGGCCGTATGCGCCTATGGGGAAAGCCGAACCGACGTGGCGCAAAAACTCGACCCGCCGCGCCGCTTCGTGCGCGACAACATCGGCGTCCTGATCGATCCCGACGGTCGGTTCGACTATCATCCGCTCTACAACATGAACTTCTCCGCCCCGGCGCGGCGGCAGGCCTTTATGCGCTCGGTGGAGCGGGCGTTTTCGGCCTGGTGAGGCGCGCCGCTCCTGCAGCGGCCTGTGGCCCCTCCTTGATGAGACGCAGCATCGTCTCGGCGTCGACGGGATCAGGACCCGAGTAGCGTGCGCACAGGACCTTCTTGGTCTCGTCCGTCGCGCTCGGAAGCGTGACCTCTCCGACCACGGACACTTTCGCGGAGGGCGGCATGTCGGCGATCGCGGAAACGGCTCCCATCGTCTCAACAGCTCGTATGATTTTTCTCTGCTCACGAGACACATCGAGATCCGTCAAGAGCGTTGACATCGGTTTCGTCTTCACGCCCTCGACGCAGTAGGCGCCTCTTTTTGTTCTCTTGTATTCATGAATGCACAGGTTGGCGAAGGCGCAATTTTGCCGGGACGGGCTTTTCAGACACCTTTCCGACATGCACAAGGGAACTCTTTTCGTGCTGTCTTCGGCAATCAACTTATTTTGATCGATAAAAATCGACGGCGCCACCTCATAGATCGACTGAACGAACTTATGGATCGATCGAGAGGAGACATCAGGCATCGGCAAGAAAGCGATGGCGAGCAACACTCCGAGCATCATCAGCGAAACGAAGCGCCGCGGTCGCACGGGATCTTTCTCTTTCGAAGTCGAGGTCTAACGTTGTAAACTTGTAACATACGGCGAGCCTGACGTCGAATCCAAAATGGAAAATGAGGTCTCATGGCGGCAGGCAGGCCGACGTGACGGCGATCTCGCTGCCAGGATCGAGGGCAGCGGGCCCCCTCCACCGCGCTGACGCGCGGGCCCCCTCCCCCGCTTCGCAGGGGAGGAAATCGCCGTTGTACGATCCGGTTAGATCGCTGACGGATTGGACCGGATGTATCGCTGACAGGTCTATTGGACGGCAAGGAGGGCCTTGCCGCTCGCCGGGTTCATGCTACGATTGCGGCGCGGACTTTCCTCCCCTGCGAAGCGGGGGAGGGGGACCACGCGAAGCGTGGTGGAGGGGGCAAGCGGCGATGAGAGCGCCTTCGAGCACCGTCGCAGCGGCAAAGACGCTTCGGCGAAACCTGTCTGTTCCGGAGGCGATGCTTTGGAGCCGTGTCCGGACGAGATCGCCCGAATTCCCTGCATTTCGACGACAGCACCCCGTTGGGCTTTACGTTCTGGACTTCTACTGCGCCAAGGCGAAGCTCGCCATCGAGATCGATGGCCGCGCGCACGAAGCGCAAGATCGCCCCGAGCGCGACGCACGCCGAGACGCATGGCTGCGAGCGGTGGGAATCGAGGTGCTGCGCATCCCCGCTCGCGACGTCCTGACCAATCCCGACAAAGCTGCGGACGGACTCTTCCGGCTGGCCTTGTCGATGATCGAGGGCGGCAGGCCCCCTCCACCGCGCTGACGCGCGGTCCCCCTCCCCCGCTTCGCAGGGGAGGAAATCCCCCCGCCCGGCCGATGACGAACGTCGTCACGGCGGCGCGTCGGCCGCCTCGACCGCGACGTCGGCCGTCGCGTCCCGCGCCGCTGCATCGAAGCCCGCGCTGACCGTGTAGACGCCGCCGGCGATCCGCCAGCGCCGCGCGCCCTCGTCGAAGGTCGCGATCAGCCGTGGATCGACGGCGATCGTCGCGCGCTTCGTCTCGCCGGGCGCGAGGTCGAGCCGGGCCCAGCCCGCGAGCCTCAGTCCGACGCCGCTGTCCTCCGGGCCGGCGACATAGAGCTGCGCAACCGCGGCCCCCGCCCTGGCCCCGGCGTTGGTCACCGCGAGCTCCGCAGTGACGCTCGATCCGTCGGCGTGGGCCGCGAGCGCGCCGAGGCGGAAGGTGGTGTACGACAATCCGAAGCCGAACGGAAACAGCGGGCGCTCGCCGCGGCGCGCGAAGCTCCGGTATCCGGTCGAGGCGCCTTCGTCGTAGCGGGCGACGATCGGGGCGCCGTCGGGGACCCGGCCTTCCGGCGGGACGAGCTCGATTTTCCGACGCGGCAATTGCGCCTCGCTCGCCGGAAACGTCACCGGCAGGCGGCCCGACGGATCGATCGCGCCGGTCAGGATGTCGGCGATCGCCTCGCCGCCGGCCTGGCCGGGATACCAGGCCTCGAGCACGGCCGCCGTCCGGTCGAGCCAGGGCATGAGCACGGGGCCGCCGGTCTCCAGCACCACGACGGTCTTCGGATTGGCCTCGGCGATCCGCCCGATCAGGCGGTCCTGTCGGGACGGCAGCGCGAGATCGGCGACATCCGCGCCTTCGGTCATGTACTGGTCCGCGAACACGACGACGGCGTCGGCGCGGGCGGCCTTGCGCGCGGCGCGGTCGGCGTCGAGGCCGTCGTCGAAGTCGACCGCGGCCGACGGCAAGCGACGGCGCAGCGCCGCGAGCGGCGAGGACGGCATGAACACCATTGCGCGATTCGTCCCCTCGGGCTGTTTCAGCGCGATCCCCCCGGAGGGGACGACCTGCGAGGAGCCGCCGCCCGACGGCACGCCCCGGTCGGCGTGCGCCCCGACCACGAGCACGCGGCGCAGGGTCGGCGCGAGCGGCAGCAGGCCGTCGTTGCGCAGCAGGACCGCGCCCTCGTCGGCGATCCTGCGCGCCGTCGTGGCTGCGACCCCCGACGCGAGCGGAGCGGCGAGATTCGCATCCGCGAGCCCGCAGGCGAACATGGTCGTCAGGATGCGCCGCGCCATGTCGTCGAGACGGGACTGCGGCACCCGCCCTTCCGCGACGGCGTCGCCGAGGACGGCGTAGAACGGCCGAGTGTCGGCCTGCTCGGCCGATTCCTGATCGAGCCCGGCGATCGCCGGGCGTTCGGTCGAATGGACGGCGCCCCAGTCGGACAGGACGAAGCCGCGGTAGCCCCAGTCGCCTTTGAGCACCTCGCCGAGCAGCCACGGATTTTCGCACGCGTGCGCGCCCTCGACGCGGTTGTAGGCGCACATGACCGCGCCGGGACGGCCGCGCTCGATCGCGATCTCGAACGCCAGCAGATCCGATTCCCGCGCCGCGGCCTTGTCGATCCGCACGTCGAGGCGGCCCCGGTCGGTCTCCTGGTCGTTGAGGGCGAAATGCTTCGTGGTCGAGACGACGCCGCGGCTCTGGACGCCGGCGATCACCGCGCCGGCCATGAGCCCGGTGAGCCACGGGTCCTCGGAAAAATACTCGAAAGTGCGCCCGCCGCGCGGGTCGCGAATCAGGTTGGCCGCGCCGCCGAGCAGGACGTTGAAGCCTCTCGCCCGCGCCTCGGCGCCGACCGCCTCGCCCTGCCCGCGCGCCAGCGCCAGATCCCACGTCGCCGCCAGCGCGACGTTCGAGGGCATCGCGGTCGCCGTGTCGCCGCGCCGGACATTTCCGGGATTGGCGACGCCGAGCGGGCCGTCGGTCTCCTGCAACGGGGGAATCCCGAGACGCGGGACGCCGGGAACGTAGCCCGCCGACCCGATCGCGCCTTCGGGCTTTTGCCCGCCGCTCCACGGCGCCCCGAGCACGCCATGGACCAGCGACAGCTTTTCGCCCTGCGTCAACATGGCGAGCGTCGACCCGGCCCGCGCATCCGCCGTCCCCGACGGGTCGCCGCACGGCGGCCCGACGGGCGCGGCCGCCGCGTGCAGCGCGGCGAGCGCGCCGACGAGGCCCGCAACGCCCAGGCGCAGCGCCCGCGCCGCGCGAAGGAAGACAGCGCCGGTCATGACAGCCCTCGAAACGCTCGGGACGCGCGACAACACCCGAACGCCTCGGCGCCCGGAAGCGCTCCCGCATAGTGGCCGATGGTTCGAGCAATTCCAAGGCGCCGGTCTGGACATCCCGGCCCCTGGTCGCTCCCTAACCCGTCGAAGTCGGTGTCGAAACGACGCCTTAGGGAGCGCGGGAACGGGACGACGACCGCGTCGACAGTTAAGGAACGTGACCAACGACCGCGTCTAACACCCTGGACTCACTGGTAGGGTGCGGCGCTCGCGGCGTCTCCCGGCGCGGCGGCGACGGCGGGCCCTGCCGCGCGCGCGTAGGCGAACGACGGCGCCGACCGCAGTTGCGCCGCCGTCGCCGGCAGCGCGACCCGGTCGGGGCGGCCGCGCACCGCCTCGGCGGTCGCGGCGCACGACGGCTTGCCGTCCGCGGGCGCCGCGCCCCCGCCGAGCGGTTCATCGATCAGCGTCGCCGGCCGCGCGTCCATCCGAAAGGCCAGCGCCGCGAAGGGAACCGCGACCGGCTTCGTCCCGAATCCGAGGAATCCGCCGACGCCGATCACCACGGTCTCGATCACGCCGTCGTGGGTCATCAGGAGGTCCTCGACCCGGCCGACCGGCCGGCCGTCGAGTCCGTCGACCTCGACGCCGATCAGGCGCGGCGCGCGCCACTCGGTCGCCCTCTGGCGCGCATGGAACGGCGGCGCCGGGTTCGCCGACACGGGCGCCGGCTCCGGCGCGCCGGCTGCCGCCCGTCCGAGCAGCCAGGCGACGGCGAGCGCCGAGGCGAGGAGGGTCGAGACCGCCGCGATGCGGGGCTCGACCGGTGTCGTGGTAAGCCTGAAGGATGACATGGACGAACCCTGCGCCAGGCGGCGGCGGGAGCGTGCGTGCGCGTGCGCGCTCCCCTCACGACCGCGGCCGACGCTTGCGCGCAGGGTCGGGCGGCATTGCGGCCGGCAGACCCCCGTCCGATTCACATTGCGGTGAGCGGGCGGCGGACGGCGCAAATTCCCCCGCCTTCAGACGTCTTCACGAGGCGCGGCGGCCTTGTCGGCGCCGCTGTCGGCGGAGTGAGGGGGCGTTTCCCCCTCCCGCGCGGCGCCCGCTGTTCCGCGGGGCGGAGTCGCGCGGCGCCGCGCGCGCCTGAACTCGCGCATGGGCGGCGCGTTCCGCGTCGGTTTCCCCGCGACGGACGGAGACGTCCGGCTCACCGCACGCGAGCGCGCCCTCGACGAGATGGGCGGGCGAACTGCGTGTCGCCGCGGCCGCCGCCGGCGATCGGACCCGCGCGCCCACGCGCAAGACCGCCCCCCGACCTCGTCGAGCCCCCTCGGCCGGGCGTCCAGCGCAACGCATTTCCGCTGACAGTGTCAGCTCTGCTACGCTTTCCGGACCCCGAGGCCGGCGCCCGGCCGCAACGTGGGGCGCTCCGGACGACATCGCCGTCCCACTCGTCGTCGCATGGTCCCGAGGTCGTAGCCGCTGGGATCGCTCCCGTTCGCACGCGTCTCAACTCGCTCGCCGGACCATCTCTTACGAAGCGACACGAAGGAGGAGTCGACGATGACCGCCACGCACCTCGAGCCGGCGGGCCAGCGTCAGTCCCGGGCCGCAGCGGCCAGCGGCTGGATCGGCTCCGCGCTCGCGTACTACGACTTCTTCATCTACGCGACGGCGGCCTCGCTGGTCTTTCCGCAGCTCTTCTTTCCCTCCGCCAATCCGACGCTCGGGATCGTCGCCTCGCTCGCGACCTACGGGGTCGGCTGCGTCGCGCGGCCGATCGGCGCCGTCGCGCTCGGCCATATCGGCGACACCCGCGGGCGCAGGAACGCCATGCTCGTGTGCCTCGTGCTGATGGGCCTGTCGACCATGGCGATCGGCATGCTGCCGAGCTACGGGCGGGCAGGCGTCTGGGCGCCCGCGCTGCTGGTCGCGCTGCGGCTCGTCCAGGGTTTTGCGGTGGCGGGCGAGATTTCAGGCGCGAGTTCGATGATCCTCGAGCACGCGCCGTTCGGCCGGCGCGGCTACTTCGCGAGCTTCGCGCTTCAGGGCGCGCAGGCGGGGCAGATCCTCGCCGCCGTCGCCTTCTTGCCGCTGAGCTGGGTGCTGCCGCAGCGGACTTTCATGGCGTGGGGCTGGCGGATCCCGTTCCTGCTCAGCGTCTTCGTCCTGGTCGCGGGCTACTTCATCCGGCGCGAGGTCAGCGAGACGCCCGCCTTCGTGGAGGAGGCGGCGAAGGGCGAGGCGCCTCGGGCGCCGGTGATCGAGGCGATCGCCCATCACTGGGACGACATGCTGCGCGTCGTCGGCATGTCCTTGATGAACGTCGTTCCGGTCGTCGCGACCATGTTTGGCGCGGCCATCGCTGTTCAGCCGGGTCATGGCGTCGCCATGGACGCCAGCGTCTACCTCTGGATGCCGGCGGTCGGCAACCTCGTGGCGGTCGTCGTCATCCCGTTCGTCGGCAATTTTTCGGACCGGGTCGGGCGGCGGCCGCCGATGATCGTCGGTTCGCTGCTGTCCGGCCTCCTGGCCTTCGCCTATCTCTACGCAATCAGCGTCAGGAGCGCGCCGCTCGCGTTCCTGTTCTCGGTCCTGATGTGGGGCGTCCTTTACCAAGGCTATAACGCGGTGTTTCCGAGCTTTTATCCGGAGCTGTTCCCGACGCGGGCGCGGGTCTCGGGCATGGCGATCGCCCAGACCATCGGGATCATGCTGACGGCGCTGCTGCCGGCGCTGTTCGCGGCCGTCGCGCCGCCCGGCTCCGCCGGAGCGCCGACGATGATCGGCGCGCTCGCCTTCGGCGTCACCGTCGTCTCCGCGCTCGCCGCCTGGAGCGCACGCGAGACCTACCGGGTGCGCCTCGACGACCTCGGCGAACGGAACGCGGCCTGCGTCGACCGGGCGACCTACTACGCGATGCGCAGGCTGAGCGCCGCCGGGGCGACGGGGTGCGCCCCAGCGAGACGCGAAAACCTCGACCCCGGTTTTCGCGAGGGACCTCTTGATATCGGCGAGTCGGACGCGGCCGGGACTTTCCGGGCCACGGCGCTCATGCATGCTTCGCGATGTGGCTCTGATAGACGCGCAGTTTCACCGTCGCCGCGTCGAGGAGCGGCGAGTCGACGTCGAGCGCCCGCGCCCGACGGGTGAGATCGCCGAGAATGTGCTCGACCTCCACCGGCTGGCCGCTCAGCATGTCGCGATACATGGAGGTGGCGAGGGTCGATCCCTTCTGCGTCAGCATCGTCCGCGTCCCGTCGAGGAAGGCGGTCCGCGGCGGGTAGCCTGACGCCTCGGCGATGGCGGCCGTCTCGGCGAGGCAGCGCAACGTCGCCTCCGCGCCGCCCTCCACCGCCTCGATCTCGCCGATCGCGCCGCGCATCAGGCAGGTGGCCGCGCCCGCGCTCGCCAGCATCACCCATTTCTCCCACATCTCGAGCAGGATCGCGGAGCTGAGACGCGTGTCGAAGCCCGCCCCCTTCAGCGCTTCATCGAGTTTCGCGACCCGCTCCGACATCGAGCCGTCCCGCTCGCCGTAAGTCAGCGCCTGCGTTCCGCCGGTGAGCTGGACGATGCGTCCGTGCCGATCGAGCGTCGCCGCCACCACGCACACGCCGCCGAGCGTCGGCGTCTCGCCGAACCGCGCCGTCAGCAGGTCGATGTGCCGGAGCCCGTTGAGAAATGGGAGGATCATCGTCTGCGGTCCGACCGCCGGCGCGAAGTCGTCGAACGCGCGCTCGAGCTCCAGCGCCTTGACCGCGAGGAGGACGACATCGAACGGCTCGGTCGCCTCCCCCGTGACCAGCAGACGCGGGCTCAGCCGGATGTCGCCGTGCGGACTGAGCACCCTGAGGCCGTCGCGTCGCAACTGCGCCGCGCGATCGGGCCGTACGAGGAAGGTGACGTCCCGGCCCGCCTCGGCGAGCCGGGCCCCGAAATATCCGCCGGTCGCCCCGGCGCCGACGACGAGAATCCGCATGGGCTTTCGCGTCCCTGTTCGACCCATGGCGTATCACGACAGGCGCGCCGGAGAAAGGCCGCGCCCTTCCCGGCGGACGGGGAACCGCCAGGGAGAGGCGGTTCGTGCGGCCGGCGTCGGCCGCCGCTCCGCCCCTGCTTCAGCCAGCGGCGATCGCCGAGCGCCCGCGTCGGAGACCGGCGAAGGCGACGCCGGCGAAGCCGATGACGAGCATCGCCCAGGTCGAAGGTTCGGGCACGGCCGGGTCGACCGGCAGCTGGCCCTTGAACGGGTAATACTCCAACGGACCGTTGTTCTGGCCGCCGTAGGTCTTGGCGTAGACGAAGCCCTCGATCGGGCTGCTGTTGGAAACGCTTGCGTCGCCCCCGAGGACGGCGCCGCCCCACTGCTTGAACGAGAGCGACGTGAAGTCGTCGAAGTTCCAGATGACGTGCTCGCTCTCGAAGGCGGTCGGGTTGAAGTTTCCGACCTGGGTGTACGTCGTGCCGCCGGTCACGTTGATGATGATCGTCGTGTCGGCGTTGAGGGCGCCGCTGAACCCGATGTTGACGTTCTGGTTCAGCAGATCGCTCAGCGGGAGGTCGAAGACGGCCGTTTGGTTGACGACGTTGAAGGTGAGGTTGTTGTTGACGTTGGTGATGGTGTCGCTGGTCGCCGTCAGCCCCGCGAGCTGGGTTTCGAGTGCGTTGAGCGGCGCCGTGAAGGACGAGATCGTCACGCCGGAGGGAATCGTCGCGAGGGTGGACCGGCCGTTGAAATTGACCTGCGGCGCGCCCGGGGTCGACGGGATGCCCTGCTTGTTGGTTTGGACCGGGCCGTTGTAATACAGCGTGGGAACCCCGGCCGAGTTGGGGTCGTTGATGTTCAGCCAGTTCTGGTTGGTCAGATTGCCGAACACATAGGCGGACGGCGTGGACAGCACGGCGCCGCTGCTCGAGTTGCTGAACAAGGTGGAGCCGTTCAGGTTGCCGCCGACCGCCACCGATCCCTCGATGTTCGAGCCCGTCGTCGCGGAACCGGGTGTGACGAGGTTGAACTGCGAGAGAATCTGCTGCGCGGTCAGCGAACCGGCCTCAGCGGGCCCGGCGACTGCGGTCGTGAGGCCGACCGCGGCGCCGAAACAAATGCTTTTCCAATTCGACATGGTTGGACAGATCTCCGGTTCCCCTCGGGGCGGGCGTGTTACGCCTGTTGCCATTACCTCTCGGGGAGCGCCTGTTACGCCTGTTGTCATCTCAATGTCAACTTTTTGTTGCGGCGCCGTCGTGGGCGCGCCCCGGCGCCGGCGCGGCGTCGGGAATCCCGTTCGGCGCAAGGGCGGCCGGCCGGGATTGGGCGCACGCGCCGCCGGCGGCGCGACGCCGCCTCGCGCCGCCGCGATTTCCGTGGCGCCGCGTCGGGGACACGGTTTACAGAGGCGCGCATGGACGTCCTGGTCTTCCGCGCCCTCGGCCTGCTCGGGCTCGCGATCCTCGTCGCGCTCGCGGCGCGGCGCCTGAGGCTGCCCTATACGGTCGGGCTCGTGCTGGCCGGCGCGGCGCTCGCGTTCTTTCGCGTCGACTCCGGTCTCACGCTGACCCATGACCTCATCTTCGATGTCGTCCTCCCGCCGCTCCTGTTCGAGGCCGCGCTCAACATCCGCTGGGGCGAGTTCAGGCGCGATCTCGTCCCCGTGCTCGCCCTGTCGACGGTCGGGGTCCTGCTGTGCGCGGCGGCGGTGGCGTCGGGGCTCGTCTGGGGACTCGGGTGGCAAGTCGAGCCGGCGCTGGCCTTCGGCGCGCTGATCGCCGCCACCGATCCGATCGCGGTCGTCGCGCTGCTGCGCGAGACCGGCGTGACGGGGCGCATTCGGCTGCTGATCGAAGCGGAGAGTCTGGTCAACGACGGCGCCGCGGCGGTGCTGTTCACGCTGGTGCTCGCCTGGGCGGCGCACGACGCCGGCGCCGCCGGCGGCCCGCTCGCCGTCGTCCGGGCGCTCGCGGAAATCGCCGGCGGCGGGGTTCTGGTCGGGGTCGTCGTCGGCCTTGCCGCGGTGGCCATCGCCGGGGCCTCGGACGATCACCTGGTCGAGACGGCGCTGACGGCGGTCGCGGCGTTCGGGTCGTTCCTCGTCGCCGAGCGCCTCGGCGCCTCGGGCGTGCTCGCGACGGTCGCGGCCGGAATCGTCATGGGCAACCTCGGCGTGCTCGGCGCCCGGGACGGACTCGAGCCGGCGCTCACCCCGCACGGACGGACCTTCGTGCTCGGGTTCTGGGAGTTCGCCGCCTTCCTCGCCAATTCGCTGGTGTTCCTGCTGATCGGCTCGGCGATGGCGACGATCGACTTCGCCCGCGAGGGCTGGCGCGCGCTCGCGCTAGCCGTCCTTTTCGCGCTCGCCGGCCGGGCGATCGCGGTCTATCCAGTCTGCCTCGCCTTCGCGCGGACGCGCTGGGCGGTCCCGGCCAACGAGCAGCATCTCCTGTGGTGGGGCGGCTTGCGCGGCGCGCTGGCGCTGGCGCTGGCGCTGGCCCTGCCCCCGCACATCCCGCAGCGCGACGACATCCTGATCTGCGCCTTCGCGGTCGTGGCCTTTTCGGTGATCGTCCAGGGGCTCACCGCGCCGTTCCTGCTGCGCGTGCTGAAGATCGGGCCGCCCGCGGCGCAAACGGACTGAACGGCGGCGCGGCAGGCTTGAACCCGGCTCGGCCGCCGGTCAATTGCCGCCCGCGGCCGACTTCGGGCGACGCATGGAGTTCGACATGGCGCAACGACGAGGGGCGACGACGGGTGCGGCCTGCTGGCTCGCGCTCGCGGCGGGCGTGTCGCCCGCGACGGCGGACAGGCTCGATCAAGCCAATCCGGCGCCCTGGGCCGGCGCCCTGGTCAGCATCAGCCCCGCCAACAACGCCCGTCAGAGCTTCACGCCGACAATCGACTGTCTCACCGCGATCGAAGTCGCCCTGACGAGCGCCTACCGGGGCCGCGGCGGCGACCGGGTCACCGTCACCGTGCACGGCTCGAACGGAGGCGAACCGCTCGGCGTCGCCTCGGCCGCGATCCCCGACGGGTTCGACGGCTATTGGCGATTCGATTTCTCGCCGCCGCTGCCGGTCAGGAGCGGCGCGCCGGTCACGTTCAGCGTCGTCGACAGCGGAAAGACGGCGTTCTACTGGAAAAACGCCGGGAACGACCCCTATGCGACGGGGCAGGCGTCGTTTGCCGGCTCGCGATTTGCCAGCAGCGACTTTCTGTTCCGAACCTTTGGCGCGCCGGCCGGGCCGGACTCGCCGTGCCGACCGGTCAAGCCGCAGGCGCAGTGAACCGGTCTCCGGTGCGAGAGCGGGCGCCGCGGGAGCGGGCGCAGCGCGGCGTGACGGTCGCGGCTTCCTCGCGCTCGGCGCCGCGAAACGTCGGCGGCCTGCCCTACTCCGCCATCACATCCCCCGAGCCGCCGAACTCCTTGGGAAAATCCTTGAGCTTCGGCAACCCGTCTTTCATCGGCAGAACCGTCTCCTGATAGTTGACGTGGACCGCAGGCTTGAAGTCGAGTGTCGGGATCGTCGCGTAATACACGTCGACGAGGCCCAACGGCGGATGGTTTGCCATCACGTGTCCGCCGCAGACCGAGCAATATTGGCGCTCGCTCATCGGGCTCCTGGCGAAGGTCGCGATCCGGTCCGCGCCCTTGGTGACCCGCACGGCGTCGGACTTCCAGAGCGAGAAGGCATTGACCGGCCCACCCGACCAGGACCGGCAAGACCCGCAATGGCAATAGCCCATCGCTTCCGGCGCGCCCTCCACCTCGATCTCGACTGCGCCGCAGAAACAGCGTCCGATGTGCGTCACGTCGCTTCCCCCTGTCGTCCAGCGCTCACGGGCCGGCGGGGAAGACTATCAACGCGACCCGCGACGCTTCAAGTCCCCGCGCAACTCCCAACCCGTCATGGCGAGGAGCGAAGCGCGAAGCCATCCACGCCGCCGCCTGCGCGCCCGCGGTAGGCATGGCTCCGTCTTCGGCTCGCAACGAAGCCGGAAGGACGGCGGGACGGGCACGGGGCCGAAACAGCTGCGCAAGCGGCCCCTGGGTCGCTTCGCTTCGCTCGCGATGACGGCGCTCTTCGCGCCCGGCTTGGCTGCCGAGTCGCCGCCGACATGGCTGGGAGGAGGCGCCGGCTTCCGCCGGCGTCGCCATCGACTGCGCTCGCCCGCCGTTTGACGCGGCGAGCGCGCGTCAGGTCGCGTCGCCCTGCAGCACGCCGGCCTTGGCGACCTTCGCCTTGCGCAGTTGCGCCACCTCCGGCATGTCGGAGCCGACCAGCGGGCGGGCGTAGGCGAGGAACGCGTCGGTCACGTCGTTGCCGGCGGCGTTGATCAGTTCGGGCTCCATCACCCGGGTCTTGCCGGCCACCGTCTCGATCGGGATCAGCGGGTAGTCGACGGCGTAGTCGCCGACGCGGCGGATGCCGACCGACCCGCTCTCGGCGCCGAGCGCGGCGTATTGCACCGCCTTTTCGCCGACCTCGCGCGCCTCGCGCTGGTCGACCTTGCTGACGCAGCCGGAGAAAGAGCGCTGCAGATAGCCGAAGGTGTCGCCGCGCACCCGCTTGATGCCGAGCTTGTTCTTGATCTCCTCGCACAGAAGGTCGGCGAGCGCGCCGGTGCCCGAGAGCTGGACGTTGCCGTGGGCGTCCTTCTCCGACTTGCCGACCAGCTTGGTGATGATCGCTTCGCCCGTCTCGTCGTGGATGCCCTCGGAGGCGGCGATGATGCAGCGGCCGTAGCGCTCGTAGACGTCCTTGACGTCGGCGAGGAACTTGTCGACCACGAAGGTGCGCTCCGGCAGGTAGATCAGGTGCGGGCCGTCGCTCGGATATTTGCGCGCGAGCGCGGCCGCCGCGGTCAGGAAGCCGGCGTGGCGTCCCATCACCACGGCGCAATAGACGCCCGGCAGCGCGGCGTTGTCGAGGTTGGCGCCGGCGAACGCCTGCGCGACGAAACGGGCCGCCGACGGGAAGCCCGGCACGTGGTCGAAGCCGACGAGGTCGTTGTCGATCGTCTTCGGGATATGGATCGCGCGCATCGCGTGGCCGGCCTTCTTGGCCTCCTCGCCGACGATGCGGACGGTGTCTGACGAGTCGTTGCCGCCGATGTACATGAAGGTGTCGATGTCGTGCGCCTTCAGGACCTTGAAGATCTCCTGGCAGTACTTGAGGTCCGGCTTGTCGCGGGTGGAGCCGAGCGCCGAGGCCGGGGTCGCCGCGACCGCCTCGAGATTGGCGACCGTCTCCTGCCCGAGGTCGACCAGATCGTCGTTGACGATGCCGCGCACCCCATGGAGCGCGCCGTAGACGTGCGAGATCGTGGAAAAGCGCCGCGCCTCGAGCGCCACGCCGACCAGCGACTGATTGATGACCGCCGTCGGGCCGCCGCCCTGGGCGACGAGAATCTTGTGCGACATGCTGCTCCCTCCGATGCTTCGCGCGCGCCGGACCAAGCGGCCGGACGCGGGCGACAGGCTCGTCAGAGGCTTTAGGCGCCGCGCACGACGCACGCAAGGCGCCTCGTCGGTCCGGACGGGAGGCCGCGCCGAATGGCCGAGCGACACAGTGACGCGGTCCGGCGCCTCGGCCCGCCCGGCCGTTATTTCCCGAACACGCTGCGGATGTCGGCCGGCGTCTCGACGGCGTCGCGGATGGCGAGCAGGCGCTCGATGTGGAGGAGATGGCGGTCCATGAGGTCGGCCGCGCGCGCGCCATCGCCGTCGGCGAGCGCCGCCACCAGCGCCTCGTGCTCGTCCTCCGAGCAGGAGTGGGTCGCCCGCGAGCCGTAGAGGCCGATGATCAGCGAGGTGCGCGCGACCAGTTCCTCGAGGAACTTGGTCAACACGGCGTTGCCGGCGGCCTCGGCGAGCCGCAGGTGGAACTGGCCCGACAGCCGGATCGATTCGCTGCGGTCGCCGCGCGCTTCGGCGGCGCCGTCGGCGCGCGCATTGGCGCGCAATTCGGCGAGCGTCGCCGCATCGATCCGCGCCGCGGCCGCGAGCGCGATCGAGCGCTCGATCGCCCGCCGCGCCGCGAACACGTTGCGCGCTTCCTCCGCGTCGGGGCTGGCCACGAACGCGCCGCGGTTCGGGTGCAGCGTCACCACGCCACGCTCGGCGAGCACGATCAGGACCCGCCGGATCTGGGTGCGGCTGCAGTCGAACGCCTCGCACAGCGGCGCCTCCGGCAGCTTGGCGCCGGCCGCGAGCTTCTGCTCCATCACCGCCGCCACCACGCGATCGACGATCGCCGAGTCGGGCGGCGGCTGCCGCAGATCCTCTTCAATCAACGCCATTGTCCCCGGCCCCTTCGGGTTCAGCCGCGACGGTCAAGCCCGGCACGAGTCTTGGTGTCAAGGTGGGTTTCGTCTCCATGCGGCCGAAGGTGACGATTTCGGCGTCATTGTCTGCTGTTTCTTTGCGCTCGTGCACAAATGTTGACGGATTGTCGACAATTTTCATTCGTCATGTTGACAAGATTTTGTCCGCGCCGCAACCTTCGCGAGGTCCGGACGATGGCGCACGCTGTCTCGCCTGGCGGGCGCCCCGGTCGCTCTCGGAGGATTTCCTGATGTCTCGATTCCCGTCCATCCGCGCCGGCCTCCTCGGCCTCGCGTCCGCGCTCGCCCTCAGCCTCGCCGCGCCCGCGGACGCGGCCAACCCCGTGCTCAAGATCGGCTTCGTCGGCGTGACCAGCGGCCCCGCGGCCGCATGGGGCACCTCGAACGTGCGCTCGATGCAGACGCTCGCCGAATGGTGGAATTCCCAGGGCGGCGTGAAGATCGGCGACAAGACCTACGACATCGACGTCGTCACCTTCGACGACCAGAAGGATCCCAAGCGCGCCATCGCCGGCATGGAGAAGATGGCGCAGGAGGGGATCCACTACGTCGTCGGCCCGAACGTCGACGACGGCGCCGCCGCCGTCCGCCCGGTGGCGGAGAAGGCGGGCATCATCTACTTCCCCTACGCCTTCCCCAAGGAGCTCTACGCCAAGCCGGCGTCCAACGCCGTGCTCGGCATGGTCGCGAGCTACCAGTCGGGCCCGGCGATCTACAAATATCTGAAGGAAAAGAAGGGCGTCAAGACGGTCGCCTTCGTCGCCGCCAACGAGTCCGACCCGTTGAGCCAGCGCGACAGCGGCGTCGCCGCCGCCAAGGCGCTCGGTCTCGACGTGGTCGCCGACAAGGACACCTACCAGAACGACACGCGCGACTTCACGCCGGTGCTGACCCCGATCGTCAAGCTCAAGCCCGACCTCCTGGTGCTGTCGGGCGTGGCGCCGGCGAACGCGCCGCTCTTGATCCGCTCGGCGCGCGAACTCGGCTTCACCGGGCTCATCTCCACCGAGACGGCGCAGGACGCCAAGGTGCTCGAGGAAGGCGCGGGCGACCTCGCCAACGGCTTCATTTCGGTCGGCGGCGCCTCGACCCCGGAGATCCGCTCGAAGGCGATGGAAGAGTTCATCGAACGCTACACCAAGAAGTTCGGCGAATACAACGACGAGTCGAACACCAAGGTCTACGCCCTGCAGTACATCGTCGACACGCTGAAGGCGGACCCGAAGGCGATCGACAACGTCGACGAGTTCAAGAAGACGATCGACGCCTTCTCGGCCCCGAACCCCTACCTCAAGGACTCGTCGGCGAGCCTGCACTACGTCGGCGACACGTCGTTCGGGCAGAAGCGCCAGCTCGCCGTGCCGCTGGTGGTCAACGAGTACCAGGACGGCAAGTTCAAGACGCTGTTCGTCGCTAACGTCGACTGACGACCGAACGCGGCGCACCCCTTCCCCAGCTTGCTGGGGAAGGTGGCCCGCAGGGCCGGATGGGGTGCGGAAAGCAGGACCGGGTTCGCGCAAGGTCGCGGCGCCGGCGATGCAATCCGGGTCACATCGAAGCAACGGCCCACACCCCATCCGGCGCTTCGCGCCACCTTCCCCGCTTCGCGGAGAAGGGGAGTCGCGTCGGTCGAGGACATGAGCGCATGGAACAGGTCATCGCCAACGGGCTTTATCTCGGCGCGCAATACGCGCTGATCGCGCTCGGCCTGACGCTGATCTTCGCGCTGATGAACGTGCTCAATTTCGCCCACGGGCAGATGTACGTGCTCGGCGGCTTCGTCGTCTACCAGGTCTACGGACTGATGAAGCTGCCGTTCGTCGTCGCCCTGGTCGCCGCCGCAGCGACGCTGGCCGTGCTCGGCGCGCTGCTCGAACGCTTCCTGTTCCGCACGGTGATCCGGCGCAGCGAGCGCGAGGAAAGCACGATGCTGCTCGCAGCCGGAATCGCCTATTTCCTCGACGCCGCGATTCTCCTCATGTTCGGCGAAAAGCAGCGCGGGGTGCACAAGATCGTCAGCGGCGTGTTCGTCTGGGACAACCTGATCCTGCCGTGGGACCGCATTCTGGTCGCGGGCCTCGCGGTCCTGTTCATCGTCGCCTTCATTCTGATGATGCAGTACACCAAGCCCGGCCGCGCCATGCGGGCGATGGCGCAGGATCGGACGGCGGCGCAGCTCATGGGCGTGCCGGTGCAGTTCTACGGCCTCGTCGGCTTCGCGCTCGGCGCGATGCTCGCGGGCCTGGTGGGCGGGCTTCTCGTCACCATCACCGGCGTCAATTCCGGCATCGGCGGACCGATCTCGATCAAGGCCTTCATGATGGTGATGATCGGCGGCGCGGGCGTGACCGGCGGCGCGATCGCCGGCGGCTTCATCCTCGGCATGCTGGAATCGGTCGGCCTCACCGTCCTGCACGCCTACGGCGACCTCACCTATCTGGCCATCTTCGTCGCCATGATGATCTTCCTCGCCATCCGCCCCAACGGGCTGATGGGGAAACCGTGGGGATGAGGCAGCGAATGGAGACGGCTCTGCGAAGGCCCCCACCACCATGCTTCGCATGGTCCCCCTCCCCCGCTTCGCAGGGGAGGAGACCGGCGCCTGCTGCTTTCCTCCCCCGTGTAGCGAAGCGAAACGGGGGAGGGGGACCACCCGAAGGGTGGTGGAGGGGGCCCGCCGCTCAGCCCTCGGTTATCTGGGGGATGAGCCGATGAGCCGAACTCAGGGCGCCGGGCGCGCCGCCGCGGTGGCGGTGTTTCTCGCGGCGGTGTTCGTCGCCATCCCCTGGGCGATCGCTTCGACCGGCCGCACCGACCTCTATTACACGCTCAGTTCCGTCGCGCTGCTCGCGATCGCCAGCGGCGGGGTGTGGCTCACCTTCTACATCGGCCGGATCAACATCGGCCAGGGCGCCTGGGCGCTCGCGGGCGGCTACGCCTCGGCCGTGCTGGTGGCGACCTACGGCTGGTCGTTCTGGCTGAGCCTGCCGGCCGCGGGCCTGATCTGCGCGTTCGCGAGCGTGCTCGTCGGCCTGCCGATCCTGAGGCTGCGCGGCGTCTATTTCTCGATGGTG
The DNA here is from genome assembly GCF_003315135.1 of Roseiarcus fermentans. Classification (GTDB taxonomy): domain Bacteria; phylum Pseudomonadota; class Alphaproteobacteria; order Rhizobiales; family Beijerinckiaceae; genus Roseiarcus; species Roseiarcus fermentans. The sequence goes on from NZ_QNRK01000027.1 coordinate 77,770, forward strand.
ACGCTGGTCCTGACCGAGGTCGCGCGCCTGACCGCGCTCGCGCTGCCGATCACCAACGGCGCGCGCGGCATCACCAGCATCCCGACCCCCGGCCCGATCCGGCTGTTCGGGCTGACGATCGTTCCCGCCTTCGACTCCCTCGCCGAGCCGAACCGGGCCTTCTATTTCCTCTCGGCGGCGATGATGACGCTCTGCTTCGCCGGCCTCTGGCGGCTCGTGCATTCGCGGCTCGGCCAGCTGTTCGCGGCGCTGCGCCAGAACGAGGACCTCGCCTCGTCGATGGGGGTCAACGTTCCGCTCCTGCGCGTCGTCGCCTATGCGATCTCGTCCTTCCTCGGCGGCGTCGGCGGCGCTATCTTCGTCGCCATCGCCCAGTCGATCTATCCGTCGAGCTTCACCATCAACGACAGCGTGAACTTCATGCTGAACTGCTTCCTCGGCGGCCTCGGCTTCGTGTTCGGCCCGATGCTGGGCACGCTGGTGCTGTATTTCGGCTGGGACCTCCTGTTCCAGACCGGGCCGTACCAGCTCCTGATCTACTCCGGCTCGATGATCCTCTTGATGCTGGTGCTGCCCAACGGCATCCTCAGTCTGCTCAATCTGCGCCGGAGAGCGCCATGACGGACCCGATCCTCGCCGTCCGCGACCTCACCAAGCGCTACGGCGGCCTGACCGCCGTCAACGAGGTGTCGTTCGACGTCCAGGAAGGCGAGATCCTGTCGATCATCGGCCCGAACGGCGCGGGCAAGTCGACCATCTTCAAGCTCATCTCCTCGTTCGTGACGCCGACCCGGGGCGAAGTGCGCTTTCGCGGCGAGGTTGTCTCGGGGCTCGCCGCGCATGTCGTGGCGCGCAAGGGCGTGGTGCGCACCTTCCAGGAAACGACGATCTTCAAGGGCATGACGGCGCGCGACAGCGTGATCGTCGCCCACCACCTGCGCTCGCGCGCGAGCCTGTTCGGCTTCTTCTTCGGCACCGCCGCGGCGCGGCGCGACGAGGACGCGTTCGGCCGCTCGGCCGACGAGATCCTCGACTTCCTCGGCCTCGGCGCGGTCAGGAACGAGCTGGCCAGCAATCTGCCGCAGGGCCATCTGCGCGCGCTCGGGATCGCCATCGGCCTCGCGGCGGACCCGAAGATCCTGCTGCTCGACGAGCCCTTCGCCGGCATGAACGTCGACGAAACCAACCAGGCCGTCGAAATGGTGCGGGCGGTTCGCGACCGCGGCGTGACCTGCCTCTTGGTCGAGCACGACATGGCGGCGGTGATGAAGATTTCCGACCGCATCGTCGTCATCAATTTCGGGGTCAAGATCGCCGAGGGGACGCCGGCCGCAATTCGCGCCGACGAGAAGGTCATCGAGGCCTATCTCGGCGTCGAAGACGAATCGATCGGGCTATAGACCATGGCGCCCATGCTCTCGCTCGACAACGTCGAGCTCTATTACGATCACGTCTACGCGCTGAAGGGCGTGTCGATCGACCTCGCGGCGGGCGAGACGGTGGCGCTGATCGGCGCCAACGGCGCCGGCAAGTCGTCGATTCTTCGCGCCATCACCGGGCTCAGCCGCATCCGCAAGGGTTCGATCGCCTTCGAGGGCCGGCGCATCGACGGGCTGGACCCGGCGGCGATCGTCAAGCTCGGCATCGCCATGGTCCCGGAGGGGCGGCGGGTGTTCCCGCTGATGAGCGTGCGCGACAACCTGCTGATGGGGGCCTTCTCGCGTTCCGACGGCGCCGGCGTCAGCGCCTCGCTCGACGAGGTGCTGCACCGCTTTCCCCGCCTCAAGGACCGCCTGCGCCAGCAGGCCGGCACGATGAGCGGCGGCGAGCAGCAGATGCTGGTGATCGGGCGGGCGCTGATGGCGAAGCCCAAGCTCCTGTTGCTCGACGAGCCGTCGCTCGGCGTCGCGCCGAAGATCGTCCAGGACATCGCCCGCTCGATCGTCGCCATCAATCGCGACCAGAAGGTGAGCGTGCTGCTGGTCGAGCAGAATTCGCGCATGGCGCTGCGCATCTCCCACCGCGCCTATGCGCTGTCGACGGGATCGATCGCGCTCTCGGGGCCATCGGCCGACCTCGTCCGGGACGAGCGCGTGCAGCGCCTCTATCTCGGCGGCGAGGTGTAGCAAAACTCATGCTCGACATCGAAGCTGCGGCGTCTCCCCCTTCCCCAACGCATGTTGGGGAAGGTGGCGCGAAGCGCCGGATGGGGTGTGGAAAGCAGGACACCGTCGATGACGGTTCTCGGTGGCGGTCGAGCGACCCGCCCGCAGTTCCTGACAGACGAACTCCTGCCTTCCCGTCAATCTTCACGCAAACGCGCCCGTCTGCGGGGTCGTGGCGCCGACGCTTCGGCGCCGGCCAATCCATCAGACCTTGCTGAAGCGGCCCACACCCCATCCGGCGCTTCGCGCCACCTTCCCCGCTTCGCGGAGAAGGGGAGCCGCGCCGCAGCCCAATAGAGGCACACCCATGCTGATCTGCGTCGTCAACCCGAACACGACCGCCTCGATGACGGAAAAAATCGGCGCCGCCGCGCAGGCCGCCGCGTCGCCCGGCGTCGAGATCCGCGCCGTCAATCCGGAGTTCGGGCCGCCGAGCATCGAGGGCTATTTCGACGAGGCGTTTTCCGTGCCGGGCCTGCTCGACGAGATCGCCAAGGCCGCGGACGCCGACGCCTTCGTCGTCGCTTGCTTCGACGACACCGGGCTCGACGCCGCCCGCTCGGCGACCGCCGCGCCGGTCGTCGGCATCGGCGAGGCCGCGTTTCACATGGCGAGCCTGATCGCGGACAAATTCAGCGTCGTCACCACCCTGCCCCGCTCGATCGCGCCGATCGAGAAGAACCTGATCAAATACGGGCTCATGGCGCGCTGCGCCCGGGTGCGCGCGGCCGACGTCCCCGTGCTCGCGCTCGAGGAGCCCGGCTCCGACGCCCGGCGCACGATCGAAGCCGAGATCCTGCGCGCGCTGGCGGAAGACGGCGCGGAGGCGATCGTGCTCGGCTGCGCCGGCATGACCGATCTGGCGCGCGATCTCGAACGGAAGGTCGGCGTGCCGGTGCTCGACGGCGTCGCCTGCGCCGTCGGTCTGGCCGAGACGCTCGCCCGGCTGGGCCTCAGGACGTCGAAGCGGAACGCCTACGCGTTTCCGCTCGCCAAGAGCTATGCGGGGGCCTTCGCCCGCTTCTCGCCGGGGTAAGCCCCCGGAGCGCCGGCCTTACGGCCGCGCCTGACGCCGAGCCGGGCCTCCGGCGCGCCGTCCGTTGAACGCCTGCGCAGGACGCGGCGCCGCCGCCGGACGCTGCGCCTCGCCGCGCGGACGCTGCGGGCCGCCGCGGCGGCCGCCGTCGTCCTGCCCGCCCCGGCCGCGGCTGGCGGGCCGCGCCGCCGCCGCGGCGCGCTCCTCGTCGCGGGCGCCGGCCGCGGTGCGGCGGTCGGTGAAGGGCAGCGTCTGCCGGGTCAGCTTCTCGATCTGGCGCAGCAGCGCCCGCTCGCCGTTGTCGCACAGCGAAATGGCGCGGCCCGAGGCGCCGGCGCGCGCGGTGCGGCCGATGCGATGCACATAGGCCTCCGGCACGTCCGGCAGTTCGAAATTCACCACATGGCTGACGTTGTCGACGTCGATGCCGCGCGCGGCGATGTCGGTGGCGACCAGGATCCGCGTCGCGCCGCTCTTGAAGTTGTCGAGCGTGCGCACGCGCTGGTTCTGGCTCTTGTTGCCGTGGATCGCCTGCGCCCCGACGCCGGCGGCGTCGAGATGCTGCGCGACGCGGTCGGCGCCGCGCTTGGTGCGGGTGAAGATGATGGCGCGCGACACGTCGGCGCCGCGCATCAGCTCGACCAGCACGTCGCGCTTGGCGGCGTTGTCGACCAGATACACGTGCTGATCGACGCGCTCGACGGTGGTGGACGCGGGCGTCACCCTCACCTCGATCGGGTTCTTCAGCATGTCGTCGGCGAGCCCGGCGATCTCCTTGGGCATGGTGGCGGAGAACAGCAGCGTCTGGCGCGCCTTCGGCAGTTTCGCCACGATCCGCTTGATCGGGACGATGAAGCCGAGGTCGAGCATGTGGTCGGCCTCGTCGAGCACCAGAACCTCGGTCGAGCCGAGGTTCAGCTTGCCGGCGGCCATGTGATCGAGCAGCCGGCCGGGCGTGGCGACCAGCACGTCGAGACCGCGCGCCAGGAGATCGACCTGCGGGCGGGCGGAAACCCCGCCGACCACGACGGCGACGCTGATCGCCGGGCGGATCATCTGCCCGTAGGCGCGGAAGCTTTCGCCGATCTGCGCCGCGAGCTCGCGGGTCGGGGCGAGCACGAGGACGCGCGCCGTGAACGGCAGCGGCCGGCGGCGGTCGGCGATCAGTCTGGCGAGGATCGGAAGCGCGAAGGCGGCGGTCTTGCCGGTGCCGGTCTGCGCGATGCCGAGCAGATCGCGGCCCTCGAGGAGATGCGGAATGGCCTGGGCCTGGATGGAGCTCGGGGTCGTGTAGCCTTCGTGGTCGATGGCGCGAAGCAGCGTCTCGGGCAGGCCGAGACTGGAGAAATTGGTCACGTATTGTCTTTCGTAAGGGACCGCGCCGCGCGCCTTCGCAAAGGCGGCGCCGGTCGGTCCGGATGTGTGGGAGACTTGCCGCGCGTATCGGGCGTGTCAAAAAGGACGAGGCTCGACAGCGGTTCGGCTTCCGGGGAAAGTCGATCTACGCGGCTGGAGCGCCTCATGCTGCTGTGCAGCAACGGTCTGATACAGAAAGACCCGCGGCGCGTCAATCGGTTGTTCGAAGCGCGGGCCCGGCGACCGCCGCCCCTTCAGCCGCGCTCGCGGAGCGCCGCCCGGCCAGCGGCCGGGTCTACAGCGACGCGGCTTTGGCGGCCGCCGCCAGGAACGCGCGGCGCGAGTCCGGCAGCGGTTCGCCGCGCGCCGCGAAGAGGTCGCGCAGCAGGAAGAACCCGGTCATGCGGAACGCGTCGGCGATGTCGTCCGCGCCGGGGCGCTGTTCGATGCGGGCGTTGTCGCGCAGGAAGGCGGGAAGCGGCAGCAGGCGGTCGCGCCAGGGGGCGCCGGCCTCGAGGCTCACCGCCCGGCCCGATTTCGGCGACACATAGGCGAGGTTTTCGGCCACGCCGGTCGCGGCGCAGCGGCCGAGATCGAGGCGGAAGCCGCATTCGGCGAGAATCTGGGTCTCGAAGCGGGCGACCAAGGGCGCTGCGAGCGCCGCGTCGTCGAGCCGGTCGGCGATCAGCGTCAGCGTCTCGTACACCGCCTCGTGCGGGTCGCGCTCGGGCAAGAGCCGCGCCAGCGCGCCGAGCCAGGAGAGGCCCGCGAGCGCCAGCCCGCTGCCCATCAGCCGCCCGGCGCGCAGACGCAGCGGCTCGACCGCGAAGGCGCCGAGATGCTCGTCGAGCCGCGCCCGCCAGACGAGGCCGAGCGTGTTGCCGGGCTGCAGGGTCGCGCCGATGCGGGCCGAGCGGCCGCCGCGCACGAGGCCGAGGTGGCGGCCGTGGCCGCGGGTCATCGCCTCGACGACCGCCGAGCTTTCGCCATGCCTGCGGACGCCGATGACGAGCCCCTCGTCGCGCCATTCCATGCTCACGCTCCCGAGACTGGAGACTTAGCACCCCGCGCCGGCGCCGCAACCGGAGCCGCGCGGTTTTCATTCAACCAAGTCGTTGACAATCGCGGCGAGACGGGCCTACATTCAACCATTCGGTTTACTATCCGGTCCAATCCCCAAGGAGGTCGCCCATGCATGCTGTCGTTTCCCGAGACGAGTGGCTCGAGGCCCGCGTCGCGCTGCTCGAAGACGAGAAGGAGCTGACGCGGCGCAGCGACGCGCTGGCGCAACGGCGCCAGGCGTTGCCGTGGGTCCGGATCGACAAGCCCTACGCCTTCGACACCGCCGACGGACCAGCCGGGCTCGCCGACCTGTTCAGGGGCCGCTCGCAGCTTCTGGTCTACCACTTCATGTTCGGGCCCGACTTCAAGGCCGGCTGTCCGTCCTGTTCGGCGATCGCCGACGGCTTCGACGGGTTCGCGATCCATCTCGCCCACCACGATGTGATGCTGTGGGCGGTGTCGCGGGCGCCGCTCGCCAAGCTCCAGGCCTACAAGCAGCGGATGGGCTGGACGTTTCCGTGGGCGTCCTCGTTCGGCTCCGATTTCAACGCCGATTTCTCGGCGTCGATCACCGAGGCGCAGCAGCGCGACGGCGGCTTCGCATACAATTATCGGCCCGGCGCGCCGATGGCGGCGACGGCCGCCGCCGGGCCGGTCGCCGAATTCGCCGCGACCACGGGGGCGGACGCCGCGACGTTCATGCGCGAGCGTCCCGGCATGAGCGCCTTCGCGCTCGAGGAGGGCGTCGTTTACCACACCTACTCCGCCTATGCGCGCGGGCTCGACGGCCTGTGGGGCATGTATCAGTGGCTCGACCGCGCTCCCAAGGGGCGCAACGAGCAAGGCCTGTGGTGGCGCCGCCACGACGAATATGCGCGCTGACGCGGTTGCGCCGGAGCCGGCGACGACCGCCTCTCCCGCCCGGCGCGACGGCGAACGCCTGCGCGCCGCCGCCCTCGGCGCCGCTCTTGGACTGCGCTTCGCCGCCGCGCCCGTGTTCGCCGCCATGGCGGTCGCGACCCGGGACCAGGGGACTGGAGCGCCCTGGCTGTGTTCGGCGACGTCGGGCGGCATGCCGCTCGGCGGCATGGCGACGATGTACTGGCTGATGTGCGCGCTCCACGCGCGGCCCTGGCTCGTCGCGCTCTCGAATCGCCGTCGGGCGCCCGCCTGACGCGGTCAGCCCGGCGGGAGCGGCGGCGCAGGCTGCGCGAGATGGGCGGGCGGCGGCACGCGCGACAGCCGCAGCGCCGCCGCGCAAGCCAGGCAGGTGAGCGCCGTGACGAAGGCGGCGACGCCCGGCCAGCCGGCGACGCCGAGCGCCCAGCCGCCGCACCAGCCGGCGAGGCTCGAGCCGGCGTAGTAGAAGAACAGGTAGAGCGCGCTCGCCTGCGCCTGCGCCGTCGCGGCGCGAAGCCCGATCCAGCTCGACGCGATCGAGTGGCCGGCGAAGAACCCGACCGTCACCAGCGCGACGCCGGCGATCGTCACCCACAGGCTGCTCGACAGGGTCGCCAGCGCGCCGAGCGGCATCAGCGCCACCGCGGGCAGAATGACCTTGCGCCGGCCGAACCGCCCGGAGAGATCGCCCGCGACGGTCGAAGCGACCGTGCCCAGCAGATAGAGAACGAAGACGAAGCCGATCGCGGTCTGGCTCAGCGAGAACGGCGGCGCGGCGAGGCGGAAGCCGATGTAGTTGTAGGTGGTGACGAACGCGCCCATCAGCAGGAAGCCGAGCGCGAACAGGAGTCGGAGCCCCGGATCGGCGCAATGCATCCGGATCGCCGGCCAAAGCGCGACCAGTTCCGCGCGCGGCAGGGCGCGCCGCTCGCGCGGCAAGGCGAAGGCGAAGGCCGTCGCGCAGGCGACGGAGGCCGCGCCGAGCGCCGCTAGCGCCCAGCGCCAGCCCGCCGCTTCCGCGATCGCCGCCGTCGCCAGGCGGCCCCCCATGCCGCCGAAGGTGTTGCCGGCGATGAACAGGCCCATCGACAGGCCGACCGCCGTCCGATCCATCTCCTCGGCGAGATAGGCCATGGCGACGGCCGGCAATCCCGCCAGCGTCAACCCGGTCAGGGCGCGAAAGGCGATCAGCGCCGGCCAGTTCGGCGCGGCCGCCGCGGCCAGGGTGGTCGCGGCCGCGGCGAAGAGCGCGACGGCCATCACCCGCTTGCGCCCGTAGGCGTCCGACAGCGCCCCCGCCCCGAACATGGCGAAAGCGAGAACGCCGGTCGTGGCCGAGAGCGACAGGCTCGCCGAGGCGGGGCTCAGGGAAAAATCGCGGGCGAATTCCGGCAGCAGCGGCTGCACGCAATAGAGCAGCGCGAAGGTGGCCAGGCCCGAGAGGAACAGGGCGAAGCTCACCCGCCAGAACCGCGCCTCCCCACGCAGCAGCGGCGGCCCCGGCGGTTCGGACCCGGCGTTGTGGCGCGCGGCGTCGACCCCTGTCGTCATGGCGCTTTCGCCGCGGTCGAAGGCTGAGCCGACCGTCCGGCGCTACTCCTTGCCCATCACCGCCAGAACCTGCTCGAGCGGCGCCGGCGAGGTCTGAAACAGGCCCGAATAAGGGCTCGACAGTTCGATGATGAGGTAGAACGCCGACGCGATCGCCGCCGCCCCGGTCAGGACGCCAAGCACCGCCGTGACGCTTCCCTTCGACATGAGGCCGTAGCCCAGGAACAGGAAGAACGTCCAGACGACGACGGTGAGCACCAGCGGATAGCTGATCGGCGCCGACAGCGCGAACGACATCTGGAGCCGCGCCTGGCCCATCGCGTCCCCCGCCGCCTTCGCCTCCGCCAGCGCCTGGGTCTGGGCCACGTTCGTGGGATGCAGCGCGTTGAGCGCGGCCTCGCGCAGGCGCAGATTGCGCAGCGCCGCCGCGAAATTGTTGGCCACGAAATTGGCGTCGGTGTCGTCGGCGGACCAGATCTCGTCGATCGACTTGCCGACCCCGTCGCGCAACGCCAGGCGGATCGGATTGGCGTCCGGCCCGTAGTCGGCCAACGCCAGATCGAACTGCAGCACCCTGGCGGCGAGGGTCTGAATCGCCGTGTTCTGCCCGGCGTAGACGCCGTAGGCGGTCCAGATCAGCAGGCCGAGCACCAGCGCCGACAACAGGGTCAAGAGGCCGACCACGGCGCCGATCATGTCGCGCGGGCCCCCGGTGGTGTGTCTCTCCGGCAGCACCCGCTGAAGGATGAGGCCGATCGAGCCGCCGGCGAAGACGGCGATGGCGATCGCGAACGCGAGCTTTTCCGAGCTCATTCCCTGTTTTTTCCAGACATGTTTGCCAGCAAGTCGCCGCCCTTACCCCCGCCGGAGCGCGAACGCAACCGCCCGTCGACGGCCGCGGCGCGGCCGGCCGTTCGTCTCCGGCCGGCCGGGCGCCTCAGGCGGCGCGCACCGCGCCGACCCTGAGCGCCGCGATCGCCTTCCGGCGCGATTCGGCGATCGCGTTGACGTCGCGGGCGAAGGACGGGTTGTCGCCGATCGCGGCGACGAACTCCGCCCGCGGAATGACCACCACGTCGGCGTTCGTCTCCGCGACGATCCGAACCGGGCTCGCCGTCCCGGCGAGCGTTTCCGTCAGCACCAGCAACTGTCCCGCGCCGACGGTCTCGACGCGCACGAGGTCGCCGGCGATCGGCAGGAGCACCGTCAGCGAACCCGCGGCGACGATGGCGACCTCCGGCGGCGCCTGCCCCTCGAGCAGGAGCTGGTCGCCGCGCCGATACCGGCGCAAGGCGCCGGGCGTGACGAGGCGGCGAAGCACCTCCGGATGGCGGCGGACCGCGCCGCTGTCGCGCACGAGGCTCAGCGTGTCGGGCGGGAGGAAAAACAGCGAGTCCCGCGGGCTTTGCAGCGGGATGCCGCGCCGTTGCGCGACAAACCAGAACCGCGACAGGAACTCGTCCTTCGGTCCCGAGGTGGCGCCCGGATCGCCGACCGGAAGCACGACCTGGTAGCTCACGCGCTGATCCTGGATTCCGGTGACGAGGCACTTCGGCTTCGTGCCGGGAGGGCCTCCCGGGACCTGCTCGGCCGCCTCCAGCATGGCGGCGCGCGCCTCCTCGGGGGACACCTCGACTCCCAGGGTCAGAGTGAGCGACGTCGTTCCGCCCTGCCCGGCGCGGGCGCTGATCACGACGTTTCCCTTCGCCAGCGTGCTGTTGGCGACGATCGTGGTCGTTCCGCCGGCGTCGATCAGCGTCGCGCTGCGCCAGTCGAAGGCGACGACGCGCTGCGGGCGTCCGTCGACCGTGATCCAGTCGCCGATCTCGAACTTGCGCGCCGACAGCAGCCCGAGGCCCGACAGCATGTTGCCGAGGAACTCCTGCAACGCGAAGCCGAGAACGATCGAGCCGACGCCCATGGCTGCGAACAGGCTGCCGAGGTTGATGTCCCAGATCCGGGAGATCACCACCGCGCCCCACAGCAGCGCGATGCCGATGCGAACCGTGTCGAGCAGCAGCTTGGGCGCCCGGCGATCGTCGCCGATCAGCCAGGCCAGCAGGGCCTGGATCACCTTGAGGGTGATGTAGAGCGCGATCAGCGCGAAGGCCGTCTGCGCGATTCGAACGGCGACGTTGTCGGGCGGCGCTCCGGCGAGCTGTGTCAGGATCAGCCAGACGGCGCCCGCGGGCAGGAGCCCGTAGACCGTCTCGCGCACGATCGCCGCGCCGAACGGATCGCGCCGGTCGAGGACGCGCGCGCCCTCGATCGCGGCCACCGCGGCGAGCGGATAGATCAGGATGAACAGGAACGGCCACCACGGGCCGTTGAAGAGGTCGCCGATCCAGGTCATTGCGCGGCCTCCGCCACGGCCTGCGACAGCGGCAGCGACCAGCTCGCGATGCGGCCCGACGGCCCGTTCTCGACCGGCGGACACGGCTGAAGGCCGTCGACGCCGCCGAGGAGGGCGAAGGCGCTCTCATCGACCCACGCGGTCTGCGGCGCGGCCGCGGCCGCCAGCCGCCGCGCCACGCCGAGCGTGCGGCCCCACACGTCATAGGGCGCATGCCCGGCCGAAAACACCAGCACGTCGAGGTCGCCGGACGCCACGCCGAACCTCAGGGACACGTCCCGGACCCAGTCCGCGCCGAGGCGGGAGACCCCCCGCGCCGACTCGCGAATCCAGGCGAGCGTCCGGTCGGCGTGATCGAAGCGGGGAGACGACAATCCGCAGACGGCGACATAGCTGCCACCGAGCGCGTGCACCGGCTCGATTCCGCAGGCGGTCGCCGTCGCGAGCAGGACGTCGAACAGCGCATTGAGGCGCTCGCGGGCTTCATCAGCCGAAATCGGCGCGTCCGGCGTCTCGATCCCGTCGAACAGACACACCGCCACGGTCACGTTCGAGACGGTCTCGGCGGTCGTCTCGACGCCGCGTTGCAGCCGCTCGGCGACCGTCGCCGGATACATGCTGCGGACCATCTGCTCCTTTTCCCGATTCAGGACGCGGATCGCCTGGTCACGCGCATCGATCTCGTCCGCCATCGCGTTGTAGCCCGTCTCGAGATCGCCGAATTCGTCCGAACTCGTGACCGGGACGCGCCGCAGCTCGCGCTTGTCGCGGAAGGACACCATCGCCGCCAGGATCCCGCGGATCGGCCGGGTGAACACCGACGCGCACCCGAGCGCGAACAGGGTCAGGGCGACCGCCGCCAGCGCCGCCGCCGCCAGAAGGTCCCGCCGCAGGGTCGTCACCGGCGCGAGCGCTTCGTCGGAATCCTGTTCCGCGACGATGGCCCAGCGCAGGCCGGCCACTTCGATCGGCCCGTAGGCCCCGATCACCGCTTTCCCGCGATAATCGTTGTAGCGGGCGACGCCGATCTGGTTATGGAACGCTTTCTCCACGCCGTCGGTCTTGACCGGAAGGTAGAGGATGGTGGACTTGAACGCCTCGATCCCTTTGATCGTCGCCTCGGGCAGGCCCGCGGACTTGAGGTCGGCGGACAGGGCCTCGGGATGCTCCTGCGCAAAGCGCGACTGGCTGCGCATGAGACGGTCTTCGCCCACCAGGTAGACTTCCCCGGTCTCCCCCTGCCCGCTCTCGCGCCAACGTCCGCCGTCGGTGAGAAGCCGGTTCATCGCCTCGATATCGAGTTGCGCGACCATCACCGCGATCGTTCGCCCGTCGACCACGATCGGGACCGCGGTGAAGAACTGCGGCCCGAATCCCGAGGGGGGATAGGGCGTCAGGTCCTGAACCACCGCCTTGCCGCCGTTGCGCGGGTCGAGCGCGCGCTCGACGATCTGCGCGAAGCCGGACCGCCCGAAGGGGTTGGTCTTGACGTTGCTGAGGAAATCGACTTCCTTTTCGACAGTGTAGAAAACGTCGCCGGTCTCGGGGTCGACGAGGTTGATGTCGTAGAAACCGACCGAATCGACGAAATGCTTGAGGATCGGGTGGAAACGGGCGTGGACCTGGTCGTAGGCGTCGCCGCCGGGGGCGGCGACGAGCCCGTCCTTGCGTCCCGGATCGTTCGGGTTGCGGGCGATGTAGTCAGCCTGAAGCCGCCTCGACGTCGGGTCCTGCGGAACCAGCTTCGCGGCCTCCGCGTGACCCCCGGCGATCCTGTCGATCCTGGGGACGAAGTTCTTCTGGTACCAGGCCTCCAGGGCCGTGTCGGCCGCGCCCTGCGCCGCCGGATCGGCCGGCGCGGCGCGCACGGCCTTGAGCGCAGCGAGAAACGCTGCGCTCGCCTCGGCGACCACCGGGAAGCCGCCGGCGGCGTCCGTCAGCCGCAACTGGTTGCGAACGTAGGATTCGACCCTCTGCCGTTTCGCTTCCCGCTGCGCGGTCAACTGCTGTTCGATGGAAGCCGTCAACGCCGTATAGCCGGTGCGATAGCCGAGCGCGCCCCCGATCGCGAGACAGACGAGCCCCAGCGGCAAGAGCGTCAGAATGATCTTGGAACGCAGCGACAACCGCATGAAGGCCCCGACCTGCGATCGTGTTGACGTAACGGAACGGTCGCAGTTGACGGCGTAGCAGAGGGCCAGCCGCCCACACAAGCCCCGCGAATATCGGCCATTTTCGCACCGTCGGACCGGAGCGCCCGGCGTTCGTCGGCTGCGCGGCGAAGGCGCCGGCGACCCGGGCGATCCCGACGAGAAAGGCGCAACGCCGGCACGACGCACGGTCTCGCCGCTCGGGTCGACTCCGTCCGCCGAAGCGCTCAGCGGCCGGACGACATGGGCGCGCGCCCGTTCGCAGCGCGCCTGCGCGCCGCGAACCGCGCCGCCCGCCGGGCCGTCCCCCCGGACGGCCGCCGCAGCAGCCCCGAGGCGCGCGCCCGCCAGCGCGCGACGATCGCCCTGGCCGCGCGCCGGTAGGGCGCGACGATCCGGTCGGCCCAGTCGTGCACGGCCAGGATCCGGTCGAACGTCCAGACGAACCACGGCATCGTCATCAGGCGATGCCTCGTCAGGTCGAAAATCGCCGGAATGACCGCGATCGACAGCGTCTTCAGCACGATCCAGGCGATCGCGCCCCAGAAAACGTAGCCCATGGCGATCGCCACGGTCGCCACGACCAGCAGCGGCTCGACGATCAGGAACGGCACCAGAAACACGAGGAGCGCCAGCGGCGCGGGCAGAAAGTCGATCGCCGCGACGAGGGCGGCCTTCAGCTGCCTCAACGGCAGACGGGCGGCGACCCACGCGCCGACCGCGGCCAGCGCGTCCCAGACCCAGGCGGCGAAGAGAAAACCCATCGCCAGCGCGAGAAGCGCCGTGCGCCGCACCGTGTGACGCTTCATCAAGGACAGGACCCGATCAGGAGAAAAAACCGGCAGACGATCCGTGCGAGCCGGATCACGAAGTCGTGAAGATGCCCGCCGAAGCCGTCGAAGGCAAGGCGTATCGCGCCGCAATATGGCCATGAAAGGGCTGTTAACGCTCACCGCCCGCGTTTCACGCCATGGCGCCAGCACCGGAACGGCAGGGTCGCCGGAACCTCGCCTCAACGCCCGGCCGTTCGGCGATATCAGCGTTTCGTTCGGTCAGGAGCATTGGCATGGCTGCGGTTCGATCGAGGATTTCGCTGGCGCTGGTCGGGCTCGTGGCGCTGGCCCTGAGCGCCGCCGGATGCGCGCGCCATGGCGCGGACAGCGACCTCGCCGCAGGCGCTCAAGGGGCGGGCGCCGGCGCCGGCTACGGCGCCGCCGGCCCGGGCAGCGTGCAGGACTTCAGTCAGAGCGTGGGCGACCGGGTGTTCTTCGACAGCGACCAGACGGACCTGTCGGCGACCGCGCAGGCGACCCTCGACAAGCAGGCCGCCTGGCTCAACCAGTACAACCGCTATACGTTCACCATCGAGGGCCACGCCGACGAGCGCGGCACCCGCGAATACAATTTCGCGCTCGGCGCCCGCCGCGCCCAGACCGTGCACGACTATCTCGCCGCCAAGGGCGTGTCGGCGTCGCGGATGAGGACGATCAGCTATGGCAAGGAGCGGCCGGTGGCGGTGTGCGACGACATCTCGTGCTGGTCGCAGAACCGCCGCGCGGTGACGGTGCTGAACGGCGCGCCCGGAAGCTGATCGGCGTGGCCATGTCCCCTTCCGCGCGCGTCGCGATCCTCGCCGCCTTCGCTGGTCTCGCGGCCGCGTCGCCCGCCGGCGCGCAGGGCTTCGACTTCTTCCACCGCCAGACGGTCCAGTCGGCGCCGCCGGCCGAGGTCCCCGGCCAGGCCGCGCCGGAGGAGGACCAGACCGCCGCGCTGCTGCTCCGGGTCAACCGGCTCGAGGACCAGCTCCGGCAGGCCAACGGCCGCATCGAAGAGCTCGAGAACGCCGAGCGCCGGCTCGAGGATCAGCTGCAGAAGTTCCGCCAGGACGTCGAGTTCCGGTTCGGCGAGCGCTCCGGCGCACCGGCGGCGGCGGCGCCGGCCGCCCCCCCGTCCGCGTCCGCGGCCGCGGCGGCCCCGCCGGCGGTGATGGACGGGTCTGCGGCGCCGAGGCCGAGGCGGTCGGACGCCTTCGACCCGTCGAGCGACCCCGGCGCGCCGGGAGCGCCGAGGCCGCTCGGGACGAGCGTGGCGAGCCCGCCGCCGGTCCGGCCGGCGCAGGCCCCGCCGGCGGCCGGGCCGCCGCTCGAACTCGGCGGCGGCGGCGCGCCGGCGCCCGCGACCGGCCCGACCATCGTCGGCTCGGGCGTTGCGATGCTCGACGCGCCGCGCGACCAGTACAACGCCGCGGTCCAGGCGTTCCAGGGCGGCCAGTACCAGCAGGCCGAGGACGGATTCAAGGCGTTCATGGCCGCCAACCCCGGCCACAGGCTGACGCCCGACGCGGTGTTTTTCATCGGCGAGACCTATTTTCAGCGCTCGCGCCCGCGCGAGGCGGCCGAGCAATATCTCAAGGTCACGACCGACTACGCCAAGTCCGGCCGCGCGGCCGAAAGCCTGGTGCGCCTCGGCCAGGCGCTGGCCGCGCTCGGCAACAAGGATCAGGCCTGCGCCACCTTCGCCGAACTCGGCAAGCGCTACCCGACCGCGTCGCCGACTGTGAAGCGCCTCGCCGACCGCGAGATGGCGAAGAACCACTGTTGAGCCCGGCGGGCGCGAGCAACTTCTCGCCGGCGCGGATCGATTCGCTGCTCGCGCCGCTCGCGGACGCGAAGGCGACGCTCATCGCCGTCTCCGGCGGCCCCGATTCGACCGCCCTCCTCCTCATGGCCGCCGAGTGGGCGGCGCGGCGCGGGGCGCGGATCGTCGCCGCAACCGTCGATCACGGGCTCAGGCCCGACAGCGCGGCCGAGGCGGCGTCGGTCGCCGACCTCTGCCGACGCCTCGGCGTCCCCCACGCCACGCTCGCCTGGAGCGGGCCGAAGCCCGCGACCCGGCTCATGGAGCGGGCGCGCGAGGCGCGCTACCGGCTGCTGGCGGCCCACGCCGCGGCGATCGGCGCCGACGCCATCGCCACCGCCCACCACCTCGACGATCAGGCGGAGACCGCCCTGTTCCGGCTGATCCGCGGCTCCGGCATCGCCGGCCTCGCGGCCATGGCGGCCACGACCCGGCTCGGTCCGATCGCGCTCGTCCGGCCGCTGCTCGGGATCGCCAAGGCCGACCTCGTCGCCTTCTGCCGCGCGCGCGGCGCAGGCTTCGTCGAGGACCCGTCCAACCTCGACCCGGCCTACGCCCGCCCGCGGCTCCGCCGGCTGCTGGCCGCGCTCGCGGAGGAAGGCCTCGACGCCGAGCGTTTCGCCCGCTTCGCGCGGCGCGCGGCGGAAGCCGACGCGGCGCTCGCGCGCATGACGGCCGAGGTCGCGGCGCGGCTCGGCCCGGACCCGGTCGACGCCAGCGCGCTGCTGTCGGAGCCCGCGGCCGTCGTCCAGCGCGTGCTGGCGCGCCGGATCGCAGACATCGGCGGGCGCGACGAGAGCCGGATCGGGCTGGAAAAGCTCGAGACGCTCGCCGCGCGCCTCGCCGACGCCCTCGCCGCCGGCCGACCTTGCGCCGCCAACGTCGCCGGGGCGCTCATCAGGCTGACCGCGGACGGCCGGCTCGACGTCGTCCGGGAGCCGGCGAGACGGCCGCCCGGGTCAGATCGCGGCCGCGCCCCTCCGGAGCGGCGATAGGCCTCGCGCGCCGCTCACACCGGAAGGGCCCGCGCAAGCGCCAGGCCGGCGAGACGAGCGGTGGCGAGGAGGCGCGCCAGGCCGTGCCCGTCACGAGCCTTGGCGGAGAGGCCGGTCATGGTCGTACTGACGAAATCCGTCAGGCGCTCGGCCTCCTCCGGGTGGCGCGCGGCGATGTAGCGGCGGATCCGGTCCTCCGCTGCGGTGTGGAAGGCGCTGGCCGTCTCTCGCGCCTCGCCGTCGTTGCAGCGGACCCCTTCCAGCACCAGGCAACCGGCAGCGGCGGGATCGGCCGCGTAGCGGCGGGCCGCCTCTTCCAACACGGCAGCGAGACATTCCGCCACCGGCCGGTCGGGGCGCAGGAGGTCGGAGAGCGGGACGGCGTCGGCGCCGGCGGCGTAGCGTTCGAGCACGCGCGCGTAGAGGCCCGCCTTGCTGCCGAAGGCGGCGTAGAAGCTGGGCGGATTGATGCCAAGGGCTTCGGTGACGTCCGCGACGCTGACGGCGTCGTAGCCGCGAGCGCGAAAGAGGCGCTGGGCGGTGGCGACCGCCTGGTCGGGATCGAAGCGGCGGGGACGCCCGCGCGGACGGGATATATTTGTAGGCAAGATTACAGAAATCCATTGACGGGTGCTTCCGTGCGTTTATATAGCGCTGCCTACATAAATGCTCAAGGAGGGCCCGATGGCCGTGTTTCAAGGGAAGTCTGTTCTGGCGCTCGGTGGCAGCCGCGGGATCGGGGCCGCGATCGTGAGGCGATTCGCGGCGGAGGGCGCCGCCGTGACCTTCACCTACGCCGGGTCGCCCGAAGCCGCGAAGCAGCTTGCGGCCGAGACGGGCGCGACGGCGGCCCTCACCGACAGTTCGGACCGGGATGCGGTGATCGCGCGGGTGCGCGAAAGCGGGCCGCTGGACGTTCTGGTGGTCAATGCCGGAATTGCCGTTTTCGGCGACGCCCTGGACCAGGACCCGGACGCGATCGATCGGCTGTTTCGGATCAATGTCCACGCTCCCTACCACGCCTCGGTCGAGGCGGCGCGGCGGATGCCGGAGGGCGGCCGGATCATCGTGATCGGTTCCGTGAACGGCGACCGAATGCCCGTCGCGGGGATGGCGTCCTACGCGCTGAGCAAGTCGGCCCTGCAGGGACTGGCGCGCGGGCTGGCGCGGGACCTCGGGCCGCGCGGGATCACGGTGAATATCGTGCAGCCGGGACCGATCGACACCGACGCCAACCCGGCCGACGGGCCGATGAAGGACCTGATGCACAGCTTCATGGCGATCAAGCGCCACGGACGACCCGAGGAAGTCGCCGGGATGGTCGCCTGGTTGGCAGGACCGGAGGCCGGCTTCGTCACGGGAGCCATGCACACGATCGACGGCGGATTTGGCGCCTGACTGGAGGGCGCGGGGCTTGCCCCCGCGCCGCCTTCCTGTCCGCTTCGGCGAAACAGCGTCCGCGCCGTCGGGCGCCCGCTGTCGCCGCGCGGCGGCGAAAACGCGCGCCGGCCGGGCGAAAGCGGCGGCGCGATGTTGCCGCCCGGCGCCGTCACCGGATAAGGTCCGCGTCGGCGAACGAATTGGGAGGCGACATGCTCTGGGGAATCGATCCGCTTCTGGACGCGGACCTGCTCTACGCCCTGCGGCGAATGGGCCACGGCGACGAAATCGCCATCGTGGACGCGAACTTTCCCGCAGCCTCCACCGCGACCCAGACCGTCACCGGCCAGCCGATCGTCATGGGCGGGGTTTCGGCCGCCCGCGCCGTCGAAGCGGTGCTGTCGGTGATGCCGCTCGATACGTTCGTGCCGGACCCGGCGCTGCGGATGGAAGTGGCCGGCGATCCCGTAGCGGTCCCGGCCGTCCAGCAGGAGGTGCAGGCGGCGATCGACCGCGCCGTCGGACGCCGCCAGCCGCTGGTCGGCATCGAGCGCTTCGCCTTCTACGACCGCGCCGCCGAGGCGTTCGCGATCGTCGTGACCGGCGAGCGCCGCCACTACGGCTGCTTTTTGTTCAAGAAGGGCGTGCTGCCGGAGGAGTAAGGCCCGGCCCGGCCCGCGCCGGCGTCCGTCCGGCCCGCCCGGGGCCGGAGGTTCTCTCGCTGAACGCTACTTCTGCGCCTGCACGGCCTCGCACTGAAGGTCGACGCGCGCCGACTTGACCGAGCGGCCGGCGTGGACCTCGATGGTGAGCGGCATGCACATCGCGCCTTCGAGGAACACCGCCTTGTGGGCGACGCCGTCTCCGCCGAAGGCGAAGGTGTCGAAGGTCTTGTGCGTGACCACGCGGGCGCCCGCGCGGGTGGTCTGGGTGAGGTCGACGGTCGCCGCGGCGGCCTTCGACGCGGCGCTCCCGTCGCCCTGGAAGACGACGTCGACGAGCAGCGCCGTCGCGGTGTCGCCGCCCAGCGCCCCGCCGCGCGGCGCGTCGACCAGCGGCTGCCCGCCGACGAGATTGTCGGACAGTTTGCCGGCGCGTTCGAGATAGGCGTAGGCCCTCACGTCGAGGATTCTGACGTCCGCGACCTTCACATCCGCGGCCCCGGCGCGCTCGGTCGGTCCGAACGCGCAGAGGAGAGTCGCGGCCAGCATGATGGGCTTCATCACAAGTCCCCAGTAAACGCTCGCCCGGACCTATTGCTTCTGGTCGAGCAGCGCGCCCTCGCGATAGAGAAGTCCGGCGAGGCCGGCGCCGATCAGGGGCGCGACGATGAACAGCCAGAGCTGCGCGACCGCCCTGGGGTTCGAGACCATGCCGACGATCGCCGGTCCGATCGAGCGCGCCGGGTTGACCGACGTGCCGGTGATGTTGATGCCGACGATGTGGATCGCCGCCAGGGTGAGCCCGATCGCCAGGCCGGCGAAGCCCTTGGGCATGAACGGATGGGTGACGCCGAGGATCGTGACCAGGAACAGGAAGGTCGCGACGATCTCGAACACCAGCGCCGA
>NZ_QNRK01000028.1 GCF_003315135.1 Roseiarcus fermentans
GCAGGGAGGAGCCGCTCAGGAAGTTCCCGAAACCGAACCCCGCCCGCCACCGCGTCTCCGCAGCGCCGTCGTCGTCCAGTGGCAGCGATATAGGGCCGGGCTCGAAGGCTGTCAAACACTTTTTTGAACAATTTGTCACAGGCTGGTGACGAGGGGCGAAACCGGGCGGAATTCCGCGCCCGCCGCGCATTCGCCACGGTTCGGCGCGATAGGCCCCGGCGCCGCCTCGGTCGGTTGATTGCCTCGCCGCCGCGTCGGCGCTAACAGATCGGATCGCTTCCCGCGCTCTCGATCGCGGGAACGGAGCGGAAAGAACCGTTTTGACGACAGCTGCTCCCGCCTTTCCTCGTCTCGTCGCGCGGGGCGACCGCGCGGTCGCCGGCATGGAGCTCGGCGTCGAACCGCCCATCCGTCTGGGCGACGACCGCCTCGACCGCGCCGAACGCCGCAGAGCCTCGCTTCGCTGGCTCGCGGGCGCGGCGCTCACGGGCTTGAGCGGCGTCGCCCTGATCGGCGCCGCGCTCTATTTCGATCTCGACAGCCAGTACGATTTCGCCGACGCGCCGGAATTCGTCGCCAACGCGGCGCCGGCCGACTCGCAGGAAGAAGGCGTCAGCGGCGGCAAGGGCGACAGGTTGCTGCGGCCGGTCGACATCGTATCCGACAAGCAGACCTACAGCGTGCCCACGACCCTCAAGGTCGGCGACAAGGAAGTGGTGAGGGCGCGCGCGTTCACCCGTCTGCAGACCACCCTGACGCTCACGCCGACCGGTTTCGCCGACGCGGTGCCGCCGTTCAATCCCCTGAAACTCAGCGACCGGGCGACGACGGCGGACGCCGCGCCCGATCCGGGCCCGGTGCAGGACGACGCCGAAGTGGCGTTCCGCACGACCGACCTCACGCCGCAGGACGCCGCTGGCGCGACCGGCGAACTTTCGGCCGCCGAGGCGCAGGCGCAGATCGTCGAGACCCTCAAGGCAGGCCCCGAGACGCCGAAGGCGCCCCTGCAGCCGTTGCCGCCCCAGCTCATGCTGATGCGGACGAGCCAGGCCGGCGACCCGCTCGCCGCGTCGCTCGCCTATGCGACGGTCGGCAGCGTCAGCCCGAACGCGCCGTTCGCTTCGATCGAAGTCCGCATGATCCCGGAAAACGTCACCAACGTCGCCAAATCGGCCGGGCCGGACGACGCCTCGCCGACGGAGAAACTGGTCGCGATGCGGCACGGCGAATCCTTCGAGGACGTGCTCAGGGCCAATGGCGCGACCCCCGAGGCGGCCGCCGCGATCGTCGCCGCTTTCGGGGTGAAGCGCGGCGAATCCCCGGTCGGCGAGGGGCAGAAGATCCTTCTCCTGCCCGAGGAGCCGGGCGCGCGCGGCGACAGGCCGCGGATCGCCCGGGTCGCGGTCTACGCCGACGACCAGCTGAAGGCGACCGTCGCGGTCGACGATCGCGGAAACTACGCTCCCGTCTCCGCCAGGACCGCCGCCGCGCCGCGCAAGGCGCAGGCCGATTCGGGCGATTCGGGCGGCATGAGCCTCTATCAGAGCCTGTACGAGACGGCGCTGAAGCAGGGCCTGTCCAAACCGATGATCGAGCTCCTGACCCGAGTGTTCGCCAACGACGTGGATTTTCAGCGCTCGACGTCGGCCGGAGACGCGGTCGAGGCCTTCTTCTCGGACCCCGACGACCTCGACCCGCGGCCCGAGCTGCTCTACGCCACCCTCACCGTTCACGATCAGACGTACAAATATTACCGTTTTCAGGCGCCTGACGACAACAGCGTCGATTATTACGACGAGAGCGGCCGCTCGAACCGGAAATTCCTGCTGCGCAAGCCGATCGCCGAGGGCGACATCACCTCGCCGTTCGGCATGCGCTACCATCCCATCCTCGGCTTCACCCGCATGCACACCGGCGTCGACTGGGGCGCGCCGATCGGCACGCCGATCTACGCCGCCGGCAACGGCGTGATCATCAAGGCGGCGTGGGACTCCGGCTACGGGCGCCGGGTCGAGATCCAGCACGCCAACGGCTACGTCACCACCTACAACCACATGTCCGGCTTCGGCCGCGGGGTCACCGAAGGCGCCCATGTCGCGCAAGGTCAGGTGATCGGTTATCTCGGGTCGACCGGCCTTTCGACCGGGCCGCATCTGCACTACGAGGTCGTCATCAACGGTAATTTCGTCGACCCGATGGCGATCAAGCTCGCCCGCACCCGCGAGTTCGACGGCAAGATGCTGGCGGCGTTCAAGCGCGAACGCGACCGAATCGACGCGTTCCGCGCCCAGGCGCCGTCCGCCGCCGCCGAATCCGTCGACAAGCCCGCGACCGGCCTCACCGCCAGGATCAACTGAGCGCGACTTCGAACGCCGGCGCGTCTGCGCGGCCGAAGCCGAGCGCTTGGACCACCTCGGCGGCCGAGATCCCCTGCGCCCGCAGATCGGCGAGCGACGGCGAGCCGCGACTCTTCGCCAGCTTGCCGCCGGCCGGGTCGAGCACGAGACGATGGTGGCGATAGCGCGGCGCCGGCAGGCCCATGAGCGCCTGCAGGAGGCGGTGGACCGAGGTCGCGGCCAGCAGGTCGCGCCCGCGCACGACGTCGGTCACGCCCTGAAGCGCGTCGTCGACCGTGACCGCGAGATGGTAGCTCGCGGCGAGGTCCCGCCCGCCGAGGACGACGTCGCCCCAGGCCGCGGGGTCGGCGATCCGGGTCTCGGCCGCCGTCCCCTCGCCGTACTCGATCCAGGCGAGCGGACCCGCGACCGCGGCGAGGGCGCGGCCCATGTCCAGCCGCCGCGCCGCCTTGTCGCCACGCGCGAGTCGCGCCCGCCGCTGCGCGCCGGTCAGCGCCCGGCACGCGCCCGAATAGAGCGGAGCGCCGTCGGGATCGCGTCCGACGGCGGCGCGCGCGACTTCGGCGCGGCTGCAGAAGCACGGATAGACGAGCCCCGCCTGCTCGAGCCGGGAGAGCCGGGCGGCATAATCGGCCGTGTGCTCGCTCTGGCGCCGCGGCGCGCCGTCGAAACCGACCCCGAGCCAGGCGAGGTCGAAGCGGATGGCGTCCTCGTGAAGGCGCTTGCAGCGACTCCTGTCGAGGTCTTCAATGCGCAGCAGCAGCCGTCCGCCGGTCTCCCCGGCGCGGCGCTGGTTCATCAGCGCGGAATAGGCGTGTCCCAGGTGCAGCGCGCCGTTGGGGGTCGGCGCGAACCGGAAGACGGAGGAAGGGGCGGCCTCGGACATGGCGGACAAGCGGATGCACAAGCCCGGCCGTCGCGCAAGCCGCGGGAAGCCGCCGCCCGGCGCGCGGCTCTATCGTCCCGGGCCGCCGATCGCCGACGAAGCGAGCCTCGGCGCGGCCGTCGAAGCCCTTCGCGCGCAGGATCCCGAGCTGATGGCGCGGCTTCTGGCGGTCGCCGGGCCGCCGCCGCTGCGGCGGCGCGCGCCCGGGTTCGCCGGGCTCGCGGCGATCGTCGTGTCGCAGCAGGTGTCGGTGGCGAGCGCGCGCGCGATCCTCGGCCGGCTCGAGGCGCGCGTGGCGCCGCTCGACGCGGAGCGGCTGGCCGCGGTCGGCGACGAGGATCTCAGAACTTGCGGCCTGTCGGCGGCGAAGATCCGCGCGCTGAGGGCGGTGGCGCGGGCGATCGCCGACGGCGCTCTCGATCTCGATCGCCTCGCGGAGCTCGACGCAGAAGGGGCGCATCGCGCCCTCGTCGCCATCACCGGGATCGGTCCGTGGACGGCCGACATTTTCCTCATGTTCTGCCTCGGCCATCCCGACGCCTTCGCCGCGGGCGACCTCGCCCTGCAGGAGGCGGCGCGACTGGCGTTCGATCTCGAGGCGCGGCCGGACGCGGCGCGGCTCGAGCGCCTGGCCGAGCGCTGGCGTCCGTGGCGGGCGGTGGCGGCGCGCGTGCTGTGGGCCTACTACCGTGCGGTGAAGGCGCGTTCCGGGATGGCTCTCGCCGACGGTTCCAGCTAAGTCCGACGCCGGAAGTCGAAGTGGAGAGATTCCGATGAGCGTTGCGCTGGACGGACCGCGAATACAGGCGAGCGGCGGCAAGGCGACCGCGCTGGTCGTCTTCCTGCACGGCTACGGCGCCGACGGGAACGACCTGATCGAGATCGGCCATCAATGGCGCAAGCTGCTGCCCAACACGGCTTTCGTGTCGCCACACGCCCCCGACCGCTGCGCCGCCTCGCCCATGGGCCGGCAGTGGTTCGCCCTCGCCTCCACGGCGCCGGACGATCCGGCCGGCGGCGCGGAACGCTGGAACGGCGTCGTCAAGGCCCGGGGCGCGATCGACGCCTTCCTCGACGCCGAACTCGCGCGCCTCGGCCTCGACGAGTCGCGGCTGGCGCTGGTCGGTTTCAGCCAGGGGACGATGATGGCGCTGCACGTCGGGCTCAGGCGCCGACGCGCCCCCGCCGGGATCGTCGGCTATTCGGGTATGCTGGTCGGTCCCGAGCGGCTCGGCGAGGCCAAGGCGCGGGACGCCCGCGGCGCGCCGCCGCCGGTGCTTCTCGTCCACGGCGACCGCGACCCGCTCATCCCGGTCGACGCCCTGTTCGCGGCGGCCGACGGGCTGGCCGGCGCCGACATTCCGACCCAGTGGCACATTTCCTTCGGCGTCGCGCACGGCATCGACGGCGGCGGCCTTCAGCACGGCGGCCTGTTTCTCGCGCAGGCGCTTCGCGCTCCCAAGCGCTGAGCCCGCGACCCGGCGCCCGGGCCGTCGCGCGGCCCCCCCAAAAAAAAGGAGGCCGCCTTTCGGCGGCCTTCGAGTCTAGGGAGGAAACGCCCAAGGAGGGCATGTGCAGCGCAACCGCGCCGCACCCGACCTATCTAGTGCTGCACCGCAGCAAAGGCAAGAACTTTCGTTCCAGTTTGCGAGCAAAAGTTGCGGCGCCGATCAAAAATTCCCATCTAATCCTGAAAAGTCAAAGGTTCTTCGGCCACCAGTGATCGTCGGTCCGATTATCTCGAAAACGGGTGGCCAGGGAGCGGCTGTGTCAGCGAATGGCTTCGCTCTCGATGATCAGGTCGACCTTGTCGCCGATGTAGGGAATGTAGGTCTTCAGACCGAAGTCCGAGCGGTTCAGCGAGCCCCTCGCCGAGAATCCGACTGCGTCGGCCTTGTCGGTCGGGCGAACGCCCGCCTTGTTGAAGGCGACCTCGAGCGTGACCGGCTTGGTGACGCCGAGCAGGGTGAGATCGCCGGTGAGTTCGCCGGACTTGTCTCCCGTCTTCTTGAAGGTCTTGCCGACGAACGTCATGTCCGGGAACTCGGCGACGTTGAACCAGTCCGCCCCCTTGAGGTCGGTGTCGCGCGGGCCGAACTGCGACTGAAGGCTCGCCGTCTTGATGTCGACGCTGAGCTTGCTCGCCGCGGGATTGGCCGGGTCGAACGCGACCGCGCCGGTCGTGTCGCCGAACAGGCCGATCATTTTCGAAAAGCCGAGGTGGTCGACCATGAAGAGAACATGGGTGTGGCTCGGGTCGATCTTGTAGTCGGCGCCGGCGAACGCCGGAGCGGAGACGCCGAGAGCGGCGAACGAGGCGAGCGCGAGCGGTGCAAGGAAGCGCATGGGAAGTCCTCAGGTTGCGAGGGGATTGTCGTGACGCAGCAGCAGGAGCGCCACGATCACCGGCAGCGGTGACAGGATGGCCAGCCCGGACACGACCCATGCGACGACGGGACGCCTCTCGAGGGCGGGCGGCAGCAGGCGAGCAGCCAGCGGGCCGAGGAAGGGCGCGAGCGCGATCAGCGCCAGGGCGAAGGGATCGGCGTTGCGAGTGACGAGCGCAATGGTGTCGAGCGCGGCGAGGAGGCCGCTCCCGGCGCCGAGCATCGCCGCAGGACCGAGCCGGCGCGGGGCGAGAAACCCGTCCGCCGACAGCACGGCCGCGCCCGCAGCCAGCCCGAGGCAAAGGCCCACTCCGGTCGACGACCCGCCGAACAGCAGCGCCGGCGCCGACAGCGCGGAGACCGCCGCCAGACCCGCGAGCGCCGCGGCGCCCCCGCCCGAGGGTCGAGGCTCGGCCGCGAGGCGATCGAGGCCCCACAGCGCGAGACCACCGCCGAGGACGAGCGCGGGGAACAGAACGAGGCCGATCGAATCGGGATTGGCCAGCTTCGTCGACCCCACCCATCCGGCGGCGACCAGGGAAGCGAGCCCGGCGAGCGCCCAGCGCGGAAGCGATGCGAATGCGTCGAGGGCCAGCGCCGCCAGCGTCACGGCGACCGCGACATAAAAGACCTTGTTGGCGGCGCCGACGGGCGGGAAAGTCGGAATCTTCTGGTAGGTGACGACATAGGCGACGAGGAAGACGGCGGGCGCGGCGAGCGTCGCCGCCGTGCGCGACCCGCTCAGCCGCGCCGCGGCGGCGAACGCCAGCGCCACAATGACGCAGGCCGAAAGGACGGGCAGGAAGGGGCTGTCGACGATCGCGTCCATGGGCGGTTCCGAGAGAGGCGGCCGGGGCGCCGCCGCTACAAACCGGTACCTTGCTATGAATTGCGGGACAATTTACGATCCTGGCACATAGCTGTTGCGTTTGGAGCAACAATGGACCGATTCGCCGCGCTCGAAGCGTTTGTCAGGGTCGCGGAGACGCAGTCGTTTTCCGAAGCGGCGCGGCGCCTTCGCATCTCGAAATCGGCCGTCAGCCGGAGCGTCGGCGCGCTCGAGACCGAGCTCGGCGCGCGGCTGTTCAACCGCACGACGCGATCGCTGAACCTGACCGAGGCCGGCCGCGGCTATCTGGAGCGGGTGACCCGGATTCTCGCCGACCTTGAAGACGCCGATCGCGCTCTCGGGCGGCTTCAGGCGCGCCCGCGCGGGCGCCTCCAGGTCAGCGCGCCGATGAGCTTCGGGTTTCTCCACCTCGCCCCGGCCCTGCCGGAGTTTCTCGCCCGCTTTCCCGAGGTCGACGTCGAGATGGCGCTCAGCGACCGCTTCGTCGACCTGGTCGACGACGGCTTCGACGTGGCGCTGCGAATCGGCGCCCTGCCGGATTCGAGTCTCGTGGCGCGGCGGATCGCGCCGATCCGGCTGACTTTGTGTGCGAGTCCCGACTACTTCGGCCGGCGGGGGACGCCGCAGGCCCCCGACGAGTTGAAGGCGCACGAATGCCTGCGCAATCGGACGGTCGCGCGCGTGGAGGAATGGCGCTTCGTCGATCCGGACGGAAAGCCGCGCCTCGTCCCGGTCTCTGGCCGGGTCGGCGCCAACAACGGGGACGCGCTGCGGGCGATGGCGCTCGCCGGCGTCGGCGTCGCCCTGCTGCCGACCTTTATCGTCGGCCCGGACCTGAGCGCGGGCGCGCTCGTTCCGGCGCTCGACCGCTTCCTCGCCCAGGACCTCGCGATGAGCGCGGTCTATCCGCACTCGCGCCATCTGTCACCGAAAGTGCGCGCCTTCGTCGACTTCCTGGTCGAGCGGTTCGGCAGGCGGCCGTACTGGGACCCTGTCGATCGCGTCGACGAGACGGCCTGATCCGCCCAGGCGAAAAAAAAACGGGCCGGCCCCGCGAGGGGCCGGCCCGCCGAACGATCCGGCGAAGCGAGCGAAGGGGAGGCGCCGCCTCGACCGGACCGATCGGAGGTTACGAAACCGCGGTGGGCATCGCGATGAAATGCGTACCGTTGTCGTTCTTGACCTGCATCAGCACCGACTTCTTGCCGTCTGACTTGGCGGAGTCGAGCGCCGCGGCGACCTCGGAGGGATGCGACACCGACTTGCCGCCGACCGCCAGGATGACGTCGCCGGTCTGCAGTCCCTTCTGGGCGGCCGTGCCGTCGGGGTCGATCCCGGCCACGACGACGCCGCTCTTGCCGGCCCCCTCGACCGCGGTCGCGGGCTCGAGCGCCATGCCGTACTTCGCCATCGCGTCCTTCGGCCCCCGATCCGGAGCGTCGGCGCTCGCCTGGCGCTCGTCCGACAGCGAGCCCAGCGTGACCTTGACGGTCTCGGTCGAGCCGCCGCGCACGATCGTCAGGACGATGTCCTTCTTCGGTCCCAGCGCCGCGATCTTGCGGGCGAGGTCGTGGGAATCGGCGATCGAGTCGCCGTTGACCGCGGTGATCACGTCCCCGTCCTTCAGGCCCGCGGTCGCGGCGGGCGAATCCTTCTCCGCCTTGTCGACGATCGCGCCCTTGGGTTCCTTGAGCCCCAGGCTGTCGGCGATGTCCTGCGACACCGGCTGGATCTGCACGCCGAGCCAGCCGCGCGCGACCTTGCCGTTGTCCTTGAGCTGCGCGACGACGGTCTTGGCGACGTCGCTGGCGATCGCGAAGCCGATGCCGACGCTGCCGCCTGACGGCGAGAAGATCGCGGTGTTGACGCCGACGACCTCGCCCTCGGCGTTGAAGGTCGGCCCGCCCGAGTTGCCGTGGTTCACCGGCGCGTCGATCTGGAGGAAGTCGTCGTAGGGGCCGGCGCCGATGTCGCGGCCGCGCGCCGAAACGATGCCGGCCGTGACCGTGCCGCCGAGGCCGAACGGATTGCCGACCGCAATCACCCAGTCGCCGACGCGCGGAGACTGCGCGGCGAACGAGACATACTGGAAGTCCGAGCCGTCCTTGACCTTGAGCAGCGCGAGGTCGGTCTTGGGGTCCGTGCCCACGACGCGCGCCGGGATGGTCTTGCCGTCGGCGGTGGTGACGGTGACCTCGGTGGCGTGGTCGACGACGTGGTTGTTGGTCACGATGTAGCCGTCGGGGGAAATGAAGAAGCCCGAGCCCTGGGCCATGCCGGTGTGCGGGCGCTGTTCGTGGCGCTCGCCGTCGCCGAACTGCTGCGGCGCGCCGGGCATGCCGAACTGGCGGAAGAATTTCTCCAGCGGCCCGCCCTTCGGAAAGTTGGGCATGGGCTGGGCGTCGCCCTCGTCGTCGGAAATCTTGGTCTCGGAAATCTTGACCTTCACCGAGACGACCGCGCCTTTGACGTGGTCGACGACGTCGGCGAAGGACGCCGGGCCGGCGGAGGCCATGGGCGCGGCGGCGATGGCGGGATTGGTCGAGAGCGGCAGCGCCTCGATCGTCACGGCGCCGACCGCAGCGACTGCGACCGCCCCGAGCAGCGCCCCGCGCACGGACCGACCCGGACGGACGGAAAACAGATTGCCCACGTGTTTGAACTCCATGACTGTTGAACCTGGACGGACCGGAACGTGTCCGGCGCGATGGAGCCGTTCTACGTTTGCGGCGTTTGCGCTGCGGTTTCGGGGAGATGAACAGTTGGTAAGATCGCTGGGCGTGACGCGGCGGGAAGCGCGCACCGAGGGCCGGGGACGATCGCGGCCGCGCCGGCCTTCGGCGCGGCGCCGAGGCCGAATTGGTTCGCCGAAGCTCGAGGAGCGCACGACATCGTCTCGGTCGAGGGCGTCGTACGCGTCGATCGCCATGCCGTCGGCGAGGGTTTCGAACAGCGCCTCGATCGGGACGCGCGCGCCCGTGACGACGGGACGACCGCTCGACACGGCGGGATCGGAGACGATGAGATCGTCCAACGTCGCCGCCTTCCGGGTCTCGTCGATCATGGCGGCGCCCTGAACATTCGTCCCGATCGCGCCAGCATCGTGACGCCGAGCGAAGCCGTGGGGACAGCCGGTCGCCGGCCCTGGGTCGATTGCCCGGATGACGAGAGGCTCGGGAAGGGTCCTGTTGCTCGAACCCGGCCGCGGCTGAAAAATCAGACCGCCGGCTCGCCCGACGACACAGACCCCGAGCGGACCCGGCCAGGGGTCTCGCGCCAGCGGAAATCGAGGGTGGCGGGGCGAGGATGGTGGGGGAGGTAGGACTCGAACCTACGAAGGCTTAGCCAGCGGATTTACAGTCCGCCCCCTTTGCCGCTCGGGACACTCCCCCGCATCCGGTCGATCCGGACGACAACGCCTCGGGCAGGCCGAGGCGCGGTCGGCGGCTTATCTTTCCTCGACCCTCGGACTGTCAACTGGAAAATCGCGCCCGACGGCGCCGCGATCCGTCGCGCTCACTGGTCAGGGGTCCCGAACCGGCCTAGAGCTTCGTCCCGCACTCGAAGCCGCAAGGGCGTTCCATGACCCGCAACCGCCAAAGGCGCGGCGCCGAGCCGCCCCGGACATCCGACGAGCGCCGGCCCGGCGCTGCGAAGCCGCGCGCCGCGCCGCAGCCTGCCGCCGAAGCCGGGCGGGCGCGCGACCGGCCGCGGGAGCGGCGCGAACCGGACGTCGCCCGGATCTACGGCTTCCACAGCGTCGAGGCGGCGCTGAACGCGCCGCGCCGGGAACTGATCCGGCTCTACGCCACCGCCGCGGCGGCCGAGCGCCTGAAGGCCGCGATCGACGCCCGCGGGGTCGAGACCCGCATCGTCGGCCTGGAGGAGGTGGCCGGCCGCTTGCCGCGCGATTCGGTGCATCAGGGCGTCCTGCTGGAAGCGCGGCCGCTCGCGCCGATCGATGTTTCGGAACTGCCGGCGCGCGGACTCGTGCTGGTCCTCGACCAGATCACCGATCCGCACAACGTCGGCGCGATCTTCCGCACCGCCGCCGCCTTCGCCGTCGACGCCGTCGTCACCACCGAGCGCCACGCCCCGGAACTGTCCGGCGCGCTCGCCAAGTCCGCCTCGGGCGGGCTCGAACACGTGCCGATCTGCTCGGTGACCAATCTGTCGCGGGCGCTGACCGAAATGGGCGAGATGGGATACCAGCGCGTCGGCCTCGATTCGGAAGCGCCGACGACGCTCGACGCCATCCCCCTCGCCCGCCCGCTGGCGCTCGTGCTCGGCGCCGAGGACAAGGGCCTGCGCCGCCTCACCCGCGAGCGCTGCGACGCGCTCGCGCGCCTCGACCTGCCCGGCGCGATCCGGAGCCTCAACGTCTCGAACGCCGCCGCGATCGCGCTGACGCTCGCCTGGGGGAAAGTCGGGAAGGCGTGAACCGCCGCTACCGAAGCGCCGACGCGGGACGACCGGCGCGTCGGCTTCGTTGCATTCCGGGCTTGCGCGCGGTCCGTCGCTCGTCCCCGGCGGCGGCGCGCGCGGGGCGGTCCGCCTACAGCATGCTCGGCAGCACCCGGTCCGGCGGACGGTGGCCGTCCACGAACGTGCGGATGTTGATGATCACCTTCTCGCCCATGTCGGCGCGGCCCTCGTTCGTCGACGACCCCATGTGGGGCAAGAGGGTGACCTTGCTCGCCCGCGCGAGCGCGATCAGCTTCTCGTTGACCGCCGGCGCGTGCTCGAACACGTCGAGGCCGGCGCTGGCGAGTTCTCCCGCCTCCAGCATCCGCACGAGCGCGTTCTCGTCGACCACCTCGCCGCGCGCCGTGTTGATCAGAATGGCGTCCGGACGCAGGTGCTTGAGGCGGCGTGCCGACAGAAGATGGTAGGTGCCCGGCGTGTGCGGGCAATGGATCGAGACGAAATCCATCCGCGCCAGCATCTGGTCGAGCGAATCCCAGTAGGTCGCCTCGAGCGACTCCTCGATCTGCGGCGCGACGCGGCGGCGGTTGTGATAGTGGATCGACATGCCGAACGCCCGCGCCCGCCGCGCGACCGCCTGGCCGATGCGGCCCATGCCGATGATGCCGAGGCGCTTTCCGGTGATCCGGCGGCCGAGCATCCAGGTCGGCGTCCAGCCGCCCCAATGTCCGTCGGGAATGACGTGCGAGCCCTCGACCAGCCGGCGCGCCGTCGACAGAATCAGCGCCATCGTCATGTCGGCCGTGTCTTCGGTCATGACGCCCGGCGTATTGGTGACCGTGATGCCGCGTCTGAGCGCGCTGGTGACGTCGATGTGATCGACGCCGTTGCCGAAATTCGCGATCAGGCGCATCTGGTCGCCCGCCTGGGCGATCATGGCGGCGTTGATGTGATCGGTGATGGTGGGAACGATGACGTCCGCCTCACGCATCGCCTCGACGATCTCGGCCTGCGACATCGGCTTGTCTTCGATGTTGAGGCGGGCGTCGAACAACTCGCGCATGCGGGTTTCAACGAGTTCGGGCAGCCGCCGCGTCACGACGACAACCGGTTTCTTCTTGGTCATGAACGCCGCCCTTTCCGCCCTGCCTGCGCCTTTTTCGCTTTGGCTTCGTCTTCGAACATCGCGTCCACGCCTTCAAGCGGTTTACGCCCCGTTAACGCCGCACGCAGCAAATGGCGTCGCCGGCGACCGGCGGCGGGCTCGCGGGCCTGTCTAACAGATGGCCGGGCAAAGACAAGGATGGCCTCTCCGCCATCGAGGAATCCACGATGAACCGACGCCTCCGCACCAAGCCCACGCGCCGCCTGGCGCTCGCCGCCCTGTGCCTCGCCGCGCTGACGCCGGCTCTGGCTTTCGCCGACCAGGTGGGCACGGTGACCAGGCTGCCGCTGCCGCGCTTCGCGAGCCTCAAGACCGACCGGGTGAACCTGCGCGAGGGCCCGTCCAAGGACCACGCGACCAAATGGGTCTACCAGCGCGCCGGGCTGCCGGTGGAGATCACGGCGGAGTTCGAGATCTGGCGGCGGATCCGCGATTCGGAAGGCGCCGACGGCTGGGTTCTGCACTCGCTCCTCTCCGGCCGCCGAACGGCGCTGGTGACGCCGAACAAGAAGGGGGAGAGTTCCAAGATCTACGCCCGTCCCGCCGCCGGAGCCGACCTCGCCGCGACGCTGCAGTCGGGGGTGATCGTCAACCTGCGCAAGTGCGACGGCGACTGGTGTCAGGTCGACGGAGACGGTTTCAAGGGCTATATCGAGCAATACAAGCTCTGGGGGGTCTACCCCAACGAGAAGATTGAATGACGGACGGGTCGGGCAGCGTGAGTCATCGCGATATGAGCGCAGTCTTGCCGCCCGAGCCGGAGGGCCTCGGACTCGAAGCGCGGCGTCTGCGGCTCAACACCCTCATCGCCCTCAGGTGGCTCGCCGTCGCCGGCCAGACGGCCGCCGTCGTGATCGGCGTGTTCGGCCTCGGCCTCGGCTTCCCGGCGGTCGCCTGCTTCGCCCTGATCGCCGCCTCCGCCGCGCTCAACCTCGCGCTGCGATGGTTCTATCCGAAGAGCGTCCTCCTGAGCGAGCGCGACGCCACGATCTTTCTCGCCTACGACATTCTTCAGCTCGCGGGCCTGCTTTTCCTCACCGGCGGAGTGTCCAACCCCTTCGTCATTCTGCTGCTCGCGCCGATCGTCATCGCGGCCGGGTCGTTGCCGCTCGACCGGGCGCTTGGCCTTTCGGCGCTGGCGCTGGTCTGCGCGACCGCGCTGCTGCGCTTCAACCTTCCGCTGCCCTGGATCGGCGGCGGCGAGCTGGACCTTCCCCCGCTCTATGTCGCGGGGCTCTGGCTCGCGCTCGTGGTCAGCGCGGCGTTCCTGACGCTCTACGCCCATCGGGTGGCCGCCGAAACCCGCCAGACCGCGAGCGCGCTGACGGCGGCCGAGCTCGTTCTGGCGCGGGTCCAGCATCTTTCGCAACTCGACGGCCTCGCCGCCGCCGCCGCGCACGAACTGGGCACGCCGCTCGCGACGGTCGCGCTGGTGGTCAGGGAAATGGCGGCCCAGAAGCCGCACGACGAAGCGTTCGCCGACGACCTGAGCCTGCTCGAGGAATCGGTGGATCGGTGCCGGGCGATTCTCGGAAAACTGTCGGCGCCCGCGGATCTCTCCGGGCAGCCCATGGACGTGTCGAGCCCGGTGGAGCTCGCGGAGCTCGCCGCGGCGCCCCATCGCCTGCTCGGCATCGCCATTTCCGTCGTCGGCGAAGGGCCCGAGCCGCCGCCGAAATGTCCGCGCAACCCCGGAGTTCTCTACGGTCTCGGCAATCTGATCGAGAACGCGGTGAGTTTCGCCGAACGCGAGGTCAAGATCAGCGCCGACTGGACACGATCGACAGTGACGATCGTCGTTTCGGACGACGGGGCGGGATTTCCTCCGGGCGTGCTGTCGCGGATCGGAGAGCCCTACCTGTCGGAACGGGACCGGGCGCGGCGGTCGGAGAAGGCGGGCGGCGGGCTCGGCCTCGGACTGTTCATCGCGCGTTCGCTGCTCGAGCGGTCGCGCGCGAGCCTGCGCTTCGACAACGCCTCCCCGCCCGCGACCGGCGCCCTCATCACGGTGCAGTGGGCGCGCAGCGCCTACGAGGAGGGTCGACGCGGCGATAAATAGTCGATAAGATTTTGCTGGCGAACCTGTTTGCGTTAACACGGACGGTATGGACAAGGACGCATCCCACCAGTCGACGAGCCAGAGTCAGAGCGGCGGGGAGACCCTCGACAAGTCGCTGCTCGTCGTGGACGACGATCGCCTGTTCTGCGACAGGCTTGCTCGCGCCATGGCGGCGCGCGGTTTCATCGCGCGCACCGCCACCAACGTGTCCGAGGCGCTGGCCGCGATCGAGACGTCGCCGCCCGCCTTCGCCGTGATCGATCTGAGGCTTGGCGACGGCAGCGGCCTCGATGTGATGCGCGCTCTCAAGGCGCGGCGTCCCGATTCGCGCGGCGTCATCCTGACCGGCTACGGCGCGATCGCGACCGCGGTGATGGCGGTCAAGCTCGGCGCCTTCGATTACCTCGCCAAACCCGCCAACGCCGACGACGTGGTCGCCGCGCTGATGGCCGGCCGGCTCGACACGCCGGCCGAGCACGACCCGCCGATGTCGGCGGACCGGGTGCGCTGGGAGCACATCCAGCGCATCTACGAAGCCTGCGAGCGCAACGTGTCCGAGACCGCGCGCCAGCTCAACATGCACCGGCGAACGCTGCCGCGGATCCTCGCCAAGCGCGCGCCGAAGTAGGGCGCGCTCCCGGGCCGGGGCGGCCCGGGCGGTCGGCTCGGGGTCGAGGACCCCGATCTGCGCGGGACGTTCTCGGGCAGCGGCCTGCGGGAAGCCGCCGATCTCGGCGGCGACGGAGCGCGACGCCTTCGTCCCCCCTTCAGCGCGCCCCGCCGCCTGCTTCCGCTGTCTCGCCGGGCGCCGACAGCGGTCGATCCGAGCTGTCTCCCGGCGAGACGTCGCGGCTTGCCGCGTGATCATTTCTCTTGCGACAGCGCGACCGGATTGGGCCGCGCCTCGCGGGCTGTGGCAAGGACGATCCACCCTTCCGGCTCGGAGTATCAATTGTCGCGGTCGGGGAGCGACCCGAATGAAGTTTCGACGTTCACACAAGCGTTGCCCCCGGCGCGGCGCCGCGCCGCCTGTTGCGGACGGCGAGACTCCGGGCCTGTCAGGTCGACGCCCATGATCTCGGCGCGCCGCTCTCACCGTGCTTGAGTTGGCGCTCGAGCAGGATGAGCGCATCGGCTGTCATCTCGGCGTCCAGCAAGGCGCCGTGCCGGCCGTCTCTTTCGCTGCTGTCAATCACCAGACGATCGCACATCGCAGTCAGAGACCTGGTGGCGCCTGGGAAAAGCTGGGCGAACAGGACCTGAGTGCATAAGTAACGCTCGTCGGGGTAGGCGCTCTCCCCCCACGCGATCACCTTGGCGCGGGCGAACTCATAGTCGAGAAAACCTCGCTCGTTCTCGTAGGCGTGGGCCACGATCGGCGAGTCTCCAACGAAGTCTTTCACTCTTGGAAGGATGGTCGGGAACCGTGGCGCGTTCTTGAGTTCGGCGGGCCGAATCTTGTGGACCTTGATGGCATCGGGGTTGACTGGCCCATCGGGGTTGACCCGGGAACTCCACGTCTCGCCCTTGCGCCAAATCTCACCTTCGCGCAGCAATTCGACGAAACCGACTTCGATGACGACGCCAGGGGCTTTCCACGCGAAAGGCTGCTTGCGAATGAACTCGGCGCTCGGCGTCGGCTTGCCAGTCGTCTCGGCGT
The DNA here is from genome assembly GCF_003315135.1 of Roseiarcus fermentans. Taxonomy (GTDB): domain Bacteria; phylum Pseudomonadota; class Alphaproteobacteria; order Rhizobiales; family Beijerinckiaceae; genus Roseiarcus; species Roseiarcus fermentans. The sequence continues at coordinate 15,790 of NZ_QNRK01000028.1, forward strand.
CGAAGACGACCAGCCGATCGAAACCGTCGAGGAAATTCGGCATGTACATCGCGGCGCTCCGAGTCAGCGCCAATTCCTACGCGTTTCTCCAATCGGCGTCACGGCGTCCGACCGAATGTCTCCGGTTTCGAAAACCGGATCGATGAGGACCACGCGAGGTTCGAGGTTTCGGCCCGGAGGGCCAGATCGTCTCTTGTCCCAATCCAGGCGATCGGCGCATCCTGGCGCTGAGGACGGACGGAGCCTTGCGGGTCGCGACCGCGAACGGCGCCAGTGGGCAAGGAAGCGGGTCTTGCTCGGAGACGCGGTTTTCGCCCTGAACGGAAGTTCGGCGGCGTCGCAGGGGTCGGCGCGCCATCTGTCCGTGCCGGGGGCCTCGCCCGTCAACCCAGTCTGATCGGCTTCCGCTGCGGATCGCGACGCCGATCTGGGATGAGCGCTCTGCACCGATCGACCTCCATCGGCGCCGCGGAATTTCCGCGACTCTTCGGCTCGACGACGGCCGTCTTGATCCTACAGTCATCTCGTATTATGGTAATACCCGTCAGGTGAAATTGCGCTTGCGTCACGCGGGCGGACTGAAGCCCAAGACGCAACGGCCCTTGGAGGAAACGATGAAATTGCTTGCGAAATGGTTGGTCGGAGCGGCTCTGGCCGCGGGGGCCGGAACTCTGCCGGGTCTCGCTGCGGCCGACGACGCCGCGGACATGATGAAGTCGCGGCTCGGCACGATCAGCGCTGATCCTGTGATCGCGGAGGCCTTTGCGCGCGCCGCAAAGCCGGTCACGCCGGAGATCCGGGCCAAGGCGCTGGAGTGCTGGAACAACAACGGCTGCGATACGGGCACTGGCGGCAAGATCAAGGTCGCCTACGCCGACGGATTCGGCGAGAACGTCTGGCGTCGCGTGACCGCGATGGAATTCATCGAACAGGCTCTGACCTATCCGGAGATCGGCCACATCCAATATTCGTCGGCGCGGGGGGACGCTTCGAAGGCGATCGCTGACATTCAGGCGTTTACCGCCCAGGGCGTCGATGTCATCGTCGTGTTTGCGGACCACGGCAAGGCGCTGGGGCCGGCTATCCGGGAGGCGAAGGACGCCGGCATCGAGGTCGTGCTGCACAACGGCACCGAGGCCGGAACGTCAGGCAAAGACTATCTCTCCAACGTCGCCGAGAACATCTGCCAGATGGGCAAGGAGTTCGTGAAGGCCGTGCTCGTCGGCAATCCGAACGCCAAATCGATCGTCGCGCTCGGGGGCACCCCCGGCAACCCGCTCAGCGCCTCCTGGCAGGAATGCGCGGAGAAGGAGGCTGCCGAACACCCCGGCGTCAAGATTGTCGGCAAGTTCGACACGAATTGGACTCAGGAAGGCACGTTCAACGCGGTCTCGGCGGCGCTGTCGCAGTTCGGCAAGGTCGACGGCTACATATACGAATATGCGGACGGCTTCCGCGGCGGGGTCCGTGCTTATGAAACGGAAAAGAAGCCCGAGGATTTCGTCGTTGCGCTGCGTACCGACGAGCAGGGTCTGTTTTGCGACTGGGAGGCCGCCGACCACGACGCCTTCAAGGTCTATTACTCGTCAGGTCAGAATTATCAGGCGAGAATTGCGCTGACCGCCGCGATGATGGGCAAGGAGGGCAAGACCGTTCCCGCCAAGATCGATGTCCCCTTCTCGATGAAACCCGTCCATAAGGGCATGTGCAACAAGGCGCTGCCGATGGAGATCTCCGTCTCGTCGCTCGTCGACCGCGACACGCTCGTGAAGATGTTCAGCAAATAGAATTCCACAGCAAAGTCGATGACCGGTCCGCCGGTCATCGACGCACGGTGAGGGAGGGCGGCGGTGTCGGAACTCGTGCTCCGTATCGAAGACGTGTCGAAGACATATCCCGGCGTTCTGGCGCTGGACCGGTTCAGCATCGATTGCCGGGCGGGAGAGGTTCACGCGATCCTGGGCGAAAACGGATCGGGCAAGACCACGCTGATGAAGATCGCCAGCGGGACGATTGCGCCGGACGGCGGCGTCGTCGAGATCAACGGGGCGAAGCTCGCCTCCGTCGATCCGCGTCTCGCCCGCCGGCTCGGTCTTGCGACCGTTTATCAGGATGATTCGCTCATCCGGGAATTGTCGGTCGCGCAGAATCTGTTTCTCGCCGCCCCCCCGGAGTCGGTCGCCTTCGGCGCAATGGTTCCCTGGGCGCGCGATCAACTGGCGCGCTTCGGCGTGCAAACCGATCCGACAGCCGCAGTTGGATCCTTGTCGCCGGCGCAGCGGCAATTCATCGAAATCGTGAAGGCGCTGCTCTCCGATCCGAAGGTCCTGCTGCTCGACGAGCCGACCTCGACGTTGGACATGGATGGGGTGCGAAAACTCACCGACCTCATCCACAAACTGACCGCGGGAGGCGCCGGCATCGTCTATGTCAGCCACCGGCTGCCCGAGATTCTCGAACTTGCGCAGCGCGTCACGATCCTGCGCGACGGCGTGCATCGAGGCACCTTTCCGATCACGGCCGAGGTTTCCGAGCACGACCTCGTCTCGCTCATGGTCGGTCGGGACATCGGCAGCGAATACCCGCCGAAGCCCGCGACGCTGTCCGACCGCGTCGTGCTCTCGGTACGCGGCCTTTCCGGCGATCTTTTCTCCGATGTGTCCTTCGACGCGCACGCGGGCGAAATCGTCGGCTTCGCGGGCGCCGAAGGCAACGGTCAGCGTGAAGCCCTGCGCGCGATTGTCGGCCTCGAGGACGCGCAGGGGGCGATTGTTTGTCACGGAGCCGCCGTCGACGCGTCCGCGCCGAGATCGGCGCTGGAGAGCGGGATCGTCTTCTTGAGCGCGGACCGGCCGGGCGAAGCGGTGTTCCCCGATCTCGGCGTCCAAAAAAACATGACGCTTTCGCGTCTCTCGGACTTCGCGCGCCTTGGATTTCTGTCGGGCTCCAACGAACGCGCCGCGGCCCGACTCATGAAGGCCGATTTCACCGTGGTCACCGCAAGTCTCGACAAGCCGATCAGCGGGCTTTCGGGCGGCAACCAACAGAAGGCCGTCCTCGCGCGCAGCTTTCGGGCCGGCGCTAAGGCCGTGCTGATCGACGAACCGACTCAAGGCGTGGACGCCGGCGCGCGGTTCGAGATCTATAAGGCGGTGCGCGAAAACATCAGCGGGAGCGGCGCCTGTGTCGTCAATTCGTCCGACGCGCAGGAACTCGCTGGCATCTGCGACAGGGTCCTGGTCTTTTCTCGCGGAAGAATCGTTCGCGAACTCAGGGGAGACGACGTCAACGAGGAGCGCATCGTCGCGAGTTTCCTCACCGTGCGCGACGCCAAGACCTTGAAGGAGCGATCAGAGCCGGCGGCGTTCTCGCGAATTCTTTCCGGCCTGATCCGCTACTTCGTTCACGGAAGCGAAACGTGGTGGATGCCGCTCGCATTCCTCGCCGCGTTGACGGCCCTCGTCGTCCTGTACGCCGCGTCGAAGAGCGACGTCTTTCTCCGCCCGATCAACCTTCGCCATATGTTGCAGTCCACGGCGCCGGCGGCGCTGGTTGCAATGGCCCAACTGAACGTGCTCCTGGTGCGCGGTCTCGACGTTTCGGTGGGCTCGCTGATGAGCCTTACCGTGGTCGCAGCATCGTTCCTGATCGCGTCCGACGTTCCGCTGCTCATGGCGATCCTCGGAACGCTCGGGTGCCTCGCCATCGGCGCCGTCGTGGGGTTGGCGAACGGATCGCTCGTCCGGTACGCGAAGATCAATGCGGTCATCACCACGATCGCGATGCTCAGCGTCTTGCAGGGCGTCGCGCTGATCGGTCGGCCCATTCCGGATGGCGCGATCGATTCCGGATTCAGCGAGCTTCTGAAGCGACATGTCGGATTTGCGCCAGTCTGGACCGCCGCGCTGATCGTGCTCGCGATTCTCGGCGATCTCTGGCTCCATCGCTCGCGCGCCGGCCTCGAAGTCAAGGCGACGGGGTTCCGCGAGGAGGCCGCGCGGCGCAACGGCGTCGCCGTCGGCTTCGTTCAGGTGCGCGCCTATGTCGCCGCTTCGGTGATGGCCGCGGCCGCCGGTCTCTTCCTCGGCGCCGAGGTCGGAGTCGGTCATCCGACCGTCGGCGAAAACTTTCCGCTGATGAGCATCGCGGCGGCGGTCCTCGGCGGAGCGGCGCTCGGCGGCGGCCGTGGGTCGTATACCGGCGCCTTCTTCGGCGCCTTCTTTTTCACGCTGATGATCAACGTCATTTCGATCCTCGGCCTCAGCGCCGCGGTCGGCGTGATCGCAAGCGGCGCGATGACTTTGATGGCGATCTTCTTCTACTCCGGGTTGGCGGAGGTCGACCGCTTGCTGCGCAGACTCTTTGCGCAGAGGCGACAACCGGTCGTGTCGACCCCTGCGGAGTAGATCGATGTCGGACCGCTATTTTGGAACCCGAACCCTGAAGGGCGACATGACCAACGTCGGCGCCGAATTGCAAGCCAACCCTCAGAGCCCCGCGGCGAAACCGCATGACAGGGCGCAGATCCCGATGCGCTTCGTCGCAATCTGGATCGGGCTCGGCGCGCTCATGCTCCTCAGTCGCATCTTCGTGCCGCCGAGCGTCGAATTTTCGACGCTGATGTCGGTCCTGCCCTTCGCCGCCTTTCTCACCTGCGTGACGATGGGCCAGACGCTGGTGCTGATGGGCCGCGGCATCGATCTTTCGCCGCCGGCGATCATCTCCCTGACCAGCACGACCTTGCTCGGGGTTTCCGGCGGTCATGACGACCGCATGTGGCTGGCCATCGGCGTGGCCTTGCTGGCGGCGGTTGCGGTCGGGCTTGTCAACGGCGTCCTGGTGGCCCTGGTCAAGCTCAACGCGCTGATCGTGACGCTCTCCACAGGCGCGATCGTTTCCGGCGTCACGCTCTGGTATCGCCAGAGCCTCGCCGCGGAATCCAAGGTTCCCGGCGCGCTCGCGAATTTCGGCGGCGCGCGGTTTATCGGGATTCCCACCTCGTTTTGGATCGTGGCGGCGTTGGCGGTCGTCATCGCGGTCATGATGAAGAAGACGGTCGTCGGGCGACGTTTCGAGGCGGTCGGCGCCAACCCTCGCGCAGCCTACGCCACGGGCGTCGAGATCATCCGCTATCAAGCGGGCAGCTTTGTCGTCGCCGCGCTGCTCTATGGCGTGGCCGCGATCTTGCTTTCGGCCTTCATCCGAAATCCGACGCTGGAAGTGGGCGCGCCCTATTTGCTCAGCCCGATCGCCGCCGCGGTGCTCGGCGGCACAGCGATCGCGGGCGGCATCGGGAACATGTTCGCCGTGGCCGGCGCCTCGCTGTTTCTGATCCAGCTCGACCACTCGCTCAAGATGCTCGGCCTCGCGACCTCGTATCAGCTCGTGATCCAGGGCGTCGCGATTGCGTTCGGGATGTGGCTGTCGGAAGCGACCGGCCGGGTCGGGCGGCGCTATTGACGCCGCCCGGGATCGACCACCGCTGCGCGACGGCGAGAGACCGTCGGTCTAAACCTGAGGAGGACCCGCCGTGGAGATCAGAGCGCTCATTGTTGGAGTGACCGGAATTGCGGGGAGAGGCGCGTCGCAGGCCCTGCTGGACGTGGGTGCGACTGTTTACGGACTCTCGCGTCACGGCGAGGGCGTCGTCGACGGCGCGCGCCATATTCGCGCGGACGTGTTGGATGCAAATTCGCTGGAGAGGGCGCTGTCAGGGCTCGAGCCGACCCATGTCTTTCTGACGACCTGGATACGGCGCGCGACCGAGCAGGAGAATATCGAGACCAACGCCGGGATCGTTCGGCGCACGCTCGAAGTCGCGAGTCGAGAGAACAGCGTTCAGCACGTCGCGCTCGTCACAGGCCTCAAACATTATCTCGGCCCGTTCGAATCGTACGCACGCACCGGAACTCTGCCCTTGACGCCAGTGCGCGAGGAGCAGCCCCGGCTCCCGACGCCGAATTTCTACTACGCACAGGAAGACGAGCTCTTTGCGGCCGCAGAGCGTTACAGATTCACCTGGAGCGTTCACCGGCCGCATACGATCATCGGCAAGGCGATCGGCAATGCGATGAACATGGGTACGACGCTCGCCGCCTACGCCTCGATCTGCAAGGAGACCGGACGGCCGTTCAAGTTCCCGGGTAGCGCGGCGCAGTGGAATGGCCTGACCGACATGACCGACGCGCGCGTTCTCGGCAAGCATCTCGTCTGGGCGAGCACTGAGGATCGAGCCAAGAACGACGCCTACAATATCGTCAACGGCGATGTGTTTCGGTGGAGCTGGATGTGGCCGCGCATCGCCGACTGGTTTGGGGTGCGTTGGACCGGTTTCGAAACGGAGCCCGCCCCGCTCGAAGCGCAGATGCAGGATTGCAGACCGATCTGGAAAGCGATGGCGGCCAAATACGGCCTGGTCGAAGCGGAACTCGATCGGGTCGCTTCGCCCTGGCACACCGACCTCGATCTCGGTCGCCCGCTCGAGGTGGTGACCGACATGGCCCTCAGCCGCAAACGCGGCTTCCTCGAATACCAAAGCACTGAGGAGTCGTTCCGCGATCTGTTTTCGCGGCTGCGAGAGGACCGTGTGATTCCGTAACGCCAGGCTCTACTGAAGCCGGCTTGCGAGCGGCCGCCGGAAGGCTGCGCTCGAGGGTGCAATTCGGGAACGCCGTGCTGCCGATGCAGCTCGGCGGCGGCGACGCGGGCGTCGGAGACAATATCCCGGGTCGAGCAGAAGCAATTCGTCCATCGACAGGTCCCCCGCTTTTTCGCTGACGCCGCGCGTTCATCCCACCCTGGCGGGTTGCGCCTGCGCGATTGGCCTCAGGCCGAGAATCGCGCGCGCCTCAGCCGGAGTGGCGACCGGGCGATCGTGATTGTGGCAGAGTTCGACGACACGTTTCACCAGGGCGGCGTTGGAGGGCGCAAGCGTGTTTCGATCGAGACGAACATTGTCCTCGAGTCCGGTCCTCGCATGGCCCCCCGCCGCCACGACCCATTCGTTCAGAACGATCTGGTTGGCGCCGATGCCGGCGGCGCACCACTCCGCGCCCGGCATCAGGCGCTTCGTCGTCTCGATGTAGAAGTCGAAGACGGCGCGGTCGGCCGGCATGGCGTTTTTGACGCCCATAACGAACTGAACATAGACGTTTCCCGGAATGCGGCCGTCGGCGTTCATCTCCGCGGCTTTGAAAATATGGCTGAGATCGAAGGCTTCGATTTCGGGCTTGACCGCGTGGGCGCGCATCTCCCCAGCCAGCCAGTCGACCAGATCCGGAGGGTTTTCGTAGACCCGGGTCGGAAAGTTGTTCGATCCGACGGCGAGCGAGGCCATGTCGGGCCGGAGCGACAGCATTCCACCGCGGTCTTTGCCGGACGCCGCGCGCCCGCCGGTCGAAAACTGGACGACCATGCCGGGGCAATACTTCACGACGCCCTCCTTGAGCCGGGCGAAGCGCTCGGGGTCCGAGGTCGGGTTCTGGTCGGCGTCCCGAACATGGGCGTGAACGATCGCGGCGCCGGCCTCGAAGGCGGCCTGCGCACTCTCAATTTGTTCGGCGACCGTCACCGGGACTGCCGGGTTGTCCGATTTGCGAGGCAGGGAGCCCGTGATCGCGACACAGATGATGCACGGTTTCGACATCGCGTTTCTCCCGAGGTCCAGGCCAGCAGGCCCTTGATCGATTTCAGTCTTATGGTAATACAGTATTACGGCCATGACAAGCGCCAGGCCGAAGCGAAAGCGCGGCCGCGGCGTGACTGTGCGCGGCCCTCAGGAGGAAGAGTTCCATGAGCGCACCCCTTCTCGGCACGCAAAACGCGGGATGGCATCGGTTCAAGATCGGCTCGCTCGAATGCACCGCCCTCTGGGACGGCTACATTCACCACGCCTACGACGGCCTGTTTCCCAACGGCGATCCGGCCGAGCTGCTGCGCCTGAAACAGGCGTATCGGCTTCCCCTCGACCACATTCCGATGGACCTCAATCCCGTTACGGTAAACACCGGCGAAAAGCTCTGCCTGATCGATACCGGGATGGGGCGCACGTCGACGATGTTCGGCGACAGGATGGGACGCCTGATGGAGAACCTGCACGCCGCCGGGATCAAACCGGACGAGATCGATGCGGTCTTGATGACCCACCTCCATCCCGACCATTGCTTCGGCCTCATCGACCCGGATGGCGCGCCGGCTTTTCCGAACGCCGAACTGTATTGCACCGAAACCGACTGGGCCGAGTGGACCAACGAGGACAATCTCAAGCGAAACGATTTTCGCGCCCCGTGGACGCAAGGCGCGCTCGCAGCGGTCGCGCCCTACCGCGGCCGCCTGACGCTGTTTCAGCCCGGCGCGACCTTGGCGCCGGGGCTTGCGACGTTTTCGGTGTCGGGGCACGCGGCGGGAATGGTCGCCTATATTTTCGAGAGCCAGGGACAGAAGATCGCCTTCACGGGCGACGTCTGCCACCATCAGGTGTTCGACCCGCATCACCCCGAATGGTTCTTCCATATGGACTACGACACCAACCCGCAGGAGGGTGCAAAAGCCAAGGCTGCGATCTTCGCGAAGGTCGTATCCGAAGGCATCCGGTATCACGGCTACCACTTCCCCTATCCGGGTCTGGGCGACATCGCTCGGGTCGAGGACGGCTCCTATCGCTTCCATGAGGAGGCGGCGAACCCGCGTCTGCTCTGAACGACGACGCGCGCCCCGGCGTGGTCCTTCGCGGCCCCGGCCCCGGCCGGCGTCTCTCGCCGGGGGCGGCCTCCGCCGTTCGCGAAACGGCGGCCGCTCCGCGTCAAATCCTTCGCTCACGCTCGTGTCGCACCCGAGAGAGCAAAACGATCGGCGCGGTCTAACCGACGGTGACGCCGCCGCAGACGAACAGCGTCTGCCCCGTCACGAAGCTCGAATCGTCGCTGCAAAAGAAGCTGACCGCGTTGGCGACGTCCTGCGGAGTTCCCATTCGCTTGAGCGGGATCGAGGCGATCAGGTCCCTCGTGGACTGGGAGTCGGGCGAATTGTTCTGCCAGAAGGCGGTCGTGGCGATAGGGCCCGGCGCGACGCAATTGACGGTGATTCCGTCGCCCGCGAACTCGAGCGCCCAGGTGCGCGCCATGGCCTGAAGCGCGCCCTTGCTCGCGCTGTAGAGCGTGCGATTCAGCTTCCCCAGCGTGACGCGGCTCGTGTTCATCACGATGCGTCCACCGCCGAGCCGGCGCATCGCTGGAACGAGCGCCTTCGCCGCGACGAGCGCGGTGCGCGTGTTCAGATGCATGATGCGATCGAAATCGTCGACGTCGACCGCGTCGAAGGCGGCCGGCGCCACGATGCCGACGTTGTTGATCAGCGCCGTGACCGGATAGTCGGCGGCGATCTCGGCGAAAGCGGCTTCCGCGGCGGCGCGGTCCGAGAGGTCGACCTGCCGCGCATCGGCCCGCAGACTCTCGGCCTCGGGCTCGACAACGTCGAGAACGACAACGCGATAACCATCCTTTTGAAGGCGCTCGGCGATCGCTCCGCCGATGTTCCGCGCTCCGCCCGTAACGACCGCACATTTGTCCGACATGCCGAAAAATCTCGCTCTGGTCTTTTCGTTCTCGATCAGGTCGGGCCGGCGCGAGGCCGGCCCGGCATCCGTTCACGCCGCGCGGGCCTTGGCCGGAGAGAGGGTGTACCCCTTGTACTCCTGGCTCGCGCAAAGCTCGGCGTGTTTCATGTATTCGCCAAAGCCGCCCATATAGAAGCTGACCGCCTTGACCTTGCCGGGTATGTTGGCCCCGGACACCCACCAATCGATCTTATGAAAGAGCGTCATCTCCTCGATGCGCTTGCATTCGTCGAGCCACGCTTGCTCGGCTTCGGGCGTCGCCTCAATCGTCTCGATGCCGTTGTCGATCGCGTACTTGATGGCCTGCGACACCCATTCCGCTTGCCATTCGATCGCCGGCGGCTGATTGGTGAACGGCCCGGGAGGTCCGTAAAGCGAGAACATGTTCGGGAAGCCGGCCGCGGACAGCCCGAGGAAGGCCCGGGGGCCCTGGGCCCAGTGATCCTTCATCTTGACGCCGTTGCGGCCCTGGAAGTCGATGCGCGTGAAATTGCCGGTGACCGCGTCGAATCCCGTGGCGAAGATCACGTAATCGAGTTCGACCTCGCCAGCCGAGGTGCGGACGCCCTTCTCGGTAAACTCGATGATTGGATTCTGGCGGATATTGGCGACCGTAACATTGCTGCGGTTGATCGCCTGATAGTATCCATTGTCGCAGAGCGGACGGCGCGCGTAGAGATCGGTCGGCGTGACCGCCTCCAGCTTCGCCGGGTCTGTAACGATCTGCGCGATTTTCCGGCGGATGAAGTCGGCGGCGGCTGCGTTCGATTCGCGGTTGACCGCAATGTCGTTGAACGTTCCGAACATGAAGTTGAATCCGCCGCCGTCGCGCCACGCCTTCTCGAAGACGCGCTCGCGTTCCTCCGCCGAAACTTCCATTGCGCCGACCTTCGCATCTTCAAACGCGAAGACGGTCGCGGATTTGCGAACGCGGTCGAAATAGGGCTCGAGACTGTCGGCGATCCCGTCGAGGAATTGGGGGTCGAGCGGATGATTCTGCGCCGGCACGGAATATTGCGGGGTGCGCTGGAACAACGTCAAATGTTCGACCGTTGCGGCAAGTTCCGAGACGACCTGAACGCCCGTCGAGCCATTGCCGATGACGCCGACTCGCTTGCCGGCGAAATCAATCGGCTCGTGCGGCCACCTGGCGGTGTGCAGCACTTGCCCCTTGAAGCGCTCCTCGCCCGGGAACGGCGGCTTGTTGGGCGCTGAGAGAATGCCGAGGCCGGTGATGAGGAACCTCGCCGAGAAGCGATCGCCTTTGTCGGTCTCGATGTCCCAGCGGCTCGTCTTCTCGTTGAAATGCGCGGACAGCACCGCCGTCGAGAAGATGATGTTTTTGCGCAGGTCGAAGCGGTCGGCGACATGCTCGAGATAGGCGCGAATCTCGGATTCGCGCGGATATCGCTCGGTCCACTTCCACTCACGGTACAGCGTGGGGTCGAAACTGTAGCAATAGACCCAGCTTTCGGTGTCCGAGCGCGCCCCGGGATAGCGGTTCCAGTGCCAGGTGCCGCCGACGCCGTCGGCTTTGTCGATCACCCGGGCGTTGAGCCCGAGGCTGTTCTGCAGCTTGTGCAGCATGGCAAGGCCGGCAAAGCCCGCGCCGAAGACGATGGCGTCAAGCTTCTGCGGTTCTTTCTTCGCGGTCTCGGTTGTGCTCACGGCATACTCCTCCTGAGAATCAATTTCGGCGCGTCGGCATGGCCGGCGATCGGACGGTCGGTTGCGTGCGGCTGTGGGTCGACAGGGCCTCTGCCTGGCCACAGCGAGATTCGCTGTCGCCGCGCCGTTGAATTGTCGGAGAGGTCCGAATTTCGCGGATCGGCTGGTCGACCGCCCGCTCGAGGCTCCTTGTCGCCAGATGCAATCGCAGCCTCCCAACTCGCCCCGCTCTCGGCGGCTTCCCGACGACAGGCCCGTCGCCACCGCGCGCGTTCGCTACGGCCGTCACGTCGTTGATACGGTATTATCGTAATACCGTCAAGCGACCCATGCGGAGAATCGGCTTGGACCGGCTTCGCGACGCGTTGAGCGAGGAGGATCGGGTGAGCGCCGCGCTTCCCCGTCGGGGCGTGACGTCATCCCAGCGCTAGGCGGATCCCGCTCGGGTCGCGAATAGCACGCTCGGCAAGGGGGATTCCTCGAGGCGCATGCCCGTCGGGTTCGGCCGTACAACGGCGGAGCTCATGGGACACCCCGCGCTCTTGCGCTTATGATATTACAGTATTACAGTCATAGGCTCTTACGGAGCCAAGAGCTTCGATGGAGGACTCGCCTGCCGCGAACTCTTCGGAACAGCCGCACAACGGAGCGCACTTGTGAATTTCCAAGCTTCAGGGATTTCGCTTCCTCAAACCAGCCTGTTCATCGACGGGGAGTGGCGCCCCGGCGCAGGCGTCTATCCGCTCTTCAACCCGGCTGACGGCGCACAGATCGCGGACATCGCAAACTGCGACGCGACTCACGCGCTCGCCGCGCTCGACGCCGCGGCGCGCGCGCAGCCGGGTTGGGCGCGCCTGGCGCCGAGGGCCCGCGCCGACCTGATGCATGCGGGGCACCGGCTCATGCGGGAGCGCGGCGCTCAATTCGTCCATACGATGACGCTGGAATCCGGCAAGCCGCTGACCGAGGCGCGAGCGGAGTTCAATCTTTCCGCCGACTTCCTGCTCTGGTTCGCTGAACAGACCGCGCACATCCACGGTTCGTTTTCCAACGCCTCACACGGCGGATTTCGGGTCGTGACGACCCATCAGCCGGTCGGCCCTTGCCTCTTGATCACGCCGTGGAACTTTCCCCTGCTGATGATCGTGCGCAAGGCGGGCGCGGCGCTCGCGGCCGGCTGCACGACCGTAACGAAGTCGGCCCAGGAAACGCCGCTGACCTGCGCGTTGTTCGTCCAGACGCTGATCGACGCCGGTTTCCCAAAGGGGGTGGCCAATCTGCTCCACACGACCACGCCGTCCGCCGTTTCCGAGACGTTGCTCAAGGACCGCCGGCTCCGCAAGGTGAGCTTCACCGGCTCGACGCGCGTCGGAAGCCTGCTCTTGCGGCTCGGCGCCGACAACATCGTCAACACCTCTCTCGAGCTCGGCGGCGACGGACCGTTCATCGTGCTCGCCGACGCCGATGTCGATCTCGCCGTCGACCACGCGATCATGTGCAAGTTCCGCAACGCCGGCCAGGCCTGCGTCGCCGCCAACCGCATTATCGTGGACCGCGAGGTCGAGCCGGACTTCACCGACAAGTTCGTCAAGAAGGTGAGCGAGCTCAAGGTGGGGGACGGCATGGATCCGGTCGATGTCGGCCCGATGATCTCGGCGCGGCAGCGCGACCGCCTCTTCGACACGATCAACCAGTTGACGTCCGCGGGCGGCAAGGTCCTGACAGGCGGCCGCGCGTTGCAGCGCCCGGGCTATTTCTTCGAGCCGACGGTGGTCCGGTTCGACGGCCCGAACCCGGTCATGTGCGACAATGAACTGTTTGCTCCGATCGCGACGGTCTTCCCCGTCGAAGGACCGCGCCAGGCGCTCGAATTCGCCAACACCTCGAATTACGGTCTGGCGTCCTACGTATTCACGCGCGACCTGACCCAGGCGATCGCCATGGGCGAGCAGCTCGAGTTCGGCATGGTCGGTATCAATCGAGGCATCATGGCGGAGCCGGCGGCGCCGTTCGGCGGCACGAAGTGGTCCGGAATCGGTCGCGAGGCCGGGCACGACGGCATCTACGAGTTCCTGGAAACGAAATACATGGCCCTGACGGTCGGAGAAATCGAGGAGGCGCTCAAGTGACCTTGGATAACCGATTGGGGCTCGGCTTCGTCCGCCAGCCCAAATTCGTCCTGTTCGGGCCCGGCCAACGTCGGCAACTCGGACTCATGGCGAAGGGACTCGGCCGCCGCGCTCTGGTCATCACGGACGAACGGATGGCGACGACTGCGGAGTTCAAGGGCATGCTCGAGAGTCTGTCTCGGGAGGACGTGGCCGCCTCGGTCTACGACAAGGCGCTCCCCGATCTTCCCCGCAGCAACATCGTCGAGGTGGTGTCGCTTTTTCGCGACAAGGATGTCGATCTGGTTATCGGCGTCGGCGGCGGAAGCTGCATGGACCTCGCGAAGACCGCGTCGATCGTCCTCGCCAACGGGGGCGACGTCCGCGACTACTATGGCGAGTTCCGTGTGCCGGGGCCCGGTCTTCCGATCATCGCGGTTCCGACCACGGGGGGAACCGGCGCTGAAGTGACGAGCATCGCCGTCATCTTCGACGACGAAACGAATATGAAGATGGCGATCACCGACGCCCACCTGGAGCCGACGGCCGCGATCATCGACCCCGAGCTGACGCTGACGTGTCCGCGCGGCCTGACGGCCGCAACCGCCGCGGACGCGATTTCGCATCTCGTGGAAGGTTTCACCGCCCGTCCCAAGAACCCGACGCCCGAGGAGCTGGCGACGAAGATCTACGTCGGCAAGAACCGGATCACCGACATCTTCTGCATCAAGGGGCTCGAGCTGATGAACCGGTCGGTTGGCCGCGTCGTCGCAGATCCCTCCGATCTCGAGGCGAGGTCCGACGTGATGTTTGCAGCCTATTGTGCAGGCATGGTCATCAACACGACCGGCACAGCGGCCGCGCACGCGATCCAAAGTCCGATCGCCGCGTTCAGCCACGCCCCGCACGGCTTCGGCGTCGGCGCGCTCTTGCCCTACGTGATGCGCCTGAACCTGCCCTATTGCACGAGCGAATTCGCCGAGATCGGCCGCGTGCTCGGCGTCGCCGCGCCGGACCAGCCGGAGCTACGGCAGGCTCGAGCCGGCATAGCGCGCATCGAGGAGCTCCTCGCCGCCCTCGGAGCGCCGCTCGACCTCAAGGCCATCGAGGTCAGACCGGAGAATTTCCAGACAATCGCGGAATCCTCCCTGAAGGCGAGCCGCCTCGTGCTGAACAATCCGGCGCCCATGACCATGGAGAGCGTCATGGCGGTGTTGCGGCGTGGCTATGACGACGATCGCAGTTGGTGGACCGCGCCGTGACGCCCTTTCGACCAAACATGCGCCGAGCGTATTTTGTGGGCGATTTCAACTCGCGCTTTGGCCCATCTCGTAGTACTGTATGACGATCGCCAAAGGGGCTCGAAATGGTCGCCAGCACAGTCATACCTCGTACCGCCGCGCCGCTGCGACAGCAGGTCGTGCGCGTCATCCGCGAAGATATTTTGAACGGAAAACTTAGCCCGGGCCAGCGCCTGATCGAAACGACTCTCTGCGAGGCCTATGGCGTCTCCCGCACTGTGATCCGGGAAGCGCTGCGTCAATTGGAATCGGAGCGGCTGATTACGGTTCTGCCCAATACCGGGCCGATCGTTACGGTGCTAACCGACCCGGAAATCCGCGCCATCTACGTCGTGCGCGCGACCCTGGAGGGGCTCGCCGGCAAGCTGTTCGCCGAGAATGCGACGGCCCAGGATTGCCGAGCCCTCCTGAGGCTGCGCGACCGACTCGACAAGGAATATCGCCGTGGCGACGTCGACAGCCGGGAGGCTATCAAAGCTGAATTTTACCAATTGTTGCTGAAAGGAGCCGGCAACGAGGTCCTCTCGGAGCAGTTGCACATGATCCATGCGCGAATCGCGATGTTCCGGCGATTCGCGTTCATCAACGAGGCGCGCATCGAGCCCTCGATCCGGGAGCTCGAGACGATCATCGCCGCCGCGGCGGAGAAGCGTGACCCCCTGGCGTCCTGGGCGGCTTGCGAGCACCACATCGTGATCTCCGGCGATCTTGCGATCATGGAATACGCGAAAGTCGGAAAGGCGCTGGCTTCGTGAGCGGACTTCGTCGGATTTCTCATGTGAGCCGGTAAAGCGCCCGGAAAACCTGGCCGGCAGCGCGAAGAACTGACAAAAACGTCGGCGTCCGGCGTCAAACCGATTGACGTATGACCGTATTATCGTAATACTGATAGCGTGAGCGGACGCTGCGACCGAACCCGCGGCGACGGCAGTCGGCCGGAAGCCGCGCAAAACTATCGGCTCGCGTCGGTTGGAGGAATGCATGAGGCTCAAGGACAAGGTTGTGCTGGTCACCGGCGCATCGCGTGGCATCGGTCTGGGGATGGTCAACCGATTTGCCGAGGAAGGAGCGGTTGTCATCGCCGGCAGCACCAGCAACCCGCCGGACGTCTATCCGGCCGCGGTCGAGGGTGTGGTCCAGGATGTCGGCAAGGAGGAGGACTGGGCGCGGGTCATCGATCACATTCTCGCCCAGCACGGCCGGATCGACGTCCTCGTCAACAATGCCGGCATCATCGCCTATTCTCCATTGCATGAACTGACGATGGACGACTGGATGCACGTGGTTCGGGTCAACCAAACCGGCGTCTTCCTCGGCATGCGCGCGGTCGTGCCGCCGATGCGGAAGCAGAAGTCGGGTTCAATCATCAATGTCTCGTCTATCTGGGGCAACAGCGCTGTTCCCGGCGCACACGCCTATCACGCGACCAAGGGAGCGGTTCGCAACATGACCAAGAACGCGGCGATCACCTACGTCGCCGACGGAATCCGCGTGAACTCGCTTCATCCGGGCTTCATCGACACGCCGTTGACCCAAGCTCAAGATCCTGCGGTCAACGCATTCGTCGTCGCCGCGACGCCCATGAAGCGCGCAGGCACCCCTTACGAGATCGCAAATGGGGCGCTTTTCCTCGCGAGCGACGAAAGCAGCTTCATGACCGGAGCGGAGCTGGTGATTGACGGAGGCTATCTCGCTCAATAAGTCCGTGTCGTCTGGGCGCGCAGCTCGGCGAACGGCGAGGAGTCGGGTTTGGCTCGACCTGTCTCGGCGAGGATCTCCGGCGCCCTCTCGTATCCCGACGGCCCGCCACAGTCTTCGGGCGGGCAGCGGCCTGTGGCTTCGAGCAGCAGAAGGACCGGCTCGCCGTCGGTCGCCGGCACGATCTTGTCGCGCTTGACGGTGTCATCCCGGCGTCGCCGAAGCCATCGAGGCAACTGAACGTCTCGCGGCGGGCGTCGGCCGGGCCGGAGCGGCGGCGAGATGCGCCATCTTGGCGTCGTTTGGCCCATCATGGATGCCGTCCGGATCGGGTTCGCCCCAGCCGGCGCCGCCGATGCGGAACTCGTAAAGGGGCATCTTGGTCCAGCCCATGGCCGCCTGGATCGCCAGACGGAGCCGGTCCGGACGGATATCGGCCGGCACGACGACGCCTCGCATGACTTTGGGCTCGACATGTCGAGCGTGATCTTCAGCGCGCGGCGGACTTGGACATGGGCGCAATTTCAAGCGCCCGGGCGCTCCGGTTCCAGAGCAAGAGCGCGTCGAAGCGGCTTGCCGGATGGTCGCCGACGCGGGCGGTCAGATCGGCGAGATCGGCCACTGGGTTCACGCTGTTGAGCTTACGGCTCTGGATCAGGCTGAAGACGAACGCGGCGCAGGCGCGGCATGGACGACGATTTCGCGCAGACGATGATCGGGCGGCGGGCGACGATTGCCCAACGCGGCGCGCGCGCCGACGACCCTGTCCGGGTCGTTCGCGCTCGGCGATCGCCACGCGCCTCGGATCTTGTAACCGGCTCACGATTGACGTAGACTGAGCGAACGCTCGCTCGATAATGGGCTGGATGGAGGCTATGACAAGGGGCCGTCCCCGATCTGACGCGTCGTTGACCGGCGCGCGGAATGGGGCGCGGGAAGCATGAACACCTGGCTATGGCAGCCTTGGGGTGGCTGAAACCTTTCCAAAAGAGCCGGCAGCAAGGTCATATCAAAAAGCCAGGCGCCCCCAGACGGGCTTGTCCTCGGCGGATAACTGTCGAAAGACAGAAGCAACGGGAGGAAGAGAAATGAGAAATTCCAGATTGTTCTCAACGATTGCCGGCGCTCTGTTCGCGGGAATCGTGACATCAACTGCCGTTCTGGCTGACCCTTCAACCAGAATTGGCATTGTCGCGCCTGGGCCTCACCCGTACTTCACGCAATGGGATGCGGCCGGTCAGCAGGCGGCCAAGGACTTCAATATCGGCGTCGTGGACTACCGTGTGCCCGCCAAATGGGAGCTTGCGGCGCACAACGCCTTGCTGGAAAGCATGGCCTCCCAAAACTATAACGCATTTCTGATCTTTCCGGGCGATCCCGTCGCCACCCGACCGACGGTAGCCGACCTTGTCGGCATGGGAGCGCCCGTGATTTCGCTGGCCGGCTGCCTTCAGGATCCGAGCGACGCCGCGTTCTGCTTTGCGACTGACAATACGGTCGCCGCCTATGACGCCGCAAAGCTCTTGATCAAGGAGATGGGCGGCAAGGGCAAGATCGTCCACTTTGCCGGCTTCCTGACCGATCCCAACACGAAGGTGCGCATCGATGCGATCGCGCGTGCGGTCGCCGAAACCAACGGCGCCGTCACGGTCGTCGACAACATCACCGATCTCGACGTGCCCGAGGCGGCGCAGGACAAGATCAACGCGTTCCTCGCGACCCAGGGCAACAACATCGATGGGATCATCACCACCGCCTGGATCCCCTCGGTCGTCGCCGCGACCGCGCTGCGCAAGATTGGCGACAAGCGCATCAAGATGATCGGCCTGGACAACGACGACCTTCTGATGGCGGCCATCAAGGACGGCTACGTCTCCGGAACGGTCGTCGAGAACGCGTTCGCGCAGGCCTACGTGGGCTCGTTCGCGGTCGATAAGCTGCGCACCGGCTGCAAGCTGCGCGACGACGCGCCATGGAAGAACGCCAACCGCAGCGCCAAGCTGATGGATAGCGGCACGGTTTATGTGACCGCCGCCAACCTCGACACCTATCACGACATTCAGAAAGACAAGGCCAAGGGTCTGCTGGCGAGCTTCAAGTCCGCTTACCTGAAGTGCCCTTGAGCCTCACAACCGGTCAGGCTTCGTTCCAAGCGGTCGGGAGTTTTGAAGAATGGCTGTTGGCCGCTCCTCCAGGAGTCAGCCGAACGAGGAAGCATCGACCGCGCTCGGTCTGTTGCTGTTGATCGTAATTGCCTTCGCGGTCTTTTCCTGGACCGCGACCGGCTTCGCCTCGCCCTATAACCTCTACACGCTGACGCGAACGGCGGGGCTCAACGTCCTGCTCGGGCTCGCCATGATGGTCGTGATCGCCACCGGGGGTCTCGACCTTTCGGTCGGCGCGACCGGCGTCGCGTCGGCAATGTTCGCCGGCTATCTGATGCAAGACTTCCGCTTTCAGATGGTCATTGCGATCGTTGCGGCGCTCTGCTTCGGCGGAGCGCTCGGCTTCTGCAACGGCTTCGTGGTGGTGTTCGCGCGTGTCCATAGCTTCATTGTGACGCTCGCCTCCATGAGCATCATCTTTGGCGCGATGATCGTGCTCACAAAGGCCGAGTCCGTTCGCGACCTGCCGGCGTCGTTTCTCGCGCTCGGAAAAATCCGCTGGTTCGGGTATCTCTCGCCGATGCTGATTGTGAGCGTCGCCATCGGGGCGCTGATCGCGATCATGCTGCGCTGGACCGACCTGGGGCGCGAGATTCTCGCCTCCGGCGCGAGTTCGCGCGCCGCGACCCTGTCTGGCGTGAGAGTTGGAAGTCGGATCATCACGGTCCATGCTCTCTCGGGCATGCTGGCCGCGGCCGCCGGCGTCATGTTGTCCATTCGCAACGGAGCGATGGTGCCGTCGATGGCCGGAAATCTCGGCCAGGAATGGCTGCTTCCGGCTTTCCTTGCGCCGGTTCTCGGCGGGACGTTGCTCAGCGGCGGCCGAGCCTGGGTGCTGACGACGGTCCTTGCGGCGCTGTTGGTCACGGAGCTCACGAGCGGCATGCTGCTCATGGCGATCGGCGAGTTCTGGGTTCAGTTTGCGCTGGGTTCGGTGCTGCTCCTCGCGGTTCTGCTGGAGAAGGGGCGCAGCACGCTGATGGGAACGGGCGAGGGGATCTGATCTTGGCGAAATCGATATTGCGCCAGGAATGGCTCGGGCTCGCGGTGATCGCCGTCCTCGGGTTTGTGGTCATGGCCACGCTTCGGCCCTCGTTCCTCACTCCTTTCAACCTCTTCGTATTGATGAGCACCTTCGCCCTCGCGACGCTGATCGCGCTCGGGCAGATGGTCACCCTCGCGGTCGGCCAGCTCAACCTCTCGCTCGGCTCGGTCGGCGGCCTCGTGGCCGTATCGTTCGCCGGACTGATGGATGTATGGCACTGGTCGGCCGCGCCGAGCCTCATGGCTGGTCTCGCGCTCGGGGCGCTTGCGGGCGCGCTGAACGGGATCCTGATCGCGCAATTCGAGCTTTCGGCCTTCATCGTCACGCTCGCCACATTGGCGATGTTCAAGGGACTGAACCTCGCGCTCACCAAGGCGCAGCCGTTCTACCACATCGACAGGATCGTCAGCGCCTTCGGCAACGCCTCGATCGGCGGACCCATTCCGGCCGTGCTGATTCCGACTGTGATGGCGACGGCGGTCGTCGCCTTTATCTTCTATCGTCTGCCCATTGGACGACAGATCCTGGCGGTCGGCGGCAACAGCAGCGCCTCCGAACTGTCGGGCATATCGAACAAGCGGGCGGTCATCACCGCCCACGTGATGTCGGGAGCGCTTGCGGGCCTCGCCGGGATGGTGGCTGTCGCGCGCCTGCAACTCGGGCAGCCGACGATCGGCGAGGACTGGTTGATTTCCTCCTTCGCGGCGCCGGTGATCGGCGGCGTCGCGTTGACCGGGGGCCATGTCAGCATCGTCGGAACGCTCCTCGCCGTTGTCATTGTCGCGCTCATTACCCAAGGCCTGGTGCTGTTCGCCGTCGATCCCTTTTACGTCCAGCTGGTCCTCGGGGGACTCATCCTGGTCGCGGTCGGGCTCAACAGCCTGCGGTCGCTGCTGCCCATCGGATATTCTTCGCTGTGACCCTCGCGCTCGAACTCCAGGGTATCGTCAAATCCTTCCCGGGCGTGATCGCGCTCAATGGGGTCTCGCTGGCGGTCGAGCGGGGAAGCATTCACGCTTTGATCGGCGAGAACGGCGCCGGCAAGTCGACGCTGATCAAGATCATCACCGGCGTTCACCGGGCCAACGAAGGAACCATCAAGGTGGACGACCGGATCGTCCATTTCGTGAACCCGCGCGCCGCCAGTCGCGAGGGCATCGGCGTCGTTCACCAAGAGCGCAACTTGATCCCGCGATTTTCGATCGCCGAAAACATCGTCCTCGACCGGATCGCCGCGAAGACCTTCGCGCCGATCAACTATCGGGAAATCAACCGTCTCGGCGAACAGTGGCTACGGCGGCTCGAACTCGACCTGGACGTGCGCCGGCCGGTGTCTTCGCTGACCGCCGCGCAGGCGCAGATGGTCGAAATCGCACGCGCGCTGTCGCTGCAGTCCAAGGTGCTGGTGCTTGATGAACCGACGGCGTCGCTTACCTCGCATGAAGCGGAGGCGCTGTTCAGGGTCTTGCGCCAGCTGCGCGACCAGGGCGTCGCGATCCTGCTCGTGAGCCACAAGCTGGAGGAGATTGAATCGCTCTGCGATTGCGTGACTGTGCTGCGCGACGGCCGCAACGCCACGTCGAGTGGTCCGCTCGCCGGCTATGACCGGGCGGCTCTGGTGCGCGCGATGGTGGGGCGCGACTTCGCTCTCGAACAGGCTGCGCGCATCGGCTTTACCTCGACGGCCTCGAACTCGGTTCCCGCGCTCGAACTCGACGGCGTCTCGACCAGTCTCGGTCATCGCGACATCAGCCTGTCCGTCGCCCGCGGTGAAATCGTCGGCCTCTATGGACTGGTCGGCGCGGGCCGCACCGAACTCGCGAAGTCCATCATCGGCCTTCATCCCATTGTTTCGGGTGAACTGCGCGTCCACGGCCGCGCGGTCCGAATCGGAGACGTCAACAGCGCCGTCCATCGATACAGCCTCGGCTACGTGAGCGAAGACCGAAAGGCCGAGGGCGTCATCCTGATGCACAGCGTGCTTGCCAATGCCGGGATTACGATCTGGGCGAGGTTGCGGGGCGCGCTTCGCCTGCTGTCCGACAGCCGGATTCTCAGCAATGTGGATCCGCTCCTGCGACGATTGGACGTGAAGGCCGCGTCTCGCCATGCGGCGGTGCGCAATCTCTCCGGCGGCAATCAGCAGAAGGTCAGCATCGCGAAATGGCTCGCGGCCGGGGTCGAGATCTTGATCATCGACGAACCCAGCGTCGGCATCGACATTCGCACCAAGGCCTATCTTCACCAACTGATCATGAATCTGGCCGACCAAGGGACCGCCATCCTTCTCATCTCCAGCGATCTGCCCGAGATGGTTGCGCTCGCGGACCGCATCCTCCTGATGAAGGACTTCCGGCTGGTCAGTGAAATCGCAAACGACAAGGACTACACCAAGATTTCAGCCGACATCATGAGCCGAATTCAGGCCGTTGCGTTCGACTAAACTGACAGTTTTGGATTCCGATCGAAGCGCTCTTCAACCCTGAAACTATCCGAGGCGGCAATGTCAAAGAAACTGGAAAGCAAAGTCGCATTGATCACTGGCGCGGGCTCGGGAATGGGCCGGGCCATGTGTCTCGAGTTCGCGCGTGAAGGGGCGCGCATCATCGCGGTCGATTTGAACCTGGATTCGGCGAAGCGCGTGGAGTCCGAGCTCGGCGGCGGCGACGCGTGCCTGGCTCTGGCCGGCGACGTTTCCAACAGCAAGTCCGTCGCCGATTTCTGCGGACAGGCTCTCGATGCGACCGGCCGCGTCGACATTCTGGTGAACAATGCCGGGATCCTCGACAACTATGCCTCCGTCACGGACACGAGCGAAGAGCTGTGGGACCGCATTATCGGCGTCAATCTCAAGGGCATGTTTCTCGTCTGCCGCGCTCTGCTGCCGGCCATGGTGGAGCGCCGATCTGGCGTCATCATCAATCTCGGTTCGATCGCGGGCTTCGTCGC
The DNA here is from genome assembly GCF_003315135.1 of Roseiarcus fermentans. GTDB lineage: Bacteria > Pseudomonadota > Alphaproteobacteria > Rhizobiales > Beijerinckiaceae > Roseiarcus > Roseiarcus fermentans. The sequence goes on from NZ_QNRK01000028.1 coordinate 38,337, forward strand.
CGGCGGCGGCGGCGCCGCTTACACGTCTTCGAAGCACGGCGTCATCGGGTTCACGCGGCAACTCGCCTTCGACTACGGCAAGCTCGGCGTTCGGGCGAACGCGATTTGCCCCGGCGCCGTTGAAACCGGCATGACAAAGGACATTCTGGCCTCCGGCGATATGGCGGTCATCGAGAGCATCAGGTCCGTTCCAGCGGGGAGGCATGCGCAACCCGAGGAAATCGCGAAGCTCGGCCTTTACCTTGCCTCGGACGACTCCTCTTTCGTGCATGGCGCCGCCATGCTGATCGATGGCGGTTGGACCATCAAGTAAAGAGGCGCGCATCGGCGCACGGTGCGATCCGGCGTCTGAAAAATCGTCCGCGTGGCGGCGTCGGTCGCATCAGCGAATTCGGTGCGCGGGGCCTGTCCTGCCGCCGTTCACCGAACCTGCGCCAGGCAGTCCAGACCAAGCCTGGACCAAGCGCCGGCGGCGTCGAGGCGGCAAAGCGAACGCCGTCTCGTCGCCCTCGCAGGGATCCGCCCGCCTCTGAGCCCTCGCGGCCAGCGCGCGAGGGCGATCGCGAACGGAAGCACCTGTCAGAATCCCGGTCGCCCGCTCATTTGCCTGGTTGCGGACGACCGGCAACTGAAATATAGTGAGCGGGCGCTCGCTAGAAAAATCGCTGGGAGACGGCCATCGTCGATGGCGCCCGAGGAAACGAGGCCGTGAGTGCATCACTCATGTTCGAGGCGGGTTCAGCCGCCGGGAGTGCGCCATGAGCGCTGAGCAAGTGAGCGGTTTGTCACCGTCTGGACGAGCGCCGCTTGTTTCGCGCGCCGCGGCGTTGCTGGCCGGAGATTGGCGCTACGTTCCCATCGCGACCGCAATCGTCTTGATCTGGGCCTTCTTCGCCCTTCAAAACCCGGCCTATCTGACGCCTCGCAATCTCTCGAATCTCTGCCTGCAAAGCGTCGTCACCGGCTTGCTTGCGCTGGGACTCGTACCGGTCTTGCTTGTCGGCCAGATCGACATGTCGGTTGCAGCCATGAGCGCGGTTGCAGCAACCATCACCGGGCAATTGCTGCTCGTGGAGCGGGTCTCGGTCTGGCTTGCGATCGCCGCGGGCGTTCTGTTCGGGGGCTGCGTCGGATTTCTTCAGGCCCGCTGGATCACCTGGACCGGCACGCCGGCATTCCTCGTGACGTTCGGCGTGTCGCTGGCTCTCGCCGCGCTTCAGTTGCATCTCTTGCCGGTAACGGGACAAATCAATCTCTACGGAACCGACATCGTCGTATTGGCCGGAGCCTATCTCCCTGCGGGTTTGAGCTGGGCCCTCGTGATCTTCGCCGTCCTCGCCTTCGCAGCGTTTCGGCTGTCGGCGTTCGTGGAATCCCGCGACGCAGGCCTGGAGGCGAGCGTGCGCAGCGTCGTACTGCCGACCTTTCTTGTCATGGTCGGCCTCGCCGTTGTCGTCGGAGCGCTCAACATGCACAACGGCGTGCCGATCGCTCTGCTGCTGTTCGTCGTGCCGATCATCGTACTCGTCTACATCGGCTCGCACACGAAATTTGGTCTTTACCTGTACGCAACCGGCGGTAACCCAAGCGCCGTCGCGCGCGCCGGCATCGACGTCGACCGCATTCGAATCGCGGCCTTCGTAATTTGCGGCATGTTCGCGGCTTTCGGGGGCATCGTCGGCGCTTCCCGCCTTCTCGGGGTGTCTGCACAGTCCTCGGGTATGGGAACGCTGCTCCTCGAGGCGATTACCGCCGCAGTCGTCGGGGGCACCAGTCTCTTCGGCGGCCGCGGCTCGCCCTGGTCGGCGCTCTTTGGCGCTCTGGCGATCACCAGCATTTCGAACGGCATCGACCTGCTCGGACTCGGAACGGAAGTGAAGCTCGCAACCCAAGGCCTGGTCCTGGTGCTCGCGACTTCGGTGGATTCGGTGGCCAACAAATTCGCCAACGATGCGCGGTGATCCCTCAAAGCGAGAGCGTTGAGGAAGCAAAAATAACGTGCAGGGGCCCAGTTGAAACCGGGAGTCCCGGCTGAACAGGAGGAACTGATGACGCGACTGACGAAGGCTTTGGCGGCGGCGTTCACGGCGAGTTGTATGGCGGCGGCTCCAGCGCTCGCGACGGACTCGGATCCGTCCCTCACCGGAACAGTCTATTTCATGCTGCCGAACTTCACGACAGTTCGGTTCGTGCAAAAGGATGGGCCAGATTTTGTCGCGGCGATGAAGAAGTACGCGCCAAACGTGAAGGTCGAACTGGTCAACGGGGAAAGTAATCCCGGAGAGCAGCAGGCGCAGGCCGAGGCCGCCATTACCGGCGGAGCCAAGGCGATCGTCTTGACGGCGGCGGACCCGTCTCTCGCCAGTTCGATCCTGTTCGCCGCGGACAAGGCCAAGGTTCCGTTGATCGCTTACGAGCATGAGGCGAGCGGCGGCCCTCTGACCTACTACACGGGCTTTGGAGCGCTCAAAGCAGGCCAGGCGCAGGGCAAGAACGCCGTCGCCGCCCTCTCCGACGGCAATGCCACCCCAGTCGCACGTCTCTACGGCAACACGGGCGACTTCTGGCAGCGCGCCACCAAGCAAGGGCAGGACGAAATGCTTGATCCGCTGATCAAGGCAGGCAAGATCAAGATTGTCTGTGAGGATTACGTGCCGAACTGGAACCCTTCCGAAGCGCAACGCATTATTGAACAATGCCTGACGAAGACGAACGGCGCCATTTCGGCAATCGTGGCCTCCAACGACGGCACCGCCGAAGGCGCTCTCGCGGCATTGGTATCGCAGGGGTTGGCCGGCAAAGTGAAAATTCTTGGCGGCTGCGACGCCAATGTCACGACATTGCAGAATATCCTGCTTGGCCTGCAAAATGGAACTGTCTTGAAGGACTATTCAACGCTCGCTGACGATGCCGCCCGACTTGTTGTCGCCGCGCTGCAGAACAAGAAGCCGGAAGACGGAGTGGTCAACGGTGAATTCGACAACGGCTTCGCGAAGGTTCCGGCCTCCTTCGCCGATGTCACGATGATCGACAAGTCCAATGTCGGCGACGTCGTCAAGGCTGGCGTTTGGTCCTGGAAGGACATTTGCGCCGGGCCGGCCGCGAAGACGCCGGAGTGCGCCGCCCATGCGTCGGACTAACCAGCAGACCAGCGTTGTTCAGCGCTTACATTGATCTTGGCTCGATTTGGGCGGCTACGGAGTGATGGCGATGGACGGGAGGGAGTTACGGCGGGACGCTGCTGCCCCGGTCGACGCCGACAATGCGCCGCTCATGCAGCTGAGGGGAATCTCCAAGCACTTTGGCGGCGTGACGGCGCTCGACCGGATCGAACTGAAACTCTTTCCAAGCGAAATCGTCGCAATCGTCGGCGACAACGGGGCGGGCAAATCGACGTTGATCAAGGCGATATCGGGCAACCAGCCGCCTGATTCGGGCACTTTCCTCTTCAATGGCAAGCTGGTCGAAATCAGAACGCCACAAGATGCGAGCCGTGTCGGCATCGAAACAGTCTATCAAGATCTCGCCTTGTGCGACAACCTCGACACGGTCCAGAATCTGTTCCTCGGAAACGAGAAGATCACCTCACTGCGGTCCGGGCGACGACTCAATCATGCCCTCATGGAGAGCACTGCGCGAGAAGCCTTGCGCGATATCGGAGTGGCGACGATCCGCTCTCTTCGCAGTCCGGTCGGCCGCCTCTCCGGCGGCCAGAGACAGGGCATCGCCATTTGTCGCTGCATCCTTCGCGATCCCAGGGTGGTGCTTCTCGATGAGCCGACTGCGGCGCTCGGGGTGGAACAGCGCCAAGGAGTCGTCCGCCTGATAAAGCGACTGAAATCGGAGAGCCGCTCGGTCATCGTGATCTCGCACGACCTTCATGACGTTGTTCTCGAGGTCGCCGACCGCATCGTCGTTTTGCGCCTGGGACGCAAAGTGGCGGAATTTCAGCGAACGGGCATCAACGCTTCCGATCTCGTCGCCGCCATTACTGGCGTACAGCACTTTGCCCGGGGAGACGTCCGCAGCGACACTTCAGCAAATCGGATGGCGAGAGAATGACCGGGGCGGAGGGCTTTCGGCAGATCGATCCGATGCAAGGTCCGCGGGTTCACACCCTCGTGCCGCGGTCATCGCCTCAGGAACACAACGCGTGCGACGGCTTGACGTCCTATCGCCGCGCCGCCAAGCTGTGTTTGTCAACATTAACGACACAGTTGGGGAGGACATCTTGAGGCTGGGGCGGTTCTCGGCCATTTGGGTCGCAACGGCAATTCTGTTGGGGGTGAGCCCATTTATCGCTTCTGGCAGTCTTTCTCAGGCAGCGATCTTCTCGATGCTGCCATTTGCCGCGATTCTGGCGCTCGTTGCCGTCGGGCAGACCCTGGTCGTACAGCAGCGCGGTCTTGATCTTTCGATCCCCGGCGCGATTTCTTTGTGCGCTCTTCTCGTCACCAAATTCCCAAACCAGTCGGACGCTCTGGTCCCGGTCGCAATCGCCCTCACCCTGTTTGGCGGCGCCGTCGTCGGGCTCGTCAATGGGCTCACAGTTGCGCTGTTCGGGGTCGCGCCGTTCGTCGCCACGCTCGGCGTCAACGCGCTGCTGCTGGGCTTTGTGCAATGGTATTCCGGCGGCTCGCCGACCGGCGCCGCGGGCGCGCTCAATCAATGGGCGCTCGCGACGACCGCTGGCTTGCCCAATACCGTTGTCCTGACGGTCGTCTTGATCGCGATTGCCCAGGCCATGCTTTTGTTGACGGTCAGCGGCCGGCGGTTCGAGGCTGTCGGAGACAATCCCGATGCGGCGCTTGCGGCCGGCATCCGTGTCTTGCGCTATCAAGTCGGCTCTTATGTTTTGGCCGGGGTTTGCTACGCGATCGCGGCCATCCTGCTTGCGGCCTTCTTGAAGACTCCCGGCGTGTTCATCGGAGACACCTATCTTCTGCCGTCGGTTGCCGCGGTCGTACTGGGCGGCACGGCGCTGACAGGAGGCGTCGGCAATGTCGGGGCGAGCGCGATCGCGGCCCTGTTCCTTACACAACTCGGCCAGTTGGTTCTGTCGATCGGCGCGCCCACCGCTGTGCAACTCCTCATTCAGAGCGGGGCGATCGCGGTCGGCATGGGACTTCGCGAGATGAATCAGAGTTTCTTGTTGCGATGGCTGCGACCGGGGTGAGCGCGTCACGCGGATGCCTGCGCAGCAGGCGACGGATCTTCGTTAGGGGCTGGATATGACCCGGCGCCTCGGGAAGGTAACTCAGAAAAAAGGAAGGGAGCGTTCGATGATGGATGAAATTGCAGGAGGTCGTACGACCGGAAGGGCGGGGGCAATCGGCCTGCGTCTTCGATCGTCTGTTGCTGCGGCGGTTCTGGCGCTCGGCCTTGCGCCGACCGGAGCCGCATGGTCGCAAGACAAGATGATGGCCACGGTCGGTCGAGTCGGAAACGTCGACGAACTCGTGACCATGGACAAGGTCTGCGGCACAAAGCCGATTCGCGTCGCCCTGGTCGACGGTTTCGGCGGCAATTCATGGCGGCGCATAACCCGCGCCGAATATGAAGACGAGGCGAAGAAGTGTCCCAACATCAAAGAGGTCCTCTACGCCGACGGGCAGAACAATCCCCAGAAGACCATTTCGGACATCCAGAGCCTCGTCGCCCAGGGCGTGGAGGCGATCGTGGTGTTCCCTGACGCAGGGCCCGCCATGCTGCCGGCTATTCGCGCGGCCCACAAAGCAGGCGTTGCGATCGTCGCCTACACCGCGTCGCCGGGCGGAAAGCCGGGAGTCGATTATCTCGACTTCGTCGCGCCCAATACGCCGAGCGACGGCTCCACTTGGGCGAAATGGGTCGCAAAGACCCTGAACGGTCAAGGAAAGGTTGTCTTTCTGGGCGGCACTCCGGGCAACCTGCAAAGCCAGGCCGAACTCGAGGGAATCAAGAAGGTTTTTGCCGACTTTCCGAAGATCGAACTGCTCGGCGGCGGACCGGTGGATACCAACTGGGACCCGGCGGAGACGCAGAAGGTCGTGTCGGGCCTGCTCACACGTTATCCGCAGATCGACGCGATCATTTCTGATTACGGCGGGGGTTCCGTCGGCGGCATCCGCGCCTTCATCAACGCCAAGCACCCCCTCGTGCCGTGGGCGGCCAACGACGCCAACGAGTTCGCCTGCCTGTGGCAGGAAAACAAGGCGGCCAATCCCAACTATCAGATGATGACGGTCAGTTCGCGCACATGGCTGGTTCGCGTCGCTCTGCGCAAGGCGGTCGCAAAAGCCGAGGGTGTCGACGATCCGGAGCCCTCGATCGTCAATCAGCCGATCGTCGAGGATTCGACCGATCCGAAGTTGCCGCCGAAGTGCGATTCGAGCCTGCCGCCGGACGCGATCTTCTCTTCGCAACTGCCCCCGGACAAACTGAAGGCGGTTTTCGCGCAGTAACGGATGAGGGTCATGGCGGCCTCTCCTGGAGACGCCGCCGTGTCTCGAATTCGAACCGATGAGGATGGGGCCACGCGTGCACGGTGGGATGTCGCAACCCGGGGCAGGGCAGGATCAGGACGACGGCGTTGCGCCCGAACGCGCGGCGCCTTCCGTCACGTTGCGCCTGAGTAAGGTCACCAAGCGCTTTTCGGGCGTTGTCGCCCTGAAGAATGTGTCGTTCGAAAGCCTGGCCGGAGAGGTGCACGCGCTCGTCGGGGAGAACGGGGCCGGAAAGTCGACCTTGATGGGCGTAGCGGCTGGCGACGTCGTTCCGGACGCTGGCGCGGTCGAGATCAACGGCGCGATGGTCGAGGTTTTCTCCTCGGCAAATTCCACACAGCGTGGTTTGGCGCTTGTCCACCAACACCCGGCTTTGTTGCCGGATTTGACAGTCGCCGAAAACTTGATCCTGGCGATGCCGTCGGCGGTTCGGTCCCAGATCCGCGGTCGCGCCGCCTGGGTGCGCGAGCGACTATCGCAATGGGACGCCGAGTTTTCGCCCAACGCGCGCATCAAAAGCCTGTCGATGTCCGAACAGCACCTCGTCGAGCTGATCAAAGCGACATCCTTCAATCCGCGGGTGCTCGTTCTCGACGAACCAACCGAACACATGGATCGCGACGGAATCGAGCTTCTGTTTCGCAGGATTCGAGCGACAACGGCCGCCGGCTGCACCGTGATCTACATTTCGCATCGGATCCACGAGGTCAAGGCGATCGCAGACCGGGTGACCGTCCTGAGGGACGGCGAGATCCGCGGCACGTTCAACGTTACGGATCTCGACGTTCAGCAGATCGTCAATCTCGTGGTCGGGCGCACGCTTCAATCCGCCTTTCCGCCCAAGGCCGCGATGATCGACGCCGAGGCCGAGCCGGTGCTTGCCGTCGATAGGCTGTCGGGCGCCGGATTCAACGCGGTCACGCTCCATGCCCGGCGCGGCGAGATCATTGGGCTCGCCGGGATCGAGGGCAATGGCCAGCGCGAGTTTTTGCGGGCGCTCGCTGGCCTCGTCCCGTCCTCGGGGCAGGTCCGGGTCAATGGCGAGACGCGCAATGTCTCGAGCCCGGCGGAGTCTCGCCGGGCTGCGCTCGTGTATGTGCCCCGCGAGCGCCATCGCGAGGCGCTCATGCTGTCGCTTTCGGTGGGAAAGAATATCGGGCTGATCGCGCTTGCCCGGAACGCGATCTTTGGCGTGATCGATCGCCGTCGTGAGCTCGCGGAGATCAACAACCAGGTTGCGGCTCTGTCGATCAAGACTCCACGACTCGAGACGCAGATCCAGAATTTATCCGGCGGCAATCAGCAAAAGGTGGTGATTGCAAGGTGCCTCATGGACCAGCCGGCGGTCTTGCTCGCTGACGAGCCGTCTCAAGGGGTCGACGCCGGCGCCCGCTTCGAGATCTACACGATTCTTCGCGCCGCCGCCTCGGGCGGCCGCGGCGTGGTCATTGCGTCGGCCGACGCGATGGAACTCGAGGGCTTGTGCGACCGCGTCCTGATTTTTTCGCGCGGCTCGGTGATCGCGGAGCTGTCGGGCGCGGAGGTGGTCGAACGAAACATTACCGAAGCGGCGCTGACGGCGACGGCGCTGCGCACCCGCGGCGCCGCCGCGCGGCGAGCGTCTCCTCTCATGAGCTTCCTCCAGGGAGACTATGCGCCGAGCCTCGTTTTGCTCGTGGCGATTTTGGCGCTCGGCGCCTTCGCTTCGTTCATCAGCCCGTACTACCTGACCAGCCGCAATTTCTCCAACATGCTGACGCTCCTGACCGCGACGACCTTTGTCTCGCTCGGACAACTGGTCATCCTCCTGGTCGGAGCAATCGACCTTTCGGTCGGGCCGCTGACCGGGCTCGTGGTGGTGGTCGCGTCATTCCTGGTCAACGACGGCGTATCCGTACCGTCCATTGTCGGGGGCTTTCTGCTGTCGCTCCTCGTCGCCGCCGCGGTCGGGTGCACAAACTGGTTTCTCACTCGCCGGGCTCGGATTACGCCGGTCATCGCGACCCTGACGACGTATATGGGACTGCAGGGCGTCTCTCTGCTCCTGCGCCCGGTTCCTGACGGTCTGTTCAATTCGGACGTCGCCGCCGTGATCGAGAGCCATATCGGTTTCGTGCCGGTCGCCTTCCTCGCCTGCGTGGCTCTTGCTGCGCTGCTCGAATATGGCTTGCGCCGCAGCCGCTGGGGCCTGACGCTGCGTGCCGTTGGGTCGGGCGAGGCAAACGCCCGCCGGGTCGGCGTCAATGTCGGCCTGACCTATTTCGGCGCTTTTCTTCTCTGTTCGCTGCTCACTTACCTCGGTGGCGTGATGCTGATGGCGCAGATCGGCGTCGGCGACCCGACCGCCGGAGTCAATTACACGCTGGCGAGCATCACGGCGGTGGTTCTGGGCGGCGCCAGCCTGTTCGGCGGCCGAGGCTCTTTCGTCGGCGCCCTGTTGGGAGCGACCCTGATCCAGCAAATCATCAACGTGACCACCTTCGTTCGGCTTTCTCCCGCCTGGCAGTACTGGCTGCTGGGAATCCTAACCCTCGTCGCCGCGATTCTGTACTCGCGCCTGGGCGTCCAGCGACGGACGACCAGCGGCTCCTGATCTCGCTGGATCCAGACGAGCAGTCGCTCTTTAGGAGTTGCAGACCCCCGATGCGCGTTTTCGGTTCTCCCCACCGCTACTACCAAGGTCCCGGCGTTTTCGACGAACTGGGTCCGATCATCGCTCCGTTCGGACCGCGTCCCCTGATTGTCGTCGACGCCTTGATGCTGGAAGCTCTCCGTGACCGACTTGAAGCGACGCTCGGGCGCGCCTCCGTGACGGCCATCGTCAAACCGTTCTCCGGCGAGATCACCTATGCCGCGATCGACGATCTGATCGCCGAGCTCGGGGGCGCAGTTCCAACTGCGGCCGTCGGCATTGGCGGGGGCAAGTCGCTCGACGCCGCAAAGGCGGTTGCGCTCAAACTCGGCCTTCCGGTGGTGACGGTCCCGACAATCGCCTCGAACGACAGCCCCACGTCATCCGTCATCGCAATGTACGACGCGTCCCACTCCTTGATTTCCGTGGACAAAATGCCGCGCAGTCCGGAGGCGGTGGTCGTCGACACCGCCATCATCGCAAGAGCCCCTGCCCGACTGCTTCGGGCGGGCATCGGAGACGCCGTCGCCAAGAAGTTTGAAGCGGAGGGTTGCCTTCGGGGAACCGGAAAGACTCCTTTCGGCACACGTCCCCTTCACACGGCGATGGTCATCGCCGACGCCTGTTACCAGACGCTTCGGGCTCACGCTGTCGATGCGCTCGCCGCCGTCGAACGGCAGCGGGTCGACGATGCCCTCGAAAGGGTCGTCGAAGCGACGATTCTGATGAGCGGGCTCGGGTTCGAGAACGGCGGGCTCTCCCTTGCCCATTCCATGACGCGGGGTCTCGTCAACGCCCGGGGCGCCCGCGACGCCATCCATGGGGATCAGGTCGCCTACGGCCTCCTTGTCCAGCTCGCGTTCGAGAACCGGCCGGACGACTTTCTCCGCGATCTTCTCGGATTCTATCGCGCAATCGGACTTCCGTCTTCGCTCACGCGACTCGGCATGGATCGCCCGACGGACGAGGAGGTGGCCGAGATCGCGCGCCTGACCATGACTGCGCCGCATCTCGCCAACGTGACCCCGACGGCGACCGAGAGCGGTATTGGGGAAGCTGTTCGTCGCGTCGAACGTTTGGCGGCTTGAACGACCGCTCACCCGGATCGCGACGATTGCCCGAGAGTGGGTCCGCAGGCCGGGTGTTTCAGGCGAGGTCGACTGGGACAGCCGGCGTCGGTTCCTTGGCCGAGATCGCGGCGGTGACGAAACTGATGACCGCCGCAATATAGGTGTCGATCGAAATGCCGCGCCTTCTGTACTTTGCCCGCTTGACGTACCAGTCTTGCAGCAGCGGCTTGATGAGGGCGGCGGTAAGGCCAACGTCAGACAGGGCAAAGATCCCCGCGGCGGCGCCTTGCTCGAGAACGCGCGCTATGATGGCCTCGGTTAGGGCTTCGCTGTCGATTGCAATCCGCCGTTCGGCCGGCGGGAAGGCTTTCGCCTCCATATAGGCGAAGACGAACCAGGGCTGCAGGGTTTCGGTCAAGCGGATGTGCGATTCAATCAACCATCGAAGGTGCGCGGCTGCATCGATTGTGACCTCTTGCGGCGGCTTGCTGAGGACGTCGGCCACCGTCGAGGCCACTTCCCTCAGAATCATCGAAAGAAGCATGGGCTTGCCTGAGAAGTACGAATAGAGCCCGCCCATGCTGAGGCCGGTCGTCTTCGCCAGGTCCCGCAGGGTCGTCGCCTGAAAGCCCTGCCTGTTGGAAAGCTTCAGCGTCGCATCGATGATCCGGGCGAGATTGGCCACCGCGATATGGGTTTTTTGCACCCGAATGGCGTCGCGATGCCGTTCCAAAATGCGCCCACACAGGACCTCCGTCGAGACGTTGGCCGTCAGTCCGTTTCGACTCGGGTAACTCACGGTGCCCTCTCGGCTCGCCTGTCGCAGTTGCAGCGTCCTTCTGAAATCATAGCACTTGCGTCCTTGCAAAAAAAGCGCGAGCGGAATAAAAGGAGCGAACGCTCGCTATATGCGGCTCGGGAGGAGCGCGTCGTGGTTCGCAACCGTTCGAAGGGCGCTTCCGTTTTCGAAGGCCGTTCGCCTCGGAAGCTCTCTCCAGAGCCACGGCCAAGCCGCGGAAGATCTCTCCTATCATGGTATGATCGTAACAATCATGTCCATTAAGAACCACCCGGCTTCCCCGCCCGATATTCCTGGTCTGCGCTCGAGAGCGCTCAATCTGCGTCGCAAGATGATGGCGATGGCCAGGGGTAAGGGTGAGGGGTACATCGCCCAAGGGCTTGGGATAGCGGACTGCCTGGCGGCGATCTACTTTCATGAGTTGCGCTACGATTCGGCCAACCCGACCTGGTCGGAGCGAGACCGATTTGTTTTGTCGACAGGCCATTACTCGATCGCAATGTATGCGACCCTGGCCGAGGCGGGCTATATCGACGCAGCCGAACTTCCGACCTATGGCCTGAACGGGTCACGCTTGCCAATGAGCACTTTTGACGATCTTCCCGGCGTCGAGGTGGTCGGCGGCTCGCTCGGACATGGCCTCGGGCAGGCGGTCGGCATGGCCATGGGGCTCAGGCTCGATGGCTCGGAGGCCAGAGTGATCTGCGAGCTGTCCGACGGGGAGCTGGAGGAGGGGTCGACCTGGGAGGCGGCGATGGCCTCGGCGACCTTCAAATGCGACAACCTCGTCGCGCTGATCGATTGCAACGGGATCCAGGCGGACGGCCCGATTACGGTGAAGATCGAGCCGGTGGCCGACAAGTTCGCCGCCTTCGGTTGGGACACCGCCGAGGTGAACGGCAACGACATGGCCGAGTTGGTCGACGCGCTGGCTCGGATGAGAGCGCGGGACGAAAAGCCCAAAGCAATCGTCATGCGCACCACCCCAGGATTCGGCGTGCCGACCATCATGAAACGAGAGCGTGCGCATTTCGTGAGGGTCGACAATAGCGAGTGGGATGCGCTCGTCGCCGAATTGGAGCGCGAAAATGGCTGAGGACACTTTTTCGCCCGGCCGCACCCGCGGCATGGGGGAGTTGATCGACATCTCCGGCAAGACCACGGAACTCGCGCCGTTTGGTCGAACGCTGGCGGAGCTCGGAACCGAGCGCCCCGAGATTGTGGGGCTCACCGCGGACATGGGACGCTACAGCGACATTCTGCCGTTCCGCGACGCTCATCCCACGCGTTTTTTCAATGTGGGCATGGCCGAGCAGTGTCTTGTCATGGTTGCCGCTGGCCTCGCCAAGACCGGCAAGATCGCATACTGCACCACCTACTCCGTCTTCATCACCCGACGCGCTTATGATTTTGTCGCGATCGCCGGCGCCCATTCAAAGGCGAATGTGAAAATCTTCGCCGGCATGCCGGGCTTGATGAACGGGTATGGCGCCACGCATCAGGCCACTGAAGATCTCAACATGATGCGCGGAATCGCGGACCTCACGATCATCGACCCCTGCGACGCGACCGAGCTCAAGCAGGTTGTGCGGGCCGTCGCCGACATTCCCGGCGCCGTCTATGTGCGCACCTTGCGCGGCAAAGTTCCGGTCGAACTCCCAGCCGACTACAGGTTCGAGCTTGGCAAGGCGAAGCTTTTGCGGCGCGGCGGCGACGTCGGGATCATCTCGACTGGCTACATGTCGGCGCGCGCGTTGGACGCCGCCAAAGCGGCCTCGGCCGCCGGAGTGGAGGCGAGTGTGCTCCACCTGTCGACGATCAAGCCGTTCGACGCCCGCTCGGTCCGCGACTTTGCACAACAGTTCCGTCGCCTGATTGTCGCAGAGAATCACAAGACGACAGGCGGGCTGGCGAGCCTCGTGGTCGAGACGTTGTATGATTCCGGAATCGTGAAGCCCATGATCAAGATCGGTCTCGCCGACAGTTTCTTCGAGTGCGGCTCCCAGGAATATCTCGAAGCCAAGTATGGCGTCGACCTGCCGCGATTCGTGAGGGCGATCGTAGAAGCGCGCTGAGGGGCCGTTCGATGGAATTGCAGGGGCGCGTGGCCCTTATCACCGGAGCGGCGAGCGGGCTTGGCCTCGTGGCCGCGAGAACCTTTGCGCGTGAGGGCGCAACAGTCGTCGTCAACGACTTGCGCCTCGCGCTTGCGCAGGAGGCGGCGCGCGGCCTCGGCGAGAACCATTCGGCAGTGGCCGGCGACGTCTCCAACGAGGCGCAGGTGAACGCCATGGTCGCCGAGGCGATCGACCGCCACGGCAAGATCGACATTCTCGTCAACAACGCCGGCGTGCCGGACATCTTTGCGCCCACCGTCGAGCAATCCCTCTCGCATTGGCAGCGCCTGATCGACGTCCATCTGACCGGAACCTTCCTTGTTTCCAAGGCGGTCGCGCCTTCGATGATTGCGCGCCGGTCCGGGGTCATACTCAATATGAGTTCGATCGCAGGGGTCCTGGGCTTGCCAGTGCGAACCGCTTACAGCGCGGCGAAGGCGGGCATCGGGATGCTGACGCGGGTCCTCGGCTGCGAGTGGGGACCGCACAGCATACGGGTGAATGCCGTGGCGCCTGGATACATTCGAACGCCGATGACCGAGAAGCTGATCGGCGAAGGCAAGATCGACGAGCGACGTATCCGCAAGCGTACCCCCATGGGAAGGATGGGAAGCGCCGAGGATGTCGCGGAGGCCTTGCTCTTTCTGGCCTCGGATCGCGCCCGCTTCATCACCGCCGCCACCCTTCCGGTTGACGGAGGATACTGCGCCTGGGGCGCGCCGAGCGACGCATTTCCGCTGGCTGAAGGCGAATAGGCGTCGTGGAATTCACCTAATCGCGGGTTCCACGGCTGGATTGCGGAGCAGGCCGCGGCGTGGTCGCAAAGCAAGAATGTTCAAGGTTACATCAACGTCTCGGCAAGACGGTTCGCCGGGCGAGATGGGACCGCATAACGGAGGAAGCACTCAATGACCGAGATCGCCCATTCGAGCCCCGATGTCACCGAGCTTGACGTTGCCGTGATCGGCACGGGCTTCGGCGGTCTCTATGCGCTGCACAAATTTCGCAACGAGCTTGGCCTCAACGTCCAGGCCTTTGATGACGCCGGTGACGTCGGGGGCACGTGGTATTGGAATCGGTACCCGGGCTGCCGCGTCGACACAGAGGCGACGGTCTACTGTTATTCCTTCGACAAAGACCTCGTACGCAGCTGGAAATGGTCGGAGCGTTATCCGCAGCAGCCGGAAGTGTTGGCCTACCTGAACACGGTCGCGACCAAACATGATCTCAGGCGCTCGATCAACTTCAACACGAGAGTGGTGAACGCCGAGTGGGATGAGACATCGCCAGGCTGGAAACTGACGACCGCGGATGGAAGGCGATACAAAGCCCAGTTCGTCGTCGAAGGGGTTGGTCTCCTCTCCTCGACCAACATCCCGAAGTTCACCGGCTCGGAGACATTCAAGGGCGAAATCATCTCGGCCTCGCGCTGGCCTCAGCGTCCCGTTGATCTCAAGGGCAAGCGCGTGGCCGTGATCGGCACGGGCTCGACGGGCGTTCAGGTGATAACGGCGATCGCGCCCGAGGTCGGTCACCTCTACGTCTTGCAGCGGACTCCGCAATATGTCGTCCCGCTCGGCAACCAGCATCCGCTTCCTGAGAAAGCGCTTCGCGCGATACAAGAGGATCCGGATGAGTTCTTCCGGTGGAATCTTAATACTGGCGCCGTGTTCGGTTTCCAGGAGAGCACGATTCCGGCGTTGAGCGTGTCGGATGCGGAAAGACAGCGCCTCTATCAGCAGGCGTGGGATCGGGGCAACGGCTTCGCTTTCATGCTCGAGACCTTCAGCGACCTGACGACCAGCGAGGAGGCGAACAAGACAGCGACCGATTTCATGCGCGACAAGATCCGCAGCACCGTCAAGGATCCGCAGGTCGCCGAGATGCTTTGCCCGAATGATTTCTACGCCAAGCGGCCGCTCGCGACCGACAACTACTACGAGGTCTACAATCGGTCGAACGTTACGCTCGTCGACGTGAAGGCGGACCCGATTCAGGGGTTTACCGAGCGCGGCATCCGGACAACCAGTGGAGAGATCGAACTCGACGTCGTCATCTTCGCGACCGGCTTCGACGCAGTCACCGGCAACTATCTGAAGATCGACACGACCGGCCGCGACGGTCAGAAGCTTCAGGACAAATGGAGGAATGGACCGAGCGCCTTCGCGGGCGTCGCGATCTCCGGCTTCCCGAACCTCTTCATGATCTACGGTCCGTTCTGCCCCTTTACCAGCCAACCGCTGGTGCATGAATGGCAGGTCAACTGGTTCGCCGATCTCGTGGTCCACGCGCGCGCAACCGGCGGCAAGACCGTCGAGGTCTCGCCAGAGACCGAAAAGGCGTGGGTCAAGGTGTGTGTCGATGGCGCCGCGGCGACCTTGTTCGCGCGCACCGATAGCTGGATCAACGGGACCAACATTCCCGGCAAGCCGAGGGCCGCAATGTTCTACATGAACGGAATGGCGAATTACATCAAGGAGATGAGCCAGATCGTCAACTCCGGTTACGCCGGTTTCGGCATCGGCGCCTGAATCGGGGCGGCGCGCGCTGGTTTTTTTTGCGCCGCGCCTCTCAACGCTGAACACAGAGAGGGTCTCTGGCAATGCGCTTCGCAAAGGAAACGCGCATCGGCGACGGCGAGGGCTTCCGGGCGTTTCCCGCCGACGCCGCTCTCGACGGTCGGACGGCGACTTACGTTCTGAAGGCGCAGGCGGGTTTCGATGCCCTGCGCAACGCGGCGGCGCAGCTTGCTGCCCTGCTCGTGTTGGTGTCGATTGGCAAGCGAGATCGTGTCCTTGACGAGCCGATCCTTGCGCAGGCCGAAACCGCATTCAAAGAAGCGGAAGACATCCTCGGTGCGATCGAGGCGCCCGCAGCCGCGGCTCACCACCACTTTCACCTTTCGCTCGCCCGCGAACGAATTGGCGAGGCCTTGCGAATTGCTCGGCAGGGTTCGCTGCGGATTGACGAGCCGTCGCTTGATCGGGCGCATCAGACGCTGAAGGCAGGGTGGCGGGAGATGCTGGCAGGGAGCAAGGCGCTGCCGGGCTTTCAGGTCGTCGATTTCAGCCAATCCTGCTGCGCGGCCCATCGAGGTCTTCGCGAGCGTCGGATCGAGCCTTGTAGCGGATAACCAAAAGAAGCGAAAGGGAGGCGATTATGAGCAAGTATTCCATTTGGGTTCTAGAGTACTGCCGCGTCGAAGAACTGCCGGCGAGCGCGGTCGTATACGGCGCCCATAACCGGGGAACGCTTCGGCTTCCCTTCTGTTACACTCTGGTCAAAGGACCGGACTTCGCGGCATTGATCGACGTGGGTTACAACGACGTGGACCACGGGCGCGAGCTGACCGAGATGTTCGGGATCTCGAATTGGCGCGACCCGCACACTGTCCTTGGCGAATGCGGACTGACCCCTGAGCAGATCACGCATGTGATTCTGACCCATGGCCATTTCGATCACATGGGGGGCACGGACCTCTTTCCGAAAGCAACGTTCTTCATTCAGGAAAGGGAGCTTTCGCGATGGGTTTGGGCGATGTCGATCGGCCGAAGGTTCCGGTGGCTCATGGAGGCCGTCGATCCTGGCGATGTTCTGCGCGTAGTCGAACTCGCACGCCAGGGCCGGCTCGTTTCTCTCGAGGGCGCTCTCGAAGACGTGCTGCCCCATATCGATCTTTATCCCGCGCACGAGAGCCACACGCCGGGCTCCCAATACGTGGTCATTCGTAACGACGGCAAACGCGACTCGGCCGACGTTTGGGTCATGGCGGGCGACCTGATTTACCAGTTCGAGAATCTGCACGGCAACAACGAAGCCGATCCCTACTATGTCCCGGTCGGGCTCGGGAGCGGCAGTCAGACCAATATGTTGCTGGCGATCGACGAGATGATCAAGCGCGCCGGCGGGGAGATGCGCCGCGTGATCCCGGCCCACGAAGAGGGACTCAAGACTGTGTTCCCTTCGCGGATTGCAGCGAGCGGATTGCGCGTGACCGAGATAGCGCTCGCGGATGGAGAGCCAAGTCGGGTGCGGTGAGCGCAAGCGACGAAAGTCCGCGCGCGCGCCGCCGCCTGAGCGGGTTGCGCATCGGCGCGCTCGATGCGCGGTCGGCAGCAGGTTGCGGCCGCCTCGGCCTCGGCCTGCAGGCGCTCGACGGCGATTTCCTCGACGAGCCGGGCGTTGCGGGCGAAGCCGGAATTGGCGCCCGCAACAGAATGCCCGCCCTCGTCCAGCGCGTCCGCGTCTGGCCGAGGGCGAGGGCGAGGGGGAAGTAGGAGAAGTCGAGACTGGATCGGCGACGGCTGCATCGCGATTTGCCAGCGGCAGGCCAATCTCCTCAACCGAGAAACCGGCGAGGAATTTCCGCATGGAGAGCGCGGCGCTCCGAGGCAGGCCGAATCGGTGCGCGCTTGTCGAAACGGCGTCGCGGCGCCGAGCGATTGGCGCTCGGGATTCGTAAACCGGATGGGATTGAGGACCAACGGCGGCATCGGGGTCCCGGTCTCGGGCGGGCGAAAGCGGGCCACGAGGTCGGGCAGGCGCTGGCGTCGAGAGCCGGCGCGATCGCGTCGGTGAGTTCGGCCTCGCGCACATCGCCGCGCTCCGGCAATGCGTCGAAGCCGCGCCGCGGCTGCGTCGGCGTGACGGATCGTCGAGAAGCGCCGCTCAGAAGTAACGCTCCGGCACCCGGATCAGGTCGCCCGGCAGCACCGGAATGGTCGGCGAAAGCGGATACTGCTTGAAGCCCGCCTCGCCGGAATGCTGGATCGATACATCGGACCGGCTCGCTCGATAGGTCGAGCCGCCCGCGAGCGCGATTGCGCTCAACACGTTCAGGCCGCCCTTGAACGGGTATTCGCCGGGCTTTTCCACCTCCCCGAGTATGTAGAAGGGCCGGAAGCTCGAGACTTCGACCGTCACTTTGGGATCGCGCAGGTACTCGCCGCGGAACGCCTTGGTCAACGCCGCCTCGAACTGCTTGTTGCTCAAGCCGGCCGCCTTGACCGTCCCGGCAAGCGGCAGGGAGACGTTGCCGCCCGGGTCGATCTCGTATTCTCCCGAAAGACGGTCCTCGCCGAACACCGTCACCTTGATCTTCTCGCCCGGCTGAAGGTCCGGCGCGGTCGTCGCAGCCGCGGTGATCAGCGCCTCCTGCTCGGTCGCCGTCGCCGGACCGAGGCTGTCGACACTCGCACAGCCCGACAAGACGGCGCTGCCGAACGCTGCTCCACATATGGCCCGCCAGATCTTCGACAACGTCAGACCCCGTGATCGCCAGCCCCAAACTAGTGGCCACATCTTCTTCAAGTCAAACAATTTGTAGAGCTTAGTCGACAGCGTAAACCATCTTTGTTATTGGCGAAAGATGAATCAGGTTTTCGAGTCTAGATTTCACGATAAATGAATGGTCACGAATTATTCCGTTTACAGAACTTCTGTTGAACGTCAATGACAAAGTCTACAAACGTGTTAAGATTACAAACTGGAAATCATGCGGACTTTTTTCTCTTGCGGCGTTTGTAGTGTGAGGATATTGGATTGTTCATGCGCAACCATTTCAAAGTTGCATCATGGATGTTTACTATGGCAACGCGCCCACTTGTTGGAGCCGGCTGCGGCCGGCGGAACGAAGCGTCCGGGCGGCGCTGCCGCTCGTGCTCGGCGTCCTGACGCTGGCGGGGATGGCGCGGGCGCAGGACGCGACCAACGCGGCCGCCGGCGGGTCGGGTTCGGCCGCCGCGTCTCGTTCCGACGCAGCCCTCGGAATCCAGGGAGCCCCCCTTCCGGCAAACGGTCTGGTCGTCGGCGGGTTCCTCGTTTACCCCTCGATCTTCGTCGGCGCGATCTACAACGACAATCTCTTCACGTCCGAAAACCACCGGGTGAACGGCATGGGCCTCGAGTTCACGCCGAACGTGGTCGCGGTTGACGATCAGGGGATCCACAAGACCACGCTCACGCTCAACGCCGACGCCACCGTCTATCCCGACGCGTCGCGCCCGCCCTTCACGAACACGCCGTCGCCGAACAACGTCACCGGGACAGCGTCTTTCGACCATGTCTGGAAGCCGACCGCAGACCTGACGGTCGACGTGACCGGCGCATTCACCCGCCAGAACGGAATTTTCGGGACATTCGGCGCAGCCGGCTCGTCGTTCGTCTCCTCGATCAACACGACCAGCACCGCGGCGCTGAACCAGAACTGGAATGAGGCGAGCGGCGCGCTGGCGATCGAGAAACTCCTGGCCGACCGCTTCTACGTGAGGGTCGGCGCCGGGGCGCAACTCACGCAATACGAAGCGCTTCCGCTCGGAGGCGGTTCGCAGAGCGGCGCCAGTTACGACGCGTTCGTGCGGACGGGCTACTGGGTGACGCCGCAACTGAGCGTGTTCATCGAAGGCGGCGGCGACTGGGCGCGCTACTGGAACGGCTGGTACGACACGAATGGCTATCGCGTGATCGGCGGCCTCAGGTCCGATCTCATCGGCCTGTTTCGCGGCGAAATTTACGCCGGCTACCAGACGCAGAACAGCGTCAGTCGTGTCTTCGGGTCCGTCGGCGCGCCGGCATTCGGCGGAAGGATCTCCTACTATCCGACGCGGTATCTCACGCTCGCCGTATCCCTCGAAAATTCCGTTGGATCTGCCGTTACACAATTGCCGCCGGTCGCCGTGGTTCAATTGCAGCCAATTCCGTTGCAGGCGATCGCTGGATCGCCGAACGGCGTCACGTCTCAGGCGCGATTCGAGGCAGATTATTCGTTGGCGACGTCTTGGTCCTTGGCGGTGCGGGGAGGATGGGCGCGGACGGCCTGGTCGAACAGTCCTCTCGACGATACCGCTTGGACATTTGGCGGTGGCTTAAATTATACCTACTGGAGAAACATCGCATTGACTTTTAACTATCAATACACGGCGACAACCTCAAATCGCAATTATGTCGCTGTATATCATCAAAACATAATTTCGGCTGGGCTAACTTATCACTATTAACTGTTTTGGGGTGCGCGATGAGAATAGTCGCCATAGGCTTGTTCGCGACGGCCGCCGCTGTTCTGACGGTCCCGGCATCGGCCCAGCAGATCCGGACGCCCGGCGAACTCGGCGCCGCGGCGGTGCAGGTCCCGCTGTCGCCAACGGCGCGGCGCACGCGAGATCGACTGATCGCCGACCCCGGCGCCATCGCAGCCGTGGTCAGGGCCGCCAACAGGGCGAACCCCAGGGATCGCAGGGAGATCGAGCGCGGCATCGTGGCCGCGCTGGTCTATCTCAGCCGTTATGATCCGGCCGGCTCCCGGGCGATTTCGACCTTCCTGGCGGACAACGCCGGCGACCCGGTGGTCGCCGACGTCGTCGCCGACTTCGCGGCCCTGACCTCCGCTGCGCCATACGGCGGCGCTGGCGGTCTCGGCCTGGAGGGGGGCCTGGGCGGCGGCGGGGGCGGCTTTTCCTCCAGTCCTGGCTCGCCCGCCAGCGTGCAATAGGTCTGTGGCCTTGCTCTCACTCCATCCGCGAGAACCCGCGCAGCCGCATGGAGCCGCTGCGCCTGTCGACAGGCCGCTCGACCAAGGCGAGCGATGGCATGTCGTACAGACACTGGCGCATCGGGAATTCGGCGCGGCGATGCAGTTGCGCGCCCAGGATCTGCGCGTCTTCCTGCCGTTCGTCCGGGCGTCCGTCCGCCATGCGAGGCGAACCCGCGATGTCTGTCGCGCGGCGTTTCCCGGCTACCTGTTCGTCGCGCTGGATCTCGATCGCGACCGCTGGCGCTCGATCAACGGAACGATCGGCGTCCTGCGCCTGATCATGGGCGAGAACGGACCGCTGCCGGTTCCCGCCGGGGTCGTCGAGACGCTGTTCGGCTATCTCGACGAGACCGGCGCCTGTCGCTTCGACCGCGATCTCGTCACGGGCCAGTCCGTGCGCGTCGCCTCGGGGCCGCTGGCCCAGGCGATGGGCCGACTGGTGCGGCTCGACTCGCGCGGCAAGGTGCGGGTGCTCCTCGAAATTCTCGGCGGCCAGATCTACGCCACCCTGGACAGGGCGAACCTGGAAGCCGTCTGACACCCGCGCGCCCCGCGCGGGGCGCGCGCGCCGCCGAATCTCCCTCCACGCGTGAACGTCAGTTCACCCGAAGTGCGGTAGCATGCCGAAATGACCGCGATGTCGAGACACAAGGACGGATTCGACCCTGCCGCGTCCCAGGACGGGGGCACGGCGCCGGATCAGCCGACCCTGCGAGCGCTGGGCGACGACCCGATCGAAGCCTGTCTGTTCGTCGGCCTCATCGCCGGGCTCGCGTGGGTTCCGCTCTGGCTCGGCGGCAACCGGCTTTTGCCATGGAGCGTGGATGCGATCGTATTCCCCGCCCTGGCGTTCGTTTACGAGGTCTCGAACCTCGCGCGCGCGCGCCGGCATGCGATCGCCGTCAAACGGATCGCCGTTGCGGCCGCATTGTTTCTGGCCGTCGTCGTGTGGATTCTCGCCCAGATGTCGACGCTCGTGATGTCCGGCCTCGCCCACCCGATATGGGCGATGGCTTCGGACGCGCTCGGCCGAAGCGCGGCCGCCGGCCTGCCCGGGACGATCAGCGTCAATCCCGCGGCCACCGGACGGGCGCTGATGCGCTTGCTCACCGATGCGAGCGTGCTGTGGCTTGCGATGCAGCTCTGCCGCAGGGCGGCGCGGGCGCAACTGTTGCTGCTCTTCGTCGCCGGCGTCGTCGCCGCCTATTCCGCCCTCGGGCTGATCCTGGCGGTCGCGGCGCACGGCGCGATCCCGTTCCTGGATGCGCCCGACGGAAGCGGCTTCGTTCGCTCGACCTTCGCCAACCCGAACTCCTTCGCCACCTATGCTGGTCTCGGCCTGATAACCGTCACCGCGCTCGCGTTGCGCCTGTACCAGCACGCCATGTCCGACACCGCCGGGATCGCTTCCAATCGGATCGGGAGCCTGATCGCCGCCACGGGCGCCCGGGCCGGCTTCTGCCTCGGCGCCCTGCTGGTGATCCTGGTCGCGCTCCTCGGGACAGCCTCGAGAGGCGGGATTCTGGCCACCATGCTCGGCGTGTTCGCCGTCCTCGTCTTGACGACGACGCGCCGGCGGCGGCGGCAGGGCGAGCGGATCGAGGGGATCGCCTTCGTCGCGGCGGCGATCGCGGTGACGTTCATCGGGTTCGGCGACCGGTTCGTCGGCCGCATCGCGACCGCGGGTCTCGGCGACGTCAGCCGCCTCGCCGTCGACGCCATCGCCATGCGCGCGATCCTCGACGCCCCGCTTCTCGGATTCGGTTATGGCGCCTTCGCCGACGTGTTCCCGATGTACCGGGACCAGTCGATCTCGAACTTCGAAGTCTGGGACCTCGCCCACAACACCTATGTCGAGGTCTGGCTCGGCCTCGGCCTCGTCTTCGGCACGGCGCTGATGACGGCGCTGGCGCTGCTCGTGCTCAAGTGCGCCATCGGGGCGGTGATACGGCAGCGCGACTCGATGGCGCCGGTCGTCGCCACGGCCGCCGCGCTGACCGTCGGCGTGCACGCGCTCGTCGACTTCAGCCTGCAGATCCAGGCCGTGTCACTGACGTTCATGGCCCTGCTGGGCGCCGGCGTCGCGCAGTCGGAAAGCTCCCGTCACGCCGTCGCCGATTGACCCTCGAACAAGCCCAGGAAAGGCGCAGATGCTGAAGCGCTTGGACGGTCCGGAAACCGGTCGTGGCGATACCCTGCATCCGGACAGGAAGGAGCCGGCCTCCTTCGATTTCCTGGACGCGATCAACTTCGCATGGCGCAACTGGAAGTTCATTGCCGGCGTCGCCGCGCTCGCGGTCCTGATCGGGGGGCTCTACATCGCCCGCCAAACGCCGCTCTACACCGCGACGGCCCAGTTGCTGCTCGATCCCAACAAGGAGAAGGCGGGCGCCCAGGATTCGATGCTCGCCGGATTCGCGCTCGATCTGCCCGCCATCGAGAGCCAGATTCAGGTCATCCGCTCCACCTCGCTGCTCAGCCGTGTGGTGCGGCAGGATCATCTCGTCACCGACCCGGAGTTCGGCGCCGCGACCCCGGTCGTGGGCAGCCGGGGGCTGCTCGGCCCGATCCGCGCGTTCTTCAGCCCCGCCCCCGCGCCTGCGCCGTCGGCGGCGCCTGCCGGACGCGACGAACTCGGCCGCAGCGAGCCGCCCACGCTCGAAGTGGCGCAGACGGTGCAAAACGTCATGGGCGCGGTGGGCGTTAGCCGCAACGGCCAATCGCTGGTGCTCAACGTCTCCTTCACCTCGGCCGATCCGGCGAAAGCCGTCCGGCTCGCCAACGCCATCGCCGACGCCTATGTCATCGACAAGCTCGACGCGCGCTTCGAAGCGGCCAAGCGCGCCTCCGCCTGGCTCAGCGACCGCCTCGTCGACTTGCGCAAGCAGTTACGCGAGTCGGAGGAAGCGGTCGCGCGCTTCCGCTCGGACAACAATCTCATCGGCGCGGGCGGCGGCAACGTCACGCTGAACCAGGACCAGCTCGGACAGCTCAACGGCCGGCGGGTCGCCGCCCGCGCCGAGACCGCCGACAAGAAGGCGCGGCTCGACCTGTTGCTGCAGGTGCAGGCGGCGGGCGGCTCCGTCGCGGACCTGCCCGATATCGCCAACGCCGGCGCCATCCCCGAACTGCGGCAGCAGGAGAACGACCTCATGCGCCAGGCGGCGGACCTGCTCGCTCGCTATTCCGACCGCCATCCTTCGGTCGTCAACATCCACGCGCAACTCGCCGATCTGCGCCGCTCGATCGCCAGGGAAGCCGAGCGGCTCGCCGCCGATGTCAAGCACGACTACGACATGGCGCTGGCGCGCCAGCAGGCGATCGAGAAGACGCTGAACGAGGTCACGGGGGAAACGGATCTCGACGCCTCCAAGGCCATCACGCTGCGCGAACTCGAGCGCAACGCCGCCGTCGACAAGACCCTGTTCGAGGAGTTCCTTCAGCGCGCGAAAGTGACGGAGGAGCAGTCCACTTTCGAGGCCCGCGACGCCCGTGTCATCACCCCGGCGCAGCCGCCGGCCCCGCAGACGTCGCCCCGGACGATGCTCGTCCTCGGCGCGTCGCTCGTCCTGGGTCTCGCGGCCGGAGTGGGGGGCGCCTTCGTCGTCGAATTGCTCAATCCCGGCTTCACGACGCCGCGGCAGGTCGAGGAATTTCTAGACCTGCCGCTGCTCGCCTCGATCGCCCTCATGGAAACGCGCGATCTCACCAACGACGGCGTGTTGATCACGATGCCGGAATATCCTTTCGTCAAGCCGCTGTCGCGATTCTCCGAGGCGTTCCGTTCGTTGCGCAGCGCCGTGCAAATGAGCGACGTCGACAATCCGCCGAAAGTGCTGCTCGTGACTTCGACCGTCCCCAGCGAAGGCAAATCGACGATCGCGATGACCACCGCAGCCTCCGCGGCGCGGTCGGGGCTTCGGACCCTGATCGTCGAGGGCGACCTGCGGCATCCGACCGTCTCACGCTATTTCAACGCCGCGGACGGCCCGGGCCTGGTCGATCACCTGGTCTACGGCGCCGAGCTCTCGAGCGTCGTCTTGCGCGACGAAAAGCTTCAGCTGTGGGTGCTGCCCGCCGGCGCCAAGACGCAGAATCCGCCCGACCTGCTCGGCTCGGATCGCTTCCGGGCGCTCATCGCCGAGCTCCGCGAGCAATACGACCTGATCCTCATCGATTCTCCGCCGCTTGGACCCGTCGTCGACGCGTTGATCGTTTCCCAACTCGTCGACAAGACGCTGTTCGTCGTGCGATGGGCGTCCACGCCGCGGGAAATGGTCGCCCATTCCGTCGAGCGGCTCGCCAGTCATCGAAAGGTGGCGGGAGTGGTCTTCAATTACGTGGTGCATGCGCAGGCGCAGAAATACGGGAAGTACGCGTACTCGTATTACTATGGCGATCGTTACTACAAGAAATACTATACGGAATGATCCGAGTCCGCGAAATCCGCTTCTGGACGGCGATCATCGTCATGATCCTGTCGGGACTGGCGATTGGAAGCGGCGCCACGGGTTTGAGCCTCGCGCTCGCCGAACGGTCCGCTGACGCGGCGAGCGCGGCGACCGCGTTGGCGCCTTTCGTCGGAGACAGTCTCGTCGGCGACGTCGCGGCGCGGGCCGCCGCGAGGCTGGCCCGACCACGGTCGCCCGTCGAGGCGGAGACATTGGCGGGCCAGCTGTTGTCGCAGGCGCCGCTGAGCTCCGGCGCCTGGCTGGATCTGGCGATTGCCCGGCGGGAGGCCGGAGAGCCGGCCGAGACCGTCGCCGCCGCGCTGGCGATGTCGACGACGACCGGCCCCAACGAACTGCGCTTCATGACGGCGCGCGCCAAATTCGCGTTGCCGTTCTGGAAGTCCCTGCCTCCGGACGTTCAGCATGCGGTGATCGCCGACCTCGTCGGGGGCTGGGCCGGGATCGACCCGGGCGCCAGGACGAAGCTCAGGACGATGCTCTCGAGCGCGCCCGAAGGGACAGTCGAAGCGATGCGGACCGCGTTGCTTCTGAACGGCGGCGACGACGCGGCGGCCGTCGACGCGGCGCTTCTGCCGGCCGCGCCGCCATCGAGCGAGCGCGTCGAACCGGGCGAACTGTCGGGGACGGACGGCGCCGACGACGTCTCGTCAGACCTCGGGCGCGCCTCGCCCGACCAGCGGAACTGAACCCGCGCCGCCGGCTCTGTCCGGTCCGCCGCTCCGCGTCCGTGGCCCGGAGGGCGCGGCGGCGCGGACGCCAAGACGAACGATCGGCCGCGGAACCGGCCGAGTTCGACACCTGCTATCGACTTCCACGCGGCTACCGAGGGCAACCGATGCAGATCGATTTCCAACCGACCGCGACCGGCAAACTCGCAGTGATCGGCCTGGGTTATGTCGGTTTGCCGCTCGCCGTCGAATTCGGCAAGGTGCGGGATGTCGTCGGCTTCGACATCAATGCGTCTCGGGTCGAGGCGCTGCGCACCGGCTGCGACACGACCCTCGAGGTTGCGGACGAAGACTTGCGCGCGGCGAAGTCGCTGCGTTTCACCAGCAATTGCGCCGACCTCGACACCTGCAGGCTGTTCATCGTCACGGTGCCCACTCCGATCGACGGCCATAAGCGTCCGGATCTCGGGCCGTTGCTGCGGGCCTCGAAAACGGTCGGCAAGGCCCTGAAGCGCGGCGACATCGTCATCTACGAGTCGACCGTCTACCCGGGGGCGACGGAAGAGGACTGCGTGCCGGTTCTCGAATCCGAATCGGGTCTGACGTTCAACCAGGATTTCTTCGTCGGCTACAGTCCCGAGCGCATCAATCCGGGCGACAAGCTGCACCGGCTGACCGAGATCAAGAAGGTGACCTCCGGCTCGACGCCCGAGGCGTCGGAGATCGTCGACTCTCTCTATCGGCAGATCATTTCCGCCGGCACCCACAAGGCGCCGAGCATCCGCGTCGCCGAGGCCGCGAAGGTGATCGAGAACACCCAGAGAGATCTCAATATCGCCCTGGTCAACGAGCTGGCGATCATCTTCAACAAATTGGGCCTCGACACCGAGGCCGTTCTGATCGCCGCGGGCACGAAGTGGAATTTCCTGTCCTTCCGGCCGGGGTTGGTCGGAGGCCACTGCATCGGCGTCGACCCCTACTATCTGACGCACAAGGCGCAGGCGATCGGCTATCATCCCGAGATTATCCTGGCCGGCCGGCGCCTGAACGACGGGATGGGGGCCTATGTCGGTTCGCGACTGACCAAGGCGATGATCCGCCGTCGCATCCAGATCGACGGCGCCAAGGTCCTGGTGATGGGGCTCACCTTCAAGGAGAATTGCCCGGATATCCGCAACTCGCGCGTCATCGATCTGATCAATGAGCTGAAGCAGTACAACGTCGGCGTCGATGTCTACGACCCGTGGGCGAATCCCGAGCAGGCCCGCCAGGAATATGGCCTGTCGCCGACGGCCGCCCTCACCCCCGACAGCTACGACGGCATCGTTCTGGCGGTCGCGCACGACCTGTTTCGCGCGATGGGACCGGAAAAGATCCGCGCCCTGGGCAAGCCGGCCCACGTCCTGTTCGACGTCAAGAACCTGTTCGCCGCCGACCAGTCGGACGTCCGCCTGTGACCGAGGCGGCGGCGGCCTATCGCAAGGTTCGCCGTGACCTGCAGGAGACGCCGAGATCGTGGCTGGTCACGGGCGTCGCGGGCTTCATCGGTTCGAACCTGCTCGAAACGTTGCTCGAGCTCGGTCAGCGGGTGATCGGGCTGGACAATTTCTCGACCGGCCACGCGCGCAATCTCGACGACGTGCGGGCCCGGGCCGGCGCCGCGCGCTGGCGCGGATTCGACCTGATCGAAGGCGACGTCACGCGGCTCGCCGACTGCCGCAAGGCGTGCGCCGGCGTCGACTGCGTCCTGCACCAGGCGGCGCTCGGATCGGTGCCGCGCAGCCTCCTCGATCCGATCGCGACCAACGCCGCCAATGTCGACGGCTTCCTGAACATGCTGGTCGCCGCGCGCGACGCGGAGGCGTCTCGGTTCGTTTATGCCGCGAGCAGTTCGACCTACGGCGATCATCCGGGACTTCCAAAGGTCGAAGACGTGATCGGCCGGCCGCTGAGCCCATACGCCGTCACGAAATACGTCAACGAACTCTATGCCGACGTGTTCGCCCGCTGCTACGGCCTCGAGTCGATCGGCCTGCGCTACTTCAACGTGTTCGGTCCGCGGCAGGACCCGCACGGCGCCTACGCCGCCGTCATCCCGAAATGGACCGCGGCGATGATCGCCGGCGAGCCGGTCGTCATCAACGGCGACGGCGAGACGAGCCGGGATTTCACCTTCGTCGACAACGTGGTGCAGATCAACCTGCTCGCGGCGACGACCCGGTCGCCCGACGCCGTCAACCAGATCTACAACGTGGCGGTCGGCGACCGCGTGACGCTGAACGGCCTGTACGGAGAGCTGAAGCGGCTGTTGTCCCCACACCATCCGCGCCTCGCCGACGCGCGCCCGATCCACCGCGAGTTCCGCGCCGGCGACGTGCGTCACAGCCAGGCGGACATCGGCAAGGCGCGGAGGCTCATGGGCTACGCGCCCAGTCATCGGTTCGCCGAAGGCCTGCTTCTCACCGTCCGCCGTCATGTCGAGGCGGCCCGGCAGCCGGCCGCGTCATGACGACCGCAGCCGGCAATTCGCCGAAAGGCCCGAAAGCGCCATCGCTGTGGCGCCTGTGCCGGCTGTTCTTCGCCCACCTGTCGAAACGGCGGCGCTGGCAGCTCGCCGGGGTCCTGGTGTTGACCTTCGCCGGCGTCTTCGCGGAGCTGGCGACGCTGGGCGCGGTCCTGCCGTTTCTGGCGCTGCTGTCGAACCCCGCTTCCGCGCTCCACTATCCGGCGATTGCGGGCGCTGCGGCCCTTCTCGGCTGGAAGGACCCCGCCGACCTGCTGCTTCCGGCGACGCTGCTCTTCATCGCGGTCGCCCTGTCTTCGGGCGGCGTTCGAACCCTGCTGACATGGAGCAGCCTCAAGTTCTCGTACGGCGTCGGCGCCGACATGGGTCGCGACATCTATCGTCACTTGCTCTATCGGCCGTTCGCCTATCACGCGACCCACAACACCAGCGACGCGATCGCCGGCATCAATCACGTCGGCGTCCTGATCTCCTCCTTTCTCAATCCGCTGATCCAGACCGTCGTCTCGATCCTCTTCTCGATCACGATCCTGATCGCCCTGCTGCGGATCGATCCGGCGATGGCGTTGTCGGCCGGGCTCGGCTTCGGGCTGATCTATGTCTTTGCGACCGTCGCCGCCCGCCAACGCCTCGCAGCCAACGCTGTCATCAACGCAAAGGCGGATGGCGCTCGTATTCTCGCTGTCCAGGAGGGGCTCGGCGGCATCCGGGACGTCATCCTCGACAGCGTCCAGGAGCTTTACGTGCGCCGGTTCTGGCGCTTCGACGCCATGCAGAAGAACGCGCAGTCCAACAACCAATTCCTCGCCGGTCTGCCCCGCTTCCTCGTCGAGTCGGTGGGCGTCGTTCTGATCGCGGTCGTCGCCTACGCCGCGACGCGGCGCGCGGCGACTATGACCGCCGCGATCCCGGCCCTCGGCGCGCTGGCGCTCGGCGCGCAGAGGGTGATGCCGCATCTGCAGCAGATCTATTTCGGCTGGGCGGGGCTCGCCGGCAATCGCGATGTCGTCGCCGATCTGCTCGGCAAGCTCGGCCGCCCGGCCCCGGCGAGCGCGCCGGCGAAGGCTGCCCCCCTGCGGTTCGACCGGTCATTGTCTCTCCGCGACGTCAGCTTTCACTATGCCGCCGATGGTCCGGACGTGATCCGCCATGTGTCGCTGGACATTCCTCCCGGGGCCCGGATCGGCTTTGTCGGCAAGACCGGCAGCGGCAAGAGCACCCTGTTCGATCTCGTCATGGGGCTTCTGAGCCCGACCGAAGGCGCAATCGAGATCGACGGCGAAAGGCTGACCGACGCCAACCGCCAGGCGTGGCAGGCCGGCATCGCCCATGTGCCCCAGTTCATCTTTCTTTCGGACACCAGTCTTACGGAAAACATCGCGTTCGGGCGCGAGAGGGCCGAGATCGACATGGGCCGGGTCAGGGCGGCTGCGGGCAAGGCGCAGCTCGCCGACTTCATCGAGACCCTGCCGAAAGGGTATGAGACCGTGGTGGGCGAGAGAGGGGTCCGCCTGTCGGGCGGACAACGCCAGCGCTTGGGCATCGCCCGCGCCTTCTACAAGGACGCGCGCCTGATCATCCTGGACGAGGCCACCAGCGCCCTGGACGACGCTACGGAAAACGCGGTCATGGCCGCGGTGAACGCTGTGGGCGACGGCGTAACCGTACTGGTAATCGCGCACCGGACCACGACGCTGAGGAGCTGCGATGTGGTTTTCGAACTGGCCCAGGGTACGGTCCGCCGATTCGGGAACTATCAAGAATTATTCTGTTTTTGATAGGACAGAACATAAACTCCTAATAGCTTGAGGACCTCGGGATGCCGACGCTGGTCGAAACGCCCACTATTTCAGTCGTCATTCCTCTATATAACATGGAAGCGACGATTATCCGAGCCGTTTCCAGTATATGTAATCAGTCGCGTGCTGTCTCTGAAATCATCGTCGTCGATGATGGTTCGACAGATGGCGGCGTTCAGGCGCTACAAAATTGTGGCAAGCGCATTGTTCTCGTGTCTCAGTCCAATTCCGGCGTCGCGGCCGCACGCAATGCTGGTATCAATCATGCCACCGGGGACTATATCGCTTTCCTGGACGCCGATGATGAGTGGAGCGCCGACTTCTCTGCCACCATCTGTAATTTAATTTCCGAAGATCCCGATGCGTTTGTCTTCGCTACTAACTACCAGTACGTCGAGCCGGACGGCGTAATCAACGACAGCGGCGTCACGGCGGCGTCGTTTACGAAGAACGAATTGATGAGCGTCGAATATTTACGCTTTCTTTGGAAGGGCGTCTACCTGTTCAACTCAAGTTCGATTTGTGTGAAACGGTCCGCATTTGCTTCCGTTGGGCTGTTCGATACAGGACTAACGATTGCTGAAGACATCGACATGTGGGTTCGCTTGGCGCAATACGGGCGTTTTCTATATTCGCCTCGCGTGTGTTCCGTTTATCATAGAGACGATCCATATCGCTCGCCCAAGAAGGACACTTACTACCAAGCGATTTACTACCTGGAAAAGACTGCAGGCATAGAAGCGTCTTGGGTAGGCGACCCTCGCGGCCGCGCTTATCTAAATCTTTTCATTACTCGTTGTATCTACGCCCATTACGCGGATCTCTATCGGTATAACGGCCATTCCGGGAAACTCTCGCTTCGCCTGAGACCATATTTAACGTTGTTTCAGCGCTTTAAACTTGCGCTCAAGAAGCTGCCTGCGACGACACTTCGGACTGCACTGGGCGCTCCGTGCTGGGATTTGAAACGTCCGTGGGAGCGACGGGTGTCGTCTGTCGGGCGGTGCAAACGAAGTACCCGCATCTAATCGTCCTGGGCGACGGCGCCGGCGCTCTGGAAGACGGCCCCGAAACCGCGACAATGTCTGAGGAACCCATGGTCAGGACGCCGTTCGAGCCGCCGACCATATCCGTTATAATTCCTATACATAATATGGAAACAACAATAGTCAGGGCTATTGCGAGCGTATACGGTCAATCAATGGCGGTCTCTCAGATAATTGTTGTTGACGACGGATCGACTGATCAAAGCGCAAAGGCGGTACTTGACTATGGATCGCAGATCGTCCTATTAACGCAGCCGCCTCTAGGTGTTTCGGCAGCCCGCAACGCCGGTATCTCTCAGGCAACAGGTGACTACGTCGCCTTCTTGGACGCCGATGACGAATGGCATACGGATTTTATCGCTACAATTTGTGATCTCATTCGCCAAGACCCAGATGCTTCGATTTTTGCCACCAACTACCAATACATTGAGCCGGACGGATCCGCTCGCGATGCTAGCGTCGAGACGGCGTTGGCGTCTGGGGACATTCCGACAGGAGTTGCCTATCTGCGCTGCTTGGTTGAAGGTATCTACCCGTTCTACACAAGTTCAATCTGCGTGCGACGATCCGCTTTTGCTTCCGTTGGTTTGTTCGATACGAAACTGACGTTTTGTGAAGACATCGATATATGGGTTCGGCTGGCGCAGCGTGGACGCCTTTTATACTCGCCGCTCGTGCGTGCCGTTTGTCATCGAGACGCTAGAGACAGGTCCAATGATCAGCGGGCCCGCCAAGTCCAATCGATACATTATCTAGAGAAGATGGCGCATATAGAATCTTCGTGGGTAGGCGACCCTCGTAGTCGCGCCTACCTCAATTCGCTTGTATCTCGTGGAGTTTACGCGCATTATGCCGACATGTATAGACATTACGGGTACTCCGGGCCGGTTTCGGATTATTTGATCTCATACTTGTCGCTTTGGAAGCGAATTAAGCTCGTAATCAAGAAACTGCTGGCACAAACCCATCCATGACTTCATAGGCCTCCGGCATGACGTATAATAATCACTTCTTGCAGATCTTTACACCCCCAGTCCTGATTCGCATTCATCGGATGACTATATCCCTCATAAGTCATCTTCCCTTCAGTCGATTTCGATTTCTTCGGCATTACGACCGACTACTCAAGTCACTGCGAGGGGATTATATCGGTTATACATTTTTCAACGCACGAATGATATGCAATATCCATGATATGATACAATCATATATATTTCATTTTGGTGTTTGGGAGCCAGAGATTAGTCAGATAATTGAAAATTCGCTTACTACAGGTGATGTTTTCATCGATGTTGGCGCCAACATTGGATACGATTCTCTTCTCGCGGCGTGGCGGGTGGGGCAGTTAGGAAAAGTGGTCGCCATAGAGGCTTCGCCGACGACATTCGCCATGCTCGAAGCAAATCTGAACCTGAACGAGTACGCTAAGAATGTGCGCGCGGTACAGATTGCTGCGTCGGACCGATTCGAACAATTGAATCTGTACAACATGCCTGAGCACAACATCGGCGCCTCGACCACAATCGCCAGTCGCGCGATCGGCCGCGGAGGCCTTTTCTTTGCCAAGGTTCAGGCAAAGCCGCTCTTGGAAATTCTTCATCCGGAAGAGATCGCGCGGGTTCGCCTGATTAAGATAGATGTTGAGGGCGCTGAGCCGGCAATCATGTCGAACATTCTCGATTCCCTCCATTGCTTCCCGGCAAATATGGAGATAATTGTGGAAACAAGTCCCCATGACGACTACGAGGCGTCGAGGAATGTCTTCATTAGAATGAAGGAAGCTGGGTTCTACGCGTACGTAATCGAAAATGATTATGACCGAGAGCGTTACCTTTCGAGAGCTCTGTCGTTGCCGGTTAAAACTGATGAACTCCCGGACGTTCAATGCGATCTATTCTATACGCGCCGGCGTCTAAACTGTGGCCCTTGAGCCTTCTCCGCCTCTCGAAATGCCCAACGTCTGTTTCTTATCGGGAAATATATCTTCCGGTTGGGGGAACCGAGCGAGTGGCGACGGTGATTGCGAGCGCGCCGCACAACTGATGCAATCAAAGCGACGAGGTCAAAATGGAGATCCTTAAGCAATTGATACGCGCTTCTATACCTGACAAAACGCTGGGGCGCTTGCGGGAAGCAAGAGATGCATTTTATCAGGTCAGGCCGGACTATGAGTCCGTGGAACGAAGAGAATTCATGCGCAAGTCGTTCACAGCTCTTTCTTTTAATGGGATCTCCGGTGACTATCTCGAATTCGGCTCATGGGGCGGTATGACCTTCTCGCTCGCCTATCATGAAAGCAGACGAGTGAAATCTACGTGTAAATTGTGGTCTTTCGACTCCTTTCGTGGCCTTCCACCCCAAGTTGGTCCAGAAGATGAGCATCAGATGTGGATTGAAGGAGCTATGAGCACGGGACTCGCAGAGTTTAAAGCGATCTGCAAGCGTAACGGAATTCCGGAAAATGATTATGTTACTGTTCCTGGTTACTATGAAGACACGCTCGAGACACAATACGTCGGGGATATCAAACTACCTAACGATGTTGCCATGGCATACATCGATTGTGATCTCAATAGCTCTACCAGGACGGTACTCTCATTCCTTAGCAGCCGCATGAAGCACGGGATGATTCTGGCTCTGGATGATTATTACTGCTACTCGCCACGTACGCTTTCCGGCGAACGTCTAGCTTGCCTCGAGTTTCTACTTAACGATAGGCGATTTCATTTTTCCCCATTCGTTCAGTTCGGCTGGCACGGGATGTCGTTTATTGTCGAAGACCGCGCAAAGCATCCGTCTCAGCAACCTGAAATTCCTTAGAGTAACATCCCTGACGAGTTTGCGCAGTGAAGATCATTTGCTTTGCCGTGTTCACGATTGTGGCTGTTTATTGCGTCAGCCAAGACAACTCAGGCGGGATACCCGCCTCCTGGAAACAGAACCGACGTCGTCATCGTCATGACATCCTCGCCGTCGCGACCCCGCAAGACGCCCCGCGTCTGCTTCCTGTGTGGAAACATCAGTCGATCGGGGGGGACCGAGCGGGTGGCGACGGTCATCGCGGGCGCCCTAGCCGAGCGCGGCTTCGAGGTCTCGATCCTCAGCCTGTCGCACGGCGAGCGCGCCGTCTTCCCGCTCCATCCGACGGTGCGCCTGCATTCCCTGCACATGGAACGCCACAGCGCCAATTTCAGCGACGTCCGGGTCTGGTCGAGGCTGCGCAGATTTCTGAAGCAGAACGGCATCGACCGGGTCGTCGACGTCGACATGGTTCTCAGCTGGTACAGCATCCCCGCCTCGTGGGGCACGGACGCCACAGTCGTCGCCTGGGAGCATTTCCACCTGTTCGTGAACGTGGGCGACTGGCCGCAGCGCCTGCGCCGCTATGCGGGTCGTCGACTGGCGGCGCGCTCGGCGGCGGCGGTCGTGACGCTGACGGAAAAGGACCGGCGGCAATACCTGAGGCGCCTGCCGGGGCGGGCCCCGGTGTTCGCCATTCCCAACCCCGTCACGATCGCCCACGACAAGCGCGCTCCGCTGGACGCACGGTTGGTGTTGGCCGCGGGCAGACTGGTGCCTCAGAAAGGCTTCGACCTTCTCCTCGAAGCCTGGGCGCAATTGTCGAGCCGGCGCCCGGGGTGGCGACTGCGAATCGTGGGCTCCGGCCCCGAAAGGGCTGTGCTGGAATCCCAGGCGACACGCCTCGATATCGCCCTCTCCGTCGACTTCGCGCCGAACACCACGGACATGGCTTCGGAATTCCAGCGAGCCTCAATCTTCGTATTTTCTTCCCGCTTCGAGGGCTTCGGGCTTGTCCTCGTAGAGGCGAAGTCCTTTGGGCTCCCTGTGGTCAGTTTCGATTGTGACTGTGGACCGGCCGACATTGTGCGCCACGAGCAGGATGGATTGCTTGCGCCCAAGGAGGACGTTGGAGCGCTGGCTTCAGCATTGGATCGCCTGATGAGCGACGAACAAGAACGAAGGCAATTTGGACAGATTGCTTTCGAGGATTCCCGCTTCGCATTGCGCCATATTTTGTCCCAATGGGAGCGTCTACTCGCGTAAACGCCAAACCTAAGCGCTCACGGGGTTCAGACAGCATGATTACAGTCCCTAAAAGAAGAAATGAATCGGTCAAATCCGCCATAAGGATGGTCACCTTTCCATTGCGCAATCATCTATGGATGTTTCGGTACATGCGAGCCTTACATCTAAGCCCGGCGATATATCAGCACCTTTATTTCTTTGGTTCGTTCGATGTCAATGTCACAGAGAGCGCGAAATTTCGCATTCAGCATTTCGGCCACTATGTAGAAAATGAGTTATTTTGGGCGGGCTACGGCGCCGGGCGTTTCGAGCCTATGTCGATGACGGTTTGGGCGACTCTTTGTCAAGAAGCAAACTTCATTGCCGATGTTGGCGCTAATACTGGAGTCTATGCTCTGGCGGCCGCGTCGGTTAACCCTTCAGCGCGTGTCGTTGCCGTCGAGCCCGTCAGACGGATTTATGATAAGTTGGTAAAAAACCTGGCGCTGAACCGATTTTCGATTGAGTCATTCATGGTTGCGGCGTCAGAATCCGATGGCGAGGCAACCCTGTTTGATTTGGAGAGCGAACATAACTATTCATCATCTCTGGATCAAAAAATGGTCGCAGGTTTGACCTATACTAAGACAACGGTACGTGCGGCCCGGCTAGACACGCTCTTCGACGAGATCCGCCTCAGGAACATCGATTTGATCAAGGTCGATGTTGAGAGACATGAGCCGTCTGTATTGAGGGGAATGAGTCAACGTTTGCAGCGCGATCGCCCGACCGTTCTGATCGAGATCCTGGACTCGGACGTCAGATGTGCCGTCGCCGACATAATCGACGGACTTGATTATAGATTGTTCCTAATTGATGAACTGAAGGGGTTACGCTCTTGCGCAAACCTCCGCATTCACAGTGAACCGTCAAGTCGCGGGTCTCGTAATTATCTAATCTGCGCACCCATAAACCTACAGAAGATAATGCAATACGTCTATGATTGAGGACGCAATAGGATCACAGGAATTCGAATATAATTACAATTTTAACATAGAATCGTATAATTAGTTTAGAGAATGGCAGGCACCACGCCACGCATATTTCATTGTAATTTTTATCATTTGCGCGGCGAGCGCGGCGCAATGACATCTAATCCGTGAATGACACCGGATCAAGGCCTACTATACATGCGCAGACGCATTACAATTATCCTTCCAGACTTGAATATCGGTGGCGCGGAACGTGTCTCTGTTGATCTCTCACGTCAATTCTTGCAGTCTGGCTACGACGTTGACTTCGCCCTGATGAATAAATTTGGTGAGTTCCTTCAAGACGTCCCACTTGGCGCCCAAGTCGTCGACCTGAAGGTGAGGCAACTGCGCAATCTGGTGGCGCCGCTCGCTCGTTATTTGAAAATGCGCAGGCCCGACGCCGTTCTCGTCAACCTCTGGCCGCTGACCGCAGCGACCGTTCTGGTTGCACGCGCCATCGGCTCGGGCGGGACGCGCGTCGTCACAGTCGATCACGCCACGCTATCGATCCAGTACAGGAACTGGGGGTTATTGAACTGGCTTGCGCTTCGAGCGAGCCTTGGGGCGATCTATCCGTTGGCCCACGCTCGCGTCGCGGTGTCGGTCGGCGTGGCCGAAGACATCTCGAGACTGGGATGCTTCCAACTGAAGCCAATTGAAGTGGTCAACAATCCGGTCACTCTCGCCGACGCCTCCCCGAAGGATCGGGAGGATGCGGAGCGCGCTTGGGAGGGTTGGACTGGCCCGAGAATTATCAGCGTCGGCAAATTGAAGCGCGTGAAGAATCATGCGCTGCTGATCAAGGCGTTCAAACAGGTCGTGATTCACGCCGACGCCCGGATGCTGATCCTCGGCGACGGCGAACTCCGGGCCGCGACCGAGCAGATCGTGCGTGACGAAGGTCTTTCCGGCAAAGTGCTGCTTCCCGGATCCCGCCGCAAGCCACGCGCGCTTTACGAGTCGGCGGACCTGTTCGTTCTGTCGTCCGACAGCGAGGGCCTCGGCAATGTCCTCATCGAAGCCCTCGCCTGCGGCCTTCCCGTCGTCTCCACCGATTGCCGGAGCGGTCCGCGCGAGATCCTCGACAATGGCCGGTATGGCGCGCTGACGCCGGTCGGCGACGCCGACGCCCTGGCGCGAGCGATGCTGGATTCCTTGAGCAAGACTCACGACCGGGACGCCCTGAGACGCCGGGCCGCGGATTTCTCGCCGGAAATCGCCGCCGAAAAGTACCTCCGGATCCTGTTTCCCGACGAACATGGCGCGCCGCCGAAGCGAGAAATCGTATGTGCGGCATAGCCGGCTTCCTTCGGCCGGGCGACCGCCGCGGGCTCGACGGCGACGTCAGGTCGATGATGGACGCGCTTGCCCATCGCGGCCCCGACGGCGAGGGCGCGTGGACCGACAGCGCCGCCGGCGTCGCGCTCGGCCACCGCCGCCTCGCGATCGTCGAACTGTCGGAGCGGGGCGCGCAGCCCATGCACTCGGCCTGCGGCCGCTTCGTGCTGACGTACAACGGCGAGATCTACAACCACCTCGACTTGCGCGCGGAACTCGAAGCGAGCGCGCCCGTCCCGTGGCGAGGGACCTCGGACACGGAGACGTTGCTCGAGGGCTTCGCCGCCTGGGGTGTGGAGGCGACCCTCGCGCGAGCCGTCGGCATGTTCGCCTTCGGCCTCTGGGACCGCCGCGACCGGCGCCTCACGCTCGCGCGCGACCGCTTCGGGGAGAAGCCGCTCTACTACGGCTGGCTCGGGCGGGGCCAGGCGACCGCCTTCGCGTTCGGCTCGGAGCTCAAGGCGCTGCGCGCGCACAAATCCTTCGCCAACGCCGTCAATCGCGACGTCGTGGCGCTGTACCTGCGCTTCTGTTACGTGCCCGCGCCCTATTCGATTTACGAGGACATCTTCAAGCTGGAGCCGGGAACGACTCTCACGCTGAACGCCGGAGCCGTGTCGAGCCGGCTGAGCGAGACGCGGCGCTACTGGAGCTACGCGGAAGCCGCGGCCAGAGGAGTGGCGGACCCCGTGCGCGACGAACGGGAGGGGTTGAGCGAACTCAAGGGGCTGCTCACGCGCGCGGTGCGCGGACAGTTGATGTCCGATGTGCCGCTCGGCGCGTTCCTGTCGGGCGGCGTCGACTCCTCGACCGTCGTCGCCCTGATGCAGGCGATGTCGAGCCGCCCGGTCAGGACCTTCACCGTCGGCTTCGACGACGGCGCGTTCAACGAGGCCCCCTACGCCGCGGCGGTGGCGCGCCGTCTCGGAACCGAGCATCAGGAGATCCACGTTTCGCCGAAAGAGACGATGGCGGTCATCCCGAAGCTTCCATGCCTGTACGACGAGCCGTTCGGCGACAGCTCCCAGATCCCGACCAGCATCATCTGCTCGGCCGCGCGCAAATACGTGACCGTCGCGCTGTCGGGGGACGGAGGCGACGAGCTTTTCGGCGGATACAACCGTTACGTTTACGGACCGATGTTCTGGAGCCTGGTCAGCTGGGCCCCTGCGGCGCTTCGCAAGGCGGGCGGCGCGGGTCTCTTCCGCCTGTCGCCCGCGCAATGGAACGTCGTCGGCCGTCTGCCCCTGTTGCGTCGCCACGTCGCAAGGCTCGGCGACAAGGCCCACAAGCTGGCGGCCAGACTGGTCTCCGTCGAGGCGCCCGAGGACGTTTACCAGAGCCTGGTCACGGAATGGCGCGCAGGTCAGGACCCGGCGCTGGGCGCAGCCGTCTTGCCGACTCGTCTCGACGATCGTTCGGGCGTCGAGCCGGTGCAGGCGATGGCGCAGCGCATGATGCTGCTCGACGGACTGACCTATCTTCCCGACGACATCCTCGTGAAGGTCGATCGCGCAGCCATGGCGACGAGCCTCGAGACGCGCGTGCCTTTCCTCGATCACCGCGTGGCGGAATTCGCGTGGCGCCTGCCGATGTCGATGAAGATCAACGGCGGTTCGACAAAGTGGGCGTTGCGGCAGATCCTGTACCAGCACGTGCCCAAAGAGCTGCTCGAGCGTCCGAAATCCGGCTTCGCGATCCCGGTCGGGGCCTGGATCCGCGGCCCCTTGCGCGACTGGGCCGAGGCGCTGCTCGACGAACGTCGCCTCGGCCAGGAGGGTTATTTCGACGTCGCGCAGACCCGGCGGCTTTGGAGCGAGCATTGCGGCGGCTTTCGCGACTGGACCCCGCGGTTGTGGAGCGTCCTGATGTTTCAGGCCTGGCTGGCGTCGCTCGAGCCGCGCTCGGCGGCGCTCGAAGAACATGCGGTCGGTTAGCGCGGTCGCGTGGAGAGTGCGGCAGTGAGCAGGCGCGCGAACGAGGCCGTCCTCTATCTCAGCTACGACGGGCTCCTGGAACCGTTGGGGCAGAGCCAGGTCGTGGCCTATCTCGAGCCGCTCGCGAGCCAACACCCGATCCATATCGTCTCGTTCGAAAAGCAGGCCGACCGCGCGGATGACGATCGCATGGCGGCGATGCGGGCGCGCCTGTCGGCGGCGGGAATCGGCTGGACGCCGCTCGCCTATCACAAGTCGCCGACCGTGCCGGCGACCGCCTACGACATCGCCCACGGCGCGCTGGTGGCGACGGGGCTGGCGCTGCGGCTTCATGCGTCGATCGTTCATGCGCGCAGCTACGTGGCGGCGTTGATGGCGCTCGCGGTCAAGCGAGCGACCGGCGCGAAGCTTCTGTTCGACATGCGCGGCTTCTGGCCGGACGAGCGCGTCGACGGGGGACTGTGGCCGAAGGGCGGCGCCCTGTATCGCGGCGCCAAGACCCTCGAAGGCGTCCTGATCCGAAACGCGGACCATATCGTCACCCTGACGCACGCCTCGGCGCGCGAGATGCAACGCTGGGCCGCCTATGATGCGCGCAAGCCCCCGACAACCGTGATCCCGACCTGCGCCGATCTGCGCCTGTTCCGCCCGCAGGACCCGCCGGCGGCCACGCCGTTCGTGTTCGGCTACGTGGGGTCCGTCGGGACGTGGTATCTGTTCGACGAAACGCTCGACTTGTTTCGCGTCCTGTCGCGACGACGGCCGGACGCGCGCATGCTGGTCGTCAATCGCCGAGACCATGAGGCCATCCACGCCGCGGCGGCGCGCGCGGGCGTGGAGGGCGGGCGCCTCGAAATCGTCGCCGCCGAACACGCCGAGGTGCCGCGGCATCTGAGCCGGATGCATGCGGCGGCGTCGATCATCAAGCCCGCCTACTCGAAAATCGCCAGCGCTCCGACCAAGCTCGCCGAATACCTCGGCTGCGGCGTCCCTTGCGTCGGAAACGCCGGCGTCGGCGACGTCGAGGAGATCCTGGAAGGCCGCCGCGTCGGCCTGGCGCTTCGCCGCTTCGACGATGCCGAATACGAAGCCGCAGCGGACAGACTGTTTGCGCTTCTGGCGGACCCCGGCGTGCGAAACCGCTGCGTCGGCACGGCTGCTGAACTCTTTTCGCTGACGGCCGGAGCGCGCGACTACGGCGCGATTTATGCCCGTGAAGCGTTGTGACGCGTCGTTGTCGTTGACCTTCAGTCCTTCGCTCGTGACCGTGCGCCGCCCTTTGCAACAAACGATCTGATCGGATGTGGGTTTACTTCCTGATGCTCGCCCCGGCGCTGGTCGGGGCGCTGGCCCCGCCGACGGCGCGGCCCAGGTTGACGTTCGCTCTTGCGATCTACTTCCTAGCGCTTCTGACATTCATGGGCCTGCGATACGAAGTCGGGCCCGACTGGAGCGGTTATCTCAATATTTTCAGTGTCGTGAAGTTTGACTCCACATATCGTAGCGGAGAAATTCTCTTCACGGAGCTGAACAGGATCAGTGATTTCCTTGGCTTCTACGTTTACGGCGTAACGTTCGTCTGCACGCTCCTGTTTCTGACGGGAGTGTTCGCCTTTGCGGTGACGACGCCGCAACCGTGGTTGGCGCTCGCGATGGTCCTGCCTTATCTCGGCTTCGTCGTCGGCATGAGCGGCATCCGCCAGGCGGCGGCGATCGGGGTCTGTTACATCGTTTTGGCGCGGTGGGAGAGGTCGTCGCTGGCCCTCAAATTGGGCGCGCTGGCCGTGGCGGCCGGCTTCCACAATTCCGCCGTGCTTTTACTGCCGCTCATCCTGTTTTCCAACAAACGGCATCTCCTCCTCAAGATCGCGTTGACCGTCGTCCTGTCGCTGGTCATCGTTCACGCCGGCGCCGACAGTGATACCGCTGCGGGTTACAACAGAAGGTATTTCGATCGTAACGTCCAATCTTCTGGCGCCTTTGCTCATGTCCTCCTGTCGGCCTTTCCCGGCGCCATTTATCTGCTCCTGAGAAACAAGTTTGCGCAAAGCGGTTTTGAACGCCAAGTCGTCACAATCGGCGCGATCATGGCGATCGCTTCATTGCCCCTGACTTTTGTTTCGTCGACAGGCGCGGATCGCTTTGCATTGTTTTTTTCCTACCTACAGTTATGGACGTTTCCATGCTTGGTCTATATTTATCAGAAAGACCGTCAACTTCTGCAAGCTTCGTTAGCCGTTCTGGCAATCGCGATCTTTGCGATATATTTTATATTCGGCATGATGGTCTTCGCGTATGTTCCCTACAAAAACATACTTCTATAAGTCGGCAGCGGGCGGGGCTTGCTGTCGACGCGACGACCGCGCGGATTTTCGCCAGCGTCAGACCGCAACGAGACGTTGCGGTCATCCGTCGATCCACTGTCGCGCCGCGTCTCCGACCGACGCCGCGGGCGATTCTCTCCGACGCCCGGTCAGGGGCGCGGACAACCGGCGAGACCCATGGACCCGGCGATGACGCGCCAGTCTGTCGCGCTTGCGAAAATTGCGCGAGCAGCGCGCGCCGGATCGGTTCAACCTCGGCAAATGAAAATGCTCGCCCTGATGAAATATGGCGACCTGGCCGCTAGCACAAGGCAACGCCTGCATCAATATGGTGCGATTCTGGCGCAACACCAAATTGAGATCATTCCGTCGTATTTGTTGTCAAATGACTATCTGAAACGCTTGTTCTCCGGTAAGGGGAAACCCGCGATCGCAGTGATAAGCTCATATATAAGTCGCCTGATATTGCTTCTTAGGAAGGAAGACATTGACTTGCTCTGGATTCAATATGAAAGCTTCCCCTATCTTCCCTCACTCTTCGAATTGCTGGCGTTCCTGGCCAAGAAGCCGGTGATTCTGGATTATGATGACGCAATCTTTCACCAATACGACCTCAACGCAAATCCTCTGGTGCGGCGCGCTCTTGGCGGAAAACTCCAAGCCGTGATGCGCCGGGCTTCGCTTTGTACCTGCGGCAACGCCTACCTGAAAGAGTACGCCGATCGCTTCTGCGCTCGCACGGAAGTCGTTCCCACCGTCGTCGACACGTCGGTCTACACGCCTCGGCATCGGACTCGGCAGCCAACAAAGCCAATCACGATCGGTTGGATCGGGTCGGCCAGCACATGGGTTTACGTCGAGCCGTTGTTGCCCATGCTGCGAAGACTGGCGACGGAATTGGATGCGGTGATCCATGTCGTCGGAGCGAGCGAGCGCAATTCCATGGATCCGAGGGTTGTCTTTACCGACTGGTCCGAGGCCCGCGAGGTCGCCCTCATTCAGGACATGGACATCGGCATCATGCCGCTTCCGGACGAGCCTTGGGCGCGCGGAAAGTGCGGGTACAAGCTCATCCAATACATGGCGTGCGGCCTTCCGGTCGTTGCGTCGCCGGTCGGGGCGAATGCGACCATCGTGGCTGACGGCGAGCATGGCTACCTCGCCAGCAGCGAAGCGGAATGGGAACTTGCGATCCGACGTCTCGTCGGCAATCCCCAACTGCGCGAAGACATGGGCCGGCTCGGCAGGCGGAAGGTGGAGAGAGAGTACTCGCTCGGCGTTCACGGGCCCCGTCTGGCGGCGCTCGTTCGGGATATCGCCGACCGGGCGGCGGCCGGATGATCGCCGAGGCCGACGGTTTCAGCCGTCCGAGTGGCGAGGCGACGTCCTCGGACGCTCCACCGTCGGCCTCGGGTCTCGAGATGGCCGAGGTCTGCCCTCCGCCGAGGGAAAGGGAACGCGGATGAACGAGTCGAGCGCGATGGAAATGGCTGCATCGGAGGCGACCGCATCGAACGATTCCGTTCCTCGCGCTTATTCGTTCCATCCGGTCCGCGGATGCAACATGTGCGGCGCGTCGCCCGGACGATCGAAGGTGCTGGGGATGCGCCTCGACAGGTCGATCGGCCGCTGGCCGAGGGCGAAACGGGGCATTGCCGTCAGTGTCTGCCGGTGCGGCGTCTGCGGCCTGGTCTATTCGGACCCCCAGCCTCAGCCGCGATCCGTTCAGGATCATTACGGCATTCCGCCGGAAA
Organism: Roseiarcus fermentans; assembly: GCF_003315135.1. Classification (GTDB taxonomy): domain Bacteria; phylum Pseudomonadota; class Alphaproteobacteria; order Rhizobiales; family Beijerinckiaceae; genus Roseiarcus; species Roseiarcus fermentans. The sequence continues at coordinate 81,890 of NZ_QNRK01000028.1, forward strand.
CCTACTGGAGGTCGATCACGAGCGAGGTTCCCGAATCGTATTTCGCTAGCCAGATTGCGATCGCCAAGCGGCTGGTACACTTCACGAGCGGAATGTCGGCGCTCGACATCGGCGTTGGATTGGGCAACGCCACGGTACAGTTGAGCCGGGCGGGATTTCATGTCCATGGCGTCGAACCATCGACGCCGTTCCGCTCATTCGCGCTGGAACGGACCGGACTGTCGGCCGACCGGATACGCAACGCGTCGATCGAGACCGCGGAATTCCAGCCGTCAAGTTTCGATTTCATTACCTTCGGCGCCGTTCTGGAGCATCTCTACGATCCCGCGGGCTGCCTCGCGCGCGCCATGCGCTGGCTCAAGCCGGACGGAATCCTTCATGTCGAGGTGCCCAGCTCCGATCACCTGATTTCAAAGCTGATCAATCTGTATTTCAAGGCCGCTGGGAGCAGTTTTGTGACCAACCTGTCGCCGATGCACAGCCCCTTTCATCTGTATGAATTCACGCGATCGAGCTTTGTCCTGAACGGCGCCGGCGCAGGCTATGAGGTCGTCGAGAGCGCCATTGACGTGTGTTCGATCTACCATTTTCCCAGATGGTCACACGGACTGCTGCGGAAGATCATGGTGAGCTCCGACACCGGAATGCAACTGACGGTATGGCTCAAGAAGCGCCGACGCTGATGGAGTTCGCTCCGATGCCTCCCGATGTGAGGCGCGTATCGATGAGCGACCGCGTCCAGGCCCGCGCATCCGGACCTCGGCCCGCCGCGGCCGGCGGCGATCAGGTCGCCGGCGCCATGTTGCCGTGCGGTCTCCTCCAGGGACGCTGGCGCAAAGCCTTGCTCATCGTCTGGAGCGCACTGTCCTTGTCTTTCGTCGACGCGGTTTGTCTGGGGCGGGAATTGGGCGGGGGAGACAGCCTCGCGGGCCACGCGAGGCCCGTCGGCCGAATGAATTTCTGGTTCTACTCCGCGGCCGCTGCGGAACAATTCATCGCAGGCGATCACGACGGGGTGACGTCCATTACCTATGCCGGCCAGACCGATCCGCTGCTGAACGGCAAGATTCACGCGAGCGGAATGGCTGTCGTCGGGGGCGTGGGCGGCGTCATCTCACTGAAGAGAACGACCGCCGACGAGATTCGCAACGACCAGAGCGGGCCGCTGCTCGACAGCCGCGCGCTCGAGCGCATCGCGAATACGGGCGCCGACGCGATTTATGTCGATGAGCCCGTGGGGCCGGCGCTGATCGGCGAATGCGGTCCGGACTGCTATGACGCGACCCGGCTGCAAGCGACGGAGAAAGGCGTCGAATTCATCGTCGCCGCGATGAACAGCCTCGGGGATCAGTTTCGGTCGAAGGTTCCCGGCGGCAAGTTCGGGATATGCGTCGGCGACGGCGGGGGCGTGTCGTTTCACATTGCGGCTTTGCGCGCGGGCTTGAGGGAAGATTTCGCATGCTATGAGCAATTCGGCGGCGCCCACGTTCATCCCTTCGAGGCGCTGAAGAAAGAGTTTCCGCAAGTCGCCACCATGCTGCTGGTCTACAACACGGTCGCGCTTTGCGCCGGCAACGAGATCGGCGCCTTCGACACCTGGGGCTTCTGGAATCTGGACAATCATCCGGAATGGGTGCCGGGCCCGCGAGGCGACGCCGACTGGCTCGAGAACGCGAAGCGGTTCGCCCGGGGCGACACGCGCTTCTGCGATCTTCCGATCTCGCGGGTGATCTCGCCCTTGACCCACGCCAGGCAGGGCGTCGATTTCCAGGTCGCGCCGGCGGACTGGCTGCGACCGCATTCCGGTCTTTCCCTCGGCGCGTGCGCGTACAGGGTCGTGAGCAAGGACCAGGAAACCGTGCCCTGGCGATCGCGCGCCTGCAATCAGCCCTTTCTCGTGACGGTCGGCCCCGACAAGGACTGCAGAGACAACGGCGTCCATACCTGCCGTGTCTATGTCCGGGCGCAAGCGTCGAATACCGAGTTCGGCGACACGCAATACGAGATGTTCAACATCGCCTATTAGCGAGATCGCAGGGTCATTGACCGTGAAGATCATCTTCTTTGCGAACACGGATTGGTACCTCTACAATTTTCGCAGGTCCCTCGCGCTCGCCGCCAAGGCCGCTGGCCATGACGTCCTCCTCGTATCGCCGCCGGGCCCCTACACGGAAAAGCTCGCGGGTTCGGGGTTGAAATGGATCCCCGCGCCGATGCAGCGGCGCAGTCTCAATCCCCTGCGGGAATTGATTCTCCTGGCATGGCTCTTGCGCCTCATACGGTCCGAGTCCGCCGATCTGGTCCATGGGTTTACGATCAAGTGCGCAGTGTACGGCGCCGTGACGGCAAGGCTCGCCGGCGTAGCCAGAGTGAGCGCGGTGGCGGGCATGGGCTACCTGTTCATCAGCCGGGATCTGCGCGCGCTGCTTCTGCGCCCCCTGGTCCAGGCGGCGATGCGTGTCGTCTTCGGCGGACCGCGCTCGTGCCTGATCGTCCAGAATCCGGACGACGTGACTTTCTTCGAGGCGCTCGGCGTCGCTTCCGCCACCCGCGTCCGCCTGATCGCGGGCTCCGGCGTCGACTGCGCAAGGTTTCGTCCCCGGGCGACGGATCAGCGGAGCGAACCGTTGCGCGTCGTCCTGGCGGCGCGCATGCTCTGGGACAAGGGGATTAGCGAGTACGTCGAGGCCGGGACGCTTCTTCGCGCCGAGAACCGGGCGGTGACTTTCGTTCTCGCCGGCGAGCCCGATCCGGGCAACCCCGCGGCGATACCGGAAAGCGCTTTGCGGGACTGGCAGGCCAGAGGGATCGTCGAGTGGCTCGGGCATGTCGATGACATGCCCGCCCTGCTGGCCGGGGCCGACATCGTCGTCCTGCCGAGTTATCGCGAGGGGCTGCCCAAGAGTCTGATCGAAGCGGCCGCCTGTGGGCGTCCGCTGGTGACCTCCGATGTCCCCGGCTGTCGCCACGTCGTGCGCGACGGCGTCGACGGGCTCCTCGTTCCGCCCCGCGACGCGCCGGCGCTGGCCCGCGCCATTGCGAGATTGCAGGACGACCCCTGCCTGGCGAGGAAGCTCGGCCGCGCGGCGCGCGCGCGCGCGTCGAACGAATTCGACGAACGGATCGTCATCGAGAAGACGATTGCAATCTACGACGAACTGATGACCGCTCGCGGAGCCGTCGTCTGAATTTTCGACCGTTGAAGCGACTGGCTGCAAAAGGGCGCGGCTGTGGCGCGACGAGCGCGCGCTGGCTTCTCGCTGTCGTCCTGTCCCTGACGGCGATCCAGGCGCATGCGGCGACGGCCGGGAGGCAAGGCGAAGACATTCTGACGATTGTGGAAAACCATCGAAGTTCCGCTGTCATCGTCCTGGCGCCGAGCGCCGGGCGCTATGAGCGGCAAGGCGCCTTCGATCTCGCCCGCTATATCGGCTCGATGTCGGGCGCGGCGATCCCGGTCGTCGAGACCCCGGGGGAGATCGAAAGGGCGCTGTCGGGCGCCGGCCCGCTCCTGATCGTGGGGCGCGAGGCCTTCGAGGCCCGGCCGGATCTGGCGGTCGCCCTCGCCGCAAAGCTGAAACGGCATCCGTATGTCCGAACGGATGGGATCATCCTTCAGCGTGATCGCAATCGTGTCTATCTGGCGGGGAGCAACGACGAGAGCGACTATTTCGCCGTCGCGGAATTGCTTCGCGCCTGGGGCGTTCGCTGGTTCATGCCGGGGGCATTCGGCGAGTGCGTGCCGGCCGAGGACGCCTTGCGAATTGGCGACTTGAACGAAGTCTATGCGTCGCCGTTCGAGATCCGCTCCTTCTGGATTTCCTGGGTGGGAGACCAATCGGGTCGCGACGATTTCCTGCTCAGAAACATGATGACGAGGGCCGACGATCTGCCGCCCGCCGGGCACCACCTCGGCGCCTTGACCGCGGGTCTGGGCAAGAGCCCGTTCGAGATCCCGCTGACCGATCCGGAGACCGCCGAACACGTCGCCGATAGCGCCGACAAGCTGTTCGCAGCCGGCAAGAATGTCTCGGTCGCCATGGAGGATGGCTTGTATTCGTCATCCGGTGAAGACAATGCCGGAGAAGACAACGCCGAGACCGTCAGCCCGCAATGGGATAAGTACATGCTACGGTTCTCCATCACCGATGCGATGCTAACGCTGTACAACAGAGTGGCGAATATTTTACACGAGCGCCATCCAGACAGCGCTTCGCGACTGGGATTCCTGATCTATTCGAACATGTTCCTGCCCCCGGTTCGGCCGACGAAGCTGGCGCCGTCGCTCTTTGGAATGATTGCGCCGATCGACATCGATCCCGTTCACGCAATGGATGACGCGCGCTCGCCCGAGCGGCGGGAGTTTCGGACGATCTTCGACACGTGGGCGAAGCTGACCGAGGGCCGACTGACGGTCTACGACTACGATCAGTCGATGCTGGTGTGGCGCGACCTGCCGAACCCGTCCATTCAGCAATTCCGAGGGGATGTCAGGCGCTACCGTGACGCGGGCATTCTCGGAATCGATACCGAGAGCCGGCTCGCGCTGGCGACGACGTTCATCAATCTGTATTTGCGCGGCCGTCTTTTGTGGCGCCCCGACGAGGATGTCGACGCCCTTCTCGATGATTTCTACCCGAAGTTCTTCGGCCCGGCCGCCGCGCCGATGGCGGACTATTGGGGCGCGATCGACTCGGCGTGGGAAGCCTCAGACGTCACCGAGCACGAATTCTACGTCGCCCCGGTCGTCTACACGGCGGAGGTCGTCGCTCGCCTCGAGCGCTCGCTGCGCCGGGCGGAAGGCATGATCGACGGCATGGTTGCGACCCAAGCAAGTCTTACACGCAATGAGAACCTGTATATTCAGCGCGTTCAGTTCGTGCGTCTCGGATTCGAGGTGCTGCGCGCCTATCTGGACATGACGCGCGCCGCCGCAACCGACGCCGATTATTCCGCCGCCGTCGCCGCCGGCGAACAGGGCCTGAGCGCCCGGCAGCAGTTGACGAACCGCAATCCGGCGTTCACCACGACCAAGCTGGAAGCCGGCTACGCGTTCTGGCCCGGCGAGGTGCAGCAATACCGTGAGCTTCGCGCCTACACCGATGGCGACAAGGGACGATTGGTCCTCAAACTGCCGGTCGATTGGAATTTCCATCGAGATTTCGGCAAGGTGGGTTTGCAGCGACACTATTACGATGCGCCTGTCGACATCGACTACCAGCCGGGCCGCGGATCGGAATATCCCCCGGAGCGCAGAAAGGATGATCCAGCGGACCGCTGGGAGGTCGTCCGAACGGACCGTTATGTTCAGGCGCAAGGGATTCGCGCCGCCGATGGGCAAAGCGCCCTGGGGGATATCTGGTATCGAACCGACTTCAGCGTGACGGCGTCGGAGGCTGCCGGAGACCTGCACGTGATGTTTCCGGGTCTGTTCAATCGATGCACGCTTTGGCTGAACGGCGACGAGGTCGGCCGGCGCAAATACGACGACCTCTGGTGGAAGAACGACTATCGTTTCGAGTGGGACGTGGCGCTCGGCGCTCATGTTCGAGCCGGGGCGAACGCACTGGCTTTGCGTTGTCACAACATCTCCCACATGGGAGGCATGTTTCGGCGGGCTTTCCTCTACCAACCCGCGGCCGCGAGTCCATCGAAGTAGCGATGGCGCCGCCCGTGTGTCAGGCCACGATGCTGTCTGGCGCGACCTCTATTGCTTTTGGCCCAGCCCATAGAGCCGTTCGCGATTGAGCATGTCCTGGAGCATCGGGGCTGGGACGGGGTAGCTCTGGATTGCGCCCGAAGCCTCGCCTTCGTCGTCGCCGTAGCCCGGCGTCGCAGCGCCCCCTTGCGGCCTTGCGCCGGCGATGGCGGCCGAAGACAGGGCCTTCCATGTCTTTTGCGCCTCGGCCGAGCGCGTCGCCGACACGGCGGAGTCGACACGATTGACGGCGCGAGGTCGAAACAGCGTCTCGGCCTCGCGGCCTTCGACCACGGGGAGCGCCTGCCGCGTCCTTCCCGATTCAATGCGGAACCCGCGCATCAGCGGAATGAAGGTCATGGTTCGGCGGTCGCCCGCAAGGTCGCCGATCATGCAATGGCGGAAGTGGCGCTCGCATGCGGCGCGCGTCGGGAATTTCGGCGCCTTTTCGTCAAATTCCGCTTTCGCGTTGGCGTAGGCTTGGGCGCACTCGCCGTCAGTGAGCGCATGCGACGCACGGCAGACATCGGCGTTGAGGTAGACGGTCGGCTGGAGGTCGAAGGCCCATCCGCAGGCCACGCCCCACGACAGAAGCCCGACCCCAATCGATGAAGCCAAGGCTGCAGGACGGGTGTGAAACGTGCAGGCAATACGATGGCGTTCTGCGCGAAGCGGTCCCCCAATCAAAGATCTCTTCATGCGTAGGACACCTGCGCATCATGCGCGTCTGTAGTTTTCATCGTACACCATAGGTCCAATGAAAAGGCCGCAATAATTATTGTAGCAGCTCACTTAGAGTCTAGCAACAGCTTTACAAGGCCTCCTCAATTGTAATATCTATAAAAGCGCTGCATTGCGACAGCATATGTGAAGTTGATACGTCTCCTAACGACAGTGAGTACGTACCGTGCGCTTTTTTGCTCCTTGTTCTAAGTCCACAGTCGTGCAAATTTCAGCACTTGACGCAGCCTGGTCCATTGCAGGCCCGATTTTTGCATTGGGATTGCGCGATCCAACCTTGGTTGGACTCGATGGCGTGCCATCTTTTCAAGATGAAGTATGGCTTTATCTAACGTTTACCATCCTGTCGGCGCTACTCGTGATCGCCGTGTTTCGGCTCGGAGAGGGCATTTGCGGATTCATATCCGCGCGCGACGTCAGGGCGATTTGTATCGCGGCGGCGACGGCGACCTCGGCCAGTTCCGTCATGACGTTCATGGTGAACCGCCTCGAGCATATCCCGCGCTCGACGCCGTTCATCAGTTTCCTTGTCCTCTCGGTAGGCTGGACGGCGGTTCGCGTTGTCGTCCAGCAAATCAACTATTCAGGCTCCCGGCGAACCCGGGGTTCTGGCGATTGTCAGCCCCGGCGCGTCTTGCTCGTCGGCATCGATCGCTTCGCCGCGCTGGCGATCGGATTGACCGACTGCCAGGCGGCGAGAGCCGTCCAGTTCGTGGCCGCGCTCGATGCGCGTCCGGGCCTGCTCGGGCGGGCCGTCAACGGCGTCAAGATCGTCGGGAAGCCAGGCGACGTCCAGTCGATCATCGAGGAGTATGCCGTGCATGGGGTGGAAGTCGAAGAGGTCTGGATCTCGCAGTCGCTCGCCCTCGCCGCCAACGAAGATCGGGCCAAGGTCGAAAGCGCGTGTCAGGCGCTGGGAGTGAAGCACACGTCGATCGCTCAGGCCCTCAACCTTCACCCGAGACAGTCGGCGCCGCCGCCATCGATCGAACCCCGCACAGAAGCGTACTTAATTCCAAAATATTTCAAAGTGAAGCGTGTTCTCGACATCGTCATAGCCGGACTCTTGTGCGCCCCGCTGCTGCCCGTCACCGTGCTCGTCGCCGCGATCGTCGCCGTCGACGTCGGCTGGCCGGTGATCTTCTGGCAGGAGCGGATCGGCTATAAAGGCAGACGATTCCTGCTCTACAAGTTTCGTACCTATCGTGCGCCCTATGACAGAAGCGGCCAGCCCATTCGGCGAGACGTGCGATTGTCGCGGTTGGGCGGCCTCGTCCGTAAGACCCGGCTGGATGAAATTCCTCAACTCTTGAATATCCTGCGCGGGGACATGTCGATCATCGGGCCGCGTCCGCTGCTGCTCGTCGATCAACCGACCGGTCTATCGATACGGCTCATGGTCCGGCCAGGTCTCACCGGTTGGGCCCAGATCAATGGAGGAACCCAGGTTGACGTCGAGGAAAAGAACGCGTTGGACGCTTGGTACATTTGTCATGCGTCGCTCGCTTTCGATTTGCAAATCGCGATTCAGACGCTACTTTATTTCTTCAAGGGCGAACGAAAGTCGAATCGCGCGATCGACGAAGCGATCGGCTGGTGGCGAACCGGCGGCGGCTCGCCCGGACGCCGTCCGTATGGCTCCGATGCCGAAAGACAGAACACCGATGGCGCCGTTCAACTCAGTTAGATGAGCGCATTTCAGGATATGCCAGCCGAACTGCGTCGGAGGTCATTGTCCGGGCAAGCGTCCGAGCGAGGCCATTCGCCCTTCCACGTCTCCACCCGATCCGAGTGGCGACGGCGCCCTCGCGATGTCCGAGACCTTCGCTGATGCGTGAGCCTCGACGCCCTTCCCTCATCAAGCGCCCGCTTCAGCGGACGCCGCCGCTGGCGGACGTTCCCGAAGGGATGCGCATTTATGCGGTCGGCGATGTCCATGGACGAGACGACCTGCTGGAGGAAATCGCCACTGCGATCGAGCGCGATCTCGCGTCGGCGCCTTCGGAGGTCGTGACGGTCCTGCTCGGCGATTATGTCGATCGCGGTCCGGAATCGGCGTCCGTTCTCGAGCGGCTCGCAAGCGGACGATTCCCGACGCCGGTTCAGGCGTTGCGCGGCAACCATGAGCAAATGCTGCTGCAATTCCTGAACGACCCGCCAGAACTGGAAATCTGGCGCCGCAATGGAGGCCTCGAGACGCTTCATTCGTACGGCGTCGATGTGTCGACCGTCATGCGCGGCCATGGCTACGAACAAGCGCGCGATGCTCTGCTCGCGGCGATCCCGTCCAAACATCTGGAGTTCTTGTCCTCGACGCAACCGAGCGCGACCTACGGAGGCTATTTCTTCTGTCATGCCGGCGTCCGCCCGCGCATCCCGCTCGCGCTTCAGCGCGCCGAGGATCTGATGTGGATCCGCGACGGATTTCTGCAATCCAGACGTCTTTTCGAGAAGGTCGTGGTGCACGGGCATACGCCGGTGGCGAGGCCCGACTTCCGCGTCAATCGGATCAACATAGACACCGGCGCGTTCGCGACCTCGGTGCTGACGTGTCTCGTCCTCGAAGGGGCGGAGCGGCGGACTATGACCGCCGGCAAAGCGCAGCGTTAATATACAAGACGAAGCTGGTGGGCCGGGCAGGACTCGAACCTGCAACCAGACCGTTATGAGCGGCCGGCTCTAACCATTGAGCTACCGGCCCGAAAAGGCCCCGCCACGGCATAAAGCGCAAAACGATCCGGGACGCAATGCGACCGACGCTGGCGACCACGCCGACCGGCCGAAAGCGTCCCCGGTTCGCTGGGTTTCGGCGCCGCGGGGACAAGACCTGTCGGAAAGCGGGCGCGCCCGCGGGCGTCGTGTGGAGCGCCGCCGCGCAGTCGGCGACCGCGCCGACGACGCCCCGCCGCCCCGGCGTCTGGCGCTTGCGCCGTCGCGGCGCTGCCGTCGAAGAGCGGGGACGGGACCGTCGGCAGGCGGACCGGGCGTCCCGTCGGACGACCAGGGCCGGGCGAACCGGCGGGGTTCACCGCGCCGCCGCCCGCGCGACGATCGCCCGGCAATCGACCCCCGTCAGCGCGCCATAAGAGTGCGCGCCGCGGCTTTCCAGCCGGGAGCGGCAAAAGGCCTCGGCGACGGGAGAGCCGGCGCGCACGAGCGCGGCGGCCTGAAGGCCGGTCGCCAGCCGGTCGCACACATCCCGGGCGCGGCTCTCGAAATCGGCGAGGTCGCGCATGTCCGCCCTCAAGGCGGCGACATGGGCGTCGAGCGCGGCGCTTTCTCCCCTGGCGCGGCCGACTTCGTCGAACCAGGCGTCGAGCGTCTGCGGCGACCGGGCGATGGCGCGGGCGATGTCGAGGCACTGGACGTTGCCGCTGCCCTCCCAGATCGCGTTGACCGGCGCCTCGCGGTAGAGGCGCGGCATGGGCGAATCCTCCATCACCCCCGAACCGCCGACGCATTCCATCGCCTCGGCGGCGTGGCCGGGGGCGCGCTTGCAGATCCAGTATTTTCCGATTCCCGTTCCGAGCCGCACGAGCGCCTCCTCGTGCGGGTCGTCGCGATGGTCGAGCGCGCGCGCCATGCGTAGCGTCAGCGTCAGCGCCGCCTCGGCCTCGATCGCGAGGTCGGCGAGCACCGCGGTCATCACCGGCTGGTCGACGAGCGGCGCCCCAAAGGCCCATCGCTGGCGGCAATGGTCGATCGCCTCGGCGACCGCGCGGCGCATGCCGGCCGAGGAGCCGATCATGCAGTCGAACCGTGTCATCGCCACCATCTCGATGATGGTCGCGACCCCCCTGCCCTCCGGTCCGACCATCCAGCCGAGCGCCCCGCGCAGCTCCGTTTCGCTGGACGCGTTGGAGACGTTGCCCATCTTGCGCTTCAGGCGGACGATCTGCAGCGGGTTCTTGGTCCCGTCCGGGCGCCAGCGCGGAACGAGGAAGCAGGAGAGGCCGCCGGCGGCTTGCGCGAGCGTGAGGAAGGCGTCGCACATCGGCGCCGAGACGAAGAACTTGTGACCGACGAGTTCGTGGGCCTGACCGGGCCCGCCCGGACCGACCGCAATGGCCCGGGTGGTGTTGGCGCGCACGTCCGAGCCGCCCTGCTTCTCGGTCATCGCCATGCCGATCGTCACGCCCTGCTTCTCCGCGGCCGGGACGTTGCGCGGGTCGTAGACGCGCGAAACAATCTTCGGCAGCCAGTCGCGCGCCAGATCCGGCTGGAGCTTCAGGCACGGGACCGAGGCGAAGGTCATGGTGATCGGGCAGCCGTGCCCGGCCTCGATCTGGCTCTGCATGTAGAAACGCGCCGCGCGCGCCACATGCGCGCCCTCGCGCGGCTCGGTCCAGGGCGAAGCGTGCAGGCCCTCCTCGATCGCGCTGCGCATCAGTTCGTGCCAGGCGGGGTGGAAGCGCACGAGGTCGACGCGCCGCCCGTAGCGGTCGTGGGTGTCGAGCTCGGGCGGGTTCTTGTTGGCGAGCGCGCCGCGCTCGAAGCTTTCGGCCGAGCCGAGGCGCGCGCCGAAAGCGCCGAGGCTGTTCATCGCCCATTCCGCCCCTTCGCGCCGGACCCCGTCCGCGAGCGCCGCGTCCGAATGGTACAGGTTGACGTCGGCGAGTTCGACCGGCTGGTTGATCACCTCGTGCGTGACGGCGCCGTACGGGTCGCGGGCGCCGCCGTCGCGGACCGGGAAAGTGGCGGTCATGTCGGCGTTCCTCTCGTTTCCGAGGAAGCTATCCCCTCCCGCCGCACGACGAAAGCTGCTAGTCGACGCCCATGCTCGTTTCCTTCGACCGCCGCCTCACTCCCGCTCGCGCGGACCTCGCCGCGGCGCATCTTCGCGGCCAGGTCGCCGCGCCCCGCTACGCCGAGGGCCGCCCGATGCGGGTGACGGACGCGAGCGCGCCGCTGCGGCGCGAGCCCGCGCCCGACGCGCCGCTCGAGACCGAGGCGCTATTCGGCGAAGCGGTCACGGTCTACGACGAGAGCGAAGGCTGGGCCTGGGTTCAGCTCGAACGCGACGGCTATGTCGGCTACCTGCCGTCGATCGCGCTCGGGGCCCCGCGGCCGGCGACGCACCGGGTGGCGGCGCTGCGCACCCACGTCTATCCGGCGCGATCGATCAAGCTGACGCCGACGATGGCGCTGTCGCTCGGGGCGCGGCTGACGATCGCGCGACGGGAGGGCGACTTCGCGGTGACCGCCGACGGGTCTTACCTTTGGGCGCGCTGTCTGGCGGACGTGGATTCTCGCGAGGAAAACTTCGTCGCAGTCGCCGAGCGCTTTCTCCATGCGCCCTACCTGTGGGGCGGGCGAACCTCGGAAGGGATCGACTGTTCAGGGCTGGTCCAGGGAGCGCTCGCGGCGGCGGGCGTGGCCGCGCCGCGCGACAGCGACCTGCAGGAAGCCGCGCTCGGCGCGCCCGTGCCCCTCGACGCGCCGCTGATGCGCGGCGACCTCGTGTTCTGGAAGGGCCATGTCGGGGTCATGCGCGACGCCGCAACGCTTCTGCACGCCAGCGGCTGGCATATGGCGGTCGTGAGCGAGCCCCTCGACGAGGCCCGCGCCCGCATCGCCGCGGGCGGCGGCGGCGAGGCGACGAGCGTCCGCCGGCTGGCGCTGTAGGCGCGGTCGGCGACCGCGTCCCGCCGCGCTCGACGAGCGCGGCGACAAGACCTTACTTCTTGCCGAACCTTACTTCTTGCCGATGCCGAGGTTGGCGAAGCGGCTGTTGAACTTCGACAGGCGGCCGCCGCGGTCGAGGAGCTGCTGCGAGCCTCCGGTCCAGGCCGGATGGGTGTTGGGATCGATGTCGAGGTTCAAGGTCGCGCCCGGCTCGCCATAGGTCGAGCGGGTCATGAACTCGACGCCGTTGGTCATGACGACCTTGATCATGTGGTAGTTCGGGTGAATGTCCGGCTTCATCGTCACGTCTCTGGCGCAAGAACGTTAAGAGCCGTCCGGGAGGTCCGGCGGCTCTTTGGCTGGCGGCACTATAGCGCGCCCGGCCGGTGGGCGCAAGAGGCCCGTGTCCCTCGCGGGGACGCGGGCCTCCCCCGGCTCGCCCGGACCTATTGCTTCTGGTCGAGCAGCGCGCCTTCGCGATAGAGAAGCCCGGCGAGGCCGGCGCCGATCAGGGGCGCGACGATGAACAGCCAGAGCTGCGCGACCGCGCCGGGGTTCGAGACCATGCCGACGATCGCCGGTCCGATCGAGCGCGCCGGATTGACCGACGTGCCGGTGATGTTGATGCCGACGATGTGGATCGCCGCCAGGGTGAGCCCGATCGCGAGGCCGGCGAAGCCCTTGGGCATGAACGGATGGGTGACGCCGAGGATCGTGACCAGGAACAGGAAGGTCGCGACGATCTCGAACACCAGCGCCGA
>NZ_QNRK01000029.1 GCF_003315135.1 Roseiarcus fermentans
CCGATGAGGAAATCCGCAACCGGAGAGCCGTGTGCGGGAGAACCGCTCGCACGGTTCGGAGGGAGGGGAGGCGAAAGCCTTCCCTACCCCTATCCGGATTCGCGCCGCCCGTCAAAATTCGCGACAGGCGCGCCCTTCCTCCTTGCTCCCGCGGGCCTTTTCTGGTAGCGGCTGGCGCTCGCCGCATGAATTTTCCATCTGCGGCGTCCCGGGCGTTCTGTCGCCGGCCCATGCGCCGGCCCGCTGCAAAGAGCGGTGAGAGGGTTGCAAGACCTTCCCGGCGAGGGGCCGTCCGACCGTCAACTCGAACCCAAGCCGCCGGCGCCGCCCGTTTTGGGCACATCAGGAGACCCAATGTCGCGAACTCAGACCCACGCGCCCTCGCGCGAGGATTTCGCCGCGCTTCTCAGTGAGACCTATGGCGATGACGAGGCCTTTGAAGGCTCGGTCGTCAAGGGCCGCGTGGTCGCTATCGAAAAAGACATGGCCGTCATCGACGTCGGCCTGAAGACCGAGGGCCGCGTCGCCCTCAAGGAATTCACCAATCACGGCCGCGATCCCGCCCCCGGATTGGGCGACGAGGTCGAGGTCTACCTCGAGCGGATCGAGAACGCGCTCGGCGAAGCCGTCCTGTCGCGCGACAAGGCGCGCCGCGAGGAGAGCTGGGTCAAGCTCGAGCAGGCGTTCGAGAAGAACGAGAAGGTCGAGGGCGTGATCTTCAACCAGGTCAAGGGCGGCTTCACCGTCGACCTCGACGGCGCCGTCGCCTTCCTGCCGCGCAGCCAGGTCGACATCCGCCCGGTGCGCGACGTCGCGCCGCTGATGAACGTGCCGCAGCCGTTCCAGATCCTGAAGATGGATCGCCGCCGCGGCAACATCGTGGTGTCGCGCCGCACCGTGCTCGAGGAGAGCCGCGCCGAGCAGCGTCACGAGATCGTCGCCAACCTCGCCGAGGGCCAGGTGGTCGACGGCACGGTCAAGAACCTCACCGATTACGGCGCGTTCGTCGACCTCGGCGGCATCGACGGCCTCTTGCACGTCACCGACATCGCCTGGCGGCGCGTCAACCATCCTGGCGAGGTGCTGACCATCGGCCAGCAGGTCAAGGTCCGGATCATCAAGATCAACCACGAGACGCACCGCATCTCCCTCGGCATGAAGCAGCTGCAGGAAGATCCGTGGTCGAACATCGAGACCCGCTACAGCGTCAACCAGAAGCTGCGCGGCCGGGTGACCAACATCGCCGACTACGGCGCGTTCGTCGAGCTCGAGCCGGGCATCGAGGGCCTGATCCACGTCTCGGAAATGTCGTGGACCAAGAAGAACGTCCACCCGGGCAAGATCGTCTCCACCAGCCAGGAGGTCGAGGTCCAGGTGCTCGAGGTCGATTCGGCCAAGCGCCGCATCTCGCTCGGCCTCAAGCAGACCCTGCAGAATCCGTGGGAGGGCTTCCTCGAACGCCATCCGATCGGATCGACGGTCGAGGGCGAGGTCAAGAACAAGACCGAGTTCGGCCTGTTCATCGGCCTCGACGGCGACGTCGACGGCATGGTCCACCTCTCCGACCTCGACTGGACCCGTCCGGGCGAGCAGGCGATCGAGGACTACAAGAAGGGCGACCGGGTCAGCGCCAAGGTGCTCGACGTCGACGTCGAGAAGGAGCGCATCGCCATCGGCATCAAGCAGCTCGCTTCCGACCCATTCGCCGCGCGCAAGACCGGCGAAGAGGGCGCGGCCGGCGCGACCGAGGGCGGCGACCTGCGCAAGGGCGGCGTCGTCACCTGCGAGGTGCTCGAGGTCAAGGACGGCGGCCTCGAGGTGAAGATCGCGGGCACTGACCTCACGACCTTCATCAAGCGCAACGAACTCGCCCGCGATCGCGGCGACCAGCGCCCCGAGCGCTTCTCGGTCGGCGAGAAGGTCGACGCGCGCATCGTGCAGTTCGACCGCCGCGCCCGCAAGGTCGCGGTCTCGATCAAGGCGCTCGAAGTGGCCGAGGAGAAGGAGGCGATCGCCCAGTACGGCTCGGCCGACTCGGGCGCTTCGCTCGGCGACATCCTCGGCGCGGCCCTCAAGGCCCGCGAGCAGAAGAAGTAAGCCAGACCGGCGGCGCTCCCGCGAGCGCCGCCGAAGCCCGCCCGGCGCGCCCGGCCCTTGCGCCGCGCCGGCCAACGGCGCGGCTTTTTTGTAACCGGGACGGATTTCCGGGGCGCGGCCCTTGTAGGGCGCGCTCGCTGAGCGCGCCGGCGGGGTCAGCGACCCCGCCCTACACCGGCGCCCCGGAATCTGCGCCGGTTACGGCTTTTTGTTACAGCACCTTGCCCGGATTCATGATCCCGTTCGGGTCGAGCGCCGCCTTGATCCGGCGCATCACGTCGAGCGCCCCCGGGTCCTTGACGCGCGCGAGCAGATCGCGCTTCAGCCGTCCCACCCCGTGCTCGGCCGAGAACGAGCCGCCCATCCGGGCGACGATCGCGTGCACCACCTCATTCATCGCGTCCCAGCGCGCCACGAACGCGTCCCTGTCGGCGGCGACGGGCTGCGACACGTTGAAGTGGATGTTGCCGTCGCCGAGATGGCCGAAGGCGCAGACGCGGGCGCCCGGCTCGAACGCTTCGACCGCCTTCGTCGCCTCGGCGATGAAGGCCGGGACGTCGCCGACGGCGACCGACACGTCGTGCTTGATCGAACCGCCCTCGCGGTTCTGCGCCTCCGGGATCGACTCGCGCAAGGTCCAGAAGGCGTGGCGCTGGTCGAGCGAGGCGGCGATCACCGCATCGTCGATCACGCCCTCGTCGAACGCCGCCTCCAGCATGGCGGCGAACGCCTCGTCGAAGCCCTGCGGGATCTGCGTCGAGGCCTCGATCAGCACGCTCCACGGCGGGTCGCCCGCGAGCGGCGCGCGCGCGAGGCCGTGCCGGACGGTGATGTCGGAGGCGAAGCGCGCGATCAGTTCGAAGCTGGTCACGCCGCCGCCGAGCCGCGCGCGCGCCAGCGCCAGCAGGTCGAGCGCTTTCTCGGGGCTCTCCAGCCCGACGAACGCCGTCGCCCGCGCGCGCGGGTTGGGGAAGAGCCTGAGCGACGCGGCCGTGACCACGCCGAGCGTCCCCTCCGAGCCGACGAACAGGCCCTTGACGTCGTATCCGGTGTTGTCCTTGCGCAGCTTCGACAGCGCGTTGACGATTTCGCCGTTGGGCAGCACCGCCTCGACCCCGGTCACGAGGTCGCGGGCGTTGCCGTAGGCGATCACCGCGACGCCGCCGGCGTTGGTCGAGGCGTTGCCGCCGATGGTGCAGGTTCCTTCGGCGGCGAGCGACAGCGGAAACAGCCGGTCGACGTCGAGCGCCGCCGCCTGCGCTTCCGCCAGCGTCACGCCGGCCTCGCAGATCATCACGTCGGCGTGCGGGTCGATGTCGCGGATCGCCTTCAGCCGCCGGGTCGAGAGAATGATCGCGTCGCCCGATTCATCGGGCGTCTGGCCGCCGACGAGGCCGGTGTTGCCGCCCTGCGGCGTCACCGCGACGCCCGCCCCGTCGCACCACGCGAGCACGGCCGCGACCTCCGCGGTCGATCCAGGCCGCACCAGCGCCAGCGCCTTGCCGCGGAACAGCCCGCGCGGCTCGATCAGCGCGCCGGCGATCAGGTCGGGATCGGTCAGCGCGTGGGCGGCGCCCACGATGCCGGCGAGCGCGTCGAGCGCGGCCTCACGGTCAACCTTCATCCAAGCCGTCTCCGCGCCCGCCGCTTCGCCTTCGCACGGCGGAAAACGGCTGCGATTTCGATGGGGGGCGAATGGGGTACGCCGTGTCCGAAGGCGCCCGCCGCCATCCTGAAACCGATGTTTTCCCGCTAAGCGCCACTTAGGCGAGTCCCACCTCGTCCGACTATAGCCCGCCCGTCGCCCGCCGCAATGGATGGCGCGGCGGAGGGTTCAGACGCCGGCGTCGGAACGGCGATCGACGTGCGCGAGGTCACAGGCGGAGCGATCCCAATTGGGGAGGGCTCTACCTTGTCGTGAGCCCTCCGCGCAAGGCGCCAAGGCGGCGAACTGGGACCGTGCGTCGCGCGCAGACCGCTATCCGACGCCGAGGGCCTTTCGCAAGACCTGGTTCATCCGTGCTTGCCATCCCGGCCCGCTCGCGCGCAGGGCGGCGAGCACGTCGGGGTCGAGGCGCACGGAAATCTGTGTCTTCGGGCTGGCCAGCTTCGGGCGCCCGCGGCGGCGTGTGAGCGTGCCCTGGGCCTCGCGGACGACCTTGCCGCCGACGGCGTATTCGGCCCGCTCGATCTGCGCGTCCGTCCATTCCGGGGCGTCGTCGGGGTCAGCCCATTCGGGCGCGGACTTTGGCTGCTTCGCGTTCATGGCAATACCTCATCGAAATGACGTGCCGCGCGGGCGCGCGATCCGTCCAGACCACCATCACCACGCGATCGCCGACAAAGCCGTAGGTCTGATACCGGACTTCCCCATACGCTTTCCGGTCGTCGATCAGCGTGAGCGTTCGTCCGGAAAACACCATCTCGGCATCGAGAAAGTCGAGCCCGCGCTCTTGAAGAGTCCTTTCGCGCTTCGCGGGGTCGCAAGTGACCGTCATAGGCTTATTTGTATCACGACAAATAGTTCTGTCTATACCGTATCACGAAAAATAATCTCACCCAGAGGCGGATCGCCCTGATCCAACATCCCGCCTCGTCGTCGTTCGCAGATTGCGCCATGCTTCAGCGCAGGACGCCGCGCGGCTTCCGCTGTCTTTTCCGCGTGAACACCGCGGCGATTTCGATGTGGGGGGAAAAGCGGAACTGGTCGACCGGCGCCACCGTTCCGATGCGGAACCCGCCGTCGATCAGAATGCGGGCGTCGCGGGCGAAGGTCGCGGCGTTGCACGAGACGGCGACGACCAGCGGCAGACCGCTCGCCGCGAATTCCCGTGCCTGGGCCTCGGCGCCGGCGCGCGGCGGATCGAACAGCGCCCCGTCGAAGGCGGCAAGTTCGTCGGCCCGCAGCGGCCGGCGGAACAGGTCGCGCGTCTCGGCGGCGATCGGTTTCAGCGCCCGCCCGCCGGAGGCGGCGCGCGCGAGCGCGGCGATCGAGGCGGCGTCCGAGTCGACGGCGAGGACCTCGCATTTCCGGGCGAGGCGCAAGGCGAAGGCGCCCGCGCCGCAGAAGAGGTCCGCTGCCGCCCTGGCGCCGTCGAGCGCCCCGGCGGCGATCGCCGCGAGTTGCGCTTCGCCCGCCTCGGTCGCCTGAAGGAAGCCGCCCGGGGGAAGCGCGGCCAGCGTGTCGCCGAACTGGACGCGCGGCTGACGGCGCTCGATCACGACCGCGCCGTGGTTGGAAACGCGGGCGAGATCGAGCGCCTCGGCGGTCCGGGCGAGCTTGCGCTGTTCGGCGAGCCCGAGCGGACCCGAGCCGCGCAGGTCGACGTCGAGGCCGTCGAGCGTCGCGGTCACGCCGATGTCGAGGGGCTTGGCGAGGCCGCGAAGGTCGCCGGCGAGCGCCCGGGCGGCGGCGAGCGCGCCGACGAGCGCCGGCGCGAACAGCGGGCAGCCGTCGATCGCGACGATCGCGTGCGAGCGCGCGCGCATGAAGCCGACTTCGTCCGGCTCGCCGTGGGGAAAGCGGGCGTGGAACGTCGCCCGCCGCCGGCCGGCCCCGTGCGCGTCGATCAGCGGCCCGACCTCGGCGTCGACCCGCGCCCGGGCCAGCGCGTCCACCACGAGGCCGCGCTTCCAGTCGCGATAGAGCGCCTCCGACATGTGCTGGGTCGCGCAGCCGCCGCAGCGGCCGTACCAGGGGCAAAAGGGCGTCGCCCGTTCGGACGAGGCCGCCAGAACCTCGACCAGTTCCGTCCGTTCGCCGCCGTCGCGGATCCGGACGCGCTCGCCGGGGAGGGCGCCCGCAACCGCCTCGCCCATCGCCGTCACGCCGTCGCCGCGCGCGTCGAGCGCGACGATCGAGACGTCCGAAATCGCTTCAGTCATGGCGCGCCCCGATCAGGAATTCCTTGGCCCCGGCGCCGCCCGGCACCGGCGAGGGGACGAGGCCGACGACGCGCCAGCCCTCGGCCTCGATCGCCGCCCCGACGTCGTCGCAGGCGCGCGCGAGCGCCGCCTCGCTCTTCACCCGGCCCTTGACGATCCCGGCGGGCCCGACCTCGAACTGCGGCTTGATCAGGCTGACGAGCCAGGCCGACCGCGCCGCCAGCGCGAGAACATGCGGCAGCACAAGCCTTTGCGAGATGAAGCTGACGTCGCAGACGATCGCCTCGGGCTGATCGCCCACGAGCGCCGCGGTCAGGGCGCGCGCGTCGATCCCCTCGAGCGACCGGACGCGCGGATCGGCCGCGAGCCGCGCGTCGAACTGGCCGTGGCCGACGTCGACCGAGACGACGCTTCTCGCGCCGCGCTGCACCAGAACGTCGGTGAAGCCGCCGGTCGAAGCGCCGACGTCGAGGCAGGCGAGGTTTTCGGGATCGAACGCGAAGGCGTCGAGCCCGGCTGCGAGCTTGATCCCGCCGCGGGAAACCCAAGGGTGGGGCGCCTCCGCCTCGATCGCGGCGCGGTCGCCGACGAGGTCGGAGGGCTTTTCCAGCACCGCGCCGTCGACCCGGACGAGGCGGGCGGCGATGGCCGCTTGCGCGCGGGCGCGGCTCGGGAAGAGGCCCCGCTCGACCAGGACGATATCGGCGCGCTTGCGCATGGAAAAACATCATCCGAAGGAGCGGCGGCACGGCCGGGCGCAGGCGTCCTCGACGACGCCCTGGGGAGCGCGGCGGCAGGGGCCGGCGTCCGGCCGCGGGTATAGCCCGAAATCTCGCGACGCCAAACGAAAAGGCGGGCTCTATCGCCGGGCGAACGCCAGCCCCGCCGCCGCGCCGATCAGAACAGCGCCGGTCAGCCGGTTGCGCGCGCGGCCGAAGCGGAGGAGGGCGGCGCGCGCACGGGCGGCCAGGACCGCCCAGCCGCCGTCGACGACCAGCGCGATCGCGACGAAGGTCGCGCCGAGGATCGCCATCTGGCGTCCGGGCGGCGCCGCGGGATCGAGGAACTGCGGCAGGAACGCGGCGTAGAAGGCGAGCGTCTTGGGATTGGTCAGCGAGACGAGGAAGCCGCGGCCGAACGTCCGGCCGGCCGGGACCGCGTCGGTCAGCGCCAGGTCGTCGGCCGGCGCGCGCCAGGCGCGCACGCCCAGGATCACGAGATAGCCGACGCCGAGCCAGCGCAGCGCTTCGAACGCGTGACCCATCGTTCCCAGAAGCGTCGTGACGCCGAGCGAGGCGACGGCGAGTTGCACGACCATGGCGGCGCTGGTCCCGAGCACGGTGACGAGCCCGCCCGGGACGCCGAAGCGCAGGCTGTTGGCGACGATCAGGGCCACGTTGGGGCCGGGGATGAGCATCAGCGCGGCGGTCGCCGCGACGAAGGCGGCGAACAGCGAAAGGGACATGGCGACCTCCTGCGAGCGCATTGTCGCCCGGCGGCGTTCGAAAAGCCATGGCGCGGCCGCCGCCGCCGATCCGACCCGAGGGCGCCCCTGTACTCCCGTAAAGTTCCTGTTGACGGCGGTATTGATTCGCATAACCTGTGACGATTGCGCGACGGAGGCGGGAATGCGATTTGCGGGGTCGATTGTTGTTGCCGTCGCAGTTTTGGCGACATCGTCGGCCCGGGCTGCGGTCGAGCTGTCCACCGCCGCCGTGGCGTCTCCGGCTCGCGACGCCGGCGCGATGGGGTCGCGCGACTCGCTGGGCGCGCTCGATTCCTGGATGAACAGCGGCTTCACCGCGCGTTCGGCGGCCGACGGCGACGAACTGTTCGCCGTGGACGACGCGCTGTTGACGCGCCTCGGCGCGCCGGACCCCGCCGCAAAGCGCAATCCCTTCGCCAGGACGCTGCTGCTGATCATCTTCGCCGGTCTGACCGCCGTCTTCGCCGGCCGCAAGAACGGCGGGCGCGGTCTGATCGCCGGCTGACGGCCCGGGGGCTCGACCGCCGACGCGGGAACGTCCCCGAGCGCCGTCCGTCGACGGCCCGTCCGGATCACGCGAGCCGGTCGCGGTTGTTCCGACCGCCAGCGGCTCGACAGGTAATCAGGGCGGATGTCGCGGCATCGGTGGAGACGCGGCCGTTGGCCGCGCATCGCGCACCGCTCGAAATCGTTGTACCCGCTGATTTCAGGATCGAGACACCGCGAGTCTGCGGCCGCCTGCCGCGTCGACGGCGGCGCTCAGCGGCCGCTGCGGGCGTTGCCGGTCGTGTTCGCCGCCCCGCCGAGGTCGAGCGGGGCGTTGCTGTCGCCTCCCGGCAGCGGCGCCGCGACCACGGCCGGGGCCTTCGGCTTCGGTTTCTTCTTCGGCGGCGGCGCGGGCTCGACCTGGGGCGAAGCGGGCGCGGCGGCGTTGGGGTTGCCGTTCGCGTCCGTCCCGGCGTCCGGAACGTCCGTATCCGCCGCCGAGGCGCTCGTCGGCGGCCCTTCCTTGGTGACGGTTGTCCCGCCCTTGCAGTCGACCAGCCACACGTCGTAGATCGGGTGCTCGACGCCGTGCAGGCCGGGGCTGTCGGCGAACATCCATCCCGAAAAGATGCGCTTGAACGTGTGCTGCTCGTCGACCTCGTCGACCTGGGCGAAGGCGTCGGTGCGTGGCGGATCGGTCGGTGGACGCGACCAGCAGATTCGCGGCGTCACCTGAAGGGTGCCGAACTGCACGGTCTCGTTGAGCGCGACCTCGAAGGTGATGATGCGGCCGGTGATCTTGTCGAGGCCGTCGAACACCGCGATCGGGTTGGCGATCTTGTCGGCGCGGGCGGGCAGGGCGATGCACAGGGCCACGCCCACGGCCGGCGCGGCCCGGCGCGCCAAAGAGGCCAGGGCGCCGGTCACGCGCGCGGCGGAGGCGAACAACGAAATCATGCGGGCCGATCTGCCGGTCAACGGCGGCGGAATGAAGGCGTTACGGGCCCGGGCTCCAGGCCTCGTAGTCGCCTCCGGTCGACTGGCGGTGCGGCGTCGGGTTCAGAGTCGAGCCCTTGGGCCGGATCGCGGCCGGCGTGCCGGTGGGGTTGCCGATGTGCGGCTCTTCCCACGGATGCGGCTTGTAATCTTCGGCGCTCGGCGGGACGTCGACGGTCTGATGCAGCCAGCCGTTCCAGCCCGGAGGCGTCATCGAGGCCTCCGACAGGCCGTTGTAGATCACCCAGCGGCGCTCGAAGCCGAGCGACGGATCGATGCCCGGCCTGCGGTAATAGCGATTGCCGAACTGATCCTCGCCGACGAGCTCGCCGAAACGGCGGGTGTAGAGCAGGGTGTTGAGCGTCGCGCCGTTCCACCAGGTCGCGAAGCGCAGAAGAAACAGTTTCAGGTCCATCGAGAAGCCGCCAGCATGGACGCGCGCACGACCCCATGCGCGCGGACTGGCGGACTTATGGCCCGGCTGGCGGGCCGATGTCCAGCGATTCCCGACCGGCTTTCGGTTTGCAAGTCCCGCTTGCACGCCGTCAGCTTTTGCGCTACGCACGGTAATACGAATTACACGATGTCATCTGAAATGCCGACGAAGCTTCGCCCCTACCGGCAGGTCGCCCGCGCCGCCTCGACCGAGGACCTGCGCCGCCGCATCCTCGACGCCTTCCGCGCCGCCATGCGCGACGAATGGATGGACGACATCGCGCTCGACAGGGTCGCGAAGGCGGCCGGGACGACGCGGCAAACGGTGATCCGGCTGTTCGGCGGCAAGGAGGGGCTGATCGAGGCCCTGGCGCTGCGCGAACGAAGCGCGGTCGAATTGCGCCGCGCGACGCCGAAGCCCGCGACGCCGGAAACGGCGGTGGAGGCGATCCTCGTCGACTACGAGGCGCTCGGCGATCTCGTCTGCCGGCTGCTCGCCCAGGAGGATCGGCATCCGGCGTTGCGGGTCTGGCACGACATCGGACGCGCCTTTCATCGAAACTGGGTCGTGGAGATCTTCGCCGACGCCCTGCCGCCTGGCGAGGTCGCGCGCGAGGCGCTGGTCACGGAGCTGGTGGTCGCGCTCGATCTCTATGTCTGGAAGCTCTTGCGTCGGGATTTTCATTTTTCAGTCGAGAAGACGCGGGCGCTGATGACCGACATGGTGCGCAAGATCCTGGAGGGCTGAATCATGGCGTATGATTTTCTGCTGGCGTCGTTCGAGGGCGGCGGCTCGATTCCGACGGCGACGACGGCCATCCGCCGCCTGACGGCCCGGGGCCATCGGGTGCGCGTTCTGCTCGACGAAGCGGCGCGCGACGACATTGAGGCCGCGGGCGCGACCTTCGTGCCGTGGACCGCCGTCAACCGGGCGGGACGCACGCGCGAAACCGATCCGTTGTTCATGGACGTTCCGGATGGGCCCTGGACCCCGCAACAGGGCCTCGACGAGTTGCAGCGTGTGCTCGACCGGCTGACCATCGGGCCGTCGGCGGCCTATGCGGCCGACACCCTCGCGGAGCTCGAGCGCGCGCCGGCCGACGCCGTCGTCTCGATCGACATCTTGTGGGGACCGCTGCTGGCCGCCCGCGCCGCGGGGGTTCCGGCCGCCACCCTGGCCGGCTCCGGACCCATGTATGTCGAAATCCCGGGCGTGCCGCCGGCTGGTCCGGGCTTTCCGCCGCCGCGGACCGAGGCGGAGCGGGCGGAGCAGGCGGGCGTCGCCGCCTGGTTCGCCGATCAGGTCAACGCCCGGCTGCCGGTTCTCAACGCGACGCGCGCGGGCGTCGGCCTGGCGCCGCTCGGCCATGCGCTCGACCAGATGCAGGAGGTGGATCTCCACCTGATCGCGACCAGCCGCGCCTTCGACTTCCCGTCGACCGGGCTGCCGCCGAATCTGCGTTATCTCGGGCCGCTGCTGGATCAGCCGATGTGGGCGCGGAGCTGGACGTCGCCCTGGCCGGCGGACGACACGCGTCCGCTCGTGCTGGTGGCGATGAGCACGACGTTCCAGAATCAGGCGGGCGTCATCCAGTCGATCCTGGACGCCGCGGCGGATCTGCCGGTCCGCGTTCTCGCAACGCTCGGCCCGGCGCTCGTCGACGCCCGCCTGCGGGCGCCCGACAACGCCGTGCTCGTCGCCGCCGCGGCGCATGACGAGGTGATGCGGGAAGCCACGGTCGTCGTGACCCATTGCGGCCACGGCACGGTGATGCGGGCGCTCGCCAACGGTCGGCCGATGCTGTGCCTGCCGATGGGTCGCGATCAGAACGACAACGCGGCCCGGGTCGCAGCGCGCGGGGCGGGGATCAGGCTGAGCCCCGACGCCGGCGCCGCAGCGCTGCGCGAGGCGCTCGCCGCGCTTCTGGCCGACCTCTGCTATGCGCAGGCCGCCGCAGCGCTCGGCCGCGCCATCGCGGCCGCCGAACCCGAGGACGCGCTGGTCGACGCACTCGAGAGCCTCGCTGGACGCGCCCGCGCCGCCGCGGCGTAGCCGCCTCCGCCGGCGGCCGCCCGAGCGGGCCGCGAAAAGCTTCTTGCGCGGGCGGCGCGACTCGGCCGATGTTGCCGCCCGGGGCGGTCGCGTCGGCCTTGCGTGAACCCTTTGTTATCCACAACATCTTGTGCTTAGCGTCGGTCGCCGTCACAAACTATTGACGCCGGGCGGGCAGAGTCGTAGGTTCGAGTCGTTCCGGAAGACGGGCCTTCGGCGTATCGCGCCGGCCCCGTGTGAGAATGTTTTCCGGGCCATCTGCCGGGGGCGACACGCCGCCGGCCAACGCGTCAGTGACAGCGGGATCGACGATCGGGGCGGCGCGCCAGGCGCCGTTTCGGCGCGTGTCCGCGTGTCGGCGCGCAATTGGCCCGGGAGGTCGAGGAACGCGGGCGAACGCCTCGCGTTCGGAATTGGGCGGGGGCGGGCGCCGGGGGGCGGATCGCTCATCAGAGAGACGAGGGCGCGAGCACATGAGAATCGAGCGGCACTACACCGAAGCGGGCGCTTCCCCCTATGACGCGATCGCGTTTGCGGCGACCCGGAGCGAGATCCGCAACCCCGACGGCTCGGTGGTGTTCGCGCTCGACAACATCGAGGTCCCGGCCGCCTGGAGCCAGGTCGCGGCCGACGTGCTCGCCCAGAAATATTTCCGCAAGGCGGGCGTGCCGGCGCGCCTGAAGCGGGTGGAGGAAATGGACGTGCCGTCGTTCCTGTGGCGCTCGGTTCCCGACGAGGAGGCGCTGGAGGCGCTGCCCAAGGCCGAGCGCGCCGGCTCCGAGACCTCGGCCCGGCAGGTGTTCGACCGGCTCGCCGGCGCCTGGGCCTATTGGGGCTGGAAGGCCGGCGTGTTCGACCGCGAGGACGACGCGCGCGCCTATTACGACGAGATGCGCGCCATGCTCGCCCGCCAGATCGCGGCCCCCAACAGCCCGCAATGGTTCAACACCGGCCTGCACTGGGCCTACGGCGTCGACGGGCCCGCTCAAGGGCACTATTACGTCGACTTCGAAACGGCCAAGCTGGTCAAGGCGAAGTCGGCCTACGAGCATCCCCAGCCGCATGCCTGTTTCATTCAGTCGGTCGCCGACGACCTCGTCAACGAGGGCGGCATCATGGACCTGTGGGTGCGCGAGGCGCGCCTGTTCAAGTACGGCTCGGGCACCGGCTCCAACTTCTCCGCCCTGCGCGGCGAGAACGAAAAGCTGTCGGGCGGCGGCCGCTCCTCGGGCCTGATGTCGTTCCTGAAGATCGGCGACCGGGCGGCGGGCGCGATCAAGTCGGGCGGCACGACGCGGCGCGCGGCCAAGATGGTGGTGGTCGACGTCGACCACCCCGACATCGAATCCTACATCGACTGGAAGGTGAAGGAGGAGCAGAAGGTCGCCGCGCTCGCCGCCGGCTCGAAGGTGGTCAAGCGCCATCTCGCGGCGATCCTGAAGGCCTGCGTCAATTGCCAGGGCTCGGGCGACGACTGCTTCAACGTCGAGAAGAACCCGGCGCTCAAGCGCGAGGTGAAGCTCGCCCGCAGAAACGACGTCCCCGACGGCGTCATCAAGCGCGTCATCCAGGAGGCCCGGCAGGGCAGGACCCGGCTCGAATTCGACACCTACGACACCGACTGGGAATCCGAGGCCTATCTCACCGTCTCGGGCCAGAACTCCAACAATTCGGTGCGCGTCACCGACGCCTTCCTGCACGCGGTGGAAGCGGATTCCGACTGGAACCTGACCGCGCGCCTCAGCGGCAAGACCACGAAGACCGTCAAGGCGCGGAGCCTGTGGGAGAAGATCGGCTACGCCGCCTGGGCCTCGGCCGATCCGGGCCTGCAATACCACACCACCATCAACGACTGGCACACCTGCCCGGCGTCGGGGCCGATCCGGGCGTCAAATCCTTGCGTGACCGGGGACACACTCGTCGCCACAGCGGATGGACTGGAGCGCATCGCGTCCCTCGTCGGCAAGTCGGGGCGGGTGATCGGCGCCGACGGGCAGCCGCATCTCGTCACGAAAATCTTCCCGACCGGCCGCAAGCCGGTGTTCTGGCTCACCACGAAGGCCGGCTATCGCCTGCGCCTGACCGAAGACCATGTGGTGCTGACCGAGAACCGCGGCGGCGTGGCGGCGAAGGATCTGTCGCCGGACGACGTGATCCTGCTTCAGGGCGCGGGCTTCGGCCGCAAGGCGCTGGCGCGCGACGTCGCCTTCGGGGTCGGGCTGGCCGTCGGCGACGGCTGCCTCGTGCGCTCCGTCATCGCCGAGCGGCCGCAGGAGGTCGTCATTCTGACCATGCACGCCAACGAGCGCGGCGTTCTGGAGACGGTGGCGCGGGCGGTGACCGAGGAGAAGCTGTTGCGCAAGGCGGTCGGATCGCCGGGCCGCAACGACGGCGTTTCGGTCACGGACGGCGCCCCCGGGGCCCGGCTGGCTTTCGGCTCCCGCCCGGTGGTCGACCTCTTCAAGCAGTTCGCGGTGCTGGACGAACGGTCGGACCGCAAGCGGTTCACCGACGAGGTCTACAGCCTCGACCGCCAAAGCCTGTCGGCGCTGCTCAGCGGCGTCTTCACCGCCGACGGAACGGTCGCCAACAGCGGCGAGAAATCGCAGTACGTCTCGCTCGACTCGACCTCGCTCGAGCTTCTGCGCCAGGTCCAGTTGCTGCTGCTGTCGTTCGGCGTGAAGGCGAAGCTCTACCAAAACCGTCGCCCGGGCGCTCTCGTGTCGCTTCTGCCGGACGGCGCCGGCGGGCATAAGTCCTACCCGGTCAAGCAGATGCATTCGCTGCGGATCAGCCGGTCGTCGCGCTTCGTGTTCGAGCGCGAGATCGGCTTCCATCCGGAGAGCCCGAAGAGCGCGGCGCTGGCGAAGCTCAACGCCGAAGTCGGCGTGTACGAGGACCGCCTCGCCGATCGCGTCGCCTCGTTCGAGCCGGCCGGGGAAGAGGACGTGTTCGATCTGACCGAGCCGTCGACGCATCATTTCTGCGCCAACGGCGTCATCGTCCACAATTGCTCGGAATACATGTTCCTCGACGACACGGCGTGCAACCTCGCCTCGCTGAACCTCATGCAGTTCCTGAACCCGGAGACCAAGGTCTTCGACATCGTCGCCTACGAGCACGCCGTCCGCCTGTGGACGCTGACGCTGGAAATCTCGGTGGCGATGGCGCAGTTCCCCTCGCGCGAAATCGCGCGCCTCTCCTACGAGTACCGCACGCTCGGCCTCGGCTACGCCAACATCGGCGGGCTCCTGATGTCCTGCGGCATCCCCTACGATTCGGACGAGGGGCGGGCGATCTGCGGCGCGCTCAGCGCCGTCATGACCGGCCGCGCCTATGCGACCTCGGCCGAAATCGCCGCCGGGAGGGGCGCCTTCCCCGGCTACGCGCCGAACGCCGAGGCGATGCTGCGGGTGATCCGCAACCATAAGCGCGCCGCCGATGGCGAGGTTTCCGGCTACGAGAGCCTGTCGGTCGCCCCGACGCCGCTCGACCATGCCTCGCTCGTCAAGGCCGGCCCGGCCTTCGCCCCGTTGGGCGACGCGGCGCGCGCCGCCTGGAGCGCCGCGCTGACGCTCGGTCAAGCGCACGGCTACCGCAACGCCCAGGTGTCGGTGGTCGCCCCGACCGGCACGATCGGCCTCGTCATGGACTGCGACACCACCGGCATCGAGCCCGACTTCGCGCTGGTGAAGTTCAAAAAGCTCGCCGGCGGCGGCTATTTCAAGATCATCAACCGCGCCGTTCCCGACGCCTTGCGCGCGCTCGGCTACGACGAGCGGCGCATCGCCGACATGATCGCCTGGGCCGTCGGCCGGGCGACGCTCGCCAACGCGCCCGGGATCAACCACGCCGCGCTGCGCGCCAGAGGCCTGCCGGAGGCGTCGATCGACAAGGTGGAGGGCGCGCTGAAAGGGGCGTTCGACATCCGTTTCGTGTTCAACAAGTGGACGCTCGGGGCCGAGGTGCTGAGCGGGGCGCTGAAGATCCCGGCCGAGCGCTACGAGGCGGCGGGCTTCGACCTGCTCGCAGCGCTCGGCTTCTCGAAGGCGGAGATCGAGGCGGCGAACGTATTCGCCTGCGGCGCCATGACCTTGGAGGGCGCGCCTCATCTCAAACTGGAACATTACCCGGTGTTCGACTGCGCCAACCCCTGCGGCCGCACGGGAAAACGCTACCTGTCGGTCGAGAGCCACATCCGCATGATGGCGGCGGCGCAGCCGTTCATCTCGGGCGCGATCTCGAAGACGATCAACATGCCCAACGACGCCACCGTCGAGGATTGCAAGGACGCCTACATGCTGAGCTGGCGCCTCGCCCTCAAGGCCAACGCCCTCTACCGCGACGGCTCGAAACTGTCGCAGCCCTTGAACAGCCAGCTGATCGAGAGCGACGACGAGGAGGAGGACGCGCTCGAGACGCTGATCGCCGCCTCCGCCCCGGCGCGCGCGGCGCAGGTGGCGGAAAAGATCGTCGAGCGGGTGATCGAGCGCGTCGAGCGCTTTCGCGAGCGGGAGAAGCTGCCCGATCGCCGCAAGGGCTACACCCAGAAGGCGGTGGTCGGCGGCCACAAGGTGTATTTGCGCACCGGCGAGTACCAGGACGGGCGCCTGGGCGAGATCTTCATCGACATGCACAAGGAGGGCGCGGCCTTCCGCAGCCTGATGAACAACTTCGCCATCGCGATCTCGATCGGCCTGCAGTACGGCGTGCCGCTGGACGAGTTCGTCGAGGCCTTCACCTTCACCCGCTTCGAGCCGGCCGGCCTGGTGCAGGGCAACGACGCGATCAAGAACGCCACCTCGATTCTCGACTACATTTTCCGGGAGCTGGCGATCTCGTATCTCGGCCGGAACGATCTCGCCCATGTGGCCCCGGAGGACATCGGGAATACTGTGCTCGGCGGCGGGGTCGGCCAGGACAAGGGGCCCACGGCCGGCCCCGGCGCGGCGGCGGTGATCTCGAATGGGCTCGTCCGCGGCCGGCCGGGCGACAAGCTGATGCTGGTGCGTGGTCAGACTGGCGGCGAAGCCCCCACGGTGCGGGCGGCCGGCGGGGCAGGGGCCTACGTCCTCCAGGGCGCGACGGCGCTGAAGGGCGACCTCGCCGAGCAAGAACAGTCAGCGATCGAGATTGGCAAGACTTCAACTGGTGACGCGTTGCGCCTTGAATTTTCTCCACCTGAGTCGAGTGCTCACTCCTCAATCAAGAAGAGTCGTGAAGAAGCACGAATGAAGGGCTATGTCGGAGAAGCTTGCCCGGAATGTGGAAACTTCACTATGGTTAGAAATGGAACTTGCCTGAAATGTGACACATGCGGCAGCACTACTGGATGTTCTTGAGGTCAAAATGGTTAGCGATCACAAGGTACGTCGTCGACGTTACGAGGATGAAATTAAAGCGTCAGCTGATGCTTGGCGTAATAAGATTTGCGGAAATATCGCTAAGGATAATTTTAATATTACACAATGTATTAAGGTTCTTACGCAAAATAGCTGGATAAGATCGTATGATACTCGCCAATACCATGAATTGAGAGTTAGGTTTTACAACCAAGGGCGATGCCAACCATTTGCGTACGTAGAGCACAATCCAACCATTCTGTATTGCGATCATGAAGTTTGGTCCGAGGCATGTATTGGGGAGCCAAAGGCGAGATTCATACTGGCGCACGAGCTGGGTCACGTATTGTTGCACGACCATTACGCGCAACCTTTTACTGAGAACCTCAAGCGTTCCGCTTGGATGAAGGAAGAGTCAGGAGAGTGGCAAGCGAATACATTCGCTGACTATTTTCTAGTATCAGATGTGGCGATTGAGAGGTATCTAACGCCAACGGCTATTGCGATCTACTGTGGTGTCGAAAAGATTGTGGCGCTCCGACGGTTGGGGCCCGGGTTCGGCTATGTCGGCGAAAGTTGTGAGCGATGTGGAAATTTTACTTTGGTGCGGAATGGGAGGAGCTTGATATGTGATACGTGCGGTCAAACAACTTCATGTTAGCATTTAAGGAGTGAATCAAGATGACTACGTCAAAGCAGGACGCTTCCAAAGCGAGCAAACTTCTGAAAAGTAAGTCGACAACAAAGATCGTTAAATCTGTGGCTGCATCCGATCTTGCACAAGCGAAACATAAAGCCACCAAGAAAAAATGAAAAAGCCGCCCATCTTGGACTACGGGGATTGCGGTGCGAGCCCGCGCCGCTGACGCTCGGCGGGATCGACTTCGCCCCGGCCCGCGAAACCGTCGCCGGCAAGCGCGCGGAAGCGCGGATGAAGGGCTACGTCGGCGAGGCTTGCCCGGAATGCGGGAATTTTACCATGGTGCGCAATGGGACGTGTTTGAAGTGCGATACGTGCGGGAGCACGACGGGGTGCTCGTGACGTGACGCATGCCGACGACGGTCAAGGACATCATCCGTCGCCTTGAAGACGACGGATGGGCCCTCGTGGCGACAAGGGGCAGCCATCGCCAGTTCAGGCACAAGACCAAGAAAGGCCGGGTCACCGTACCCGGCAAGCTCAGCGCCGATTTGCAACCGGGCACACTGAAGAGCATCCTGCGTCAGGCCGGCCTCGAGGAGTGACTCCATGCGTTACGCCGTCGTGATCGAGAAGGGCGAGCGGAACTACTCGGCTTATGTCCCGGATTTGCCGGGTTGCGTGTCGGTCGGCGATACCCTGGAAGAGGTGAAGGCCGAAATCCGTGAGGCGATTGAGTTCCACCTCGAAGGCATGCGGGAGGACGGATCGCCGATCCCGCCGCCTTCGAGCTGGGCGGAGTATGTGGAAGTGGAGGTAAGGGCCGCTTGAGGGAACGGGGAAACGCGGGGCGACAGATTAAGACAGGGAATTCGTATCCGTCATCGCAAACCGACAAGCGGGCGGAGGCGCGGATGAAAGGCTAGGACAAGCCCGGCCATGACGGTGTCATGCTGAAGCGAGGAGGGCGCGGGCAAGCCGATGCGCGGGGGGTGGGATTACATCATGACCAACCGGCCGAACGGCACGCTCTATACCGGCGTGACGTCGAACATCGGCGTCGCGCCTATGAGCATCGCGAGGGGTTGGTGGAAGGCTTCACCAAGCGCTACGGCCTGAAGCGCCTCGTCTATATGGAGTTCTACGAGCCCATCACCAGCAATTCGGTGACACGTCCGCATTTCCCGTTCTCGAAACATCACCATCGCCGCTGCAAAAAGGAATAAAATGCACTCGCATTCATGCCAGGAGTGCGCGAGTAGCGGGCAGTGTGATCCGGGTCACGGCAAGCGATCAAGTTACGTGCGACAAATGCTCCGCTGGAGGTCGTCTGGCGAATGTCGGCAAGGAGGCTGCCATGGCCCCGATCACGATCACAAACATTGTTCCGAATGTTTTCCCAACTGGCGGTGCGGTTGGTCCAGGTCCTTATGCGACACTCTCAGGCACGGGTTTTAGTTCGGTCAGTTCTTTGTCATTTTATCTTCCAGGCTACGGCAGCAGTTGGTTGCTTCAAGAGCAGCTTTGGTGGTGGTATATTAATGACAGTGAGATATATATACAGATCCCTCCGGTGCTGGATATCTTTAACGGTCTTGACCCTACAAACACTTACGAGATGGAAATCACGCTCAGTGGAGAAAGTGGACAGACCCCTGTAACGGGTGGCTCTTTCACCTATTTATACCAACCAAAGGTGGAAGTGTACCTGACCACCCCTGTCTTCTGGTCCGGGCAAACCTCGACAGACGTGGGCACAGTTTGGTTGGATGTGCCCGCCGCTAACGGTATTCAGGTGAATTTGAGTTCTCCTCCGGATGTTATTTGTATTCCGGATGTTTTTACGGTTTCTGACTTTTTAGTGAATAGCCAAAAGCAATCACTGGCTAGTTTCAGTATCTTTGTCAAACCAACGGCCGCTTCCGAGCAGGCCACCATTACCGCACAGGTCTCGCATCCAAACGGAGCAAGAGGCGCCGACGCGAACCTCAAGTGCCAGATTTGTCAGGCGTCGACGAATATATTCGTTCCTATGGTCGATTCTCCGGTGAATTCGGGGCAGGCGGTCACAGTACAGGCTTACGTAAGATCGACCTCTCCGGATGTGGTTTTTGGCTTCACTCCGGGCGACTCGCCTCGAAACGTTTCCGTCAGGCCATTATTGCCGATTACTGTGCCAGTTTCCAATGTTGGCGCCGGTGGCTCAGGTTCGGGGCACTGTTACTCCCCGCTGACGCCGACCGTGACGCGGTTGTTCACGGGCTCATTCGACATCACGGCCAGTCAGGGCCAGGTTGGTGCTCCAACCGGATCCATCCAAGTGACCCGTCAACTGCCGCCACCACCTGTGCCACCGCCACGTCGTCCGATCTAGGATTACGGTGGCGGATTGCGGTGGCCGGGATTACGGTGACAGTCACTTCAACCACCAATTGCGGCTGGATGCCGACTTGACCGCAAGTCGAGTCGCGTCAGCAGCGCCCCATTCGGCAGACCAAGCCGTCGACCTCTTGCCGAACCTTGTTTTCCGAGCCTTCAGCCCTGTCAAGGGCGCGCTGGAAGCGCCGACTCCGGCGGGCTTCGCCCCTTGACCTCCTCGTCATGGCCGGGCTTGTCCCGGCCATCCACGCCGTGACGCTACTCCGACACTAACCGATTGGCCCTGAAGGCAGTCGAGCCGGCGCGCTACACATTCAGCCCAGAAGGCGCCACCCAGACTGAGGTCCTCGACGCGGAACCGCGTGGATGGCCGGGACAAGCCCGGCCATGACGGTGTAATACGGAAGCGAGGAGGGCGCGGGCAAGCCGATGCGCGGGAGTTGGGTCTACATCATGACCAACCGGCCGAACGGCACGCTCTATACCGGCGTGACGTCGAACATCGGCCAAAGCGCGCCGGCTCCCGCGGGCTTCGCCCCTCGACCCCGCTCGTCATGGCCGGGCTTGTCCCGGCCATCCACGCCGTGGCGCTGCGCCGGCGCCGGCGGATTGGCCCTGAACGCAGTCGAACCGGAGCGCTACGCATTCAGCCCGGGAGGCGCCACCAGACCAAGATCCTCGACGCGGAACCGCGTGGATGGCCGGGACAAGCCCGGCCATGACAGTGTAATGTTGAAGTGAGGAGGGCGCGGGCAAGCCGATGCGCGGGGGCTGGGTCTATATCATGACCAACCGGCCGAACGGCACGCTCTATACCGGCGTGACGTCGAACATCGGCCGTCGCGCCTATGAGCATCGCGAGGGGTTGGTGGAAGGATTCACCAAGCGCTACGGCCTGAAGCGCCTCGTCTATATGGAGTTCTACGAGCGCATCACCGACGCCATCCAGCGGGAGTCGAACATGAAGCATTGGCCGCGCGCCTGGAAGGCGCAGCTGATTGTGAATTACAATCCAGGTTGGGTCGACTTGTTCGAGACCCTGAACCAGTAGACGTCAACGCGCTGACAGCGCGCCGACTCCGGCGGGCTTCGCCCTTGACCCCCTCGTCATGGCCGGGCTTGTCCCGGCCATCCACGCCGTGCCGCTGCGCCGACGCCGGCGGATTGGCCCTGAAGGCAGCCGAACCGGCGCGCTAGGCATTCCAGCCCGGAAGGCGCCACCCAGACCAAGCTCCTCGACGCGGAACCGCGTGGATGGCCGGGACAAGCCCGGCCATGACGGGGTTACGGGGGTTACGGTGATACGCCGAGGTCACGGCGACACGTCCGGACATCCCCATTCCCCCTCCGGCCGGCGGCAGCGAGGGCCGGCTGCCGGCTCGTCGCCGGTCGCCGGCGCCGCCCGAGCGAAACCGGCGACCTTGCCGGCGGGCGGGTCGTCGGCCCGCGCCTCGGCGACGCCCAACGCGCCCGTGTTCGACAAAACGCCTCGGCTTGCCAATCGAGCCGCGCGACGGCAATAGATACCGCTGGTACGCCGGACTCTTCCCGAGTCGAGCAAAGGACATCGGAACGCCGAGATCATGATCACGAACCGTGGACGTATCGATGTGGGCGCGAGGAACGCGGGAGCCCCGCCCGACCTTCGGTCGGCGCGTCTCGACCGGCGTTGGTTTCTGTTCGGCTCCGCCGCCGGTCTCGGCGCGCTGGCGCTCTCGGGCTGCGCGTCAACGGACGACATGCTCCGCGCCGAGGCGGCGAAGGACTACGGGCCGGTCCCCGACGAGAAATTCCCGATCCCGGCGGTCGACGTCAGCAAGATCGATCCCAAGTATTTTCGAAAGATCGTGGACTATGACAGCCTTGAAGCGCCCGGCACGATCATCATCGATCCCAGCAATTACTATCTCTATCGGATAGAAGGCGAAGGAAAGGCGACCCGCTACGGGGCCAATGTCACCCGGCCGGAGTTCAAATGGAGCGGCGACGCTTATGTCGGGCGCAAGGCCGAGTGGCCCGTCTGGACGCCGCCCAAGGAGATGATCCAACGCCAGCCCGAGGCGGGCAAATACGCCCGCGGCATGCCGGGAGGTCTCGACAATCCGCTCGGCGCCCGGACGCTCTACCTTTATCAAGACGGCAAGTACACGCTGTGCACGATCTACAGCACCAGCGATCCCGACTCGATCGGGACCGGCGTCACCAGCGGCTGCACCGGCCTCCTCAGTCAGGATATGCTCGACCTCTATCCCCGAACGCCCGTCAAGACGAAGGTGATCATCCTGCCGGCCTAGCAGGCCGTTGAAAAAGTCGCCGGGGACTCGCCTAGTGGCTGCCCCGCCCGGTGTTGTTCTGGGCGTAGCTGGTGGGGTCGTAAGGATTGGTTTCCACGTAGTGACCGGCGAAGACCTGAGAGGATGTCCCCGGGGAGATGTCGACCCCCTGATTGGCGTTGCAGCCGGCGAGCGCGAGCGCCACAGCCGCGACAATCATCGGGATCCGCATGTGCGTTTTCCATGACCAGCGGAGACGAGGCCGGCGCGCAACAGACTTGGCGCCTCCGGCGATCCGGTTCAAGAGTTCGGGTGCGAATTAGAATGACGGTGAACTCAGGGTGACGGCGCGCGAGCGCGAACGCGGCGAGCGCGACTGCCAGGTCTCTGAGATCTTATCGAGACGCCGCATGGCCGGCTAATCGCTGTTCGTCAAGGCAGTCCAGGCCGCGTGAGAGTCCATATAGTCTCTCCAGTGCGCGATCTTCCGGTTTTCAAGCTCGATAATCGAGCAAAACCGGTTTTCGTAATTTGCCTTTGTCGCGAGAATCGTCCCGTGGACGTCGTATTCGATGACGACGACGCGACCGTTATCCGCTCGGTTGACAATCAGACTGTCTGCTGACCGGAGCCTGATGCTGCCGACATATCCCCTGAAGCTCTCCATGAGAGGTGTGCGTCCCCAGATCATACGAGGCCAGCCGAGGTCGTAGCGGACCTCGTAGCCGATATCGTCGGCGACGATATCGAAGAAGTGTTCGCCATCGACGAGATCGCCCAGCGCCTTTCTGACCAGCGCGAAATAGGGTTCCGCCCCTGCATAGGCGGCATATTTGTTATCAGGCATTCCAGAATCTCCATGCGGTGGCAATTACGGCAATGACGATGACACGACCGGAATGCCCCTTTGCGTTGGTTGCACAGAGCTCGCGCATCGGCAAGGAGACGAAGATTTTGTTGATGACGGGCGCATCACCGTAACCCTAGCGGCCGCGCCCGGTGTTGTTCTGCGCGTAGCTGATGGGATTGTAAGGATTGGTTTCCACGGTGCGGCCGGCGAAGACCTGGGAGGATGTCCGCGGCGAGAGATCGACCCCCTGATTGGCGGTGCAGCCGGCGAGCGCGAGCGCCACAGCCGCCAGAATGATCGGGATCCGCATGTGCGTCCTCCATTTCCAGCGGAGCCGAGGCCGGCGCGCAAGCGAGCTTGGCGTATCCGGCGATCCGGTTCA
This sequence comes from Roseiarcus fermentans, assembly GCF_003315135.1. Lineage (GTDB taxonomy): Bacteria > Pseudomonadota > Alphaproteobacteria > Rhizobiales > Beijerinckiaceae > Roseiarcus > Roseiarcus fermentans. The sequence goes on from NZ_QNRK01000029.1 coordinate 23,305, forward strand.
AGAACTCAGGACGAGGCGAGTTGCTTGGCGGGACGGCGCGTCGCGTCGGCAGCGCCAGCCTCGACAGGGCTGGAGGCTCGCAAGAGGTCCATGCGAGAGGTCGACGGCGGGGCGCGTGGCGGGGCTGCGACCGCGGCAGGGTCGGCGAAGCCGCCGCGCGGCGCTGAAGTTGCGACAGGGAGCCCGGCTAAGCAAGGATTGCCCGCAGCGCCTTACGATTGGAGGGCGCCCGTCTCGGGCGCCCCGGCGGCGAGACGCCGCCGCTCCCACGCGACCTTCGTTGGGCGGACCAGCGGACTCTGCTCAGAACGGATAGTGCTGCGGCCCCTCGATCGTGATCCAGCGCAGATCGGTGAACTCGGCGATGACGGACCTTCCGCCGAAGCGGCCGTAGCCGGAGGCTTTGACGCCGCCGAACGGCATTTGCGCTTCGTCTTGCACGGTCGGACCGTTGATGTGGCACATCCCCGATTCGATGCGCTTTGCGACGCCGAGCGCCCGCTGGATGTCGCGGCTGAAGACCGCGGCGGAGAGCCCGTATTCGGTGTCGTTGGCGACGCGAATCGCTTCATCCTGTCCGCTGACCCTGACGACCGGCTTCACCGGGCCAAAGGATTCCTCGCGGTAGATGCGCATCTCGGGCGTGACATGGTCGATGATCGTCGCTTCGACGACTGTGCCCTCTCGTTTCCCTCCGGCGACGACTTTTCCGCCCTTGGCGACGGCGTCCGCGATCAGCTCGTCCATGCGTTCGGCCGCCGATCGATCGACCAGCGAACCCAGCACGACATGGCCGCGGGGGTCGCCGGCGGGCAGGACGGACGCGCGCTTGGCGAGTTTGGCGACGAAGGCGTCGGCGACGGACGCATCGACGACGATCCGCTCGGTCGACATGCAGATCTGGCCCTGATTGGCGAAGGCCCCGAAGATGGCGGCGTCGACCGCCGCATCGAGATCGGCGTCGTCCAGCACGACGAGCGGCGCCTTGCCGCCGAGCTCGAGCAGGACGGGCTTGAGATGCTCGGCCGCGAGTTTCGCAATGATCTTGCCGACCTTCGAGGAGCCGGTGAAGTTGATTCGCTTGACCGCGGGATGGGCGATCAGCGCGGCGACGACCTCGGGCGCGTCCGCGGGCGCGTTGCAGATCACGTTCACCACGCCCTTCGGGAATCCGGCGTCGTTGAGGGTCTGGACGATCAGCCGATGCGTCTCCGGGCATGTTTCCGACGACCGCAGGATCACGGTGTTGCCGCAAGCCAGCGGCGTTGCGATGGCGCGCACGCCGAGAATGACCGGCGCGTTCCAGGGCGCCATGCCGAGAACGACGCCGGCCGGCTGGCGGATCGCCAGCGACAGAACGCCCGGCTTGTCGGACGGGATCACTTCGCCGGCGATCTGCGTCGTCAGCGCCGCCGCTTCGCGCAGCATTCCGGCGGCCAGGTGAACGTTGAACCCGGCCCATGGGCCCGTTGCGCCGATTTCCTCGAGCATCGCTTGCGCGAATTGCGGCACGCGGGTCTCGAGCAGATCGGCCGCCTTGAGGAGCAGCGCGCGCCGCGCGCCTGGCCCGGTCTCGGACCAGGAGGGAAACGCCGCCGAGGCGGCGGCGACCACCTTCTCCACATCCGCCGGCCCGGCCGCCGCCGCCTCGCAGGCGATCTTCCCGGTGACAGGATCCGCGCGCGTGAACGTTGCGCCCGACGCAGCGGCGACAGACGCGCCGTCAATGATGAAGTCGACTTTCATGGCTGACCTTGCTGGGTTTGAGTTGACGTTTGGCTGCGCCGAGGCAATCAGAAGCCGAGCGCCGTCGCGTTGATCGACGCTTCCAGCCCGCCGTCCACCGGCAGGTTGGCGCCGTTGATCCAGCGCGCGCCATCGGAGCACAGGAAGAGCGCAGCCGGGGCGATGTCCGCGGCCGATCCGGCTCGGCCGACGCGGGCGATGTCGTCGTCGACCCGCGGATCGCCGAACAGCTTGCGGAACTCGGGGAAGATCGGCGTCGTAACGGGGCCGGGACTGACCGCGTTGACCCGAAGTCCGCGGCCCCTGAACAGCGGCTGATGCGCCGCCTGCTGGGTCCAGAGCAGCAGCAGCTCCTTGGACAGGGGATAGCCTTCGCCGTCGGGCACATTGTGCTCGACGAGCAGGGCTGCGATGTCGGGAAAGCCCGGAGCCGCGACAAAGGCCTTGGCGCGCTCGAGGTTGGCGCGCCAGCCGTATCCCGCGATCGAGGCGACGTTGACGATCGCTCCGCCCTCGCGCAGCCGCGGCGCGACCGCTTCGGTCAGCGCCCTGAGCCCGTAGAAATTGATCGCCAGCGTCTTCTGCGCGCCCGACACGCCCGACACGCCGGCGACGTTGCACAGGGCGTCGACCCGAGCGGGGAGCGTTTTCACGACGGCCTCGATCTCCGCCGCCGAGGCGATGTCCAGCCTGACGAACTCGCCCGTCGGGGAAGCCGGCGCATTGACGTCGAGCCCGACCACGTCGGCCCCGAGCGCCAGCGCGAGCTGACCGATCCGAGCGCCGATTCCGGAAGCGATTCCAGTAACGACAATCGTTTTGCCGAAGAGCATGTGGCTATTTCCTCCGAGGTTGGGCGGCAAGGCGCGGCGTTTGCGCCGGCGAGGACGAATGCGTCTTGAACCGAAGGCGATAGCCGACCGGGAGCAGACTCAGGCCGTATCGCGCTTCCACCCAGCCCCACAGGCCGCGCGGCAGAAAGAGCGCGAAGCCGAGCGCAGTGGCGCCGAGGCCGATCAGGTACCAGACCCCGGCGGCGCCGAAGAGCGCCTCGATGGCGAAGAAGATCACCGCGCCGATCAGGGCCCCTTCGAACGTGCCCAGACCGCCGACGAGGGCCATGAAGATCATGTAAGCGGTCCATTGCGGACTGAAGTAGGTCTTCGGCTGGAAGGTGATCGCGTTCGCCAGCCAGAGCGAACCGGCGAGCCCGGCGCCCAGCGCGGCGAGCACAAAGATCAGCCGCTTGGTCCGCGCGACTTCGACGCCGACGCTCGCGGCGGCTTCTTCGTTGTCGCGGATCGCCTGAATGCCGGCGCCGGTTCGACTGCGCAGCAAGGCGAACAGGAGCAGCAGCAGGAACGACATTCCGGCGAGCGCCATCCAGTAGGTGTAGGCGTGCCGGGCGAACGCGCCGTACCGGTTGAGCGCGACCAGGGAGGTGCCGGTCTCGCCCTGGATCAGCGGATCGAGATTGACCAGAAGATGGAAGAGTTCGGCCACCACCCACATGCCGATGGCGAACTCGCCGTCGCGCAGGCGCAGCATGAAGTAGGAGAGCGGCCAGGAGACGAGGCCGGTCAACGCGGCCGCCGACGCCAGCGCGCCATAAACCGGCATGCCTCCGTCCGCCAGCCGAACGGCGAAATAGGCGCCCAGGCCGAAGAACGCCTGCTGACCGATCGAGACGAGGCCCGCGTATCCAGCCAACGCGTTCCACATCGTCGCGAGGATGACGTAGACGAACAGCGTGGTCAGTTTGTCGATCGCATTGTCGGAGAAATAACCAGGTCCCAACGCCAGCGCCGCAATCAGCAGCGCCACCGCGACGACGGACGCGCGGGAAGCCGTCGTCCAGCGTTCGACCCGGAAGGGCGAAGCGCTCATCGGGCGCCTCCGATCCAGGCGCGGAGCCGCCCGCCTCGGGCAGCGAGCGTCAGCCGCGCCAGCACAACGGCGAGGAACGTCAGATGGCCAGCGATCAGGAAGCCCTGCGGATGCAGTTGCGCCCCTAAACTCTGAGCCACGCCCAGCACGATCCCGCCGATCAGCGTCCCCCACAGCGAGCCGACGCCGCCGATCACCGCGCTTTCGAAGGCGAACAGGAGCTGCGCGGCGCCCGCATAGGGCGCGAAGGTCGCGCGAACGGCCATGAAGAAACCGGCGACGCCGACGGTGACCATCGCGATCGACATCGCGACCGCGTTCACGCGGCCGGCGTTGATCCCCAGGAGCCCCACGGTGTCGGGATCTTCCGCGGTCGCCCGGATTGCTCGGCCGAGCGGCGTGCGCGTCAGAAAGAGCTGAAGTCCCCCCAGCATCGCGACCGCGGTGACGAAGGTGATGAGCGCCAGCGTGCCGAGCGAGACGTCGTCGCTGAGATCGAAGCTGTCGTAAGACAGCGATCCGACAAACGGCGCCAGCGAACGGGTGTCGGCGCCGTAGGCCTGAAAGAGAAGATTGTCGATGACGATCGCGAGACCGAAGGTCGACAGCACCGGCACGAGTCGACCCGACCGCGCGCTCCGCTCGAGAATGGTCTTCTGCAGCAGCCATCCGAGGATCGCCATGGCCGGAAGCACGGCGACCAGGCCGAGGATCGGCGAGACGCCGAACCGATCGGCGAGCCAGAACAGCGCGTAGGCCGCGAGCACCGCCAGACTGCCATGGGCGAGGTTGATGATGCGCATGACGCTGAACAGAAACGACAGGCCGCAGGCGATGAGCGCGTAATAGCCGCCGAGCAGGACGCCCTGGATGATCTGATTGATCCAGGTCATGAGGCCGCGGCTCTCGTCCCGCCGAGCCCGAAATAGGCGTCGGTCACCTGCTCGCGTGTGAAGTCGCCGGCGCGCCCGTCGAGGATGATGCGACCCTCCAGCATGCAGATCACGCTGTCGGCGACGCCGAGCGCGCGTTTCAGGTCTTGTTCGACCAGGATGATGGTGGCGCCCGAGGACATCAGGGCGTTCAACTGGCGGTAGACGCGGTCGACGACGAGCGGCGAGAGGCCGAGCGAGATCTCGTCGAGCAGGAGCAAATCCGGGTTCGTCATCAGCGCGCGGCCGATCGCGGTCGCCTGTTGCTCGCCGCCGGAGAGGCTCCCGGCGCGGCTCCGCCTTCGTTCCAAAAGGTTGGGAAAGGCCTCGAACACCGCCTCCAGCGTCCAGCGGCCGGGTCGTCCCGCCGCGCGCGCCAGCAGCAGGTTCTCCTCGACGGTCATGCGGGCGAACAGCCGGCGGCCCTCGGGGACCAGGGCGATGCCTGCGGCGGCGCGCTTGTGGGACGGCAGGTTGGTGACGTCTGCGCCGGCAAATTCGATGCGCCCCGCGGCGGCCCGATGGGCCCCGGCCAGAGTTCGCAGGAGCGTGGTCTTGCCTGCGCCGTTGGCCCCGACGAGCGCCAGCGTCTTGCCCTTTTCGAGCGAGAAGCTCACCCCTCGAACCGCTTCGAGCAGGCCGTGGCGCGCCGTGAGCCCGCTGATCTCAAGCAGCGCCATGAACGTCCCCGCCGAGATAGGCTTCGACGACGGCGGGGTCCGCCATCACGGCGCGCGGCTCGCCGTCCGCGATGACGCGCCCCGCATCCATGCAGACCAGACGGTCGACGACCTGCAGAAGGATGTGGACGATATGTTCGATCCAGACGACGGCGATCCTTCGGCGGCGCAATTCCTGAATCGCCTCGACCAGTTCGCTCGCTTCGGCGTCGGTGAGCCCGCCGCCGATCTCGTCCAGCAGCAGGAGCCCCGGGTCGGCCCCGAGCGCGCGCGCCAGTTCGAGGCGCTTGCGGTCGAGCAGTCCGAGCGTTTCGGCGCGCCGATTGGCGACCTCGCTCATGCCGCAGAGGGCGAGCGCGTCGACGACGCGGTCATAGGCCTCTGCGCGCTTGCAGCGGCCGTTGGCTGCGGCGACGAAGACGTTTTCGAAAACCGTCATGCCGCCGAAAGGCCGCGGGATCTGGTGAGTCCGGACGATCCCGAGCCGGCAACGCGCCGCGCTGTCGAGCGTCGTCACGTCCCGCTCCCGATACGCGACAGCGCCCGACGAAGAGGGCTGGGCCCCGGACAGAATGCTGAGCAGCGTCGTCTTGCCGGCTCCGTTGGGCCCGACGATGCCGACGGCTTCGTCATGCGCCACGGAGAAGTCGACGCCCTCCAGAACCACAAGCGCTCCGAAGCGCTTGTGGATGTCCCTGGCCGTCAGCAGCATCGTCGTCGGATGGCTCATGCGCTTCGGCTTGCCGGATCAGCCGTTGAACGGAATGAGCTTGGCCCCGACAGGCACGTTCGGATCCGTCGCGTTTTCCGTCACGACATAATCGAGGCGGAACTTCGAGCCGGCCGGCGCGCGGATCCACTGGGTGCCGATGATCGGCCCCGGAGAGACGTTCGGAACCGGGCCGGAGGTAAAGTCCACCGGTCCTGCGATGGTCGTCGTCTTCAGCGTCGAGAGCGCCTTGGCGACCGCGGCTTTGTCCTTCGGGTTGCTGCTCGCCTGCAACGCGGAAGCGCCGGCGTCGAGCAGCGACAGCGTGGCGCCGAGCTGCTGGGTCCACTGTTTTCCCGACGCTTTTTCATATCCGTCGGCGAGTTCGGCGCCGGAAACGCCGGTGAGCGACGATTTGTAGGGGAAGGCCTTGTGCCAGTATGCGGCGCTCGAGATGTTGTAGCCGAGCTGGCCGAGCGCCTCGATGTCGGACGGGAAGAGGCCCGTCTTCGCCGTCTGGCAGATCTTGACCATCTTGGTGTAGCCCTGCTGGGCCGCCTGGCGCCAGAAGGCGGCAAAATCGGGCGGGATCGGGAAGGTGTTGAAGATTTCGCACCTCTCCTTCTTGAACAGGGCGATTTGCGCCGAATAGTCGGTGGTCCCGTCTTCGTAGGGGCCCGGGTCGACGATCGTGAAGCCGGCCTTGCCGAGCGCCGGCGCCAGATTGGCGCGGATCGCGTTGCCGTCGGCGTCGTTGGGATAGAGGACCCCGACCTTCTTGTTGGTCGGTATCAGGTTCCATTGCGAGACGTAGGTCTTGAAGAATTCCCCGCCGCCAAAGCCGAAATGATAGGTCCACTTGAAGGGCGACGGCGCCCCTGGCTTGGCGCCTCGGCCAAAGTACCAGGCCTCCCAGGGCATCACCGTCGAGAGGCAGGGGACGCCTGCGGCTTCGCAAGCGTCCGCCACCGGATTGATGGTCTCGGGGGTGGAGACGGCCAGCATCAGATCGACGCCGTCGCCGTTGATCAGCGACTTCGCCAATTGCCCGGCGCGAGAGGGGTCGGACTGCGTATCCTGGTCGAGGATCTGCACGTCGTAAGTCTTGTCGCCGACCTTGAGACCGTTCTTCAGCGCCGCACGGGCGAGTTCGAGCACATAGCCGTCGGTCTGGCCGAAGCCGCCGAGCGGTCCGGTGCGGGGGCTGATGAAGCCGACCCGCAGCACGTTCTCGGCCGCTGCGAAGGCGCGCCCGGCGCCGCTCGCCCAGGCAAGGCCTGCGGCGCCCGCGGAAAGCATCAATCCGCGCCGCGACACGGACGGCCCAAGAGCGGCGAGAGACACAGAGTTCAACCCATCAGTCATGGCTTCCTCCCAATTTGCGCCGTCCTTGGCGTCGGCGCCGTTATGGTCATCGTTCAGATCGGATAACGGGCCTTGCCGGAATTGAGGGTGATCCAGCGAAGCTCGGTGAACTCGTGAATTGCGGCCGCGCCGCCGAACCGGCCATAACCCGAAGCCTTGACGCCGCCGAAGGGCATTTGGGCTTCATCATGCACCGTCGGGCCGTTGACGTGGCAAATGCCGGAATCGATGCGCCGCGCGACAGCGAGCGCCCGGCCCACGTCGCGGCCGAACACCGCGGCGGACAGTCCGTATTCCGTGTCGTTGGCGACGCGCACCGCCTCGTCGACCCCCGACACGCGCACGATCGCAACGACCGGCCCAAAGGACTCCTCGCTGTAAACCCGCATCGCCGGGGTGACATGATCCAGCACGGTCGCGTCCATCAACACGCCCGTGGCCGGCCCGCCCACCAGCAAATGGGCGCCCTTGGAAACAGCGTCTCGGATCAGGGCGTTGACCCGTTCCACCGCCTCGAGGCCGACGAGCGCGCCGAGCGGCGCCTTGGCCTTGCGCGGATCGCCGGCGAGCAATGTCGCGGCTTTCGCCGCCAGGCGGCGCGCGAATTCGTCGGCGATGCTCTCATCCGCGATCAGCCGCTCCGTCGCCATGCAAATCTGGCCCTGGTTCATGAAGGCCCCGAACGCCGCCGCCGCAACGGCGTCGTCGAGATCGGCGTCGTCCAGAACGAGGAGCGGAGCCTTGCCGCCGAGTTCCAGGAGCACGGGCTTGAGATGGCGCGCGGCGAGCTCCGCGACCTGCCGTCCGACCCGGGTGGACCCGGTGAAATTGACCCGGCGGATTGTTGGGTGGGCGATCAACGCCTCGACGATCCGCGCAGCGTCGGCGGGCGCGTTGCTGACGACATTGACGACGCCCTCGCCGCAACCGGCCGCGTGAAACACCTCGCCGATCAGACGGTGCGTTCGCGGACAGATCTCCGAACCCTTGAGAACGACGGTGTTGCCGCACGCCAAGGGCATGGCGGCGGCGCGGACGCCGAGAATGACCGGCGCATTCCAGGGCGCCAGTCCGAGCACCACGCCGACCGGTTCCCGAAGCGCCATCGCGATCACGCCCGGCTTGTCGGAGGGGATGATTTCTCCGGTGATCGCAGTCGTCATCGCCGCCGCCTCGCGCAGCATGGTCGCCGCGAGCGCGACGTTGAACCGGCCCCAAGCCTCGGTCGCTCCGGTCTCCTCGGCCATGGCCTCGCAAAAATCGTCGCCGCGCCGATCGAGTTCGGCCGCTGCTGCGCTCAGTCGGGCTCGGCGCTCTCCCGGGCCCAGGCCGGACCATCGCGGGAAGGCGGAGGCCGCCGAGGCGGCGGCGGCGTTGGCGTCGGCGATGCTGGCGGCGGCCGCCCGCGTGGCGCGCTCGCCGGTGACCGGGTTCAGCCGCTCGTAGACGGCGCCGTCGGAACTCGGGAGTTCTCGGCCATGAACCAGAAGGCCAACCTCGAACAGTGCGACCTCCCTTGTTCGAGGCGGCGGGAACCCGCGGCGCCTCATCTCCCGGAATTTGTCGGCCTTTTTTCCGGTTCCCGTCCATTAGACGGACGCGCATCCTGCTTCACAATGGACATTTATCCAATTTTCTTGCACTTCTCTCGAGACACGCTACACGCGACGGCGCATGACCGCGCATCGGCCCAGACCTCCGCTCGTCACCGGAAACCCTCATCGACCGTCCTTCGTGGCGACGCGGATCGAGGCCGCAATCGCGGATCGGACGTGGGCTACGCAGAGTCTCGATGGGATTCGCTGCTTTCGCGCCTTCTTCCTGCGCCGCGGGACCGGCAGCTTCGGGACTCGCAATGGGCCGTTGCTCGAATTGTCGGCGCCGCAGGTTCTCTGGACGCCGTTTGCCGAGCGAGGCGAGTTCCGCCTGTTCGCCGGCGGCGACGGCGCGACGCTGCTGGCGACCGAGGACGTCGTCTGGAGCAGCATCGGGGAAAGCCGGCTGGGCGCTCAGTTGCGGCCGCTGATCGACCGCACGGTGTTGGCGCCGGCCTCGCGACTGGGCTCGAGCCTCGCCGAGATGGAGGCCCTGTTCGATGGTTTCGAACGCGAAACCCGCGATCCAGGCCCTGGCGCTTCCGCGATGGGCTCGCTCTATCTCGGCCTGTTGATGATGCATCTCTGGCGCTCTTGCGGGCTGGCGCGGGAATCCGATGCGCTCGACGCCGGGGCGCCGACCGCCCAGCGCTTTCGCCAGCTCGTGGAACTGCGCTATCGCGACAATCTCGGGGTGGACGATTTCGCCCAACTTCTCGGGGTCACCCGCTCGCACCTGCATTTCGCCTGCGTGAAGGCCCTCGGGCGTCCGCCGCAACGGGTGGTCCACGAGCGACTGGTCGCAGAAGCCCGCCTGCGCTTGCGAGACACGGCCCAACCGATCGAGCAAGTCGGCTACAGCCTCGGCTTTCGCGACGCTGCCTATTTCAATCGGTTCTTTCGACGATTGTCCGGCCTTACTCCCGGCGACTATCGAAGGGCGGCGCGAACCGCGCTTCCGGCCCCGCCGACATCCTACACGGCCTGGCCCTAATTTAGTCGTGAGCGTCGAGCAACTCGCGACCGCCGGTCTCGATCGCCGAAACCAGCCCATCAATCGCTTCGAGGCTCGCGTTGGGATGAAGCATCGTCAGCTTCAGCGCCGGGGCCGCGCGGTAGGTCGTTCGTCCGATGACCGCGGTTTGCTTTCGCCACAGCGAACTCGGCAGCATCCGGTTGATCCTGTCGACCTCCGCCGGGTCGGCGGTGGGGCTGCGCCAGCGAAAGATCACGATGTTGGTGACCGGTTCGGCGAGCAGTTCGAGGGCCGGGCTGCGCGCGATGGCTTCCGCCGCTCTCCGGGCGTTGGAAAGGGTCGCATCCACGATTTCGGCGACGCCTTGGCGACCGAGGGCGCGCAGCGACATCCAAAGCTTCAACGCCTCGAAACGTCGAGACGTGAGCAGGGACTTGCCGACCAGATTCGGGCCCGGGTCGAAGGCGTCGTCGATGCGGTCGAGGTACGGAATATCCCGGCTCAGCGCCGACAGCGCCCGTCCGTCGCGCGCGACGAACGCGCCGCAGCCGACGGCCTGAAACAGGAGCTTGTGGAAGTCGAAGGCGATCGAGTCGGCGAGATGGACGCCGTCGAGCAGGCGTGCATGGGAACTCAGCAGCAGCGCCCCCCCGACCGCGGCGTCGACGTGGACCCAAAGGCCGTGGTCGCGCGCGACGGTCGCGCATTCGCCGATCCTGTCGATCGATCCGAGGTCGGTCGTTCCGGCGGTGAGCGCCAGCGCGATCGGGCGGTCGCCGTCCTGCAGCAGCCGCTCGATCGCCGCCGCGAGCGCCGGGCCGCTGAGAGAGCCGTCCGGCGCCGCTACGGGAACCACCGCCCGGTCGCCGAGACCGAGGACGTGCGCGCCCTTGCGGACCGAAAAATGCGCGAACTCCGAACACAGGATGCGCCAGCGCGCCGCCTCCGGCGGCAGGCCATCGGCGGCGATCGACCAGCCGGCCAGGGTTGTCGCCGCGCGCTCCCGGGCCAGCAGGAGGCCCATCATGTTGGCTTCGGTGGATCCGGTGGTGAAGACGCCGTCGGCGGACGCGCCGAAACCGGCGAGCGTTCCCAGCCATTCGATCAGGAGGCGCTCGATCGTCGTCGCCGCCGGGGCCTGGTCGAACGAGTCGAGCGACTGGTTGGTCGCCGCGATGAAGATTTCCGCAACCAGCGACGGCAGCATGGGCGGCGGGTGCAGGTGGCCGGCATAGTTCGGATGCCACACCGACACGGCGTGCGCGCCGATCCGTTCGCCTGCTTCCTGCGAAACGAAGTCGAGTCCCAGCCCCTTCTCCGGGAGGATTTCCAGGGCCGCGAAGGTCGCCCGCAGGTCTTCGAACGCCGCGCCGCTCGTCGGCGCGGTTGCGCGCGACCATCCGGTTCGAATCTGGCTCAGCGCTGACGTCAGCGCCTGCTCGAACAACGCCCGGGACCGGTCGGTCCCGTCGAGAAACGCCCATTCGACGGCGCGTCCTCGACCTTCCTCAAAGGCCGCCTTCCCGCAAACCTGGCTCGCTTCGTTCATCGGACTGTCGTTTCGTCTGTATAGTTTACGTCGTCAAGATCGCGGCGAGATCCGGAACGCGGGTCACTGCGGGTTGGGGTTCAGACTATGCGTCGTTTCGCTCCGGGTAAAGTCTTCTGCCGAATTGTCTGCGGTCTGTTGCGCCCAACATGACCATATCTCTTATTAACGCCATAACAGAGGCTACGACTTCATTACGATCTCGCTGGTCGTGGTGCGCGTTGCTGTATCTTTGTTGTAACACTGAATATTAATGCCAGAGCATAACCAGGACATAACTGAGATATTTTATAAAACGTGTGAGTAGACTTTTTTAGTTGGTTTTGATAGACTTATAAAAGTTGCCGTCATCAAGGGTGCCGTCGTGAAGGATAAGATAATCAGGATAAGGCCAACAGAGCTGACCGACGGACTTGAATCGGAGGTGCGTTGGTACAGCAGGCGCATGTCCGCCGTCCTGAGCCGAGCCAAGGGCGCCAAAGTCTGGGACGCTGCGGGGGCGGAATACATCGATTTTCTGACCGGGTGTGGCGCGTTGAACTATGGGCACAACCCGGATCCCTTGAAGAGGGCGCTCCTCGACTACATTGAGATGGACGGAATTGTCTCCACGCTCGATTTGCGGACAAAAGCCCGAGCCGAATTCATGATCGGCTTCGAAGAGACGATCCTGCGTCCGAGGAAGCTGCAGTACAAAATGATGTTTCCCGGCCCGACCGGGACGAACGCCGTCGAGGCGGCGCTCAAGCTCGCGCGAAAAGTCACGCGGCGAACGAACGTCGTCGCCTTCACCAACGCATTCCATGGCGTGACGCTGGGTTCGCTGGCGGTCACGGCGAACCGCGCCAAGCGCGCGGGCGCGGGCGTGCCCTTGGGTCAGACGACATGGCTGCCGTACGACGGTTACTTCGGACCCTCGGTGGACACCGCGGATCTGATCGCCCAAATGGTTCAGGATCCGGGAAGCGGCATCGATCCTCCCGCCGCGTTCCTGCTGGAAACGGTTCAGGGGGAGGGCGGCGGTCTGTGCGCGTCCGCAGGCTGGCTGCGCCGCCTCTGCAAACTGGCCCGGGACATCGGCAGCCTGGTCATCATCGACGACATCCAGGCGGGATGCGGCCGGACGGGAACCTTCTTCAGCTTCGAGGACATCGGCGTCGAACCGGACCTCGTCTGTCTCTCGAAGTCCCTGAGCGGCTACGGGCTCGCCCTGTCCATGGTGCTGATGCGCCCTGAACACGACGTCTGGGCGCCCGGCGAGCACAACGGGACTTTCCGCGGCCAGAATCATGCTTTCGTCACCGCGCGGGCGGCGCTCGCCTACTGGAGAGACGAGACATTCCTGCGCCGGCTCGCGGACGCCATCGAAACGCTGGACGCCTGGATTGCGAGACTGGTCGCGAGCGACCCGTCGAGGTGGTCGGCGCGCGGTCGCGGCCTGCTTCGCGGCGTGGCTTGCGGCGACGGGGAGTTCGCCGCCCGGGTGTGCCACGAGGCTTACCAAGCCGGGGTCCTGGTGGAGACCTCGGGCGCGAAAGGCGACGTGGTCAAGTTCCTTCCCCCGCTGAACGTCTCCGCCGAGGACATGGACGATGCGCTTGGGCGCCTGGACGGAGCCTTTGCGCTTGTCGCAAACGATTATGGGCGCGGCGCCGAACTGGCTTCCGGCGATTGAGCCGAGGTCGGCCGGGCGCGACCCATGAAGGCCGGCGAGCGGTTGCGTTCGATTGAAACCACCCGACCGGCCCGCATGGTCACGACCTGGTCGGCGACCGCCAGGAACCGGTCGTCATGGGTCGCCGCGATCACGGTCACGCCGTCCCGGCGCAGCTCGGGCAGGAGTTCGGTGTAGAACCAGAGGCGCCAGTCGGGCGACTGGTCGGCTGCCCACTCGTCGAGGATCAGAAGCGGCCGCGGCCTCACGAGAAAGTCGGCGAGCGCGATCCGCCGGCGATCGGCGCGCGAGAGGCCCTCGAGGCGCATCTCGCCGGAGGGCGAAACGCTGTCCGCGACGCCGAGTCTGTCGAGGGCGGCCGGGAAGGCTGCGCGCTGGCTGGCGGTCATGCCGCAGACGACCCGACCCAGGTGGTGGTCGGACAGGATGGTGGAGCTGAGCATGCGCAGGTCGGCCGCATGGGCGGCGACCCCGTCGATGGCGATCGTCCCGCGCAAGGGATCGCGCCGCCCGGCCAGAAGGCTCAGGATCGTCGATTTTCCAGAGCCGTTATGGCCGACAAGAAAAATGATCTCGCCCGCCTCGACTTCGAAGACGGCGGGGCCCACCCGGAATCGCGCGGCGTCTCCCTCCGTCGCATAGTCGTAGACGACGTCGACGACCGACAGGGCGGCGAAGGGCTCGCCCCCCGCGCGCCGTGGCCGTGGCTCGCGCGGCGCGGCGTCGAGCTCGCGGGCGAGACGCAGCAGCTCGCCCGCCGCCTGGTCCGCCAGAACCAGGACCGGAAAGAACCGCACCAGGGACAGGGGCGGGAACGCCAGCACCGTGGCGATCGCGCCGAGCGCAACGCGTCGCTCGTCGGCGGCGACCAGCGGCATGGCGCAGACGATGGCTGCCGACAACGCCAGGAACATCATGTTGGCCGCCGCGACGAGGGGCGCGGAGGCGCGGCTTTGCGCCGTCCGCATGGCGCCGATCCGCGCCATTCCGGCCTGACAGGCCTCGGTCAGATAGAGCCGCGCCGCATGGGGAAAGAGCTTGAGGACAGCCACCCCCTGTCTCAGGCCTTCGACGTCGCCGCTCCACTGTTGCTCCTGCGCGCTCAGGTCTTCGCCGAGGTCGCCGCGGCTGAGGTTCGCCAGCACGAACAGGCTGAATGCAAAGGCGTAGGTGACGAAAATGGCGGCGCCGAGCATCGGCGCCAACGCGATCACGCCGGCAATCATCACCAGATGCACCGCCACGAAAAACACCGTGTCGGTCACGACCTCCACCGAATCCCGAACGCGGGCGCCCTCGACGAGAAGCGCCAGGCGCAACCGCTCCGGCCCGAGACGCTCCACGGTTTCGGGCGCGAGTTGGGACAATCGCGCTGCAATGCGAAGCCGCAGACGCGAGACGGCGGCGAGGAACCAGGACTGAAGCCAGAGCATCGCGGCGCTTCGCAAGGCGACAATCATCAGCACCGCCAAAGAGACGCCCACAACGAAGCGCACGCTGTCGGAATCGAAGCCGGCCCCGGCGCTCGTGCGCGCGAGCACGGTCAAGGTCGTCGCCTCGATGAGAACGGCAAGCGCCATGACCACCGCCAGGGTGGTCCAGAAGCGCGGGCGGATCGCGAACACCATGCGCAGGATATTCATGCTTCCACATCCGCAACGGCCGGGGACATGGTCACGATTCGTCCGTCCCGCATGTCCACCCTGACGTCGGCGCGGTCGAAATACTGGTCATCGTGGGTGGCGACGACGACCGCGCGTCCCTCGCGCCGCCATAGGTCGAGCAGCGTCTGGTAAAAGAAGGCGCGAAACTGCGGGTCCTGGTCGGCCATGGGTTCGTCGAGCACGACCAGAGGCCGGCCCGGCGCGAGGGCGGCGACCAGGGCCAGGCGCTTTCGCTGGCCGAGCGACAGGGCTGTGGTCGTCGAGACCGAATCTCCGACGATCTCCACCTTGTCCGCAAGATGAAAGGTCGGCAGCAGGGCGCGCAAATCCTCGCCGAATCGATCCCAGAATCCGGGCCATCGGCGCAGGATGTGCGGTTCGGCCAGCGCCAGCGCGGCGAGCCGCCGCAACTCGGACGGGCGCGCCGGCCGTCCATCGACCTCGATGCGCCCGGACGCCGGCGCATAAACCCCGGCGATGAGCTTGAGCAGCGTGGTCTTTCCGCTGCCGTTCGGCCCCGTCACGAACACCACGCGCCCTGGCGAAATGGCGAGATTGACGTCCTGTGTCGCCATCCGCGGGTAGGGAGCATAGCGGTAGCCGACGTCGGACAGGACGAGGCTCTTGAACGACGCCCGCGGCGGCGCGTCGGCCCGGTCGTCGATGAAGGTCAATGCGCGGTCCGTGTCGACATCGATCTGCGCGATCCGTTCGAGGCGGCGCGAGGCGGCGTCGCCGCGCGTCAGGAGCGGCAATGCGCTGTAGGCGCTCTCGGCGCCGTCCCAGACCGCACAGAAGACGGTGAGAATGACGAACGCCGGGCTCGCGCTCCCGGTTGCCGGAAACAGGATCACCGAGGCGGCGAAAATCCAGTAGATGGAAAAATCCATGGCGGCGATCCCCGAAACGGACACCCGGGTGAGCTGGCGCGCTGCGCCGGCGGAACGCTGTTCGGATGCAATGAGCTGGTTGGCCATGAAGTCGCCGAGCGCGTCGCGGTCGCCCTTGAGCTGGCCGAGGGCCAGGAGCAGATCGTCGAGGTTCGCCGCGAAGGCCTCTTCGGCAACGAGCGCCGTCCGGTTGAGCACGAGCGCGCGCCGGCCGACGAAATGGTACACCAGCGGGCCAACGGTCGCGAGGATCAGCGCCAGGAACGCAGCCGACAGGTCCTGGCTGATGACCGCTGCTGCGCCGATAACGACCAGGACCAGCCACTGCATTGCGCTGACCAGCAGATCGAGCGCCTGCGGCAGCAGCGACAGGTCGCGGATCGCCGCGTCGAACAGCGCTTTCGCCTGCGAACGCTCCGCCTCCCGCGGCTCGAGCGCCGCGAACACTTCGAGGACGGCGTCGGCGATTCCCGACATCACCCGCTCGACAAGCTGCGCGCCGACCCTCAGCCTCGCCAGATGGGCCGTGAACAGCGCCGCCATGGCGGCCAGGACCGCCAGCAGGTAGGGGATGGACGATTCGCCCCGCGCCCCGCGCCACGCCGCCTGCCCGACGCCGGCGAGGACCGCGATCTGGCTTGCGCTCACGACGATGGCGAGGGCGAAGGCGAACAGCGTCAGTCGCGGCGCATAGGCGAGGCAATGCGCCGCCAGCCGCATTCCGGGCAAGTTTGGCCCGCTTCCTGCCCGGTTGCTCGCCATGGCCCCTAAGTCCTCGAGTCCCGGCGGTCTCGGGGGAGGCTGGTCATGGCGAAGCGCGCCGCTGGCGCCGCTGTTTCCGGGATTGTCGGCGCCCGGCCTGGGATCGCGCGCCCTGCGTCGGTCGAGGGCGTTCGGCGCAGGCGAAATCTGCCGCCGGCATGGCGCCGACACAGCGCATTCCGTTCCGAAACCCACGCCGGACGGATTTCGTGACGAAACACAGCGAGCGTGTCGAGTCCGTTCATGGGACGGCCTTCATCTGGCGTTCGACGATGCGACCGAAATCGAGCGGACCCTGTCGGCGACCTCGAGATAACGGGAATCGTGGGACAGGGCGATGACGGTCCTGGCCGCTCGTCGCGATGACCGGGACAATCGACCGGGAAAGCCGCTCGCCGAACACGGGGTTCCGGTCGGCCGCCCATGGTCGAGCGCGCAGGAGAGGCCGGTTGTCGGCGAGCCGCGACGTTCGCCGCCGCTGCGCGAGCGTCGGCGTCCGTCAGGCGGACAGCTTGCGCCCGCTCAGCCTTGCTCGGGCGTCTCGCCCGCCGCGCGCGCGGCCCTGATCAGGGCCGTGAGCTGGCGCCGCAGCGCCGGGCCCTGGACCTGCTGGATATCGTAGCGATCGCGTCGAAGCGCGTTGACCATCTCCGCGAGCGTCGCGAAGCGTCCCGACCTCGCGAGGTGAAACGCCCGCTCCAAAGCCGTCATCGTCTGTTCCATACCGGCGACCCTGGCGGGGGTTTGCGCCTTTTGCGAGGCCCGCTGGAGCGCCGGCGACGGAGCGACCGGCGCCCGTGTCCGAACGCCCGAGGGCGCGACTTTCCACGACCGCCGCGGAAAACCGGCTTCGCGTCTTCATGCCGCCCCGATTGTGAGGCAAAGGCGAGTTGCGACATGCGGCGACAGGCCCACTTGCCGCAGGCGCAGTCGACTCCCGCCGTTCGACGCGAAGATTCCGTTCGAACGGCGCGGTCGGAGTTTTCCAATCATGTCAATGCAGACGACCGCCGTGCGGCTCGCGGCGCGCGACTGGGCGCAGGCGCTCGGCCCTTACCGCAAGGCGGACGCCGGGCGGGCGGTTCTCGAACTCGCGGTCACCTTCGCGCCGTTCGCGGCGCTCTATGCGGCGATGCTCGTCGCCGTCCAGCACGGCCTCGTCTTGCTCGCATTCGCGCTGACGCCGTTCGCCGCCGGGCTCCTCGTGCGCCTGTTCATGATCCAGCACGACTGCGGGCACGGCGCCTTCTTCCCCAACAAGCACGCCAATGCGTGGGTCGGCCGGGCGATCGGCGTCCTGACCATGACGCCTTACGATCACTGGCGGCGCAGCCACGCCATCCACCACGCGACGTCGGGCAACCTCGACCGGCGCGGGATCGGCGACATCGATACGCTGACGGTCGGCGAGTACTTTTCCCGATCCTGGCGCGGTCGGCTGGCCTACCGGCTCTATCGCAACCCGCTGGTGATGTTCGGCCTCGGCCCCGCCTATCTGTTTCTGATCGAGAATCGCCTGCCGATCGGTTTCCTGCGCAAGGGGGCGATGCCGTGGCTCAGCGCGCTCTCCACCAACGCCGGGATCGCGCTGGCGGCGGGACTGCTGATCTGGGGCGCGGGCCTGGCGCCGGTCCTTATCGTCCATCTGCCGATCGTCGTCCTCGGCGCGACCGCCGGCGTGTGGCTCTTCTACGTCCAGCATCAGTTTCAGGGGACGACCTGGGAGCGGTCGGCCGGCTGGAGCCAGCCGGAGGCGGCGCTCGCCGGCAGTTCGCTCTACGAATTGCCGCCGCCGCTCGACTGGTTCTCAGCCAACATCGGCATCCATCACGTGCACCACCTGTCGAGCGGCATCCCCTTCTACCGGCTGGGGACGGTGTTGCGCGACCATCCGGACCTGGCGAAAGTCGGACGCCTGAGCCTCCGCGACAGCCTCGGCTGCGTTCGGCTCGCCCTCTGGGACGAGGGAAAGCGCAGGCTGGTGTCGTTTCGCGAGGCCCGCGCCTCGCGGCGTCTCGCCGAGCCGCGCGCGGCGGCGCGGTAGCGCGTCTGGCGCCGAGGATTTGCCGGCAAGGGGCCGACGCCGGCGCAAACGGAAGCGCCGACCCGGGACGCGTTCCGGCTCAGCGGCCTGCCGCTTACGCGTCGTTGCCGAAGCGTTGCGGCAGGGGGATGGGACCGGCGTCGCCGTCGGCCTCCCGTTCGACGCGCCTGCGACCCGGGGCCGGGACGGCCGGCGGGTCGGAAGGCGTCTTGCGCAGCGAAACGGTCAAGCTTGGCGCGCCTCGGGTTCTGCCGAATCCGTCGATCACTTCGAACCCGGACGCCGCATTGAAGGTGTGGACGCCGAACCGGTCGCTCGTGATCCTGGCGACCTGCGTCTGTTCGAGACCGGCGCGGTCGATTCGGTCGATGCGCCAAAGGGCGATCGCCGAGCCATAACTGGGCGAGCAGTCCTGCACGGGCCGCAGGCGCTCGCCGCGGAAGGCGATGACGCCGCCGCCCGAGCGCGCGGCGCGCGCGTCGAGAACGACCGGATTGTCGGCGCAGGGGCGCCAGGGTCCGCGGATGTCGGGCGCGTAATAGGCATTGAGGACGTCCCAGCCGGTGGAGCGCCTGACCCGCGTCGCGGCGAACATCCACCAGCCTTCGCCGTCGCGCATCACGGTCGCGTCATAGGCGGCGACGCCTTCGAGGAGCGTGGCTTCCCGCCGCCAGCGAAACGGAAAATCGACCGCGCGATAGAGGTCGACCCTGGCCCGGTCGCCCGATTCCGGGATCATCCAGACGGCGCCGTCGCTCTCGAACACGTGTGGATAGGACAGGTGGCAATCGTCCTCGAGCGCAGGGCGGGGGGGCGAGAGAGCGCCGTCGTCCTCGAACATGGCGACGGCGATGCGGCCGCGCAGTGTAGCGAATGAAAACTCCTCCATGAATACGGCCGTGCGGCCGCGGTGGCGCAACACGAAAGGGTCGGCGAAATAGCGGCGCCCGTCGTCGGGCACGACCGCGAAATCGCCGTCCCGCCCCTCGATCAGGCCGACGCCCCCGGTCTTGCGCCAGGCGACCGACCACTGCTCGCGCCCGGCCAGCCGAAGCGACAGATAGCGGTTCACTTTCCAGGCCAGGCTCGAGGCCACGAAGGCGAGGGACCCGGCGACGGAAGCGTCGCGGCGCGGCGGCGTGAGGCGCCGCGTGACCGGAATCGGCTGCCGCTCGAGCGCCTTGATCACCAGTTCGACGGCGATCGAGCAGGCATTGTCGATGGCGTGCAAGAGGACCTTGCGATCCGCCAGCGCCGGCGTCGCCGTCACGCTGTCGAGGGGGCGCTCGGCGTCGTCGATCGCGATGACGATCCGGCGGTTGTCGAGCAGCGCCGACACGAGGCCGATCTCGCCCGGCATCCCGTCGAACAGCGGCGTCAGCACGCGCCGGCCGCCGGGACACAGGCGTCCCGTGCAGTCGATGGCGGAATCGAAGCCGTGGCCTCTCTCGATGTCCGCAATCGGCAGCGATGCGATTTCAGCCGCGTCCACCGTGTCGACGGCTGCGCCGGACGGAATCCGGTAGAGGATGCGCTCGAGTTCGAACGCCACCCGGCAGGCGGCGGGTAGACGGACGGCGTTGTCGAGGGCGAGGAGAAGCACCGCGACGTCGTAACGGACGCGCAGGGCCTCGATCAGCCACAGGTGCCAGCGCAGAACGCCGCCCTTGTCGAGCGCGATGGTCACGAGCCGCCGATCTTGTCCTGGGTCCGACCGGACCGTGCCTGGGACGGGCTGTTGATGCGGATTCATGTTGCGCTCTCGCCCGCTGATGAGAATGTGGTTCAATATTCAGACTTTGTATCCGATGAATTTCACCCCGATCAGAGGATAGGCGAACAATTTTCTCAACCGACTCGGAAGTCGTGCGATCGCCTTCTCATACATCAAGACCGGCCACAGCGGAATCGGGGCGTACAAGACCAGGCCTTTATAATTCAAAATGAAGCGGAACCGACGGAATCCAACTGCCGTAAAGATTTTGACGAGATCTGCATTGCTGTATTCGCGCAGATGGAATCCGCGCGGCGTACTGTCGAAATATTGTGAGATGTCGTGAGGGCCGCCGAGGCGGTTCGGCGTTATGCAGAGATACACGCCTCCCGGGCGCAAGGCGCGGAACACCTGGGAGAGTTGTTCGAACGCGTCGTCCGCGTGTAAATGCTCCATCAACTGGTTGCTGTAGACGATGTCGACGCTCCCGGGCGGAACCGGAATCTCGACGCCGTCTGTGAGCAGTAAAGTGAAATTACAAGGAAATTCGACTCCTCTGGCAATTTCGTCCGAGACTTCCAACGCATAGACACGCTTAACTTCGTTTGCGATTTGAACCGCGAGACTACAGTCACCGGCGCCGATTTCCAGGTAGGTCATGTTCGGATTGATAAACGACCGCAGTATGCTGAATTGTCTGCTCGTCTCGTCATCCGCTCTTCTCGGCGACGTCTTCATGACATTCTGGGGATGGTCGGGAACGAGAGAGAACAGCTCATTGTAGACGGCTGTGTAAAGCATGCGGCGTTCGGCGCGCGACGCCGCCCGCAATCGATCTGAGAGCTGACGCTCGACGGTGTAATGACGGGTGATCTGTTCAATCGATCGTTTCACGATAAATTGAAATCCCTGATTAGCGGTCAAAGCAGAAACGGCGAATTGCCGCCAAATCGCCGGCTGCGCAACCATTGACTGTCAGGCTGGCAGCCGTGTCACGCGACGAAAGGCTCTCGCCCGCGTTTCAACGCCACACTGTATGTTTGCATTGTTATTGCGTGTCTCGCCGACACTTGCAACGAGAACGAGTGATAGCATGATAGCGACGCGCGTGCAAAGCTTGTCGGTCGAGGCTGCATTGTAAACAGAGTCATCTTTGCGACTGCATGATACGGAATGACTCCAAAGTTGGGGTTTGGTCTTGGGTATGTATACCCATTTCGACTAAAACGCACCTTTCGGTTCCTTTTGTGATCGCGGTGTGATATGAGCATACCGCTCTTGATAGCAAAATCTTGTATAAATACCAAGAATGAGCTATTGGACATCGTCAACGGTTTGACATAAAATTGTTATTAGTGACAACTTGGGGCTTATCGAGAGTATAATGTCACGTATACCCTAGATTATAGAGGGTCTCTACGTTCATATTGCGGATCCAGGTCGCTTCCTTCGGGCGAGCGACTGTGTGGGACGCGTTCTCTATCCAGTCGGAGGGTTCACGTTATGTCGGAGCGAATAGACCTGACAGAGCGTTTGGAAGGCGCGGGGCTACGAGGCTTGGCGCCCTCCGATGCGCCGACGCCTGAGACCTTGTCCTTCCTCGATCCCGCGTGGCGGCACGTGCCGATCCCCAGGGTCAGCGTCGTGATGCCGACCCTCAACGAGGCGCCGAACCTGGCGCACGTGATTCCACAGATCCCGAACTGGGTCCACGAGGTGATCGTCGTGGACGGACGGTCCACCGACGGCACGGTCGAGGTCGCCCGTCAGCTTCGCCGGGACGTTCGCGTCGTTCTGGAGAGCAAGCGCGGGAAGGGGGCGGCGTTGCGCGCCGGATTCGCCTGCGCGACCGGCGACATCATCGTCACGATCGACGCCGACGGGTCGATGAACCCCAATGAAATGATCCTCCTCGTCGGCGCTCTGCTCGCCGGCGCCGACTTCGCCAAGGGTTCCCGCTTCATCGAAGGCGGCGGGAGCACTGACCTTTCGACGTTCCGCGCGCTCGGCAACTGGGGGCTGACCACCTCCGTACGCCTTCTCTACGGCTGCCGCTTCAGCGATCTCTGCTATGGCTACATGGCGTTCTGGCGACGCTGGACTCCTCTGTTCGACGGCGAGACCGACGGCTTCGAGATCGAAACCGTCCTGTGCGTCCGGGCCCTGCAGCACGGGCTCAAGATCGCCGAGGTCGCGAGCCGCGAGGCCGAGCGCGTCCACGGCGTGAGCAATCTGCGCGCGATCCCGGACGGTTGGCGGGTGCTTCGCACAATCCTGCGCGAAAGGGTGGCGCCGAATTCGTCCCGGGCGGCGTCGGCATGACCACCGCCGCCTCCGGATCGTGGCCGCTCGGGGTCTTTCCCGGCTCGTCGGCCGCCGCGCCGCGGCCGGCGGCCGCGAGTCTCGACGACGGAGGCCCCGCGCGAATCCTGATGGTCAGCGCGCGGTTCTTTCCCCTCGCCGGGGGGGTCGAGACCCATGTCTACGAGACCGCGCGCCGGCTGGCGGCGCGCGGCTTGCGCGTCGACCTGCTCACGACCGACACGACCGGCGCCCTGCCGGCCCGGGACCATCTCGACGGCGTGTCGATCATCCGGGTTCCGGCGTGGCCGCGGGGGTCGGACGTGCGCTTCGCCCCGCGGATCTACGACGTGATCGCCGCCGGGCGGTGGGACATCGTCCATGTCCAGGGATACCACACCTTCGTTGCGCCGATCGCCATGGACGCGGCGCGGCGCGCCGGGTTGCCGTTCGTGCTCACGTTCCATAGCGGCGGCCATTCCTCGCCGCTGCGCAGGGCGGTGCGCGGCGCCCAGCGCCTGGCGCTTCGGCCGCTGGTCAACGGGGCGGCCCGGCTGATCGGCGTCTCGCGCTACGAGGCCGATTTCTTCAGCCGGACGATGGGCGTCGCGCGGCACCGGTTCCACGTCGTCCCGAACGGCGGCGAGCTTCCCCGTCCGGCGGTCGGCCGGACGCGCCGGTCGGGCGATCGTCTGATCGTTTCGATCGGACGACTCGAGCGCTACAAGGGCCACCACCGGGCGATCGAGGCGATGCCCCATATCCTGAGCCGACTGCCCGGCGCGCGTCTGCGCGTGCTCGGCGAAGGCCCCTACGAACGTCCGCTGCGCCGGCTCGTCGCTCGCCTCGGTCTCGCCGACGCGGTGACGATCGGGGGCATACCGTCCGGCGACCGGCGGGCGATGGCCGATCTCTTGGCGAGCGCCGACCTGGTCGTCCTCTTCAGCGACTACGAGGCCCATCCGGTGGCGGTGATGGAGGCGCTGGCGCTCGGCCGCAAGATCGTCGTCAGCGAGGCCGCCGGACTGGCCGAGATCGTCGCCGAGGGCCGCGCGCGCGGCGCGCCGCCGGCTTGCCGCGCCGAGGAGCGCGCCCGGCTCATGGTCGAGATGATGGAGGAGGGGCCCATTCCCGAAGCGGTTGCGCTTCCAACCTGGGAGGATTGCGTCGATAGCTTGTTGTCGATCTATCGTGACGCGCTCGGCCGCGAGCGGGACGCAACGCGGGCGGCAGGCGTCTGAGATGAGGCCTTCCGACCCCCGCTGCGCCTGCGGTCCGTCATGATCGCGACCGTTTTCCGCTGGCTCGGCTATGGCTGCGACCCGCGCGGACTCGACTGCGTCGAGCCCGCCGAAAGCGCGGGCTGGGCGCCGCTGCTGGCGCTCGTCGCCGCCGCCGCGCTCCTCGGCATGGCCTTCGCCGAGCGCTTGTCGCTCGTCGGCTCGTTTCCCGCCGAAGCGGCGTTCTGGCCCGGCGTGGCCGTGATCATCGTTCCGGCGGCGATGCGGATCGCCTGGCCGCGCGTGTCCCGGACCGAGAGGATCTGGCTGCTCAACGTCGTGACGATCAGTCTCTATCTCACCCGGGTCATCGCCAGCCCCACCACTTTCTACGGCCATGACGAGTATTTACACTGGTCGAGCACGATCGACGTTCTCGAGCGCCACCATCTTTTCACCGTCAACACGCTCCTGCAGGTCGGCCCCTCCTATCCGGCGCTCGAGATCGTGACCGCGGCCCTGGTCCAGTTGACCGGGCTCGGCGTCATTCCCTGCGCCATCCTGCTCGTCGGCGTCCTGCGCCTGCTGTGCGTGTCGCTCGTGTTCCTGGTGTTCGAGGCCGTCTCCCGGTCGTCGTGGGTGGCGGCGCTGGCGGCCGTCGTCTACATGGCGAACAGCAACTTCTACACATTCCTCGGTTCCTTTTCTTATGAAACCATTGCCGTCGACTTTCTGTTCGCTGCGATCTTCGTCGCGCTCCTGGTTTCTCGGCGGCCCGAAGCGCGCGGGACGCGGTCGGCGGCCGCGTCGACCGCCGGGCTGGTGGTCGTCAACGCCGCCATTCTCTTCGCCCTCGCCGTCAGCCATCACCTGACATCCTGGATCGGCG
The DNA here is from genome assembly GCF_003315135.1 of Roseiarcus fermentans. GTDB lineage: Bacteria > Pseudomonadota > Alphaproteobacteria > Rhizobiales > Beijerinckiaceae > Roseiarcus > Roseiarcus fermentans. Next base: position 47,903 of record NZ_QNRK01000029.1, read on the forward strand.
TCCTGATTCTCGCGTCTGTGGCGGTCGCGGCCTTCGTGCGCGGCGACCGCAGGACCGGATGGTCGGTCGGGGCGTTCGCCCTCATGGCGTTCCTCGCCAATGAAGTCTGGAAGTCGGTCTCGGGCGGCCGGGCCGACCTCTATATCGAAGACCTCCTGGCGATGTCCCTGCGCGCCTTCTTCGGCTTCCTCCGGGGGAGCCGGGCCGGACGCATGCTGTTCGAGTCCGCCGACGGCGCGCAGCAGCCGGCCGTCTACCGGGTGGTCGCGATCCTGTCGGTCGCACTCGTTTCGGCGGGACTGGTCGTCGGCTTCTTCCGCGCTCTGGGTCTACCGGGCGGGCGCGCCGCGTCCGCGTCCGCCGCCGGCCCGAAGCCGGCGGTTCTCGGCATGCGCGACAACGCCTTCGCGATCGTGCTGACCCTGCTGACGTTCCTGTTTCCGGTGAGCGTCGCGATGCGGCTGACGGGCGGCGGCTGGGAACTGGGCAACCGGATGTCGGCCTTCGTCTTTCTCGGCGTCGGCCTCGTGGTCGCGGTCGGCGCGGCGAGGGTCTGGATCACGCCGCGGGCGAGCCGGACGCGAGCCGCCTTCGCGGGCCTCGGCCTCGTGGTCCTGCTGGTCGGCGGAATGATCAGCGAACTCCCGCCCGATCTCCTCGCCGGGCCCTACCGCGCGGCGGCCGACGGCAGCTCAGTCGAGCCGATGGGGATCGCGACCGCCGAATGGACGCGGGAATGGCTCGGGGAGGGGCGGCGGTTCGCCTCGGACCGGGTCAACCGTCTGCTGCTCGCGACCTATGGCGGCCAGCGGATCGTCACCCAGGAACAGGACGGCGAGGAACTCGGGCTGACGATTTTCGACCCGACGTTCTCGCCCTGGGACCGCATGATGGTCCAGAACGCCGGCGCCAATTTCCTGCTGGTCGACCTGCGCCTTCAGCACGCCCGGCCGCTCTTCGGCTACTATTTCTCCGCCGGCGAGCCGCGCGATCTGCACGCCGCGCCGCCGCTCGCCGCCGATCTGGAGAAGTTCGACGACCTCCTGCAGGTGGGCCGGATCTACGACAACGGCTACGAGGTCGTCTACGATGTCGGCGCCCTCGTGGAAGAGACGCCGCGCAACAGCGCCGCGCCGATCGACGGCGACACGGTCCGGCTCGACCGGGCGTCGTCGGTCGCGAGAACGGTCAAGGAACGCGACAAGGTCGGCTACGACGCCGCCTCGCCCGGTCCGCCCGAGCCGCCCGACAGCGATTCCCCCGGCGCGGCGCAGTCCCTGAAGCTGGAACAGGGCGCCGCGACGGCGAGCAGCCTCGGCGGCCGCGTCGTGGTCAATCAAGACGAGGGAGTCCTGCGCCATGTCGCGAAGTGATTCCCGCGCCACGCTCCTCGAGCTCGCCGCCGCGCTGGCCTGCGTCGCGGTCCTGGGGTGGTCGCCCCATCCCCTCGTCGACCTGGCCGCGGCCGCGCCGCTCGTCGTCTATCTGCCGGGTCGCGCGGTCCTGCGCGCGCTCGACGCCGATCCCGAGGGGCGGCTCGAACGGGCTTCGGTGACGGTGGCGCTGAGCCTCGCGCTCGTGATCGTCTCGGGCCTGCTCCTGAACCTCGCGGATTCGATCACGCGGCAGGGCTTCCTCCTCTTGCTCGGCGCGATCGCCTGCGCGGCCTCGATCGTCGCCCTCGCGAGGGCGCCGCGCGCCGCCGCGCCGGCCGCGCCCGAAGCGCCGCGGGCGCAGCGAGCCACGGCGTGGGCCGCGAACCTGACGATGGCGACGCTGGCGGTCGCCCTCGCCGGCGCGGCCGTGGCGTTGGCGGTCGTCCTCAATCTCGACCGGCGCGACTTCGTGACCACGCAGCTTTGGGTGGTTCCGAAACAGGGGGATGCGGAGGCGGTGGTGATCGGATTGCGCAACGCCGAGGCGGGCGCGGAACGCTATGCGATCGAGGTGCTGGTGGACCACAGCCTCGTCCAGTCGTGGAGCGACGTGCCGCTGAAGCCTGGGGAAACCTGGACGACGACCTTCCGGTGGGCGGGCCTCGGCAAGTATCCGCGGCCTGTCCAACCCTTGAAGGAAGGGGCGCGCGGTCAAGGCGCGCCGCTCGCCACCGTCTCCGAACGGGTCGGCCTCGGCGCGGCGCCGCGCGTCGAAGCGCTCGTCTACCGCTCGGAAGACAGGTCCTCCGTCTACCGGCGGGCCTGGACAGCGCCGCAATGCGCGCTCGGCGACGACACGCATGGGAGGCCGCCATGCGTATTCTGATGCTGACGCAGTTCTACCACCCGGCGATCGGCGGCGAGGAGCGCCACGTGCGCGATCTGGCCGGCTTCCTGGTCGGACGCGGCCACCATGTCGCGGTCGCGACCGTCTGGCGCGACGGCCTGCCCGAGCGCGAGGTCGACCAGGGGGTGCGCATCGTCCGCATCAAGGGGCTGACGCAGCGCTGGCGCGGCCTCTTCACCGACCCGAACCGCACCCACGTTCCGCCCTTTCCCGACCCGGGGCTGACCGCCGCACTTTGGCGCGTGATCGCCTCGGAGCGGATCGAGGTGGTGCACGCCCACAACTGGCTTCTCCACGCCTTCCTGCCGCTGAAGCGGGCGAACGGCCCGCGCCTCGTGGTGACGCTGCACGACCTGAGCCTCGCCTGCGTCACCAAGTCGGCCATCCATCGCGGCGAAACCTGCAGCGGCCCGGCCTTGCGCAAATGCGCCGCCTGCGCCGCCGATCACTACGGCGCGGCCAAGGGTTCGATCACGCTGGCGGCGAACTGGATGTCCGGCGGCCTCGAGCGGCGCCTCGTCGACCGCTTCCTGCCGGTGAGCGCCGCGGTCGCCGTCGGCAATCGTCTGGTCGACGGCCCGACCCCCTGGGAGGTGGTGCCCAACTTCGTCCGCGACGACGTCGCCTCGCCCGGCGGCGCGGGAGACGAGCGCCTCGCCGGGCTGCCGCGCGAGCCCTTCATCCTGTTCGTCGGCGATCTTCGCCGCTTCAAGGGCGTCGCGGTGTTGAGCCGAGCCTACGCCGGGCTGGAGGGCGCGCCGCCTTTGGTCCTGATCGGCCGCAACTGTCCCGATACGCCGACGCAATGGCCCAGCAACACCCACGTCTTTCACGACTGGCCGCACGACGCGGTCATGCACGCCTGGAGCCGGAGCCTTGCCGGTGTCCTGCCGTCGATCGGGCCGGAAGCCTGCGCGACCGTGCTGATGGAGGGGATGGCGAGCGGCAGGCCGATGATCGCGACGCGGGTCGGCGGCAACCCGGACATCGTCCACCACGACGTCAACGGCCTGCTCGTGCGTCCGGGGGATTCCGACGGCCTGGCGCAGGCGATCGCCGCGCTCGCCGCCGACGAGGGGCTGCGCAGCCGGCTGGCGGCTGGGGCGCGGCGGACAGTGAAGGCGTTCATGGCGTCGAGCGTCGGTCCCCGCATCGAAGCGGTCTACCGCGACGTTCTCGACCACCGCCGGCCGGCCCCCGCGACCGCCGCCGGGATCGGTTTCGGCGACTTGTGTCTACCCGGGGCAGGGGGCGAGGATGGCGGTTAGTCAGGATCGGGCGGCCGCCCCCCCGGCCGGGCGCGGGGCGGTTCGGCGTCGCGACCCGCGCCGGGCGGAGGGTTCGGACCGCGGAGCGGGACGCGATTGGCTGGCGCCTGTGCGGCGGGCGCGACGGTCGCTCCACGTCCATTTCGATTTGACCTTCAACGCCGGCGCGCTGGCGCTGGCGACGGCGGCGAACGGCGCGTTCGGCTTCGTCTATTGGTGGGCGGCGGCGCGCGACTTCGCGCCCGCGGCGGTCGGTCTCGGCTCGGCCGCCATTTCGCTGATGCTGCTCCTGAGCGTCGCCGCCGACATCGGCTTCGGCACGCTGCTTCAGGGGGAAATCCCGCGCGACCGGACAATGGCCCCGCATCTCGTCGCCGCGGCGCTGGCGGCGTCGCTGGCGAGCGCGGGCGCCTTCGGCCTCGCCTATCTCGTGGCGGCGTCCCTGTTCGCGCACGGGCTCGGGGTCGCGCCGGAAGCGTCGGTCTCGACGCGGCTCTTGGTGGTCGTCGGCGTCTGCCTGCAAACCGTGACCGCCGTGCTCGACGCGGCGCTGATCGGCATGCTGCAAGCCTCGCTTCGCCTCCTGAGGAACCTGCTGTTCTCCGTGGCCAAGCTCGTCGTCCTGATCGGCTTCGCGGCGATCGCCATCCGCGAGGAGTGGCAGGTCGACGCGATCGTCGGGTCCTGGGCGCTCGGCCAGCTGGTCGCCACCCTCGGCCTCGTCGGCCTCGCGTTGGCCAGGGGGGTCCGCATCTGGGCCTGGCCGAGGTTCGATCTGTTGTGGCGACTCGGCGGAATCGCGTTCTGGCACTACGTGCTCAATGTCGCCTCGATCGCGCCGAGCCTGATCCTTCCGCTGATCATCGCGCTCGTGGTGTCGCCGGCGCAGAACGCGGCCTTCTACGCCGCATGGATGCTGCTCAGTCTGGCGAGCGTCCTCCCCGCCGCGCTCGCCAACGTGCTGTTCACCGTTGGCGCGGGCGATTCGTCGTCGAGGGCCTCGAGCGTCCGCTTCTCGCTCCTCGTCTCGCTCGGCGTCGGCGCGGTCGCGGCGACCGGGTTCGGGCTGCTGTCGAACGTCCTGCTCGGCCTCCTGAATCCGGTCTATCCCGGTCTCGTCGGATCGGATCTGCGCTTCCTCGGGCTGAGCGTTCCCCTGCTGGCGGTCAAGGTCCACTACATGACGGTGCAGCGCCTCGACGGAAAGATCCGCCGCGCCGCGCTGGCGCTCGCGGCCTTCGGCGCGGTCGAGGTTCTGTTCGCCGCGATGGGCGCCAAAATCGACGGACTCTTCGGCGCGACCGCCGGCTGGCTTCTGGCGATGGGCGTCGAGGCGGCGTGCCTGTCGCCGGCGCTGTGGCGCGCGACCGCGCCGGCGGGGGCGCGCAGGCGCGGCCGGGCGGGCCTCGGGCGAGACGCGGCGACGATGCAATCGACAAGGGCGGAGGAGGGGCGGGCCATGGCCGCGAATGCGATTCAAGAAGCCGAAGAGGCGGGCGCCGACGGCGAGGCCGACGCGCCAGCCTCGTTCTCCATCGTCATCTGCGTCCATACGCTCGACCGCTGGCCCGACGTCTGCGACGCCGTCCGGTCGGCGCAGGCGCAGGACCTTCCGGCCCGGGAGATCGTCGTCGTCGTCGATCACAACCGCGCGCTCTACGAGCGCTGCAGGACGGCGTTCGGCGACGTCGTCGTGGTCGAGAACCGTGGGCAAAAGGGGCTGTCGGCGGCGCGCAACACCGGCGTGGCCGTCTCGGGCGGCCGGATCGTGGCGTTTCTCGACGATGACGCGGTGGCCGAACCCGGTTGGCTCGCCGCCATGTCGCCGTGGTTCGACGACGCGCGCGTGTGCGGCGTCGGCTCGGCGGCGCATGCGCGCTGGATCGGCGCGCGTCCGTCCTGGTTCCCGGACGAGTTTCTCTGGGTCGTCGGCTGCGCCTATCGCGGCCTCGAGGCGGGGGAGGTGCGCAACGGTCTCGGCTGCGCGATGGGCCTGCGCCGATCGATCTTCGAGCGCGTCGGCGGGTTCGATCCGCGGCTCGGGCGCAACGGGTCGCGGCTGCCGATCAGTTGCGAAGAGACCGAGTTCAGCCTGCGGGCGGCGCGGGCCATTCCCGGCGCGAAATTCGTCTATGCCCCGGGCGCCGGCGTCGCGCACAAGGTTCCCGCCGAGCGCTTGACCTTCGCCTATTTCGTGCTGCGCTGCTTCGCCGAAGGCGTGTCCAAGGCCCGGGTCGCAAAGCTCGCGGGCGCGCGGTCGCTGGCGACGGAACGCGGCTACGTCCTCGGCGCCCTCATGGCCGGCGTCGCCCGCGGCGCCGCCGGCCTGGTCGTCCGGCTGGACGTCCGGGCGGGCGCGCGCGCCGCCGCCATCGTCGCCGGACTCGCCAGCACGGTCTCGGGCTACGCCTGGGAGACGCTGGGTTTGCCTGCGGGCCGCTCGCCGCCGCCGCCCGGATCCGGCGACGCCGCTGCGGGGCGAGCGCAATCCGGGCGTCGCGTCGCTGCGCCGGCGGCGGGCGCCGGACCGTGCGCCAGAAGTCAAAGTTCGGCCACAAGATGAGTTTTTACTTAAAATGGCGGGACTTAGCTTCAAGTCAATTCGAGCGATGTTGGAGCGAAACGTGAAGAACCTGCACACTCTGGCGGCCTGCGTCGCCATCGCCGTCGCGGCTCCCGCCATGGCCTTCGCCGGCCCGCGCTATCCGGGGGCCGACAGCGGTCCTCCCGGCGACGCGTTCTGCTCGCAGGACGACGCCGAGGCCGCCCTGTTTCGGTCCGGCGACCGGATCACAGTGACCGTGTACGAGCGGATCGACCCCGATCCGAACGACCGCCTGCCGTCGGACAGGCGCACGTTTCCCAGTTACCGGCTGCGCGCCGAGGTCAGCGGCGACTTCAGGATCGCCGACGACGGCTCGATCTCGGTCCCCATCATCGGGCAGCTGACCGCCGCCGGTAAGTCGGTCCAGCAATTGACCGACGCGATCGGCAAGGCGTTCGAGTCGAGCCTGGGACATGTCGGGATGATCTCGATCGCGGTCGCCGAGCATCAGCCGATCTATGTCGACGGCGTCGTCAAGAGCCCCGGCGCCTACAAGTACACCTCCGGACTGACGGTCGCGCACGCGCTCAGCCTCGCCGGCGGATTCGAGGACATCAAGCTCGAATCGCACCAGATTCTGGTGCAGACGATGCAGGAGCTGGGCACTGGCGAGCAGGCGAAGCAGACGCTCGAGCGTCTGCTCGCGCGCCAGGCGGTGCTGCTGGCCGAGTACGAGGGGTCTCCCGCGTCCGTGCCCCAGTCCCTGGTCGATCTGGCCGGCGAAACCCGAGCCAAGGCGCTGATCGCCGCCCAGGTGAGCGAGCGGAACTCGGTGGTCGAGGCGAACGACATTCAGGAGCAGGGCCAGACCCGCATGGTCGACAGCGCCCGGCAGGCGCTCGAACTGAGGCAGAGCCAGATCAAGTACGTTGAACAGGCGATCGAGCAGCGCACGGCGCGGATGGACACGTTGAAGTCGATGGTCTCCAAGGGGCTCTTGTCCGGACCGTTGTACCAGGACGCGCAAGCCCAGTACCTGGACAACCTGTCGAAGAGGGAGGACGTCACGCTCGGCATCCAGCAGACGCAGCAGCAACTGGTCGACGCGCAGGCGAACCTGGTCAGGCTGAAACTCGAGGCGAGGCACGCGCTGCAACACGAGATCGCCGATTTGGAACTGCAAATCGCAAATCAGTGGATCGTCTATCGATCGCATCTGACGACCATGAACATCCTCAACGCAGATCCCGACGCGTCGCCGGGGGCCGCTCCGCTCGCCTACGAGATCGTGCGCCGGGTCGGCAGTTCCGCGGCGACGTACCGGGTCAAGCCCTCCTGCCTCCTGCAGCCGGGCGATCTCATCAAGGTGTTCTTGCCGATCGGGAAAGAACCGAACGACACGGTCAGTGAGAAATAGCCGGAGCGGAACGCGCCGGCGCAGCCTGCCGGGCGCCGTCTCGCGGCGTGAAGGAAATTATCAAGATCAGGATGGAGTGATGGCGCTTTATAAAGATCCGGGAGAGCGGTCATGTTCGAGCGATCGGTGAAAACGCTGAATCAAATGGCGCCTGTGTTCCAGAGACTGAACATCGATGTCCCAATCAAGCGATCCTTTGAATTCGCCTTCTGGTCCAAGGAGTGGTTGCGGCGAAAGTTCGCCGCGCCCGGGGAACCCTTCCTCGGGGTGTACGAGCCGTGCTTCACCGCCCTGGTTGACCTCCGTCTCGAGGATTTCGCGGGCAAGCGCATTCTCGACGTCGGGTGCGGTCCCCAGGGCACACTCGAGTGGGCCGACATGGCCGCCGAGCGGATCGGTCTCGATCCGCTCGTGGACCAGTACCGGCTCCTCGGGATCGATTCCCACAAAACGAAATACGTGAAGGCGCCCTCCGAGCACATTCCGTTTCGCGACGGCTATTTCGACATCGTGTCGTGCTTCAACGCGCTCGACCACGTCGACGACGTCGACGAGACGATCGGCGAGATCAAGCGGGTTCTGGCGCCGGGCGGACTTCTTCTGCTGGGCGTCGACGTCAATCATAGTCCGACCATGGCCGAGCCGGTCACCCTTCGCTGGGACATCGTGGACAAGTTCAAGCCCGAGTTGGCGCCTGTTTTCCTGCGGCGCTGCAAGAAGACCTCGAGCTACGTCGATCTCCTGAAACCGGACACCGACTTCGACGAGCAAACGTGCGGCGATCAGCCGGGCGTCCTGATCGTCAAGTTCAAGAAATCGACCAATCCGGCCGCGCCGCCGAACTGACGCAGCGGAAGGCGACAATGGCGAGCGCGGGGACGCAATCGCGGCCCCGCGCTCCTGTTCTGGCGCCCGTCGGACAGACGGGCGCCTTTGTAAGCCGGGCTCAGTGAAGCGCGGGCCTTCCGTCGAAGGCGGCGAGGTTCTGACCCAGGGGCGCATGCACGCCGACCTGAGGCTCGCTCGCGAACCCTGCGCCAAACCCGCCCGTGATCGCCGCGGCCAGATCGCTGTGGGCGACCTGGATTCCGCCGGCGCCGGCCGAAGCGCCGATCGACGGGGCGTGAAGGAGCTTGGCCACGACGTCCGAGGCCTGTCCCGTCGCCGCCGATGTCGCCGCCGGCGGATCGAGCACGGTCATGGTCTGGGAAGCGGTGTAGTTATAGGTTCCCGCGACCTCGTCACGCGCCTGAACCGTGAGCGTCGCCGTCGGCTTGCCGCTGCCGGTGTAGTTCGACGTCAGCGTCAGACCGCTGTTGGCCTGCGCCTGCGACAGGACGATCCAGCTGCCCGAAAAGGTCTTGTGATCGGCGGCGTCGGAGATCGTTTCGTAGCTCGGCAGACCCTTGATCAGCACCTGGGTCGAGGTCGAGGTCGACGGCGCCGTGACGCTGACGCCCAGTCCGACCTTGCCGCCGCCTTCCGTGACCTGCAGCGCCTTGTTGGCGATCGACAGCGTCAGTGGGCCGGAGGTCGACCCGCCGCCGGTGGACCCGCCGCCGGTCGATCCGCCGCCAGTGGACCCGCCGCCAGTGGACCCGCCGCCGGTCGACCCGCTGCTGGTCGCCGTAACGTTCGCGCCCTTGATGGTGTCGCCGCTGCCGGGCGCCTGATAGACCTGGACGTCGTTGACCAGCATCGGCATCGACTGGGGCGAGGAACTGTCCAGAGACGTATGCCAGCCGGCGGTGCTGGAGTTCGCGACCTGGTTGCTCATGATCAGTTCCATGGGCTCGTTCGGGATCGTGGCCTGCGCGCTGGTGACTTCCGCGATTTCCTTCCCGTTGAGATACCAGGTGATCGACTTGCCCGGAATCCAGTCGATCCCGTAGGTGTTGTAGCCCGCCGTTAGATCGACGCCGGTATTGACCTGGCCGCCGACGGTGCCGCCCGACGTGTGGAGATGATAGGCGAGAACGTCGTTGGCGTTGCCGGAGCCGGAGTATCCGCCCTCCTGCATGTCGATCTCGAAGTTGTCGCCCGACGAGCCGGCGCCCGAGCCCGGCAAGAGCCACAGGCTGGGCCATTGCCCGTCGCCGCCCGGCTCCTTCATGCTGATCTGCACGTAACCGCCGTCGATCTCCATCTTGCCGTAGGTCGACACCGCGCCGGCGCTGATCGGAAAGGTCTGGTTCGCGCCGTCGTTGACGCCGGCGACGCTCTTCTGCACGGCGTTCAGGGTCAGGCCGTTGTTGACGCCCACCTCGGCCGGGGTGTCGTAGTCGGCGTCGTAGGGGCCGCCGACGCCGCTCCCGTTCGCGCTCTTGTTCCAGGGGTAGCCCTGGGCGGCGTTGCTCGTGATGTAGGTATTCCAGTCGGCGGTGTTCAGGCTCGAGCCGCTGAAGCTGTCGTTGAAGACCAAGTCATTGGCGGTGAAGCCGGACGGCGCTGACAGTGTGACAGACATAGAACTATTCCAATCATATACAGGCCGCGATAGCGGCGCTGGACCATGGGACGGGTAAGCTTATGGCCATATAGAACCTATCGATCCGAATAATCGATATTTATTTGGCGATCATAAGCGAGTAGAGATATGGGTACTGATAGATATGTGATCTTCGCCATCTCTCCTTTCGTATTACCGCTGGCCCCTCTTAGATCAAATCTCATCAGTAACGTCTATGTGGCATTTTGGCGCGGTCTATATTGATAGTTTACACAAATGTAAACAATAACTAAACAAGTGTAAACAGGAATTATACGACTGTAAACTTTTGACGGTAGGAATCGATTTCTCGCCATTATTCTCATTTGTGCGGCGCCAGACAGCAAGGATGGCCAAAGCGAATCCTGCCCCGCCGCCCGCGGCGCCTCCGTGACAATCCGAATCTCGGAGTCTGCGCAGCCGGCCGCGCGCGGGGGACAAGCGCGCGACGTCGGCTCTCGACGGGACATGGGGATTGCGCTGAAGGCGCGGGGGATTCGGCGGGCGGCGAGCCTGGGCTCGAGCCGCGCGCAATCGCCTCCCGTCGCCTCTTCGGCCCACGGGCGACGTCAGGCGGCGACGGGCGCGGACCGCCTCGATCGTTCCGCGCCGGACGAGATCAGATGGCGCCGGCGCAGCCGGATAGGTCGGCGACTGCGCTCCGGTCGCGCGGGGGAGGGGAGGCCCTCAGAGTCCGGCCGACGGTCGGGACGCTTCGCGACCCGCCGTCCCGCCGGCGTTCGACCTTCCCGTCGGCGTTATCCGCGCGGCGCGACCAGCGCCACGCTTTCCGGACCGCCGTCGAAAGCCCTGGGCGCGCCCGTGTAGGTGGTTGCTGCGTCGACAGGGCTCGTCAGCGCCGCCGCCAGACGAGAACCCGGATCGAGGGCGACCGCGAGCGAGGCGCGGCTCGAGGCCGCGCTCTCCCCGCCGGTCGACGGGGGCGCGATCAGCTTGGCCAGCGCGTCCGCGCTCGGCGCGGGCTTCGATGCCGGAGGGTCGACGACGATCAGAGTCTGCGTCGCCGACCGGGACTGCACGCCCGCAATCGTATCCGTCGCGTAAATCGTCAGCAGCGCCGTTGGCTTCGCGTCGCCCCGATAAGACGATGTGAGCGTCAGGCCGCTGTCGACCTGCGCCTTGGTGAGGGTGATCTTGTCGCCGGCGAATGTCTTGTGATCGAGCGCGTCCGTGACCGTCTCGTAGGCCGGCAGTCCCTCGATCGTGACCAGGGTCGAGGTCGAGGCCGCCGGGGCCGTGACGGAAATGCCGAGAGCGACCGTTCCGCCGCCCTCCGTGACCGAGAGCGTCCTGTCGGCGACGGCGACGGTCGGAGGGACGGGCGCGAGCGACGCCGTCCTGGAGCCGCCGACGTTGGCCCCGAGGATCGAGCGCGCGGCGCCCGGCGCCTGATACAGTTGCACGTCTGCGATGTCCATTTGCATGGATGCGGGCGTGGAGCCGTCCAGAACCGTGTGCCATGCCGAGGCCGCAGAATCCGCCACCTGATTGGCCATCACCAGTTCCATCGGCTCGTCCGGAATCGGCGCCTCGGCGCTGGTTATCTCCGCGATCGCCTGCCCGTTCAGGTACCAGGTGATTGATTGTCCCGGTATCCAGTTGATGGCGTAGGTGTTGTAACCCTGCGTGAGATCGACCCCGGTGTTGACCTGACCGCCGTAGACATGGTCGGGCGTGTGGATGTGATAGGCGAACACCTGGTTCGGATCGCCGGAGCCGGTCATGCCGCCTTCCTGAATGTCGATTTCCTCGTCGTCGCCTGAGCGCGCGCCTGAGCCGGGCAGCAGCATCAGGGTCGGCCAGGCGCCGTCGCCGGCCGGCGCTTTCATGCTGATTTGCAGGTAGCCGCCGTCGAACTCCATCTTTCCATAGGACGAAACCACTCCGGCCGTCACCGGAAACGTCACCCAGCGCAAATTGTCGACCCCGGCGACGCTCTGTCGCTCCGCGTTCAGCGTCAGGCCGTTGTCAGTCCAGACTTCCTGCGGCAGATCGTAGTCGGCGTCGTAGACGCTGCCGATTCCGCTGCCTCCGCTGCCGTTGGCGTTCCACGGCGTGCCGCCGGCGCGGGCGCTGGTGATGTAGGGGAGCCAGGAATTGGCGCTGAGCGATGTGCCGCTGAAGTTGTCGTTGAAGACCAGGTCGCCGGCCTTGTATCCGTACGGCGCAGAAAGCGTTACCGACATTGTCAATCTCCCGACAGAGCTGAGACCAGGATAAAATTCCAATCATCGACAGCGATGCGTAAGCAAGACGGGCGACTCTAACGGCGCCCGCAGCGCTCGCGTCGTAACGACACAGATGTATTTTGATTTGAGGCGTTGTTGTGGCGATCGCTCTACGACTATTGGCCTTATTGTTCTAAATGAACTTGATGCAGGTGTTGTCAGCGCTGCAATCATTCAAGAGCTGGCAGCCCGCGCACGAGAAAAGGCCGCTGGTCTTGATCGCGACATCGGTACGGTTTTTCGCGCCCAATCTCTTGATGATGTTTCGGACGTGAACCTTGACGGTGCTTTCCGTCATGTTGAGTTCGTAAGCGATCACCTTGTTGGATTTTCCTTGCTGAATCGCCCGGACGACGGCGAGCTGCCGATCGGTGATCGGGCTGGTCGGATCGGCCCGACGGGCGCTGGTCGCGCCGGACGACAGTCCCGTGAGCAGGCTGTCCGCCGGCACGTAGACGCCGCCGGCCATGACGAAGCGCACGACTTCGACAGCGACGTCGAACCCCATGGTCATCGGGATGAAGCCCTTGGCGCCCTGGCGGATGACGATTCGCATCAGGCCCAGATCGTTCTTGTCCGACAGCACGACGACCGGCGCCTGGGCGACGAGCGCGGGCAAGGCGTCGAGCAGCGCCGGCTTCGACAGGCCGCCTTCCGCGGCGAGGACGACGATCACCAACCCGGCGGCCGCGGCGTCGCCGCGGCCGTTGAATTCTTCCACCGACGAGAAGGTATTCACCGGTAACGAAAACGCCGCCTGCAGGCTTCTCTTCAGGCATTCTTGCAAGAAAACGCGGCGCTCGATAATTGACAGTGTCCTGGCGACGGTTTCGGCAGATCGTTCCTGCGCGCGCTCCAGCCTGTGGTCGTTCAGGTCTGTCGCGTCGATCGTATACGTCTCAGCGTACAGTCGATTTATCGACATTATTAACCCCCTGATCGAAGTGTGAACTAAAATCGAAGTGAATATCTGGACCGCGACGCCGATGCAAATTTGGTGAGACCGTAACAGTGAAAACAATTAACCGGCGTTATCACTCCTGTTAACTCTGCGCGATATTACAACATTCTGAATTGATCTCAACGGGTCGCTCGACAATTGCGATTCGGTCAATCGACGGCTTCGGACGACGCGCCGGCGAGCCTCGCCGAAGGCGGGGCGCCGCCGGTCGCTCGTCCGCGCCTCGCTGCGCCACGGGCGGACGCCGTCGCTCCTGGCCGGCGGGGCGGCGCTCGATCCGGCTTGGCGGATTTCGTGGGTTTCGGCGCGAGCGGGAGAAGGAGCGGGCAGGGCGCCGGGACTCGGCGATCGGAGCCGCGCCCCCGCCCCGCGCCCTGGACTCGTTCAGCAACCGCACGGGCGAATGAGGCGGCGTCGAACGGCGCCGCCTCTGCCGCTACCTGTGCAGGAGGACGCGCGCCCCGCGAACCGCCTCCTTCAGCGATTCCTTCAACTGGGTTCCCTCGAGGCTCGCCGCCGCCTGATTCTTCGCCGAACGGGCGAGAACCAGCATCAGCCCCTTCACAGTCATCGGCAGACAGGCCTCGCGTAGCGGCACGTGGACGTGCGCATAGCGGACCTTGTACGGCTCGTCTCCGACGCCGAGATCGAACGTCTTGAGCCCTTGCCGGCTGCCCCACTTCATCTGAAACTCGTTCAGCAGCCGGCCGGGCGCGTATGGCTTCCACTCCGGGTCGCCCCTGTAGGACGACATCAGGCCGTAGAACCTTTCGCCGACGACGTACCCCCAGTTGGCGGCGACGATGGTCGCGTTGACCGCGAGAGCGGAGACGTTGACGGAACCGTTGCGGAACATCGATTGCGTGGCCTGGACATAATAGTGCGCATATCCGATCTCGTGGACGAACCGGTCATACCCGAGCGTCCGGCGGAATTGCGCGCCCTTCATCTCCATCAGCGCCTTCAGATAGGCTTGCGCCTCCTCTTCGGTCCGGGCGACCGAGAAGGAGACTTCGCCGAGCGCGGCGAGCTTGCGCGTGCGACGGCGCGAGCCGCTGGGATCGGGCAGGATGGATTTTTCGGCGGCGTCCCAATCTGCGGGAAGCGTCATCCAATGGCCGTTCTCGCTGTAGGCGCCGGTCGACAGGAACCGCATCGGGTTCGGCCAGTCCTCGACGACCGTCGGCATCTTCTCCAACAGCGCCAGGTCGAAAGCCGGCAGCCGCTTCTTCAGGTCCTCCCACAGGACCTCCACTTTCGCGGCGTCCCAGTCGCGCGCGGCGGGAAAGACGATCGGCGCGTTATAGTCGCTGACGTCGCCGTCGATGAATTTGAGGACGGTGGAGCCGTGTCGCTGTTCCAGGCAAAGAGGCAGCAGGAGCAGCGGGGAGCCGCCGGAGTCCAGCACGGCGACCAACTGGGGCGAGAATTTCCGCCTCCGGCCGATGGTTCGAAGCCAGACGTCCAGAACGTCAGCGCATTGGAAAACATAGCGACGCGCGGGCGTGACGCTCGTGGCGGCAGGCCAATACCCGGAGAAGGCGGAAAGATCGTTGTGAACGTGGATTGACCAGTCGCCCTTGCAGAGTGTGTCCTGCTTCCGCAACACCATGGTCCCCTCGTAGGAATTGCCGAAAATCGTACGAGCGACAGAGAGTCTCAGAGCGTAAAGGAAACACCCCGACAGGATGACAAAGTTGAAATCCGTTTCATAATCTAAGTGAACGAGAGACGTCCCGTTCAATAACGATTTAATTTACAGCCTGCAATCTATCAGTGAACGCTCTCGTTTCCAAATGGATTGTCTGCGGCGAGCCAAACCCTTGACTTGGCCGGGGCGCGCGGGCGCAACGCCGACTGGTTGGCTCCGCCGTTCGGCGGCGCGACACGGAGGGCGAAGCGCTCGACCAGGCGGCGTTTGGCAATCCCAGCGCGGATCGGCCGCCGTGCAGGACAGCGCCTCGATCCGGGAAAGGCATTGCGACTGCCGTCGTTCCCGCGTCCACCCCCCGGAACGGGCGCAGCGCGCGTCCTCGGCGCGCGGTCCCTTACCGCCGCGCCGCAACGACGAACACGATGAGAACGGCGGCGAGGCCGGCCGCCACATGAACGGCGAGCAGCGTGTTGGCGGTGTTGCGATAGGCCTTGCCGAACAGCGGCGCCGAGACGCCCGAGGCGAGCGCCGCCATGAGAAACGCGCCCGCGACCAGCGCGAGCCGCTTGAGCGCGTCGTCGTCGTCGAGACCGCCCAGATGCAGAATGGCCGCCAGCGATTCCGCGACGCCGAGGCCAAGCAGAACGTGAAAGCCGATCAGGACCGGCTTCCTCTCCTTCCGGAACCACAACAGCAGCAGATAGGCGCCGAGCGCGGCCGCCGCAGTCGCAAACAGAACAACCGGAAACGTCGTCATCTGGAATCCGCCGCCCGTCCGATGCGCGAAGAGTGTCGCACGGCCCGCGACGCCGTGGCAATCCCCCGTCCGTCCCGGGGGTTGTATCCGTGCGCGCGCCAATACAGTATCATGCTGTTGGACGGGGCTTCAAGCCGGCATGAGCAGCGCTGGAAAGCGGATCGCCATTGCAGGGATCGTGCTGTTGACCGCGCCGGGGCGGTCGCCGGCGGCGTGCTCGGTCGCCGACATCGATGTCGGACGGGCCGAGGTCATCGTCCAGGGCCGCGCGACCTACGTCGTCGGCGAGCTGGCCAACCAATGCTCCGACGGGACGGGCGTTCAGATTCGCCTCACCTTGCGGGACGACGAGGGGAACGTGCTGCTGACCGGCGACTTCTGGCCGGCGAGCGGCCGGAACATCGCCGCAGGCGGCCGTCGCGGTTTCACCTATGTGGTCTCTCCCGCCGAGCGCATCCCCAGGCGCCGCGCCGCCAACGTAACGGTCGAGGTCTCCGCCGTGCGGAAATGGTGACCCCGCCTCGAGGTTCCGCCGGGCGGTCCCCGCATCCCGGCAACCGGTGCAATCTCGCGCTTGCAGAGGGGATCCGGACCGCGGCTTCCGCAGGGGACAGGTTGGTTGCAGCAGAGGATCAGGCGAATCAGCGCGTCGAAATGGCCCGGTTCCGTAGGGCGCGGAGCGCGAATAATCGTCGCTTCCCATCCTCGCGACGCCGCGCGACTTGACAACCTGACGGTTGTGCTATCTAATGTTTACCTATCGAGGTATGCAGAAACGACCCGCGCAGACGCAGGAAAGCGCCTTCAGGCCGTTCCGACGGTTCCATTCCGCTCGGGAAGCGCCGGCGCTCGGGTCGTTGCGACAGGAGATCGGGGCCATGGCGAATAACGGACCCGGCGACGGGTTGGACAGGCCCACGGCGACGGCCGTCCCGGATCAGGATGACGACGATGCGACCGGCTTCGATGTCCCGAATGCGGCGCCAAATGATCTCCGGTCGACCACGACCAGGGCGGTCGGCGTCGTCGCGGAGCCGTCCTTCATCAGGGACTGCATTCGGATGGGGCTCGGAACCCTGTCGGGATACGTCTGCTTCGCGTATGGCGACGTTGAGGAATTCGCAAACGACGACAAGCGAGCGAATTGCGAGATCGTCATCATGGCGTGCCTGGGCGTCGACGGCGAGGCATTGGCGATGGCGCTGGCGCGGCTGCGCGACTTCGAACCGACCCTTCCGGTCCTCGTTCTGGGGCCGCCGAAAGTCGAATACATCAGCATCGCCATTGCGCACGGCGCGAAAGGGTACATTCCGTTCACCACCAGGTTCGAAGTCATGGTCGAGGTGATCCGCGTCATTCTGGCGGGCGGCACCTATGCGCCTCTGGATTGCCTCGCGGCGGCGGGCCCCGCCGCCGGGCGGGACGCCCAGGCGGACGGGGTCAGGATCGCGTCCTCCCCTGCGGCGCTGACCGCCCGGGAACTCTCGGTGGTGCGCGCGATTCAGCAGGGAAAATCCAACAAGGTCATCGCCTATAACCTGAATATGACCGAAAGCACGGTAAAGGTGCATGTGCGTCACATCATGACGAAATTGAAGGCGAAGAATAGAACCGAAATCGCCGTCATGTCTGACAAGATCGGCCTCGAATTGTGTGACGAGCTTCCGCTGAATTAACTCTGACGCGCGACAGGAATTCTTTCTGGACTGACGGCTTCGTTTGCCGTCTTTTACGAAAGAGGCGAGACGGCAGATTCGGCAAGCGCCGACCCAACGCAGCAGCTCGCAGATCGTTACCGATTGGTCTCGGTGTCTCCGAGGGCAACGCGCCCGCTCGCGCGCCAGTCACAGTTTGGACCGGCTCAATTATCTCGGGAGAGTCACCGCGATGGCGACCACAATCGGAAACCAGATCACGCTCGACGGAACGTTCACGGATTTCGCGGCCAGCGACATGGTGATGACGTCGGCGAACACTGTCACGGGCTATCAGGTCTACGGCGTCGACCTGAATGACGCGACGCTCGGCCCCACCTATGTGATCGGCATCGACGCGACCAGTTCGACCGATCAGGTGATCGCCGCGGGCACGACGATCTATCTCAACACCGACCAGAGCACGGCGACCGGCTACAGCCCGTCGTTCGCGGCCGGCAAGATCGGCGCCGAATACGAGATCGTATTCGCGAGCTCGAACGGCGTGCTCCAGCCCTTCCTGTATTCGGTGACGTCGGCTGGCGTGACGACCGAGCTCAACAACGGCCAGCCGCTGCCTTACGCCTTTTCCAGCAACGGCGAGAGCGTCGAGATCGCGATCCCGCGGTCGCTGCTCACTCCGTCCGGCGGCGCGGCGCCGACCTCGATCGACTTCGCCGCCCTGGTCAACAACGCCGTCGGGCTGCCAGGCGATTTCAACGCCAATCCGGAGTACGTGGTGGCCGCGCCGACGACCGGGGGGACGACGACGAGCCACGCGGTGAAGAAGGTCGGCATCGTCTATTCGGCAACGACGGCGGCGCTCTATTACGGCGGCGGCGCGGCCGGCGAATCCGCCTACGCCGATCTGTTCATGGACGCGCAGCAGCAGGCGCGCGCCGCCGGCGTGTCCTACGATCTGCTGACCGAGGCCGATCTCACCAACGCCGCCGAGCTTTCGCAATACAGCGCGTTGATCTTTCCGGACTTCCAGGACGTTCAGTCGAGCCAGGCCGCGGCGATCGAAAGCACTCTGCAACAGCTCGTCCAGACCGACGACATTCCGATCATCACGTCCGGCGACTTCATGACGAATGATCAGAACGGCAATCCGTTGTCCGGCAACTCGTACGCGGCGATGGAGAGCGTGCTCAACCTGGCGCCTTCCGGCTACGGCACGGCGACCTATTCGGTGCAACCCGACCCGACGGCGCTCTCCAACAAGAATCCCATTCTCTCCGGCTATACCTCCGGCCAACTGATCGGCGGCGCGAGCGGACTGTTCGCCGGCACGACGACGGGCTACTACACGAACTCCGGCTATACGACCTTCACCGGTTACACGGCGCCGGCCACGACGATCGCCGACATCGACATTGCCGGCGGCGCGACGCTGCCGGGCGTCGTGCAGTCCTCGACCGGTTCGACGGATTTCGCCACCACCGGCCTGTTCGGCGACAGCAACCTGTTGCAGCACGTCATCCAGAACGCCGTGTTCGGCACGACGCCGAGCCTCGCCTTGGACATCACCCGATTCAAGGGCATCCTGAACTCGCGCACCGACATGGATCAGTCGCAGTTCCCGTCGGACGTCAGCCCCACGACCGGTTCGGGCATTTACACCGAGCTGATCCCGATCCTGCAGTCTCTGTACAATCAATACGATTTCGTCGGCACTTACTTCATCAACATCGGCGACAACACGGCGGCCGGCGAATCGACCAACTGGGCCGTTTCCACCCCCTATTACGACCAGTTGCTCCAGATGGGGAACGAGATCGGCGATCACTCGACCACCCATCTGCTCAACCCGCCGACCACGACAGTGCCGGCGACCACGACCGCGGATGCAGCGGCCGGTTCGACGCAAATCAAGGTCAGCGCCTTGCCCGCGTACAACGGCGCGACGCTCGGCATGATCGTCACCGACCCGTCCAACGCGAGCGCCATCGGCGCGAACACGATCGTCTCGGCGGTGACGGCCAATTCAGACGGAACGTACACGCTGACCCTGACATACATGCCCGGCGGATATGGGACGGCAAACCAGGGCGTCCTCGCCGACATCCCCCCGGGGACCACGCTCGCCTTCGCCGTTCCGACGGAGAACACCAACTACCTGTCGGCGACCGGGACCGGATCGTTCACTTACGCCTACGAGTTTGGAGCATCGAAGGCGACGGAGTCCTCGAATATCGGCATCACGGTCGCCGGCGCGGCGGTCCCGGGCGCCAACGACTATCTGCCCGACTCCGAGCAGATCCTGTCGTATTTCCCGACCACCTCCAGCGTCACCGGCTACGTGAGCGGCGGCTGGACCGGCGTGGGCTCCGGCTCTCCGAACGCGATCGGCTACATCACCCCGTCCGAAACCAGCTCGGTCTATATCGCGCCGAACGTCACCTTCGATTTCTCGGAGGTCCAGTACGAGGACAAGACGGCTGCCTCGAGCCTCACCGACTGGGAGTCGCTGTTCAATCAGCTGTCCGCGAATTCGGAGACGCCAATCATCGTCTGGCCGTGGCACGACTACGGCATCACCGATTTTGCGACGGGCGGCGCCGGCACCGCCCCGCCCGGATATTCCGAGGCGCTGTACGCGGATTACATCCAATACGCATACAATGCGGGCTATGAATTCGTGACCTCGGAGGACCTCGCGCAGCGGGTCGCGGCCGAGCAGGCCGCGACGCTCTCCGAGACGACCAGCGGCTCCGTCATCACCGCGTCGGTCACCCCGGGCGCGGGGAAGACCGACCTCGGGGCGATGGCGCTCAACGTCGTCAACGGCGCCGCCGGCCAGGTGATCAAGAACGCCGGCGCCTGGTACGCCTACGACACGGACAGCGTCTTTCTCGCCAACGACACCAGCGGCGCGGCGGAGACCTTCACCGTCACGCTCGGCGCGACCCAGGACGACGTCACCCACGTCGATTCCCTGCCGATGCGCGCCGACCTGCAGTCGGTCAGCGGCGACGGCGCCGACCTGACGGCCTCGTTCACCGGCTCCGGCGCGGTCGAAATCCACCTCAAGACGCCGACGACAGGGGCGGGCGTGATTTCGATCCAGTCGACGAACACGGGGACGGGCGCGGCCGCGCCGACCGCCGTGCTGAACGGCGACGAGCTGACCTTGACGTTCAACGACGGCGCGGAGGCGATTTCCTCGGCCTCGCCGCAGGGGGTTCCGGCCCAGCACACCGTCACCATCACCGAAAGCGCGACCGCGGTCGCCGGCGCGGCCTTCGTGTTCACGGCGCCGACGGTGACGATCGCCGGAACCGGCGGCGTGACGAACCAGAAGGTCGTGACGATCGCCGGCACCGTGACGGAGCCGAACGCGAGCCAGGTCGTCGGATCGACGATCACGCTCTATGACAACGGCTCGACCACGCCGCTCGGCACGGCGACGGTTCAGGCCGGGGTCGCGGGCGGGCTGCCGACCTGGACGGCGACGGTGACGCTGACCGGCGACGGGACGCACTCCATCGTCGCCACCGACGTCGACGCGAGCCATCTGAGCGGAACCTCCGCCCCGGTCGTCTATACGCTGGATACGGCGGCGCCGACCGTCGCGATCACGACGGCGGGCAAGACCACCAACCAGGCGGCGCAGACGATCGCCGGCACGGTGACGACGACCGAGGCGGCGGCCGGCTCGACGGTGACGCTCTTCGACAACGGCAAGCAGGTCGGGACGGCGGCGGTCAGCAACGGGGCGTGGTCGACCACGGTCACCCTGTCCGAGGGCGCCAACAGCATCACCGCCTCGGACACCGACGCGGCCGGAAACACCGGTACGAGCGCCGCGGCGACCTTCACGCTGGACACGGTCGCCCCGACGATCGCGATCACGACGGCGGGCGCGACCACCAACCAGGCGACGCAGACGATCGCCGGCACGGTGACGACGACCGAGGCGGCGGCCGGCTCGACGGTGACTGTGTACGACAACGGCAAGCAGGTCGGGACGGCGGCGGTCAGCAACGGGGCGTGGTCGACCACGGTGACCCTGGCCCAGGGCGCCAACAGCATCACCGCCTCGGACACCGACGCGGCCGGAAACACCGGAACGAGCGACGCGGCGACGTTCACGCTGGCCACGTCGGCGCCGACGGTCGCGATCACGACGGCGGGCGCGACCACCAACCAGGCGACGCAGACGATCGCCGGCACGGTGACGGCGAACGGGGCGGCGGCCGGCTCGACGGTGACGCTCTTCGACAACGGCAAGCAGGTCGGGACGGCGGCGGTCAGCAACGGGGCGTGGTCGACCACGGTGACCCTGGCCCAGGGCGCCAACAGCATCACCGCCTCGGACACCGACGCGGCCGGGAACACCGGAACGAGCGCCGCGGCGACGTTCACGCTGGACACCGTTCCGCCGACGGTGGCGATCACGACCGCGGGTGGGACGACCAGCGAGACGACGCAGACGATCGCCGGCACGGTGACGACGACCGAGGCTGCGGCCGGCTCGACGGTGACTGTGTACGACAATGGAACGCAGGTCGGGACAGCGGCGGTCAGCAACGGGGCGTGGTCGACCACGGTTGCTCTGAGCGCGGGTTCGAACAGCATCACCGCCAGCGACACCGACGCGGCCGGAAACACCGGCGCCTCGAACGCGGTCGTCTTCACGGTTGCGACGAGCGCGGCGGGAACGCCGACAATCGCGTCCGAGAGCTATTCCGGCTCCGGCGCGACGGGCCACTGGGTCCTCGGCGGCACGGCGACCGCGGGCGCGACGGTGACGGTCTACGATGGGGCGACGGCGCTCGGAACGACGACCGCCTCGGCGTCCGGCGCCTGGACCTTCGCCACCGCCGAGACCAATGGCGCGATCCGCGTCTACAC
Source organism: Roseiarcus fermentans (assembly GCF_003315135.1). Lineage (GTDB taxonomy): Bacteria > Pseudomonadota > Alphaproteobacteria > Rhizobiales > Beijerinckiaceae > Roseiarcus > Roseiarcus fermentans. The sequence goes on from NZ_QNRK01000029.1 coordinate 70,076, forward strand.
CGCGACCTCCGCCGGCGCCGCTTCGGCCCCCGTCACCGAGGGGACGGCCGGGAACGACGTGTTCACGTTCGCCTCCGAAGCGGCCCTGTCGGCGGCGGCGCTGATCAACGGCGACGGCGGGACCGATACGCTGCAACTGTCCGCTGCGACTCAGCTCAGCGACTCGGACTTCGCCCACGTTCAGGCCATCCAGACCCTCGGCCTGACCGGCGCGAGCGGCGTGACGCTGGGAGCGAACGCCCTCAGCGCCGGGGTCAAGACGGTCGTCACCGGGGCCGGCGCGACGAGCGTCACCGACGCCATGGCCACCCCGGCGACGCTTTTCGTGAATGCGGCCGCGCTCGCTTCCAGCAGCACGCTGACGGTGGCTGGCTCCGGTACGGTCTCGGTGAGCGCGCTCAAGGGCGCGCTCGTCGCGACCGGCGACACGGGCTCGCTCTCGGTGACCGCCACGGGCGCCGCGCCGCAGAGCATCACGGCCGGCTCGGGAAATACGACGGTCGCCGACAGCGTCAAGGGCGGCAGCGTCACGGTCGACGCGAGCGCGATGGGATCCGGCAAGACGTTGACGCTGGCGGGCGCAGCGGCGGAGACGCTCACCGGCGTCGCCGCGAACGTCATGGCGGGGAATCTCACTGGCGCGCTGTCGGTCACGACGAAGTCGACCTCCCTGTCGATCACCACGGGTACGGGCGCAACGCTGGTCGACGCCGGCGCGATGACCGGCACACTGAAGCTGATCGGACCGGGCGCGGTGACGGTGACGGCGCTCGGGGGCGACCTCGACGCGAGCGCCGAGGCGGGCGCCCTGAAGGTGACGACGAGCGGCGGCGCGCCGCAGACCGTGACCACGGGGTCGGGCTCGATCGCGATCGCCGACGACTCGACCGGCGCGCTGTCGATCAACGCGGGGTCGCTGGCGTCCACCAGCACCCTGACGCTGTCGGGGTCCGGCGCTGCAACCGTCTCGAACCTGAACGGCGGGCTCGACGCGAGCGGCTACTCCGGCGCGCTCGCCGTCACGGCGACGGGCGCCGGGTCGATCCTGACGGGCAGCGGCACGGATACGGTCACCGCCTCGAAGGGTGGAAACACGATCGCGGTCAACGGCCAAGGCGACAGCATCACCGTCACCGGCCACACCGCCGCCGACAGCTTCGTCTGGTCGGCGACGGGCGCCTCGCCCAACACGAGCTCGGGCCACGACACGATCACCGGTTTCGCGGCCGGGAAGTCCATCAACGATCTCCTGAACCTCTCGGCGATCAGTCCCGGATTGACCATCCAGGGCGCGCTGTCGAGCGGGTCGACGGTGGCCGCGGACTCGGTCGCCTGGCTCTATTCGGGCGGCGGCGCGATGGTCTACGTCAACACCTCCAGCAGCGCGCTTTCGACTGGCGATACGAGTCTGATGGCGATCGGGCTGGCCGGAGTGTCGTCCGGATTGTCGGCCGCGAACTTCAAGGCCTGACGCCGTGACCGGACGTCGTTCGCCGGGAACGGCCGCCGCAAGGCGGCCGCCCCGGCGGAACCCTCGGGCGTGGCGGCGAACCCTCGGCCAATGCGCCGGGTTCGCCGCGATCGTGCTCCAGGCGCTCGGCGCGGGCGCCGCCCACGCGCAGGCGGCGATCCCGGTCAAGCGGGAAATCCTCGCCTTGTACGACAGCGCGCAGGAGGGCGTCGCCAACGCCACGCGTATTCATCGGTTCGCCGAGATGCCGCTCAACCACCTCGGGTACATCCTGAGATTTCAGGATGTCCGCGCGAAGCTGCCGGAGGCGGCCGAGATCGCGCGCTACCGGGGCGTGCTGACGTGGTTCGCGGGTCCGGTCGCCGACGGCGACGGCTATCTCGACTGGGCGGATCGTGTTCTGCAAGCGAACCTGCGTTACGTAATCCTCGGCGATGTCGGCGCCCCGATCAATCCCGACACCCTTCCGGCCGTCAACCGGCTGCTCGGGCCGGCCGGGGTGCGCCATACCGGGGACATCGTCGGTCCGACGCTCGGCACGCGCGTGACGCTGGCCGATTCGGGCCTCGTTCAGTTCGAGTGCCGGCTCGGCCCGGTGCTGCCGGACTATCCGATCCTCGAGGCCGCGAACGCGCTCGAGCGGGTCGGCGTGATGCTGGAAACGCCACCCGACGACGGGGCGCGGACCTCCGTCCTGGTTTCGATCGGCGAGAGGGGCGCCTACGCCGCCTGGAACTACGAAATGTGCCACCAGCGGCCGCCGCTCTATCAGGGCCAATGGCTGATCAATCCGTTCGACTTCTTTCGCGCGGCCTTCGGCGCCGACGATTCGCCCATTCCCGACACGACGACGGCCTCGGGGAACCGCATCTACTTCAACGTGCTGGGAAGCGACGGGCTGACGCGGCCGAGCCGGATCGAAGCGTTCGGGGACGGGTCGGCGACGGCCGGCGAGGTGGATTTCCATCAGCTGATCGAACCGTATCGAAGCTTGCCGGCCACCCTCGAGCTGCACGGGCAGGAACTGGCGAACTCCGAGAAGAGCGGCTCGCAGACGCAGCTCCTCCTGAAGCAGGTGCTGAAGGAGCCGGGCGTCGATCTCCTGGGGCGGCCGCTGCAGGTGACGCTTTCGCGGTTCGATTCCGAATATCCGTCGGTCTCGAACCTCGCGCCCCTGTTCAGCGCGGAGCCGGAACATTTCATCAACAAGCCCATGAGCGACGATGCGGCCTACGCCAGCCAGAGCGAGCCGGGCGAAAGCGGGTTCGCCGCCCTCCTGCAGACCGTCGCGGGAACCGACTCGCCGCGACGGCTGAAGCCGTTCAATCTCAACGAGCACGCCTACGCCGGCGAATACCCGGCGCTGCTGCGATCGGTTCAGACGATCCTCAGCGCGGCCAGCGCGGCGCCGGTGACGCCGGTGTCGGCGAACCGCTACGCCGCCATCGTCGTCGGCTTCCAGAACGCGCGGATCGAGCGGATCGGCGCGGCGGCCTGGCGCATCAGCGACCGCGGCGCGCTGCAGACGGTCCGCTTCGACGCCGCGGAGGGGCGCGTCGTCGATTACCGCGCGAGCGTCGGCGTGATCGGTTCGAAGCAGGTCGGATCGACGCTCTACGTGGCGCTCGACGAGCGGGTCGACCCGGCGATCGTCGCCCTGGCGGCGCAATCCTCGGCGGCTTCCGCCGGCGGTCTCGCGCTCGTCGACAGCCGATGGATGATCCACACCGTCGTCAGGGAGGGGTGCGGATTGCGCTTCGAGGCGCATGGCTACGGCGACGGCTCCTTCTCCTGGTCGGGCGCTTCCGGCCGGTACACGATTTCCGTCGACCGGAAAGGCCAAGACCTCTGGCGGGGCGAGGCGGAGTCGGACCCGGCGGGACAATTGCGTTTCACTCTTCCGCTATCGGCGATCGAGCCGGTGAATGTTCGGATCGGCTGCATTGTCGACTCGGCGTCACGAGGCAATTGATTATGTAATATTTGACTCAGATACGCTCGCTCGAGCGATTAGTATTACTTTGACTGGACCTATCACGTCTGACCACGATCAGTGTTTTAGATTGGATTTGCGACAGCATAAACAATACACTGGGAACAGTAACGAGCTTGTGTCGATCATGAAGGATGCCCTGAGCCCCCGTTTGTCGAAAAGGGCGGTCCGGACATGGGCAGCCATCGGAGCCGAAGCGCCGCCGCCGGATCCCGGCGGAGCGCGTTCAGCGCCACGTCACAGGCGCCGTCATCGCGATCGAAGGAGGCGTGAATGAACGAGCTTTCCTGGCCGGGAACCCGGCCGCTCGCAGACTTACCGGACCTCGTGCGCGAACCGCCGCAGGCGCTCGTGCGCCAGGCGGTGATCATGGCGGGCGGCAAGGGCACCCGGCTTCATCCCTATTCCGCGTCATTCCCCAAACCGCTCATGCCGCTCGGGGAGACGCCGGTCCTGGAGCTGCTGCTGCGCCGGCTGAAGGCCGCGGGGGTGCAGGAAGTGATCCTGGCCGTCAATCACCTGCGTCATCTGATCCAGGCCTATTTCGGCGACGGCTCCGAACTCGGTCTGCGGCTGATCTACAGCGCCGAGGACAAGCCGCTGGGAACGGCGGGCGCGCTTGGCAACATCCTCGACCGTCTCGACGAAACCTTCTTCCTGACGAACGGCGATCTGCTGACGACGATGAACCTCGCCCGGATGGCCCGGACCCACGTTGCGGAGCGCGCCGACGCCTCGATCGGCATCTTCGAGCGGGAAAACAAGATCGATTTCGGGTTGATCGAATTCGACGCGCGGGATCGCCTGAGCGCCTATCGGGAAAAGCCGACCAGCAAGTATTATGTCAGCATGGGCGTGTATATTCTCCGGCGTGAGGCGGTCCGGGCGCACGTCGAGAACGTCGATTATCTCGATATGCCGACGCTTCTGTTGAAGATGCAGGCCGCCGACGGCAGCGTGCTGTGCTTCCGGGACGATTGCGTCTGGCTCGACATCGGACGGCCGGACGACTTCGCCCTTGCCCAGAAAATGTACGAGGAAAATCGTGACGCATTCCTTGTCGCTCCGTAACGTCCTCGTCACCGGCGGGAAGGGATTCATCGGGCGGAGCCTCGTCGGCGCCCTGCGCCGCCGCGGCGTCGCGACCTGGACGATCAGCCGCTGGCCGTCCGGCGACCCGGACGGCGCGAGGGAGATCGCGCTCGGCGAAGACGGGTGGGACGGGAGCGGGCTCGATCGCGCGCTCGAGACCGTTGCCCCCGACTGCATCGTTCATCTGGCCGGATCGGCCAAGGGAAGCGCAGCCGAGCTCGCCGCCGTCAATGTCGGCCTCATGCAGAGCCTCCTCGACGCGCTTCGGCGCACCGGCCTCAGACCGAGGCTGGTCGTCGCCGGCAGCGCGGCGGAGTACGGAGCCGCGATCCGGGACGGCGAACCGGTTCGCGAAACGGCCGTGTGCGCGCCGCTGTCGGTGTACGGAGCGACCAAACTGGCGCAGACGCGGGCCGCGCTCGCCTTTGCGGAATCGACGGGCGCGTCGGCGCTCGTGGCGCGCATCTTCAACCCGATCGGACCGGGCATGCCGGCGCACCTCGCCCTCCCGGATTTCGCGCGGCAAATCTGGGCGATGCCGGAGGGCGGCGGGACGCTGCGCGTCGGCGACATCGACGTCCGGCGCGACATGATCGACGTCGCGCACGTCGCCACGCTCCTCGGCGCGCTCGCCGACGATCCGCACGCCTGCGGCGTCGTGAACCTGTGCAGCGGGCGGGCGGTTCGGCTCGGGGATCTGGTCGAGATGCTGATCGAGCGGTCCGGACGGAAGGTCGTGATCGAAATCGATCGGAGTCGGCTGCGTGGGAACGAGCCGCGCACGATCGTCGGCAGCGTCGACCGGCTGGCGAGGCTCGGCCACCCGCCGCCGCCGACTGATTTCCCGGCCGTGATCGCCCGCGTGTGCCGGTCCACGGAAGAGAGCAGGGCGCAGGCGTCGTGATCGGGACGGGCCGCCGGCCGACCGCCTCCGCCCCCGGCCTGACGCGTCGCGACCTGCTTCTCGCCGCCGGAGCTCTGATCGTGGCGACAGCGAACGGCGACGCATCCCGCGCCAGCGCCTTGCCCGCCAACGCGCGGCGGATACGCTGGCTCGCCTTCTACGGCGCGACGGCCGACGAGGCCGTCCTCGGCGGCTATGACCTCGTCGTGCTCGATCCAGGCTTCACGGGCGACCTGGGCCGGATCGCGAGCCGGGGCGCGCGCGTGTGCGGCTACGTCAGTCTCGGCGAAATCAGGACCGCGGACCCTTGGTTCGCCGATCTCGACGACGCGGCGCTGCTGCCGCCGAATCCAGCCTGGCCGGGAACGCGGCGCGTCGACGTGCGGCGGCCCGCCTGGCGCGCGCTCCTTCTCGACCGGGTGATCCCGGCGCTCGCGGCGCGCGGCTTCACCGGGCTGATGCTCGACACGCTCGACACCCCGCCCTACCTGGAAGCGGTCGATCCGGCGCAATACCAGGGCATGCGCGCCGCCGCGGTCGGGCTGGTCGCAGCCGTTCGCGCGCAATGTCCGGACATGACGCTGGTCGTCAATCGCGGCTACGCCCTGCTGCCGGAGGTGATCCGCAGCGTCGACGCGGTCATCGCCGAGAGCTTGCTGACGTCGCCGGACCCGAAGACGGGAGGATTTCGCTGGCTCGACAGCGGCGATGTCGCGATCCAGCTCGCCGCGCTGAACAAGGCGGCGCGCCAGCGGCTGCCGATCCTCAGTCTGGACTACTGGGACCCGAAGGACCGGTCGACGATCAGGGAAATCTATCGGCGGGAGCGGGCCCTCGGACATCACCCCTATGTCGCAACGCCTTTGCTCAACCAGATTGTCCCGGACGAAGGCTGACGCCTGAGCTCGCCATTTTCGCACGGATGCTCGCCCAGACGGATTGATGGGCCAGTTCAGACCTGGATCAGACTTCCTCTTTCGCTTTCATTGCTGTCAACGTTTACAACAATACCGGCCTCGGGCCGGCCTTGGTCCCGGACGCGAGACCCCGCGAAGCCAGCGGCCGGTGCGGCGGTCCATGTCTGGCGGCGCATGTCACGGGACGCGGGAAGAACCATGTCGACGACGTCGATCAAGCTCGAACGCCTGTTTGCGCTGCGAGGCGCCTCCGAAGCGGCGCCGGGCGCGGAAACGAACCCCGGCGCCCGCGCGGGTCCCGGCCCGTTCGCCGGCTGGCGCCGGCAGGCGCTGGAAACGACGGCGTTCCTCGCCGTGATCGCCGTCGGGGCGCATCGCCTCGCCGGCGACGCCGACCTCGCGGGCCTGCCGCATCCCTACTGGCTTCCCGTGCTTCTGGCCTCGTGCCAGTACGGAGTCTCCGGCGGCATGATCGCCGCCGTCGTGGCCTCGGGCGTCTATGTCCTCGGGCTTTCGCCGCAATCGGCGGCGCAGGACTTCTACGCCTACGCGCGCAACGTGGCAGTGCAGCCGGCGATGTGGCTGGCGACGGCGCTGGTGCTGGGCGGCTTGCGCAGCCTGCACCTGCATCAGTACGCGGAGCTGTCCGAGCAGTTCGCCCTCTGTCGCCGGCGCGCCGCCGACATCGGCGACGGCCTCGAGCAGGCGGTCGCGGAAATCAACGCGCTCGAGCGCCGCATCGCCGAAGACGCGGGCAGCGTGGCGGCGATGTCGCGCAGCCTCGCCCAGATCGACCTGAGCGATCGCCGCGCCGCCGCGGCGAGCTTCGGCGAGCTGTTTCGCGCCGGGACCGGCACGGCGACCTTCGTCCTCTACCTGCGCGTCGGCGGCGGCTATGCGCCGGTGTGCGCGGTCGAGAGGGATGCGCCCTGTCCGACGGCGGCGATGGCGACGCTGTCCGAGGCCGACATGGAATCGATGATCGCAGAAGGCGCGCGGCGCGGCGTCGTCGCCGGGGAGGGCGACGCTTTCGGCCCGAGACGCCGGATCGTCGTCGCGCCGCCCTCCGGCGTCGGCGGAGAACGCCTCGCGGCGATCGTGTGCGACCTTCAGGAATCGCAGGACTTGCGGCAGTTCGGACGCCGGGCCGAAGACCTGGCCAGCGCGCTCGCGACCCTCCTCGCCGCCTGCCCGAACGCGACCCCGGGGAACCGGCCATGAGCCGCGGCGCGACCGGCGCCGCGCTCGCCCGGGCGGCGAGCCCTTCGCTTGCGGCCGTGGCGCGGGCGCTGAGCGGCCTGCGCCGCGCGAGGCCGACGGGCTGGCTCGCGACCTTCGTCGTCCTCGTCCTCGCCTGGCAGACGGGGCTGTTTCTCGCGCTCGTGGCGGGGGCGATCGCGCTCGTCCCGTACGGGGTCGTCCACGTCGCGGTCTCGGCGGTCGTCGCGGCCTGGCTCATCCGCCGGCTGCGGCGCGCGCCCGCCGACGAGGGGACCACGACGGCGCTGCAGATCGTGGCCTGGTCCGCCGCGGCCGGTCCTTTCGGCGCCTTCGCCGCAGCCGCGCTGACGCTTCCCGCCGAGCCGCCCGCCGAGCGCGCATCGCGCGAGGCCGATGCGGAGAGCGCGGCGGACGACCCGTCGCGAAGCGCCCGGGTCGAGCGCGTCCACACGGCGCTGCTCGACCGCCGCGTCCGTCTCAGGGGCGCGCACGGCATCCGGCCGTTGATGGACGTGATCGCCGAAGGCTCGCGGTCGGAGCGGCTGGAGGCGCTGCGCGTGGTCTACAGGAACTACGACGCGCAGCTCGCCGCCGTCTTGAGACGCGGCCTCTATGATCCCGACGCCTCCGTGCGCGTCCTGGCGGCGACCGTCATGGCCAAGCTGAACGGCGCGTACGGCCGGGCGATCGGCGAACGCCAGGCCGAGGTCGCCGCCGAGCCGAAGCTCGAGCGGACCTGGCTGACGCTCGCCCAGGCGCGGCTCGCCTACGCCGACAGCGGGCTCCTCGAGCCTTCCCGGGCGCGCGCGCAAATCGAAATCGCCATCGGCGATCTCCTGCGCGCCATCGAGATCGAACCGCGCGGCGAAGGGAGCCTGTTGCTCGATAAGGCGCAACGGCTGCTCGCGGCGGTCGCCCGATGACAGCGCGCGCCGGATCCTCGCGGGGCGGAAGCGCCCCGGGCCCCGCGGCCGACATCTGCCTCATCGTCGAAGGCGGCTACCCTTATGTCGTCGGCGGCGTCGCCGCCTGGGCCGACGCGCTGATCCGGGCGTCGCCGCAGCTCTCCTTCCACGTGATCTCGATCACGATCTCCAATCAGCCGCGCCGGCGAAGCTACAAGCTGCCGGACAATGCGCTCGGGGTCACGGACGTCATCCTCGACGCCTGTCCGCGCGGGCGGGCGCCCTGGCCGCGCGAGGGCGAGCGGATCCGGGACATCCTCGGGCTGGCGGAGATCGCGCTCAGCCACGACGACGGCTCGGCCTTCGAGGCGCTGATCGCCGAGCTGCGCGTCACCGGCTTCGGGCAGGCGGCGCTGCTCGACTCGAAAGCCGGCTGGCGCGCGATGGAGCAGGCCTATCATCGCCTGTCGCCGAATTGCTCGCTGCTCGATTTCTTCTGGTCCTGGCGCTTTCTGGTGCGCAGCCTGCTGGCGATGACGAGCGCGCCCTTGCCGCGCGCCCGGGTGTTCCACGCCGTCGCGACCGGATATTCCGGCGTGCTCGGCAGTTACGCCCGGCTGGTGACCAAGACGCCGCTGCTGGTGACCGAGCACGGCATCTACACCAACGAACGCCGGATCGAGCTCGCGGTCGCCGATTGGCTGTTCGAATCCGGCGGCGGAGGCTTCGACGTCGCCGTCGAGCCGGCCGAGTTGCGCTCGATCTGGCTCAATGCGTTTCAGTCCTTTTCGCGGATCGGCTATGCGGCCGCCGACGTGATCACGACGCAGTACCGCGCCAACCAGTCGTTCCAGCGCGCCGACGGCGCGCCGAGCGAAAAGCTGCGCATCATCCCCAACGGCATCGACGTCGCGAAGCTCGCAGCGATCCCGAGAAGCGACGCGCCGCGCCGGCCGACCGTGGTGATGATCGGGCGCATCGTGCCGATCAAGGACGTGCGCACCTTCATCATGGCGGTGGCCTTGCTCAAGGACCTCGTGCCGGACGTGCTGGCGATCCTGATCGGGCCGGAGGACGAGGATCCGGAATACGCCGCCGAATGCCGGCAACTGGTGCGCCAGCTCGGCGCGGAGCAGGCGATCGAATTCCTCGGCCGCGTGCCGGACGTGATGAAATATCTGGCTTCGTCCGACGTGCTGGCGCTCTCCAGCATCAGCGAGGCGCAGCCGATCGCCGTTCTCGAGGCCGCCGCGATCGGCCTTGCGATCGTGACCACCGACGTCGGGTCGTGCCGCGAGATCATCGAGGGCTTTTCCGGCGATCCGGTCGCGGGGCGCGGCGGCTATGTCGTCGAGCCCTGCAATCCCAAGGCGATGGCGGAAGCGCTGGCGAAAATCCTGCTCGACGGCGCGATGCGGAGGCAGATGGCCGACGTCATGCGGCGGCGGGTGGGATCCTACTACCACAAGGACCGCGTCACCCGGCTCTACGAGAGCCTGTGGGCCGAGCTGATGTCGCCGGCGCGTCCGATCGTTGCGGGAGGCGTCCTTGAAAAGCGTCAATAGCGCCATCGAGCTCATGACCCGCCGGGGAACGTTGTCCGGCCTGCTCGGCGCCTATCTCTACGCCGCGCTGCTCGTCGCCGGCCCGTGGATCTTCACCGTCCTCGGGCTCCTCAGCCTCAACGCCGTGCCCTGCGACGGGTCCTGCGCCGACCTGACCGTGTTTCGCTCGATCGTGATCTATAATTCCATGTACGCGCTGATCGTCACCAGCCCGCTGGCCTTCGTCACCGGACGCTACGCGTCCGAGCAGATGGAGCGCGGACGCGCCGCGAACGTCTTCTCCGGCGTCGTCGCTTCCCTCGGCCTGTTCGCCGTCCTGTCGCTCGCGATCGTCGCGCCGTTCTACGTCTTCGCCACGACGCTCGGGCCCGCGGCGGCGGTGTCGAGCCTGTTCAACGCGATGCTGATCGGCTGCTCCTGGCTTCTCATTCCGTTCCTCGGCGCGATCCGCGCCTACAACGCGGTGCTGGTCGCCTTCGGCGCCGGCGCGGCGACCATGCTGGCGCTCGGCGGCGTTCTCCACGAGCCCGACGCGAACACGCTGCTCGTCGCGTTCAACGGCAGCTTCGCCGTCATCGACCTCATCCTTCTCGGGGCGGTGGTGCGCCGCTTCGGCGCCAAGATCGTCGTCGATCCCGGCCTGAGGGCGAGCGTCTGGAGGAAATGGGAGCTGCCGGCCGCGGGCGCGGCCTATGCGCTGGGATTGTGGGTCGACAAACTCATCATGTGGCGCTCCGACGTTCCCGGCGGCCTGCGGGTCGCCGGCGCGCTCCAGACGATGCCCAGTTACGATTCGGCGATGTTCTGGGCGCAACTGTCGTCGATCCCGATCATCGCGGTGTTCTTCGTCCACGTGGAGACCCAGTTCGCCACCCTGGTGCGCACTTATTACCGGAGGGTGCAGCAGCGGGCGAGCCTTCGTGAATTGAACGAGATCGTTCACGACATCGGACGACACGTCATCTCCAGCATGTTCGGCCTGTTCGGAGCGCTGGTCGTCGTCGCGGCGATCATGATCATGGTTTCGTTCCTGTTCATGACTTCGCTCGGACTGCGCCCCTCGTACATGGGAATATTTAGGGTCTCTCTGTTTTCTATGGCCTTCTATACCAGCGCGATGTTCTGCTTCAGCTTCCTGCTTCAGCTCGACCTGCGCCGGCCGGCGCTGCTGATCGTGACGACCTATCTCGTGTTCAACGGGCTGCTGACCGCGGCTCTGCTGCCGCTCGGTCCCGACCTCTACGGCTACGGCAACATGATCGCCGCCACGCTGACCCTGCTGGTCGGCTTCGGCCTCGTCATCAAGGAGCTGTCGTGGCTCCACTATCACGCCTTCATTACCAACAACACATCAGTATAGTCTTCATAATCGGCAGGAGCGATAAGACATGTGGAAAGGCAAGAAAGTCCTCGTCACCGGGGCGGGCGGTTTCATCGGCAGTCATCTGACCGAAGCGCTGGTCCGGGCCGGCGCGACGACGACCGCCATGGTCCGGTACAATTCCGGATCGCTGATCGGCAATCTCGCCCTGAGCGACGCCGACCTCCGTCGCGAGATCCGCATCGTCAGCGGCACGATCGAGGACAGCGATTTCGTCTATCGGGCGGTCAAGGGCCAGGACGTCGTGTTCCATCTCGCCGCGCTGATCGCGATCCCGTTCTCCTACGAGGCGCCGCGCACCTACGTCCGCACCAATGTCGAGGGCACCCTGAACGTGCTCGAGGCGGCGCGCCAGTTCGGCGTCGGGCGGCTGGTGCACACCAGCACTTCCGAGGTCTACGGGACGGCGCTCAGGACCCCGATCGACGAGAGCCATCCGCTGCAGGGCCAATCGCCCTATTCGGCCTCGAAGATCGGCGCCGACAAGCTGGCGGAGAGCTACTTTCGCTCGTTCGAGACGCCGGTGACGACGGTGCGGCCGTTCAACACCTTCGGGCCCCGTCAGAGCGCGCGCGCGTTCATTCCGACCATCATCGCCCAGGCGCTGAAAGCCCGGGAGATCCGACTCGGCTCGCTCGCGCCCGAGCGCGACATGACCTTCGTCAGCGACACGGTCGCGGGGTTCCTGGCGGCGGGGGCGACGCCGGGAATCGAGGGCGAGACGATCAATCTCGGCACCGGTCAGACTTTTTCCGTCGGCTGGTTCGCCAAGCGGATCCTGGCGCTGATGGCGGTCGAGAAACCGCTCGTCCAGGACGACGAGCGGCTGCGTCCCTCGGCGAGCGAGGTGATGAAGCTCGTCTCGGACAACAGTCGCGCCCGCAAGGTCATGGGCTGGTCGCCGGTCGTGCCGCTCGACGAGGGGCTCGGGCGCATGATCGAATTCGTTCGCGACCACCTGTCGCTCTACCACGCCGACGGTTACGTCAAATGAAGCGGCTTTCCGCGCGCAGGAACCTGAGTCCGCGTTGAATGACGCGCGCGCGCCTGTTCATCGTGGTGGTGATCGGGTCGCTGCTGGCGGCGGCGGCGGTCCTGTCTCCGAAGCGCGGCGAGCAGGCCGCGATGCTCGCCGGCGAGGGTCGCCACGCCGAGGCGATCGCGCTGCTCGAGCGTCGGCTCGCCGCGGCGCCCGGCGATCCCGACATCCTGGCGGCGCTGGGCCGCTCCTACGCCGCGCTCGGCGAGGTCTCGCGGGCCGTCGCCGCGTTCGACGCCTATCTGGCGGCGCGCCCGGACGACGGCGCGGCGCGAGAGCGGGAAGCCGAACTGCTGCTGCAAGGGGGGATGACGGATCGCTATCTCGACGCCATGGCGCGGGTGGCGGCGGAGAGGCCCACTCCCGCCCGCGTCACCCGGCTGATCGAGCTCTATCGTCTGCACGGGCGCGCCGACGACGAGGCGCGCGCGCTCGAGACCTACGCGGAAAAGGGCGACCTCGACTCGTCCCAGCTGGAACGGCTGGGAGCGCTTCTGGCGGTCCGCGGCGAATGGCGGGAATCGAGGAAGTGGCTCGAGCAGGCGGATCTCGACGCGCCGCCCGAGGCGAGCGAAGGCCGCTTCCTGCTGCTCGAGGTGATGATTTCGATCGGCGCGGTCGACGACGTCGACGCGCGCCTGAAGGCCTGGATGGCCGACTGGCGCAGCCCCTACCTGTCGGGAAAGCTGATTCTCCGGGTCGCGCAGTCAGGCGACGCCGGCGAAGCCGCCCGTCTGGCGGTCGCCTACGCCGACAGCGCGCCGGACGCGGCCCTCGACATGGCGAGCTTCCTCGCCGGCAAGGACTGTCCTGGCCTGGCGCGCGCCATGCTCGTGCGCTGGGCCGACGGCGCGAGGGGGGCCGATGGACCGCATCTGCACGCCTTCGTTCAGCTGGCGGCGCGGCTCGGAGACCCGGGCGACGGGCTGCGCGTCGTCCTGCGCCTGGCGCGGAGCCGGTCGAACGCGTCCGCGCTGGGGCAGCTCGCCGAGGACCTCGTCGATGCGTTCGGCGCCCCGATGCTGTCGGCGGTCCGACCCTTGCTGTCGAACGAGGTTCTCGCGGCGCGGCCGCTGTTCGCCGCCGAACTCACGCTCGCCGACGGAAACCCGGAAGCGGCGCGCTGGTATCTTCGCCGCGTCGATCCGGAGGCGCTGCGGCCCGAGCGCCTCGCCCCCTGGCTCGCGCTCTGTCGCCGGCTCGAGATGGCGCCGGAGGCGATGGCGGGGTTGGCGAAACTCCTGGCCGAGGGACGTCTGCCGGCGGACCTCGCGCCCGGTCTGGCGAGAGACACGGCGAAGCGCGACCGGGTGATGGCGCTCGACTTGATCTGGAACGCGGCGGGGCGTTAGCGCCGATCGCCGCCGCGGGGCGCCGTTCAACCCCGCGTTGTTGCGAGTGAAGCGAAGCAGTCCGTCCCGCGACGCCTTCACGCCGATCCAAGTCAGACATTTGCGCTGGCGTTCCCGGCCGAAGAGACACACTGATCTCGGTATACGGGGCGTTGCTCGCGGCGACGGAACGGCCGCCGATACGCCTCGGCGAGCCGTGAGCCCGCAGCGCGCGGCTTCGCGCCGCAGACGGGTTTCCTGGCGCCGCCGGTCGAGGCGTCGTTCGATCGGCGTCGCGATATCGCAACGTGGAGGGGCGACATGCACTCGTTCATCAAGGCCTCCACCATGGCGCTGGTCGCGACCGTCGGGCTTCCGAGCGTTTCCCACGACGGCGGCCGGGTCGGCGAGGCCCGGGTTGGCGAGGCGCAGCTCGGCGCCGGGCTCTCGCCGCCGGCGCCGACGCCCGCGAAGAGCGCGGGGCCGCTGTTTCCAACGCCGGACCTGCAGTTCCCGGGCGGCGGCGGTCCCGAGGCGGCGCAGCCGGCGAAGCCCCAGCCGGTTCCGGCGCAGAGGATGGCCGCGGCGTCGGCGGTCGATCGCGCGCCGGCCCCTTCGGCGCCGGACGGAGGGAAGGTCGAAAGGGGAGACAAGCTCAAGCTCGGATTTTTCGAGACGGTCGACCTCGGCGGGGCGCAACGGGGCTGGGGCGACCCCCAGGGCGGACTGCGCACGTTCTATCAGCGGATGGACCTGAGCGGAGAGTATCTGGTCGAGGGGAACGGCGGCCTCTCCGTTCCGCTGCTCGGCGAAATCCACGCGGCCGGACGCGACCTGGACGACCTCCGCAGCGAGCTGGCGGCCTCGTTCGCGGCCGTCACCGGGCGAAGCGCACGGATCGACGCGAGAATCGTGGATCGCGCGCCCGTCTACGTCGTCGGACCGGTCCGGAACCCGGGCGCGGTCCACTATGCTGAGGGCCTGTTCGTGCTGCAGGCGGTGGCGCTGGCCGGCGGTCTCGGCCGCGGCGCCGACAACCCCTCGACCCTGGTGGAGGGCGCCCGGGAAATGGAGCGGCTCCGGCTGGCGAACCTCCAGCTCGACCGGCTGACGGCGCGCCGGGCCCGGCTGGAAGCCCAGCGCGGCCAATCGTTCGGTCTCCTGTCGTCCGACGGCGCGCCGCGCGCGATCCCGATCGCCGACGACGGGCAGCCTCCGCCTCCGGGATCCGCCGAGCCGCCGCGGGACGGGCAGTCCCTCGGCGCGGCGGAGAGCGCCATCTTGCAGGCGGAGCAAGCCAGGCGCCGGAGCCACGAAAAGGAGCTCGCCGCCAGAATCGACGCGGCGCGCAACGAAGTCGAGGCGATCAAGGCCAAGCTCGACCAGTTCGAGATTCAAAGGGAGATGCGGGCCGAGCGCCTCGACACGATGCAGAAGCTGAAGGACCGCGGCGTCGATACGAGCGACCATATCCTGACGCTGCGCACGGAACTGGCGGACATCGAGGCGCGCCGCCAGGACTGCCGCGTGACGCTGGTCGAAGCCGAGGCGCGCCTCGCCCAGGCCGAGGACGACAGCGGCAGAGACGCCCTCGACTACACGACGGATCTGGCGAAGGAGATCGCGGCCGTGGACAAGGACATCGCGGAGGCGCGTGAAGCCGCGGGCTCGGCGGAATCCATGGCGACGATCCTCTCCGGCTTCGTCGGTCCCGGCGCGCAGCCGCACTACGAGATCCTGCGCGAAGGCGGAGAGGGCGTCGCGATCCTTCCGGCGTCGGAAACGTCGCCGCTGAAGCCGGGAGACGTGCTGAAGGTGAAGTGAGCGCCCGCGCGACGGGCACCGTCCCAGCCCCCACCCGGGCCGCGCCCCGCGCGGAAGAACGCTGTTATCGCGAGCCGAGCGACGCCATCCGGGGGGCCGCTGGACTGTTGGCGTTGCGGCCCCCTCACGGCCACACCGCCCTACGGGCTATGGACGCCTTTGCGAAAATCTTGAACTATCGACAGCGCGGCACACCCAGCGCCAAGGCTTCTTCCCCTGTCATTTCATGAAGTTCTGGGGTATCGAGCCAGCCTCTGTCTCGGACGACTTCATAAATACGAGCTCCCCATTTGGTATGCGTCATCATCGCTCGATAAGTTGGATCATCAAGAGATAATCCTACCCAGGGATTGGACGAAATTGCCTCCGTTTGTCGGACGGCATGGAACTCAAAACGAGTATCTGATCCCGCAATGATACAAGAGCGAGGATATCCCAGCCATAAGGTCGATGCTGAGACATACCAGCCGTCCAATCGCTTAACCTGTTTATTGCTTTCCGCTTTCGACATCAGCATACACATTGAATAGTCAATGCGATGATCGCAAAGAGCGCCCCCGTGCTCAAATTCGTGAGCGGTGGCGGCTGATACTAGAGTTAAGCTAATTAATGGCAGCAGTAGATACCTTGGTTTCATCTTCGCCATCTCCGATTATCAGGTGGATGAATATAGCGCCGCCTCCCTCGACTTGGCGGCGCTTGGCCGACTGGGGACGTTTGATCCTCATGGAGGTTAGTCTTCAGAAAATGAGCAGATGTCTTCCAGTCTTTCTGGCCAGCCGCCGCCGTCGACGCAGTCGGTACTGACGCCGCGATCACGGTTGGACAGAAGCCAGGTATCGACCTCGTCCGGAATCGCCGGCGCGAGGTCGTCGCTCGCGTCGGGGCCGAGAATCCTCCGCACAGTTCATGTAGCTTACGCGGCGAAAAACGGCCGCGACATCGAAGTCAACACGCATAAACAACTGAGCGCAATGATGGTTACGGTGACAAGTTGTCGCAGGCGGCGCCGCCATTCGAGGCGTGCTTCAGCCTGACCCGGTCCCTCGGACCGGACTCCGGCGGCCGCGGCAAGATTGCGTTCCGGACGATGAAGGGCGGCTTCTTCGCCTGCGCTGCGAGGGTCAGCGTCGCCTGTATCGCTTCGAGGTCGAAGGCTGCGGCCGGGCGGGGGATCCGCGTCACGGGCGGCGCGAAGCGCGGTCTGGTCGGCGTTGGGCGCGGCGTCGTGGATCAGGAGGTCGGCGCCATGGGCGCGCGCCGTTTCGATCAGGACCTCGAGCCGCGCGGTCTGACCCCTGACGACCACGGACGCGTCGGCCCGCCGGCGGTCGCCCCGGCTCGCGCGCCGCCCTGGCGTCTCGCCATGTCATCGCGTGCATAACCTCAGGCCTGGCGCCGCAGGATCGCCTCGGCGCCCAACCCGCGCGCGCCGGGTGATTGGCAGCAACGTCGTTACGCCGCGTCCCAGGCCGTCCCGCAGGTTTTGCTTCCGATCTCGCCCGACAAGGGGTCTGACCGCCGCTGCGTCAGGACGCTGTCGCGACGCGCACGTGACGCAGGGTTCACGTCCGACACGACGCGGGCATTACTCCTTTCGTCAATTCAAGTCGTAGGATGTAGTTCAAAAGCGTCTGAAATCGACCAGTTGGATTTTGAAACTTCGGTTTAGCTTGCAGTGTGAAGATTGGACTCGCACTGGACGGCCGACCGATGAAGAGTTCTCAGACGAGCGTGAACGGCGTCAGCGCATCGCGACTTCTCGAATCGCGACTTCTCGAATCGCTGTGCGCGCAAGGCGACCGCGTCGTTCTCAACGCGCAGCAGAGTCTCCCGCTGCCGCTGGCCGACAAGGTGATCGTCCTGCGCGACGGCATGCTGGCGATCGACGCCATGCCGGCGAAGGGAAAGCTGCAGGTTCTCGACTTCCTGCTGGCGGGCGACGTCGTGTCGTCGTCGAAGATCCTGTCGGCGCGAAAGGTGTCGCTGCGGGCGATCACCCGTTCGTCCGCGATCGTCCTGCAACCCCTGGACCTGTCGCCCACCGCGCTCGAGCCGGAGTGCTGGCGGTTCCTGGTCGAGCAGTGTTTCAATCAGATCACGCGCGTCAACCTGCACCAGCTGATGACCGGCCGTCTCGAAACGGAGGCCCGGGTCGCGTCCTTCATCCTCGCGCTCGCGCTGCGAGAGGGTTCGCTCGACGACCGCCGGGAGGTTCTCGTCGCGCTGCCGATGTCGCGCGTCGACATCGCCAACTACCTCGTCATCAATTGCGACACGCTCAGCCGGACGATGATGAAATTCTCGGACGGCGGCGTCGTCGAACGCGTGAGCCGGCACGCCATTCGGGTCAAGGACCTGCCGGCGTTGCAGAAAAAATCGCCGATCGCGGGACTGCTGGCCGAGGTGGTCGGGCGGATGCACGCGCCGCGCGCCGACCTCTGCCTTCCCGAGGCGAGGGCGGAAACCGCGCTTCGCGGCGCCGACTGCGATCGAACCGGCGCGCACGGGCTCGCGGCCCGCGCGCCGCTGTCGGCGGCGGAATGATCTCCGGCACGATTCAACGACAGGAGCGAGACATGTGCGGAATAGTCGGTGTCGTCGGTCGTGGCCCGGCGGCCGCCTCAATCGTCGATGCGCTGAGGAGGCTGGAATACCGCGGCTATGATTCGGCCGGCATCGCGACCCTGGAAAACGGTCGCCTGACCCGCCGCAGGGCCGTCGGCAAGATCGAGAACCTGGAGGCGACGCTGGCGCGCCGGCCGCTCGGCGGCGCGATCGGCATCGGCCACACCCGCTGGGCGACGCACGGCCGTCCGACCGAGCGCAACGCCCACCCGCACGTCGTCGGCGGCGTCGCGGTCGTCCACAACGGCATCATCGAGAACCACCACGAGCTGCGCGTCGAACTGAAGGAGCGCGGCGCCCGCTTTCGCACGGACACCGACACCGAGGTCATCGCCCACCTGGTCGCCCAGGAACTGCACAACGGACTGGCGCCGGTCGAGGCGGTGCGCGCGACCCTGCCGCGGCTGAAAGGCGCCTACGCGCTGGCGTTCCTGTTCGAGGGCCACGACAATCTGATCGTCGGGGCGCGCAAGGGGTCGCCGCTGGCGGTCGGCTACGGCAAGAGCGAGATGTACCTCGGCTCCGACGCGCTCGCGCTGGCGTCGTTGACCGACGTGATCAGCTACCTCGAGGACGGCGACGTCACCGTCATCAAGAGCGACGGAGTCGAGTTCCTCGACCGCGAGGGCCACAACCTGTCGCGCGCGCAAGGGGCGATCGCGACCGACGCCAAGGCGGTCGAGAAGGCCGAGCACAAGCACTATATGCGCAAGGAAATCTTCGAACAGCCCGAGGCTCTGGGCAGGACGCTGGCCCAGCACCTCGGACAGCCCGGCCTGACGGTCGCGCTTCCGGCCGGGACCGCGGGCGTCTTCCGCGACGTCGATCGCCTGTCGATCACCGCCTGCGGCACCGCCTATCTCGCCGGGCTGGTCGGACGGTACTGGTTCGAGCGCTACGCCGGACTTCCCGTCGACATCGACATCGCGTCCGAGTTCCGCTACCGCGACGTGCCGTTCCGTGCGGGCAATCCGGCGATTTTCGTGTCGCAGTCGGGCGAGACCGCCGACACCCTCGCCTCGCTCGAATTCGCCAGGGCGCGCGGCCAGCGCATCCTGTCGATCGTCAACGTCCCGACCTCGACGATGGCGCGCGCGAGCGAGATCGTCCTGCCGACGGTCGCCGGGCCCGAGATCGGCGTCGCCTCGACCAAGGCCTTCACCTGCCAGCTCGCGACGCTCGCCTGCCTCGCGATCGCGGCGGGTCGGGAGCGCGGGACCTTGTCGGCCGAGGCCGAAGCGGCCCTGGTGCGCGGCCTCGCCAACACGCCGCGCGCCATGACGACGGCGCTCGAACTCGAGCCGGCGGTGCGCAAGATCGCGCACAGGGTCGCGGCCTTTCGCAGCGCCTTGTTCATTGGCCGCGGAACCAGCTACCCGCTGGCGCTCGAAGGCGCGCTCAAGCTCAAGGAGGTGTCCTACATCCATGCCGAGGGCTATGCGGCCGGAGAGCTGAAGCACGGGCCGATCGCGCTCATCGACAAGGACTTCCCCGTCGTCGTGATCGCGCCGGGCGACGCGAGCTTCGAAAAGACGATGTCCAACATGCAGGAAGTGATCGCGCGCGAAGGAAGGCCGATCCTGATCACCGATCAGAAGGGGGCCTCGCTCGCGCCGCAGGGGCGCTGGGAAACGCTCGTGCTTCCGACCATGCCGGCCATTTGCGCGCCGCTCGTGTTCGCGCTGCCGCTGCAACTTCTAGCTTACCATGCCGCGCTCGCGCTCGGGACAGACGTCGATCAGCCGCGCAATCTCGCCAAGTCCGTCACGGTCGAGTGATTCGCCGCGGCGCTGACTCGGCGCCAGCAGTGGTCGGGAAGGGTCCCATGCAGCACATCGCCGTTCGCAACGACCCCGACGCGCCGGGCTCCGCGCCGCCGCCGGAAGAAGTCGACTCTGGACTATCGGCCTTGTCGCTGATTGCGGGGTACTACCGGATTGCGGCGGATCCTTCGCAGTTGCGGCATCAGCTTGCGCTGACGGGGCGGCAGGCCGGTTCGGAGGATCTGGTTCGGGCGGCGAACGT
>NZ_QNRK01000030.1 GCF_003315135.1 Roseiarcus fermentans
CTCAGCCGAAACGTTAACCAAAGGCGCCTCCTCTCAGGCCGAGGTGGTACCCTTTTGCCTGTCGCCTCCGGTCCCCTTTTGCATGTCGCCCGACACTCGTGGCCGCGTCGCCTGCGCCATCCGGCTCGAAGGGCCGGCCTTTCTATCTTGGCGGCCCCGCCACGTTGACCACGACCGCCGGCACGACGACGTTTTCGGGAGACAATCGCTACTTTGGCGCGACGACGGTGCGCGGCGGGACCCTGACCGCATCGGGCGCGAACGCCGGAACGGCGCGCTGACGGGCGCCGTCGCCTCCGCCGGCGGCGGCCGCCCCGCGCATCCGCTGTCTCGCGCGTGCGACGCTTCGGCGAGGATCTTTCGCGCAAGGCGCTGACATCGGCGAAACAGGGCCGGATCGGCATCTGTCTGCGAAAGCCGCAGCCGTCGCTCCGATGGGCGCGCGCCGTGCGCCAAACCAGGGTTTCCGACCTCGTCATGATCCGAGGCGCACTGCGACGACCTTTGTTCATGCAGGGCCGCGATGTGTGCGTGCGGTAGCGCGGCTCGTTTCTCCCAGCCGGCGGCGGAGCCGCCGTCGCGCCACAAACGGGGTGCAGTCAGGCCGGATCAGAAGGACGGGTGGAATGTCCGACGATCGAACCGAGTTCAAACCGTCCCGACGCGACCTCCTGGCCAGCGGCGCGGCGACCATTCTCGGCGTCGATCTCCTGCACGCGAAGCCTGCCGCCGCGGCGCAGGCCTCAGCGCCCGATGCGCCGCCTGCCGGCTACAACATTCTGTTCATCCTCGTCGACCAGGAGCATTTCTTTCCGAAATGGCCGTTCCCGGTCCCGGCGCGCGAATGGCTGAGGGCGAACGGCGTCACCTTCTCCAACCACCAGGCGGCGTCCTGCGTCTGCTCGCCCGCCCGCTCGGTCATCTATACGGGAGCGCACATCCAGCATTCCGGCGTCTTCGACAACCTGAACTATCTGTGGCAGCCGGACCTGTCGACGTCGATCAAGACGATCGGACACCGGATGCACGACCTCGGCTATCACGCGGCCTATCAGGGCAAGTGGCATCTCAGCGCCAATCTCGATCAGACGCGGGTCGCGATCGATGCGCCGATGGCCGACTACCGCAAGATCATCGGCAGCTACGGCTTCGACGACTTTTTTGGCGTCGGAGACCTCATCGACGGCGGCCTCGGCGGCTTCACATACGACGGATTGACCACGGACCGCACGGTCAGCTGGATGAGAAACGAGGGCGCGGCGCTTCGCGCCAAGGGCCAGCCGTGGTTCCTCGCCGTCAATTTCGTCAATCCGCACGACGTGATGTACATCGACTCGGATCTTCCCGGTCAGGTCGTCCAGGGCAGGAACCCGGCGATCGCGATCTTCCCGACGCCGCAGGACCGGCTTTACCAGGAGCGCTGGGACGACCTGCCGCTGCCCGCGACCAGGAGCCAGCCGCTCGACGCGCCGGGCCGGCCCAAGGCGCACGCCATCTATCAGTCCATTCAGGACATGATGGTCGGGGCGTGGCCGGACGAGGATCGTCGCTGGCGCATCCTGCGAAACTACTACTACAATTGCATCCGCGACTGCGACCAGCAGGTCATGCAGGTGTTGAAGGCGCTGAAGGACACCGATCAGGACCAGAACACGATTATCGTGTTCAACGCCGATCATGGCGAACTCGGCGGGCATCACCAGATGCGCGGCAAAGGCAACTGCGCCTACAAGGAGCAGAACCACGTGCCGCTGATCGTCCGTCATCCCGCCTATCCGGGCGGCGTAACCTGCGATGCGCTGACGTCGCAGATCGACCTTGCGCCGACTCTGATCGCCCTGACCGGTCTGGAACCGTCGAGGCGGGCGAAGGCCGCCGAGGGACTGGTCGGCCGCGACGTCTCGGGCTTGCTCGGGAAGGGCGGCGCGGCGAAGGTCGACGAAGTCCGCCCCGCTACGCTGTTCAATTACAACATGCTCTCCTATCAGGACGTCGCATGGGCGGAACACTTCGTTCAGATCATGTTCTCGCGCGCGGTCACGGATGCGGAAAAGATCCAGGAATTCCTGAAGAACGACCCGGACTTCGGCGAGCGCGTCGGCATCCGCAGCGTATTCGACGGGCGCTATCGCTTTTCCCGCTATTTCGGGCAGACGGATTTCAACACGCCGACGACGATGGAGGCGCTGCTCGCCAAGAACGACGTCGAACTCTACGATCTGAAAGAGGACCCCGACGAGATACACAATCTGGCCATGGATCCGGTGAAGCATGGAGACCTTCTGATCGCGCTCAACAAGGTCGCCAACGATTTGATCGCCGCCGAGGTCGGCCTCGACGACGGCGTCTTCCTGCCGATCCGCAACGGCAAATGGTTCTTCCCGCCGCCGAGCGAACGGTGAGGCCTCGTCCGAAGACCATCCCAATTCCAGTGGCCGATGCGGAATTCGCGACGTCGATCCGGAGCGATCACGCGAACATCCGGAAGCGCCGGATCAACAGGAAGACGGCGAGCGCGGCGAGCGCGCACAGGCCGCTGGCGTAGAGCGTTCCGTAGTCGGACTCGGTGAAGGGCAGGTTTTTCGTGTTCATGCCGAAATAGCCGGTTACGAAGGCCGGCGGCAGCAAGAGCGTCGTGACCACGGTGAGCAGGAACAGGTTCTTGTTGGTCGCGGAGGCGAGTTGCGACGCCGCCTCTTCCTGAAGGAGCCGGGCCCGGTCGCCTTGCAGATGCAGGTCGGAATGGAAGGAGGCCACCCGCTGCCTGACCCGACGTCCGAGATCGCGGTAGATTTCCAGCGCGCTCTGCGAGCGGTGCTGATCGAGTTGCCCCAGCACGCTCAGCGCGCCCTGGACGAGACGGTCCTGCTTCGAGATCGCGCGCCTGAGCTTGAGCAGCTTGCCGGTCTCGTCGCTCATCGCCTCGGACAGGACGCGGTCCTCGATGCGGTCGATCTCCTCAGCGATCGATTGCGCGGCGGCGCCGAGCGAATCCGCCGCTTCCTCGAGCATGCGCTCGAACAGCCCGGCGCTTCCCTCGAACCTGGCGCCGTTCTCGATTCTGGCCCTCAGCGCGTGGGCCGCCCTCACCGGGTGACGCCGCGCGGTCAGGAGAAACTGGGGTCGCAGAACGAACCGGAGGTCGGTGGGATCCTCCGAGGCGGCCATGAGATCGCGCTGAACGTCCAGGAGAACGCCCCACAGGGCGTCCCCGCCCCAGTCCAGGCGCGGGTGCGTGTCGGGAGACAGCAGGACGGCCTTCGCCTCCTCCGGCAGACCTTCCTGAGCGCCGATCCAGTCGCGGGTGCGCGCGTTGGCCAGAATCACGTGCGCCCAGACAAACCGGCGCCCGTGAATCAGATCGACAGGTCGATCCTCGGGAAGGAGGGCGCCCACTCCGCTTCCGTCGAACTCGAACGCCCAGGCCAAGCCAGGCGCCACGCTGGCGAGATCCACCCTGGACTGTTCCCTCATCGCCTGCCTCCTCGTCGCGACGGAAACCGCAGCCTACAGCCACTTCTTCCAGCGGAAGAAAACATACGGCAGCACCGCCGCGCACACCATCAGAAGCAGCGCGAACGGATAGCCCCACGTCCATTCCAGTTCCGGCATCACCTTGAAGTTCATACCGTAGATCGAGGCGATCACGGTCGGCGGCATGAAGATGACCGCGAGCACGGAAAAGAGTTTGATAATGTCGTTCTGCGCCAGGTTGATCAGCCCGAGCGTCGCGTCGAGCAGAAACTGCACTTTTTGCGCCTTGAAGCTCGCGTCCTCCTCGAGCGACTGCAGATCGCGCAGCGCCGTCTTGGTCGCCTCGCGCGCCGCCCGCTGCGCCTTGTCGGCCTTGCCGCCCTCCCCGTTCGCGTCGGCCATCAGAAACAGCAGCAGCCGCTCGATCGACACCATGCTTTCGCGCAGATTGGAGATCTTCTCGTCCTCGAGCCCGAGATCCCAGAGCGTGTCGGAATAAATCTGGCTGCGCCCCTCCATTTTCTCCTTGGCGTGAAACACCCGGCTCGCGATCGCGTCGAGGCGGACCCCAACCTGGTTCAGCGCGCGGGCCGAGCGGTTGATCACAGTGTTGATGAGTCCGGTCGCGATGGCGTCGGGCGAGCGCGCGGCCGCCTGCGCCCTGCAGAGCTTCTGGGCGTAGATGTCGAACGATTCGCAGGCGTGGTAGCGCACGGTGACCAGCGCCGTCGGCGCGATGACGAAGGTGACGTCGGTGATGTCGGGCGTGTCCTTCGGCTCGCTGATCACGCTCGCCTGGAGGTAGCGGACGCCGTTCTCTGCGTAATGGGCTTCCGGCGGCTCGGCGTAGTCGGGGTCGGCGCGGGTGGCGATGGCGACGCCGACGAAAAGCTGGACTTTCTCGTCCTCCTCCGCGGTCGGCTCGATCATGTCGATCCAGATCGTACCCTCCGGGATCGCCTCCTTGGGCGCGAGAACCTTGCGCGACAGGGGGGCGGACGGCGCAGGCGCCTGCGACAGACAATGAACGACGATCAAGCGCTGCTCTCCAAAATCCCGGTTTCATATCCCTGTCGCACAGGTTCCCGTCAGTTTGGCGACACCCGCGCGAGTGCGCCCATTCCGCTGCTCCGGCGGGGGGGGAATCCCTAGCGCAGCAGCGGCTCCGCCTCCGCTCGCAGCCCATCCGCGTCCTCGCTCACGAAGCCGAGATCGGCGAGCGCCCGCGCCACGGCGGCGACGAGGTCGGCGTTGCTGTCGGCGCGCTCTCCGGACGGCAGCGTCAGATTGTTTTCGAAACCGACCCGCGCATGGCCGCCGAGCAGCGCCCCCGCCGTCACGCACGCGGCCTCGCGCCGGCCGAAAGCGCAGACGCTCCAATGGGCGAAGCGGGGCGCGCCGGGCGCGAGAAACGGCAGCAGGTCCGCCGGCGCCGCGGTCCTGAGCAGCGTGAAGCGACCGAGGACGTAGAGCACGGCGACCGAGTCGAAGGGGACGACCCCGCGCCTGTGCATGTCCGCGAGCCGGGCGGCCTCCTCCGGGCTGTAGAGGATGATCTGCGGCCAGATCCGCATCCGCTTCAGGCGGACGAGGAAGTCGGCGAACGGCTTTTCGTCCCCGGCTTCCGGCGCGAGTTCCCGCAGCGCGAGCGACGCCGCCTCCGGGTTGGTCGCCAGCACCACCGCCATCTGCTCGGCCGGCGCGTATTTCCCGAGCGACTCGCTGGTGATCTGCACCACGAGGCGGTCGCCGACCGTCCGGCAGATCGCCGAGATCGCCGCGCGATAGGCCTCGGCGTCGAGCAGGTGGGCGCCGTCGGAATCGCGCACGTGCAGGTGGAGCATCGCGGCCCCGGCCTCGAGGCACTCGGCGGCCGCGCGCGCCAGGTCGTCGGCCGTCATCGGCAGCCCGGGATGGTCGGCCCTGGTCTTGCGGCCGCCGTTCGGCGCGACCGCGATCGCCACGCGCCTTCGCTGAACCCCGATCACGCCGCCCGCCTTTCCGATCGCCTCGCGGGTTCCTATGATTCGCCCGCCCGCCACGCCCGGCTTTGAGGAATGAGAATGACGCATATTTTGCATCGTGCGGCAAAGGTCGTTCCGCCCGTCGCCGTTTCGGGCGCGGGCGTGGAGATCGTCGACGCCGACGGCCGGCGCTATCTCGACGCCTCGGGCGGCGCCGCGGTGTCCTGTCTCGGCCACGGGCACCCGGACGTCGTCGCCGCCCTCCATCGCCAACTCGACGCGCTCGCCTACGCCCACACGGGGTTCTTCACCTCGGAGCCGGCCGAAAAGCTCGCCGACCGCCTCGTCGCCGATGCGCCGGAAGGCGTCAGTCACGTCTATCTGGTCAGCGGCGGCTCGGAAGCGGTCGAGGCCGCCCTCAAGCTCGCCCGGCAATATTTCGTCGAGATTGGCCAGCCGCAGCGACGGCGCGTCGTCGCCCGCCGACAGAGCTACCACGGCAACACGCTGGGCGCGCTCGCCGCGGGCGGCAATGCGTGGCGGCGGCGCCCGTTCGAGCCCCTGCTGATCGAGACCCATCATGTCGACCCGTGCTTCGCCTACCGGTTTCAGCGTGAAGGGGAGAGCGACGCCGACTACGCCGCGCGCGCCGCCGGGGCGCTCGAGGCCAAGCTCGTCGAGCTCGGCCCGGAGACGGTGGCGGCCTTCGTCGCCGAGACCGTGGTCGGCGCGACCGCCGGCGCCGTGCCGCCGGTGGCGGATTATTTCCGGCGCGTGCGAAGACTCTGCGACCGCTACGGCGTGTTGCTCATCCTCGACGAGGTCATGTGCGGCATGGGCCGGACGGGGACGCTGCACGCCTGCACGCAAGAGGGCGTCGCGCCGGACCTGATGACCGTGGCCAAGGGCCTCGGCGGCGGTTACCAGCCGATCGGCGCGGTGTTTCTCGCGCGAAAGATCTTCGACGCTGTCGCCGACGGATCAGGCGCCTTCCAGCACGGGCACACCTACATGGGGCATCCGATGGCCGCGGCGGCGGCGCTCGCCGTGCAGGAAACGATCGCGCGCGACGACCTGCTCGCCAACGTCCGGGCGATGGGCGATCGTCTGCGCTTGCGCCTCGTCGAACGCCTCGGCGCGAGCCCGCACGTCGGCGACATCCGCGGCCGGGGCCTGTTTCGGGCGCTGGAATTGGTCGCCGACCGGGCGACACGGGCCCCGTTCGATCCGGCGTTGAAGCTTCATGCGCGGATCAAGCGCGAGGCGATGGCCCGCGGTCTGATGGTCTACCCGATGGGCGGAACGATCGACGGCCGGCGCGGCGACCACGTCCTCCTCGCGCCGCCGTTCATCGTGACCGAGGCGCATGTCGAGGCGATCGTCGATCGGCTCGGCGAGGCGGTCGAGGCGGCGCTTCGGAGCGTGTGATAATGAGCGATCCGCTTCGGGACCCGATGGCCGGCCGCTCCGGTTCGCGGGGCCGGAAGAGCCCGTGACGACGCCCTGAGCCGGAAGCCGGCGCCCGACCCGTCGCCGGCGCCCCTACGGGCGCGCGGCAGGCAGCACGACATCGACCAGCCAGCGCACCAGGTCGCTTCGGCCGCGCGCGGCGGACACCACGGCCGAGACCGGAAACGAGCCGAGCTCCAGGGGCGGGGCGAAGACCGAGAGGCCGAAGCGCGGCGCAAAGGCCGCGGCGATCCGCGACGGCAGCGTCACGACGACATCGCTTTCCGCCGCCGCCGCGAGGGCGGACAGGAAGTAGGGGACCGCCGCGACCACCTCGCGCCGCATGCCGTTCGCCCGCAGCGCCGCATCGACCACGCCTTCGAGGTCGCCGTCGAGCGACACCACGACGTGGCGGGCGGCGAGATAGGCTGCGATGGCGAAAGGGCCGGGGCCCTCATGCCCGCGCGACGCCGCAACGACGCTGTACGTCTCGTCGAACAGCGTTTTCGACGCGACCGACGCCGGCAGGGCGCCGAACCGGCCGATCGCGACCTCGACCGTTCCCGCCCGAAGCGCTTCCACGGCGGCCCGGCGAACCAGCGGCCGAAAGCTCAGCCGGAGATTCGGCGCCGCCTCGCCGAGCCGCGCGATCAGCGGCGCCGCGAGCAGCGCGCAGTGATAATCGGAGGCCGCGATCCGCACCACCCCGGCCGCCTCGGCCAGATCGAAGGCGCGCGAATCGACCATGTCGCGGGCGAGCGCAAACAGCCGGTCGAGGTCCGGCGCCAGCGCGAGCGCCCTCGCCGTCGGCGCCAGTCCGTGCGGACGGCGGACGAACAGCGGGTCGCCGAAGATCGCGCGCAATCGGGCCAGCGCGTGGCTGACGGTCGATTGCGTCATCGCCAGTTCGCGCGCCGTGTCGGTCGCCCGCCGGGTGCGCAGGAGGCTCGCGAGGACGGTCAGGAGGGTGAAGTCCAGGCTTCTGATATCGACATGCGCCATATCCGACTTCAAATCTCTTCATTTGAATCGATATCAGTCTGCGCCCAGATTGAGCCCCGAACAACCGCGGAGGCGAAGGGTGAAGATCGCGATCATCGGCAGGGGCGCCGTCGGCAAAGCCATCGGCGGCGGCTGGGCCGCCGCCGGCCATCAGGTGGTCTACGGCGTTCGGGCCCCCTCCGCCGCGGACGAGACCGAGACCGCGCCGGCCGCGGCGGACGCCGACGTCGTCGTCATCGCCACGCCCTGGAGCGCCGTCCCCGTCGTCGTCGCGGCGGCCGGCGGCCTCGCGGGCAAGACCGTGATCGACTGCACCAATCCGCTCGCCCTGATCGACGGACGGCTGCAACTGGCGATCGGTCACACGACCTCCGGCGGCGAGACGCTGGCCGCGCTCGCGCCCGAGGCCTCCGTCGTCAAGACTCTGAACCAGCTCGGCGCTGAGAACCTCGGCGGCGCCCGCCGCTTCCCGGCCCCGCCCGTGATGTTCGCAGCCGGCGACGACGCAACCCGCAAGGCCGTCGCGCTCAGGCTCGTCGGCGACCTCGGCTTCGAGGCGATCGACGCCGGCCCGCTGGTCAACAGCCGCCTGCTCGAATCCCTGGCGATGCTGTGGATCGACCAGGCGCTGGCCCGCGGCGCCGGACGCGCCTTCGCCTACGCCCGCATCCGTCGCGCGACCTGACGGGGAGGCCCCGACGAGAACGTCAATGCCGTCAACGCCAGGTCGCCCGGGCGGATCGCCCTGGCGATCGCCAATCCCGGCGCCCGCCGCGATCGCGGCGCTCGGCGAATAGGCCGGGTCGTTCGCCTCGAGCGGGAGGACACGCATGCGCGCACTCACCAGGGCGGCCGCGATCGCGGCGGCGAGTTTCCTCTTCGGCGTTCTCGGCTTCGGCCTGCACATGGCCGCGCCGACCGCCATGCTGGCCGATGCGCACGGCATGATCGGATCGATCGCGGGTCTGATCGGGCTCCTGCTCGCCCTGGTCCTCGGCCTGGTGATCTGGACCAGTCACGGCGTCTACACCACGCAGGTCACGGAATCTCTGTCGCTCGGGCCGATCGTGATGCAACTCGACCATGCGTTCGAGCAACTGGGGCCGAAGGGACTCGAGGGGCGGAAACTGCTTCAGGGGCAGGTGCGGAGCCACCGGGAGCGGTTCTGGGGCGAGGACCGGCGCCGCCGCGGCGCGATCAGCTACGCGGTTTCGCGGGCGGACACGCGCGACATGGCCGAGTGTCTCGCCCGGATCGCGCCCGCCGACGACGGCGAGCGGCGGCTCGTCGCCACTACGCAATCCCTGTCGGCGTCGATGATCCAGACGCAACTCCTGATGGCGCGGCAGCTCGCGACGCCGCTGCCCCCCATCCTGCTCGCCGTCGTGGTGGGCTGGTCGTTCCTGCTGTTCTTCGCCTATGGCCTGTCGTCGGCCGCCAACCCGATCAGCCTCGTCATGGCGGCGCTCGGCGCGGTCGCGGTCGCCAGCGCCCTCCTGCTCATCTTCGAATTGATGGACCCCTACGACGGCCTCTTCCACATTCCGCCGGCGGGGATCGATCACGTGCTCGCCGCCATCGGCGTCCGGAGCGACGCGAAAGCGTGAGCGCCGCCCGCGCCGCGGCTTTCCCATCGATCGCGACGCCGCTGCGCCCGCGCGGACGCCGACCCGGCCCTTCCGCCGGCCTTCGCCATAGAAAGCGCACAACTCCGCGCCACTGGCGTCCCCGCGGCGGGCATGGGAAAGAGCGCGGCGGTCGGCCGGCGAAAGGACACGGGGAAGACATGGCTAACGGCATGCGATTGCTGGCGCTCGCTCTGACGGCGCTCGTCTCGGCCGGCGCCGCGGCCCAGAACGCGCCGCTGGACCTGCAGCAGCCGGTCAAGCTCGCCAAGGCGCCGAAGAGCGGACCGACGGCCAACCTGTCGGCGGCCGACGCGGTCGCCCGCGCCAACGCGTGGCTCGACGCCGCGCGCGTGATCACCGCCGATTTCGTCCAGATCGCCCCCGGCGGCAAGCGCTCCGAGGGCCAGTTGACGGTCCAGCGTCCCGGGAAAATGGCGTTCAAATACGCGGACCCGGCGCGGTTCGAGGTCATCGCCGACGGGCGCAGCGTCGCCATCATCGACCACAAGCTCAACACCCAGGACGAGTATTTCATCGGCCAGACGCCGCTCAAGTTCCTGCTCGCCGACCACATCGACCTCGCCCGCGACACGCAGGTCCTCAGCGTCGCCCAGGACGAGAAGGCGGTGACGATCGAGATCGAGGACAAGGCGGCGCTCGGCGGCTCGGCGCACCTCGAGCTGATCTTCGATCCGGCGACCTTCGCCCTGAAACAATGGACGGTGATCGACGCTCAAGGCTATCAGACCGTGGTGACGCTGTTCAACCTCGACCTGGCGACCCAGCCCGATCCCGACCTCTTCCACATCGACGAGAGGCTCCCGACCCGGCAGCTCGGCAGGGGACGATAATCCTTTCGGAGGACAGTCACGGGTGTATCGAAGGGATGACAAGCGGGCCGGCCCATGGTTTCATGAGGCTGGGGCAAAATGTCGCAGGTCATAGAGATTTTGAGCGGAAACGTCCAATTCGAGTGTGGCCATCGGCCGCCGGGCGCGGCGATGAACGCGGAGCTCGCGTCGCTCGCCGACGTCCTCGACGCCGCGGTGGTGATCATCCACGATGTCGAGGGCCGGATTCTGCATTGGACCTCGGGCTGCGAGCGTCTGTACGGCTACCCCCGGTCGGAGGCCGTCGGCGAGCGCGTCCATGATCTGCTCGACACCCGCTATCCCGTTGAGCGCGCCGAGATCGTCGCCACGCTGGCCGAGCGCGGCGCGTGGCAGGGCGAACTCGACCATCGCGCCCGCGACGGCTCGCGGCTGTCGGTCCAGAGCTTGTGGACGACGCGACAGTCGGCCGACGGCGCGACCAACGCGGTGCTGCAGAACAATCACGACGTCACCAGCCTGAGGCGGACTCAGGCCGAGCTGGCTGCGCGCGAGGCGCACCTCAGCTCCATTCTGGCGACGGTTCCCGACGCGATGATCGTCAGCGACGACCACGGCGTGATCACCTCCTTCAGCGCCGGGGCGACCGCTCTGTTCGGCTACAGCCCCGACGAGATCGTCGGGCGGAACGTCAAGGTGCTGATGCCGGGGCCCTACCGGGACGATCACAGCACCTACATGGACAACTATCTGCGCACCGGCGAGGCGCGGATCATCGGCTACGGCCGCCTCGTGCAGGCGGTCACCAAGGACGGCAAGATCTTTCCCGTCGAACTGGCGATCGGCGAGGCGACGGGCGCCGGGCGGCGCATCTTCACCGGCTTCATCCGCGATCTGTCGAGCCGGCAGAAGATGGAGCAGGAATTGCGTCAGGCGCAAAAGATGGACGCGATCGGCCAGCTCACCGGCGGGGTCGCGCATGACTTCAACAACATATTGACGGCGATCATCGCCAACCTCGAGCTGCTGGCGCCGATGCTCGAGGACCCCGACCACCGCGAGCTGGCGCGCGAGGCGCAGGGCGCGGCGCAGGACGGGTCGAAGCTCGCCGCCCAGCTGCTGGCCTTCGCGCGCCGCCAGCCGCTCAACCCGAAGCCGACCGACGTCGGCCGACACGTCGCCGGCTTCGCCGAGATGCTGCGCCGCACGCTGGGCGAAGCGGTGGCGCTCGAGCTGTCGGTCCCGACGGAAGCGCTTCTGGCCGTGGTCGACGGCGCGCAACTGCAGAACGCCGTGCTCAACCTCGCCATCAACGCGCGCGACGCGATGCCGCGCGGCGGCCGGCTCGCGGTCGAGATTTCCCAGGTTCGCCTCGACCCCGACTACGCCCAGATGTACCCCGAGGTGCGCACCGGCCGCTACGTGCTGGTCACGGTCACCGACACCGGCAGCGGCATGACCGAGGAGGTGCGACGCAAGGCGTTCGACCCGTTCTTCACCACCAAGCCGGTCGGCTCGGGCACGGGGCTCGGCCTGAGCATGGTCTACGGCTTCGTCAAGCAGTCCGGCGGGCACATCCAGCTCTATAGCGAGTCCGGGCACGGCACGAGCGTGCGCATCTACCTGCCCTACGCCGAATCCGCCGAGCCGGAGGCGGGGCCGTCCCGCGCCCGCCCGCCTGAGCTGCCGAAGGGCTCGGAGACGATTCTGCTGGTCGAGGATGACCCGCGCCTGCGCCGCGTGCTGAGCCGGCGGCTGAGAAGCCTCGGCTATGCCGTGGTGGAGGCGGACAACGGCGCCCAGGCGATGGCGGAGCTGGTGGCGCGGCCGGAGATCGCGCTGATTTTCACCGACATGGTGATGCCGGGCGGCATGACCGGCCTCGAACTCGCCCAGGCGGCGGTCGCGATGAAGCCCTCGGTCAAGATCCTGTTCACCTCCGGCTACGCCGAGCCCGCGATCGCCCGCCTCGGCCTCAGTTCCGGCGCGTGGCTGAAGAAGCCGTACACGGCGGACGAGCTCGCGGAAAAGGTGCGCGAGGTGCTGCGCCAGGGGGGCTGAGGCGCACGGACCCGGCGCCCCATTTCCGGCCCGTTCGTCGGGGAGGAATGACGCCGATGACGGCGTCCATCCCCCTCGAGCCCGAGGCGGCGCGCGACGCGCTCGCGCGCCCGGCTTTCGATCTTCTCAGCCATCTCGGCGGCCAGGTCGGCGGGGCAGCCCCGCGGCGGATCGGCGTGCTGCACACCGGGCCCGCGCCGGCCGGCGGGCGCATCGGCGCGCTCTTTCCCGGCGCCGTGATCGAAACGCTCGACCTGCGGCGGCCGGACAGCGCGCCGGACGTTGGGCGCGATCCCTACGACCTGATCGCCTCCGAGGGCGCGATCGAGTGGCGACCGGCGCTGCGCCGGCTTCTGCCGCGGTTGACCGCGAGACTGCGCGACGGCGGCGCGCTCGCCGCGCTGTTGCCGAACGACCTCTACGAGCCGTACCGGGCGGCGGCGCGGCTGGTCGCGGCCGACGGCCCCTGGACGAACACGCTCCTGCCGGTGGCGAAGACACGGCCGTTCAACGTCACGCTGGAGCAGCTCTACGCCCTCCTGAAACCGTGGTGCGCCTCGGTCGAGGTGTGGGAGACGACCGCGCTGCGCGCCTTCGACAGCGTCGAGGCGATCGCCGCCGCTGTGGGGACCGTCGCCCTCGCGCCGTTCCTTGCCCCGCTCGACGCCCCGTCGCGGGCGCAATTCCTCGATCGCTACCTGAGCGGATTGCGAGAAGCCTATCCGGCGCAGGCGGGCGAGGCGCTGGTCCGGCTGCCGATGATCTATGTCGTCGCCCGACGGTAGCGCGCGACGTTGCGCCGGGCCGAGGCTCGGAGCGTCGGGCTTCGCGCTCGCCGCGGGTCGGGACGGCGGAGATTTTCGCTTCGGCGCGGAACTTCAGGCGCGCTTGCGGCGTTGATCGGGGATGACCCCGGGAGGACGAATGTGATGACGAAGCCAGCCGAAGACGACCGCCAGCCGGAAGCCCTGGCGACCTTCGCCGCCGCCGCCCGCAACGAGGGGCGGAAGCCTGCCGATCTGGGTCTGACCGCCACGCCGGAAACGGAAGGCAAGCCGGGCGACCTCGCCGCCGAAGAACAGGACGCTACCGACATCCTGAACGCCGGCGCGACCGGCGACACGGAAAAAAAGGACGCGGCGATCGCCCGCAGGGTCGAGGCGGACAAGCGGGCGGGATAGCGTCTCGTCGCGCTTCAAGGGGAGGAAGGCCGGCCGGCGCGCCCCTGCGAGGTCCCTTGGCCTGCACGCGCCGTCGGGTCGCGCGGCGACCACGCGCCCCGCTTGATGGCCGGTCCCGCGTCGCCGGCGCCGCGCTTGTGGGAAAGCTCCGCCCTCCCCTTGCGTCGGCGGCCTGGCTGGGGTTTGTGGCGTCTCCCCCGTCGAGGCCGCGCCTTTGGATTTCTCCGTCGCCACCTGGAATATCAACTCGGTCCGCCTCCGCATCGACCTCGTGACCCGCTATCTCGCCGAGAAGGCGCCGGACGTGCTGTGCCTTCAGGAGACGAAGTGCCCGGACGCCAATTTTCCGCACGGCGCGTTTCGGGACGCCGGCTACCGGCACATCGCGATCAGCGGCCAGAAGGGCTATCACGGCGTCGCCATCGTCTCGCGCATCCCCTTCGCCTCGCATTCCGTGCGCGATTTCTGCCTCAAGGGCGACGCGCGCCATCTCGTGGTCACGCTCGACGGCGCCCTCGGCGGCGTCGACGTGCACAATTTCTACGTGCCCGCCGGCGGCGACGAGCCCGATCCGGAGATCAACCCGAAATTCGCCCACAAGCTGGCCTTCGTGGACGAGATGGCCGAATGGGCGGCGGCGGAGAAGGCCGCGGCCGGCCGGGCGATCCTGGTCGGCGACCTCAACATCGCGCCGCTCGAGCACGACGTCTGGAGCCACAAGGCGCTCCGGAACGTGGTTAGCCACACGGCCATGGAGGTAGAGAAACTCGCCCACGCTCAGCAGGCCGGACCCTGGGTCGACGCGCTGCGCAAGTTCGTCCCGGACGAGGAAAAACTCTACACCTGGTGGAGCTACCGGTCGCCCGACTGGGCCAAGGCGGACAAGGGGCGCCGGCTCGACCACGTCTGGGTCAGTCCGGCGCTCGGCGAGGCGGTCGCGGGGATGGAGGTGTTTCGTGAGGCGCGCGGCTGGACGCGTCCCTCGGATCACGTTCCGATCAAGGTCGCCTTCTCGCTCTGAGCGCGCAAGCCTCGCCGGACGGCGCGCGCGAGGCCGAGCCCGGCGAGACCGGTCAGCATCATCGCCCAGGTCGAGGGCTCCGGCGCGCCGACCGGATCGGGCTTGCCCTCGAGCACGTCGTCGGCGACCTCGGCGGTCAGGGCGTGAGCGGCCGCCGTCGGGTGCTCCGTGTCCCAGAACACGTACTGGCCGGGGTCGGCGCATTCCGTTCCGGGCGTGTCGTAATTGCCGCTGAAGCACGGATCGGCGGCGTTGGCGAAGCCGTATCGGGCCGGGTTGGCCACGACGTTCCGGATCGCGTTGAAGACCGGGACGTCGAACACCGCGAGCCCCTGCGCCTCGAGCGGCTGGAGGCCCTTCAGCACGCCCTGGTTGAACGCGCTGGCGAGCGTGCCGGCGAGCCTCCCGTACTTTTCGAACGCGGGAACGACCGAGAGGTCCGGGACCTGATAGAAGAGGAGGTCGCGGGCGCCGTCCGTGTAGAGCTTGTCGACCGCCGACACGGTGTTGTCGACCGCCTGCGTGAGAAACGTCGACAGCGCGGCGCTGTTCGTCGCGTCGGCGGCGAGCGCATTGCCGATGTCGTTGGCGCCGATGTCGAGCGTGTACAGCGCCCCGGTCTTCGGGGGCGACAACACGGTGGAATGGAGGGTCGTGAAGGAGTCGACCTGCTGGTCGAGGTCGACGAGCGGAACGCCGGGATTGACGATCGTCGGCCCCGTCTGGGCGCCGCCGACGGCGAAATCGTCGCCGCCGCGCGCGCTCGGCGTCACCGGGCCGAGGCCGAGGTCGGCCGAAAGGTCGTCGACCCAGTTCGGGCCGTTGCTGAAACGCCCATCGTAATAGGGCGCGATCGGAATCTTGCCGCCGGACGCGGCATAGACGTTGCCGACGTCGGACAGGCTGTCGCCGAACGCGTACAGCGCCGTGTAGGCCGACGCCGGAGAAGCCGCGAATCCCGCGATCGCCGCAACCGCCGCAATCCCCTTCCGCATCGCATTCCTCCCGGGCCAATTCCACGTGATGGAACGTTAACGCAAAATGCCGCGTGATGGAACGTTAACGCAAAAGGAGGCCGGATAGTTCCGCGTCGGCGCGCGGTCGTCCTCGCCTCCGGCGCGCGCGCAGGCCGGGACGGGCGCCTCGCATTGAGCGTTTTCACGGCTGCGACCGGATATTCCCGATAGCCGTTCACGCCGCGAGCGGCCTTGGCGCCATGTCGTTCAGAGAAGCGGATGCGCGAGGCGGCGACGCCCGTCCGTCCAGAAAACGCCCCGATGCGCACAAAAGGCCCCTTGACCTTAAACTTAGGTTCAAGGTGTAGCATCCCATGGCGGATGAGGAAACCTCTGTGACGCCCGGGAAATGACAACGCTTGGAGCGCGAGCGCCGCGCGCGGGAGGGTCTGGTTGAGCTTGGCCGGCCTCGTCGTCGGTCATCGCTTCGCTCCGCTTCCGCCTATCCGCTCGCCAGGCGCATCCGCTCGCCGACCGAGCCCACTTCGAGAAAAGGAGAACCGTAGATGGCGCGCGTACTGGTCACGGGGGGCACCGGCTTCCTCGGCGCTCATTGCTTGATTCAATTGCTGGCGGCTGGGCATGAGGTGCGGACGACGGTGCGCGATTTGGCGCGCGCCGGCGAGGTGAAGGCCATGCTTCGGCAAGGCGGCGCAGGGTCCGGCGCCGATCGTGTGACGTTCTTCGCTGCGGATCTCAATGCCGACAACGGCTGGCCTGAGGCCGTCGCCGGCTGTGACTATGCGCTCCACGTCGCCGCGCCCTTTCCGGCCAGGGCGCCCAAGGACGAGAATGAGCTGATACGGCCCTCCCGTGACGGCGCCCTGCGCGTGCTCAAGGCGGCGCGCGACGCCGGCGTCAAGCGGGTGGTGCTCACCTCGTCGTTCGCGGCGATCGGCTACGGCTCCAAGACCGACAAGGCTGCCTTCACCGAGAGCGACTGGACCAATCCCGACGATCCGACCGTTCAACCCTATCAGCGGTCGAAGACGATCGCCGAACGCGCGGCTTGGGACTTTATCGCCCGTGAGGGCGGGACCATGGAACTGGCCGTGATCAATCCTGTCGGTATCCTGGGACCCGCCCTCGGCCCCGACATTTCGACCTCGATCCACATGATGAAGCGAATGATCGACGGCGATACGCCAGGGTGTCCGGACGTGTGGTTCGGCTTTGTCGATGTTCGCGACGTGGCCGATCTGCATATCCGAGCGATGACCAATCCGGCGGCGCGCGGTGAACGGTTCCTGGCGACGGCCGAGCACTTCCTCAGCGTTCACCAAGCTGCGCAGATCTTGAAAGATAAGCTTGGGGCCGAGGGACGCGCCATTTCAACACGCCGCCTGCCCAACTGGCTCCTGCGACTCGTCGCGCTCTTCGATCCCGAAATCCGGGGTTTGGCGACAGAGCTCGGCAAGCCGAAGGACGCCACTTCGGAGAAAGCGCAGCGTCTCCTGGGCTGGAAGCCCAGAAGCCCCGGGGATGCGATGCTCGCGACGGCGCAGAGCCTGTCGAGCCTTGGACTGCTGAAGGCGCGCCAGGTCAGGATGAATTGAGGTCCATCATTGCGAGCGAAGCGAAGCAATCCACGCCGGGGACACTGCGGCGGCATGGATTGCTTCGCCTTCGGCTCGCAATGACGGCGGGTGTTTCCACCTGATTTCATCATGCGCTAGACTAATAGCTCGTCTCCCCCTCCTCCTCATCCTCCTTGTGGTCCAGTTCCGCGAGTTCGCGCATGAGGCGGAGGAAATCTTCGAAATGGATAAGGCCGTCGCCGTCCCTGGCGGCGAACCGCAGCATGTCGTGGATCTCTTCGGAGGTCACGAGTTCGTCGATGCCGTGGATCGCGAGCTTCAACTCCTCCTCGTCGATATAGCCATGGCCCTCGCGGTCGAACATCTTGAAGCGGTTTCGCAGGCGCTTTTCCGAATCGCTCGTCAGGTCGGTGCGCAAGAGGGCCGCGAACTGATCGAAATGGATGCCGGGCGCATTGCTCTCGTGCGTGATGCGGTCGATCGCCTCCTGCGCCCGCTCGGGCGAATAGTGGTGGCCCAACCTGTCGAGCACGTGGATCAGTTCGTCGCGCCCGAGCACGTTGTCGCCGTCGAGGTCGAACTCGCGAAAGGTCTCCTTCACGCGCACCACCTGCTTGGGCGTCAGCCACGTCGGGGCGAGCGAGCCGAAGCCGTCGGCGCGGTGCTCGTCGGTCAGGGCGTCGAGACGCTCGATCACCTCGAGCGCGTGCTCGGTCGCCCGCCACAGCTTGAGCGCGTCGTAGCCGAAATGCGGCGCCCCGCCGTCGACGATCAGCGGCAGGTCGAAGCGCATCTGCGGATTGTCGAGCAGCCGGCGGCCGATCTCGCTGGTCTCGCGGCCGTAATAATGATCGCGGTGGGGGAAATGGCCGACGAGATCGATGATCCTCAGGTGCTCGTCGAAAATGGTTCTGAACACCCGGAAGTCCTTCGGCAGCCGCGCCTCCAGGCGGTCGTAGAATTCGAGGCATTGCCGCTGGTCGTCCAGGTTCTCCTGATGCGTCAGGATGAGACAGGGGACGAACAGGCACTCCTCCGGCCGCAACACGTCCAGCCACGCGTGTCCCGCGTCCACGACGCCTCGCGCGCGGCCGTCCCCTGCGAACATGTCCTTGGTATGGCGGTAGATGTTGCGCGGGAACTGGTCGAGCAGGATCATCAGCGCCAGCGAGCCTCTCGGCGTCTCCATCCAGCCGTCGAGGCCGCCCGCGAGCGCCGTCTGCACGAGGGAGCCGAACCTCGCGGCGATCGTCGCGTCGGTTTCGGCGTCCTTGCCGAACCAGAGCTTGAGGCAGGCGAGCGCGTCGAGGTCCCCGCTCCCGCTCCGTCGAAACATGTAGGCGATGATGTCGTTCTGCGTCGCAAGACCATCCATTGGGCTACCCGTGTCGTTTCTCTGGGGGATCGACTTCGATGTGTTGACAGGCGTGAATTACGGCTGGATGACCAGCGTCGCGCGGTCGCGCCCGCGCCTATGTTTACGGCGCGCTCTTTTCCGCCGCTAGGCCGAAAGCGGCAAAACATTCAATTCCTTGCCGTCAGCCCGGGGGGCGCCCGCGGTCGCCGCTCCGCTCCCTCGGGCTTTGCTCGGGAAAGGGGCGCGACGCGGCTCGGGAGCGCCCGACGCGACCAAATCGGTCGTGGACTTTGACGCCGAGAGGGGGTTGATTGCCGGCGACGATCGCACCGGGAGGGGAAACATGGGCTGGCGCCTGATCAAGTGGTTTGTCCGCGCCGTCGTGACGCTGGCGCTCGCCGCGGCGGTCGCGGGCGTCGCGGGGGCCTGGCTGTTCTGGCGGGCGCTGCCGGTCACGTCCGGGACGGAGAAGCTGGCCGGCCTTTCGGCCGAGGTGCGGGTCTGGCGCGACGGCTACGGCGTGCCGCACGTGTTCGCGGCCAACAAGGACGACGCCGCCCGGGCGCTCGGCTGGCTGCACGCCAGCGAGCGGCTGTTCCAGATGGAGGTGAGCCGGCGGGTCGGCCAGGGGCGCGCGGCCGAGACCTTCGGCCCCGATCTCGTGAAGGTCGACAAGTTCATCCGCACGCTCGGCTTCTACCCGGCGGCCGAGGCGAGCTTCGCGGCGCTCTCGCCCGAGGCGCAGAAGCGCCTCCAGGCCTATTCCGACGGCGTCAACGCCTGGCTCGACGCGCGTCGAGGCGACCTGCCGCCCGAGTTCCTGCTGGTCGGCGTCACGCCCGAGCCGTGGAAGCCGGCGGACTCGCTGGTCTGGGGCAAGCTGATGGCGCTCGAACTGTCGCACAACCGCGAGCAGGAGGCGCTGCGCGCCCACATCGCGCAAAAACTCGGCCCCGACGAGGTCGGCTGGTTCTTCCCCGGCGCGCGGCCCGGCGATCCCGTCACCACGCAGCCGACGCTCACCGAGAAGCACGCCAGCGCCGACGACGTCGACGACGCGATCGGGGCGCTCACCGGCCTGAACCGCGGCGCCTCGAACGAATGGGTGGTCGCCGGCTCGCGCACCGTCACCGGCAAGCCGATCCTCGCCAACGACCCGCACCTCGGCCTCGGGGCGCCGATCCTGTGGTACCTCGCCCGCATCGTCACCCCCGACGGCTGGGTCAAGGGCGGCACCGTGCCGGGAACGCCCGGCGTGCTGCTCGGCCAGAACGACCACATCGCCTGGGGCTTCACCACCGCCGACACCGACGTACAGGACCTGTTCGTCGAAACGATCGATCCGACCGACCCGACCCGCTACCTGACGCCCGACGGGCCGAAACCGTTCGCGACGCGCGCGGAAACGATCAAGGTCAAGGGCGGCGCCGACGTGACGCTCACGATCCGGACGACGCGTCACGGCCCGGTGCTCTCCGACGTCAGCGCCGATCTCGCCAGCCTCGCCGGACCGGGCACGGTGGTGGCGCTCGCTTTCACCGGGCTCGGGGACCGCGACACCACGATGGAAGCGGTCATGCGCCTCGACGACGCCAGAAACTGGGACGATTTCCTCGCCGCGCTGCGGCTCCACCAGACGCCGACGCAGAACATCGTCTACGCCGACACCGCCGGCGACATCGGCTTCTTCAGCCCTGGCCTCGTTCCGGTGCGCAAGTCGGGCGACGGCCTCGCCCCGGTCGACGGCGCGTCGGGCGCCTTCGACTGGATCGGGACCGTGCCGTTCGAGGAGCTGCCGCAGCTCCACAATCCCAATTCCGGCTTCGCCTTCAACGCCAACAACGCCAACGTGGCCGACGATCATCAGCCGACCTTCGGCCGGGACTGGGAGGAGACCTTCCGCGCCCGCCGGATCCAGCAGTTCATGGACACAATCGACAAGCACAGCCTCGACACCTCGGCGACGATGCAGGGCGACCGCCTGTCGCTGGCGGCCAAGGCGTTGCAGCCGTTCCTCGCCAGGGTCGCGCCCTCGGACGAGCGCGCGCGGCAAGCCCAGTCGCTGGTGGCGAACTGGGACGGGGTGATGGACAAGGATCGCGCCGAGCCGCTGATCTACACCGCCTTCATGGGCGCGCTTCACCACATCCTGATGGAGGAGAAGACCGGCCTCGACATGCAGGCCAAAGGGCCGTTCGCCGCGACCACGCTGATCGCGCTGATGACCGACCATCCCGAGTGGTGCGGCGCGCCGGACAAGCCCGACCCCGACTGCAAGCGGACGCTCGGCCGGGCGCTGGACGAAGCGCTGGCGCTGCTGGTGGCGCGCGAGGGCGCCGACATGAGCCAGTGGCGCTGGGGGAACGAACACGTCAGCCTGCTCCAGCACCGGGTGTTCAGCCACGTTCCCCTGCTCGACCGGATGAGCGACCTCAGCGTCCCGTCGAGCGGCGGATTCTACACGCTCGATCGCGGCGGCGGGTTCGACGCGCCCAAGGACCGGCCGTTCGCGCGCACCCACGGCGCCGGCTTCCGCGGCCTCTACGACCTCGCCGACCCCGAGAAGTCGCGCTTCATGATCACCACCGGCGAATCCGGCCACATCCTGTCGCCCCACTACCGCGACCTCGTGCCGCTGTGGAACGACGGCAAGTCGATCGTGCTGACCGGAAGCGAGGACGACCTCAGGAAGGGCGGCGCCAAGCTCCTGACGCTGACGCCGTAACGGAAGCCCCTGCGAATGGGGCGTCTGGCGGTTCGACGACGGATGACGGTCGCGAGGCCGACGAAATGGTCTCGTCCCCACGGCGACCGGCAGCGTTGTCGTACATTTACCTATCCGGCCACGCGAACAGAAACACGCCAACTGGAGTATCGTTCCACAATTCGTCTTGACCCCAGCAGCGTATGAAATGATCGAAGTCTGGCGTCCAGGCGCGCCCGCGTTTGTTGTAATATGAAATAGCGGTCGATCCTGAATAGGGTTGCTCGTTTCGGGCGCTGCGGAGCTTTCGCCGCGGCTGTCGTCGGGGGGGTCGGCGCTGACAGCCGGGCCGGCTACCGCTCGAGGCTGACGCCCCGACCGGCGACCCGGGCGATCGAGCCGGGTCTGTGGCGGGCGACGCCGATCGCCGCCGTGCGCGCTGCGAGCGATCGGCGCCGGCGGCCAGGTCGAGCCGCCCGCGCGCTGCGACGCCTCTTCGCGGCCCCTGGGACAATCCATGGCGCGCCCGCCGCCGTGCGCCGAGGCGCTCTGGCGCCCCTCCTCCCGCCGAGGCGGCGGTTCCTCCCAAAGTACCCTTGTGCCCGCGACATAGCTGGTGAGATATTTCGCAGACGCCGCCAGGGCGAGCGCCGCAACAGCGGGCCGGCCGGCGACACGTTCGGCAAGGGAGGATCACCATGTATCAGGCTGCCATCGACAAGATCGCCGCGCGCGGGTTGATCCGCGCCAGGTACGACAACTTCATCGGCGGCAAGTGGGTCGCGCCCGTCGAGGGGCGCTATTTCGACAACCCGAGCCCGGTCACCGGCAAGAAGCTGTGCGAGATCCCGCGCTCCTCGCACCTCGACATCGAGCTCGCGCTCGACGCGGCGCACGCCGCCAAGGACGCGTGGGCGAAAACGTCGGTCGCCGAGCGCTCGCTGATCCTGCTGCGCATCGCCGACCGCATGGAGCAGAACCTGGACCTGCTGGCGCTCATCGAGACGCTCGACAACGGCAAGCCGATCCGCGAGACGACCCACGCCGACCTGCCGCTGTGCGTCGATCACTGGCGCTATTTCGCCGGCGCGCTGCGCGCCCAGGAAGGCACGCTCAGCGAGATCGACCACGACACCGTCGCCTATCACTACCACGAGCCGCTCGGCGTCGTCGGCCAGATCATCCCCTGGAACTTCCCGCTCCTGATGGCGATCTGGAAGCTCGCCCCGGCGATCGCGGCCGGCAATTGCGTCGTCCTGAAGCCGGCCGAGCAGACCCCGCTCAGCATCCTGGCGCTGTTCGAGCTGATCGGCGACCTCTTGCCCGCCGGCGTCGTCAACGTCGTCAACGGCTTCGGCCTCGAAGCGGGCAAGCCGCTCGCCTCGTCGAACCGCATCTCCAAGATCGCCTTCACCGGCGAGACCACCACCGGCCGGCTGATCATGCAGTACGCGTCCGAGAACCTGATCCCGGTCACGCTCGAACTCGGCGGCAAGTCGCCCAACATCTTCTTCGCCGACGTGATGGAAGAGGACGACGAGTTCTTCGACAAGGCGCTCGAAGGCTTCGCCATGTTCGCGCTCAACCAGGGCGAGGTGTGCACCTGCCCGAGCCGAGTGCTGGTCCAGGACTCGATCTACGACCGCTTCATGGAGCGGGCGGTCGAGCGGGTGAAGAAGGTCAAGCAGGGCCACCCGCTCGATCCGACCACGATGATCGGCGCCCAGGCGTCGTCCGACCAGCTCGAGAAGATCCTCTCCTACATGGAGATCGGCCGCGGCGAAGGCGCCCAGTGCCTGACCGGCGGCAACCGCGCCCACCTCGGCGGCGAACTCGAGGGCGGCTACTACGTCGAGCCGACGATCTTCGCCGGCCACAACAAGATGCGCATCTTCCAGGAGGAGATCTTCGGGCCGGTGGTCTCGGTGACCCGGTTCAAGGACGAAGCGGAAGCCCTCGCCATCGCCAACGACACGCTCTACGGCCTCGGCGCCGGCGTCTGGACCCGCAGCGGCCTGCGCTACTACCGGGTCGGCCGCGGCATCCAGGCCGGGCGGGTGTGGGTCAACTGCTACCACGCCTATCCGGCCCACGCGGCCTTCGGCGGCTACAAGCAGTCGGGCATCGGGCGCGAGACCCACAAGATGATGCTCGACCACTACCAGCAGACCAAGAACCTGCTGATCAGCTACTCGACCAAGGCGCTGGGCTTCTTCTGAGCCCTGCGACGACACAGTGACGGGCGGCGTCTCGCCGCCCCCGTAGGGCGTCCGGAAGGACGCCCGTCTCTCGACGAGCAAGGGCGCGTCCGGAAGGACGCCCGTCTCTCGACGAGCAAGGGCGCGTCCGGAAGGACGCCCGTCTCTCGACGGGCAAGGGCGCGTCCGGAAGGACGCCCGTCTCTCGACGGGCAAGGGCGCGTCCGGAAGGACGCCCGTCTCTCGACGGGCATGGAGCGCCGGGCGCGCTCCCTCCCACGGGTCGCGTTCGCCGGACGGAGGCTCGCCTCTGCCCGGCCTTTTCCAGGAACCGGAGACGACGCCATGGTCGAGCGCGTGCTCATCACCGACGCCGCAGCCGCGATGGTG
The DNA here is from genome assembly GCF_003315135.1 of Roseiarcus fermentans. Lineage (GTDB taxonomy): Bacteria > Pseudomonadota > Alphaproteobacteria > Rhizobiales > Beijerinckiaceae > Roseiarcus > Roseiarcus fermentans. The sequence continues at coordinate 23,814 of NZ_QNRK01000030.1, forward strand.
GAGAAACTCAGGGGCCGACACGGGCCGCTGATGTTCCACCAGTCGGGCGGGTGCTGCGACGGCTCCGCGCCGATGTGCTACCCGGCCGGCGAATTCCGGGTGGGCGGCCAGGACGTGCGCCTCGGCGAGATCGCCGGCTGCGCCTTCTACATCGGCGCCGCCCAGTTCGAGTACTGGCGCCACACCCAGCTCATCATCGACGTCGTGCCCGGGCGCGGCGCGGGCTTCTCGGTGGAAGCGCCCGAAGGCGTCCGCTTCCTCACCCGCAGCCGCGTCTTCTCCGACGAAGAATCCGCCGAACTCGCCCGCGCCGGCGAGCCGCCGCGCGGGTCGAGCTGACTCGCGGGCGCGCACGCCGTTCCCGGCCCGTCTGTCCGCCGAAGCGCACTAGCCGCAGGGGGGCGCAGCGGGTAGAGTGTCGACATGACCCATCCGCGGCGAATCCTGATCGTCGACGACGACGCTGACCTGCGCAGCGCGCTGGTCGAGCAGCTCGCGCTCCACCCCGAATTCGAAGTCGAAGAGGTGGCGAGCGCGGCGGCGGCGCTCGCCGCGGCGCCTGCGAAAAACCCGGACATCGTGATCATGGACGTCGGCCTTCCCGACCTCGACGGCCGCGAGGCGGTGAAGCTGCTGCGCCGCGACGGCTATCGCCGCCCGATCATCATGTTGACGGCGCACGATTCGGACGCCGACGCGGTGGAGGGGCTCGATTCGGGCGCGAACGACTATGTCGGAAAACCGTTCCGCTTCGTCGTGCTGCTCGCCCGCATCCGCGCCCAGCTCCGACAGTACGAGGCGAGCGAGGACGCCGAGTTCCAGGTCGGCCCCTACACCTTCCGCCCGACCTCGAAGAACCTCGTCGACGGCAAGGGCGTCAAGCTCCGCCTGACCGAGAAGGAGGCGGCGATCCTGCGCTTCCTGCATCGCGCCGGCGAGCAGCCGGTGCCGCGCGAAGCGCTGCTGAAGCACGTCTGGGGCTACAACCCCAGCGTCACCACACATACGCTCGAGACCCACATCTACCGTCTGCGGCAGAAGATCGAGCACAATCCGGCTGAGGCGCAGCTCCTGATCACGGAAGCCGGCGGCTACAAGCTCGTCGCCCCGGCGGGAGGTCCGCCCGGGTGACCCTCGACGCCGACGTCGCGCGGCTGGCGCGGATTCCGCCGTTCAGCATGATGCCCCGCGAGGCGGTGCAACTGGTGGCGTTTTCCTGCGTCAAGCAGCGGCTTCGCGCCGGCGACGTGCTGTTCAGGGCGGGCGACGACGGCGACGCCGGCTATTTCGTCCAGTCCGGCGCGATCGTGCTGGAGGACGCGCGCTCGGGGTCCGCCCGGGCCCGGCGCGTCGGGGTCGGCGCGCTGATCGGCGAAACCGCCCTCTACGCCCCGGCCGTCCGGCGGGTCGACGCCCGCGCGGTCGAGGATGTCGTGCTGACGCGGATTCCGCGCGAGACGTTCCGCCGCGTGCTCGCCGAGTTTCCCGAGGCCGCGGGCAAGGTGCGCGCCGCGCTCGCGGCGCGCATGCAGCGGCTCGTCGAAGGCCTCGACGCGGCGCGCGCGCGCTCGATCGACGCTGCGCGTTCCGAGAGGGCCCCGACATGACCGCCTCCCCCATCGGCCCGCTCAAGGCCCCGAGCCTGGAAGACATCGAGGCGCTGGCCGACGCGGCCTTCGCGGGGCTGCCCGCGCGGTTTCGCGCCTTGTGCCAGGGCCTCGTCATCCAGGTCGTCGACTTTCCCGACGACGAGACGCTGGACGAGATGGGGGCGGAGAGCGAGTACGACCTGCTCGGCCTCTTTCGCGGCCGCGGCCTTCCCGATCGCGGCGCCGTCGACGAGACCGGGCAGATGCCCAACATGATCTGGCTCTACCGCAGACCGTTGCTCGACTATTGGTGCGACGGCGACAACACGCTGGACGCGGTGGTCACGCATGTGCTCGTCCACGAAATCGGCCACCATGTCGGCCTTTCGGACGCCGACATGGAGGCGATCGAGCGGCAGGCGCAATGAGCGATTCGCGGCGCGCCCGCCGAGCCTTCGCCAAAAAGATTGGAAAGCGTACGGATTTCGGCGCCTTCACAAGGGCGTCATGCTAGCTGTAGAGTAAAGGTGCGGTCGGGTGCGGTCCGGCTTCGTTCGATGCGGAGGAACGGAGCGTCTACGTGACGGTTCATATCCAGTCGCTGTCGCCGGGCAACTGCCCGGCCCTGGTGCTGAACGCGGACTTTCGCCCGCTGAGCTACTATCCCCTGTCGATCTGGTGCTGGCAGGACGCCATCAAGGCGGTGTTTCTCGACAGGGTGAACATCCTGTCCGAGTACGACACGCTGGTCCGCAGCCCGTCGTTCGAGATGCGGCTGCCCTCGGTCGTGTCCCTCAAGAGCTACGTGAAGCCGACCCGATTCCCCGCCTTCACCCGGTTCAACGTGTTCCTGCGCGACCGCTTCACCTGCCAGTATTGCGGCGAACGCGAGGATCTGACGTTCGACCACGTGATTCCGCGCTCCAAGGGCGGCGTGACCAGCTGGGAGAACGTCGTCGCCGCCTGCTCGGCCTGCAACCTCAGGAAAGCGGACATGCTGCCCTCGGTGGCGCGCATGTGGCCGTCGACCGAGCCGTACCAGCCGACGGTGCACGACCTTCACCAGAACGGCCGCGCGTTCCCGCCGAACTACCTCCACGAAAGCTGGATGGACTACCTGTACTGGGACAGCGAACTGGAGGAGTAGGGCGACGGCGGCGTCGTCCTCGCCCGCCGCCTCGCGGAGGCGGCCCGATAGCGACGGGAGTCTGTCCGTCGGCAGGTCGCCCGCATTCGATCCGATTCGGCGCCGGGCCGCCAATCCTGCTAAACGAGGCCCATGCGCATTTCCGACTTCAACGTTCTGATTGTCCCGAACCTCGGCGGCGCCGGCCCGGACGACTGGCCGAGCCGCTGGCTCGCCAAGCTTTCGACCGCCCGCATCGTCATGCCCGCCGACCCGCGCTCGCCGAACGCCAGCGCCTGGAGCGGGGCGGTCGCTGAGGCGGCCGGCGGCGCCACCCGGCCGATTCTGTTCGTCGGGCACGGTCTCGGCGCGGCGGCGATCGCCAGCGCCGCCTTCGGGCTCGGGGGCGCCGACGTGCGCGGCGCCTTTCTCGTCGCGCCGCCCGATCCGGCCGGACTCGGCCGAATCGCGGGCGGCGGCTGGTCCCTGCCCCGCGCGCCGTTGCCCTGGCCGAGCGTCGTGGTGGCGAGCCGCAACCACGCCGACAGCGACTACCGGGTCTCCGCGGAGCTCGCCGCACATTGGGGCGCCGAGCTGATCGACGCCGGCGACGCCGGCGGCCTCGACGCGGAAAGCGGGCACGGGCCCTGGCCGGAGGGGCTGATGCGGCTCGCCGGATTCATCAAGACGCTGTCGTGACGGCGGGCATCTCCGAAGGCGCGACGGCGAGAGGGGACCGGACGGAGCGCGCGCGTCCGCCCAGCCGCGTGGCCGCAGAAGCGGGCGGGACGTGGCGAAGGCGGGCGGCCGTCGGCGCGTTGGGGGTCGCCTGCGTCCTGGCGCTGATCGCCTGGCGCCTCGGCGTTCCGGCCGCGGGCCCGTCTCTCGCCGCCGCGAAGGCGTTCGCGGCCCTTCACCCGGCCGCCGCGGCCGCCGGGTTTCTGCTCGCCTATGTCGCGCTCGCCGCGCTCGCGGTTCCGGCGGCGTGGTTCATGGGCCTCGCCGCGGGCGCCCTGTTCGGGCCGTGGCTCGGCGTTCCGCTGGCCGTCGCCTCGGCCGCCGCGGCGGCGACCGTCGCCATGCTGCTCGCCCGCCACCTGTTTCGCGATCGTGTCGAGCGGCGGTGGCCGGCCCTGCGCGCGCGCCTCGGGGCCGCGGCCGGCGCCGACGGCGCGGCCGCGCTGCTGGCGGCGCGCCTGATCCCCGTCCTGCCCTTCGCGCTGGTGAATGTCGCCGCCGGCCTCAGCCCGATGCCGACCGGCGCCTTCGCCGCGATCACCGCCGTGGGCGTGCTGCCGCTCGCATCGATCTATGGTCTGGCGGGCGCAGAGCTCGGCGCGGTCACGAGTCCCGCCGATCTCCTCACGGCCCGAACTACCGCCCTGCTCTGCCTGCTCGCGATCGCTCCGCTGGCGGCGCGCGCCCTCACCCGGCGCCGGCGCCGTGACGACGCTTGAGACGCGTCGCCGTCTCGACCGCTCCTGACGGTCGCCGGGCGGGCGGCGCGCCCCGGGCGGCGAGGCGTCGGAACACGAGCGCTTCGCGGCGCTTTTCAACCGCCTGCGCGAGAACTGGCGCCGGGCGCGGGTTCGGTGTAACCATCCGTTTTTTGTGCGCGACGAAGAAAGCGCGCCGCCCGTAGGGGATAGATCGTGTCGAAACCAGTCACACCGCTTCTGGACGCGATCGCGTCCCCCGCCGATCTGCGGGCGCTGCCCGAGAGCGATCTCGTCAGGGTCGCCGAGGAATTGCGCGCCGAGACGGTCAGCGCCGTTTCCGTGACCGGCGGCCATCTCGGCGCCGGCCTCGGCGTGATCGAACTGACCGTCGCGCTGCATTACGTGTTCGACACGCCGCGCGACCGGCTGATCTGGGACGTCGGCCATCAGGCTTACCCGCACAAGATCCTGACCGGGCGCCGGGCCCGCATCCGCACCCTGCGCCAGGGCGGCGGGCTGTCGGGATTCACCAAGCGCGCGGAGAGCGAATACGACGCCTTCGGCGCCGGCCACTCGTCGACCTCGATCTCGGCCGGCCTCGGCATGGCGGTGGCGCGCGACCTCGCCCGCCGGACCAACACCGTCGTGGCGGTCATCGGCGACGGGGCGATGTCCGCCGGCATGGCCTACGAGGCGATGAACAACGCCGGCGCCACGGGCTCCCGGCTGATCGTCATTCTCAACGACAACGACATGTCGATCGCCCCGCCGACCGGCGCCATGTCGTCTTATCTCGCCCGTCTCGTGACCAGCCAGACCTACCGCTCGCTGCGCGACGTCGCCAAGCAGTTCGCCGGGCGGCTGCCGAAATTTCTCTACGACAAGGTGGAGCGCACCGAGGAATTCGGCCGCGGCTTCTTCACCGGCGGGACGCTGTTCGAGGAGCTCGGCTTCTATTATGTCGGCCCGCTCGACGGCCACAACCTCGACCACCTGCTGCCGATCCTCAGGAACGTGCGCGACATGCCCGGCGGGCCGGTTCTGGTCCACGTCGTGACCAAGAAGGGCAAGGGCTACGCGCCGGCCGAGGCCGCCGACGACAAGTACCACGGCGTTTCGGCTTTCGACGTGATCACCGGCGCGCAGTCCAAGCCCAAGAGCAACGCGCCCGCCTACACCAAGGTGTTCGGCGAAGCGCTGCTCGCGGAGGCGAAGCGCGACGACAGAATCGTCGCCGTCACCGCCGCCATGCCCCAGGGCACCGGCGTCGACATCATGGCCGAAGTCTATCCCAAGCGGGTGTTCGACGTCGGCATCGCCGAGCAGCACGCCGTCACCTTTTCCGCCGGCCTCGCGGCCGAGGGCTTCAAGCCGTTCTGCGCCATCTACTCGACCTTCCTGCAGCGCGCCTACGACCAGGTCGTGCATGACGTCGCGCTGCAGAAGCTGCCGGTCCGCTTCGCCATCGACCGCGCCGGCCTCGTCGGCGCGGACGGCCCGACCCACGCCGGCGCCTTCGACGTCGCCGCACTCGCCTGCCTGCCCAACATGGTGGTGATGGCGGCGGCCGACGAGGCCGAGCTCGTCCACATGGTCGCGACCGCTGCGGCCTACGACGCCGGCCCGAGCGCGCTGCGCTACCCGCGCGGCGACGGCGTCGGCGTCGAACTGCCGGAACGCGGGATTGCGCTGCCGATCGGCAAGGGCCGCATCGTGCGCGAGGGCTCGCGCATCGCGATCCTGAGCCTGGGGACGCGGCTCGCCGAGGCGATGAAGGCGGCCGAAGAACTCGCGGCCCGTGGGCTCTCGACCACCGTCGCCGACGCGCGCTTCGCCAAGCCTCTGGACCGCGAGTTGATCCTCGCGCTCGCGGCGAACCACGAACTGCTGATCACGGTCGAGGAAGGGGCCGTCGGCGGTTTCGGCGCCCATGTGCTGAGCCTGCTCGCCGATGCGGGCGCGCTCGACAGCGACCTCAAGGTCCGCACGCTGACCTTGCCCGACCGCTACCAGGACCACGACAAGCCAGACCGCATGTACGCCGCCGCCGGGCTCGACGCCAAGGGCATTGTCGCCAAGGCGCTCTCGGCGCTCGGACACATCGACCGCAAGGCGACGGGCCTGATCGCGTGACGCCGCCGCCAGGGGGTCCGCGCGAGCCCGCGGGGCCGAACCGGGCCAATCTGGCTGCGCTGATCGCGGTCGTCGTGATCGCGGCGCTCGGCTACTGGGCCTTCACCGCCATCGAGCGGCAGCGGGAGATCGCTCGCTGCCTCGACGAGGGACGACGGGACTGCCTGGAGCTGGTGAAGCCGGCCCCGTAGCCCTGCCGGATGGGCTGGAGCAGGGACTGTCGCCAGTCGCCCAGAGGGGGCCGACGACGTCCGCCCGATGGATCCCGCCCCGCGCCGCGATCGGCCGCGCGTTCGCGGTCGCCTCGACGACGAGCGACGTCACCGGCGCGATCGTGACGGCCGCAAATGAGGCGGGCGCGCAGCAGCCGTCACGAGTTGTTGGGCTTCTTCGCGCCCACGGAGCCTTTCAGGACGGCGGTGGCGTGAACCCGGCGATGGCCGACGCCGGGATTGGCCGCGCTTCGAGCCGCCGGACGCGGGGAAGCGGCGGTCGATTTCATGCCGCCGGCGGAGCAGGAGGGCGGGCTCGTCGAGACGTGGGTCGAGGCGGCATGCACGCCGCCGCCCGACGAGGCCGTCCCGACCGATCCGGGGCCGGAGGCGGCGTGATACGCCGCGCACTGCGCGGACGCCGCGCTCGACCAAGCGAGCGTCAGGCCCAGGGCGAGCGCCGCCCCGGAGAGACGTCCGAGCCAGCGATCGATGGTTTCCTTGGCTCCGTTAGCGGCTAAGCCGCAGGGCGCTGTCTTCAATGTCGCAACTCCCGATGCTGCAGATCTTGCGATGGGTCGACGGCGAACGGTTGTCGTGGGAAAGCAAAGCGACCATCTGTATTATACCACCGCTCGGGATTGAAGTCGAACTCGGCGCGCTCGGCGTGGGATCCGCGCGCCCTCCGCGCGAATTGGCGGCGACCCCTGGAATGCGCTTCCTGCGCTCCCGACGTGTCCAGGCCCGCGACCGGCGAGCGCGCCGGCAAGATCGAGCGGCGGGAAAGCCGGCGGCGTCGCGGCTTCCCGGTCGCCGCGGCGCCCGCCTGCGCGGCGCGCGCTCGATTGACTTCCGGCGCCCCTCGCGGCATAAGCCCGCCACCTGAAGCGGCGCGCGAGCGCCGCAACTTTTTTCCCGGCTCGCCGCCCGGTTCTGGGGCGACGGCGCCGGGCGCGCGTGTTCCGCGCGGGGCCTATTCGGAGACACGATCGTGAAGCGGACCTACCAACCCTCGAAGCTCGTTCGCAAGCGCCGCCACGGCTTCCGCGCCCGCATGGCGACGGTGGGCGGCCGCAAGGTGCTGAACGCCCGCCGCGCGCGCGGCCGCAAGAAGCTGTCGGCCTGAGTCTTCGCGAGCGGCCGGGACCCGGCCGCGCCGAGCGCGACCTTCCTCTCCTGCCCCACGCGGCGCCGCGGATGGAGCCGAACCCTCAGGATCAGGACGCTGCGGCGTCCCTCGGCCGAGACCTCGGGCGCCTGAAACGGCGCGCCGAGTTCCAGCGTGTGAGCCGCGGCCGGCGCAGGACTTTCGACGCGTTCACGCTGCAGGGCGCCGAGCGCCCCGGCGACGCCCTGCCGGAAGCCGCCCGGGTCGGGTTCACCGTGACCAAGAAAGTCGGCAACGCGGTCGTACGCAACCGCATCCGCCGTCGGCTCAAGGCCGCTCTCGCCGGCGCCGGGCCTCTGGCGGCGCGCGCCGATTGCGATTACGTGCTGGTCGCCCGGCGCGAGGCGCTGGCTCGGCCGTTCGCGGCGCTGGTCGACGACCTGCGCCGCGCCTTCCGCGCCGTCGGGCGCAATGACAAGGACGGCCGCCGTTCGGCCGCCGCAACACCGCCCAAAGGCAAGATCAGGCGACCATGAACTCCGAGGACACGAGGAATCTCTTTCTCGCCATCGCCCTGTCCGTGCTGGTGATGGCCGCCTGGCAGTATTTCTACGCCGGCCCGCTCTATCAGAAACAGCATCAGGCGCAGCTGCAGGAGCAGACCCAGGCCGCGCAGCAAACGCCGGCCGCCGCAGCGACCGGCGCCGTCAAGGAGGTGGGCGTTTCGCCGCCCGGCGGCGCGCCCGCGCCTGGCGTGGACGCGACCGTCAAGAACGTGCCGCAGGCGCTCGCCGACAATCCGCGCGTCGCCATCGACACGCCGAGCGTCGCCGGCTCGATCGACCTCAGGGGCGGCAAGCTCGACGACCTCGTGCTCAAGGACTACCGCGAGACGATCAGCAAGCAGAGCCCGCTGATCCGCCTGCTGTCGCCGAGCGGCGCGCCGGACGCCTACTGGACGACCACCGGCTACGTCGGCGCGGGAAGCGTCAAGACGCCGACGCTCGACACGCTCTGGACCTCCGACGGCAAGACCCTGACGCCGAGCCAGCCGGTGACGCTCACCTGGGACAACGGCGAAGGCCTCGTCTTCAGGCGGGTGATCTCGATCGACGACAAGTACATGTTCACGGTCGCCGATTCGGTCGAGAACACCGGCGCCGCCCCGGCGACGGTCAGGCCCTACGGCATGGTGCTTCGCCACGGCAAGCCGACCGTCTCGGGCTATTCGGTGCTGCACGAGGGCTTCGTCGGGGTGATCGGCGACGGCGGCGTGCAGGAGGTCACCTACCCCAACATCGAGAAGGCGACCAACCGGACCGACACCTGGTCCGGAGCGGGCGGCTGGCTCGGCTTCACCGACAAATATTGGGGCACGGCGATCATTCCCGATCAGGTCGAGCCGATCGACGCCCGCTTCACGGCGTCCGGGACGGTCCAGCCGGTCGACTACCAGGCCGATTTCGTCGGCCCCGAGAAGGTCGTCGCGCCCGGCCAGACCGTCGCGACCACCACCCGCGTCTTCGCCGGGGCCAAGGAAGTCAGCACGATCGACAATTACGGGACCAAGCTCGGCATCAAGAAGTTCGACCTGATGATCGACTGGGGCTGGTTCTACTTCATCACCAAGCCGCTGTTCCTGCTGATCGACATCATCTACAAGTTCGTGGGTAATTTCGGCGTCGCGATCCTGATCGTGACGGTGCTGGTCAAGCTCGCCTTCTTCCCGCTCGCCAACCGCTCGTTCCAGTCGATGGCGAAGATGAAGAAGATCCAGCCGCAGATCGCCGCGCTGAAGGACACCTATCCCGACGACAAGATGAAGCAGCAGCAGGCGCAGATGGAGCTGTTCAAGAAGGAAGGGGTCAATCCGGTCGCCGGCTGCCTGCCGATGGTGATCCAGATCCCGGTGTTCTTCGCGCTCTACAAGGTCATTTTCATCACCATCGAGATGCGGCATGCGCCGTTCTTCGGCTGGATCAAAGACCTGAGCGCCCCCGACCCGACCAACATCTTCACCCTGTTCGGCCTGATCCCGTGGAATCCGACGGCGCTGCCGGTGTTCGGGCACTTCCTCGCGCTCGGCATCTGGCCGCTGATCATGGGCGTGTCGATGTTCTTCCAGATGAAGATGAATCCGGAGCCGGCCGATCCGGTGCAGAAGTCGATGTTCGCCTGGATGCCGGTGATCTTCACCTTCATGCTCGGCACGTTCCCCGCCGGCCTGGTCATCTACTGGACCTGGAACAACACGCTGACGATCGCGCAGCAGTCGCTGATCATGAAGCGGGCCGGGGTGAAGGTGGAGCTGTTCGACAACGTCAAGAAGATGTTCGGCTTCAAGACGGACACCGCGGCGACCGCGACGCCTGCCAAGACGCCGCCGGCGAAGACGTCGTGAGTGAGGCGTTTTTCACCGCGAAGGGACACGAAGGTCGACTTCGTGCTTCTTGGCAGCCTTCGTGGTGAACCCTCTCGACGCCGGACCCGACTGGATCGAGGCGGGGCGAAAGCTGTTCGCCGGCCCGTGCGACTTCTTCTACGCGGCGGCGCGTTCCGACGGCCTGCCGCCGGTGGGCGCGCCCGAGATCGCCTTCGCCGGCCGCTCGAACGTCGGAAAGTCGTCGCTGGTCAACGCGCTGACCGGCCGCAACGCGCTCGCCCGCACCTCCAACACGCCGGGCCGCACGCAGGAACTGATCTTCTTCGACCTCGCCGGCCGGGCGACGCTGGTCGACATGCCGGGCTACGGCTACGCCGCCGTGTCGAAGGAGAAGTCGGCGTCCTGGGGCAAGCTCGTGCGCGACTATCTGCGCGGCCGGCCCTCGCTGATGCGCGTGTTCGTGCTCGTCGACGGCCGTCACGGGCTCAAGGACAGCGACCACGAGACGATGAAGCTGCTCGACGCCTCCGCCGTGTCCTATGCGGTGGTGCTGACCAAGCGCGACGAGGTGAAGCTTGCCGATCAGGCGGCGCGCGTCGAAGCGACGCTCGAGGCGCTGAGAAAGCACGCCGCGGCCTATCCCGAGGTGATCTTCACTTCCTCGCGCGACGGCGAAGGCGTGCCGGACCTGCGCGCCCACATCGCGCGGCTGCTCGCCGAGCGGGAGGGAGGCGGAGGGACCACGGGTTGAAGGACGCTTTGAACGGCCTCACCCAGACGAGAGTGTCGCCGAATTAATGGATGCTGCTCGGCAGTCGCCCAGACTGCGGAACCGTGAACGGAGAGTAAATGCCGATATCCTCGGCAAAAGCCTTCATAACCCGTTCATACGCAGTCTTGATTTTTGTTGGATCCGTTACCTCATTGCTAAAATGCTCGGACCATTCGACTTTCCAATCGCCGGAGCGGCTCTGTTGTCGTCTTCCGAACTGGGTTTTAAGTTTGGCATCAACACCCCATCCTTGATAAGTTTCGAAACACAAATCTTGAAAGCTAATGCAAGCTCGAAAAAATTCGTCACTAAACAATGGCGAATATATGTAGATTTTGCTATCAAGTGTTCGTTTCAGTTCGACAATTTGTAGCGGATCACAATCTCTCCACGCGCCAACATACGTATAATAACATAGCAAGCGATTGAATATCGGAACCATTTCGTCAAAAATGACCAGCCTCTTTTCTATAAGCTTTTGACTTCTCCACTGCAGGTGTTCGAATTTTTTCGTTATCCTATGGATAAAAATGCCTCCAATAGCTATCGTGAATGGCGTTGCGGCTCCAACAATAAGCTTGGAGACCTCAAGCCAACTCCAATTGCCAAGCTCCATTTTCTCCATGCTCCCCACGCAATTTCTCAATGAATGGACTCCTGGATGAGCCTATATGGATCGCAATCTTGGTTCCACCGCGCTCGCCGGAAAATTCTCGTCGGCCAGAAAGCGCATTCATGCCGCAGTCGGAAAGGTCTTCTCCGACGCCAGTCGATCGCGCGCATAGGCGAGACAGGCGCGAATGTCGGCGGTCTCGAGCGCGGGGAAATTGTCCAGAATTTCGCTTTCGCTCCAGCCCTCGGCGAGCAGGCCGACCACGAACTCGACCGACAGCCGGGTCCCGCGCACCACCGGCTTGCCGGCGAGAACCTGCGGGTCGAGGACAATGCGGGCGGAATCGGACATCGGCGAGCTCGTGACGTTCACAACCTCTTCGACGCCATCATGCCCCGACGCCGGCTGGCTGGCAACGAACGCGCGGCCCGAGATCGATCATGCTCGCGCCGCCGAAGGCGCCCCGGCCGAGGCCGGCGGGTCGGGACAGCGCGATCCCGGCGCACGGACTGGGCGGTCAGCCCGCGTGCGCGAACCGCACGAGGCCGATGATGGCGCCGACGACGATCACGGTCTGAAAGCCGATCGCGCCAAACACCCACTTCAGGATATCGGACTTTGTCGCTTCGATCTCGCGCAGGAGACGGGCCTCGGTAGCCGCGAGGTCGGACGCTACCGCAGCGAGGTCGGACCTGACGGTAGCGAGGTCGGCTTTGGTCGCAAGCCCATCCTGCATGGCGTCGGCCATCGCCGTCGCAAAGCCCTTTGCCTGCTCCTGGGTAAGCTTCGCCTTGTCGCGCAGAGCGGTGGCGAGCTTCAGGGTATCGAAAGCGACGGCGGTCACAGCGCCAATTTACTCCCGCAGCTGCGCCTTTTCAAGCTCTCGAGCGGAGCGAAGCTGCGCCTCCCCTCCCGCCCACGGCCCCTACCGCCTCAACTCCCGGAAGAACGCCCGCACGTCCTCGGCCAGGGCCTCGGGCTGCTCCATCGCGGCGAAATGGCCGCCCTTCGCCATCTCCGTCCAGCGGCGGATGTCGGTGAAGGTCTTGTCCGCGATCGAGCGCGGCGGCTTGAGAATCTCGCGCGGAAAGGCGGCGTAGCCGGTGGGCGCCGTGACGCCGCTGTCGGGAATCGGCCACGGCCGATGGCGGCGGAACCAGTAGGGATAGAACGACGAGCCGATCGCGCGGGTGAACCAGTAAAAGCTGATGTTGGCCAGCATCCGGTCGCGCGAGAGGGCGCTCTCGACGTCGCCGCCGCAATCCGACCAGGCGCGGAACTTCTCCAGAATCCAGGCGGCGAGCCCGACGGGCGAGTCGGTGAGCGCGAAGCTCAGGGTCTGCGGCCGCGTGCCCTGGATCCACTGGTAGCCGGTCTCCTCGTTCAGAAAATGGGTCAGTTCGTCGATGAAGACGCGCTCCTCGGGCGTCGGGTCCACGAAGGCCGCTGGATCGCGACGGACGAACAGCATGTTGACGTGGAGGCCGATCAGCCGGTCCGCGTGGACCGCGCCCATCCGAGCCGCGGCGATGGCTCCCCAGTCGCCGCCCTGCACGGCGAAGCGCGGGTAGCCGAGCGTGCCGCTCATCAGATCAGCCAGAATGTCGGCGATCTCCTCGACGCCGAACCGGGTCTGCCCCGGCCGGAACGACAGGCCGTAACCTGGCAGCGACGGCGCGACGACGGTGAAGGCGTCGGCCGGATCGCCGCCGAAGCGCGCCGGGTCGGTCAACCGCGGAATGAGGTCCAGGAACTCGAACACGGAGCCCGGCCAGCCGTGCATCAGGAGCAGCGGCATGGGGGCTGGACCCTTGCCGGGAACGTGCAGGAAATGGAGGTCGCAGTCCGGCCGCGCGATCCTGAATTGCGGGAAGGCGTTCAGCCGCGCCTCCTCGACCCGCCAGTCGAAGCCGTCGCGCCAATAGTCCGCGAGCGCGCGCACCGCGTCGACGCTCGTTCCGTAGGCCCAGGGGTCGCCGGGCGCCGGGTCGGGAAGCCGCATCCGCCCCAGCCGGGCCGCCAGGTCGGCGATGTCCTCGTCCGGAACGCGGTAGGTGAACTGTTGCGGCACGCTCGCTTCCCTCCCCGATGACGCGCGATTGTCGAGGCAACCCCGATCGCCGTCAATCGGATGGCCCGCGCCGCCGCGAGCCCGCGCCGCCGTTTCCCGCCGGCTCTCCGCCGGCAGCCCTCGCCGCCATTTCGACAGGCGGCTGTGCGAAAATCTTGGGCGCCTGCGCCGCGACCGCCTGCGCTCGCCGCACTTTTGCTCGTTTCGTGGGCCAGCGTAAGAAGTCGCGGCGCGGCGGGGCCGCTTTTCACCAAACCTGATGAAAGTTGCCTGCGACGCGCTCCGGCGCCGAACTTGCGTCGGATCGTTTGCCGCAGTTGCGGCGTTTCATGACCCGGGCGGTCGTTTCGACCGGCGGGGCGCCGCGCCGGCGACGGGCGGCGAGATCGCGGCGCCGGCCGAGAGGCCGGATGATCGGGACCCCTCGTCGGCAGGACGCGACGGGCCGGGTCGGAAGCGGAATCGGGGCGAGAGAACACGAATGCCGCTCGAGGGCGAAGTTGGGTCGACACACTTGGTCCCGAACACACGACGCCGCGGGTCGGGGCGCGCGCCCAAGTCGCCTTGCCGTTTGTCTCAGTTCGAAACACGCGTACACTGTCGGTTAACCTTTCCGACTCACCCTCGAAAAGGGGCGTGATCGGAGCCCGAGTTTATTGGAGACGCGCCATGAGCCCGAACGCCGGTTTTGTACTTTCGGGATCGGAATCCAACGCCGCGGGCCGCGACATCCGCGACTTGTTCTCCTCGGCCTATGCGCGCGAGCGGCGCGAGGCGATGAGCCTCAACGACTACCTCGAAGGGTGCCGCAGCAATCCGGCGATGATGGCCTCGGCGGCCGAGCGCATGATCGCGGCGATCGGCGAGCCGGTGGTGGTCGACACCTCGAAGGACCAGCGCCTCGGCCGCATCTTTCTCAACCGCACCATCAAGCTCTACCCCTCGATGACCGGCTTCTTCGGCATGGAGGACACGATCCAGCGCGTGGTCAGCTACTTCCAGCATGCTGCGCAGGGTCTCGAGGAGCGCAAACAGATTCTCTACCTCCTCGGTCCGGTCGGCGGCGGCAAGTCGTCGCTCGCCGAACGCCTGAAGGCGCTGATGGAGACGCAGCCGATCTACGTGCTCGCCGCCGACGACGAGATGAGCCCGGTGTTCGAATCGCCGCTGGGCCTGTTCCGCCCCGACGCCATGGGCGCGGCGCTGGAAAGCCGCTACGGCATCCCGCAGCGGCGCCTGACCGGCATCTGCTCGCCCTGGGCGGCCAAGCGCATGGATCAGTTCGACGGCGACATCTCGCGCTTTTCCGTCGTCAAGCTCTATCCGTCCAAGCTGCGGCAGATCGGCGTCGCCAAGACCGAGCCGGGCGACGAGAACAACCAGGACATCTCGACTTTGGTCGGCAAGGTCGACATCCGCAAGCTCGAGCATTTCTCGCAGCACGACCCGGACGCCTACAGCTATTCCGGCGGCCTCAACCGCACGACGCAGGGGCTGCTCGAATTCGTGGAAATGTTCAAGGCGCCGATCAAGGTGCTGCACCCGCTGCTCACCGCCACCCAGGAAGGCAACTACGCCGGCACCGAGAACCTCGGCGCCCTGCCCTTCCAGGGCATCGTGCTCGCCCATTCCAACGAATCGGAATGGGAGCAGTTCAAGAACAACAAGAACAACGAGGCGTTCCTCGACCGCATCTGCGTCGTCAAGGTCCCCTACTGCCTCAGGGTGGACGAAGAAGCCAAAATTTACGCCAAGCTGCTTGAGAACAGCGAGCTCGCGCACGCCTCGTGCGCGCCGGAAGTGCTCGAATTCCTTGCCCGCTTTTGCATTTTGACCCGGCTCAGGGACCACGAGAACTCTTCGCTCTATTCCAAGCTGCGGGTCTATAATGGCGAAAGCCTGAAGGACACCGATCCGAAGGCGAAGTCCCTGCAGGAATACCGCGACGCAGCCGGGGTGGCCGAGGGCATGAGCGGCGTCTCGACCCGGTTCGCCTTCAAGGTGCTGTCGGAGACGTTCAACTTCGACAACGAGGAGGTGGCCGCCGACCCGGTCCACCTGATGTACATCCTCGAGCAGGCGATCAAGCGCGAGCAATATCCCAAGGACGTGGAGAGCCGCTACCTCGACCACATCAAGTCGGTGCTCGCGCCGCGCTACGCCGAGTTCATCGGCCGCGAGATCCAGAAGGCCTACATCGAATCCTACAGCGAATACGGGCAGAACCTGTTCGACCGCTACATCGCCTATGCCGACGCGTGGATCGAGGAACAGGACTACAAGGACCCCGACACCGGCCAGGTGTTCGACCGCCACGTGCTCGATTCGGAGCTTTCCAAGACCGAAAAACCGGCCGGGATCGCCAATCCGAAAGACTTCCGCAACGAGATTGTTAAATTCGCCCTGCGCTCGCGGGCCGCCAACCAGGGCCGAAATCCATCGTGGACCTCCTACGAGAAGATCCGCGAGGTAATCGAGAAGCGTATGTTCAGTCAGGTCGAGGAGCTTCTGCCGGTCATCAGCTTCGGCGCCAAGCAGGATTCCAAGACCGAGAAACAGCACGCCGATTTCCTCGACCGGATGAAGGCGCGCGGCTACACGGAGCGGCAGGTGCGCCGGCTGGTGGAGTGGTATATGCGCGTCAACAAGGCCGGGTAGGCAGCAGAGAAGGAACGGGCATGGCCCAATTCGTCGACCGCCGTCTCAATCCGCGCGACAAGAGCCTGGGCAACCGACAGCGCTTCCTTCGTCGCGTACGCTCCGAGGTCAAGCGCGCGGTCGACAAGGCGGTGGCGGAGCGGTCGATCGCCGACGTGGCCAAGGGCGGCTCGGTGTCGATCCCGTCCGACGGCATCGACGAGCCGCAGTTCCATCTCTCGCGCGAAAGCGGCGAGCGCGAGTTCGTCCTGCCGGGCAACAAGGAGTTCGTCGCCGGCGACACCATCGACAAGCCGAAAAAGGGCGGCGGAGGCGGCGGCGGGCGCGAGGCTGGCTCCGGCCGCGGCGAAGATCCGTTCTCCTTCGCCCTCACCGAAGCCGAGTTCCTCGACATTTTGTTCGAGGACCTCGAGCTGCCCGATCTGGTCAAGACCTCGCTGCGGGACGCCAAGGCGAAGGAATACCGCCGCGCTGGCTTTTCGAGCGACGGCACGACGCCGAATCTGGCGGTGTTGCGCACGATGCGCGTCAGCATGGGGCGGCGGCTCGCGCTGCGCCGCCCCACCGCCGGCGAAGTCCAGAAGCTCGAGGAGGAGCTCGAGGCGTTGCGCGCCCAGCCCGGCTCCGACGTCGCCGAGCGCCAGCGCATCGTCCATCTCGTGCGCGAGATCGAGCGGCTGAAGCGCCGGCAGCGCGCCATTCCGTTCATCGATCCGATCGACGTGCGCTACAGCCGGTTCTCGCCGGTCCTGGTTCCGCGCGCCAAAGCGGTGATGTTCTGCCTGATGGACGTCTCGGCCTCGATGGGCGAGCGCGAGAAGGAGCTGGCCAAGCGGTTCTTCATCCTCCTGCACCTGTTCCTGAAGCGGAAGTACGAGCGGGTCGACATCGTGTTCATCCGCCATACCGACGAAGCGGCGGAGGTCGACGAGCAGGAGTTCTTCTACGGCCGCGAGACCGGCGGCACGGTGGTCAGCACGGCGCTGAAGGAGATGCTGACGATCCGCGAGGCGCGCTATCCGGTCGCCGACTGGAACGTCTATTGCGCGCAGGCCTCCGACGGCGACAATTCGGGCAGCGATTCGCGCGAATGCGTGGCGCTGCTGATGCAGGCGATCCTGCCGCTGGCGCAGTACTACGCCTATATCGAGATCGCCGACGAGGACAGCCCGCGCGACTTCGGCGGCAAGGAGCTGTGGCGCGCCTACGCCGGCCTCAAGGAGGCCGCGCCGAACTTCGCCATGGCGCGGGTCGCCGGCCGCTCCGACATCTATCCCGTGTTCCGCAAGCTCTTCTCGAAGCCCGCCGCCAAGGGAGCAGCGCCATGACCGCGTCACTGGAAGCGACCCACGCCCTTCATCCCGGAGGCCGGCTGCTGTTCGACGGCGCCGAATGGGACTTTCAGACCGTCCGCCGCGTCTACGACGCGATCGAGACGATCGCCCGCGACGAGCTCGGCCTCGATCTCTTCCCCAACCAGATCGAGATCATCTCGGCCGAGCAGATGCTCGACGCGTATTCCTCGGTCGGCATGCCGCTGATGTACGCGCACTGGTCCTACGGCAAGCGCTTCGCCCGCGACGAGGCGTTGTACCGCAAGGGCTACACCGCGCTCGCCTACGAGATCGTGATCAACTCCAATCCGTGCATCAGCTATTGCATGGAGGAGAACACGATGGCCATGCAGACGCTGGTCATCGCCCACGCCGCCTTTGGCCACAATCATTTCTTCAAGTCGAATTACCTGTTCCAGCAGTGGACCGACCCGACCGGCATCCTCGACTACCTCGACTTCGCCAAGCGCTACGTCGCCTCCTGCGAGGAGCGCTACGGCGTCGAGGCGGTCGAGCGGACGATCGACGCCGCGCACGCCCTGATGGGCCAGGGCGTGTTCCGCTATCCGAGGGCGCGCAAGCTCAGTCTCGCCGAATACGAGCGGGTGCGGCGCGAGCGGCTCGAGCGCGAGGCGCACGAGTACCGCGACCTGTGGCGGACCGTTCCCGGCGCCAAGCCCGCCGAGGAGGCGCCCGGCGCCCTCGACGAGGACGCGCGCGAACGCAAGCGCAACCTCCGCCTGCCCGAGGAGAACCTGCTCTATTTCCTGGAGAAGAACAGCCCGAAGCTGCGCGTCTGGCAGCGCGAGCTGCTGCGCATCGTGCGCAACGTCGCGCAATATTTCTATCCCCAGCGCCAGACGAAGCTGATGAACGAAGGCTGCGCCACCTTCGTCCACTACACCATCGTCAACCGGCTGTACGACAAGGGGCTGATCTCGGAGGGCGCGCTGCTCGAAATTTTGATGAGCCACGCCAACGTCGTCGCCCAGTTCGACTACACGGACCCGCGCTTCTCGGGCTTCAACCCCTACGCGCTCGGCTTCGCCATGATGCAGGACATCCGGCGGATTTGCGAAACGCCGACCGACGAGGACCGCGCGTGGTTCCCCGACATCGCCGGGCGCAGCGACTGGCCGGCGGTGCTGCGCGACGTGTGGGCGAACTACCGCGACGAATCGTTCGTCCGCCAGTTCCTCTCGCCGCGCCTGATCCGCCAGTTCCGCATGTTCGCGCTCGCCGACAAGGCCAACGATTCCAAGGTGCGGGTGCAGGCGATCCACGACGCCGAGGGCTATCGCCGGGTGCGCTCGACGCTGGCCGACAGCTACGACGTGGCGGCCAACGAGCCCGACCTCCAGGTGGTGGACGGAGACCTGATCGGCGACCGCCCGCTGGTGCTGAGACTGACCCGGCGCAACGGCGTCGGTCTCGCCGACATCGGCAAGGACGCGACGCTGCGCCACATCCGCTGGCTGTGGGGCTACGAGGTGCGCGTCGAGGAGGCGGCGGGGTAGCGCGGACGCGACCAGAGACTCGGCCCCGGTCGGGTCGGGTCGGGTGAAACGCTCCGGCCATCGCCGCCCGCCACGGGCGTGGCTGCGACGCCGGCGTTGCGCCTCCCGCGCAAACGTCAGAAAAGGACCTCCCCTCGAGGAGTTCGCCCCGTGACCGAATCCCTGCCCGTTTTCGACCTCGTCATCGCCGGCGCGGCGGCGTCGGGGCTCGCCCTCGCCGCGGCGTTGAAGCAGGCGCTGGGCGAAGGGATCGCGGTGGCGGTGATCGATCCGGCGCCGCCGCGCGACGCGTCCCGGCCGCCGCTGCGCACCGTCGCGATCGCCGAGGGGCCGCGACGGCTTCTGGAGACCGTCGGCGCCTGGGACGCGATCGAGCCCAAGGCGCAGGCCATCGTCAAGATGACGATCATGGACGGCGGCGTGCACGACGCCGTCCGCCTGCCCCATCTCGGCTTCGAGGCAACCGAATCCGGCCCGCTCGCCCACATGGCGTTCAACGACGACGTGGTCGCGGCGCTCTCGGAGCTGTGCCGGGCGCTCGGCGTCGTGACCATAGCGGGCGCCGTCGCCGGTTTTCGGCCGGCCGCGCGCGTCGCCGACATCGGGCTCGCCGACGGGCGCTCCGTGCGCGCCCGCCTCGCCGTCGCCGCCGACGGCGCGCGCTCGAAGCTGAGGACGCTCGCCGAGATTCCGGCCTACGGCTGGGATTACGACCAGTCCGGCATCGTCGCGACGATCGCGCACGAATACGATCACGAGGGAGAGGCGCGGCAGCACTTCCTCCCCGCCGGCCCGTTCGCCATTCTGCCCCTGCCCGGCCGGCGATCGAGCATCGTCTGGAACGAACGGCGCGCCGACGCGCG
The DNA here is from genome assembly GCF_003315135.1 of Roseiarcus fermentans. Classification (GTDB taxonomy): domain Bacteria; phylum Pseudomonadota; class Alphaproteobacteria; order Rhizobiales; family Beijerinckiaceae; genus Roseiarcus; species Roseiarcus fermentans. Next base: position 43,632 of record NZ_QNRK01000030.1, read on the forward strand.
CGCGCTTCTGGCCCTCGACCCCGACGACTTCCTGCGCCAACTCGCGCTGCGCTTCACCCCGACGCTGGGTGAGATTGCGCTCGCCTCGCGGGTCGAGGCGTTCCCGTTCCGCTTCCAGGTGGCGCGCCGGTTCGTTGGCGACCGGCTGGCGCTGGTGGGCGATGCGGCGCACGTTGTCCACCCGATCGCCGGCCAGGGGCTGAATCTGGGCCTGCGCGACGTCGCGGCGCTGGCCGAGACGGTCGTCGCGGCGATGCGGCTCGGCCTCGACCCGGGCGCGGCGGGCGGGCTCGAAGCCTACCAGAGGGCGCGCCGCTTCGACGCAGCCGCCAGCGGCATGGGCATGGACCTGATGAACCGCCTGTTTTCCAACGATATCGGTCCGCTGCGGTTCGTCCGCGACCTCGGCCTCAGGCTGGTCGACCGCGCGCCGTGGCTCAAGGAGCGGTTCATCATCGAGGCGGGCGGCGCGGGCGGCGAGGCGCCGCGGCTCCTGCGCGGCGTCGGGCTATGAGCGGCGGCGATCGCGCCCGCAGGCGCGCGACCCGGGCGCCCGGCTGGCTCGGGCCCTCGCGGCCGAAGCCCGCTGCCTGACGGGCGGCGCCGCTGTCTACCGCCGGCCACATTGGCGTCGCAAAGGAACGTCAAGCCGCTAACGGCGTTCAAGCGCCGTTCAGGCCGCGCGTGATCGTATAGCCGTCAGTCGGAAGCTCCAGAATCGCGATCGACGCCAAGGCTTCGCAGCGGGCGTCGGACGATGACCGTCCGCGTGGCGGACGGAGACTGGGCGATGTCGAACTTCGTCCTTGCAACGACGGAAAGGAAGACGCGATGCGTTTCTTGCAACCGGGGCTGGCGATTCTGCTGATGGGCGTCGCGACGCCGATCCTCGCCCTGCCCGCCTTCGCACAGACCTGCGCCTGTCCCACGACCGACGGTTTCGCGCCTGGGCCGGTGATCGAGGCCGAGGAGCCGCCGCCGCCCCTGCCCGTGTACGAGCAGCCGCCGCTGCCCGCGCCGGGCCATGTGTGGACGCCGGGCTACTGGGCCTGGAACAACTCCGACTATTATTGGGTGCCGGGCGTGTGGGCGCCGCCGCCGCGGCCGAACGTGCTGTGGACGCCGGGATACTGGGCGTTCGTCGGCGGCGTCTATCTGTTCCATCAGGGTTACTGGGGTCCGCACGTCGGCTTCTACGGCGGCGTGAATTACGGCTTCGGTTACAACGGCCTCGGCTACGAAGGCGGGCGGTGGGAAGCGAATCGCTTCGTCTACAACACGACCGTCAACAATTTCGGCGGCGTCCACGTCACCAACGTCTACACCCAGCCGGTCCCGGTCGCGCCCGGCGCGGGACGCGCCAGCTTCAACGGCGGTCCCGGAGGCATCGCGCTGAGACCCACCCCGGAGCAGGCGCGCCTGACCACCGAAGAGCACATCCGGCCGACGCCGGTTCAGCTCGCCCATGCGCGTGCGGCCAGCATGGATCCGATGCAGTTCCATTCGGCCAACCAGGGCAAGCCCGCGGTGGCGGCGACCGCGCGTCCAGGCGAGCTGAAGGGCCCGGGCGTCATGCCGGCGACGGCGGCGGGCTCCGCCGCGATCGCGCCCGGCGCGCCCGGCGAACCGCAGCGGCTCGCCCCGGGCGAGAAGCCGCCGGAGAGCGTCCCGGGCCTCGAACGCAAGACGCCGGCGGGAGCGACGCTCGCGCCCGGCGAACCGCAGCGCCTCGCCCCGGGCGAAAAGCCCGGCGCCCCGGCCCAGACGCCGCTCGGCGAAAAGCCGGTCAAGACCGAAACGCCGGCGCTTGCGAAGCCGGCGCCAGACAAGGCGCCCGGCGTCCCGGTCGAGCGCGAGGGCGGCGCAAAGCCGCCCGCGCCGAAGCCCGAAGCGAAGCCGGAGCCGCCGAAGCCCGCCGCGGCCGTCCCGGCGCCGGGCGGCGAGCGCCCGCGACCCGAGGCGGGGCCGGGCGGCGAGCGCCCGCGGCCCGAGGCGGGGCCGGGCGGGGCGCCGAAAGGCGAGCCCGCGGCCGCCGAACGCAAGCCGCCACGCCCGGAAGGCAAGGAGCGCGCCTGCGGCGGCCCCGGCGAGCCGCCCTGCCGATGAGCCGAGCGGCGGAGGGCCGAGGCCCTCCGCTTTCGGCCGCCGCGGCGGCCGCTTTGGCGTAACCGCAGAAACCGTCTAAAGCCCTGCGCCATGTCGCGCATGGTCCGCAATATCTTCTCCGTCGGCGGCTGGACGGTCGTCTCGCGCCTGACCGGCTTCGTCCGCGACATGGCGCTGGCGGCGCTGCTCGGCGGCGGCGCCCTCAACGACGCCTATGTCGCGGCGATCAAGCTGCCCAACCAGTTCCGCCAGATCTTCGGCGAGGGCTCGTTCAACGCCGCCTACCTGCCGACCTACACGCGGGTTCTGGAGACGAAGGGCCCCGAGCACGCCGGCCAGTTCGCCAGCCAGGTGTTCACCCTGCTGATCCTCTCGCAGGTCGTCCTGCTCGCCCTCGTCTATCTCGACATGCCGCTGCTGGTGGAGTTGACGTCCCCCGGCTTCGTGCGCGAGCCGCAAAAATTCGCGGCCGCGGTGGCGATGTCGCGGATCATGTTCCCCTACATCGCCTTCATCGCGGTGTTCGCGCTGCACCAGGGCACGCTCAACGCCAACAATTCCTGGAGCGTGCCGGCGGCCGCGCCCGCTGCGGCCAACCTGTGCATGATCGCCTTCCTCGCCTGGGCGGCGTGGTTTCCGAAGCTCTCGCCGGGCGTCGCGAGCATGGCGAGCTGGGGCTTTCTCGCCTCGGGGGCGACGCAACTCGCCATCGCCATGGCCGACGCGCGCCGGCGCGGGCTGCTCGAGCGCCTCATGCGGCCGCGCTGGACGCCCGAGGTGCGACAATTCTTCTGGATGCTCGGGCCGGCGATCGGCATCTCCGCGAGTTACCAGATCGGCGCGCTCGCCGATCAGATCGTCGGCTCGCTGTTGCCGACCGGCGGCCTGTCGGCGATCAGCTACGCCGATCGCCTCTATCAACTGCCGGGCGGCGTGATCGTGATCGCGACCGGCTCGGTCCTGCTCCGGGAAATGGCCGGGCTCGTCGCCCGCGGCGACGACGAGGCGGCGCTGCACGCCCAGAACCGCGCCGCCTCGCTGACCTTCGCGCTCGGCGCGCCCTTCGTCGTCGTCTTCCTGCTCATTCCGGACCTGATCATCGCCGCCGCCTTCGAGCACGGCGCCTTCAAGGCCAGCGCCACCCAGCAGGCGGCGGGGGTGCTGGCCGCCTATTCGCTCGGCATGCCGGCGCTGTTCGTCGACCGGATCGTGGCCGCGAGCTTTCTCTCACGCGGCGACACGGCGACGCCGATGAAGGCGACGCTCGCCGGGGTCGCGCTCAATGTCGCGCTGAAGGTCCTGCTCTACCGGCCGCTCGGCGCCCCCGGCCTCGCGCTCGGCACCGCGGCCGGCCTGTGGCTGAAGGTCGGCAGCGTCTATGCGCTGGCGCGCCGGCGCGGCTGGGCGGAGCCCGACGACCGGTTCATCGGCGCCGTCGCCGCCACCCTGTTCGCCTCGGGCGCCCTCGCGCTGGCGCTGACGCTCGCCGACGCGTATCTGGCGGACGCCCTGGCGCACACCGCTTTTTCGCGCGAGATCCGGCTGGCCGCGCTCGCGGGCCTCGGCGTCTCGGTCTATTTTCCGGCGCTGGCGCTCGGGCTCGGGCTCTCGGGGGCGGCGCCGACCGGCGCGCTCGCGCGGGTTCTGCGCGCCGTGCGGCCGGGCGATTCATGACCGCCGAGCCTGCCCCGCAGCGGCATGCCCGTGAAAACGGGCGTCCCGAACCCTACGGCGGAGGCTCGAGCAATCGGGCGCGGCGGCGAAGCCCTCCGGCGCCATTACGCACCCGGAGGACTCGATCTCGAGCGCCTTCCCGCGAAGAGGGCATTTTTTTTCGCGACCCGCCGCCAGCAGCGTCCAGCGGCGCCGTGCGACAACTTGGCTTGGCGCCCGCCCACCTTACCGCCGGCAGACGATTGACCCGGCGGCCGTAGCAATAGTATTACAATATGAGTTATACGGCGCCGGCCGGAGCGGAAAGCGCGTGTCCTTCCCTGCGGCGCAGGCGCTTGCATGTTAGAGTGTTGAGCGATAGAGGGCGATCGAGCGCCATGGCAGGGCGAGCGGGAGGATAACCAGGCAGGGCGAAGAGCGGCGCCGCGCCTTTCGTGCGGGCGATCGCTGAAGTCGCTTCCCCATTTTCCACACATTGTGGCAGTCCCGGCGGCGCTCGGCGCGGTCAAGGACTGCTGAGGAATCCGCGCGCCGGCCTCGCCGGCGAGAGGTAGCCCGCCGAAGCCGGCGAGCGCAATTGAGGCCACGAGTTGGCCGAGGAGGAAGGCATGAAATTGATGACAATCGCGGCGGCGGTCGCGTTTGGCGTATTCGCCGCCGCGAGTCCCGCGCTGGCCGACGACAAGCCGACGATCGGCATCTCGATGCCGACCAAGTCTTCCGCGCGCTGGATCGCGGACGGCGACAACATGGCCAAGGTGCTACAGGCCAAGGGCTACAATACCGATCTGCAATACGCCGACAACGACATTCCGACCCAGCTCAACCAGATCGAAAACATGATCACCAAGAAGGAGAAAGTCCTGGTGATCGCGGCGATCGACGGCACGACCCTGTCGAACGCGCTGGAGAAGGCCTCCGAACAGGGGATCAAGGTGATCTCCTACGACCGCCTGATCGTCGGCTCGCCGCACGTCGACTATTACGCCACCTTCAACAACTTCCAGGTCGGGGTCGAGCAGGCCAAGACCCTGGTTCACGGCCTCGGCCTCGACCAGGGCAAGAAGGGCCCGTTCAACATCGAGCTGTTCGGCGGCTCGGCCGACGACAACAACGCCTTCTTCTTCTACGACGGCGCGATGTCGGTGCTTCAGCCCCTGATCGACAAGGGCGAGCTCGTCGTCGTGTCGGGACAGAAGGGCATGGACAAGGTCGCGACGCTGCGCTGGGACGCGGCCACCGCCCAGTCCCGCATGGAGAACCTGCTCTCGGCCTACTACACCAAGAAGAAGGTCGACGCTGTGCTGTCGCCCTATGACGGCATCAGCATCGGCATCATCTCCGCGCTGAAGGGCGTCGGCTACGGCTCCAAGGATCTGCCGATGCCGATCATCTCCGGCCAGGACGCGGAAATCCCGTCGGTCAAGTCGATCATCGGACACGAGCAATATTCGACGATCTTCAAGGACACCCGCGACCTCGCCAAGGTCGCCGCCGGCATGGTTGACGCCGTCGTCAAGGGCGGCAAGCCCGAGATCAACGACACCACGACCTACAACAACAAGGTCAAGGTGGTGCCGTCGTTCCTGTTGAAGCCGGTGCCGGTCGACGCGACCAACTGGAAGCAGACCCTGGTCGACAGCGGCTATTACAAGCTCGACCAGCTGCAGTAAGCAGCACGCGAAAAAGCCTCCGCGCTTCGGCGCGGAGGCCCGTTTTCAGCCTTTTCCGGCGGCCCGCGATGCGGCAGACTGCCGACTGGGAAACGTCAGGGAAGCCTATGCCCGCCATCCTCGAAATGAAGGGAATCACCAAGAGATTCCCTGGGGTCGTCGCCCTGCGCGACGTCAATCTCGCAGTCGAGGAGGGCGAGATTCACGCGATCTGCGGCGAGAACGGCGCCGGCAAATCGACGCTGATGAAGGTGCTGAGCGGCGTCTACCCCTACGGCTCCTACGAGGGCGAGATCTGGTACAAGGGCGAGCCGCGCCGCTTCCACCGCATCGCCGACAGCGAGCACCTCGGCATCATCATCATCCACCAGGAGCTCGCGCTCGCGCCCCAGCTTTCGATCGCCGAAAACATGTTCCTCGGCAACGAGCCGGCCCGCAACGGCGTGATCGACTGGAACGAATCGTTCCGCCGCAGCCGCGAGCTGATGAAGACGGTGGGCCTGAAAGAATCGCCCAACACGCTGATCACCAACATCGGCGTCGGCAAGCAGCAGCTGGTCGAGATCGCCAAGGCGCTGTCGAAGAAGGTCAAGCTCCTGATCCTCGACGAGCCGACGGCGAGCCTGAATGAAGCCGACAGCGCGGCGCTGCTCAACCTGCTGCTCGAGTTCAAGAAGCAGGGCATGACCTCGATCATGATCTCGCACAAGCTGAACGAACTGGCTCGCGTCGCGGACTCGATCACCGTGATCCGCGACGGATCGACCGTCGAGACCATCGACTGCCGCGCCGGCCAGGTCAGCGAGAGCCGGATCATCCGCAGCATGGTCGGGCGGGAGATGACGGAGCGCTATCCGCCGCGCGCCTCGACCATCGGCGAGGAGCTGTTTTCCATTCGCGACTGGCGCGTCGAGCATCCGCAGCACGCGGGCCGCGCGGTGGTGAAGGACGTCAGCCTGCACGTCCGCCGCGGCGAGGTTGTCGGCATCGCGGGCCTCATGGGCGCGGGACGCACCGAACTGGCGATGAGCGTGTTCGGCCGGGCCTACGGGCGCAACATCACCGGCGCGGCGACGCTCGAGGGCAAGGCGGTCAAGCTCGACACCATCGACGACGCGATCGACGCCGGCCTCGCCTACGTCACCGAGGACCGCAAGACCCTCGGCCTGATCCTCAACGAAGACATCAAGCACAACATCACGCTCGCCAGGCTCGAGGGCGTGGCCGACGGCGGCGTGATCAACGAAGCGCGCGAGGAGCAGGTCGCCACCCGCTTCCGCACCGCGCTGCGCATCCGCTCGTCCAGCATCCATCAGCGCACGCTCGATCTCAGCGGCGGCAACCAGCAGAAGGTCGTGCTGAGCAAGTGGCTGTTCACCGAGCCCAAGGTTCTCATGCTCGACGAGCCGACGCGCGGCATCGACGTCGGCGCGAAATTCGAAATCTACACGCTCATCAACGACCTCGCGGCCCAGGGCAAGGGCGTGATCGTGATCTCGTCGGAGATGCCCGAGCTGCTCGGGATCTGCGACCGCATCTACGTGATGAACGAGGGCCGATTCGTCGACGAAATGCCGGCCAAGGAAGCCAGTCAGGAGAAAATCATGGCGTCGATCATGCGCCAGTACGCGGGGGCCTTCCAATGAGCACGCAGATCCAGGCGGACGCCGCCGCCCTCAAGGCGGAAGTCCGGGGCCAACTCTGGAAGGACAATCTTCGCGACTACGGGCTGCTCGGCTCGCTCTTGCTGATCGTCCTGTTCTTCTACCTGATCACGGCCGACCACGCCTCGGTGTCGCCGGTCAACATCACCAACCTGATCATGCAGAACTCCTACGTCGTGATCATGGCGCTGGGCATGCTGCTGATCATCGTGGGCGGCAATATCGACCTCTCGGTCGGATCGATCGTCGGCTTCGTCGGCGCCGTCGGCGGATCGCTGATCGTCTACGCGAAGTTTCCCTACCCGCTGGTGATCGTCATCTGCCTGGCGGTGGGGGCCCTGATCGGCGCGGCGCAAGGCGTTCTCGTCGCCTACGCCAAGATGCCGTCCTTCATCGTCACGCTCGGCGGCATGCTGATCTTCCGCGGCCTGACCGGCAACATGCTGCTTGGCCAGTTCGTCGGGCCCTTCCCGAAGGGCTTCCAGAGCATCGCCTCCGGCTTCCTGCCCGACGTCACCGATTTCGGATCGATCGCCGACTCGCTGCCCGAATGGGCGAACATCCACTGGGTGTCGCTGCTGCTCGGCGCGCTCGTCGCGCTGTGGATGTTCGTCGGCGGCATCCGGCGCTGGCGCCGGGCCAAGCTCGACGGGATGGAGGTCGAGCCGCTCGCCCTGCTGATCGGCAAGAACCTCGTGTTCGCCGTGATCATCGTCGGCATCGCCTGGAACCTCGCGCTCTACAAGGGCCTTCCGATCATCCTGGTGATCATGGGCGCGCTGATCGCGCTCTACCAGTTCATCACCACCCGGACCGTGGTCGGGCGGCGCATCTACGCGCTCGGCGGCAACGTGCTCGCGGCGCGCCTCTCCGGCGTCAAGACCGAGCGGCTGATCTTCTTCACCTTCGCCAACATGGGCCTGCTGGCCGGGCTCGCCGGCCTCGTCGTCGCCGCGCGCCTCAATTCGGCGACGCCTTCCGCCGGCTCCGGGTTCGAACTCGACGTCATCGCCGCCTGCTTCATCGGCGGCACGTCGGCCTCGGGCGGCGCCGGCAAGGTGATGAACGTGGTCATCGGCGCCTTGTTCATGGGCGTCATGAACAACGGCATGTCGCTGGTCGGCCTCGGCATCTTCTGGCAGCAGGTGGTCAAGGGTCTCGTCCTGCTGGCCGCGGTGTTCGTCGACGTCTACCAGAAGCGCAAGGGCTGACGGGAGACATGGCCGGTCTCGGGGCTCAGGCGCGCGACGTCGCGCAGGACTTTCTGCTGCGCTTCGGGCGCTCGGCCAGAGTGAGCCGCGCCCCCGGGCGCGTCAACCTGATCGGCGAACACACCGACTACAACGACGGCTTCGTCATGCCGGCGGCGCTGGATTTCTCGACCCTGGTCGCCGCCGCGCCGCGTCAGGACCGCACGATCCGCGTCTATTCCCTGTTCATGGACGAAACGCGCGCGTTCGACCTCGACGCGCCCGCCCCGAGCGGGCGGCACGACTGGTCGGATTACGTGTTCGGCGTCGCGGCGATGCTGGAGACGAGCGGCTTGCGCCTCGCCGGCGCCGACCTCGTGGTGGGAAGCGACGTGCCGCTCGGCGCGGGCCTCAGTTCCTCGGCGGCGCTGGAAGTCGCCGTCGCGCACGCGCTCCTCGCGGCGTCGGGGCTGCCGTTCGAGCCGGTCGCGGCGGCGAGGGTGGCGCAGCGGGCGGAGAACGACTTCGTCGGCATGCGCTGCGGCATCATGGACCAGTACATCGCCGCCTGCGGCGTCGCCGGAAACGCGCTGCTGATCGACTGCCGCTCGCTCGACGCGCGCCCCGTGCCGATCGCGCCGACCCTCAGGCTGGTCATCGCCAACTCCCACGTCCGCCACCAGCACGCCGGCGGCGACTACAACGACCGGCGCGCCGCCTGCGAGGAAGGGGTGCGGCTGCTGAGACCCCTGCTCGGGCCGATCGCGGCGCTGCGCGACGTGACCCCGGCCGACCTCGAGCGCCATCGCCGGGCGCTGCCCGACCTCGTCTTCCGCCGCTGCCGCCACATCGTCACCGAGAACGCCCGCGTGCTGGAAGCCGAGCGGGCGCTGAAGGCCGGCGACTTCGAGGCCTGCGGCGCGGCGATGAACGCCTCGCAACGCTCGATGCGCGACGACTTCGCCATCACCTGCCCGGAGATCGATTTCCTCGCCGATTTCGCGCAGGGGCTCGCCGGCGTGCACGGCTCGCGCATGACCGGCGGCGGCTTCGGCGGCTGCACGGTGAGTCTCGTCGAGGCGGACGCGGTCGAATCCGTCGGCCGGGCGCTCGTCGACGCCTATCGGCTCGCCTTCGGCCTTCACGCGGAGGTGTTCGTCTGCGCGCCGTCCGACGGCGCGGGCTTCGTGGACCTGCACGAATGACGGCGGAGCTGGACCCCCCTCGCCCTGGCCGCCTGCGGCTGCCTGTCCCTCTCCCTAGGCAATGCGGCTCCCCTTCCCCAGCTTTGCTGGGGAAGGGCGTTTCCCGCCGCCGCGCGCAACGCCACGAGGAGAGAGGCTCCGAAGCGCCGGATGAGGGTTTTCCAGCATGACGCTCGACCTCTCCGAAACGTCGCATCGCCGCTTCAATCCGCTGACGGGCGAATGGGTGCTGATCTCGCCGCATCGCATGAAGCGCCCGTGGCAGGGCAAGCGCGAATCCACGCCCGCGACCGGGCTTCCGGCCCACGATCCCGATTGCTACCTCTGCGCCGGCAACTTGCGCGCCAACGGCGCAAAAAATCCCGATTACCGGCACACGTTCGTGTTCGACAACGATTTCGCCGCGCTGAGCGCCGACGCGCCCGGCGAGCGGGTCGAGGACGGCCTGATCCGCGCCGAGGGGGAGTCCGGCGTCTGCCGCGTGCTGTGCTTCTCGCCCCGCCACGACCTGACGCTGGCGATGATGGAGATTTCGGACATCGAGCGGGTGGTCGACGCCTGGGTCGAGGAGACGATCAATCTCGGCGGGCGTCCGGACATCGGCGCGGTGCAGATCTTCGAGAATCGCGGCGAGATCATGGGCTGCTCGAACCCGCATCCGCACGGCCAGATCTGGGCGACCAAGAATCTGCCGAACGAGATGGAGAAGGAAACCCATCGCCAGGCGCAGTATCTGCTGGACCACGGCCGGCCGCTGCTCCTCGACTACCTCGCGCAGGAACTGCGCCTGGGCGAGCGGATCGTGTCCGAGAACGCGCATTTCGTCACGCTCGCGCCGTTCTGGGCGATCTGGCCGTTCGAGACGATGATTCTGCCGCGCCGCCGCATCGGCGGCTTCGACGAGTTTTCGCCCGAGGAAAAGACCGCGCTCGCGGCGGCGCTGTCGGACCTCACCCGCCGCTACGACCGGCTGTTCGACGTCTCGTTCCCCTATTCGATGGGCTTTCACCAGAAGCCGACCGACGGCGCCGTCCACGCCGAATGGCAGATGCACGCGCATTTTTATCCGCCGCTGCTGCGCTCGGCGACGGTGAAGAAGTTCATGGTCGGCTTCGAGATGCTCGGCTCCCCCCAGCGCGACCTGACGCCCGAGCAGGCCGCGGCGCGGCTGCGGGAGGTGTAGACAGGCCCTCGCGAGGCTTCGCGCCCGGCTTACGTCGAGGAACGCGACCTCATACGCCGCAGTGTCGCCTGCGAGTCCGCGCATTCCGATGACGTCACCCTCGCGAAGGCAACGCAAACTGCCTTTGCGCGTCTGCGTACGTGCGGGCGGCAAAGCCGCCGTCCGGAAAATCGGCGCTCGTTTTGCCTGACGCCCAGAACACCCGGGACTCGCTGCCGTCCTGCCGGGCGAGTCGAAGGCATTCCTCCACGCGGCCCAGCATCGTCCCAAAATTGTCGCCGGGATGGAGACGGCAGAGGCCGGCATGAAAGCTCAACGTCCAAGGCTCGCCCAGCACCGCCTGGACCTGTTCGCCGAACTCGCTGTCGAAGCGACGTTGCACACGGACCAGGAAACCCAGGGCTTCATCCTCCCCGCCGCGGATCAGGAAGATGAACTCGTCTCCGCCGGAGTACTTGCGATAAATCCGGCGCCAGAGGTCGTCGGGCGCAACGGCCCCGGCGAACGGCCTCTTGTAAGCCTCCTCGTCTCGACGCATCGAATTGTAGATGCCTTGAGCGATAGATTTGATGACGAGGTCGCCTCTTCGATAGCCAAACCGAGTATTGATCTTGCCAAATCCATCAAGATCAAGCATGATAACCTGATATTGGTCCTTTTCTGTGATCCTGCTTGCAATTTTTCGTACGTCTTCTGAAAGCTTGGACTGATTCGGAATCCCGGTCACAACATCGACAAGAGTGTCATCTCTATATCTCTTCAGCTCCTTCTCCAATGCATCGACCTGCAACGACAGGACGTGCTTGTCATTGGCGCCGCGCTGCAACCTGGTCGCAAAATGGAACCATACCAGCAACAACGCGATTACAACCGTTCCTGATATGCCTGCTATGGTCGACCCCGCGATATCGATATGATAAACACCTTTCAATAGCAAATTCAATTCTGACGTATAGATCGCAACTACGATTGCAATCGCCGCCAGCGCCGTTGATATTATAGTTATCAATCTATCGATAGACATCGTAGTCAAGATAACTTCTGGTCAATACCGTTTGCGCACGTCATATCCCTCGGCGCTACCCAAAAAGCAACGCTGGAGTTCGTTGGTCGAAATACCTCCGAGACGCTAGCGAATCCGAATATTCCGATCAAGCCACCCCAATCGAGCATCCGCAAATCGACGCTCGCCGGACTCGCCCGCCCCTGGTTCGGCGGCGGCACGGTCAATTTCGTCACCGTTCGCGGCCGCCGGCATTGTCTCGCCCCGCGCGAGGCCGGCTTCGAGGACGGCGCCCTCAATTTCCTGAGCATCCCCGCGGTCGAGAGCGGCCTCAGGCGCCTCGACGCGATCGGCATGGACACGATCCGGACCCGGGTCGCCTGCCTGACCGACTGGCTGATCGCCCGCCTGCTCGAGCTGCGCCACGACAACGGGCGCGCGCTGGTGCGAATCTACGGGCCGGCCAACGGCGCCATGCGCGGCGGGACGGTGACCATGAATGTCTACGATTCCCTCGGCCATCTCCTCGACTATCGCCGGATCGACGAACTCGCGGGCCTCGAGGGGATTTCGCTCCGGACCGGCTGCTTCTGCAATCCGGGGGCGGGCGAGTGGGCGGAAGACCTGACGGAGGGCGACATGCTCGACAGCCTGTCGCAAGGCGCCGACATGACGCTGCCGCGCTTTCTGCAAGTCATGCAGCATCGCGGAAAAAGCGCCGGCGCGATCCGGGTCTCGCTCGGCCTGGTCAGCAACCTCGCCGACGTCGAGCGCTTCGTCGCCTTCGCCGGCGCCTTCCGCGACCAGACCGCGCTGACGATCGGCGAGGTGACGTTCGACATCGATTCGTGCCGGGTGATCCGCGACGGGGGCTGAGCGAAACCCGAGCGGCCGAGGCGCCGCGCGCGGCAAAAGGCGCCATCGCCAGCCGAAGCGTCCTCACGCGCCGGGCGCCGGCGCCTCCGGCGGGTCTTTCAGCGCCAGCATCATGAGCAGCCCCACGACGACGGCGATCGCCAAAACCAGGAATCCGTCGACATAGGCGAGCACATAGGACTGCCTGCGGGCGGCGGCGGCGAGGAGCGCCGCGGCGCGCGCCGCCTCCTGCGGTCCGCCGAGCGAGCGGCTCGTGACGGCGTGGGCGTAGCCCTGAAGCCGGAGAATCGTCGGCGGCGCCCCCGACACGATGTGCTGGCCGACGAAACTGGAATGGATCTGCTCGCGCACGCGGACAAAGGTCTGAACGAAGGCGGAGCCGATCTCGGCGCCGAACAGGCGGCCGGTCTGCAAGAGCGCGCCGAAGGTCAGGATTTCGGCCGGCTGCAGATGCCTCAGGGCGAGCCAGACGACCGAGGTCAGCGCAAAGGTCTGGCCCGCCGCCTGGAGAAGTTGCGACGGCATGAACTGGTCCGACGCCCAGTCGCCGGTGAGCTGGCCGGCCATGGCGCAGGCGATCCCGATCAACGCGAAGCCGAGCGCCAGCGGCACGCGCGGATCGACGAAGCGGAGGATCGTCGCAATGATCGGCGCGAGCAGGAATTGCGGCATGGCGATCCAGATGAGCGCCCCGCCGACCTCGAGCGCCCGGTATCCCTGAACCGTGATCAGGTATTGCGGGATCAGGTAGGAGGTCGACAGAATCACCATCCGGAAGAAGCTGATCGTGAGGGCGATCAGCGGAAGATTGCCGCTCGCGGCGAAGCGCAGGTTGATCCAGGGTTTTTCGTGGGTCAGCTCGTGAGCCAGAAAGGCTGCGATCAGCAGCGCGCCGGCGAGCATGAGACCCACGATCAGCCCGGAATTGAACCAGTCGAGGCGATTGCCCTGGTCGAGCGCGGCGTAGAGGACACTGAGGCCGGCGCTCGCAAACAGCATCCCGGCCCAGTCGGCGTTGCGGAACAGCCCGCGATTGAAGGCCTGGCGCGGCACGCCGAACCAGACGCAAGACCACATCACCGGCGCCAGCAGGGCCGAGTCCCAAAAAATCCATCGCCACGACCAGTTGGTGTCGAAATAGCCCTCGATCGACGCCGAGACGTTCAGCGACAGCTCCAAATTCATCGCGTAGGCCGCAACCCCGTAAATCCGCAAGCGGGGCGGAAGATTGAGCATGACGACGCCGATCGTCAGCGGGATGAACGTTCCGGACGACAGCCCGCTGACCGTCTGCAAGGCCAGGACGGAGCGGAGGTCCGGCGAAAACGGAAGCAAGAAATTCGACACGGCGAACAGGGCGCAGGAGACCAGAAGCACCCTGCGCACGCCGAACGCCATTCCGAGCCACGACGACATGAGCGCGATCATCATCTGCCCGACGGTGAAGGCCGTCGTGATCCAGGCCCCCTCGTCGAAGCCGGCGTGGACGGCGCCTTCGACGTCGGCGAGGCCGAACGAGGTCAGCCGCGCGGCGAGCGTCGCGATCACCGAGCCCAGCAGCACGGCCGCGACCGCGAGCAGCGGACGGCCGGTTTCGCTCGCCGGCGTATGCGCTTTGTGGACCGATTCGTGGCAGAGCGAGCCCGCGACGCTGGACAAGGGATTGCCTAACGCGCCGCCGCGCGGCCGTCGGCGGCGCGCGATCCCGTGTCGATGGTGGCGATGACCGACATGCCGGGACGCAGCAGGTCGTCGAGCGCGGGGTCGCGATCGAGCACGATCTTCACCGGAATCCGTTGCACGATCTTGGTGAAGTTGCCCGTCGCATTGTCGGGCGGCAGCAGAGAGAACACGGCGCCCGACGCCGGCGACCAGCTGTCGACGCGGCCCGGCAGCGTCACGCCCGGCAAGGCGTCGACCGTGACCGTCGCCGACTGTCCCGCCCGGACATGGGTCATCTGCGTTTCCTTGTAGTTGGCGATCACCCAGACGTCGGGCAGCGGCACCAGCGACAGAACCTCGGTTCCGACGCTGAGGTACTGGCCGGCCTGGACGAGACGCTGGCCGACCATGCCGTCTGCCGGCGCCGCGATCCGGGTGTAGCCGAGATTGATCCGGGCGAGGTCGCGCGCCGCGGTCTGCGCCGCGAGCGTCGCCTTCGCCTGCCGCTCCTGGCTGTCGAACACGTTGAGCTGCTGGCGCTGCTGGTCGAGCTGGGCGCGGTTGAGCGCCAGCGTCGCCTCGCTGTGCGCGGCGTTGTCGACGGCCTGCTCGGTCGCCTGGGGCGTGCCGGCGAGCCTCGTTTCCAGCAGCGCCTGTTGACGCTTCGCCTCCAGCCGATAGCGGATCACGTCCGCCTCCGCAGCCTTGATCGTCGCCTCCGCCTGTTCGATCAGCGCGCGTTGCAGGACTTTCTGCTGTGCGATGGTGTCGAGCGTGGCGTTGGCGCTGGCGACGTTGGCCTCGGCTTGCGCGACTTCCGCGCGATAGTCGTCGTCGACCAGTTCGACCAGAAGGTCGCCGGCTTTGACGGCCTGGAAGTCCTTGACCAGCATCCGCCGCACATAGCCGGGAACCTTCGCCGCGAGCGGCGTCGTGTCGGCCGCGAGATAGGCGTCGTCGGTCGCCTGCAGTGCGGCGGCGCTGACCCAATCGTCCCACGTGCGGGCGACGACGATCGCCACCGCGCCGGCGAGAACCACGATGGACAGCCGCAGGCCGGCGCCCAACCACCGGCGACCGGGCCGGTCCGTGGCGGCGGTCGGCGGATCGCTGGTGGTCCGCGCAACCTGCGTTGCATCCCGGGTGACGGACTGGTCGTTCATGGACTTTCCGCCAGGCCTCCGTGGCTTGCCCTCAGGTCCCCGCGTGACGTCGCCTCGTGCCTATCCCTGCGCGCGGCGCCGGGAAGCGCCCTCACCGCTTGCCGTACTCCGTGAAGACGTAGTCGCGGTCCTGCACGATCGTATGGCAGGCGAACCCGCACTTCGCGTCGTGCGCCTGCGGCGGACTGTCGGTCTCGTTGGCGGGCCTGAAGCCGCCCGCCGCCGCGTCGACCTCGAACGCGGCCCATCCCCATCCGCCGCTGTCGGCGAATCGCTTCGAGTCCTTCACCATGAAATCGACGTCGTGCTGGGCGCCGGGGACCGTCGGCTCTCCCGGGTAGGCTTCCTGTGTCTTCGGCGTCCAATGGATCTTCGCCATCCGGGCGCCGTCCGGGAACGGCTTGCCGTCGCCGGGCGCGCCGCGCCGGTACGCGTCGATCATCGCGGGATTGCCCACGATCGCCGCGATCTTGCCGTTGTTCTGGCTGATCGCGATCAGGGTCCAGTCCTCGTATCCCCGGAACTCGGCGAAGCCGAGGCCGTTCTCCACCTTCACGGCGTCCTTGTCCTGGGCGGGGATGGCCCACGCGCCCAGGACGGAGAGGACGCTCGCCGCGACCACGACCGCCGACAACCGAATGTTCGACATGCGCCGCCTCCGCTTTTCGATGGATCCGGGTCGAAAGGCTCGCGCGTCAGTCCATCCTGAGCACGACCCTGAAGCGCGCCTCGCCGCTCATCATACGCTCGTAGGCCTCCTGCGCCCTGGCGAGCGGATAGACCTCGTTCATCGAAGCGACCTTGTTCATCCGGCTGAAGAGCAGCGTGTCCTCGGAATCGCGCGCGACGCCGGAGTACCAGCCGCGGATCGCGGCCGATTTGCCGATCAGGCCGACCGCGTCGACCGTCAGCGGACCAACCACGCCGATCACCATCATGACCCCGTTGGGGCCGAGGCCGCCGGCGATCGCCTGCATCGCCGGGCCGCTGGTGACGGTGGCGAGGATCGCCTTCGCGCCGCCCATGCCGGTCAACGCCTCGGCCGGGTCCTGCGCCGCGCTGTCGATGTAGTCGCTCGCCCCGAGTTCGCGCGCCAACGCCTCCTTGTCGCGGCCACGGTTGACCGCCACCGCGCGAAAGCCCTGCCGAGCGGCGAACTGAATCCCGAGGTGTCCGAGTCCGCCGACCCCCAGGACCGCGACGAGGTCGCCGGGGCCCGCGCCGCTGTGGCGGAGCGCATTGAAGGTAGTGACCCCGGCGCACAGCAACGGCGCCGATTCGACCGAATCGAGGTCGTCCGGCACGTGCGCGACCGCTGACGCGAGCGCCACCATGTGGGTGGCGTAGCCGCCGTCGCGGGTGATTCCGGTCACCTCGTGCACGGTCTCGCAGGCGAAGGCGCTGTCGCGCCGGCAGCGCCGGCAATATCCGCAGGCGCCGCCGAACCAGCCGACCCCGGCCCGGTCGCCGACGGCGAAGCCCTGAACCCCCGCGCCGAGGGCGTCGACCACGCCGATCGCCTCATGGCCGGGCACGCGCGGATAGCGGATGCCGGGCCACAAGCCCTCGACCGTCATCGCGTCGCTGTGGCAGACGCCGCAGGCTTCGACGCGGAGACGAATCTCCCCCGCGCCCGGCTCCGGAAGGTCGCGCTCGACCGCCGCGAGCCTCCCCTTCGCCTCGTGAACGACCATCGCACGCATTGTCGGCATGGGTGAGGCTCCAGGATTTCATGGGGCCCCCAGCCGGCAAAATGTGAGTCGAAATTGCGTCGACTCTATGATCGCCGCGCCCGCGCGGGGCAGGACGCGCGGAGCGTGTCTCGGCGGAACGTCAAGCGACGGGAGCGTCTCCGCCCCCACTTGGGCGCCGCTTGCGCGCGCCCGGGTGAGGGAGGAAGCGCACCGGTCGACTGTCGCGCCGGTCAGGCGCGTTGTTTGCCGCCGTAGGCCAACGGCCGCGTCTGCACCGCCGCCCGCAAATCTGCCCGGCTCACCCGGCCAGCGGATCAGGCGATGACATTCGCAGCCGACAGCCCCGACGACACGCCGGCCAGCGTGATCGCCATCAGGCTCGAACTGCTGGTCGAGAGCGCGCTGGTCGTGTCGTTGACGTAGACCGTCGCGGCGCCGCCCGAATAGAGCCAGGCGATCGAGTCCGCCGCGACCTTCTTCGTGCTGTTCTTGAGGCTTCCCTGGATGGCCAGACCCGAATTGATCGACGAGACGTTCAGAAGATCGTTGATCGACCCGCCGGCCGCGAAGCCGGTGATCGTGTCGCGGCCCGCGGTCGTGTTCGGCGACGCGCCGGTCGTCGACCAGGTGAAGGTGTCGGCGGCGGTGTGTCCGGTCACCGTCATCGTGTCGCCCTTGCCGTTGACCGCGATCGTGTTCCCGCCTTTCGCCGCGGTGATCTTGTCCACGCCGCTGCCCGTCTTGATCGACCCGGCCCCCGTCTCGGTGACGGTGAGCGCGCCCGAGTCGCCGCTCGCATCGAGGGCGCCCGCGAGGCCGGTCACGGCGACCGCGCCGGATCCCGACAGCGTCAGCGTGCCGCCGGAAGCGAGCGCCGCCGCGTTGACGGAGAGCGTCCCGGTCATGCTGTCGGCGACGCTCGTCGCCCCCGACCCGGTGACCACCGTCTTGACGCCGGCCTTGGAGGCGTTGGTTCCGAGGGTCACGCTGCTGGCGCCCGTCAGGCCGAGGGTCTGGATCGCCTGGACGTGGGCGAAGTCCGCGTCGCTCAGCACGGCCGCGGCGGACAGTTGCAGCGTGTCGGTCCCGCCGTCGCCGTTGATCAGCGCCGCCGCCGACAGCGCCGCTTCCGAGGCGAAGGTGAAGACGTCGTTCCCGGTCGTCCCCTCGGTGACGGCGGCCGAGGCGGCGCTGGTCGAAGCGCCGGACTTCGCCGTCGCCGTGTAGACGCGGATCGCGCCATTGGTCTCGGCGGTGGTGAAGGTCCACGCGCCGGAGGACGCGGCGGTCGCCGTTCCGAGCGCCGTCGCCCCGTCGGAGACCGTGACTGTCGCGCCCGCGGTCGCCGTGCCGCCGAGGACCCAGTGGCCGGTCGCGCCGGAGCCGGAATAGCTCTCCGACGTGATCGCCGGCGCCGCCATGCTCGTCGCCACCGTGTAGACGACCGCGTTCGAGGCGCCGGTGTTGCCCGCCGCATCCGTGTCCTTGGCGACGATGCTGTTCGAGCCTGCGCCCAAGGTGACCGTGGTCGACCACGCCCCGCCGCTCAGGCTCGCCGTCCCGACCTGCGTCCCGTTGTCGAACAAGGTCACCGTCGAGCCGGCCGCGGCCTCGGTCGTCGTCACCGTGCCGGCGATGGTCTGCGTCGTCTGGCTGGTCGTCCCGCCCGCCGTGGCGATCGCGACCGTCGGCGCAACGGTGTCCAGCGTCATCGCCACTGCCCCGCTCGCGCCGGTATCGCCGGCGGCGTCCGTGTCCGAGGCGATGACGCTGTTCGCCCCCTCGGACAGGGTCACCGTGGTCGACCACGCCCCGTTGCTCACCGCCGCCGTCCCGACCGTCTTGCCATTGTCGGTGATCGTCACGGTCGAGCCGACCGCGGCGCCGCCTGCCGTCACCGTGCCCGCGATCGTCTGCGTCGCATGGTTGGTCGTCGCGCCGGCCGTCGTGATCGCCACCACGGGGGCGCCGAAAACGAAGGTCGCGCCGGCGACGGCGGTCGCAGCTTCGGTGATCGTGACGGTGTGGAGGACGGGAACGCCCTGCGGCGAGGCCGAGGAGATCGCCTCCGCGCCGTCATTGAAGGTCAGCGTCAGGTCGTCGCCGTTCAGCGTCGCGGTCGGCGCGAGCGCGCCGGCGCCCTCGGTCCCGGTGATCGACGCCTGCACCGAGACGACGTTCGCGCCTGCGCCCGGCGTCTTGAGGTGAATGTCGAGCGCGCCGTCGCCGGTGAACGAGACCGTCAGGTTCGAGCCGTTGCCGCTCACCGACATGAGGTCGGCGCGCATCGGCAGCGAATCGACGTGGGTGACGTCGTCCTGGGTCGCGCCGAGCGTGACGGTGAAGGTCTCCGCGGCGCCCTTGTTCGCCGTGTCGTTGGCCAGGAACACGCTGTCGGCGTCGTAGGCGTACCAGCCGCCCGCGTTCTTGATGACCTGGCCGGCCGCGCCGTTGACGACGTTCAGCGCCATTGCGCCGAGATCCTCGTCCTGTCCGGACACGCCCGGCGTGACCGACGCGGTGACGACGGAGCCGCTGGTCGATTCGGAGAGCGTGGCGGCCTGCTCGGCGGCGACCCGCTGCGCGAGATCCTCCGAGGTGACGAATTCATAATCCGCATTGTACGCGTACTGGATGAAATCCGCGTACATGGCTTCGGAATAGCCGGGCGCGGCCGTTCCGGCGCCGCCCGTCGGAAAGTCGGTGATGCCGTAGTCGTGCCACGGCCAGACGATGATCGGCGTCGCGGAATTGGCGGACAGCTGATTGAACAGCGACTCCCAGTCGGCCAGCGCCGCCGCGCCGGTCTTGCCGTCGTATTGGACTTCCGTGAAATCGAAGGTGATGTTGGGCGCGATGTAGACCGAACTCGTTTCCGACGGGGTGATGTAGCCGATCGCATTCGGCGAGCCCGAGTCGACGCCGGTCCAGCCGCCGTTGACGTAGCCGGTGACGCCGGACGTGGTCGGAAAATACGACAGGATCTGCTCCGAGTCGGGCAGGTCGTCGTTTTCGCCGGGGACGGCCGCGCCGGCGATCGTGATGCCGATGTTCGACTGCTCGATCGCCTTCGATTGTCCGAACTCGTAGGCGTAGGTGAACGTGCCGGTCGTTCCGGTCCCGAGATAATTCGTGTCCTCCGTCGGAATGCCGAAGTCGAGCGTGGCGCCGGCCGGGATGGCGGCGAGGACGCCGCCGCCGCCGCTGACGAGGGTCAGCGTGTAGGAGCCATTCGCGTTGGCGGTCACCGCCGAGACGAGCGTGTTCGTCCCGATGGCGCCCGGGTCGGATGGGTCGGTGACGATCATGTCGAGTGTCGAGCCATTGTACTCGGGCAGGGCGCTGACCGTGATCTGGGTCGAACCCGCCGCCGTCGCCGCAGTCGTGGTCGCCGGGACCGTCGTGGTCGGCGGGTCGATCAGATGGGTGTAGGAGTGATCGCCGATCTCGTTGCCCATCTCGAGGATCTGGTCGTAATAGGGCGTCGAGACCGACCAGTTGGTCCCGCTGGCTTCGGACGGGTCGGCGTCGTTTCCGATGTTGATGTAGTAACTGCCGACGAAGTCGTATTGCTGCTTCAGCGACTGCAGGATCGGGATCAGTTCGGTGTAGATCCCCGTCCCGCTCGCGGGAGAGACGTCCGACGGAAACTGCGACTGATCCATGTCGGTGCGTGAATTCACGACGCCTTTGAACCGCGTGATGTCCATCGTGAGGCTCGGCGTCGCGCCGAACACGGCGTTCTGGATGACGTGCTGCAGCAAATTGCTGTCGCCGAACAGGCCCGTGGTGGCGAAATCCGTGGAGCCGGTCGACGACTGCACCACGCCCGGCAGGGTGGCGCCGCCAGAAATCTTGATGTCGGCGATCGTCGTCGCCGGCGCCGTATAGCCTGAATACGTCGCGTAATCGCTGTTCGTGTAATAGCCCTGGGTCGTGCCCGCGAACATGCCGCTCGCGCCGCCGATCAATTCGCCGGACGTGAACCCGGAGAGGATCGGATTGTTGTTCGCCAGCGCCGTCGGATCGGGTTGCACCGAATAGGTCGCCGCGCCGTCGCTGGAGGGCTGCAGGTTGAGCAGGGTCTCCATCGACGCGTAGGGATTGCCCGACAACGCATTGCCGTTCTGATCATTCGTCATGAAGTCGCCGGACGTGATGATCGGAATCTTGTCGGTCGTGACCACCTGTTGCAGCGCAGCGTCGATCGCCGCGACCTGGCTCGACTGCACGTCCTGAAAATCCGGGAAGATCAGCGCGCTGTATTGCGACAGCATGGCGGCGTTGGTGAGGTCGGCCTCGGTCAGGAGGTCGTAGGAGACGCCGGCGGCGTCGGCCTGCTCCTGCGCCGTCATGAACAGGTCGGCATAGGCGGTCTCGCCGGTCACGCCGCCGCCGTAATAGAGCGCGGCCGTCGTCGCCGAATACACGATGCCGACCTTCTTGACGGGCAGGCTCGCCGAGGTCCCGGTCCCGGTCCCGGTCCCGGTCCCCGTCCCCGTCCCCGTCCCGGTCCCCGTCCCCGTCGCCGCCGGCGCGGCGATTGCGTATTCAGCATTGTTGTTGAAATCGCCCGGCAGGCCCTCTGAATTGTTGATTAGGGCGGCGAAGTCGATCGCCGTCGGCTTTGCGCCGCCGGTCGGGGTGAGCAGCGACTGCGGGATCGCGACCTCGACGCTCTCGCCGTTAGCGGAAAAGCCATAGGCGAGCGGCTGGCCGCCGTTGAGCGCCGTCGTCACGCCCGCGGACGTCACCGAATACAGGAAGGGCTCGAGCTGGCTGTTCGAACCGTAGGCGAACACCACCTCGTATTCGGCGCCGATCTTGCCGGGCGCGAACGATGGGCTGTAGCCGGTCGCCGTGTTCTGGTCGGTATTGAGATAGATGATCGTGCCCGCCGCGATCACCGGATCGGTCGAGCTGGTGGCGTCGATGCCGATCACATAGGTGGGGCCGAGCGTCGCGTCGTCGAGGCCGGCCCCGTAGACCTGATAGCCCGTGACGGTGTTCGACGAGGTCATGATCATGTCGCTGGACGGGAAATCCGTGAACGTTCCGTTGAGCGTGATCTGGTTTCCGATCGTGGTCGCGGTCCCGGTCCCGGTTTCCGTCGTCGTCGCCGGCGCTGCGATTGCGTATTCGGGATCGTAGTTGAAATCGCCCGGCAGGCCGTCCGCGTTGTTGATCAGGGCGGCGAAGTCGATCGCGGTCGGCGCCGCGCCGCCGGACGGGGTGAGCAGCGACTGCGGGATCGCGACCTCGACGCTCTCGC
Organism: Roseiarcus fermentans; assembly: GCF_003315135.1. Lineage (GTDB taxonomy): Bacteria > Pseudomonadota > Alphaproteobacteria > Rhizobiales > Beijerinckiaceae > Roseiarcus > Roseiarcus fermentans. Next base: position 65,997 of record NZ_QNRK01000030.1, read on the forward strand.
CGTTGCTGGAAAAGCCGTAGGCGAGCGGCAGGCCGCCGTTGAGCTCCGTCGTCACGCCCGCCGACGTCACCGAATATAGGAAGGGCTCGAGCACGCCGTTAGAGGTGGAGAACACGATTTCGTATTCGGCGCCGATCTTGCCGGGCGAAAACGACGGGCTGTAGCCGGTCGCCGTGTTCTGGTCGGTGTTGAGATAGATGATCGTCCCCGCGGCGATCACCGGATCCGTCGAACTGGTCGCGTCGACGCCGATTACGTAGGTCTGGCCGAGCGTCGCGTCGTTCAGGGCTTCGCCGTAGATCTGGTAGCCCGCGACCGTACTGGACGCGGTCATGATCATGGCGTTGGCCGGCCAATCGCCGAACGCGCCGTCGAGCGTGATCTGGTTTCCGATCGTGGTCGCCATCCTGGACTCCCCCTTGATGGTTCGAGCCGGCCCAAAGCGACGACTGGCGCGCGAGCGCGCGTGGCGCCCGGAGACCCGAAGCAAGCCGTTGGGTGCTCTGCGAACTGAAGTTTCGAAGGCGATCGCCCATTCCAACCGGGCTTGCCGGCCCTCACGCAACGGCAAACGACGTCGCCGGTCCAGCAAGAATTCCTGTCGTTCGTCAGAGTTCATCGAGGCCTGACGATCGATCGGCGCAAGTCTATCGGCCGGGCCGCATGTTCGGGCGCGTCCCGAGGGCGCGAATCATCTGTGGAGGCAGGCTTCATCAGGATCGTCCGGGGCGGTGGACGCCAGCGCCGTGACCCGCGGATTTGGCCGTCCGGCGACGGAAAGGACCCGGCCGGTCCGATCGCAACGCGGGCGGCGGCCGCGTCCGCGTGGTAGAGTCCGGGCGCTCCACGGGGGGCCCACGGCTCGATCGAGCGCGAGCGGCAGGAGTGCGTTCGGATGACGGCTGTACCGGCTCTCGACCTCGACCCGTTCGACGACGCCTTCCTGACGAACCCCTACCCTTTCCACGCGGCGATTCGCGACGCGGGCCCGGTCGTCCGGCTCCCGCGGTACGGCGTCTACGCCTCCGCCCGCCACGCCGAAGTCGCGCGCGGCCTCGCCGAATGGGAGATCTTTTCTTCCGCCGCCGGCGTCGGACTCGAGGACTTTCGCCGCGCCGCGCCGTGGCGCCCGCCGAGCCTCATTCTGGAGGCCGACCCGCCGCTCCACACCCGCACCCGCACGGTGCTGAACCGCGCGCTCTCGGCCAAGGCGATGGCGAACCTGCGCGATCGCTTTCGCGACGCGGCGGAAGCTTTCGCCGACAGACTGCTCGCCCGGCGAAGCTGCGACGCCATTCACGAGATCGCCGAGGCCTATCCGCTGAGCGTCTTTCCGGGCGCGGTCGGGCTCGGGGCCGAGGGGCTCGAGAACCTGCTGCCCTATGGCGCCATGGCCTTCAACGCCTTCGGACCTCGCAACCGGCACTTCGAGGAGTCGTTCCGCCGCGCCTCCGAGGTCGTCGCCTGGATCACGGCGCAATGCCAGCGCGAGGCGCTCTCGCCGGAAGGAATCGGCGCGACGATCTGGGGGGCGGTCGACACGGGGGAAATCTCCGCAGCGGAAGCGCCGCTGCTGGTTCGATCGGTGCTCACGGCGGGACTGGACACGACGATCATCGGCATCGGCAACGGCCTCTTCTGCCTGGCCGCCAATCCGGACGAATGGACGAAGCTGCGCGACAATCCGGCGCTGGTGCGGCCGGCCTTCGACGAAATGCTGCGTTGGGAGTCGCCGGTCCAGACCTTCTTCCGCACCACCACGAAGGCGACCGAACTCGGCGGCGCGACGCTGCCGGCGGATGCGAAAATCCTGCTGTTCCTCGCCGGCGCCAATCGCGACCCACGCAAATGGGCGGACCCGGACCGCTTCGACGTCACGCGCAAAGCCGCTGGACATGCGGCCTTCGGCGCCGGCATCCACCTTTGCGTGGGGCAGATGTTGGCGCGTCTCGAAGCGGAGGTGATCTTTTCGGCGCTGCTGAAACGGTTCCAGCGCGTCGAACTGGCCGGCGAGCCGATTCGCAAGCTCAACAACACGTTGCGGCAATTCGCCAGCCTGCCCCTGAAGCTGACGCCTGCGTGAGTGAGGGCCGCGGGAAGGCCATCCCCTGCCGTCATCCCCTCAGCGCCTGGTCGAGGTCGGCGATCAGGTCGTCCGGATTCTCGATCCCGACCGACAGCCGGATCAGCGCCGGCGTGATGCCGAGCCGCACCTGTTCCTCGGCGGCGATGTCCGAGTGCGTCATCGAGGCGGGATGCGAGGCGAGCGACTCCGTGCCGCCGAGGCTGACCGCGAGCTTGAACACCTCGAGTTTGTTCAGCGCGGCGAAAGCCTCGGCCTCTCCGCCCACGACCTCGAAGGCGAAGGTCGAGCCTGCGCTCTTGCACTGGCGCTGGAACAGCGGCCGGTCGGGATGATCGTCGGGCAGGAAGCCCAGATACCAGACCGACGCGACCCGCGGATGGCCCTTCAGGAAGCTCGCGACCTTCAGCGCGCCGTCCGCCGACGCGGTCATCCGCAGTTTCAGGGTCTCGAGCGAGCGCATCAAGAGCCAGCCGGTGTGGGGGTCGCACATCGTCCCGAGGATGGTGCGAAAGCCGCGGATCGGCTCGAGCGCGGCGAGCGTCCCCGAGCACCCGCCGGCGATCAGGTCGGAGTGGCCGCCGACGTACTTGGTCAGCGAGGTCACGACCAGGTCGGCGCCGAGCGCGATCGGCGTCTGGTACAGCGGGCCGAGAAAGGTGTTGTCGACGACGACGACCGGGCGGCGCCCGTCGGGCCCCTTCAGGGTCTCGGCCAGCTCGCGGGCGCGAGCAATGTCGACGAGGCCGTTGGTCGGGTTGGCCGGCGTCTCGAGGTAGAGCGCCGCGACCGGCCCCGCCCGGCGCGCCGCCGCGACCGCCTGCTCCATCGCCGGATTGCCGCCTTCGGCGAAGAATTCGATCGGCGTCACGCCGAACTGCGGCAGGATCTTTCGCAGCAGGAAGTCGGTGCCGCCGTAGACCGGACCGGAATGAACGATCGTGGAGCCGGGCCGAGCGTAGGCCCACAGCGTAGTCGAGATCGCCGCCATGCCGGAGGCGAACACGAGGTTCGCCTCGGCCTCGTCCCAGATCGCCAGCCGGTCCTCGAGCATTTCGAGATCGGGGTTGTTGATCCGGCTGTAGATGAGGCCGGGCTCCTCGTTCGGCCGCCTGGCGCGCAGGCCGTAGGCCAGCTCGAAGAACGCCTTGCCGTCCTCCGCGGTGCGGAACACGAAGGTCGAGGTGAGAAACACCGGAGGCTTCAGCGACCGCTCCGACAGGAACGGATCGTAGCCGTAGCCCATCATCAGGGTCTCCGGCGCCAACGCGCGGTCGCCGATCCGCTTCCTGCGCCAGCGTTGGTCGGACATGCGGTTCCCCCTCCACGGGACGGCGCCGCGCGCCGGCCGCGCTCGCCCTCCCGCCCGCCCTCGCGGGCGGCGCCCCAAGACGGAGCATACAATGAATTGGCCGCGCCTGCGACGCCGTCAGCCGGCGGCCGGGTTGTCGTCGATCAGGCTGCGGCGCCGTCCGAGTCGCGCCTCGTCCTCGGACACCCAGACCCGCCGCCCACCCAACAGCATCACGGCGATCGCTTCGCGCTTTTCTCGGCCGCGCCACTGCTGCAGCGACGCCGCATGCGCGGCCAGAACGTGGGCTTTCAAGGATATGCCAGGGGCCCGATGGACAACCGCGTGTCCGCTCATTCGATCCTCCAGATCGAAAACCTCCCTTCTTCCGGCCGTCCCCGTCGCTCCCGCATCGCCTTGTTAAGGGATGGTTAAGCCTTACGCGCAAACTCTGGCGCGATTGGGGTCGAAAGCCACCGATCCGGCGCGATCAGAAATTAAAGCGGGTTAAAGAAGCGGGGTTCGGCAGGCCGATCACGGGGGCATGTGGCGGGACGCTCCCTGCGTCCCGCGCTGCGCCAGTCGAAGCTTTGCCAGCCGGCGCCGTCCGTCGCCGCCGGCCGGCCTTCACGCTACAGCCACCGCCGGCGAGAACGTGTCCGCGCTCCCGCTCGCCCACAGGTCGCGCCAGCGCGGGTCGTCGGCGCCCGTGAGGAGTTCGCCGCGCTTCAGCGCCGGATAGAGTTCTGCGAAGGTCTTCGACTCCTCGGCGCTGATCCGGCGCGAGAAATGCTCCGGCGCCAGGTCCTTCGGGTGCTCGAGCCCGGCGGCGGCGACGAGTTCGGCGAGCGCGTGCAGCATGGCGGCGTGGTAGCGCCGCACCCGTTCGGTCTTGTCGGCGACGACCAGCGCGCGCGACCGGGTCGGGTCCTGGGTCGCGACGCCCGTCGGACAGCAATCGGTGTGGCAGCTCATCGACTGGATGCAGCCGAGCGCGAACATGAAACCGCGCGCGGCGTTGCACCAGTCGGCCCCGAGCGCCATGGCGCGGGCGATGTCGAAGCTGTTGACGATCTTCCCCGAGCAGCCGATGCGGACGCGCTCGCGCGCGTCGATCCCGATCAGGGCGTTGCGCACGAACACGAGGCCCTCGCGCATCGGCGCGCCGAGGTGGTCGGCGAATTCCAGCGGGGCGGCGCCGGTTCCGCCCTCCATGCCGTCGACGACGATGAAGTCGGGATAGAGCCCGGTCTCGACCATCGCCTTGCAGACGCCGAGAAACTCCCACGGATGGCCGACGCAGAGCTTGAAGCCGACCGGCTTGCCGCCTGAAAGGTCGCGCAGCCAGGCGATGAAGGCGACCAGCTCGAGCGGGGTCGAGAAGGCGCTGTGGGCGGCCGGCGAGACGCAGTCCCTGCCCGGCTCGACCCCGCGGATCGCCGCGATTTCCGCGGTCACTTTCGACCCCGGCAGCACGCCGCCGTGCCCCGGCTTCGCGCCCTGCGACAGCTTGATCTCGATCATCTTGATCTGGTCGTTCGCCGCGACGGAGCGGAACGTCTCGGGATCGAAGCGGCCCTCGGCCGTGCGGCAGCCGAAGTAGCCCGAGCCGATCTCCCAGACGATGTCGCCGCCCTCGCGGTGATAGGGGCTCAATCCGCCCTCGCCGGTGTCGTGCGCGAACCCCCCGAGGGCTGCGCCCCGGTTGAGCGCGCGTACGGCGTTGGCGCTCAGCGCGCCGAAGCTCATGGCCGAAATGTTGAACACGGACAGCGAGCAGGGTCTTGCGCAATCAGGGCCGCCGACCGTGATGCGGAAACCCTCGGTCGCCACCGGCTTCGGGGCCATCGAATGCCTGAGCCATTCGTAGCCGGGGGCGTTGGTGTCGCGCAGCGTGCCGAACGGCCGCTTGTCGAGGACCATCTTGGCGCGCTGGTAGACGACCGCGCGCTGGGTGCGCGAGAACGGCAAGCCGTCAGTCTCGCTTTCGAAGAAGTATTGCCGCATCTCCGGCCGGATCTCTTCGAGAATGAAACGCAGGTGCGCTGCGATCGGATAGTTGCGCAACACCGCGTGCCGGGTCTGGACCAGGTCGTAGACGCCGAGCGCCGCCAGCGCGCCGAACAGCGCCGCGCCCGTCCACAACGCAGCGGCGACCGACGGCGCCGCGCCGGCGGCGGCGAGAGCGAGGAACAGCAGCGTCACAAGCGCGGCGGAGGTGAGCGCGAAAAAGCGCGGCGAAAGCGCCAAGCCCAGGGCCTGCATGGCATCCTCCCGGAGTTCTGTCCGATGCGACCGGGAACCCACGCCGCCCATGGACGCGCCAGCCGGAAGCCGACCTCTACACCGGATCGAGCGCGCCCCGCATTGATGCGCCTCAAGGCGAGGTTCGATATTTCTCGATCGCGCCCGGCAGGACGGCCGAGGTCGACCCCGCGCCCGCAGGATTGGGGATTCCGAAGCGGCGGAAAGGGTCGCGCGCGAGCGCTAGATCGTGACCAACTCGGTGTGGCCGATGCCGTTGCGATAGTCGAGGACGGAAACGACGACGGGCGCGATCGAGAAGATCGCGATCGCGTCGGCCTCGTCGGGGCCGAAATCGGCGCCCTCGGGAAAGCGCCTGAGCATCAGGTCGCCGACCTTGGCGATCTCCGCCCGGTCGACGACGCGCGCCGCCCGCGCCCCCATCGAAAGGCCGAGGATCTCCTCCGTCCGGTCGTAGGGCAGGTTGACGGTCAGCGACACCTTGTCGTCGAGCGCGATGTTGCGCGCTTTCTGCGAGTCGGCCGCCGTGCCGAAATAGAGGGTCAGGCCGTCGTGGACGTAGCTCACCGTCGTCGCCTGCGGGAAGCCGTCGGGGCGGATGGTGGCGAGCGTCATCTCGCGTCCGCCCCCGAGGATGGCGACGATCTTGTCGTGGGTCGCGCTGTCCATGGTCCCCGTCCTCCGCTCGTCGCCCGTCCCGCCGCGCGCCCGCCTGAACCCGAACGCGACGCGCGAACGATATTGGTATGGGGCGCCGAGACTGGAAAGCGAAAATATTTCACACGGAACAAGCCCTGCGCAACCGGGTTCCTTCGCCTCCAAACCAGGAGAGCGCCATGACCGACATCAACCGAACCTTTCCCCCCGCCGCCGAGCCGGCGGTAACGCCGCTGCGCCGCCCGTTGCCGACCACCAGCGGCGCGCTTTTCGACGGCCGCGATCTCTGGGCCTTCGTCGCGATCGCGGTGATGAACCTCGGGCCGCTGGCGATGGGGGCGTTTGCGGTTCACTGAACGGAAAAACGAGCGCAGCCGGGGCGGGCGGAAGGACATCGCCGCTCCCGGCTTGCGCATCGACGTCTGCATTTGCCATTTCGGCCCGGCGCTTGCGCCCGGCTACATGGGGCTTCTCATGGGCTTGGCGCCGCCCTCTCCCTTGGGGAGAGGGCCAGCCGGGCGAAGCACGGCAGGGGGAGGGCTCGGAACGCCGACAGTCGGCGTGGCGCCCCCTCGCCTGGCCGCTTTGCGGCCTGTCCTCTCCCTGAGGGAGAGGGATTGCCCACTGCCTCACCCCGGCTGGGGAGTTAGGCCCGGAGAAGCCCGGAAAAGCCACGCTACCGTGAAAACTTCTTGTACTTCAGCCGGTGCGGGATGACGCTGTCGATGCCGAGCCGGCGCTTCTTGTCCTCTTCATAGTCGGCAAAGTTGCCCTCGAACCACTCGACGTGGCTGTCGTCCTCGAAGGCCAGCATGTGGGTGGCGATGCGGTCGAGGAAGAAGCGGTCGTGGCTGATGATCACGGCGCAGCCGGCGAAGTCGAGCAGCGCCTCTTCCAGCGCCCGCAGCGTGTCGACGTCGAGGTCGTTGGTCGGCTCGTCGAGCAGCAGGAGGTTGGCGCCGCTCTTCAGCATCTTGGCCAGATGCACGCGGTTGCGCTCTCCGCCCGACAGCATGCCGACCTTCTTCTGCTGGTCGGCGCCCTTGAAGTTGAAGGCGCCGCAATAGGCGCGCGAGTTGATCTCGCGCTTGGCGAGCGCGATGATGTCGTTGCCGCCGGAGATTTCCTCCCACACCGTCTTCTTGGGGTCGAGCGCGTCGCGCGACTGGTCGACATAGCCGAGCTGCACCGACTCGCCGATCTTGATGGTTCCGGAATCGGGCTTCTCCTGGCCGGTGATCATGCGGAACAGCGTGGTCTTGCCGGCGCCGTTGGGGCCGATCACGCCGACGATGCCGCCGGGCGGCAGCCGGAACGACAAATTGTCGATCAACAGCCGGTCGCCGAAACCCTTGGACAGGCCGTCGAAATCGATGACGTTGGCGCCCAGCCGCTCGGCCACGGGAATGATGATCTGCGCGGTGGTCGGCGCCTTCTCGGACTGCTTCCTGACCAGTTCGTCGTATTTCTGGATGCGCGCCTTGGACTTGGCCTGCCGCGCCTTGGGCGAAGCGGCGATCCACTCGCTTTCCTCGGCGAGCGCGCGCTGGCGGGCGGCGTCCTCGCGGCCTTCCTGCTCGAGACGCTTCTGCTTCTGCGTCAGCCAGGCGGAATAATTGCCCTCGTAGGGGATGCCGCGGCCGCGGTCGAGCTCGAGAATCCAGCCGGTGACGTTGTCGAGGAAGTAGCGGTCGTGGGTGACGATCAGGATCGCGCCAGGATAGCTGCGCAGATGCCCTTCGAGCCAGTTCACCGTCTCGGCGTCGAGATGGTTGGTCGGCTCGTCGAGCAGCAGCAGCTCGGGCTTCTCCAGCAGCAGCCGGCAGAGCGCCACGCGGCGCCGCTCGCCGCCGGACAGCGTGGCGACGTCCGCGTCGTCGGGCGGGCAGCCGAGCGCCTCCATCGCCTGTTCGACCTGGCTCTCGAGATCCCACAGGCCCTTGGCCTCGATCTCGTCCTGGAGCTGCATCATCTCGTCGGCGGTCTCGTCGGAATAGTTCATCGCCAGTTCGTTGTAGCGGTCGAGGATCGCCTGCTTCGCCGCGACTCCGAGCATGGCGTTGCCCTTGACGTCGAGCGCCGGGTCGAGGTGCGGCTCCTGCGGCAGGTAGCCGACCCTCGCCCCCTCGGCGACGAAGCCCTCGCCGACGAATTCGGTGTCGATGCCGGCCATGATGCGCAAGAGCGTCGACTTGCCCGAGCCGTTGACGCCGAGCACGCCGATCTTGGCGTCCGGGTAGAACGACAGGTTGACGTTCTCGAGAACCTTCTTGCCGCCCGGCCAGGTCTTGGTCAGGCCCTGCATGTGGTAGATGAACTGGCGCGCGGCCATGAAAAGTCCCTGGGCTCGAGAGGTAAGTCGGGCGCGGGAAATATCAGGGGCGGCAGGGGGTGGCAAGGCGGCGGGGCGAGTGGCGGGTGGCGAAGGGTTCGCCGCCCTGCTCGCTATTCGCTATTCGCCGCCCCTCACATCGCCTCCGCCGGCAACGCGTCCCGCCAGTGGCCGAGGCGATCCCGAAGCGTCCGGGCGCCGTCGTAAAGGGGGTCCTCGACGTCGAGGCGCTCGACGATCTCGAACGCGAAACGCTCCGCGCCATGCTCCGTCCAGGCGCGCTGGAGCGAGGCTGGCCGTCCGCCGCCCTGTCGGAGCGCGAACGAGACGCGGTTCCAGATGGTGCGCAGGTCCGGCGCGCCGCCCACCCATTGCTGGCCGGAGGCGGCGCAGCGCACGACGTAGATTCCGGGGTCGGACTTGCGTTCCTTGTAGGCGTCGACCGCCGCCTTCCTGTCCTCGCGTTTCATCGCTCCAACTCCAATCCGCCGGCCCTCTTCGCGCGCGCCAGCGCCGGTCGTCAATTTCCCGCGCCGCCCGGCCTCGCCGGGTGCGGCGGCAAGCGCAGTGGCGGAACGGACAATTTATTGGATAATGGGGGCGACGGACCGAGGAAACGACGACGAACCGGAGGAGGACATCATGGACATCGGCGCCCTCTTGCCGCGGCACGCCCGCTACCGGCCGGATCATCCGGCGCTGGTCGTGGGCGGCCGGCGGCTGAGCTATCGGGACCTGAACGCCGAGGTGAACCGGCTGGCGAACGCCCTCATCGCCGCAGGCGTCGGCAAGGGCGACAAGATCGCGACGGTGCTGCCGAACTGTCTCGAATTGATGCTCGCCTACTGGGCCGCGGCCAAAACCGGCATCGTGATCGTGCCCATGAGCACGCTCATGCAGGACCACGGGCTCGAGACGCTGTTGCGGGACTCGGATTCGGTCGCGGTGATCGCCCACGCGTCGTTCGCCGAAGCCCTCGGCCACATTCGCGGCGAACTGTCGGCGATTCCATCCGACCGTTTCGTGCTCGTGGGCTGCCCGGGCGCGGCGCCGCCGGGTTTTCGCAGCTACGCGGAGTTCACCGCGGCGGCGTCCGAGGTGAGCCCGCCGGATCCGGGCCTGACCGGCGCCGACGTCTACAACATCATGTACACGAGCGGCACCACCGGCGCCCCCAAGGGCATCGTCCACACCCACTTCATCCGCGCGATGTACTGCACTTTGTTCGCCTCCGCCTGGCGGATGACGCCCGAGAGCGTATGCCTGCACGCCGGCGCCATCGTCTTCAACGGCGCCATGCTCGATCTCATGCCGTGGATGTTCTTAGGCTGCACCTACATCCTGCACGAATCGTTCAACGCCGAGCGGTTCATCCACGACATCGAGCGGGAGCGGGTCACGCACGTGGTCATGGTGCCGGCCCAGATCATCGCGGTGCTCGACAGCCCCGCCTTCGCGCCCGCGGCGCTCGGGTCGCTCGAGATGATCCACAACGTCGGCGCGCCCCTGCCGCTGAAATACAAGCACCGGCTGAACGAGGCCCTGCCCGGCCGGTTCTACGAGCTCTACGGCCTGACCGAAGGGTTCATGACCGTGCTCGACAAGCACGACGCGATCCGCAAGGTCGGGTCGGTCGGCGCGCCGCCGGCCTTCATGGAGATGCGCATCCTTCGGGCGGACGGCACTCAATGCGGCGCGAGCGAGGTCGGCGAGATTTGCGGCCGGGGCCCGATGCTGATGTCGGGCTATTACAAGCGCCCCGATCTGACCGAAAGGGCGATCGTCGACGGCTGGCTGCACACCGGCGACGCCGGCTACGTCGACGAGGACGGCTATCTCTTCCTGGTCGACCGGATCAAGGACATGATCATCACCGGCGGGGTCAACGTCTATCCCAGGGACATCGAGGACGTGGTGATCCAGCATCCCGCGGTGTCGGAAGTGGCCGTGTTCGGCGTGCCCGACGACAAATGGGGCGAGACGCCGGTCGCGGCCGTCGTGGCGCGCGCCGGCGAAACGATCGAGCCGGAGGCGCTGAAGCTGTGGACCAACGGCCACGTCGACGCGAAATTCCAGCGCCTCGCCGACGTCGTCGTCATGAACGCCTTCCCCCGCAACGTCGCCGGCAAGATTCTGAAGCGGGAGATGCGGGAGGCCTACGGCCGCGAGCGCAGCGACTGAGCGCGGGCCAGGCCAGCGGTCGCCGCGGGGGCGCGCGCCGGTTTTCCCGTCGAGGCGAATGGCGCGCTCGCCTCAAAAGCGCGTCGTCAACTCGGTCAGCCACCGGGGCGAGGCGTCGACGAAGGCCGTCTCGACCCGCCTGTCGAAGCCCGTGACGATGAGCAGCCCAAGCGCGACGAGCACGACGCCGAGCGCGCCCTTCGCCCGCTTGCCGCCATCCGCGAGGGCGCCCCGCAGGCGCGCCAGCGCCTGCCGGGAGGCGAGGCCGATGGCGGCGAGCGGCGCGGCCGCGCCGATGCCGAACGCGAGCATGGTCAGCCCGACCTCTCCGAGCGACGATCCTTGCGCGGCGAGCACGGACGCCGCGCCGAGGGTCGGGCCGACGCATGGGCTCCAGGCCATCCCGAGCAGGAGGCCGACGCCGAACTGGCCGACCGCGCCCTGTGACGTCATCCCGTCGATCCGCGCATTGGCCCAGGCCGTCACCGGGCCGCCGGCGATCGCGAGCCGGGCCTGCGCCGCCGGCGCCAGAAGCAGAGCGCCGACGCCGATCATGAGCGCGGCCGCCGCAATCCGGAAAGCCCCGCCGTCGAGCCCGACCGCGAAGCCGACGGTCGCGACGAACAGTCCGACCACCGTGAACGACAACGCCACCCCGGCCGCGAGGGCGAGCGGCCCAGCGCGGCTCTCGCTCGCCGCGGCGCCGAACACGAGCGGCAGGAGCGGCAGCACGCAGGGCGACAGCACGGAAAGCAGGCCGGCGACGAGCGCGAGCCCGGGAGCGCCGAACGTCATGCGCCGGTCAGATCGCCTTGGCGACCAGCGCCGCGATGGCGGCGGGGTCGGTCTGGCCGACGGACCGGCCGGTTTCCTTGCCGCCCTTGAAGGTGATGAGCGTGCTCTGCATGTGCGCGCCAAAGCGCTGCACGGCGTCCTTCTGGCTGTCGAAATCGACGTGGACGACAAACAGATCCTTGTATTCGGGTTTCGCCTCGATGTCGGCGAGGATCGGCTTCTGCGCCTTGCAGGTCGGACACCAGGGCGCGTGGACCTCGACCAGAATCGACTTGCCGTCCCTGAGCGCCGCGTCGAAGCCGGCGGGCGTGTAATTGACGGTTTCGGCGGCGAAGGCGCGGGCGCCGAACAGCGCGCCGACGGCGACCGCGGCGAAAAGCGAGCGACGTGACATCATGGGGAACGACTCCGAAGCGGAACGGACGACCGCATCGGTGATACGCCCGCGGATCGGAGACCGTTACGCGAGCAAGGACTTTTTTTCCGCGGCGCGCCCCGCGGCTGCGAAAGGAGCCGTCGACACGACCATCCCGCTTCCGCAACTGGTCAGGGCCCGATAGGGTAGCCGTGGGGCTTTGGGGACAGGGTGTGATGGCGACAGGGCGTTTTCTCGCGGCGGCGCTGGCGCTCGCGTCCGGTCCGGCCGTGGCGGCGCAGACGACGACGCCACCCGCCCCGCCCGCGCCGTCCGTCGTCTCCGACAGCGCCCTGACCGCGCCCCAGCAACTCGTCGCGATCGACGGCGCACGGCGCCTCAACCTCTATTGCATCGGCGCCGGCGAACCGGCGGTGATGCTCGAGGCCGGCGCCGCCAACACGATCGAGACCTGGCGTTTCGTTCAGGCCGAGATCGCCAAGACGACGCGCGCCTGCGCCTACGACCGCGCCGGGCTCGGTTTCAGCGACGCCGCGACCCGGCCGGCGGACGTGCGCAACATGGCGGACGATCTCGGGCGTCTCGTCGCCGCAGCCGGGATCGCCAGGCCCTATGTGCTCGTCGGCCATTCGCTCGGCGGCGAGATCGCGGTCTACGCCGCCGCGACCTCGCCCAAGGACATCGCCGGCCTGGTCCTCGTCGACCCGGCGTTCGCCGACGACCTCGACGCGCTCGAAGCCGCGCTGCCGCCGGACAAGCGCCACGCGATCGCCGACGCCATGGCGCACGGGCTCGCGCGCAAGCGGGTCTGCCTCGGCGCGGCGCGAAGCGGAAAACTGGCCAACCCGTCGGCGGCGGACAAGGACTGCGTGAGCACGGCCTCCGACCCGAACAAGCTCGACGCCACGCTCGCCTCGGCCGCGCGCAAGCGGCTCGCCGACCCGAAGACCTGGGAGGCCGTGGTGTCGGAACTCGAGGCGGTCACGCCCGAGGGCGACCACATCGACACGAACTCGGCGGAGATCGACGCGACCGCGTTCGATTTCGGCGGCAAGCCGCTCGTCGTGCTCAGCCGGGGCGTCGGCATGGGCGCTCCCGGCGCGCCGGCGACCGCGACCGCCGCCGTCGAGGCCGCCTGGCTCGCCGGCCACGCGGCGCTCGCGACCCGTTCGACGAAGGGCGAGCACGTCATCGCGCCCGGCGCGCGGCACTACATCCAGATCGACCGGCCCCGGGCCGTGGTTGAGGCGGTCGACGAGGTGGTGAAGGCGGTGCGAGGTCCGTGACGCGCGGGCGCGATCCGCCCGGGCCCCTCCTCCGGCCGGTCAGCGCAGCTTGCAGAAAACGCTCGACGGCGCGGCGCCCACGCCGACGCACTGGTTCTGCATGATCATCCCCCACATGAAGCTCGTCTTCGTCCGGCCGGCGAACCAGGGCTCCGTTCCCGTCACCCGCCCGAGGGCGAAATAGGACCCGTCGAGCATCGTCGCCTGGTTCGGGTCGCGGTTCAGGGTCGGGAACGCCGCCGCGTGATGGCACGACATGCAGTTCGACTTCACGCCGAGCATCGCGGGGTCGAGGAAGATCGAGCCCGCGTCGATCGCCTCGAGATAGGGGTTGTAGGCGACCCGCGGCGCGCCGTCCGGGCCGACCATCCAGTAGGCGGTCGCAAGCTCGTAGGAGTCGAACGGCGGCTCGACGAACCGCCTCGCCTCCGCCACCGGCTCCGGACGCCACCAGAACGTCTGCCACGTCCAGTCGTCGACCAGTTCGTCGGTGGTGACGTGCATGCCGACCAGCAGGGCGAGGTCGCCCGCTTCGAGGTCGCCGAGGGCGACGCCGCCGACGGTGAAGACGTTGCCGGCCGCGAGAAAGCGGACGTCCTGATCGCTCAGCGGAAACCAGTAGAAGCGGTCGAGCCCGACGATCGGGGCGTTCGCCGCCGTCATCCGTTTCGGGCCTTGCGGCGTGGCGACGTCGAGCGTCTGCGGATCGCCGGGCTTCGCCCGCCCGGTCGGGTCGACCACCACGAACGCGGTCCAGGTGGAGGGAACCGGCGTCGTCGCGTTCGTCGTCCCGTCGACCGCGAGGCCCGGCCCCTTCCAGACGGGCATCAGCGTCGGCCGGTCGGCCTTCACGATCCAGTAGACCGGCTTCAGCATGATCGCGTGCGGCGGCGCCCCGGCGAGGAACCGCTGCGCCAGCGGCGTCTTCTCCCGGTCGAAGGCGGCGTTGCGATCGATCAGGGTCTGCTCGCCCCAGTAGTGGTTCCGGTCCACGAACTCGGCGAACTCGGCGCTGTATTTGTTGTACGAAACGACGTCCCCGGCGCCGCCGTCCGGCGCCTGGCGCGGCCGGTGGAGGCGGTGGGCGCGGTCGCAAGGGCCGGCGCAGCCCGCCGCCGCGGCGGGCTCGGTGTGAAAGACCTCGAACTCGTCGAACCACGTCTCGAACACCGCCGCCGGCGCGCTCGTCCTGCGGCCGCGCGCGTCCACCACCGAGATCGCCTGACCGCTCGGCGCCGTGATCGCCGCCCACAGCCGCCAGGCGTGCTCGCGCACACGCGCCTCGTCGAAGCGCGCGACCCAGCCGCGCACGACGCCGTCGTCGACGAACACCGACGGATCGACCGCCGTGTAGGCGAGCCGCGGCGCGCTGTCCCCCGCCGACGCCGGCGCCGCCGGACACAAGCCGCACAGGATCGAGACCAGGGCGGCGGCCGGCCCGGCGAACCGAATCGTCTTGCGCATGGTGGCTGCCCCTGAGCGCTCGGCCGTCACTTCGTTCCCGCCACCTCGGTGACGGCGCCGAGATCGAAGACCTCGAACTTCAGCGGCTCGCTGCGCATCGGCTCGAGCGTCTTCAGGAGGTCGAGCCGGCCAAGGAATACGTGCCATTCCTCGACGCTGGACCCGGGGGCGAAATAGGACACGACGACGATTTCGGACTTGTCCGGATTGACCAGAAAGTCGTTGCGGCGCGTCTGGCCGGCCGCCTTCTGCGCCTCGGTGAAGCCTGTTTCCACGAGCCTGACGCCCGCGTCGAAAGTCTCGGGCTTGAAGCGGTGCGTATAGACGACGACCTTGTCGCCCTTCTGCGGCGCATAGGCCGGGGCGTCGTCGGCCTGCGCCGATCCGCCGGAAACGCCGGCGACGCACGCCAGGGCGACGACAGCGGCCAGATTCGCAATCCGCCTCATGAAACTCCCTCCGATGGTATTGGCGGCAGGATTCTGGCAAATGGATCGCGAGTCAAGCCGGGAGCCCGACGCCTTCGGCGGGCGCGGTCGGGGCGGGGAGATTGACTCCGGCCGGCCGCCTCGCCTCTATGGCCGCGGGCTTTTCGCGACGACGCCGAGGGGGCCGCGCGCAAACAGGGAGTCTGGCGCGATGAGCGACACGGGGGCTCGCATCAAGGCGGCCGACAAGCGGATGCGCAAGACGCTCGATCCGGTGGGAGAATTCCTGACCGACTGTTTTCATCTGCTCGGCCTGTTCGCCATCGGCGGCGCGACCGTGTGGGCGGCCGGGGCGGCGTTCTACCAGATGATTCTGAAGGGCTATCCGTCGATCGAGGACCTGCTGCTGCTGTTCATCTATCTCGAGATCGGCTCGATGGTGGGCATCTATTTCCGCACCAACCACATGCCGGTCCGCTTCCTGCTCTACGTCGGCATCACCGCCCTCACCCGGCACATGATCGGCTTCGTCCAGGAGACGACGGGCGCCAATCTCGAAATCCTGATATTCGCCGTCTCGACCCTGATCCTCGCCTTTGCGGTGCTCGTCATCCGCTTCACCTCGAGCCGCTACCCGAGCCCCACTTACGGCGAGGCCGGCCAGAGCGGCGTCAAGGTGGATTGAGGAACCGGAGAGCGCCATGGCCTTCGATCTCGTCGTTCGCAACGCCGCCCTGCCCGACGGGCGCAAGGGCCAGGACGTGGCGGTCGCAGCCGGCCGCATCGTGGCCATCGGCCCCGGGCTCGAATCGGAAGCGGGCGAGACCGTCGACGCGCGCGGCTTCCTGCTCGCGCCTCCCTTCGTCGACTGCCACTTTCACATGGACGCGACCCTGTCGCTCGGCCAGCCGCGCCTGAACCAGTCCGGCACGCTGCTCGAGGGCATCGCGCTGTGGGGGGAACTCAAGCCGCACCTGACCCACGAGGCCGTGGCCCAGCGCGCGCTCCGCTATTGCGACCTCGCCGTGTCGCAGGGCCTTCTGGCCGTCCGCAGCCACGTCGACATATGCGACGACCGCCTGCTGGCGGTCGAGGCGCTGATCGACGTGAAGAAGCGGGTCGCGCCTTATCTCGACTTGCAACTCGTCGCCTTCCCGCAGGACGGCTACTTCCGCTCGCCCTCCGCCGCCGGCAACCTGAAGCGGGCGCTGGATCTCGGCGTGGACGCAGTCGGCGGCATTCCGCATTTCGAACGCACGATGGCCGACGGCGCGGCTTCGGTCAGGGCCTTGTGCGAGATCGCAGCCGCGCGCGGCCTGATGATCGACCTGCATTGCGACGAGAGCGACGACCCGATGTCGCGCCACATCGAGACGCTCGCCGCCGAGGTCCATCGCCTCGGCCTGGGCGGCCGCGCGACCGGCTCGCATCTGACGTCGATGCATTCGATGGACAACTACTACGTCTCGAAGCTGCTGCCGCTGATCGCCGAATCGGGGATGAACGCGATCGCCAATCCGCTGATCAACCTGACCCTTCAGGGGCGGCACGACACCTATCCGCGCCGCCGCGGGATGACCCGCGTCGCCGAAATGCGCGCGCTCGGGGTCCCGGTGGCGCTCGGGCAGGACTGCGTCATGGACCCGTGGTACGGCCTCGGCGGGGCCGACATGCTCGACGTCGCCCACATGGCGGTTCACGGCGCGCCGATGACGAGCCGCGAGGCGATCCGCTGGACCTTCGACGCGGTGACGGAGATTCCGGCGCGCATCCTCGGGCTGGAGCACTACGGCCTCGCGGTCGGCGCCAACGCCGACTTCGTTCTCCTGCAGGCGGCCGACCCGATCGAGGCGGTGCGGCTGCGCGCGACCCGTCTCGTGGTGGTCCGCCGCGGCCGGGTGATCGCGCGAACGCCCGCCCGCGAAACGGCGTTGGGCCTCGCCGGGCGTCCGCCGACCCTCGACCCGGCCGCCTACGCGCCGCGCTGACGAGGCCTCATCGCCGGCCGGCCGAGAGCGCCTGGAGCCGGCGCGCCGCCTGCGCCGCCTGGACGCCGGCCATGGTCAGGATCGCCGACGTCGCATCGTCGAGCGGCGTGACGAAATCGAACGCGAACGCCCGCAGTCCCGTCGCGTCGGAACGGGCGAGCGCGACGCGCGCGTCGAAATCGGCGCGGCTGAAATCGCCTTCCGGGATGAATCCCTCGCGTCTGAGGTCGGCGACCTCGGCGCGCATGCCGGCGAAGCCCAGGTCCGCGGCGGTCGAGGCCCAGATCAGCCAGAACACCGACTCGCGGCGCGGCGCGGCGTCGCGGCGAAGGCGGCGCAGGAAGGCGCGCATGTCGCCGTCCGTCATCGCGGCGCGGGCGCGCACGAGATAGCCGAGCGCGGCGAGAGCGGAGGCGCGCGCGAACGCGTCGCCCGCCTCCGATTCGATGGCGTTGCGCAGCCGGGCCGCGTCGCCGTCGAACACGCGGATCAGGATCCCCGGCAGGGTCTCCGTCACGGCGTCGTCCAGCCAGTCGGCGATGCGCGGGTCCTCCGCGATCAGCCTGCACAGAATCGGAAACGCGCGGGTCTCGGCCTTCTCGCCGCACAAATGCGCGATGTAGAACGCCTCCGCCGCGGAAACCCGGTCGCGGCGGCCCGCGGCGAATTCGCCCAGGCGTTCGACGAGGCGCGTTGCAGCCGCGTCCCAGTTGGCCGAGGCCCAGGACAGGACCTCTCGCGGCGGATCCTCGATATCGTCGAGCGCCTTGAGCGCATCGTTCCAGGTCGTCGGAAGCGTGGTGTCGGTCGGCATGGCGCAACTCTCCCCTGCTCTCACAGCCTGGAGTTGCATCGACCGTGCCACGCCGATCGACCGGATTTTGCTCCGATTCGCCGGCGCATCCGGCGCGGAACGGCGCCATTTCGCGAGTCCCGGGGCTCATTTCGGGACTTCCGTTGCGGCAGGCCGCCCGCCGCCGCGCCGCGCGAACCGTGCCGGAATGGAGCGGCGGGGATGCGCGGGACGGCGGCTCGCCCGGACCGATACGAGGAAAGCGGTCAGGCGGCGAGGCAGCACTTCTTGTATTTCTTGCCGCTGCCGCACGGGCACGGGTCGTTGCGGCCGACGTCGCGCAGCGGATTGAGGTAGGGCGCGTCGGACGGACCGGCCTCGGCGCCCCGGCCGACGGACCCGGCCTCGTCGTCGTTCGCGTCGTCGTCGCTGCCGTCGTCGCCGAACGCCCAGGCCTCGAGCGTCGCGATGGCGTCGTCGAGGGGGCGCACGCCGATATCGTCGAACCCCGCGAGCCCGGCGGCGTCGCCGCGCGCGAGCGTGGCGATCTCCTCGAAGTCCACGAGGCCGAAGTCGCGGACTTCGATCAGACCCTCCTTCGCCAGGATGGCGACCTCCATCTTGAGGTCGTCGTAGCCGAGCGCCGCGGCGGTTCCGGCCCACGAGACCCAGAAGATCGACGGCTCGCGCGGGCCCGCTTCGCGCCGCAGGCGGCGCAGCGTGTCGCGCATCGCGACGTCGTCGAGGACGCCTTGGGACCGCGCCAGATAGCCGAGCGCCATCAGGGCCGCCCCGCGCGCCGCTTCGTCGCCGGCCGACTCGATCGCGGCGAGAAGCGGCTCCGTGTCGCCGTCGGACACGTTGATCAGGATGCCCGGCAAGGTCTCGCCGATGGCGTCGCCGAGCCAGATCTCGAGATCGGGATCGTCCGCGATCAGGCGGCAGAGCGGCGCGTAGGCGCGCGTCTCGCGCATCTGGCCGCACAGGTGCGCGAGGTAGAAGGCCTGGCCGTCGGCCGCCTGGCTGCGATCTCGCCCGGAGGCGAAGGCGCGCAGCCGGGCGATGAAGCGCGGCGAAGCCGTCTCCCAGTTCGCCAGCGCCCAGACCATCGCCTCGCGCGGAATCGCCTCGCTCGCGCCGAATTGCCGCAACGCCTCGTCAACGTTCATGGTCGCAGTCCCCGCGCACCGACTTCACGATCCCACGCTGTCACGATCCCGCGCGTCGCGCGAGCGCGGCGTCCCGGATGGCGCTGAGCGTGGTCGCCGGCGTGATCGCTTCCGGGTCGATTCGGACGTGGACGATCGACGGCGCGCCGGCGGCGAGCGCCCGCTCGAAGGCGGGCATGAACGCGGCCGTCTCCTCGACCGTCTCGCCATGGCCGCCGAACGCGCGCGCGTAAGCGGCGAAATCCGGGTTCTTCAGGTCGGACGCGATCGGCCGGCCGGGGAACGCGCGCTCCTGATGCATGCGGATCGTGCCGTAGAGGCCGTTGTCGATCAGCACGACGATGATCGGCAAACCGTACTGGACCGCGGTGGCGAATTCCTGTCCGTTCATCAGGAAGTCGCCGTCGCCGGAGAAGCAGACGATTCTTCGGCCGGGAAAGACCCGGGCGGCGCCGATCGCCGCCGGCAGGCCGTAGCCCATCGAGCCCGACGTCGGCCCGAGTTGCTGCTCGAACGAGCGGAAGCGCAAAAAGCGGTTGACCCAGATCGTGAAATTGCCGGCGCCGGTGGCGAAGACCGCGTCCGGAACCCGCCGCCTGATCGCGAACATGATCTCGCTCACCTGAACCCGGCCGGGATTGGCGGGCGCCTGCTCGCTCCAGGCGAGATAGTCGGCGCGCGCCTGGCGCGTCTCGGCGGACCAGACAATGTTCGCCGGCGGCTGAACGCCTTCGAGCGCGGCGCAGAACTCGGGCGAGGTGGCGACGATCCCGAGCGCCGGGTGATAGTTGCGGCCGATCTCGAGCGGGTCGGCGTGGACGTGCACGAGCTTTTGCCGCGGCGCCGGGATGGCGAACAAGGTGTAGCCTTGCGCGGCCGCTTCCGACATGCGCCCGCCGACCAGGAGGACGACGTCGGCGGTCTCGATCCGCGCCTTCAGCCTCGGGTTGGCCGAGAGGCCGATCTCGCCGGCGTAGTTGTCGTGCTCGCCGTCGAAGGCGCCGGCGCGGCGGAAGGAGCCGGCGACGGGCATGTCGAACCGCTCGGCGAAGCGGGCGAAGGCGGCGCTGGCGCGCGGCGTCCAGCCGCCCCCGCCCAGGATCGCGATCGGCCGCTCGGCCGCCCACAGCATTTTTTGCAATTCCGCCATCTGCCCGAGGCCGGGCCAGATCGGGACGGCCACCGCCTTCGGCGCGTCGGCGACCTCGGCCGTCTCCATCAGCATGTCCTCCGGCAGGGCGATCACCACCGGCCCCGGGCGGCCCTGCATCGCGACATGGAAGGCGCGCTGCACGACCTCGGGAATCTGCGCAGCGCTCTGGATCTCCGTCACCAGCTTGGCGACGGACCCGAAGACGGCGCGATAGTCCATCTCCTGGAACGCCCCCCGCCCGATCATGTCGCGTTCGACCTGGCCGATGAACAAAATCATCGGCGCCGAATCGTGCTCGGCGATGTGGAGTCCGTGGGCGGCGTTGGTCGCGCCGGGCGCGCGGGTGACGAAGCAAATTCCCGGCCGGCCGGTGAGCTTGCCCTCGGTCAAGGCCATCATCGCCGCGCCCGCCTCCTGCCGGCACACCGTCACCTCGATCGGCGCGTCGAGCATGGCGTCGAGGGCCGCGAGATAGGATTCGCCGGGGATGCAATAGACGCGCTCGACGCCCTGGGCGACGAGCTGGTCGACGAGAATCTTGCCGCCGTTGCGGAGGGAAGGATGGGACATCGGCGGGTGGAATCCTGGCTGGCCGCTTTGCGCCCCTCTATAGGCGCCGCCCGGGGATCGCCGCAACGGGGCCGCGCGCGCGGCCCCGGCCGACGGCGCCATTTCGGCTCGGCGACCGCGCCGCCGGGACGGGCGTCTCGCCGCCCAGGCGCCCGAGAGGGGCGCGTCCGGCGACCAAGCGCGGGAAGTTCGTCCCTCGCTGCGGCCCCGCGTCAGAAGACCATCACCGTCTCTCGCTTGACGTCGTCGACGATAGGCTCTCGCAAGGTCTTCCAGGTCGCGAGGTCGACGGGGCGCTCCAGGATGTCGGTCAGGTCGAGTTGAAGGCGGCGAACGACGTCAAGGAAACCCGGGCCTCCGGGTCGATCTCGACAACGATATCGACATCGCTGTCAGCGTGCTCTTCGCCTCTGGCGACAGAGCCGAATATCCACATATGATCGATGTGTCGCGCGCGAAGATCGTCCTTGCGCCGTCGGAGCGTGCCGAGCGACTCCGCGAGACGGCGTTCGACACTGGCGACCGCACGCGGGTTCTCGTCGATGCGGGCATCGAGATCGACGGGGACGGAAACAGCCATGAGCCGCCTCTGCGGGTTCAACGCGCATCTCGTGTGGCCGATCGGTAGCTCGGCAGAATTTCATATCGCGCCGCCGGCCTGGGAGCAAACCCACTCGGGAGCGGTTCAGTAGCGGTCTCGCCGCCAAGCGGCGCTACGACGCTTCGGCGCGCCCCGGCGCGACTTTACGGGGAGGCGCGCGGGGAGCAATCGGGCGGGGAAGCGGGAGCGTCTCGGTTTCCGGCGTCCAATCGTCGCCAGCGTTCGAGACCGCGCGGATGAAGGGGTGAACTGCGCCAAAACCGGGCTTCAACGTCGCCTGTTAAGGGTTTTGCGCGGACGCCGGCTTGATCACGGTATGGTCGGTAGGCTTGCGCCCGCCGGGGCTCCAAGTGTTCTCAACCTTGCCCTTCTTGGCCAGTTCGACGCACACGTCTTTCACGTTGGTCTCCCGCAGCATGAAGGCCTGGAGCATGGCGTCGAGGACGCCAACGAAAACGATGCCATCAGGGGCGGCGGACAGCATCTCGAGCAGCATTTCCTTCGCGAGGGCTTTTTGTTCGTCCACGAGATCGTCGATCGAAGCTTCCTTCTGCTCCGCTTCGAAATCGGCGAAAAGAGAGGCCATATTTGCTCGGTCGTCACGTTTGCGGGTCATAGCCGCGGAGCGATTCTTTGCGTGTTCGCGCAGCGCTTTGTACTCTGTCTCCCGAAACGCCTTGAGGCCCGCTCGGTCCTTAGTTCCGTAAGCTAGGAAGAAGTGGGGCCGCTCTTCGGTGCTTTTATCGATTCTGGTCGAGACGACGTAGCCGAATTTTCCTGCCGCCTTCAGTGTCTCGCGGAACAGTTTCTCTACCGCGGGGCCTTTCTTCATCGTGGGATCGAGCCGTTCCTGCCAGCCTGGCCCCCCAAGGATTGGGTCGAGGGAGGCAATGATCCTTTCGTCAGGATGGGTTAGGAACCTGCTTATATGACCGTACATGAAATTAATAAGCACCTCGCATTTTGCGTAGGCGAACAGCGGTGCGACTTTGGCGAGTGGGTACTCGGTCCAGCCGGTCGGGTCGATAAAGACCAGCGGAAACGCGGTCCCTATGAATGTGCGGATTTCGCCGACCGCTTCCACAAACTCACCGTGGAAGGTCTTTACCTCAAAGCCCTCCTCCGGGCGATGGAATGGTGCGACGGCCGCGAACATCTTCTGGTAGGCGGAGGCGCTCTTCTCTGAGAAGAAACAGCGGACTTTGCGCCTTTCGCGGGTTTGCTCGTAGATGATGCGCTGGGCCTCCTTGAGGACCCCGAGCGCAATCATGAACGAGGTGTCCGAAAAGTCAGCAGTCTTGGATTCCCACGGCCCAGAGAAGCCATCTACATAGGCGATGTCCCAACTGCGCAAAACTTTGTAGGCCAACTCCTGTAGGTATCCCCGCAGGATGAAGTGCTTAGCCTTAGTTTGCTCACGGTCAATATAGGCGGTCATGAAAACCAAGATCGTTTAGGCGGCGGTGGGTTCGAGCTGTGGTCCGATCGGGGGGTATTCGTTCCACTCACGCCCCTTGAGTTTTCGCCCGCCCGACTTCGGCCGGATACCGCCCCACTGTTTGAAGAAGAAGGCCACGCCATCCTTCCTACAGTAATCACGGATCTCCAATGCCCATTCTTCGGCCATGGGGCGCGCGCGCGGTCCGCTCTCGCCACCGACGATGGCCCAATCAATCCCCTTTAGGTCAACGGGGCCCACAGAGCCTATCAGCGGTTCAAAAGACACAAATTTCACAGAAGCATGCGCTAATTTCAGGTGCTTCAGGCGCACAGCGTTGTCTTGGTTTTCTATGGATACGCCGAGCCAAATATGGGGTGGCGCAAGCCCGTCGACGTACCGCCGCCGCAGGTACCGGACGAGTAGGGAACTTCGCTTTGTCAAGACTTGGTAGGTGTGCCAGTTGGCCTGCTCCATCGTATCGAATACATGGTCGATGAAACTGAACGGTACCTCCTTGTGGAACAAGTCGCTCATCGAATTGACAAAGATGCGGCGAGGCTGCCGCCATTGTAGCGGCTGGGACAGCCGTGCCGGGCGGAGGGTTAGGTCGAATCCGCCCTCAAACGGATGCCCCCCCACGCCCCGGAATCGCTCAGAAAAACGCTCTGCGTAACAGAAATCGCAACCAGCCGTGATCTTGGAGCAGCCCGTTACGGGATTCCAAGTCGAGTCAGTCCATTCGATCGGCGTCGTATCGGCCATTCGGCAACCTAGAACAAATACGGAACGAAGACAATTGCATGCCGGTCTGGCTAAATTTGGCTGCTTCATCCTAACGGAAAGTTAATTTTTGGGACGCAGTCGAGGGGCATTTGGATGCCGGGAGCCTGATGATAAGCGACGCTTTCATAGTCGGGTCCGGAGCGGGGTGTCGGGCGACATGCAAAAGGGGACCGGAGGCGACAGGCAAAAGGGTACCACCTCGGCCTGAGAGGAGGCGCCTTTGGTTAACGTTTCGGCTGAG
>NZ_QNRK01000031.1:0-7812 GCF_003315135.1 Roseiarcus fermentans
ACGTTCGCCGCCCGAACCAGATCCTCCGAACCGGCCTGCCGCCCCGTCAGCGCAAGCTGATGCCGCAACTGCGAAGGATCCGCCGCAATCCGGTAATATCCCGCAATCAGCGACAAGGCCGAAAGTCCAGAGTCGACCTTCACCACGCCGGGCGCGTCCGCCTCGGCCTCCTTGACAGCAGTGCTCATCCCTCGACCGCCCGACCATTCCCCGCCGCCTGCCTCTTCGAAGCAGGACGGGCCTGTTGTTTCATCCACGATATTCATGTAAACATAGACCGGCGAGGTCGACAATGCAAACAACTCCGCGCGCGAGCGCAGTTTTTCTCTCCGGGCGGCGCAGCGAGCGCGCCGGCGATCCGGCGCAATTCCACTCGCTGCGGTGGTATCCCGCGGATTCCCGGATTGCCTTGTGTCGCGGAACGCTCCAAAAGCGCCGCGTCCACGCCGGTCCGGCGTAGAGCGACAGCGCCGTGTTGGGTTGGATGGATGGATTTGGTTCCCGGATATCGCGCCGCGCAAGCTCCGTCCTGACCTCGACCCTGCGGGGCTGGGGGTTCGCGTCCTCCTTCGCGATGGCGGCGGCGGCGTGGCGAACACGTCGGGAACACGCCCTGTTTTTCGACCATGTCGTGGCGCTGGCGGCGCGGGAAGCCGATCCGACGCCGCTGGCGACGCCGTTCGTGACGCTCGTCGTCCCGACTTTCGACACGCCGCCGTCGTACCTGAACGCGCTCGTCGCCTCGGTTCGCTCGCAGCGCCCGGGCGCGGCCGCGCTGATCTTCAGCGACGACGGCTCGACCGCGCGCTCGACCCGCGCCTGGCTCGACCGCAATGCGTCCCTCCCCAACGTGCGCATCCTGCGCCACGCGCGCAATCGCGGCATCGCGGCGGCGTCGAACGCCGGAGTCGCCGCCGCCACGACGCCCTGGGTCGGCTTCCTCGACCATGACGATGCGCTCGCCCCGCATGCGCTCGATCGCATCGACCGGGCGCTGCGGGCGCGGCCGGAGGCCCAGCTCCTCTACACCGACGAAGTCGTCGCCGACGCGCGCCTTCGTCCCGTCGCCTTTCATCTCAAGCCCGCCTTCGATCCGGTGCTGCTGTCGGGGCTCAACTACCTCAACCACCTGTCGCTCTACCGGCGCGAGCGGTTCCTGGCGCTCGGCGGCTTTCGCGAGGGGTTCGAGGGATCGCAGGATTACGACCTGCTCCTGCGCTACGCGCGCGGCCTCGCGCCGTCCGAATGCGTTCACCTGCCCTACCCCGCCTATCTGTGGCGGCGGGACGGCGCTTCGCACAGCGCCCAGCACTTCGAGCGGGCGAGCGACAACGCGCGCCGCGCGCTCGCCGAGGCCTATGGCGCGCCGGTGGCGAAGACCCGCGGCTCGCTCCATCAGGTCCGCTTCGCCGAACGTGAGCGCGACTGGCCGCTCGTCTCGGTCATCATCCCCAACCGGGACTCCCCCGCCCTGATCGCCAGGGTTCTCGACGGCCTCCTGCGCGAAACCGACTACCAGCCGTTCGAGATCGTCGTCATCGACAACGGCACGACGGACGCGAGCGTGCTGAGCCTCTACGAACGGCTGCGGCAGGGGCCGATCCCGTTTCGCGCCGTCGTCGAGCCGGAGCGCTTCAATTTCGCCCGCGCCGTGAACAAGGGGATCGCGCTCGCCCGGGGCCGGATGATCCTGATGCTCAACAACGACATCGAGGTGCTGGCGCCGGACTGGATGAAGGAAATGGCGGCGTGTTTCGATTACCCGGACGTCGGCGTGGTCGGAGCGAAGCTGCTCTATCCCAACCGGACCTTGCAGCACGCGGGCGTGATCGTCGGCTTCGGCGGCCTCGCGGGGCACTGGTGGCTCGAACAGCAGGAGGATTTCCCGGGGCCGATGGGACGATTGTGGGTGCGCCAGTCGATGTCGAGCGTGACCGGCGCCTGCCTGATGGTGTCGAGGGCGGCGCTGGATTCGATCGGCCCGCTCGACGAGGAGCGGTTCGCCATGGCCTACAACGACGTCGACCTGTGCATGCGCGCGATCGAGAAAGGTTTCCGCGTGGTCTGGACGCCGTTCGCCTGTTGCGTTCACCGCGAGTCGGCGTCGCGCGGCAGCGACGAAACCAAGGAGAACATCGATCGTTTCCGCCGCGAGCAGCAGAATCTGAGGGACCGCCACGCGACCGAGGTCTATGAGGACCCCGCCGTCAACCCGTGGTATACGAAGGACCGTTCCGCGCCGGGACTGGCCCGGCTTCACCATCTGCCGTCGGCGCGATGACATCCTGGTCCATCAGACCCGCGGCCCGGTCGATTTCGAGGCGCTTGCGGCGCGCCGCCGAGGCGCTCGACGGCTTCGCCTCCGACGGGCCCTCGAGCCTTCCGGCCGCCGCGGCGCTCGACAACTACGTCGAGGGGCCGCCGAGCGCGCAGAACGCCGTCGACGCGCTGCAGGGGTGGAACATGGCGCTGCCGCCCGAGGTCGGCGTGACCGCCGGCGCCGGCGCCTTTTACGCCGATCCGCGAATTCTCTGGGCGCTCGATGAATTCGGACCGCTCGAAGGGCGCAAGGTGCTCGAACTGGGGCCGCTCGAAGCGTCGCACACCTACATGATCGAACAGCGCCGGCCGGCGTCGCTGCTCGCCGTCGAAGCAAACCGACTGTCGTTCCTGCGTTGCCTCGTCGTCAAGGAGCTGCTCGACCTCAAAATCGCCAGATTCGAGCTCGGCAACTTCGCGCCATGGCTCGAGACGACCGGGCGCCGCTTTGATCTGATCGTGGCGTCCGGAGTCCTGTACCACATGGCGAACCCGATCCGCCTGCTCGAGCTCTTGAGCCTCCGGGCCGATTCCGTATATCTATGGACCCATTACGCGAGCGACGAGGCGATGCCGCCGGGAGACCCGAGGCGCATGGCCTTCGTCGGCGAAGCGGAAGTTTGCGAAACGCACGGCGTCTCCGTACGGTGTCGCAAGCGAAGCTACTGGGGCGCATGGAAGAACTCGTCTTTTTGCGGAGGTCTGTACGACCTCCATCGCTGGATTGAGAAAGACGATATTCTGACCCTGCTGGGGGCTTTGGGCTTTGACGACGTCCGCACCGCACATGACGAGCCGGACCATCACAACGGTCCGGCCTTCTCGATTTTCGCCCGGCGATCCCGTTAGGACGATCCGGCTGAGCGCCGAGCGCGACGTCCTGGCCGCCGCCGACGGATGGAGGGCGACGTCCCCCCAACCATGGCTGCGGATCGACGTCGATGCGACGAAAATCGCGGGGCAGTGGATCGAACTGATCTTCGACGCCGGGCTGACCGACGTCGTCTGCCGGCCGATCCTGCGCTGCGTCGGGCCGCAGGGGGCTCAGGACCAGATCCTCCCGGCCGCCGCGCTCGGTCGCGCGCGCTGGATCGGAAAGATCCCGCCGGACTCGTCGACGATCCTCGTTTCGCCGGTCAACGCGCCGGTCTCGTTCGCATTCCGGGTGGTTGCCGCGCGACCCCTGTCGGTGCGGCAACTGGCGGCGCGCGGCTGGACGGCGCGCCCGAGATTCGTCGCGCTCGGATTGGGCCATCGATGGTTCGGCAGCGCCTGGGAGTCCGAGCGATGTTTCCGGCGCGCGCTGCACTCGGCGCCGCTCCATGCGCACCGGCGCTGGGCCGGCCCGCGCCGCCGGGCGCCGGAATGGGACGGGTTCGACCGGGCGCCCGAGGCGGCGGGACGAGGCCCGCATATCCGGGTGATCGCCACCGACCCGGGCCGGCGCGGCGTCGCCCGCCTGCTCGACTGGCTGCGCAGCCAGCCGTGGCCGCACTGGTCGCTGGCGGCGCCGGCGACCCACGCGAGAAGCGACGTCATCGCCTTCGAAGGCGGGGCGCGCTTCGACGCCTGCCTCGCCGATCTCGCCCCGGACGATCTCGTGCTCGTCGTGCGCCGCGGCGAAACCTGGGCGGCCGAATCCCTGGCCGTCGCCGGCGTCGCGGCGCTGCGGGAGGAAGACAGCGACCTCTTCTATGCCGACGAACTGATCGGCCGCGCCCTGAAGCTGAAGCCGGACTGGAGTCCGGTGCTCGCCGGGTTCACCGACCTGATCGGTCGGGCCTGGATCGCGCGCGCGGGCTGGGCCCGCCGGGCGATCGGCGGCCTGCCCGGCGACGTCGCGGCCCGAGATCCGCTTCCGGTTCGCGATTGCGTTCGGGTCACGCACTTGCGCAGGGTTCTGCTCGAGGGCGGGAGCGCGCTCCCGCGGTCGGCGAGCGGCGGCGCGCGCCCGGCGCCGGCCGCGCGCCGCGACGGCCCGTGCGCGACGATCGTGATCCCGACGCGCGACCGGCTCGACCTCATCCGCAGTTGCGTCGAGAGCCTGCGCCAGGCGACCGGCCGGGCGGACTTCGAGGCGGTCGTCGTCGACAACGGGTCGAGCGATCCGGCGACGCTCGCCTACCTCGACGCGCTCGACCGCGAAGACCCGCGCTTTCGGGTTCTGGCGCGGCCGGGGCCGTTCAACTTTTCCGGGCTCTGCAACGCGGGCGCGGCCGCCGCGCGCGCCCCGACGCTGCTCTTCCTCAACAACGACGTCGAGGCGCCGGCGTCGGACTGGCTCGACCTCCTCGTCGCCTGGGCGAGCCTGCCCACGATCGGCGCGGTCGGCGCCAAGCTCCTCTATCCCGACGGCCGGCTCCAGCACGCCGGGGTGATCCTCGGCGTCGACGGGCACGCGACGCATTTCGAGCGCTTTCGCCCGCCCGACGAACCGGGCTTCTTCGGCCGGATCAACCATCCCCACGAGATCTCGGCCGTGACCGGCGCGTGTCTGGCGGTGGAGAAGCGCAAGTTCGATGCCGTCGGCGGCTTCGACGAGATCAATCTGCCGGTCGAGTTTTCCGACATCGACCTCTGCCTGCGGCTCGGCGAGCGCGGCTGGACGACACTGATCGAGCCGGCGGCGACGCTGGTCCACCGCGAGGCCGCGAGCCGCGGGGTCTGGCGGTCGCAGGAGATGCGGTACGCGGACCAGGTGGCGTACTTCAAGGCGCGATGGCGCAACCGTCTGCGCGACGATCCGTACTTTCACCCGGCGCTGTCGCTCGACTGGCACAGCGCGGCGCTGGGGTGAGCGAGCGCGGGCCTGAGGCCGCGCTCGGCTCGAGGGCGGCCGCGGCGACGGCGACGCCTTGAATTCTGCCCGGGTTGCGCGGCTTGACGATCGCGGGAACGCCAGCGTACCTTCGACCGCGCAACGCTGCAGCGACGAATAAGCAACGCCACCGTTATTTTTGAACGTTTCGGTTCGGACTTCGGCAGCCTGACAAACCAGCCCGTCACCTGAACATCGGTCGCGCGAACACCTCGCAGCGGTCGCGCGTGAAAACGCAGTCCACGCCGTCCGTCAGGGCGCCCGCGCGACGTCGACCCATGACAAGACTTTCGAAAGGGAGTGAATGGCGATGACCTTGCCCAAGGATCGTTTCTCACGCTTGCGAACCCTCTCGCGCGCGGCTCGGCGACTGAGGCGACCTGTGCTTGCGGCCGGACTGGCGGCGCTCGCCGCCGCCGTCGCGCCGTGCGCCGCCGGAGCGGCCGAGGCGCAGTGGATCACCACCTGGGCGGCGACGCCCGCGCCGCGGTGGGCCGAAGAGTTGCCGGCGCCGTTCGGCGCGCCCGAGACGCTCGGCGACCAGACCTTGCGCCAGATCGCGCGCATTAGCGTCGGCGGCGACCAGCTTCGGGCGGTCTTCTCCAACGAGTACGGAACCCGGCCGATGACGATCGGCAAGGCGAGCGTCGCGCTCTCGACCGGCGGCAGCGCCGTCGATCCTGCGACGCTCAAACCGCTGACCTTCGGCGGCAGCCCCTCGGCGGTCATTCCCCCCGGCGCCCGGCTCTACAGCGATCCGGTGGATCTGGCGACCAAACCCCTGTCGAGCGTCGCGGTCAGCCTGTATCTGCCGAAAAAGACGGGAGTGACGTCCGTCCACTGGGACGGCGCCCAGACCGGCTACATCTCGGGGCCGGGCGACGAGACCATGGCCGCCGACTTCAAGGCCGACAGCACCACGAAATCGCGGCTGTTCCTCAGCCAGATCCAGACCAACGCGAAACCGGATTCCACCGCGATCGTGTTCTTCGGCGACTCGATCACCGACGGGGCCTGCTCGACGCCCGACAGCAACGGCCGCTGGCCGGACCACATCGCCGAGCGGCTGCAGAAGGAAGGCCACCCGGACGTCGCCGTGGTCAACGAGGCCTATTCCGGCGACCGCGTGCTGACCAACGGCATGGGGACGAATGCGCTGAGCCGGTTCGATATGTCCGTGCTCGGCCATCCGCGCGTCTCGACGGTGGTCATGATGATGGGCATCAACGACATCGGCTGGCCGGGCAAGGACGCGATCACCCCGGGCGATCCGGAGCCGTCCGCCGACGACGTCATCGCCGGCTACAAGCAGATCATCGACCGCGCCCACGAGCACGGGCTCCGCTTCGTCGCGGTGACGCTGACGCCGTTCGTCGACACGTTCAAGGGGCTGCCGACGTCCGGCTATTATACGCCCGAGAAGGAGCAGATCCGCGAGGCGGTGAACGCCTGGATCCGGTCGAACAAGACGGCCGACGGGCTGATCGACTTCGACAAGATCGTCGAGGACCCGAACAATCCGAAGCGCATCAATCCGGCCTACGACTGCGGCGACCATTTGCATCCGAACGACGCCGGCTACAAGGCGATGGCGCAGGCGGTCGATCTGAACACGCTGGTTCCGGCCAAGTAGGCCGAAGCGGCGACGGCCAACTCCCGGCGGCGGCGCCCCCTCCACCGTCCTTCGGACGGTCCCCCTCCCCCGCTTCGCTTCGCTTCACGGGGGAGGAAAGCGGGGGCGCTTCGGATTCCCTCCCCTGCCGAAGGCGGGCGAGGGGGGGAGCATGCGACGCATGGTGGAGGAGGGGGAAGTCGACGGGAATTCCCGCGGCTCAGTCGTCGTCCGCCGTCGCGCCCCGCCCCCTTTTCACCACGGACCGGGTTTTCTTTTCCGTGAGCCGCCGCTCCTTCGACGCGCGCGTCGGCTTGGTGGCGCGCCGGACCGGCGGCGGCGGCAGCGCGGCCTCGCGGACGATTTCGGCGAGCCGTTCGAGCGCGTCGGCGCGGTTGCGTTCCTGGGTGCGAAACCGCTGCGCATGCAGAACGACGACGCCGTCCTTGGTCATCCGCCGGCCCGCGAGCCGCGCCACATTGGCGCGGACGCGGTCGCTCAGCGCAGGCGAGGCCATCGCGTTCCAGCGCAATTGCACCGCGGTCTCGACCTTGTTGACGTTCTGCCCGCCCGCGCCGGACGAGCGGATGAACGACAGCTCGATCTCGTCGTCCGCGATCGCGAGGCGAGGGGTGATCTGGAGGGGCATGGGACTGTCGTACCGGATTCCGATCGGGTCGGCTATCTCGGCGCGGGCGTCGCGCCGCCGCGTCGGGCGAATCCCGCGCCAAGCGGCCAACCGTCATGGCCTGGCTTGACCCGGCTATCCACGCGCTTCAGCGCCATCGTAGGGTCAGTCCAAAAAGCGTTTCTATTTCAACTTGCTACATAGCGGCCAGACGCGAGCGACGGTTGCAGCGGCGCCGCGTGGATGGCCGGGACAAGCCCGGCCATGACGGCGAAGGGCGGCTGAAGAGGAGCCTCGGCCCGGTTACAGAGCTTCCGCGGCTTCCATGGCTTCGTCGAGCGGATCATCCATCCTTCCGGTTCTCAGACCGGGCCTCTCCCCTTCTCCGCGAAGCGGGGAAGGTGGCCCGAAGGGCCGGATGGGGTGTGGAAAGCA
>NZ_QNRK01000031.1:7909-85654 GCF_003315135.1 Roseiarcus fermentans
AGCGGATCATCCATCCTTCCGGTTCTCAGACCGGGCCTCTCCCCTTCTCCGCGAAGCGGGGAAGGTGGCCCGAAGGGCCGGATGGGGTGTGGAAAGCAGGACTCCAGCGGCGACAGGGACGCGGCGCCGGTCGTGCGATCCGTCAGCGTCGATGAAGCGGCCCACACCCCATCCGGCGCTTCGCGCCACCTTCCCCAGCAAAGCTGGGGAAGGGTGAAAACCTCAGCGCCACGCCCGCACGTCGACGAACCGCACCGCGATCGCCGCCGCCGGCGCCATCGCCGGCGACACGAGGTGGGTGCGGCCCTTGTAGCCCTGGCGGCCTTCGAAGCGGCCGTCGGCGAGTTCGCCGACGATGCGCCGCCGTCCTGCGTCGAAGCTGGCGGCGGAGGCTACCTCTTTTGGCAGCCACCGCCCCAGAGCTTCCGCGGATCATCCATCCTTCCGGTTCTCAGACCGGGCCTCTCCCCTTCTCCGCGAAGCGGGGAAGGTGGCCCGAAGGGCCGGATGGGGTGTGGAAAGCAGGACTCCAGCGGCGACAGGGACGCGGCGCCGGTCGTGCGATCCGTCAGCGTCGATGAAGCGGCCCACACCCCATCCGGCGCTTCGCGCCACCTTCCCCAGCAAATCTGGGGAAGGGTGAAAACCTCAGCGCCACGCCCGCACATCGACGAACCGCCCCGCGATCGCCGCCGCCGCCGCCATCGCCGGCGACACGAGGTGCGTGCGGCCCTTGTAGCCCTGGCGGCCTTCGAAGTTGCGGTTCGAGGTCGAGGCGCAGCGCTCGCCCGGAAGCAGTTTGTCCGGGTTCATCGCCAGGCACATCGAGCAGCCGGGCTCGCGCCATTCGAAGCCGGCGGCGAGGAAGATCTTGTCGAGCCCCTCGGCTTCCGCCTGCGCCTTGACGAGGCCGGAGCCCGGCACGACCATCGCGCTCACCCGCTCGCTCACCCTTTTTCCTTCCGCGATCTTCGCGGCGGCGCGCAGGTCCTCGATGCGGCCGTTGGTGCACGAGCCGATGAACACGCGGTCGATCGCGAGGTCGGCGATCTTCTCGCCCCCCTTCAGCCCCATGTAGTCGAGCGCGCGCTGGAGTCCGGCGCGCTTCTGGTCGTTCGCGGCGTCCTCCAGGCGCGGCACGAAGCCGGCGATGGTGGCGACGTCCTGCGGGCTCGTGCCCCAGGTGACGATCGGCGGCAGGTCGGAGGCGTCGAGCACGATCTCGGCGTCGAAGGCGGCGCCGTCGTCGCTGCGCAGCGTCTCCCAATAGCGCAAGGCCTGCTCCCAGGCGGCGCCCTTCGGCGATTTCGGGCGGCCCTCGAGATACGCGTAGGTCTTCGCGTCGGGCGCGACGAGGCCGGCGCGGGCGCCGCCCTCGATCGACATGTTGCACACCGTCATGCGGCCTTCCATCGACAGCGCCTCGATCGCCTCGCCGCAATATTCGATCACGTGGCCGGTGCCGCCGGCGGTGCCGATCTCGCCGATCACGGCCAGAATGATGTCCTTGGCGGTCACGCCATCGGGCAGCGTCCCGTCGACGCGCACGCGCATGTTCTTCGCTTTTGCCTGGATCAGCGTCTGGGTCGCGAGCACGTGCTCGACCTCGGAGGTGCCGATGCCGTGGGCGAGCGCGCCGAAGGCGCCGTGGGTCGAGGTGTGGCTGTCCCCGCAGACGATGGTCGTGCCCGGCAAGGTGAAGCCCTGCTCGGGGCCGATGATGTGGACGACGCCCTGGCGCGGATCGAACTCGTCGTAATATTCGATGCCGAACGCCTTCGCGTTGGCGGCGAGGGTCTCGACCTGCTGGCGGCTCTCGGGATCGGCGATGCCCTGGCTGCGGTCGGTGGTCTGGATGTTGTGGTCGACGACGGCGAGCGTCTTCTCCGGCGCCCGCACGCGCCGGCCCGACAGGCGCAGGCCCTCGAACGCCTGCGGGCTCGTCACCTCGTGGACGAGGTGGCGGTCGATGTAGATCAGGCTCGAGCCGCCCGCCGTCTCGATGACGTGGTCGTCCCAGATCTTGTCGTACAACGTCCGCGGCTTGGCCATGAAACGGTCTCCGGCGCCGGTTGCCGGCGCGAAAGGGGGAAGGGTAAGGTCGGCGCGCCTTTTAAGCCGATTGCGACCAAGACGGAAGGGGCCGATGACCACAGCCGAACGCGCCGCGAACGAACTCGCCGATCTGGTTGCGCGCAATCCGTCCATTTCCGACGGCCTGGCGCAGTTCGAGCGGATCTACGACGCCTATATGATCGAAATGGCGGGGGACTTCGTCGACAAGCGCGAGGCGCTGCTCGACGCCTTTCGGGCGAAGGCGCTCGAGGGCGACCTCGCCCAGCTGATCGCCGACAAACTCGGCGCCGTCTGACCGGGCGCGGCGTTTTCGCGCGCGATTCCCAGGGCGATTTTTTCGCCTGCGCGCCCGAAAATCGGCGTATGAATGGCGTGAACTGGCGCCGGGGCGCCGGAGCAATTTGGGAGGACTTGCCGTCGTGCGGGCGACTGACGTCAAGAATCCGGATTATTTTCACCGTGTCATCGATTGCCAGTGGGCCTGTCCGGCTCACACGCCGGTCCCGGAATATATCCGCCGCATCGCCCAGGGGGATTACCAGGGCGCCTACCTGATCAACTGGAAGTCGAACGTCTTTCCCGGCATCCTCGGCCGGACCTGCGATCGCCCCTGCGAGCCGGCCTGCCGGCGCGGGCGGCTCGAGGAGCAGCCGGTGGCGATCTGCCGGCTGAAACGGGTCGCAGCCGACCTCAAGGACGACATCGCCGGGCTCTTGCCGAAAGCCCCGCGGGACAAGAACGGCAAGCGCGTCGCCTGCGTCGGCGCGGGGCCAGCCTCGCTCACCGTCGCCCGCGACCTCGCAGCGATCGGCTACGAGGTCGTGGTGTTCGATTCCGACTCGCGCGCCGGCGGCATGATGCGCAGCCAGATCCCGAAATTCCGGCTGCCCGACGAGGTGATCGACGAGGAGGTCGGCTACGCCCTCTCGACCGGCGCGACCTTCGTCGCGGCCCGGCGCATCGCCAGCCTCCGGGCGCTGATCGCGGAAGGCTACGACGCGATCTTCGTCGGCTGCGGTGCGCCGCACGGGCGCGACCTCGCCATCCCCGGCCGCGGCGAGGCGGCGCGCAACGTCCGCATCGGCATCGAGTGGCTGGCGAGCGTGTTCTTCGGCCATACCCACACGATCGGGCGGCGCGTGGTGGTGCTCGGCGGCGGCAACACGGCGATGGACTGCTGCCGCAGCGCGCGCCGGCTCGGGGGCGAAGAGGTCAAGGTGGTCGTGCGCTCCGGCTACGCGGAGATGAAGGCCTCGGCCTGGGAGAAAGAGGACGCCGTCCACGAGGGCGTCGAAATCCTGAACTGGCTCGTTCCGAAAGCCTTCACGCACGAAGCCGGCAAGCTCACCGGCGTCACGTTCGAACGGGTCAGGCCGGTCAAGGACGAGCATGGCCGGCGCCAGCTGGTTGCGGCGGGCGAACCGGACGTGCAGATCCCGTGCGACGACGTGCTGATCGCGGTGGGCCAGGAGAACGCCTTTCCCTGGATCGAGGCGGACCTCGGCATCAAGCTCAACCGCAGCGGCTATCCGGCGATCGACCCGACGACCTTCGCCTCGAGCCTGCCCGGCGTGTTCTTCGGCGGCGACGCGGCCTTCGGTCCGAAGAACATCATTACCGCCGTCGCGCACGGCCACGAGGCGGCGATCTCGATCGACGCCTTCTGCCACGGGCGCAGCCTGCGCGACCGGCCGCCGCCGATGACCAATCTCGTCAGCCAGAAGATGGGCCTGCACGAGTGGTCCTACGACCACGCCATCACGCTCGACCGCCGCCATGTCGTGCCGCAGGTCGAGCGCGCCGCGGCGCTGCGCAACCTGCGCACCGAGGTTGAACTCGGCTTCTCCCTCGAGCAGGCGCTGGGCGAGGCGCGGCGCTGCCTCAATTGCGACGTGCAGACGGTGTTCTCCGCCCCGGCCTGCATCGAATGCGACGCCTGCGTCGACATCTGTCCGATCGACTGCATCTCCTTCGTGCCGAACGCGCCCGAGGACGAGGTGCGCCGTTCGCTCAACGCGCCGGCGGTCAATCTCGACCAGCCGATCCTGGTGTCGGAGCCGGTGAAGAGCCTCAAGGTGATGGTCAAAGACGAGGACCTCTGCCTCCACTGCGGCCTGTGCGCCGACCGCTGTCCGACCGGCGCGTGGGACATGGAAAAGTACACCATCGAAATGGCCCAGGCGGGACATCCATGCCGATCGAAGCAACCAACGATTTCGTGATCCGTTTCGCCAACGTGAACGGGTCTGGCTCGGCGAGCGCCAACCTTCTGTTCGCCAAGGCCATTTTGCGCATGGGGGCGCCGATCGCGCCGCGCAACATCTTCCCCTCCAACATCCAGGGCCTGCCGACCTGGTACGAGGTGAGGGTGAGCGAGCGCGGGTTTCTCGGCGCGCGCGGCGGCGGCGCCGACATGCTGGTGGCGATGAACGCGCAGACCTTCGCCCAGGACGTCGCGGCGCTCAGCGTCGGCGGCTATCTGTTCTACGATTCCACCCGCCCGCTGCCGCCGACCATGACCCGCGGCGACATCGCCGTCATCGGCATGCCGCTCACCGAACTCTGCGCCGCGCGCTATTCCGACCCGCGCCAGCGCCAGCTCTACCGCAACATGGCCTATGTCGGCGCGCTCGCGGCGCTGCTCGACATCGAGGTCGGCGTGCTCGAGGAGCTGATCGCCGAGCGGTTCAAGGGCAAGGACAAGCTGATCGAGGCGAACGCGCGCGCGCTCCGCCTCGGCTTCGACGACGCCAAAACCCGCTTCGCCTGCCCGCTCGGCCTGCGCGTGCGCCGCAGCGAAGCGGTCGGCGACCGCATTCTGGTCGAGGGCAACTACGCCTCGGCGCTCGGCGCGCTCTACGGCGGGGCGACCGTGTGCGCCTGGTATCCGATCACGCCCTCGACGTCGGTCGCCGAGTCGTTCGAGCGCCTCGCCGGGCGCTATCGCGTCGACCCGGCGACGGGGGGCAAGAATGTCGCCATCGTTCAGGCCGAGGACGAGATCGCGGCGATCGGCATGGTGGTCGGCGCGGGCTGGAACGGCGCGCGCGCCTTCACCGCCACCTCCGGCCCCGGCGTGTCGCTGATGCAGGAGTTCTTCGGCCTCGCCTATTTCGCCGAGGTCCCGGTGGTGGTGGTCGACGTGCAGCGCGGCGGCCCGTCGACCGGAATGCCGACCCGCACCCAGCAGTCGGACCTGATCCTGTGCGCCTTCGCCTCGCACGGCGACACCAAGCACGTCCTGCTCATTCCCGACGGCCCCGGCGAAGCGTTCGAATTCACCGCTGCGGCCTTCGACCTCGCCGAGCGGCTGCAGACGCCGGTGTTCGTCATGCTCGACCTCGACATCGGCATGAATTCGCACCTGACCGAGCCGTTCCGCTGGGACGACGAGCGCCTCTACGACCGCGGCAAGGTGCTGAGCCCGCGCCAGCTCGACGAGATCGTCGAGTTCGGCCGCTACAAGGACGTCGACGGCGACGGCGTGCCCTATCGCACGCTGCCGGGCGGTCACCCGACGCTGGGCGCCTATTTCACCCGCGGCACCAGCCGCGACCGCTATGCGCGCTATACCGAGGACCCTGCGCCTTACGTCGACAACATGGAGCGGCTGGCGCTGAAGTTCGAGACGGCGCGCAGGCTCGCGCCCGCGCCGGTGCTGACCAGCGCCGGCGCGCCGGCGCCGATCGGCATCGTCCATTTCGGCTCGACCGCCGCCGCCATGGACGAGGCGCTGGCGCTGCTGGCGGACGCGGGCCTCGCGGCCGATGCGCTGCGCATCCGGGCCTTTCCGCTCAGCCCCGACATCGCCGGGTTCGTGCGCGCGCACGAGCGTGTGTTCGTCGTCGAGCAGAACCGGGACGCGCAGATGAAGACGCTGATGACGAGCGATCTCGGGCTCGACCCGGCGGACCTGACTTCCATCCTGCACTTCGGCGGTTCGCCAATCACCGCCCGCTTCATCGCCGACGCCGTCGCCGCCCGGCTGAAACCCGCCGCCGCCCCGCCGATCCTCGAGGACGTGACATGACCTTTCAGGGCAAGCCGAAGTTCCGCCATCCGTCGATCCCGACCAACACGCTCGGCTTCACCCGTCGCGACTACGAGGGGTCGATGTCGACGCTGTGCGCCGGCTGCGGCCACGATTCGATCACAGCGGCGATCGTGCACGCCTGCTTCGAGCTGGCGCTGCCGCCGCACCGGGTGGCCAAGCTCAGCGGCATCGGTTGCTCGTCGAAGACGCCGACCTACATGCTCGGCCAGAGCCACGGCTTCAACTCGGTGCACGGCCGCATGCCCTCGGTGCTGACCGGCGCCTATCTCGCCAACCGCGAGCTCGCCTATCTGGGCGTCTCCGGCGACGGCGACACCGCCTCGATCGGCCTCGGGCAGTTCTGCCACGTCATGCGGCGCGGCGTGCGCATGGTCTACATCGTCGAGAACAACGGCGTGTACGGACTCACCAAGGGCCAGTTCTCGGCGACCGCCGACCGCGGCTCGAAGAGCAAGAAGGGCGCGCGCGCCGCCGACGAGCCGATCGACCTCGCGGCGCTCGCCATCCAGCTCGGCGCGACCTTCGTCGCCCGCAGCTTCTCCGGCGACAAGGGGCAGCTCGTGCCGCTGCTGAAGGCCGCATTCGGGCACCGCGGCGCGGCCTTCATCGACGTGATCTCGCCCTGCGTCACGTTCAACAACCACGAGGGCTCGACCAAGAGCTACGATTACGTGCGCGAGCACAACATCGCGGTCAGCGCGCTCGACTTCATCACCGGGCGCGAGCCGATCGAGATCGACTACGCCGAGGGCGCGGCGCTCGCCGTGACCATGCACGACGGCGCCACCATCCACCTGCGCAAGCTCGACGCCGAGCACGATTTCTCCGACCGCGCCGCGGCGCTGACGCTGCTCGAGCGCTGCCGCGAGACCGGCGAGATCCCGACCGGCCTGCTCTATCTCGACGACGACGTCGAGGAATTGCACGACACGCTCGGCACGACGGCGCGGCCGCTGAACGCGCTAACGGAAGCGGAACTCTGCCCGGGGGCGAAGGCGCTGGAGGCGATCAACCGGGGGTTGCGGTAGAGGTCCGCGCCTGCGGGCTTTTTACCAAATCCGGCGCGATGGACCGCGGCGAAGACCGTCGGCTGAGACAGCCCTCCGCGATGGCGCGATGGCTCAGCCGTCGGCGCGCTGTCAACCGGCTCGTATCCAATGAAGCCGCCCGCGTTCTCTCGACGAAGATGCGCCTACTCGATAGCGTCGCGCGAACTTCGGAGACGCGCATGCGCAAGCCTCGACGCCGCACGGTCCTTGGGTGGATCGCCAGCGCCATCGCGCTGTTGTGGCCTTGGCCCGTTCTCGCCGAAGCCCTCCTCGTCGGCGTCAACGTGGTCAATCCGATGCGCGCCAGCGTCGCGGATCAGAACGCCATCCTCGCCGAGATCAAGGCCGCGCGCGTCGCCGTCATCCGCTGCGGGATCTCGAACGACGACAAGGGCGTCGATTTCGCGAAACGCGCGCTGGCTCAGGGCATAAGGCTGCAACTGATCGTCACGCCGGAATACGGACCCAGCGCGCCGA
Source organism: Roseiarcus fermentans (assembly GCF_003315135.1). GTDB lineage: Bacteria > Pseudomonadota > Alphaproteobacteria > Rhizobiales > Beijerinckiaceae > Roseiarcus > Roseiarcus fermentans. Next base: position 15,566 of record NZ_QNRK01000031.1, read on the forward strand.
AGCGACCCTATCAGCCCGACGCCTTCCCGCATATGTGGGGCGGCCCGCCGCTGTCCGCAGCCGATCCGGCGCTCTCGAAGGCGGCGTTCCAGCGCCTGTTCGACGCCCTCGACGCGGCCGGAATTCCGATCGCCGGCGCCGAGCTCGGCAACGAGATCAATTGGGCGGGATTCAATCCCGAGTTCCCGCTGCCCGGCGAAGGGAGAATCTTCAGCCTCGAGGATCTCGCCGGCGATCCCGAGGCCGCACAGGTCGCCAGGGGATTCCTGAAATATCTCGATGTTCTCGCGGCCCTGAAGGACGTACGCGACCGCTCGCGGCTCAATCACGCCGCGCCGATCATCTCCGCCGGTCTCGTCAGCGCCGAGGATGGGGCGAAGATCTACAACAGCAAGAAAGAGGACATGGTCAGCCTGTCGGCGACCCTCGCCTTCCTGCGCGCCCACGGGCTCGACCGACTCGTCGACGCCTATGGCGTTCACGCCTATCCCTCGACCGCCCGGCCCGGCGACCCCGCCGCGACGGCGGCGTTGAAGCAGCGTTTGCAGCGCGTCGATCTCGCCGCATGCCGGCCCCGGGGCGCCGGCGCCGGAAAGCCGTGCTGGATCACCGAATGGGGATTTCCCAACGCCGATCTGGCCTGCCCGAGCGCGAGGGAGGCGGGCCGCACCCTGCTCGTCGAGGAGACGCGCGCCGCTTTCTCGGAGGCCGCGGCCGAAGGCCGGCTCATGGGGATCGACTATTTCTCCTGGAACTCCGACCCGTGGTCGAAGGAGCCCGACGCCGACAGCGTCTTCCGCTGCGGCGCGCTCACTCAGAGCGGCCGCGCCGCGATGGCTCCCGAAGTCCGGGAAGCGAAGGCGGCGAGCGCCGAACCGGGGCGGGCGGGTCCGGACGGTTCGATGCGCGTGCGGGTCGGGCCGCCGCTCGTCGTCCGCGGCCCGGCCCCGGACATCGCCGACGATTCCTTCACCGAGATCGAACTGCCCAACGGGCTCTTCCGCGGCTTCACCGCCGCCGGGACCACCATCGCAATCGACGGCAAGACGCCGCACGACATGGGCGGCAAGGCGAGGACCGTGCTCGGGCGCGGGCCGCCCGGCGCTCCCGATTCGTGCGGTCAATGGCTCCAGCATGTCGAGCGGCAGGGCAAGACTTTGATCGGCTGGGTGCACAACGAGACGGCGTGCGACTACGCCAAGGGCGGCCAGACTCACGCCAGCATGACGATCGCGACCTCGGCCGACGACGGTCTGACCTGGACGGTCGAAGGCCCGATCATCCGGGGAACCGATCCCCCGGCCGCGGGTAAGGAGACCGGCGACAGCTGCGTCACGGCGATCCGGGGCGACGACGGATATGACTACGCTTATTGCAAGCACAATGGCGGCCACCCTTGGGAGGGCGGCTACGGCTTCATCGCCCGCGCGCCTGCGTCGGATCCCGGCCCCGGCAAGTGGACGAAATATTTCGACGGCGCCTGGTCCGAGCCCGGCGTCGACGGCCGGTCGGGCAAGCTCGACGGCGGCGGCGTCGCGTGGTGGCGGACGACCAGCCAAACCCTCGGGCTCAACTGGGTGAAGGGCGGCCTGGGGCTCGAAGCGTCCAAAGACCGCCTGCATTTCGCCCCTGTCTTCGCCGAGCCGCTCATGCTGGCGGAGCCGGGCGACTGGTCGCGCAAGAACGGCCTCGAGCTGGTCGCCTACCCCGTCCTGCTCGACGCGAAGTCCGGGAGCAACCAGCTCGGCGACCGCTGGCTGCTGACCTACATGTATCTCAGCCCCGGCGAGACCTTCGCAAGGCGCTATCTCGTCTTCCGTCCCGTCGACATCGCCTGGACGCGCGGGCCGGGCGAGCCGGAAGTCGGCGAGATGCTGACGCACTGGTACGCCGCAGCGCGCCACGACCATTGGGCGACGACCGCCCCCGTGCCGGAAAACAATAGCGCCTATAAGCTCGTCGCCGAGCTCGGCTATGTCATGACGAGTCCCGACGCTGCGCACGCTTCCGTCGAGCTCGAGGAATGCGTCAGCGACGGGCCGGGGCATCCGGACCATATCCTGATCGAGAATGGCGTTTGTGAAAGCCACGGCTACCGCCGCCTGCGCAGCGCCGGCTTCGTCTATTCCGCGCAACAGACCAATACGCAGCCGCTCTACCGCTGCTACTCCGACTCGGAAAAATCCCATTTCGCCGCCAATCGCGACGACTGCGACGGGATGGGCAAGCGCGAGGCGCTGCTGGGATATGACCTCGAGCGATAAGGTCCACGCCGGCCTGCTCTTGATCAGAGCCCTGCCGCACCGGCCGCGGCGGCTTCGGCCTCGCGCCCGGAATTCTTCCTTGCGCGAGAGGGCGATCCCGCCGCCCCCGCGCCGAGGGGACCGGTCCCGACCCCCGAGCCGCGCGCCTTTCTCGCGCCCTTCCTCGGAGAGGACGGCGCGCCGGCGTCCGATCCGGACCGGCTCGCGGCTCTGTTCGCGACAGCGACCGCCGCCGGCTGGAATCCACGTCTCGCCCCATCTCGGCCCCTGGATCGAGCGCGTGCGCCCGCGCCGCGGCGCGGCGCGGCGCAAGGTCCTGGACGACGGCGGACGCCTCGGCTTCCCCGAGCCGCGCGCCCGCATCCTCCATCAGTCGGAAGCGGACAGGCGCGTCCGGTCGACCGGGCGCCCGGGGAGCGGGCGCCCTCCCGCTGAGCGACGCCATCTCCGCGCTGGCGGTCGGCTCGGGACTTGCGATCCGGAGCAAAAGCCACAAAAACGACCGGTCGCGATGCTTGGTTCCCAGCGGCGGTGAACCATGTGTGCAAGTCTCTCGTATCCCGGTAGTTTGCCGTCGAGCGGTGCGTGATTTCGGCCGCGAAGGATGGTTCGGGGTTCGAGGACGGCATCGATGCGTGCTTCTGCGAAGGTCGACGACGCTGATTCCGGCGAGACCGGGCGCGGTTTCCTGTCGGGAGGCGGAGAACTCGGGGCGCTCCTGCGCGGCTACCCGTGGGAGACGACGCCGCTCGGCGCGCCCGACTCCTGGCCGCAAAGCCTGATGATGGCGATTCGGATCATGCTGACCTCCCGCCAGCCGATCTGGATCGGCTGGGGCGAGGCGCTCACGACCTTCTACAACGACGCCTACAAGTCGATCATCGGCGGCAAGCACCCGTGGGCGCTCGGCCGTCCCACGCGCGAGGTCTGGAGCGAGATCTGGGACCAGATCGGCCCCATGCTCGACACCGCGCTCGGCGGCGACCAGGGCACCTACGTCGAATCGCAGCTCCTGATCATGGAGCGCAACGGCTATCCGGAAGAGACCTACTACACCTATTCCTACAGCCCCATCCCGACCGACGACGGGGCGGTCGGGGGCATTTTCTGCGCCAACACCGACGACACGCAGCGGGTGATCGGCGAACGGCAGCTCGCCTCGCTGAGGGATCTCGCGGCGGAGGGGGGTCACGCGCGCAACTGGCGGGAAGCCTGCGCGCTCAGCGCCGGCGCGCTCGCCAGGAACCCGCGCGATCTGCCATTCTCGATGATCTATGTCGCCGAGCGCGACGCCTGCGCGGCGGAACTCGCCGGCTGCTCCGGCATCGCGCCGGGCCACCCGCTCGCCCCCGCCTCCCTCGCCCTCGCGCAAGGCTCGCCCTGGCCGATCGCCGACGTCTTGCGGACGCAGACCGTCGTCGTCGTCCCGACCGTCGAGGCCGTCGCGGGCGAAGCCGTCCCCGCGGGGCCCTGGCCCCAGCCCCCCGCGCGCGCCGCTCTGCTTCCCATTCCGCCGAGCGGCGACGGCGGACGCGCCGGCGTGCTGGTCGTCGGCCTCAATCCGTTCCGGCTGTTCGACGACAGCTATCGCGGCTTCCTGGGCCTCGCGGCGGGACAGATCGCGTCCGCGATCGCCAACGCCCAGGCCTACGAGGAGGAGAAGCGGCGGGCGGAAGCGCTGGCAGAGCTCGACCGCGCCAAGACGGCGTTCTTCTCCAACATCAGTCACGAGTTCCGCACGCCGCTGACCCTGATGCTCGGTCCGATCGAAGACATGCTGCAGGAAACGTCGGCGCGCCTGGCGGCGGTCGATCGCGCCCGTCTCGAGACCGCCCACCGCAACAGCCTGCGCCTGCTCAAGCTGGTGAACGCGCTGCTGGAATTTTCCCGCATTGAAGCCGGCCGGATCGACATGAGCTTCGAACCGGTGGACCTTTCCCGCCTGACCAGCGAGCTCGCGTCAAACTTCGAGTCGGCGACCGTGCGCGCCGGCCTCAGCCTCGACATCGTGTGCGAAGACTTGCCCGCGCCGGTCTACGTCGATCGCGACATGTGGGAGAAGATCGTCCTCAACCTCCTGTCGAACGCCTTCAAATTCACGTTCGAGGGCGTGATTTCGGTCCAGCTCCGCATTTCCGACGATCGCCGCGCCGCCGAACTCGTCGTCCGCGACACCGGCGTCGGCATTCCTGCGGCCGAGCTGCCGCGACTGTTCGAACGCTTCCACCGGATCGAAGGCCAGAGGAGCCGCTCGTTCGAGGGGTCGGGGATCGGCCTCGCCCTCGTGCAGGAACTCGTCCGGCTGCACGGCGGAAGCATCCGGGCCGAGAGCGACGAGGGCCGCGGCGCCGCCTTCACGATCTCGATTCCCTTCGGAACAGGCCATCTCGCCGAGGACAGGATCGGCCGGGGCCGCACCCGCGCTTCGACCTCGCTTCGCGCCGACGCCTTCGTCGAGGAGGCCATGCGCTGGCTGCCGGACGGAGCGATCGGCGACAGCCCGGACGACCGGGGCGACGAACCGCTCGACCTTTCGTTTGCGGGACGAACCGCCGGCGCCCGCATCCTGATCGCCGACGACAACGCGGACATGCGCCGCTACCTGCGGCGGCTGCTCGAATCGCGCTTCGAGGTCGAGACGGTTGCGAACGGGCGGGCGGCGCTCGAGGCGATTCGGGCGCGAAAGCCCGACCTCGTGCTCACCGACGTCATGATGCCGGAGCTCGACGGCTTCGGGCTGCTGGGCGAAATCAGAGGCGACGGCGCGCTCGCCGACCTTCCCGTCATCGTGCTGTCGGCGCGCGCCGGCGAGGAGGCGCGGGTGGAAGGCCTCCAAGCCAGGGCGGACGACTATCTCACCAAGCCTTTCTCGGCCCGCGAGCTGATCGCACGGGTCAACGCCAACCTCGAACTGTCGCTTCTCCGACGCGAGGCGACGCGCGGCCTCCGCGAGAGCGAGGCCCGCTTCCGCAACATGGCCGAGCACGCGCCGGTGATGATGTGGATGTCCGATCCGGCCGGGTCGCTGACCTATCTCAACCAGCTCTGGTCCGAATTCACCGGCCAGACCCTCGACGGGGCGCTCGGGTCGGGGGCCTGGGACGCGCTTCATCCCGACGACCGGGCCGCGACGCGCGACGCCTTTCGCCACGGCAACGCGGCGCAACAGCCCTTTCGCGCCGAGTTCCGCCTGCTTCGCCACGACGGGGTGTATCGCTGGGCGCTCGGCGCCGCGGCGCCGCGCTTCGGCGACGACGGCCGGTTCCTCGGCTACATCGGCTCGATCATCGACATCGCCGACCGCAAGGAGGCCGAGCGGGTCCTGCGGGAGGCCAATGACTTGCTCGAGCAGCGGGTCGCCGCCGCCGTCGACGAGCGGCGCCAGGCGGAGGCGCAGTTGCTCCAGGCGCAGAAGATGGAGGCGGTCGGCAAGCTCACCGGCGGCGTCGCGCACGACTTCAACAACGTCCTGCAGATCATCGGCGGCAACCTGCAATTGCTCGGCCGCGACGTGGTGGGAAACGAGCGCGCGGAGAAGCGCCTTCACACGGCGATTTCCGCCATCTCGCGCGGGTCCAAGCTCGCCTCGCAATTGCTCGCCTTCGGCCGGCGCCAGCCGCTCGCCCCCAAGGTGGTCAACCTCGGCCGTCTGATTCGCAGTTTCGACGACATGCTGCGCCGGGCGCTCGGCGACGGCGTCGAAGTCGAGACGCTGGTCGCCGGAGGCCTGTGGAACGCCTTCGTCGACACGGTCCAGTTCGAGAACGCCCTCCTCAATCTGGCGATCAACGCGCGCGACGCGATGGGCGGACACGGCAAGCTCACCATCGAGGCCGGCAACGCCTGGCTCGACGACGACTACGCGGCGCGTCACGACGAGGTGACGCCCGGCCAGTACGTCATGCTCGCCGTCACCGACACCGGCGCCGGAATCGCGCCGGACGTGATGGGCCGCGTCTTCGAGCCGTTCTTCACCACCAAGCCCGAAGGCCAGGGAACCGGCCTCGGACTCAGCATGGTGTACGGCTTCGTCAAGCAATCGGGCGGCCACATCAAGATCTACAGCGAGGTGGGCCAGGGCACGACCGTGCGCGTCTACCTGCCCCGTGCGCGCGGCCAGGAGGACGTCGAGACGGACGTCGACATGGGCCAGGCGACCGGCGGCGCGGAGACGGTGCTCGTCGTCGAGGACGACGAGGAAGTCCGCATGACGGTGGTCGACATGCTGTCGGACATGGGCTACCGGGTGCTCAAGGCCAAGGACGCGGGCAGCGCGCTGGCGATCGTCGAAAGCGGCGTCCCGATCGACCTTCTGTTCACCGACGTGGTCATGCCGGGCGCGCTCAGGAGCCCGGAACTCGCTCGCCGGGCGCAGGCGCGGCTGCCCGACCTCGCGGTCCTGTTCACCTCTGGCTACACCGAAAACGCCATCGTGCACGGGGGCCGCCTCGACGACGGCATCGAGCTGCTCAGCAAGCCCTACAGCCGCGATGCGCTGGCGCGGAAGATCCGCCACGTGCTGAGAAACCAGCAGCAGCGCAATGCGGCCCGCGCGGCGCCGCGAGCAGACTCGCCGCCATCCGCGCGCCCGGCCGCCTCGCCGCGGCCGCTCAGGGTCCTGCTGGTGGAGGACGACGCGTTAATCCGGTTCGCGACGGCGGAGATGCTGACCGACCTCGGGCACGCCGTCGAGGAAGCGGGCGATGCGGAGGAGGCGCTCGCGACCCTCGACCGGGACGGCTTCGACGTGATGGTGACCGATCTCGTCCTGCCCGGCATGTCGGGCGAGGATCTCGCCGCGCAGGCGGCGACGCGGCGGCCGGGGTTGAAGATCGTCTTCGCCACCGGATACGACCTCGCCGCGCACGGCGGACGGGACGGCGCGCGCGCGGTGGTGCTGCAAAAGCCCTACGATGAGAAGAGCATGGCCGCGGCGCTGCAGGCGGCGATGGCCCCGGATGGGTCGCTGCGCTCCGGGGCGTGAGCCGGGGCGCCTCCCGGAGAGCCCGCGGCTTTCCCTGGAACAGCCGACGGGTCGCGGCTGTCGGCCGCAGCGGCGGCGCGGACGCCCGGAGGAGCGCAGACAACGAGCGCCGCAAGCGACGCGATCGCGCTGCGGGCGGAACGATGGGCCGGGTCCGCACGAGAACCGGCCGTGACCTTCGGCCCCCGACGGCGATCCGCCCCCTGTCCTCCCGGCCCCTTACGCGTGCGACACGCCGGCGACGTGTTGGTCGTAGAGGACCGCCCAGAACGCTCCGGCCGAGTTTTGGTGGACGTCGGTGATCGCGCCGTGGTTGTTCCAGCCGATCATCGAGCCGTCGGACGACACGACGAGCGAGCCGTTGTTGAAGTCCGTCAAGGCGTTGGTGAGACCCAAGGCATTGGCGGTGATGGTCAGATGGTCCCAGTTGCCCGCCGCCGTGGCGGCAAGGACGTCCTGCATCGTCGTATACGCCGCGTTGCTGGTCGACAGCGCCGGGCTCGAGAACGACGTGAACGCAGCGCCGCCGTTGTATTCGGAGCTATCGAGCGTCCCGTTATGATTGACGTCGACATTCGCCGCCGCATCGGTGTTGGATGCGACGCCCGTGCCGAAGTCGTTCCCGGTCAGCCACAGGACCGACTCCTCGATCAGGCCGCTCGGCGCGGCTTCGTAGCCGGACGCGAGGCCGCCATGCGACTGGTCGAAGGCGAGGTCATTGTAGAGGTTCATCTGCGCCGCGACGAGCTGGGACGCTACGGCGACGCGGGCGTCGCCCGACCCGCTCGCGCCGAGCAGGCTCTTGGCTGCAGAAGCGGTGAAGGTCAGGTCGTTGTAGTCGTGGTTCCCGGTTTCCGCTGCGTTGGTCGGTCCGTCGTTCGCGACCCCGCCGCCGTTCACGTCGCCGAGAACGAGCTTGCTCGAACTGGGGTCCACGCCCGTCCACGAGGCGCTGGCCCAACCGCTTGCCGTGCGGGAAGCGGTCGTTGCGGCGGGCGTCTGGAAGGACGCCGAGGACGACGCCGTGACCACGCTCGCGCCGTCGTAGGTCCCCGACGCCGTCGCCGTATCGGCGATCGTCGCGCCCATCTGGGAGGGCGTCAGGGTCGCGATCGACGACTCCTCGGACTGCCCGGCCCCGAGCAACGATGAGGCGAGCGAGACGTTCAAGCCGGCCGCCGAATCGTGGACCGAGACACTCGAGAGATCGACGTTGCCGGAATTGACGACGAGAACCTCGAACTCCACCGGTCCGGCAGAGGCGACAGGCGCGCCCGTATGCAGATCGGCGGCGGCTATTCCGGTGTCCTGACTGATGACCGAGTTGCTGAGGCCGCCGCACCCGCCGGACGCAGCGTACCAGTTGACGCCGCCGTCGGTCGAAACCAGTTCGACCGCGGTCAGGCCGGGGGTCTGCGCGATCGCGGTCGTCGCCGACGCGGTCTGCTTTACGTTCTGCGCGTCGTTGACCGTCACCGAACTGACGAACGAGCCGGCGTCGACGTCGGCTTGCGTCACGACATGAGTGCCGGTCAGGGTTTCGCTGGCGCCGACGGCGAGCGTCGCCGCGCCGCCCGTCAACGCAACCGGGCCGTAGGCGTAGGTGAGCCCGGTGAGGCCGACGTCGCCGGTGTTGGTGACCGTCACCGCATAGCTGATCGTCTGACCGACCGCGGTAACGCCGCCCGAGCCGGCGCCGCAACCGCCGTCAGAACCGCAGCCGCCCCAACCGCTGGAGCCGCAGCCGCCGCTGCCGTTGGGGTTGGCGGCCATCGAAACCTGGAGACCCGGCTGGTAGGTGATCTGCGTCGTCGCCGAGGCCTGGACGGCGGCGGTCTGCGCGTCGGTCGCGGTCGCGACGTTCACAATGTCGCCGGAGCCGGCGGGATTGCCGTCGTTGCTCATGTCGGCGGCGGTGATCGTGTAGCTCGTGGTGTAGGTGAGGCTCTGACCCACGCCGAGCGTGACGTTGCTCGCCAGTTTCGCGCCCGTCAACGCGTCGATGATGACGAGATTCGTCAACGCCACGTTGCCGGTGTTGGCGGCGACGATCTGGTAGGTGATCGTGTCGCCCGCGTCGACGACGGAGGCCGAGCCGCTCCCTCCGCTCGAGCCGCAACCTGAGCCGCCGCCCCAATCGGCATCGTCGCCGCAATCCGAACCGCCACCGCCGCCGCATCCCGAGCCGCCGCCCCCCCAACCCGGCCCGCATCCGCTGTTGCTGCTGTCGCTGATCGAGGTGACAACCTTGGTCAGACTGAGCCCCGGCGCGTAGTTCAGAACGGTCGTGGCGCTCGCGGCGACCGCAGACGTCTGGTTGTCGGTCGCGGTCGCGGTATTGACGATGTCGCCGCTGCCCGCCGGATTGCCGTCGTTGCTCATGTCCTGAGCGGTCACGGTGTAGCTGGTCGTGAACGTGTCGGTCGCGCCCGCCGCCAGGCTCGCGCCGCTGATCAGGGTCTTCCCGGTCAGCGGGTCGACGACCGTCAGGCCGGTCAGGGTCACGCCGCCAGTGTTGGTTGCGACAATCGAGTAGTTGATCGTGTCGCCGGCCACCGCCTTGCTGCCGGGGCTGAGGGTGGTGGTTCCCGAGCCGCTGGTTCCGCAGCCGTGCGAGCCGCTGCCGGGCTCCGTGATCGACGTGACGGTCTTGGCGAGGGACAGGCTCGCCGGCTTGTGCTGCTCGACGGGCGTGTACACGGTGTTGGAAGTCGCCGGCGCGTTCTGGGCGTCGGTCGCGGTCGCGGTGTTGGCGATCGCCGTCCCGGCGTTGATCTCGGCTTGCGTCGCCGCCACGGTGAAGGTCAGCGTCTGCGACTGGCCGACGCCGAGCGAGGCGATCGTCCCGACGACATTGCCCGCGGTCGGATCCATCGGGTCGGTCACGACCACGTTGGTCAGCGTCTCGTTGCCGGTGTTTTTGGCGACGATCGTGTAGGTCAGCGTCTGCGTCGCCGAGTCGATGCTGTTGGCCGCGTCGCCGGAATAGACCGGAGCGCTGGTGGCAACACTCTTCACCAGCGACAGGCCCGGATGCTGGTCGACAAACGTCGTCACCGTGTTCGAGGTCGCCGGCGCGTTCTGGGCGTCGGTCGCGGCCGCGGTGTTGGCGATCGCCGTCCCGGCGTCGATCTCGGCTTGCGTCGCCGCCACGGTGAAGGTCAAAGTCTGCGACTGGCCGACGCCGAGCGCGGCGATCGTGCCGACGACATTGCCGGCGGTCGGGTCCATCGGGTCGGTCACGACCACGTTGGTCAGCGTCTCGTTGCCGGTGTTTTTGGCGACGATCGTGTAGGTCAGCGTCTGGCCGGCCGCGTCGACCGACCCGGCCGCGTCGCCCGCGAGCGACGGCGTGGTCGAAACTGACTTCGTCAGCGACAGCCCGCCATGCTGATCGACCGACGTCGTCACCGTATTCGAGGTCGCCGGCGCGTTCTGGGCGTCGGTCGCGGCCGCGGTGTTGGCGATCGCCGTCCCGGCGTCGATCTCGGCCTGCGTCGCCGCCACGGTGAAGGTCAAGGTCTGCGACTGGCCGACCCCGAGCGCGGCGATCGTGCCGACGACATTGCCGACGGTCGGGTCCATCGGGTCGGTCACGACCACGTTGGTCAGCGTCTCGTTGCCGGTGTTTTTGGCGACGATGGTGTAGGTCAGCGTCTGGCCGGCCGCGTCGACCGATCCGGCCGCGTCGCCCGCGAGCGACGGCGTGGTCGAAACCGACTTCGTCAGCGACAGTCCGCCATGCTGATCGACCGATGTCGTCACCGTGTTGGACGTCGCCGGCGCGTTCTGGTCGTCGGCGCCGCTCGCGGTGTTGGCGATCGCCGTCCCGGCGTCGATCTCGGCCTGCGTCGCCGCCACGGTGAAGGTCAGCGTCTGCGACTGGCCGACGCCGAGCGCGGCGATCGTGCCGACGACATTGCCGGCGGTCGGATCCATCGGGTCGGTCACGACCACGTTGGTCAGCGTCTCGTTGCCGGTGTTTTTGGCGACGATCGTGTAGGTCAGCGTCTGGCCGGCCGCGTCGACCGACCCGGCCGCGTCGCCCGCGAGCGACGGCGTGGTCGAAACCGACTTCGTCAGCGACAGGCCGCCGTGCTGATCGACCGACGTCGTCACGGTGTTCGAAGTCGCCGGCGCGTTCTGCGTATCGGTCGCGGTCGCGGTGTTGGCGATCGCCGTCCCGGCGTCGATCTCGGCCTGCGTCGCCGCGACCGTGAAGGTCAAAGTCTGCGACTGGCCGGCGCCGAGCGAGGCGATCGTCCCGACCACAGTGCCCGCGGTCGGGTCCATCGGGTCGGTCACGACCACGTTGGTCAGCGTCTCGTTGCCGGTGTTTTCGGCGACGATCGTGTAGGTCAGCGTCTGGCCGGCCGCGTCGACCGACCCGGCCGCGTCGCCCGCGAGCGACGGCGTCGTCGAAACTGACTTCGTCAGCGACAGGCCGCCATGCTGATCGACCGACGTCGTCACGGTGTTCGAAGTCGCCGGCGCGTTCTGGTCGTCGGCGCCGCTCGCGGTGTTGGCGATCGCCGTCCCGGCGTCGATCTCGGCCTGCGTCGCCGCCACGGTGAAGGTCAGCGTCTGCGACTGGCCGACGCCGAGCGCGGCGATCGTGCCGACGACATTGCCGGCGGTCGGGTCCATCGGGTCGGTCACGACCACGTTGGTCAGCGTCTCGTTGCCGGTGTTTTTGGCGACGATCGTGTAGGTCAGCGTCTGGCCGGCCGCGTCGACCGATCCGGCCGCGTCGCCCGCGAGCGACGGCGTGGTCGAAACCGACTTCGTCAGCGACAGTCCGCCATGCTGATCGACCGATGTCGTCACCGTGTTGGACGTCGCCGGCGCGTTCTGGTCGTCGGCGCCGCTCGCGGTGTTGGCGATCGCCGTCCCGGCGTCGATTTCGGCCTGCGTCGCCGCCACGGTGAAGGTCAGCGTCTGCGACTGGCCGACGCCGAGCGCGGCGATCGTGCCGACGACATTGCCGGCGGTCGGGTCCATCGGGTCGGTCACGACCACGTTGGTCAGCGTCTCGTTGCCGGTGTTTTCGGCGACGATCGTGTAGGTCAGCGTCTGGCCGGCCGCATCGACCGACCCGGCCGCGTCGCCAGCGAGCGACGGCGTCGTCGAAACCGACTTCGTCAGCGACAGGCCGCCATGCTGATCGACCGACGTCGTCACGGTGTTCGAAGTCGCCGGCGCGTTCTGGTCGTCGGCGCCGCTCGCGGTGTTGGCGATCGCCGTCCCGGCGTCGATCTCGGCCTGCGTCGCCGCCACGGTGAAGGTCAAGGTCTGCGACTGGCCGACGCCGAGCGCGGCGATCGTCCCGACCACAGTGCCGGCGGTCGGGTCCATCGGGTCGGTCACGACCACGTTGGTCAGCGTCTCGTTGCCGGTGTTTTTGGCGACGATCGTGTAGGTCAACGTCTGGCCGGCCGCGTCGACCGACCCGGCCGCGTCGCCCGCGAGCGACGGCGTGGTCGAAACCGACTTCGTCAGCGACAGTCCGCCATGCTGATCGACCGACGTCGTCACCGTATTCGAGGTCGCCGGCGCGTTCTGGTCGTCGGCGCCGCTCGCGGTGTTGGCGATCGCCGCCCCGGCGTCGATCTCGGCCTGCGTCGCCGCCACGGTGAAGGTCAAGGTCTGCGACTGGCCGACGCCGAGCGCGGCGATCGTGCCGACGACATTGCCGGCGGTCGGATCCATCGGGTCGGTCACGACCACGTTGGTCAGCGTCTCGTTGCCGGTGTTTTTGGCGACGATGGTGTAGGTCAGCGTCTGGCCGGCCGCGTCGACCGATCCGGCCGCGTCGCCGGCGTAAGTCGCGGCGCTGGCGGCGACGCTCTTCGTCAGCGACAGGCCCGGATGCTGCGCGATGGTCGTGGTGACGGTGGACGAACCTTTCACCGATTGCGCATCGGTCACCGACGCGGTGTTCACGATCGCGACGCCGGCGTCGATCTCGGCCTGAGTGACCGTGAGCGAACCGGTGAGCGTTTCCGTCGACCCCGGCGTCAGCACGCTGGCGCCGCCTGTCAAGGCAACCGATCCGGTCAGGGCGCCCGAAAGCGCATCCGTGACGGCGACGCCGGTCAGCAAACCGGTCCCGGTGTTTTTGACCGTCACCGTATAGTGGATGACCTGCCCTGCGGTGTCGGCCTCCCCGCCGTTGGCGTCGACGTCGGCGACGTCTTGCGGCGTGGTCGTAAAGGTCTTGGTAATCGTGAGGGAGTTGGACGCGGAATCCGTAAACGGCGTCGACGCAGACGGGCCGACCGCGGTGACGCTGCCGTCCGGATTGAGGGTAACTTCCGTCGCGGTCAACAGGTCGGACGTGTTCGCGTAGGTGTAGTCGACCAGAAACGGGGTGGAGACGTCGCCCGTATCTGACGCGGTCGCGAACCAGGCGACGGGAGCGGAATAGGTCCCGTCCGGCTGAAGGATCTGGACCTGAAATTCGATCGTGCTGTTCGGGTCGAAGCCGGTTGCGGTAAAGATCGCCTCGGAGCCGGGTGCGTAATCCGGCTGATCGGTGGCGACCGAGGGGGTGCTGGAGTCGGAAATATCGGTCATGACAGCTTCCCGGTTGGACGCAAAAAACCACACCCGAGCTCACGTCGTGAACTCGACCCGTCTTGTCAAAGATTGGAAATTATGGCTGCTCCGGCCTCGCGCCGGACCCGCGTATCAGGCGCGGGACGCCGATGGCGCTGACGGGCGGCGGTAACCTGCGGCGCCGAGCGCCGCGAACCCGACGAGCGCCATGACCCAGGTCGACGCTTCGGGAGCAGCCGCGGCTGCGATGAGCGTCTGAGTGCCGTCGGCCGACAACGCCTCGATATTCGGATTCGCCGCCCAAGTCCCGCCGGTCACGTTCTGCAGGTACGTGTTGGCGGCCGTCAGCACATCCGCATCCACGCCCGAGTAGACGATGCTGGACCCTGCGGTATTGTACTCGACATCCCAGATCGCGAGCTGAATCGCTTCCGAGTCGATCTGCTGCTGCTGCGTGATGGAGCCGGCGCCATTCACCGGGTCAATCCCGGCGAGAAGCTGATTTCCGTTGTAGACGAGCGCTCCGATCGCGCCCGGATTGGCAGGCAGAGCTCCGGGATCGACGCCGTAGGACCCGCTTTGCGCCAACGGCGTGGCGATGTCGATGCACCAGGCGAGCTGGAGGACGGCAAACGTGCTGTCCAGCAAGAAGATCTGGCTCGGCGATGGGGTATAGACGTTAACGCCACTGCCTGACGTCACCGTGGCTGTGATCGATCCGTCGATGGCCGTCGTCGTGTAATATGCATAGTTCACGTCCGCCGACGCCGACTCGATCGCCGCGACGCTACACCCCGCCGCCAAGGCGATGGCCGACATTTTCTTGCAAGACATCACGCGACATGCTCCCGGCTCGAGCCCACCCGCAGCGGCCCGCCGCCTGCCGGCGGTCACTTCCACTGAATTCGGCACGCTGTTTACATCCGCAGTGAGCGGTGTCAACAGCCGAAGCGCGCAGGCGTCACATTTCTTTCTTGTTCGGTCGGTTTCGGACAAGTCGCGACGGAGACGGCGTGCTTGCGGCCTCCGTCGGCCGTGGCGCGGACGACCGCCAGGGGAGATCGTACCGGAGACGGGTCGGGGCCGGCCGCGACGGGGCCCCCGGTCGGCGAACGCGACATCGCCGACCGATTTCCTCGCGCCCCAAATTCTCTGACGACGATTCCGCGATCCGCCACGCTAGCCTGGGCCGCTCGGCAATATCCCCTTCATTCCCACTCGATCGTGCCGGGCGGTTTCGAGGTCACGTCGTAGACGACCCGGTTGACGCCCTTGACCTCGTTGACGATCCGGGTCGCCGTCCTGGCCAGGAAGGCCATGTCGTAGGGGTAGAAGTCTGCGGTCATGCCGTCGACCGAGGTCACGGCGCGCAGCGCCACCACGCTGTCGTAGGTGCGGCCGTCGCCCATGACGCCGACGGTGCGCACCGGCAGGAGCACGGCGAAGGCCTGCCAGATCCGGTCGTAGAGCCCGGCCTTGCGGATCTCGTCGAGGTAGATCGCGTCGGCCTGGCGCAAGATGTCCATCTTTTCCCGCGTGACGCCGCCGGGGCATCGGATCGCGAGGCCGGGTCCGGGGAACGGGTGGCGGCCGACGAAGGCCTCGGGCAGGCCGAGCTCGCGGCCCAGGACCCGCACCTCGTCCTTGAACAGTTCCCGCAGCGGCTCGACCAGTCTCATCCGCATGCGCTCGGGCAGGCCGCCGACATTGTGGTGGCTCTTGATCGTCACCGAGGGGCCGCCGGTGAAGGACACGCTCTCGATCACGTCGGGATAGAGCGTGCCCTGCGCCAGAAACTCGACCGGGCCGCGCCCGTCGCTGGCGATGCGGCGCGCCTCGGCCTCGAACGCGTCGATGAACAGGCGGCCGATGGTCTTGCGCTTGGCCTCGGGGTCGTCGAGCCCTGCGAGCGCGCTCAGAAATTCGTCGGCGGCGTCGATGTGGACGAGCGGGATGTTGAAGTGACCGCGGAACAGGCCCACCACCTCGTCGGCCTCGCCCTGCCGCATGAGACCGTGGTCGACGAAGACGCAGGTCAGCTGATCGCCGATCGCCTCGTGGATCAGCACCGCCGCCACCGCCGAATCGACCCCGCCGGAGAGGCCGCAGATGACGCGCGCCTTGCCGACCTGGGCGCGGATGCGGGAAACCTCCTCGGCGCGGAAGGCGGCCATGGTCCAGTCGCCGGCGATTCCGGCGACCTTGTGCAGGAAGTTCGCGATCAGCCTCGCCCCGTCGGGCGTATGGACGACTTCGGGGTGGAACATGGTGGTGTAGTAGCGGCGCGCCTCGTCGGCGGCGACCGCGTAGGGCGCGTTGTCCGAGACGGCGTAGACGCGAAAGCCGTCCGGCAGGCGGGTGACGCGGTCGCCGTGGCTCATCCACACCGGATAATGCCGGCCGGTCTCCCAGACGCCTTCGAACAGGGCGTTCGTCGCCAGAACCTCGACGTCGGCGCGGCCGAATTCGGCGGCGTGGCCGCCCTCGACCCGGCCGCCGAGCTGTTGGCAAAGGGTCTGCTGGCCGTAGCAGATCGCGAGGATCGGGACGCCCGCGTCGATGATCGCCTGTGGAGCGCGCGGGCTTCCCGCCTCCGGGACGGAAGCGGGGCCGCCGGAGAAGATCACCGCCTTTGGGGCGAGCCGCGCGAAGGCGTCCTCCGCCTTGCTGAACGGGTGGATCTCGCAATAGACGCCCGCCTCGCGCACGCGCCGGGCGATGAGCTGCGTCACCTGCGAGCCGAAGTCGACGATGAGGACGAGGTCGTGATGCATGCGACCCCATAAGGCCAAAGCGCAGTCGCGTGCAATGGCCGAAGGTCAGGACTCCTGCACGGCCTCGCGCAAGGCGTCGAGGACGTGGCCGAGCCGCCGCGAACAGGTGGGATCGGCCACGATCTCCTCGCAGGTGATGGTCTTGCTCGTCAGCGGCAGGGTGATGAACGCGTCCGCCAGAAGGCGCGCCGCCATGGTGGCGAGGATCTCGCGCAGGTTGGCCTGGGCGTGAAAGGCGCGCGGCGAGGTGTTGATCAGCACCACCCTCTTGCCGGCGAAGGTCTCGCTCGCCACCAGCCAGTCGAGCGCGTTCTTGAACATGCCGGGCACGCCGTGGGCGTATTCCGGCGTCGCGATCACGATGGCGTCGCATGCCCCGACGATCGCGCGAAAGGTCACCACCAGTTCCGGCTTCGGCTGATCCTCGACATCGTCGTCGGGGTTATATGGCGGCAGCCGGGCGATGTCGTGATAGACGAGCACCCGCATCCCGTCCGGCGCGAGACGCGCCAGCGCCTCCAGAGCGGCCGTGTTGGACGAGCCTTGGCGAAGACTGCCGGATATCGCAAGCACGCGCATGAATTCAGTCCACGAATCGGAATCTGGCCGCCGCGAATCGGCTCGCGACCGCGCTTCTAAAGGGCCACTGCGCGTTGCGCGCAATACGACAATCCGCCGAGGCCCCTATTCGTCGCCGGGCCAGACGACCGGCCGGTCCATGAACTCGGCGTATTCGTAGGGACGAACAACCGGGAAGTCGGTCAGCGGCAGACCGGTTTCGCCCGAGGCCTCGTCACACGCATCCTCGTAGGCATCGGCGAGCGCCTCCTCGAGGCGGGACTTCAGCCCCGGGTTCTTGCGCAGCCGTCGCAGGACCCGCCGGCGCTGCTCGCGAATCGAAGCCGCCCACGTTCGGCTTCGCCGCTCCGGCTGATGGTCCCACTTCAGCAGATGCAGAAGAACGACGCGCAGCGCGCTTTCGAGCTTGTCGTACTGCTCCTCGCCCAGGTCGTCGATCTCCTCCGCGAGGCCGGCGGGATCGATTTCCCCGAGCCGACCGGCGCGCAACAGGTCGGCCTGCCGCCGCGCCCAGGAATACGGGTCCGCTTCCCTGGCGGGCGCTCGGCTCACGTCAACGACCGCGCTCCGACCCATCGGCGGGTCCTCGAAAAGGCTTCAGCTCAGCGCCACGTTCAGCGCGCTCTCGGGCAGGTCCTGACCGAAGCAGCGCTGGTAGAACTCGGCCACCAGCGTGCGCTCGAGTTCGTCGCATTTGTTGAGGAAAGTCAGGCGGAAGGCGAATCCGACATCCTTGAAGATGTCGGCGTTCTCAGCCCAGGTGATCACGGTGCGCGGACTCATCACGGTCGACAGATCGCCGTTGACGAAGGCGTTGCGGGTCAGGTCCGCCACGCGCACCATCTTGTTGATCACGTCGCGGCCGTCCTTCCTGGCGCGGTGCGCAGGCGACTTCGCCAGAACGATGTCGACCTCCTTGTCGTGCGGCAGATAGTTCAGCGTCGCAACGATCGACCAGCGGTCCATCTGGCCCTGGTTGATCTGCTGCGTGCCGTGATAGAGGCCGGAGGTGTCGCCGAGCCCGACCGTGTTGGCGGTCGCAAACATCCGGAACGCCGGATGCGGGCGGATGACGCGCGCCTGATCGAGCAGGGTCAGCTTGCCCGACACTTCGAGCACGCGCTGGATGACGAACATGACGTCCGGCCGGCCGGCGTCGTATTCGTCGAAACAGAGCGCGATGTTGTTCTGCAGCGCCCATGGCAGCATGCCGTCGCGGAACTCCGTCACCTGCATCCCGTCCTTCAGGACGATGGCGTCCTTGCCGACGAGATCGATGCGCGAGACGTGACTGTCCAGATTGATCCGGACGCACGGCCACTTGAGACGGGCGGCGACCTGCTCGATGTGGGTGGACTTGCCGGTGCCGTGATACCCGGTGATCATGACGCGGCGATTGTAGGCGAACCCCGCCAGGATCGCGAGCGTCGTGTCGCGGTCGAACAGATAGTCGGGGTCGAGGTCGGGCACATGCTCTTCGGCGACCGAATACGCCGGCGCCTCCATGTCCGATTCGATCCCAAACACCTTCCGCACGGAAACCCGCGCATCGGGAAGACCGGGGGTAGGCTGCGCCGGCGTCGCCGTTTCTCTCGAATTCATCGGTCCTCCACGCTCCGTCCCGATGGCCGGCGCGGCTCTCTCTTAACCAAATCCGGCGCATGGCAAAAGCCGCCCCCTTCGAAGTCGCGAAGGGCGGGCGAGATTCCCGCGCGTCAGACCAGCTTGTTGGCCCGCAGATAGTTATAAGCTTGGATGATCTCGCGCAATTTGTCTTCGGACGAACGGTCGCCGCCGTTGGCGTCGGGATGATGCCGCTTCACCAGATCCTTGTAGCGCGCCTTGATCCTGGCCTGAGTCGCCTGTCCGTCCAGCTCGAGGGTCATCAGCGCCTTCAGCGCCAGCGCGTTGTAGCGCGGCGCCGCCTCGGTCTGCGGCGCCTTGCCCTTCAGCCCGCGACGCCGCGCCGCGCGCGCTTCGGCGAACACGGTCTCGTCGACGTGGCTCGCGGCCGCCCGGTCGCCGAGCTTCCAGGTCGGGCGGTGGCCGATCGCGTCCGCCTGGCGGAACTTCGCCATCGACTCGTCGTCCATGCCCTTGAAGTAGTCGTAAGTGGCGTTGTACTCGCGCACATGGTCCTTGCAGAAGGTGAAGTATTCCCCTTCGCGCTCCCGCCCTTTCGGCGCGCGAAACACGCCTTCCTCCTGACAACCGGGATGGCTGCACAGAATCTTGGCCTTAGGCTTTTCCGGCGCGCTCTTCGCCGGCTTCACCCGGATGCGGTCGAACAGGGGAGAATTCAGATCCATGTCATGACCTTTAGGAGTGCGGTCGTCACCGGGCAAGTCCCAATTCCTTCTCTTCCCCTGCCCGTCGACGGTCCAGCGGCCCGGGTCAAAGAAAAACATTCTGCCGGGCGCCGCCCTCGGCTATTTGGGGGTGCGGGCGGGCGAGCGGGAGTGCGGGCGGATGACGATGGAGGATAGAATTATCGGGCGTTTGACGGAAGCGCTGGCGCCGGTGGATCTGACCGTCATCGACGACTCCGGCCGGCACGCCGGTCATGCCGGGGTTCGGACAGGACCCGGCCACGCCCAGGCTGGCGGCGGCACGCATTATCGCATCCGAATCGTTTCGGCGCGCTTTACCGGCCTCAACCGGGTCGCACGTCACCGCCTGGTCTACGACCTTCTGCCGGCCGAGTTCGCCGACGGCCTGCACGCGCTCGCCATCGACGCCAAGGCGCCCGGCGAGCCCTGATGCCCGACGGGCAGGAAGCGCACGGGCCTTATGTCTTCACGCTCGAGCCCGGCGAACTCGACGCGGTCGCCGCCCGGTACGGATTGCGGGACGCGCTCGGCGGCGGCCTGACGGCGAGTCACCACGCGCCGCTGGCGGCGTTCGTGCTGACGCTGCTGTTCGCCGCGATTCTGGCGAAGACCGACCTGATCAGCCGGCGCGCGGGGGAAGCCGTGTTCGTGCTCGCGGCTCTCGCCTTCATGGTTCAGCGGCTGGTGACGCACCGGCGGATCTGGCGGGCGCGCAACAGGGGACGCGCCGAGGTCGAACGGCTGCTCTCGGGCCGCCGGGTGACGGTGACGATCGAGGAGTCCGCGGTCCGCGAGAGCGGCGGAGCGGCGCCCCGGCGGATTCTGTTCGCCGACTGCGTCGAGGCCGAGGAAGCCGGCGGGCTCGTCTATCTCTGGACCCGCGCGGGGGCGCCGATCGTCATGCCGAGCCGGGCGATGTCCGAGGGGGAGTCGCCGCGGCTGGCGGCGAAGGCGCGCGCGCGCCTGGGTCACGCCCCCCGCGCGTAACCCCGGACCCGGGTTCGCTCGCGCCGCGGCGATTTCGTCCCGGAACGTCGCTACCTCGCCGTCGCGAGTCGAAGACCGAACGCGACCAGGATCGCCCCCGAGACCGCATCGATTGGGCGACGCAAGCGCCGATATCGAGCCTGGATGCGGCTCGAGGCGAAGGTCGTCGCAAGCCCCAAATGCCAGCCGACGGACAGGGCGGCGATCGTCGCCGCGGTCGCCACGAAAAACCAGACCGGGGCGTCGGCGGGGAACGTCGTCGCAAACACGCTGGTCCAGAACGCGCCGGACTTCGGATTCGTCAGGCTCGTCGTCAGTCCCGCCCGCCAAGCCGCGAGGGGCCGCATCGCGGCGGTTCGCCCGATGGGCTCGGCCCGCGGGCGGGCGGCGCCGAGCAGCAGCCTCACCCCGAGCCAGATCAGGTAGGCCGCGCCGAGGAGGCGGACGGCGAGGTACAGCCAACCGACGCTCGCCAGAACCGCGGCGACGCCGAACATGGCGAGCAGCGCCCAAATGACGGAACCGGTCGCGACCCCCCAGGCGACGAGACGCGCGAGCCGGCGTTCGCCGCTCAGGGCGAGTTGCGTGATGATCAGGAAGTTGGGACCGGGGCTCGCGACGGCGACCAGATAGAGCCCGGCGACGGCGAAGAGGCTCGGTAGATAGGTCATGCGGTCCTCGCCTCCTTACCCCGATCCCGTCGCTCGAAGCCCAACCTGAGGCCGAAGCGTCCTTATGCCGGCGGCGGCTCCTCTCCGCCCGGCGCGAGATGCCCGGCCGCGCGCTCCCGCGCGATCAACGCCGCGTGGTCGCGGGCGAGAAGCGTATAAACCATCGGCGTCACGAACAGGGTGAAGCAGGTTCCGATCGACATGCCGGCGAAAATCGTCAATCCGATGTTGAATCGCGACGCCGCGCCCGCCCCGGTGGCGACGATCAGCGGGATCACTCCGACCACCATGGCGGCCGTCGTCATCAGGATCGGCCTCAGGCGCACGGAGGCGGCGTGTTCGATCGCCTCGCGGCGCGACATGCCGCCCCGCTCCTGCATGCGGTTGGCGAAATCGACCATCAGGATGCCGTGCTTCGAGATCAGGCCGATCAGGGTCACCAGGCCGATCTGCGAATAGATGTTGATGCTGGCGAACCCCAGGACGCCGCCGACGTTGAGCGGCAGCAGCGCGCCGAACAACGCCGTCGGCAGGGCGATCAGGATGATCAGCGGGTCGCGAAAACTCTCGTACTGCGCCGCGAGCACGAGATAGATGACGATCAGCGCGAACACGAACACATAGACGAGCGCGTTGCCCTCCTGCTCGTACTGGCGCGAATCGCCGCCGAAATCGTACGAATACCCCTCGGGGAAGCTCGCCTTGGCCTTTGCCTTGAGGAAATCGAGCGCTTCGCCGAGCGTGCGGCCCGGAAACGGCACGCCGGATATGGTCGCCGAATTCAGCTGCTGGAAGCTCGTCAGCGCGTTCGGCTGAACCTCGTCGGTGACGCTCGCGATCGCCGACAGCGGCGCGAGCTCGCCGTTGCGGGTGCGCAGCTGGTAGCGGGTCAGCCAGTCGGGCGTCAGCCGGAACTCGCGCGGGGCCTGCGGGATGACCTGGTAGCTGCGCCCGTAGAGGCTGAACAGGTTGACGTAATTGCCCCCGAGCATGGTCGCGAGGGCGTTGCCGACCTCGGCCATGTTGATGCCCATGGCGTTCGCCTTGTCGGCGTCGACCTTGAACTTGAACTGCGGCGTGTCGAACTTGAGATCGACGTCGGTGAACAGGAAGAGCCCGCTCTCGCGCGCCGCCTGCTGCATCGATTCCGCGACGTCGGCGAGCGTCTGGTAGTCGCCGGTGGTGCGGATGACGAACTGCATCGGCGCGCCGCCGGTCGACCCCGGCAAGGCCGGCGGTGAAAACGCCTGGACCTTCGCCTGCGGCACCTTGAGGAAGCGCGGGCCGA
This sequence comes from Roseiarcus fermentans, assembly GCF_003315135.1. Classification (GTDB taxonomy): domain Bacteria; phylum Pseudomonadota; class Alphaproteobacteria; order Rhizobiales; family Beijerinckiaceae; genus Roseiarcus; species Roseiarcus fermentans. The sequence continues at coordinate 38,001 of NZ_QNRK01000031.1, forward strand.
GGTCGGCGAGCACCTTCTTCTGGTTGCGCTCGCGATCGTCCCACGGCTTGAGGATCAGGCCCGCGAAAGCCATGCGCACGCCGCCGGCGCCGTTGATGACGAACGAATGCGCCACTTCCGGAATGTCCTTGATCTCGTCGACGAGCCGGCTCGTCGCCGCCTCGAGATAGTCGAGGTTGCCGACCTGCGGGATCTTGGCGAGGGTCAGGAGGAAGCCCTGGTCCTCCTCGGGCGCGAGCTCCTGCGGCGTCGAGCGGTACATGACGGCGGTCAGGGCGAGCACGCCCACCAGGACGAGCGCCGTCAGCGCACGGAAGTTCAGCGTCGCGTGCAGACGCCGCTGGTAGGCTTGGCGCAGGCGGTCGAAGGTGCGGTCCACGAGGCGGGCGAACCAGCTCTGATGCTGGTCGTGGCGCAGCAGCTTCGAGCACATCATCGGCGAGAGGGTCAGCGCGATGAACCCGGAGACGATGACCGCGCCCGCGAGGGTGAAGGCGAACTCGCGAAACAGCGCGCCGGTCACGCCGGTCACGAATCCAATCGGGGCGTAGACGGCGGCGAGCGTGATCGTCATCGCCACCACCGGCAGGGCGATCTCGTGCGCGCCGCGAATCGCCGCATCGAAAGGCGTCATGCCCTCCTCGATATGGCGGTGGATGTTCTCCACCACCACGATCGCGTCGTCGACCACGAGACCGATGCCGAGCACGAGCGCCAGCAGAGTCAGCAGGTTGATCGAATAGTCGAGCGCGTAGAGCGCGATCATCACCCCGATCAGCGACAGCGGGATGGTGACGATCGGTATGAAGGTCGAGCGCAGGTTGCCGAGGAACAGGAAGATCACCACGATCACGATGACCGCGGCCTCGACCAGGGTCTTGGCGACCTCGCGGATCGAGGCGCGGATGAACTTGGTCGAATCGTAGGCGATGGTGGCGTTGAGGCCTTCCGGCAGCTGCTGCTGGATGCTCGGCATGATCGCGTTGACGCCGTCGATGACGGTCAGCGGATTGGCTTCCGGGGTCGCGTAAATGCCGATGAACACGGCCTTCAGGCCGTCGAACACGGAGGACGAGTCGGAGGTCTGCGGCCCGAGGTCGATCTTGGTCGACACGTCTCCGAGCCGCACCAGCGCGTCGCCGTGGGTCGCGATCACCATCTGGCTGAACGCCTTCGGGCTGTCGAGCGAGGTGAGCGCGTCGACGCTGATCTGGGTGAAGTCGCTCTTCACCTCGCCCGCGGCGGTGGTGAAGTTGTTGGCGAGCAGCGCCGCGCGCACGTCGGTCGCGGTGACGCCCTGCGCCGCCATCCGGGTCGGATCGAGCCAGATGCGCATCGAAAACAGCTGGCCGCCGAGGATCTGGGCGTTGGCGACGCCGTCGACGGTCTGCAGGCGCGGCTGGATGACCCGGGTCAGATAGTCGGTGATCTGCGACGACGTCATCACCGCCGAGTTGAAGTTCAGGTACATGAGCGCGAAGCCCTGCCCCGTCTGCTTCACGACGATGGGATCGTTGGCCTCGCGCGGCAGGATGCCGCGCACCTGGTTCACCTTGGACAGCGCGTCCGCCATCGCCCGGTCGGGATTGGCGTCGAGCCGGAGGTTGAGCGTGACGGTCGAGGCGTTCTGCTGCGAACTCGACACCAGGGTGTCGATGCCTTCGGTGCTCGCCACCGCCTGCTCGATCGGCGTGGTGATGAAGCCCTTGATGACGTCGGCGGCCGCGCCCGGATAGGTCGTGGTGATGGTGATCGTCGTGTTCGAGGTCTTCGGGAACTGCCGGACCTGCAGCTTGTAGGCGGACATGAGCCCGACGAGCAGGATGAGCAGGCTCACCACGCTCGCCAGCACCGGCCTGCGGATGAAGAGATCGGTGAAAGCGTTCATCGGGCGGTCCGGCTCACTGCAGCGGCGTCTGGGCCGGCGGCGGCAGGGCCGGACGGTCGTCGATCACCACCGGCATGTGCGGCTGCAGCTTGATCTGGCCGGCGTCGACGACCCGCTCGCCCTCCTTCACCCCGTCCGTGATCGCGATGCGCTCGCCGCGGACGGCGCCCAGGCGGACGAACCGCCGCTCCACGACGAGGCCGCCCGGCGCGGCCGGCGCCGCCGCCGAGGCGGTCCCCGACGGGGCCGGCGGCGGCGGCGCCGGCGCGACGACGAAGACGTTGTTGCCGTAAAGGCTGTAGACGATCGCGGTGCGCGGCAGGGTCAGGACCTCCCGGGGCGCGCCGGTGGTCACGGTGAGGTTGGCGAACATGCCGGGCAGCAGGCGCCGGTCCGGGTTGGCGAATTCCGCGCGGATCGTGATGTTGCGGGAATCGGCGTTGACGCGGGCGTCGACCGCCTTGATCCTGCCCTGGAAGGTCTGGCCGGGAAACGGGGCGACGGTCATCGCGGTGTCCTGCCCGACCGCGATCGTGGCGAGCGCGTCCTCGGTCACCGGGAAGTCGGCGTAGATCGGCTCGAGCCGGGTGAGCGAAGCGAGCGGCGTGCCGACCGCGGCGAACTGGCCGACGTCGCCGTTGCGGATGCCGATGCGGCCGGGGAACGGGGCCCGGATCGCTTTCTGCGCGATCACCGCCTGGGTGCGCTGCACCGAGGCCGCGGCGCTGTCGCGCGCCGCGAGCGCCGAATCGAGCGTCGCCTGCGGGGTATTGCCGCCGAGCACCAGGGTCTTCTGCCGCGCGAGCGTCGCCTCGGCGTTGCGCAATTGCGCCTGGCCCGCGGCGAGGTCGGCCTGCTCGACCGAATCGTCGAGGTTGATCAGCAGGTCGCCCTCCTTGACGTCCTGCCCCGACTCGAAGTGGATCGCCGTGATCACGCCCGCCACCTGCGGGGCGATGAAGATGCCCTGGTAGGCGCGCAAGGTGCCGATCGCGGTGAGCGCCGGCGGCCACTGCTCCATGGTCGCGGGCGAGACGGAGACGGTGGTGGGCTTCGGGGCGAAGGCCGCGGCCATGATGCCCTTGAGCATGGCCGGCTTGATGACGAACTGGAACCAGGCCAGGCCCACGGTCAGGCCCGCGAGCGCGCACAAGGTGACGATGAAGACCACCGGGCGACGGACCCGCAAGGGCAGCCAGCGGATGACGAGCAGCGCGACCAGAACGGCGGCGGCCACGACGAAGGCGATCGGCGGCGCCGGCGGATGCACAACGCCGGCCTGCCCGAGCGCCCCCGCAGCCAACGCCGCGAGCGCCAGTGTCGCCAAAATCCAGTCGATCGCTTTCATCGCCGCCCGCGGTTCCCTCGGATCGCGGTGCAGCGTCCGCGTCGCGATCCTATCTAGCGTTCGCGGGCCGCTGGCGCCAGACGGCGCGCCTGCGGCCTTTTCGCTTGCGACGGCGACGCCCCCGCCGCTGCCGGGTCTCCAGTGCCGCCTGTCCCGGCGCCGCACAAGCGAATTCAGACGGCCGCCGTCACTTTTTGTCGCAGCGTCACCGGTCGCCGCCCCCGGCGGACAAGGCCCCCAAGACGCCGAACGGCCGCTCGGCGGACCCTCGCCGGCGACGCGGCCGCGGCCCCGTTCCCGAGTCGGTTTTCAGTGTTTTCAGCCATTTGCATTGGATTTTCCGGGCGGCCGTATCTCCCAAGTCGGGCGCACGAGCGGCGATCGCAGCGCTCAACGGCATGGCGCGCGTCTTGGGCGCCCGGACGCGCCAGCCGGCAGCCCCGTCGCGAGGCGCGAGGCGGCGCGGCGATTCCGATGCTACTCCTGATTTCTCTAAATCGGAAGACAATGTCGAAAGAATCGGAAAACCAAGCGCCCTCCGCTGACGGTTCTCCCCGCGCGCCGCCGCGCGTCTCGCCAGATCGGCCGGGCGCGGCTATCCTCGTCGCCGGCCGCATCCCAGACGGTCGGATTCTCGGAAGACGAACCCATGATCAAGACTTTCGCGCTCGCCGCGCTCGCCCTCTGCCTCGCCGGCGCGTCGACCCTCGCCTTCGCCGACGACGCCTGCATGACCCAGTCGATGGACAAGAAGCTCGCGGGCGCCGCCAAGACCAGCTTCCTGACGAAATGCGAACGGACCGCCTGCGATGGACAGGCCGCCGACAAGAAGCTCTACGGCGCGGCCAGGACCTCGTTCGTGAAGAAGTGCGTCAAGGACGCCATGGCCGCTCCCATGTGAGCGGCCATGGCGTCGGCGGCGTTGCCGCGGCGCTCGAACGAAGAGCGCCCCGACGAGCTTCCGCCCCGCCGCCGCAATCGGGCGGGCGCAACGCTGACGCCGCCGTCGCAATCGCCTGTTCGGCGCCCGAGCGAGGCGTCGAGACACATCATGGTTTCCCTTCTTCGGACGGCGTCGGTATAACGCCGGGCGGGGAGCGGTCGCGCATGTCGCGCATGATGAGAACTGGAGTTTGACATGAGCTCCCAGCCGACCGGAGGCGACAGACCCGGGCCGGTCGAGAGGCCCCCCGGCGCCGGGCGACAACCGAACGCGCAAGACCTGCTGGCCGAATTCGAGCAGGCGCTGGAATCGGCGGGCTTTCCGTTGCTGTCGAAGTCGCCCGGGTCCGCATCCGCCGCCGCGGCGGAGCCGCGCCACGGCGCGGACATCGCCGGGGAGCGCGACGGCGCCGCCGGATCGGTCGCCGACAACCGCGGCCCGCGACAGGCTCCGATCGGGACGCCGGCGCGCCGTCCCTTGCGACGGCGGCTCATCGTGTCGTCCGGGCTGGCGCTCGCGGGCGCGGCGGTCGCGGGCGCGGGTTTCGCGCTCATGCCGTCCGCTCCGACGCCGAAACGGCCGCTCGCCGAAGCCCCGACCCGGCAGACGTCGAGCGTCGTCCCGGGCGCGCCGGGAACCGACGACCGCCGCTCCGATCCGGCGCCGGCCGGCGGCTCCGGCGCCGCCGTCGACGCCGAGGCGCCGGGCGCTGCAACGGCGCCGCGCGACGGTCTGCGGCCCGCCGACGGCTCGAACGCGACGGCGGCGAGACCGGCCGACACGCCGGCGGCGTCTCAGCCGGCCCAGGCCTCGACGGCGCCGCAACCGCCTGCCCCCGAACCCGTCCGGAGCGGCCCGGTCGGGCCGAACCCAACGCCCGTCGATGCAAAGCCCGCCGTTGCGGCCGGCGCGCCGCCTGCGAGCGAAGCGCCGAAGCCGCACGACAAGGCGACGCCCGCGGGCGGCGTCAGGGCGGACACGCCAAGGTCGCCGGCGGGGAAGGTCGAGCCGGCGACGAAGCCGACGCCCGACAAGGCGTCGGCGCAGAAGATCGCGGACAAGCCCCTGAAGGCGAGAGCGGCGGAGACGCCGTATCCGCCGCCGCGGCCGGCGTCGCCGCAGAAGGCGGCGGCTTTGCCCGTCGATCAGCCGGCGCCCGATCCAGCCGAAGCCGCGCCGGTCGCCCCGCCGCCGCCCGCCTCGTTGGCCGCGCAGTCGGTCGGCCAGCTCACGAACGCGTTCGACTATCTGAGGCGACTGCCGGGCGCGCTCATCGGGCGCGTCGCGGGCCAGAGCGGCCAAGGACAGTAGACGCGAAGCCCGGGGGCGCAGCCGCGCCGACGGCGCGCCTGGCCCGCACGGTCCAGCGACCTGCGCATGACCACAATTTATGGTCGTGGAATATTGCCAACAGGGCGTATGTTTGCGAATGAGAATTGATGGAACTCCCAAGCCTTGGGGCGCCTTGGGAATGACGGGCGGTCGTCAAAACCCGAGGTGGGGCGATGACGCTTCCCGCCGTCATTGCGAGGAGCCCGAAGGGCGACGCGGCGATCCAGGGGCCGCCAGCGCCGATCTTGAAGCGCGCGACGCCCCGCATACGGCAGGCCTTGGCCCTGCCCCCTGGATCGCCACGTCCCCCCGGATCCAAGTCAGGATCCAAGTCCGGGGGTCGCTCCTCGCGATGACGGCGGCTTGGGAGTTACGAAATGCGTGCCTTTCCGGCCACACCACCGAGAGAATTTGACAAAATTGCGAAAGGTTTTCGCCTCGACCGGCTTTCCTGCTGTATGATGACGAAGTCAACCGGCTTGTACGGCCGCCGATGCAGGGAGGCGGGGATTTCCTTCCGTTGCGCCATTGCGCTTTTCGCGCTCTTGATTGTCGTCTGCGGCGCGGGCCACGCCCGCGCGCAGCAGAACATCGGCTCGGCCGCCGCCTCCCTGAACGTCGTCACCCGGGAACTGTCGGGCGCCGCTGCGCCGCTGAAGGCCGGGGACGACGTCTTTCGCAACGAGATCGTCCGGACCGGAGAGGATTCGAGGGCGAAGCTCGTCTTCCTCGATTCGACCAATCTCGCCATCGGCCCGACCTCGCGGGTGACGCTGGACGAGTTCGTCTATTCGACCGAGGTCAGCGCACAGAAGGTGACGGTCAATCTGGCCAAAGGCGTGTTCCGCTTCACCACCGGCGCCCTCGACAAGAAGGCCTACCAGATCAACACCCCGACCGCCTCGGTCGGGGTGCGCGGCACGGTGCTCGACATCGACGCGCGCAGCGCCCAGACGCGGGTCACGCTGGTCGAGGGCCAGGCCCTGGTCTGCCCGCGGCGCGCCGGGGTCACGTTCGAGAGCCAGGTGAGCGACTGCGCGAGCGGGCGACGCTGCGACTGCGTCCAACTCAATCAGGACGGGCAGACCGCGCAGGTCCGGAGAGGCGCGGGCGGCGCCGTTCAGGCGGGTCTGGTCGCCGCTCCGGTCAACATCGGCGCGCTGTGCTCCGGTTCGCTGTGCTCGCCGGTCGCCTTCGCGTCGGCCGGTCCGATCGGCGCCGGCGGCGGGACCCTGGGCGCGGGCGGCTTTCCGGCGGGGGCGCTATGCGGACACTAGCGCCGAGAGCTCGCACGGGCGCCCGCTGGTGTTTCGCGCTGGCGGTCGCCGCCGGATTCGCGGGCGCCGCCTGGGCCGGACCCAGCAACCAACCGCCGCCGTCCGGCGCCATCCTCGATCTGAATGGCGGCGTGATCCCGCATGGGACGCCTCAGACGTACACCGTCGACTTCACATCGTCGGTGCCGAACACCGCGATCACCTTCGCCTTCCGCGAAGACCCGGCTTACGTTTTTGTGTTCAACACCTCGGTCGTCAACCTGACCACATCGAGCGGGAACCTGCTGACGAACGGCGACTTCTCGGGCGGCACGCATACCGACAACGGCAACACGGCAGCCCCGACGAGCTGGACGTACGCAAACATCTACGGCGCCAGCGCTGGCGGGGTTGTGACGTCGAGTTGCGAGGGTTATGGCAGCTACTGCTGGCACGACGGCGCGGTGCAGGCCTACGACGCGATCAGTCAGACAATCTCCACAACCGTCGGCGACACGTACCAGGTGACGTTCTCCGCGACGGACAACAGCGCCTTGACCAGCTGGTCGCGTGTCAGCACCAACGGCAACGTCACCACTTCGGGCGGGAACGGCGCGGACATCCTCGTCTATGCCCAGGCGGGGTTGCCGCCTGCGGGGTGCCTCGGCGCCCCGGGAGTCAATATCAAAGCCTCGGCAGGCGAGAAGTGCTTCGCCAGCGGCTCTTACGTGTCGACCGACGTCATCGCCGGTCAGGCCACGGGCGCCGGCGCGGTCCTGACCAACGTCAACGAGGGTCAGAGTTCGGTGTCTTTCTCGACGTCGGCCGCCAACACCCCGGCGGTTCAGGCGGACTCCGGCGGATCGGTCATCCTCGCTGTGTCGCCGACCTCGACCAGCGGAACGGTGACGACGACCGGGAACAACAGCGTCGGGCTTTACGCCACCGGCTCGGCGTCGACCGACAGCGGCCCCGTCGCGTCGTCGATCACCGCACAAAACGTCAATGTCACGACGCGAGGGAGCAACGCCAACGGCGTGCAGGCGGACAACGGCGGCCTGGTGACGCTGAGCGGCGGGACGGTGACGACGACGGGCGCCGGCTCGACCGGTCTCTACGCGACGGGCGCCGGGTCGCAGATCACCGCCGACAGCGCGGCGGTCTCGACCGGCGGGGCGCAGTCGATCGGCGTTATCGCCGACAGCGGCGCCCGCATAGGCCTGAACGGCGGAACGATCGCGACGACCGGGACCTCGTCCTATGCCGCCGGCGTCGCCGCGGGCGGGACGCTGGACATCAGCGGGACGGTCATCACGACGTCCGGCAATGGCTCGGGCGGGTTGTTCGTCAACGGATCGGGCGGCGTCCTCGACGCGACCAACGTGCGGATCACGACCCAGGGCGGCATCGACTCCAGCACCGGGCAGCACGCCGAGGGCGCCTACAACGGGTCCTATGCGAGCTATGCCGGCGGCGGAACAATGACGCTGACCGGCGCGACGATCGCGACGAGCGGCGATCAGATGCACGCCGTCGTCACCGCCGACGGCGGCGCGACGACGATCTCCGGCGGCGCCGTTTCCACGGCCGGCGTGTGGGCGGACGCGATCGTCTCCGAGGGAGCGGGAACGCGGACGACCGTCGCCGGCGCGACCATCGCGACCACCGGCAACGGCTCGCCCGGCGCCGCGCTCGTCGGCACGGGCTCGACGATGTCGCTGACGGGCGTGTCGATCACGACGTCCGGCGGGGCCGACGCGAGCGGCCACAATGCGGTCGGCGCCTACAACGGCAGTTCGGGTACGGGCGACTTCTCGGGCGGCGGCAGGCTGACGATCGCCGATTCCTCGATTCGAACCGGCGGCGCCGGCGCGTCCGGCGTCGTCTCGGCGAACTTCGGGACGACGACGATCCTCGGCGGCTCGATCACCACGACGGGCGCTTACGCGCAGGCGCTCCTCGCCGAAAGCGGCGGCGCGATCACGATCGGCGCGAGCGACGCCGGGCAGGCGACGATCGGAACGAGCGGAGCGGGCGCCATCGTCGCCGTCGCGACGTCGAACGGCAAGATCGCCCTCAACGGGCAGACGATCGCCACCACCGCCAACGGCTCGGGAGGCCTCGGCGTCACCGGCCTCGGCTCCGAGATCGACGCGACGAACCTCACGATCACGACCAGGGGCGGCTACGATTCGGCGACCGGCCTTACCGCTTGGGGCGCGGCCAACGCGCCCTGGACGAGCTCGTCGTCCTCGGGCGGCGTGCTCCGACTGACCAACACGACGATCTCGACCGCGGGCGACGGCGCCGCTGGCGTCTATACCGGCGCGGGCGGCGTAACCACGATCGGCGGCGGGTCGGTGACGACCTCGGGGCAATCCGCCTACGGACTGCTGGCCTCCGGCGCCGGGGCGAACGTCACGACCTCCAATGGCCTCACGATCGCCACGACAGGCGCAGGGGCGAGCGGCGTGGTCACCAACGGCGGCGGCTCGACCTCCCTCGCCAACTCTTCGGTTGCGACCACGGGCGAGGCCGCGCACGCGCTCTCCGCGAGCGGCGCCGGAACGTCCGTCGGCCTCGACGGGACGAACACGTTCGCCACAAAGGGCGCCGGCGCGATCGGCGTCTACGCCGCGCTCGGCGGCGTGGTGAGCGCAAGCCCGTCCTCGATCACCACCGTCACGACGTCGGGGGGCGTCTCGGCGGCCACGGGCCTCGCCGCTCATGGCGTGAACGCCGACGGCGCGGGATCGGCGATCGCGCTCGGCGCGGCCAACGTGACGGTCGCGGGCGCCGGCGCCTACGGCCTGTTCGCCAGCGACGCTGCCGGCAGCGGCAAGGCCGGCGCGATCACGGCGAGCGGCCCCCTCGCCATCGTCACGACCAACGCCGCCGCGACCGCGGTCGGCTTGCAAGGGAACGGCGCCGCGATCGTCGCGAGCGGCGGCGGCGCGATCACGGCGGCCGGAAACGTCTTCGCGTTCCTCGACGGAAACAACCAGACCGCGAGCTTCGACAATTTCACCATCAATGCGAAGTCCGGCGATTTCGTCTACGCCGACCCGTCGACGGCGACGATCACCCTCGCCAATTCGACCGTCACCGCGGCCAACGTCGTCGACGCGACCGGTGGCAGCGTCGTGACGCTCAACGCCAGCGGGTCGACTCTGACCGGCGCCGCGATCACCACGCCGACGTCGACGTCCAACCTCAACCTGACGAACGGCACGACCTGGACCCTGACCGGGCCGTCCAACGTCAGCAGCCTCTCGGTCGCCAACAGCGTCGTCACGTTCGCTCCGCCCGGCGCCGGCGGCGGGTTCAAGACCCTGACGGTCGGCAGCTATGTCGGCGCGGGCGCGCTCATGGTCATGAACGTCGCGCTCGGCGGCGCGGGCTCGGGGGCGGACAAGCTCATCGTCAACGGCGGAACCGCGACCGGGACGACCGTCCTGCAGATCCGCAACGTCGGCGGCCTCGGCGGACAGACGAGCGGCAGCGGCATTCCGCTCATCGTCGCCACGAACGGGGGGACGATCGCCGCCAACGCCTTCCAGCTCGCCGGTTCGCCGGTGGTCGGCGGTTACAAGTACACGCTCGACGAGACCGACGGCGCATGGTTCCTCACCTCGACCCCGACGACCACGCAGGGTCAGATGCAGAATTCGGTCAATTCCGTCGCCAAGGCGCAGCAGGCGCAGGCGGTCACCGGGCGCGTGCTCGGCTCATTGCTGATCGGCGCGACGCAGCAGATCAGTTGCTCGAGCTGCGCCTCGGGCTTCGCCTCGATCGGCTCGCTCGCGCTCGGCATGCAGGGCCGCTGGACCCTGTCGCCGATGCTGACGGCGATCGGCGGCGTCTCCTACAACCAGTGGAGCGCGCAGGGCATTTCCGTCTATGACGCCCCGACCGCCGCCGGCTCGCTCATCTACGACATGTCCAACTGGGGTTCGAGCCGGCCGTTCCTCCAGGTCGGCGGCGGCGTCACGCCCTACGAGAGCGTCCACACGGCGCGCAGCTACCCGAACGGGTCGACGATGGCGACCGGCAATTCGACCGCCGTCGACCGCAGCCTTTCGCTGTTCGCCCGCGCCGGCTGGCTCGCGCGGCTGACGCCGACCGACGAGGCGGCGGCCTATGCCGACATCGGCCGGAGCTGGATGCAGACCGGCGCCTACGCCGAGGCGGAGACGGCGCTCAACCCCTATCCGGCGAGCGCCGGCGCCGGCCTCCAGACCTTGAACGTCGCCCGGTTCGGCGGCCAGATCACGCACCTCTTCAACGGCGTCATCGAGGCCAACGTCGGCGCCGCGGTCGCCTACGGGTTCGGAGCGGGGGCGGGCTCGTTCGTCAACGTCACCGATTTCGGCCCGATCGCGCCGGGCGCGATCCCCAACACGACCTGGCTCGAGTACGGCGGGCGGCTCGGCTACCGCTTCAACAGCCATTTCGTCCTCGACGCCTTCCTGCTCGGCACCGCCTTCGGCGAAGTCGGCAGCACGGTGCACGGCGGCGTCGCGGTGAGATTGGCTTTCTGAAGTCGGCGGGTCGGGGGGCCTGCGCCAGCGGCTGGACCTGCCGAAACGCTGCGCCCGGTCACGACTGCGCCGAGCCGGCCGCCTCCGCCGAAAGCGTCGCCGCGTCGAGGCCGTAGACGTCGAAGAACCAGCCGCCCGCGCCGTCGGCCACCGCGGCCAGGTTCATGGCCTCGGCGATCCCTGTCCAGGTTTCGCCGTCCGGCGTCTTGCGGCGCAATCGCAGGTCCGGCGCGGGGACGTAATAGCCGGTCTCGCGGCGCTTCCAGAGTTTGCGCGCCGGGCGATAGGCCGATCCCACTTCCGCCCGCGCCAGCACGCTGCTGATGTAGTCCCGCCTGCGGCGCGACGTCGGCCACAGATGCTCCGGCAGCAGTTCGAGCGTCCTGAGCAGGGAATCGGAGAAGAAGCCGCGCATATGGCGATGCGGTCCCAGGGGCCGCGCGACCAACCCGCCGGCATGGGTCTTGAGGCCCGCCAGCATCAGACCGAGCAGCCAGAACTCGGCCTGACCGCGTTCGAGCCGCACGAGCCGCCCGTCGGCGTGAACGTCGAGCGTATCGGGACCCAGACGCTCGAACAGCGGGCCGAGATGCGCTTTGCCGAAGGCGTGATCGTCGATCGCCCGGTTGAGCGCGCCCATCCAGGCGGTATGTCCGTAATCGTCGACGAGATCGGCGTCGGCGCCGCGTTCGAGGAGCTGTTCGACCAGCGCGACGGCGCCGGCGCGCGCCGCGAGCATCAGGGGCGTCGCGCCGCAATAGGTCTTGTGGTCGACCCCGTAGACGCCGCAATCCTGCAATATGGTTTTCGGCGAGCGCTCGAGATAGGGCCGCAACAGCCGCTCGCGCATCGCCGCGACCGCGCGCCCGGCGCGCCCCATCGGGTTCTTCGGATCCTCGGCGAAGCCTTCGTCGCGGGAGGGATGGGCGTACCGCCAGCCGTTCCACGTCCGGTCGAGGCGGCCGAGCAGCTCCCCGTCGTGGGTCAGCGGCAGCGCGGCGGCGAATTTCGCCTGCCCGGCGAGCCGCTCGATATAGGCACCCTGTCCATGCCACAGGGCGTAATCGAACATGCTCTGCTTGATCTTCGACGACGGGTTCCTGGGATCGAGCGCTTTCGGCGCCCATTCCTGCAGAGCCGCCAGCGACCACGGGGTCCAGGGCGTCGGCCGGCTCGTCAGGAAGGTTTCCCGAATCGAGCGCGCCTGCTCCTGCTTGCCCTGCAGCTCGAGCTTGCGCGCCTCCTGCGCCCATTCGTCCCGGCTCGAAGCCTGGACGGGGCCGGTCACAATCTCGCCGGCTGCCTCGAGTCCGAGAAGCTGCAGCAGCGGATGCCGGACGTCGGACTCGACGATCGCGAGGCCCTCCATCGCCCGGGTCATCGCCACGTACAGCGCGTTGACGTAGAACTTGTTCAATTCGAGCGACTTGTCGGCCTTGTCTTTCGCCCGGCGGTAATCGAGCTCATCGCCCTCGAGGTCGTCCGCGGCCACCCCCCGGCACAATTCGGCGTAGACGGCGCGGGCGCCCGAGACCATGTTGAACAGGATGACGTTCGGATACTCGAGGCCTTTCGCCTCGTGCACCGAGAAGACCAGCGGCGTGCGGAAATGCGCGCGGGCGGCGGCCTTGTCCTCGTCGCGCAGGACGATCACCGCGCTGCGCACCGAGGCGCGCGACGACGCGTCGAGCGCCTTCAGCGCCTTGTCTTTGGCCTCGAGCAGGCGAACCTCCCCGACGGCGGACGAGGCGCACCTGACCAGGAAATTGCTCTCGCGATCGACCGAGCCGAACCGCGCCTGCTTGATCTTCAACAGGCGGTTGGCGACCCCGGTCACGGCGCGCGTATTGCGGAAATTCGCCTGCAGGACCGTGACGTCACGGGCCGCGGCCGCCTCCGTCGTCTCGTTCCGCCCGGCCTCCCGGAACAGGGCGCGCACCGAGGCCCAGGAGAAGAAGTTCGGGTGCACGATCTGATGCGCGTCGCCGCAGAGCAGGAAGCGATCCTTCGCCTTCAGGGAGTCGAAAATCAGCGCGAGCTGGGCGCCGGTGAAGTCCTGCACTTCGTCCACGACGACGAAATCGTAAAGCGCTTCGGCCTTGGCGCGCCAGGCGTGGCAGACGAGATTGAGATCGAACAGGCCGGATTCGGCCAGCCAGTCGACGTATTTCCGAAACAGCTCGTGCGCCGCCGCCCGCACGTCGCCGGCCGCGAACAGGGACTGCCGCACGCCCAGCGCCTGATAGTCGTCGCCCGACAGCGGCCCGGCCGCCGGCGCGCCGAGGACGCCGCGGAATTCCTCGAACAGGGCGTGCGCGTCGGCCTGGCGCAAGTCGCCCTTCAGGCCGCCGCGCCGGCGTTCGACAAAGGCGCGAAAGGCTGAGAAGCCGACTTCGGCGCCCTCGGGAACGGCCATCGAATCGACGAGCTCGCGGAAGCTCATGAATTCGACGTCCTGCGCCGGATTTTCGTAGCCGTGGGCGCTGTAGAGCCGGCGCGCCGTCTGCGCCAGATAGGCCGAGTGGGTCACGTAGAGCACCCTGCCGGTCGCCTCGCGCATCTTGGCGAGCGTCACCGCGGTCTTGCCCGACCCGGCGGACCCGACGACCACCAGCGGAACCTCGCGGCGGCGCACCGCCTCCTGCGCCTCGTCGAACACGATCGGCCGGTCGAGGAGCTCGAATTCGGCGGCCTGCGCCGGCAGCCAGCGCAGCTCCAGCCCGCCGCGGGCCGGCGGCGCCGGTTGCGGCGCCGGATCGTCGGGCCCGCTTTCGATCTTCGACCGATCGATCGCAGCGCCGCGCAGAAAGCGGGATTTTTCATAGGCGTGGTTGGGAATGACTTCCAGAAACAGACAGACCGTCTCGCCCTCGTGCGGCGCGAATTGCATCAGGAGCCGCGCCTCGTCGCTGAGCTTGGCGCGCCAGTACGGCGTCGGCGACAGTTTCTTGAGGCCGGCCGCGGCGAAATCTCCGCACGCCAGCGCGGCGCGAATTCGCTCGACCGCCTTGGCGAATCGGCCGGGCTCGAGGTCGCGATAGGAAATGATTCGCATGCGCGAACTTTAACCCGGCGGCCGATCCGGGCCTATCGACCTGTCGGCTTCCCCTGGCGACCCGGCCGCCGACCGCGCTCGCCGCCCGCCGATCCGCCCCGGTTACGACGATCCGGCGGAAGCGCCGAGCGCGGTCACGGTTCGACCCCGACCCGGCTCCGCGTCAACGCCTCGACCGCGCGGTCGAGCTGCGGGTCGCGGCCTTCGGCCCAGCGGCGGTCGAAGGGAACGGGAATCGTCGGCTCGACGCCGACGCCCTCGAGCCGCTTGCCGTCGACCAGGACGTCTTCGACCGCGAGCAGCAGCAGGCCGGCGTCGCCGACCAGAAAGGCGGTCGCCGCCAGCACCGCGCCTTCGGTGCGGGCGCCGACCAGCGGCCCGAGCCTGTATTCCCTGAACCCGTAGGCGAGCACCTCCTTGCCGCTGCGGGTGCCGCCGTTGATCAGCGCCGCGACGGGCTTGCGCCACCGGGCGCCGACGATTCCGGTCTCGCCGTCGCGGTCGGCGACCTGCATGGTCGGGGCGCGGGCGTTGAAGAGATCGAGATACCAGGGCTGCGCCCCGCCCCAGCCGTCGCGCAAATCCCAGACGAGCGCGTCGGCGTCGCGGAGCGGACCCTCGGCGATCAGATCCTCGAGCGCGCTCTGGTAGCGGCGGCTGGCGTAGGACCAGACGCGGACGTAACCCACGCGGGCGCCGCCGGCCCCCGGAACGATGCGCGCGCTCTGCCTCAGGCCCGCTAGAAACAGCGCGCCGGGCTCGAGGTCGACGGGGGCGACGGCGACCTCGATCGGCGCGGCGCCGGCGGCGCGCCGGATCGACATCGACGCCCGCGCGCCGACCTTGCCGCGAAACGACCCGACCGGTTCGAACGGCCGGCCGTCGACGGACAGGATCTCGTCGCCGACCAGCAGGCCGGCGCTGCGGCCCGGAGCGCCGTCGATCGCGCCGGCGACGAACTGGCGGCCCTCGGAATCGGTTTCGGTGAAGATCCCGATCCCCGGATAGCGGATCGCGCCGCCCGGGAAGATCTTGCCGAGCCCGCGATGCTCGAGGGCGCCGGCGAAAATGTCGGCGAGCTGGTAGTAGGCCGGCTCGTCCGGCGTGTAGAAGTGCGTGTGCGAGGCGTTCAGGGTCGCGAGCATCGCGTTGATCGCCGCCGCGAGCTCGGCGTTCGACCGGGCGGCTGCGACCTGCGGGCTGAAACGGCGGCGCATCGCGTCCCAGTCGACGCCGTGCAGGCGCGGGTCGTAGAAGCGGTCGCGCACCAGTTCCCAGACCTGATCGAAGGCGGAGCGGTCGGGCGCGGCCAGGCTGCCGCCGGGACCCGCCTCGGCCGCCGCCGGCGCGGCCCAGCCGAGAAGCCCGCCCGCGGCCACGCACGCCGCGATGGAAAGAACCTGTCTGCGCGTCGCCGCCATCGGCCGGAGCGCTCCTCACGCGAACGGAGCGCGTGCATGCGCCCGCCCGGTCGCTACGCGGGAAACCGGGCCCCTGTGTGGCCGCATTTCGACGCGCCCGGCAGAGCGGGGGCGACCCCGCCCAGGCGCGGTCAGCGACCCCGCCCTACATGCGAGGCCTGTAGGGCGGGGTCGCCGACCCCGCCCCGGCCCCGCCCCCGGCGCGGTCAACGATCCGCGCCCTGCAAAGGCCGGGTCGGCCCCGCCCCGGGCGCGGTGAACGATCCGCGCCCGGCAATGCGCGCGGCGCGATCACCTCGATATCGGCGTGATTTCGCCCGCGTACGGCCAGTCGTCAGCCGAGCGCGCGAGCCCGGCGCGGACGGGATTGTCTCTGACATAATCCCATTTCACGGCGTAGCTTTCATCGTTGCGAAGGAGATGGTCGAAGAACTCTTTTTGCCAAAGGGGAGCGGGCAGGCCGAGATGTTTGAGGATCGCCTTCGACGTCCATTGCTTGAACCCGCCGATGAACCCGGACAGCGGCTTCGCATGGGCGGTCTCGTCGCAGGCGCAGAAGAAATGGACGTGGTCGGGCATGACGACGAAACGGCCGACCGCCCATCCGTAACGGTCGCGCGCGGCGGCCCATTCCCCACGGAGGATCGCGAACGCTTCGGGGGCGGCGAGGACCGGGCGGCGGTTCGCGACGCAGATTGTCACGAAGAACACAGGGGTCGCGATCGAAACCGTGTAGAGGCGCTTGAGGTGCTTTCGATCGCGCACGCCATTTCCTCGATGCGGAAGGACTCGGAAAGCGTTGTCAGCGGAGCGGCGCGCCTGCCCATTCGATTTCACTATTTTGCGAAGTTCTCCCCGCAATGTCAACTCTGAGCACACCGGGCAGGACGCCTGTAGGGCGGGGTCGGCGACCCCGCCCCGGCGCGGTCGGCGAGAGTCGGGGGCGGCCCGCCCAGCCGCGGTCGGCGACCGCGCCCTACAGTGCGCGGCCTGTAGGGCTCGGGGTCGGCGACCCCGCCCAGGCGCGGTCAGCGACCGCGCCCTACATTGCGGGGGCAGACCGCGCCCTACAAGGGTTGGCGCGCCTCGACCTCCAGCACGCCGCGCTTCAGGCCGCTGTCGGAGTCGATCGTGTTCTGCGCCTCGTACAGGCGCTGCGTCGGGACCAGCCAGGGCTTGAATCGGGCGTTGACGTCGCCGACGAACACGAGATCCTGATCGGCGAGGTAGCCGAGGACGGGCGAGAAATGGCCGTGGCCGCGGCCGAACAGGGGCTCGCGGGTGAAATTGACCACGATCCGTTCGGACGGGTCGTTGCTCTTGGCCATCTCGGCGCGAAAGTCGTCGAGCGACAGGCCGCGCAGCGTCTTGACCGGCGCGTCGGCGGCCTTGCCGAGAACTTCGGCTTCCTGGTCGAGCGTCAGGCCGCGCGGAAGATAACCGAAGATCTGGAACGCCCCCGACAGGTCGGCGACCGTCTTCGGATCGGTCGGCCGGCCCTCCGACAGCATGACGTCGGCGACGCTGGTCGGCCCGCAGACGCTCTGGTTCGGCTGATAGACGTAGCCCGCCGGACCGTAACGATGGGCGACCGGGAGCGACCAGGCGCGCGCCAGCAGCGCCTCGTTCTGATAGGTCGGCGTGCGCTCGATCGAATCCGGCGGAATGGGCGGCGCCGGCCACAGGACCGCCGCGACGCCGGCGGCGGCAAGAACCCCGGCCAGCGTGAGCGCGATCGCCCGTCTCGTCAGGCGCATTCAACCCCCTCCCCGCTCGCCGCGAAGCTTCGCCCACCAGTCGAGGCGCTTGCGGATCTCGCGCTCGAAGCCGCGCTCGACCGGCTGGTAGACCGTACGCCGCCCGAGCGCCTCGGGCCAGTAATTCTGGCCGGAAAAGGCGTCCGGCGCGTCGTGGTCGTAGTGGTAGTCCGCCCCGTAGCCCTCGCGCTTCATCAATTTCGTCGGCGCGTTGAGGATGGTCTTGGGCGGCGTCAGCGAGCCGTGGCTCCTGGCGAGCGCCTGCGCGGCGGCCCAGGCTTTATAGACGGCGTTCGATTTCGGCGCCGTCGCCACATAGACGACGGCCTCGGCGATGGCGAGTTCGCCCTCCGGGCTGCCGAGGAAGTCGTAGGCGTCCTTGGCCGCGTTGGCGACCACGAGCGCCTGCGGATCGGCGAGCCCGATGTCCTCGGAGGCCATGCGCACCACGCGGCGGGCGATGAACAGCGGGTTCTCCCCGGCGTCGAACATGCGCGCGAGATAGTACAGCGCCGCGTCCGGGTCGGAGCCGCGCACGCATTTGTGCAGGGCCGAGATCAGATTGTAGTGGCCGTCCTGGCCCTTGTCGTACAGCGGCGCCCGCCGCTGCACGACGTCGGCGAGACGGCGGGCGTCGAGCGTCTCGCCCGGGCGGGCGGCGCGCCACACCTCCTCGGCGAGCGTCAGCGCCGCGCGGCCGTCGCCGTCGGCCATGCCGATCAGCGCCGCGCGGGCGTCGCCCTCGAGCGGCAGCGGCTTGCCGACGAGGCGCTCGGCGCGGCCGACCAGCGCCTCGAGCGCCTCGGCGTCGAGCGCCTTGAAGACGAGGACGCGGGCGCGCGAGAGGAGCGCGGCGTTCAGCTCGAACGACGGATTCTCGGTCGTGGCGCCGATCAGCGTCACCGCGCCGTCCTCCATCACCGGCAGAAACGAATCCTGCTGCGCCCGGTTGAAGCGATGGATCTCGTCGACGAACAGCAACGTCCCCCGCCCCTGCCCCCGCCGCGCGCGGGCGGCGTCAAAAATCTTCTTGAGCTCGGCGACGCCGCTGTGGATGGCCGAGACCTGGACGAACGTGTCCGGGCGCAGGGCGCCGATCAGGCGCGCGACCGTGGTCTTGCCGCTGCCCGGCGGACCCCAGAAGATCATCGAGCCGAGGGTCGGCGCCTGAAGCAGCCGCGTCAGCGCGCCGTCGGGTCCGGTCAGATGCTCCTGGCCCGAGACCTCGTCGAGACTCTTGGGCCGCAGCCGCTCGGCGAGCGGCGAGGGCGGCGGCGTGGCGCTCGGCGGCGCCTCGTCGAACAGGCTCATGGCTCCCCTTGTCCCGCACGGGGGGCGGCGCTGTCCAGCGGCGGGAGGCGGAGAAAGCGACGCGACCCCGCGAAGCAGGACAGGGGCGCACAACGCAACTCCGGAGTTCAGGATTCGCGCAACGCTGCGCGAATGCGTTCGACGACGATCGGCAGGCCGCCGATGACGAGGTCGTCGGGAAAGCGCAGAACGCGAAAGCCGGCGTTGTGAAACCACTCGTCCCGCGCTGCGTCCCTGATCCGCGCCTCCTCCGTTTCGTGCGTGCGGCCGTCCGCTTCGACGATGACTCTTCTCGCGAGGCAAACGAAATCAACGAAATAAGGGCCGATCGGGGTCTGACGGTAACTCCCAAGCCGGCAGCGAACAGCGCCGTCATCGCGAGCGAAGCGAAGCGATCCAGGGCCGCTGGGCTGCTGTTGCGCCCTCTGATCGTCCCGCCGCCCTTCGTTGCGAGCAATTTCTTCCGCAGGAAGCAAGCGGCGGCATGGATTGCTTCGTCGCTTTGCTCCTCGCAATGACGGGGTTGGGAGTTACGTCTGACGGCGAAACCCGTACCCGTCGACGCGATGATTGCGCAGCGCGCGCCATAGCAGCGTTTCCGCCTTCGTCATGCTCTGACGCTGCGCCCTTGCGAACTTGCGCGAGGACTGACGATATCGCGGCGGCTCCTCCATGCCGCCTATGTAGCACGAACTGCGGAGACGACACCCCTTCTCCGCGAAGCGGGGAAGGTGTCGCCGAAGGCGACGGATGGGGTGTGGGCCGAGGCGTCGCCGTGGGACGGATTGCACGATCGGCGCCGCCTGCCTGCACCCACGGAGTCCTGCTTTCCGCACCCCATCCGGCGCTTCGCGCCACCTTCCCCGCTTCGCGGAGAAGGGGGTGACGCCCAACGATAGCCACGGACTCTTGCCCCTCTCCGCTGCGTGACTATGCTCCCGCGTCCCTCGTCAGCGAGCAAACCCAAATGCCTCATTCCGTCCTGCCCTACGTTCCCTCGGAGCGCCTGGGGTTCGATCCGCCCCGGCTCGCCCGCCTGACCGACGCGATGCAGCGGCAGATCGACGACGGCAAGGCGCCGGGGATCGCGATGCTGATCGCCCGCGACGGCAAGGTCGCCTACCGCCAGGCGCTCGGCGACCTGCGGCCCGGCGGCCCGGAGATGCGCGACGACGCGATCTTCCGGATCTATTCGATGACCAAGCCGATCGTCTCGGTGGCGGCGATGATGCTGGTCGAGGAGGGCCGGCTCTCGGTCCTCGATCCCGTCTCGGCCTATGTCCCGGCCTTCGGCGACGTGAAGGTCGGCGTCCCCAACGGCGACGAACTCGAGCTTCGCCCGCTCGCGAGGCCCGTCACCGTGCAGGACCTGCTGCGCCACACCTCCGGCCTGACCTACGGCTTCACCGGCGCAGGCCCCGTCCAGACGCTGACCAAGGCCGCCGACGTGCTCAGCGCCGGGCGGACGACGGCCGAGAACGTCGCGGAAATCGCCGCGCTGCCGCTGATGCATCAGCCGGGAACCGTCTGGGAGTACAGCGTCTCGACCGACGTGCTCGGGCGCATCGTCGAGATCGTCGAAGGGGCGCGCCTGAGCGACGTCCTGCGTGCGCGCATCTTCGGCCCGCTCGGGATGCCCGACACCGCCTTCTTCACCCCGCACGCCAAACTGGCGCGCCGCGCCGACCCGTTCTCGTTCGAGATCATGACCGCGGCCGGCGCCGACATGGGTAACGCGGAGGCGCCGCCGAAATTCGAATCGGGCGGCGGCGGCCTCGTCTCGACGCTCACGGACTATGCGCGCTTCGCCGCCATGCTCGCGGGGGGCGGCGCTTTCGCCGGGACGCGATTCTTAAGCCCGCGCACGCTGGCCTGGATGGCGAGCGACCACCTCGACGCCCACGTCGACCGCCGCCACCCGCTGCTCTGGCCGGGCCACGGCTTCGGGCTCGGATTCGCGGTCCGGGTCAGGCAGGGGCTGGCCCCGAGCGCCGGAAGCGTCGGGGAATATTTCTGGGGCGGCATGATGGGGACGGCGTTCTGGATTTCGCCGCGCGACAATCTGTTCGCCGTCCTGATGGTGCAGGCGCCGGAGCACCGCGAGTATTTTCGCACGCTGTTCCGCAACCTGGTGAGCGCGGCGATCCTGTAACAATCGAGACTGCAAACGCCGCCGTCATTGCGAGGAGCGAAGCGACGAAGCAGCGGGTGGATTGCTTCGCTTCGCTCGCAATGACGGGGCTCGCGCCGAAACCCTCACTCCGGCATGAAGGCCGGATTGTTGCGCGGGAACTTCGCCACCGTCTCGGGATCGAGATTGAAGGTCGCCGCGACCATCTCGGGCGGCGAATGGGCCAGCCAGTCGGCGAGCGAGACTTCCTCGTAGACGGACGAGCGGAACACCGCGATCATGACCAGATCGCTGTCGCCGGTGTTCTCGATGTAGTGGCCGAGGCCCTTCTTGACGTAGCCGATGTCGCCGGGGCGGAAGTTCGCGGTATTGGCGGACGGGCCGGCGTTGAACACGGTCATACGCGCCGTTCCCTTGAGGTAATATTGCCATTCGTCGGCGTTCGGATGCCAGTGCAGCGTCCTGAGCGCGCCGGGCCTGATGGTGACGAGGCCGGCGGCGATCGTCGTCGACACGGTGAAGTTGGAGCTGTCGGCGATCTGGAGGGTTCCGCCATGGCTGTCGGCGACCTTGGGCGACTTGCTGAGCGCGAAGGTGAACGGATATTGCGGCGCGCCACGCGTGCCCGCCATCGCCGCCCGCACCTCCTCGAGCGGACCGGGAACCGCGCCCTGGAAGATCCAGCGGTCCTGCAGCGGGATGTTCTTGAACGCTTCCGCCGGCACGCCGAAATTCTTGGCCAGAACGTCGGGCGGCGTGTGCGCGATCCAGTCGGTCGCGGGCAGCGTGTTGAACTCCGAGGAGGCGCCATTGTCGAAGGCGAGCACGAACTCGGCTCCGTCGGGCCCCAGTCCCTGCAGCGAGTGCGGCAGGCCGGCGGGGAAATACCACAGGTCGCCCTCCGCGACGTCGGCCACGTACGGGCGGCCTTTGGCGTCGAGCACGGTGATGCGGCAATGGCCGTAAGTCATGATCGCCCATTCCGCCTGCTGGTGCCAGTGCAGCTCGCGGATGCCGCCGGCCGAGAGCCGCATGTTCACGCCGGCGATTTCGGTGGAGATGGCGAAGTCCGACACCGTCACCTGACGGCCCCAGCCGCCGTTCTGGATGCGCCGCGGCGCGAGGTTGAAGGAGGCCCAGAACTCGGGCAGGCTGCCGACGTCGGTCGGCGGCGGATCGAGAAAGGTCGGCATCTGCTGGGCGAGCGACGCATCGTGCGGGCCCGGAATGGCGAGCGCCCGCGGATCGGCGACATTGACCGCGCCCTCGGGCGGCAGGTCGGGATTTCCGAAAGACGCGCCGCGCGCGAGAGTCGCGGTGAGCGCGGCGCCGCCAGCCGCGGTCGCGGCCAGCAAGCCTCGTCGTGACACGTCCATGAGCGGATCCCCCAGCAACCGGCTCCCTTCGCCGGAGCGACACTATGTCACAGGGAGGAGCCGCACTCAACGAGGGTTCACAGCAGAACGCGGCGGCCCGCCGTCCGGCCTTGGTCGCGAAGCCGGGATGGCGCGCTCACCACACCCCGACGTTCGGCATCGACGCCCACGGCTCGGCGGGCGGCAGCGCGCCGCCCTTCTGGAGCAACTCGATGGAGATAGCGTCGGGCGTGCGGATGAACGCCATGTGGCCGTCGCGCGGCGGCCGGTTGATCGTGACGCCGCCGTCCATCAGGCGCTGGCAGGTCGCGTAGATGTCGTCGACCCGGTAGGCGAGATGGCCGAAATTGCGCCCGCCGCCATAGACCTCGGGATCCCAGTTGAAGGTGAGTTCGATCAGGGGCGCCTGGGTCTTGCGCGCCCGCTCGGCGTCGCCGGAGGCGGCGAGGAAGACCAGGGTGAAGCGGCCCTTGTCGTTGTCGACCCGGCGCGTCTCGACGAATCCCATCAGCTCGAAGAACGCGATCGTCGCCTTCAGGTCGGTGACGCGGATCATGGTGTGCAGGTATTCCATGCGCTTGACCTTTTCGGACGTTGGATCGCGCCAGCATAGCGCCTGCGCGTCCGCCGGGCATCCCCGACGAGGTCCGGGCCGGTTTCGGGATACGTCGTTTCCCGGTAAGCGGTTCACTCGGCCCTCGGGCCGCGATTCGGGAGGAACTCGGTCTTGCGCACGGCCTTCTGCTTCACGCCCGACCGCGCCTTCTTCCCGCCGGCGGTGCGGGCGATCGCCTCGCTGATCGCGGCGGAGCCGGACGAGGCGCATGAGATCTACCTCGTCTGCGAGCCCGGGGACGTGACGCCCGGCTTCGACCGCCTGCCCGCCCGCTTGCGCGAGCGGATCACCCTCCTGACGCTCGACTTCTCGGCGCACGACAGGCGGCTGTCCGGAAAAGGCCGGTTCTCGCGCGCGGTGTTTCGCCGCCTGTTTCTCGCCGAGGTCCTGCCGGACCCGATCGAGCGGATCGTCAGCGTCGATTCCGACATGGTCATCGTCCGCCCCGGCCTCGCCCGGCTCGCCGACTTCGATTTCGCCGGGGCGCCCCTCGCCGCCGCCTACGACATGATCTTTCTCATGGACTTCAAGGGCGAGGACGACCCGCTGGTGAAGCGCTTCCGCCGCTCGCGGGCGGCGCTCGGCCTCGCGCTCGACACGCCCTATTTCAACGCCGGCCTGATGGCGATCGACCGGGCGGCGTGGCGGCGGGAAAGGCTCACCGAGCGAGTCACGACGGCGCTGAGCGAAGCGCCGCAGCGCTATCCCTTCATGGAGCAGGACGCGCTCAACGCCACGCTCGCGGGCCGCTTCGCGCCGCTCTCGCCGCGCATGAATTTCATGGGCGATTTCTTCCTCCTCGACCTCGAGCGCCGGATCGACCCGATCGTGCTGCATTTCGTCAACGCGCCGAAGCCGTGGAATTTGGGCGAATGGAAGGGCGAGGCGCGCTTCGCGGAGGACTACCGCGACTGGTTCCACACGTCCCCCTGGCCTGACTGGGCCGCGGCGCCGGACACGCCCGGTTGGCGGCGCTCGCGGCCGCCCTTGACCAAGGTCAGGCGGGCCTTCGCGAGCCGGCTCGCGCATTTCCTCGCGACGCAGCCGTTCCTCGACGGTCCGTTGCGGGTCGCCGGCTGACGGCACGGCCGTCCGCCGCGCCCGCCCGATTCGAGGTGGGACAACGGGCCGCTTGACGGGCCCGGGGATTTTGGCGTCCAACGGCTGCAATTGAGCGTGGGGGACGCCTGATGTTTGGCGCGTTGATGACGTCACGGCGGTTCGCGCCGCTGTTCTGGTGCCAGTTCCTCTCCGCCTTCAACGACAATTTCGTCCGCAACATGCTGGTCATGCTGATCCTGTTCCGCTTCGGAGCCGGGGACGGCAGCCTGAAGATTCTGCTCGCCTCGATGGTCTTCGTGCTGCCGGCGATCCCGTTGTCGGCGCTCGGCGGCGAGATCGCCGACTCGCACGACAAGGCGGCGGTCGCCCGACGCCTGAAGCTCGCGGAGATCGTCGTCCAGGCGATCGCGGCGGCCGGTTTCGTGTTCTCCTCGCTGCCCCTCCTCTATGTCGCGCTGTTCGGGCTCGGCTGCATCGCCGCCCTGTTCGGCCCGATCAAGTACGGCATCTTGCCCGACCACCTGAGGCGGACGGAACTGGTCGCGGGCAATGCGCTGGTCGAGGGCGCGACCTATGCGGCGATCATCTGCGGCCTGATCCTGGGCGGCCTCGCGGCGGCGAACGGCCGTTCGTCGCTCGGGATCGTCGCGCAGATGATGCTGGTCGCCTTCGCCTGCTACGCCACGGCGCGCTTCATCCCGCCGACCGGGGTCGGCGCGCCGGGTCTGAAAGTGCGCTGGAACGTGTTCGCCTCGACCTGGGCGATCATCGGCGAACTGCGGGCGGACCGACGCTCGTGGGCGGCGGCGCTGGCGACGAGCTGGTTCTGGACGGTCGGCATCGTGGCGCTGTCGCTCGTGCCGGTGATCGTCAAGGCGCGGATCGGCGGCGGGCTCGACGTCGAGATCGGCGTCAATCTGATCTTCGCCGTCGGCGTCGCGCTCGGCTCGCTCGCCGCGGCGGCGCTGGCGCACGGCCGGATCGAACTCGCCCCGGCGCCGTTCCTGCTCCTCGTCATGGCCGCGCCGCTGATCGACCTCGGGCTGACGACGAGCGGCCTCGCCGCGGCCTCGCGCACGGTCCCGCTCGCCGAGTTCTTCATGAGCCCGCTCGGCCTCCGGCTCGCCTTCGACCTGCTCGTCTTTTCCGCGGCGGCGGGACTGTTCGTGGTGCCGATCTTCGCCGCCATCCAGGCCTGGGCGGGGGAAGACCGGCGCGCCCGGGTGACCGCCGCCGTCAATGCGCTGAATTACCTGATGATGGTCGCGGGCTCCCTCGCGACCATGATCCTGCTCGAGCTCGTGCGGCTGAGCGAGCCGGCGACGCTCGTCCTGCTCGGCCTCGCCAACCTCGTCGCGGCGGCGCTGGCGTTTCGCTCCCTGCCCGCCAACCCGCTCGCCTTCCTGGCGCGCCTGGCGCTGGGGATCGTCTACCGGCTCGAAGTGGTCGGCGCCGACAATCTTCCGCGACCCGACGACTGCGCGGTGATCGCAGTCAACCACGTCTCGTTCCTCGACGCGGTCGCGCTCACCGCCGTCATGGAGCAGGCGCCGCTGCTGGCGGTCGACCGGATCGCCGCGCGCCGCGGACTCGTCAAGCCGCTGCTCGGGATCCTCGGCATCGCGCCGATGGACCCCGCGCGGCCGCTGACCGCCCGGGCGCTGGTCGGGGCGGCGCGCGCCGGCCGCGCGCTGGCGGTGTTTCCGGAAGGGCGGACGGCGCTGACCCCGATGATCATGCGCGACTACGCTGCGTTGTCGCTGATGATCGAGAAGACCGGGGCGCTGGTCACGCCGGTGCGCATCGAGGGCGCGGAACGCACCCTGTTCTCGCGGCTCGACCCGGCCCATGTCGGCCGGCGGCTGTTCCCGAAGATCAGGCTCACCGTCCTGCCGCCGCGCCGGCTGGCGGTTCCGCGCGCGGCCAACGGCAGGGCGCGCCGGCGCGCCGCCGGCGCCGCGCTCGTCGACCTGATGGCCGACGTCGTGTTCGAAACGACGGACATCCGCCGCACCCTTCACGCGGCCTTCGAAGCGCAGGTCCGCCGCACCGGAGTGAAGCGGATCGTGGTCGAGGACCCGCTCGCCGGCCCCATGACGGTCAGAATGTTCCGCATCGGGATCGCGGTGCTGGCGCGCAAGATCGCTGCGCTCTCGGCGCCGGGCGAGACGGTCGGGCTCATGCTGCCGAACGCCAACGGCGCGGTGGTGACGTTCATGGCGTTGCAGGCTGCCGGCCGGGTCGCAGCCTTGCTCAACTTCACCGCCGGCCCCGCCAACCTCGTCTCGGCCTGCCGGACGGCCGAGATCCGGCTGGTGCTGACCTCGCGCGCCTTCGTCGAGAAAGCGGATCTCGGTCCGGTGATCGAGGCGATCGCCGAGGTCGCCCGGATCGTCTGGCTCGAGGACGTGCGCGCCGGCGCGACCGCGCGCGACAAGCTCACGGCGGCGCTGACCGCCGGGCGGGCGCTGACGCCGCGCGCGCCCGACGATCCGGCGGCGGTGCTGTTCACCTCGGGCACCGAGGGCGCGCCGAAGGGCGTCGCCCTGTCGCACGCCAACATTCTCGCCAATGTCGCCCAGATCGACGCCCGCTACGACCTCAGGGTCTCGGACATCGTCTTCAACCCGCTGCCGATGTTTCACGCCTTCGGCCTGTCGGCGGGCACGCTGCTTGGGCTCATGACCTCGATGCGGGTCTCCCTGTACCCGACGCCCCTGCACTACCGCCAGATCCCCGACCTGATCGACCGGGTCGGCGCGACGGTGCTGTTCGGCACCGACACGTTCCTCACCGGCTGGGCGCGCAACGCCGCCGCCGACGGCTTCCGCTCGCTGCGCTACGTCATCGCCGGCGCCGAGGCGCTGAAACCCGAGACGCGCCGCGTCTATCAGGAGAAATTCGGCCTGCAACTGTTCGAAGGCTACGGCGTGACCGAGGCCGCGCCGGTGCTGGCCGTCAACGCGCCGATGTTCAACCGGATCGGCACGGTCGGCCGGCTCCTGCCCCACATCAGGACGCGCATCGTTCCCGTGCCGGGCATCGAGGAGGGCGGGCGGCTGTTGGTCAAGGGCCCGAACGTCATGGTCGGCTACTATCGCGCCGACAACCCGGGCGAACTCGAGCCGCCGGCGGGCGGCTGGCACGACACCGGCGACATCGTGGCGATCGACGCGGAAGGGTTCGTCGCGATCAAGGGCCGCGCCAAGCGCTTCGCCAAGCTCGCGGGCGAACTGATCTCGCTCGCCGCGATCGAGGATCTGCTGTGGGGCCTGTGGCCGGAGGATGCGGTGGCCTGCGTCGCGGCGCCCGACGCGAAAAGGGGCGAGCGCGTCATTCTGGCCACGACCCATAGAGGGGCCGCCAAGGCCGAGGTCGACGCCTGGATGAAGATCAAGGGGGCGGCGCCGATCATGGCCCCCGCGTCGGTCGTCGTGCTCGACGCGATCCCGCTGCTGGGCTCCGGCAAGGTCGACTATGTCGCGCTCGTCAAGGCGCTGCGGGAACGGGGAGCCTGAAGCGCGCGCCCGCCGATCTCAGCGGAACGCGAACTGCCGGAAGCCGAGGAAGGTGACGACCATCGCGACGCCGGCGCCGACCGCCACGAACAGCGGCAGGATCGCCGGCGTGACCGCGACGCCGAACCGCGGGCTCAGCATGACGCAGGCCGAATAGGCGGCGTAATTGACGACCAGACCGGCGGAGGCGACCGCGCAATAGCGCAGGAAGGCGCGGACGAACGGCGCCCGCGAACCGCGGAACGTGATCGCGCGGTTCAACAGGAAGTTGGTGATCGTGGCGACGACGAAGCCGGGCGGCCGGGCGAGCACGGGCGAAAGCCCGAGATACCGGGCGCAGAGGACCGTGATCGCGGCGTCGACGACGAAGCCGGACACGCCCACCGCGGCGAAGGCCGGGACCTGGAACGCCAGCGCCCGCGCCGGCGCGGCCTCGTCCCCGTCCTGACCATCGGCGTCCGACCGATCCGGCATGGCGTCTCCAGGCGCAGGGTTTCTGGTTCGGGCGTCGGGTTCAGCCGTTTCCCGCGCCCTTCGGCCGGGCGAGCGAAAACACCGCCTCCACCACCGCGTAGTCCTGGTAGCCGCAGCGCGCCAGCGGCCGCGCCCGGACGATGTCGAAGCGGCCGTCGCGGACATAGGCCTCGTCGATATGCACGCCCACCACCTCTCCCAGGATCAGGACGTTGCCGCTGAAGCCGCCCGTGCGGTCGCGGATCTCGACGATCTCGACCACCTTGCATTCGAGCGAGGCCGGGCTCTCCTTCACCCGCGGCGCGGCGACCAGGCGGCACTCGGCCATCGTCAGCCCGGCGTGAACGAACTCGCTCTCGCCGCGCGGCAACGGCGCCGAGGTCGCGTTCATCGGATCGCGCAGGTCGCTGGTGGCGAGGTTGGCGACGAACTCGCCGCTTTCCTTCGCAAACGTCGCCGAGTCCTTGTAGCCGCCGTCGCTGGAGAAGCCGACGATCGGCGGATTGCTGGAAAAGCCGTTGAAGAAACTGTAGGGTGCGAGGTTGACCCGGCCGTCCCGGGCGCGGGTGGAGATCCAGCCGATCGGGCGCGGCGCGACGATCGCCTTGAAGGGGTCGTGCGGCAAGATCGCCTTGTCGCGGGTTCCGGGCTCGTAGAACATGGCAGCCCTCAGCCCGGAAACGTGGTGACGATCGCGGCGAGCGACGGGCGCACCCGATCCTCGACCGGCGGCGCCCGGCCGATGTGGAGGAAGCCCGCGATCCGCTCGTGCTCCGCCAGGCCGATCGCCTCGCGGAAGCGGGCGTCGTAGGCCGTCCATTCGGTGAGCCAGGTCGCGGTGAAGCCGAGCGCCCGCGCCGCCACGATCAGGTTCATGCACACCGCCCCGGCCGACAGCACCTGCTCCCACTCCGGAATCTTGACGTGGGGCGCGGCGCGCGAGACCACCGCCACCACCAGCGGCGCGCGGGCGAACCGCCCGCGTTCCTCCGCCCTCGCCTTGTCGTCGAGATCGGGCTGGTCTTCGAGGCGGATCATTTCGGCGATGCGGCCGACGCGGGCGCGGGCCGCCCCCTCGAACACCACGAAGCGCCAGGGCGCGAGCTTGCCGTGGTCGGGCACGCGCGCGGCGAGGGTCAGAATCGTCTCGAGCTCGCCCGCGGTCGGGCCCGGCCCGGTCAAGACGGCCGGCGGCGCGGAGCGGCGGCGCTCGAGCAGGGCGATGGTGTCGTTCATGCAGGCTTCCCTCAACGTCGGCGCGGAGCTTTACTCCATCTCGAGGGCCTGTACACCGCCTTCGAACCGCCTCATTGGGGCGGCACGAGGCCCGTCCTGTTCGCCGCCTTCGGCAAGCGGCCGGGCGCCGCCCACGAGACGAGAGGCCATGCACGCGATTGGACGGGCGCTTGCGCTCCTGTGGGTTCTCTTCGCCCTGCCCGGCTTCGTCTCCGGCGCGCGGGCGGAGCCGCTGGC
This sequence comes from Roseiarcus fermentans, assembly GCF_003315135.1. GTDB lineage: Bacteria > Pseudomonadota > Alphaproteobacteria > Rhizobiales > Beijerinckiaceae > Roseiarcus > Roseiarcus fermentans. Next base: position 67,503 of record NZ_QNRK01000031.1, read on the forward strand.
GACGGAGGGGCAGGCCACGCTCGCCTTGTCGGCCGCGCTCAACGGCGAATCCGCGCCGCTGACCGGCGGCGTGCGCTGGCGAGTCTATTCCGCCAAGGCCGAGGACGACGGCTCGCATGCCCTGATCGTCGAATCGAACCTCGCCGAGCCGACCCTTACCCTGCCGCCGGGGGACTATGTCGTCCATGCGGCGATCGGACTGGCGAGCGCGTCGAAACGCCTGACGCTCGGCGCCGAGGTGCGGACGGAGCGGCTGCCGATCGCGGCGGGCGGCCTCCGGATCGGCGGCGTCCTCGGCGGCGCGCCGATCGACCCGTCGAAACTGTCGCTCTCGATCTACGTTCCGGTGGGGCGAAACCCGCAGGGAAAGCTCGTCTACAACAAGGCCCGGGCCGGCGACGTGGTCGGGCTGCCGGAGGGCTCCTACCACATCGTCTCGACCTATCTCGATACGGTCGGCGGGCGTTTCCTGGCCGCCGCCTCGTCGCAGAGCGCCGGCAAGTCGTCGACGCCGGCGCAAACCGCGGTCATTCCGACCAATTCGATCGTCAACGCCGACATCAAGGTCGCCTCCGGCAAGCTGACCGACGTGACGCTGCGCCATCGCTGCGCCACCCTGACGCTGAAGCTGGTCAACAAGGCGGGCGGCGAAGCGCTCGCCAACACCACCTTCACCGTGCTCACGCCGGGCGGCGACGTCATTCGCGAACTGATGGGGGCGTTTCCCTCGCTGGTGCTCGCCGAGGGCGAATACGCCGTCATCGCGCGCCACGACGGCAAGACCTACCAGTCGACGTTCCGGGTCGACACGGGTATGGACCGCGACGTGGAAGTCGTTGCACAAGAGGCCGGCCAGGACGCGTCGAAGGACGCGGGCGGGCAAGAGGGGGACTGACCGGATGCAGACCTTTTTCGTTCAGATCAAATGCGCGCTGGGGCGCACCTACGAGGTCGCGAGCGCGCTCGCCGAGGCCGAGATCGCCTCGGAGATCTACTCGACCGCCGGCGAATTCGACATCCTGTCCAAGTTCTACGTCGAGCGCGACGTCGACATCGGCCATTTCGTCGGCCAGAAGGTGCAGACGATCCCGGGCATCGTCGACACCCGCACCATCATCACCTTCAAGGCGTTCTGAACCGACAGGCGCGCTTCTTCGGCTCTCTCGTCCTCAACCGGCGGCCAATTCCTCATGCGACTTGCCACGCGACCCGCGTTCCTCCTCTTCGTCCTCCTCGCCGGCGGCGCCGAAGCCGCGGACAATCCGTTCCTGTTCGACGCGCTGCAGGGGCGCTCGCCCTATCGCGGCGCCTGGGAGCGGCTGATGAAGCTCGTGCAGCCGACCCCCGACTGGCTGGTCCAGTTCAACAAGAATTTCGACGGCGTCGTCGGGCAGATGACCCCGGTGACGATCGACGGCAAGCCATATCAGCTGTCGTTCGTGTGCAAGCCGACCGACTGCGACAGCCACAAATTCGCGGTGCTGTTCGACGCCCAGGGCGCGCATGCATTCGGCGCGCTCGGCGGCAAGGACAACAGCCCCGCCTTCTTCGGCGCGCCCTCCCCCGCCGAGGAAGAGGCGATGGCGAAGGCGATCAAGTAGACTGGACGGGGACCCGTCAGGCCAGCTCCAGCGCGAAGGGAACGCCCTCGAGGCAGTCCTCGCCGCGCCCGATTTCGGCGATCGCGGCTGTCATCCGGCCGCCGCGCCCGAGCTGAAGGTCGGCGAGCGCCACGAGGCGGGCGTTCGGGGTGGCTGTGGGCGAAGCGGCGCGGATCGCCCGGGCGATCCCGAATTCGTCGCGCGCCGGGTTGAGCGCGCAGGCGGCGATGAAGGCCGCGGCGGTCGACCGGCTGACGCCGGCGTAGCAGTGGATGACCATCGGTTCGGCGCGGTCCCATGCGCGCACGAAGTCGATGAGGTCGCCGACATGCTCGCTGTCGGGCAGCACCTGGCCCGGCAGCGGCGTGATGATGTCGGACATGGCGATGGTGCGGTGCCGGTGCGGCGCGATCTCCGCCGGCCGGACGACCAGCGTCCCCGGGCTGATCAGCGTCACCAGCGACCGGGCGCCCGTCAGCGCGACCATCTCGCTGATCCGGGCGAGCGAGCAGACGTGCAGGCGCGGCATCGATTGGGCTCCGGTTCGGGGTCGCGGGCCTTCTAGGCCGTTCCGGCGGCGGTTGTCGAGGTACGCCGAGCCACGGGTACAGGAGCGCGCTCGCACCGCGAGCGGGGCGACCATACCGATTCAGTCTGCGACCAAGTGAAGCGTCAACCCACCATTCACTTGCCTTTCGCCACAGCCTATCATAATGATAGCTTCATGAGGAAGACGGAAGCCGGCGAGATCGTGCAATTCTCCCCGAAGCCAGCGGAACTCGCGGCCGTCATCAGGCGTATCGCCACGGACTCTGGTTGCGTAGGCTTCAGCGACCACGCTGTCGACCGCATGGAGGAACGAGGGATCACTCGTCTCGATGCGCTACGCGTGCTTCGCGGCGGTGACATCAGAGGAGAAATCAAGGCCGGAAGGGCATGTGGCGAATGGAAGTGCAAGGTCGTAATGAACTTGAAAGGAAGCCGTAATATTGGCGTTGTAACGCTAGTGGTTAAGATGCAACGTCTGTTCGTGAAAACAGTGGAATGGGAAGACCGATGACTCGCACGCATTTCTTCAAACAAACGGAAGAAGTCCGCGCGCCGTATCACTATAAAGCTTGCGGACTTGACAATATCTATCTGCTAAATGGTTACGATATTGACGAACACGATGGTGAACGCCATGTGTTTGTCCGCAACATGGAGGAGCTGCACAATGCAATTGGACGTCACATTGTAACGAAGCGGAAGGGCTTGACTGGTCAAGACATCCGTTTTCTACGGAACACGCTTGATATGACACAAAATGAGCTCGCCAGAGAACTCGGCAACAATGCCCAATCCATCGCACGCTGGGAGAAAGGCCAAGTTGACATTCCTGGTGACGCAGAAAAACTCTTGCGTGTTTTTTTCTTTGCGAAGCTAGCAACGGCAGACGAGTTGGCTGAATTGCGCAGTCTTATTATCCAAGACCTGACTGAATTGGATAACATGGACGAGCGCGTCACTCCGATTGCCAATTTCTTCCTCTCCGACAGATGGAAGGAAGATAGCAATATGGCGATGTGTTGCTGACTTAAGGCCTGAACGCAAGCCCGCGTAGGGTCGCCGTCGTCGTCATTGATGACGGCGGGACAGCCAAGCCAATGATGTGTTCAACCCGCGCTCGCCAAAGCGCGGCTACGGGCCGTCGAGTTCGGCGAAGCGGGCCAGAAACCGGGCCTCGGCGTCGCCCGGGCGCATCGGCTCGAGAAAGCCGGCGAACCGCCGCGTCGAAAGGCGCGGTTCGCCGAACAGCCGTCTCGCCTCGCCCTCGGCGAAGCCCGCCAGCGCCGTCGCCTCCATGAACGCCGAGAGGCGATCGGCGGCCTTGATCCGTTTCGTCAGCTCCGGCGCGAGATCGGGCGGCAGGCCGAAGCGGATGTGGATCGCCCGCATCAGGCGCGTCTCGATCCGCCGGTAGTCGCCGCCGACCGCCGCCTTGAACGGCGAGATCAGGTCGCCGATCACATATTCCGGTCCGTCGTGCAGCAGCGCCGCGAGCTTTTCGCGCCGCGGCGGCTCCGGCTCGGCGGCGGAGAACAGGGCCTCGACCAGCAGCGCGTGCTGGGCGACGGAAAAGATCTCCTGCCCGCGAGTCTGGCCGTTCCAGCGCGCGACCCGCGCCAGGCCATGCGCGATGTCGGCGATCTCGACGTCGAGCGGCGACGGATCGATGATGTCGAGCCGCCGCCCCGACAGCATCCGCTGCCAGGCGCGATGCCGCGAGCGGTCGCTCACGGGAAGGCGTCTCGCGCCAGCGCCCGGCAGGCATCGTGGCGGCAGCAGGCGACGAGATGGTCGTTGACCATGCCGGTCGCCTGCATGAAGGCGTAGACGATCGTCGGCCCGACGAAATTGCCGCCGCGGGCGCGCAGATCCTTCGCCATCGCGCGCGATTCCTCGCTGTCGACCGGAATGTCCGTCAGGCTTTTTCGCGCCGGCTGGACCGGCCTGCCGTCGACGAAACCCCACAGATGGCGGGCGAAGCCGCCTGTCGCCATCAGCTCCAGATAGATGCGCGCCAGCGCCCGGGTCGCCTCGATCTTGGCGCGGTTGCGCACGATGCCGGGGTCGGCCATCAGCGCCGCGGTCTTGGCGTCGTCCCAGCGGACGATTCGTTCCGGCTCGAAGCCGTCGAACGCGGCCCGGAACGCCGGGCGTTTGCGCAGAATGGTGATCCACGCGAGGCCCGCCTGGAAACCGTCGAGGACGAGTTTCTCGAACAGCGCGCGATCGTCGTATTCCGGCGCGCCCCATTCCTCGTCGTGATAGGCGACGTAAAGCGGGTCGGACCCGGGCCACGGGCAGCGCAGCGCCCCGTCGGCGTGGGCGACGGCGGCGACGACGCGCGGCGGCTTTTCTCGCTCGGCCATGGACTCCTCTGCGCTCTTCGCGGACGCGCCAGTCTTCCCGCTTGCCGCGCCCGAGGGCAAGGTCAGAAAAGCCTCGCCGCCCCGCCGGCGCGGATCGGCGCGGCGACCGGCGTCTGCACCGCCGCGGAGTCGTTGGCGACCCGGTTGACCAGCGGCCCGATCTCGACGAGTTCGAGCGCCGGTTCGGGCGCGGGCTTCAGGAGCGCCAGCGCCCGGGCGGCGGCGACGCCGTCGACGTCGAGCCATGCCGAGTAGGCGTCGGGCTCGACGATCGCCGGCGCCCGGTCGTTGACGAGGCCGACGAGCGCGTTCGGCGCGGTCGTGACGATGCAGGCGGTGTCGATCTCGCCCCCGGTCGGGTCGCTCCAGGTCTCGTACAGGCCGGCGAAGCCCATCGGCCCGCCGCCGACCCGGCGCACCAGAAAGGCCCGCCGCTCGCCCGCCCCCTTGCGCCACGCGTAAAACCCGTCGGCGATGACGAGGCAGCGCCGCCGCATCAGCGCCGCGCGGAAACTCGGCTTCTCGGCGGCCGTCTCCGCCCGGGCGTTGACGATCAGCGAAAACGCCTTGGGGTCCCGGACGAAGCCGGGCAGGAAGCCCCAGCGGACGAGAAGGAATCGCCGCTGCGCGCCGCCGCTGTGGGGCGCAGCGACCACGATGGGGATCGGCTGGGTCGGCGCGATGTTGTAGCGCGGCGGGAAATCGGGCGTGTCGGCATAGCCGAACCAGGCGCGCACGGCCTCGGGCGGCAACGTGATCGCGTAGCGTCCGCACATGAGGGCTCCCTTGCAAGCGGCGGGAGATTAACCGTTTCGAAGGGAATGCGTCGCGTTCGCCCGCCGGACTCCCTACCATACCGATCGATGACGACCGATCCTCAAATCTCGCTGATGGCGCTGAGCGAAGCGGAAGCCCGCTGCGACGCGATGCTGGCCGCGATGGGCTACGTGGGCGAGGCCTTCGCGCTCGCCGCGCTCGACGGGGTCGAGCCGCGCGACCTCGCCGAAGCCGCGCTGTGCGCTGCGATGTGCGAACTGGTCGCGATCCGGGGCGAGGACGAGGCGGCGCGGATCGCCACGCGCCTCGCCGACCGCGCCGCGGCGGGCGAGTTCTCCGTCGGTCCGCGACAATAGGTCTTTTCATCGCGCCCGCCGCGCGGCAAACTCCGCCCCTGCGCAGCGTGGGAGGATCGTGCGCGCGGTCGGGCGCCTCGCCGCCAAACCGGCGACCTTCTCCTCCTCCTTCGCCACGGAAGCTTCAACGCGAGAAAACCCCATGCCGTTCAAAGCCGTGAGAGCCGACAAGACCGACGCCGGACAGGACGTCCGCTTCGCCGTCATGGAGGAATCGGAGCTGATGGACGGCGACGTGACCGTCCGGGTCAGCCATTCCACGGTCAACTACAAGGACGGCCTCGCGCTTTCGGGCAAGTCGGCGGTGATCCGCCGCTTCCCGATGGTGCTCGGCATCGATCTGGCCGGGGTGGTCGAGACCTCGAACCATCCCGGCTTCGCCCCCGGCGACGAGGTGATCGTCAACGGCTACGGCCTCAGCGAGACGCATTTCGGCGGCTATGCGGAGAAGGCGCGCGTCAAGGGCGACTGGCTGGTGAAACTGCCGCCGACCTTGAGCCCGGCCGAGGCGATGGCGATCGGCACCGCCGGCTATACCGCGATGCTGTGCGTGATGGCGCTCGAACGCCACGGCGCGACCCCCGCCGCCGGCCCCGTGCTGGTGACCGGCGCCGCCGGCGGCGTCGGTTCGACGGCGATCTCGCTGCTCGCCGGCCGGGGCTGGACGGTGATCGCTTCGACCGGGCGGGCGAGCGAAGCCGACTATCTCAGGGGTCTCGGCGCCGCCGAGATCATCGACCGGGCGACGCTGTCGGCGCCCGGCAAGCCGCTCGGCAAGGAGCTTTGGGCGGCGGCGGTCGACAGCGTCGGCTCGACGACGCTCGCCAACGTGCTGGCGCAGACCCGGTACGGCGGGGCGGTCGCGGCCTGCGGGCTCGCCGGCGGCATGGACCTGCCGGCGACCGTCGTCCCCTTCATCCTGCGCAGCGTCGCGCTGCTCGGGGTCGACAGCGTGCAGCGGCCGATGCCCGACCGGATCGAGGCGTGGGCGCGTCTCGCCGTCGAGCTCGATCGGACGAAACTCGCCGCAATCACCCATACGATCGCGTTCGATCAGGTCTTCGACGCCGGGCGCAAGATTCTCGCGGGCGAAATTCGCGGCCGGACCGTGGTGACGATCGGCTGATCCGGGTCGGCGAATGAACATCGACGCTCCGTCAGCCTGTGGTGCGACCTCTGACCCTGTTGTCAGGCCGGGCAGGTCCCACTATTGCATGGGCGGGGCGTGTCCGGATCTCGACAAAGCATGAATACCTCTGACGATTTCAGCCTTCTGCTCGGTCCCGACATCCCGTCGCGCCATTACGCAGCCGGCGAGGTCATCTTTCGCGAAGGCGACCGCGGCTCCGAGTTCTTCGTGATCCGGCGCGGCGAGGTCGAAATCCGTTCCGGCAACCGGGTGCTGGAAACGCTGGGCCCCAACGAAATCTTCGGCGAGATGGCTCTCATCGACGCCGCGCCGCGCAGCGCCGACTCGGTCGCCAAGACCGACGCCGTCGTCGCGCCGATTTCGGAGAAACAGTATATCTTCCTGGTGCGGCACACGCCCTATTTCGCGCTCAAGGTCCTGCGCGTTCTGGTGCGGCGGCTGCGCGCCCAGAACAAGGCGATCTGACGCGATTCCGATCGCTCGCGGCGCCCTTGGCGTACTCAGGTCGTGATTTCCACCGCCTCCCGGCCTTTGGCGGTCTCGAGCACCCGCATGGTGACCGCCTGGCCGTTGACGAGGCGCGATACGCCCGTCCGGCCCAGGATCGAGCAATGGACGAACACGTCGCGACCGAAATCGTCGCCCGCGACGAAGCCGAAGCCGCGAACATCGTCGAACCACTTGACTTTTCCGGTGATCTCGATCGTCGCCGACAGGTCGTACTTCGGCCGCGGCGCGGGCCCGATGCGGGCGGGACGGCTCGCGACGACCGGCGAGGTCGACAGATCGACATCCAGCACGCGCAGGACCTGCCGGCCGCGCGGGCCGTCGTCCAGGACAATCCGGATCGTCGCGCCGGCGGGAATCGTCTCCAGCCCGTGATAGGCCCTGAGGATCTTGGCATGCAGGAACGCGTCGCCGCCGCCGTCGCGCAGATCGATGAACCCGTAGCCCTTGTCGGCGCGGTACCATTTCACCACCGCGGCGATGGCCTCGCCTTCGGCGGGGAACCGGACCCCTTCGACCTCGAGCCCGACGGCGCCGTAGTTGTCAGGATGGACGGCGATGCTCATATCGACACTCCCCCGGTTGTCTCGTCCAAAGCCCGGCGCGAGAGGCGCAAACGACTCCCCCGCCGCCCGCGCCGACGTCGCGGGCGCTCTCACCGTTCGCTCTGGACCCTCGACCCGATCAGCAGGCGACGGCTCCCGCGGCGGCGCCGACGAGACTTCCGCGCCGCGTGGCGCGGCCGCCTGCAATTGTTCGCTTCTGTCCTGTGACGATTGTCGACTCCGTGAACCCGGGCAATTGTGGATTCTACGTAGTCGACTCCGGAGTTCGGATCGTCCCTGCGCCGGCGAAGCGCCGGGCCGCAATCCCGCGATGACGACGCCGCGCGCTCCTGCGCGCCCTGGCGCCGGACGCTGCTAGTCGAGCCCGGCCGGCTCCAGCCGGAATCCCGCGCCGCGGACGCTGACGATGAACCGGCGCTCTCCGGTCGGATCGAGTTTCCGACGCAGGTTGCCGACCTGCACGTCGACGACGTTGGTCCGGCCGTAGGCCCGGCTGCGCCAGACGTCCTCGAGCAACTTCTCCCGCGACAGGATCTGCCTCGGGTGACGCGCGAAATATTCCAGCAGCGTAAATTCCCGGGGCAGCAGGTCCACGCGCCGGCCCATGCACCGGACCACCCGCTTGACCAGATCCATCTCGATGGCGCCGACCTCCAGCACGGCCGCGCGCTCGTCGCGGCGGCGGCGCAACAGCGCCTCGACCCTCGCGGTCATCTCGCGCAGATCGAACGGGCGGGTCAGGTAGTCGTCCGCTCCGGAGCGGATGTAGGTGATTCGCTCCTCGACCGATTCGGGGACGCCGACCGCGAGCAGCGGCGTGTGGTCGCCGGCGACGCGAAGCTCCTCGACGATCGTCAGGCCCTCGACGCCCCCGCCCATGCGGTCGACGATGATGGCGGCGACGTCACGCGAGCGCGAGGCCTGCAAACCTTCCGATTTGGTTCGAGCGACGTGCACGGTGAAGCCGGAGCTTTCCAGCTCGAGGCGCATCGGTTCGGCCAGTCCGTCATCATTTGCGATGATCAGAATCAGGCCACGCTCCGACGCCGGCAGCCCTGTCAAGCGTGACGGGAGAACCTGCCCGAAAACGATTGGATCCGTCATGCTCATCCAGTTTGTCCTCACACCCCCGGAGGCCCATGGACGGGCCGCATGGTCGACGGCGCCGCGGCGACCGACCGTTGTTCACGGTCGAAAACACATCCGAATTCCTGTGCGAGGAAACGGCAAAAACAACATTTCCGACCGCAAGACATGGCGCAATCCGGAATTCTACTTAGGAGGGCGCAGCAGCTTTTGCTTACGCCAGTAACTGACGAGCCTTTGCTGACCAGCCGCAGCCGCCGCGCGCAAATAAAGAGTCGAAATCCTGCCCGCTCTGCGATCGAACGATTCGCATGGCGCCCGCGCTCAGCCGAAGGTTGCGGCCGGAGCGGCCGGGCTAGCCTCGCTCGATATTGAGGAACATCCGCACCAATTCGGAAAGGCTGCCCGCCTGGGTCTTCTTCATGACGTTGGCGCGGTGAACTTCGACCGTCCTCGGGCTGATTCCCATCTCGTAGGCGATCACCTTGTTGGGCTGACCCCTGACCAGCCGGTCGAGCACCTCGGTTTCGCGCGCCGTCAGGGTGGCGAGCCGCGCCTGCGCCTCCTGGGCGCCGAGCGCGTTCTGCCGCGAATCGCGGCCGACCTCGAGCGCGCGTCGAACGGCGTCGATCAGTTCCTCTCCCTGGAACGGCTTCTCCAGAAGGTCGACCGCACCCTTCTTCATCGCCCGGACCGCGAGCGAGACGTCGGCATGCCCGGTCACGACGATGACCGGCAGCGCCACGCCGAGCCTCGCGATTTCCGCGAGCAGATCCATGCCGCTCATCCCCGGCATGCGCACATCGGTGACGACACAGCCCGCCGGCGCGGTCTCGATGACCGCCAGGAAGTCGTCGGCGGAAGGATAGGTCCTCACCTCGAGCCCCTCGTTGGCGAGGAACATCTGAATCGAATCGCGCAGGGCTTCGTCGTCATCGATGACGTGAACGACCGCCGCGGCTGTCATTCGCCTTCGTCCCGGTTCGGCTTCGGTCCGGAAGGCCGGAAGAAGACCACGCCATCGCCACGCCGCCGCCCCGAGGCGGATCGCGCGGAACCGGGCGGAATCCGCCACTCGTCCGCCACGGCCTCCGGCGCATCGCGCCTGCTCGAAGTATACACAGCGTACACGAGATCCTGAGACGAATTCGCCGAGCGTTGCGGCGGATGACGGAAATAACGTCGGTACGACATTCGATTACCGTAGCCTGCCGACGCCTCGCTCGACAAGTGATCCGAAAGAGCGCCTCAACGTGGGTACATGCACCAAGGCGATGCCCCTTTCGACACGGGTTCCGCCGTCGGCGCGTCGATCGGCCATGGGCCCGGCGGCGCGTATCGCGAGCCGATTTGCGAGCGCCGGCGCATCTCTGGCCGCGCTCGCTCGCACCCTTGTATCGCTCCCCCGCGAGGCCGACGGTGGCGGCGAGCCGCGCCGCCGCGGGGCCGCGCCAGAGCCGGGAACGCCCGCGGTCACGCCACTTGCGCGAGCGCCAGCGCCCTGGCGCCGCGCTGGACGCGCGGCAGGGCCACCACCGCGACGGCGCCCTCGCCCGTGCGCGAGGCGAGGCGCAGGGCGCCGCCGTGCAATTCGACGAGCGAATTGGCAATGGCGAGGCCGAGACCCGAGCCCTTCATCCCGTTGGCCATGACCGCGTCGCCCTGTTCGAACGGCCGCCCGAGCCGCTCGACGTCCTCCGCGGCGATGCCCGGACCGTTGTCCTCGACGTAGAAATAGACCCGGTCGGCGATCGCCTGGGCGCCGATCTCGACCGCGCCGCCGTCGGGCGCGAATTTGACGGCGTTGCGCATCAGGGTGATCAGAATGCGCTCGACGGCGGCGGGGTCCGCCTCGAGGCCGATGTCGGGTTCGACGACGACCTTCACCGAAACGCGCTTCTCACGCGCGGTCGCCGCGACGTCCTGCACCGCCCGTCCGACGGCGAGGTCGGCGCGGAAGCGACGATAGCTCAGCCGCTCCCGCCCGGCCTCCAGACGCGCCATGTCGAGAATGTCGCTGATGACGCGCAGGAGATACTCGCTGCTCGCCACGACGTGCTGGCAATAATCCCGGTATTTCTGCGATCCCAGCGGGCCGAACGCCTCGGCGCCCATCAGCTGCGAGAAACCGATGATCGCGTTCAGCGGCGTGCGCAGTTCATGGCTCATGTTGGCGAGGAACTCGGCCTTGGCGCGGTTGGCCGCCTCGGCCTGCGCCTTCTGCTCGTGATAGCGCTCCGCGAGATCGACGAGTTGCTGGGCCTGCTCCTCGAGCGACCGGCGCGACTGACGCAACTGGGCGACGGTGGCGAGCAGCAGCCGCTCGGAATTCATCAGTTGCTCCTCGTGCTCCTTGAGCGCGGTGATGTCCGTGCCGACGGACACGAACCCGCCGTCGCGGGTGCGCCGCTCGTTGACCTGCAGCCATCGGCCGTCGGGGAGGCGCGCCTCGTAGGCGCCCTCCGGCCGTCCCGCCGGGAGCGGTCCGAAGACGGGCGGCTCCGTCCCGTCTCCTCCCGGCCGGACCGCCGCCGCCGAAGAGGCGCGCAGCCGCTGGTACTTGGAGTTGCACAGGACGAGCTCTTGATTCGAGTCCCAGAGCACGAACGATTCCGAGATCGCCTCGATCGCCTCGCGCAGGCGCTGATCGGCGGTCGCCGACGCCTCCGCCTCACGCTTGCGCTCGGTGACGTCGAAAGCGATGCCGACGAGCGTGGCGCCGCCCGTCTCCTCGTCCTCCACCAGTTCGGCGCGCTTTCTCAGCCACACCCAGCGCCCGTCCGCCCCGCGCATGCGAAACTCGACGTCGACGTAATCGCCCGCGTTGTCGAAGGCGAGGCGCGCAATCTCGTCGAGGCTCATGTCGTCGGGATGAATGAGCGCCTGAAGGTCCGCGATCGTCCAGTGCCCGGGCCGCTCGGCGAGGTCGAGGACGGCGAACATCGAGGGCGACCAGACGATGCGGCCGCGGCCGATGTCCCAGGTCCACAGGCCGCACCGGCCGCGATGGAGCGCGAGATTGACCCGGGCGCGGCGGGCGCCGTCCTCCCGGGCGCGCCTGACGCGCCGGTTGGCCTCGAGGGCGTAGAAGCCGACGGCGCCGAGCATCGCCCCGACGGTGGAGGCGAGAAGGACGACGGCCGCGGTCGCGTCCTGTCGCCACGCCTCGAGATGCGGGGCGACCGGAGAGGCGAAGACGATCCGTCCCTCGGTCGCCGGCAGCGGCCGGGCGACCGCGAACCGGTCGCCGCCGTTCTCGTCGACGATGCGCAGGACCTCGGCGCCGTCGTCCTTCGCCTTGACGCCGGGGTTCACGGCGGGATCGGAGGCGGCCTCCGGCGGGTCGGCGGCGATGGCCCGCCCGTTGCGGTCCATCAGGACCGCCCGCGACGGCCGTTCGTCCGCCGCGGCGTTCATGACCGTGCGGAACGCCTCCACGGGCGACTGCTTCGGCGCGGCGGCGAGCGCGGCGTTGAGACGGGCCGAGATGATCGTCGCCTGCAGTCCGACCTCGTGGGCCGCCTCCCGCAGCGCGAACTCGCGTTCGGCGCGCAGATGCAGGATCGTCAGGAGAACAGCGGCCATCGTCGCCGCGGCCAGGGCCAGACCGGCGACCAGGGGCGCATGCGGCCGCAGCGCGGCGGTCCAGGCGGCCATGACGCTTCTGCCGGGGCGGCCCGCGCGCATCGCCCAAGCCTTGCCGTCCAGGCATGCCTCCGCATGTGGCGCGCTTGCACGCGTCATGATGTTCCCCCTGGACTCACACGAAAAATTAACCTTCGAGCAACGCCGCACACCCGAATCAATAGAATAAGAATCCTTGTGCGAATCTTTGTCCAGCCCCCTGCCGGGGCGCGCCGAGGATTTTCCCGGCCCGAGTCCCGGAAAGCACATGGGCGCGAGCGATCGCCTTCCCGCGTTTCGTGCTCCGGGATGCACCCGTCGCCTAGGCTCGGATCCCTTCCCCGCCTTGCCGGGAAGGCTCACGGGGCCCAGCGCGCGGGCCGGCCGTCTACCCGAGGCTGCGGGTGACGATGTCGCGGACGTCGGGCGACAGCGACGGCAGGACGGCGATCCGCCTCAGCATCGCCTCGGCATGGCCGCGCCGGATCTCCTCCAGCGAGCGCCACGACCGCATCGCCGTGAGCAGGCGCGCGGCGACCTGCGGATTGGTCGGATCGAGGCCGACCACGATCTCCTCGAGGAACGCGTAGCCCTCGCCGTCGGGCCGGTTGAACTGCGTGTGATTGCCGGTGAACCCGCCGATCAGGGCCCGCACGCGGTTGGGGTTGGACATCGAGAAGGCGCGATGGCTCATCAGCCCGCGCACCCGGTCGAGCGTCTCGCGCTCCGGGATGTGCGCCTGCAGCGCGAACCACTTGTCGAGGATCAGCGGTTCCATGGCGTAGCGGCGGCTGAAGGCGTCGGAGGTGTGCTCACGGGCCGAACTCGGCTTCAGGACGATCTGGGTCAGGGCGCCGAAGCGTTCGGTCATGTTGTCGGCGTCGCGAAGCTGCCGGTGCGCCCGCGCGAGACCGTCGATGATGTTGCCGTCGGCGTAAAGCGCCAGCGCGATGTTGCGCAAGGCCCGCCGTCCGGCCGATTCCGCATCCGGACTGAACGGCCGCGCATCCGCCAGCCAGTCGTGCAGGTCGGCGAGCGCGTCGCCGTGCTTGCGGCCGAGCGCGCCGCGCAGCGACTTGCGCGCGGCGTAGATGGCGTCGGGATCGACGTTCTCGCCGATCTCGCGGGCGATGTCGGCCTCGGTCGGCAGGGCCAGCGAGAGCGCGGCGAACGCGGGATCGATCCGTCCCGCGCGGGCATCGTCGATCAGCGCGCCGAACGCGGCGACGAGGGCGGCGTTGCGCTCGGGCGCGCGGCCGGCGCGAATGGCCTTCACCCCGCGCAGGAGAACCCGAGTGACGAGGCTCTGAAGCGCCTGCCAGCGATTGAAATGGTCCGGGTCGTGGCGCGACAGGACGGCGAGATCCTGTTCGGTGAGGTCGTCGTCCACGGTGACCGGCGCGGAGAAGCCGCGCAGGAACGACAGGGCGGGCCGGCGCGCCACATCGCGGAAGACGATCACGCGTTCCGCGTCGTCGAGGACGAAGACGCCGGAGGCGAGTTCGGCCTCGGACGCGTCGGCCGAGACCAGAGGCAGGTCGCCGCCCTCCGGGTCGACCAGACCGAGCGCCAGCGGCATGGTCGCCGGAAGCTTGGTCGGCTGGCCCGGCGTCGGCGCCAGCGACTGGGCGATCTCGAGCCGATAGGTCCGGGCCGCCGGGTCGTGGGCGGTGCGAACCGTCACTTTCGGCGTCCCGGCCTGCCGGTACCAGCGCATGAACCGGTCGAGGTCGCGGCCGGACACCTCGGCGAAGCAGCCGACGAACTGCTCGACCGTCGCGGCCTGGCCGTCGTAGCGGTGGAAATACGCGTCCATCCCGGCGCGAAACGCCTCGTCGCCGACCAGCCGCTTCAGCATCCGGACCACCTCGGCGCCCTTCTGGTAGACCGTCGCGGTGTAGAAATTGCTGATTTCGCTGTAGACCTCGGGCCTCACGTTGTGCGCGAGCGGGCCGGCGTCCTCGGGGAACTGGGCGGCGCGCAAGCCCCGCACTTCCGAGATCCGCTTGACCGGGCGAGACCGCATGTCGGCGGAAAACTCCTGGTCCCGGAACACCGTCAGACCTTCCTTGAGGCAAAGCTGGAACCAGTCGCGGCAGGTGATCCGGTTGCCGGTCCAGTTGTGGAAATACTCGTGCGCGATCACGCCCTCGATGTTGGCGTAATCGTCGTCGGTCGCGGTCTCCTGCGACGCCAGCACGTATTTGTCGTTGAAGACGTTGAGGCCTTTATTTTCCATCGCCCCCATATTGAAGTCGGAGACGGCGACGATGTTGAACACGTCGAGATCGTATTCGCGGCCGTACGCCTTCTCGTCCCACGCCATGGCGCGCTTGAGCGCCTCCATGGCGTAGCGCGCCCGCTCCTCGCGGCCGTGCTCGGTAAAAATGGCGAGGTCGACCTTGCGCCCGGACGCGGTGACGAACGCATCCGAGATGTGCGCGAGGTCGCCCGCGACCAGCGCGAACAGATAGCACGGCTTCTTGTGCGGATCGGTCCAGAGCGCCCAGTGCCGCCCCGCGGTTTCCGCCTCGCCCTTGCCCTCGAGATTGCCGTTGCCCAGCAGCACCGGCGCTTCCTCGCGATCGGCCTCGATCCGCACGCGATAGGTCGACAGCACGTCGGGACGGTCGAGGAAATAGGTGATCCGCCGGAAGCCTTCCGCCTCGCACTGGGTGCAATAGGCGGAGCCGGAGCGATAGAGTCCCATCAGTTTGGTGTTGGAGGCCGGATCGAGGCGGGTCTCGATCGTGAGGGTGAAGCGTCCACGCGGCGGGTTCGGCAACACGAACTGCGCCGGCGTCGCCTGGAAGGCCTCGGGATCGAGCGGCGCGCCGTCGAGGTGGGCGGACACGAGCGTGAGTTCGTCGCCGTCGAGGGTCAGCGCGGCGCCGTCGCTTGCCGCAGGATTGGGGCGGATGATCAGGGTCGAGACGACCCGCGTCGCGGTCCGGTCGAGCGAAACGTCCAGATCGACCTCGTCGATGAGGAAGTCAGGGACGCGGTAGTCGACGAGACGTACGGGCTGACCGACCGAAGTGCGCATTGGCGCTGGCCTTTCCGGCTGAGCGTATTCCGCTTTTTCCACGACGACGCGACTGCGTCGGACAATCGCGAGCAGACCCCGCCCCGGCCTCGCGCTCAGGCGGTCGCCAGGCTGATCGCCGCCGAGGGCGTAAACTCCAATCCGTACCGAAGCAAGGTTTTTTGCAGGCTGTCCCCGGGCCGCCGGCCGCTGGTGAAAAGGACGGCGCCGGAGCGGCCAGGCGCCGTCTTCGGCGCGCTTCCGAGCAGGGAATCGAGCCTGCGCGCGATCGCCGGCGCCGGATCGACGAAGGCGACCGGCCACGGCGCGAGGCGCTCGATCGCGTCGCGGAGAAGCGGGTAATGGGTGCAGGCGAGGACCACATGGTCGGTGCGCGCGCCGCTCTTTTCGACGAAGCACGGCGCAATCTCGCGGGCGATATCGGCGTCGTCGACGGCCTCGCCGCGCAGACGCGCTTCCGCGAGCGGGGCGAGGACCGCCGAGCCGACCAGGGTGACCTCGCAGTCGGCGGCGTGCTCGCGCACGAGCGCGCGGGTGTAGTCGCGCGCGACCGTGCCGCGCGTCGCCAGCACGCTGATCAGGCCCGAGCGCGACTCGGCGGCGGCCGGCTTGATCGCCGGCACCACGCCGACGAACGGCAGACCCGGAAAGGCCGCCCGCAGATGCGGCAGCGCCAGGGTCGAGGCCGTCGAGCAGGCGACGACGACGATGTCGGGCCGGCGCTCGGCGACGATTCGCCCCATCACGGTCGCGACGCGCGCGATCAGGTCGGCTTCGCTCAACCGCCCGTAGGGAAAGGCGGCGTCGTCGGCGACATAGACGATGTCCACGTCCGGTCGCAGCGCCCGGATCGCGCCGAGCACCGTCAGGCCGCCGAGCCCCGAATCGAACACCACTGCGCGCGCGCCTGCCTTCGTCCCCGCCAATCCGATCCCCTGTTTCGATCGCCCGAACGGCCTGCCCTTAAGCCCGATGACGGGTCCGTGGCAAACCCTCGGCGGTCGGCGCGGTCGGCGCCGCGATGGCTTCGATCCGACCGCCCCTGCCGATTGTGACCGCCAAAGTCATTGACCGGGCCGGGGATCATGGACAAAGGAACTCTCCCTCATCGGATAGGTCCCGCCGCCCTGATGTCGCCGCCCGACGCGTCCCTGAAGGCAGACGCGATCGATCACATCGCCCAGCCGCAGCCGACCGCCGTCGAGCGGCGGGGGCTGACGCTCGCGCTGATCGCGGCGGCGGCGCTGCACCTGCTGATTCCGCTGGCGGTGGTTCTGCTGTCAATCTTCGCCCCCCGCCCCTCTCCGCCGGCGCAGGAGATCCCGGTCGAGGTGGTGGTGGAACAGCCTCCGCCGCCGAAGCCGGCCCCAGACAAGCCGAAACCTCCGCCCCAGCCAGACGACGAGAAGCCGGCGTACGACGCGCCGAGCGCGCCGACCGAGGAGAAGGCCAACCGCGAATCCCAGGACACGAAGACATCGGCGCCCACGACGAAAGCGGACCAATCCCGGGCGCCGGGCGCGCCCGAAGAGTCGCAACAACAGGCCGCAGCGCCGGAGCAGAAGGCGCCGGCGGCGCCGACGCCGCAGCAGACGCCGCCCGACGACAAGGCCGAGACCAAGGCCGCGCCGACCCCGGCGACGGAGGAAGCCGAGGCGACGCCGCCGGCGCCGGTCCCGGCCGAGAAGCCGGCGCCCCCGCCCGCGCCGCGCGCCAAGGCGCCGCCCGGCGCGCCGCCGCCGTCCGCGGAACTTCTGCCCGACGTCAAGTTCGCGCATGCGGCGACCGACTCGCCGGTCGCCGGCGGCAACGCCGACACGCGCTATTTCACCATCGTCTACGGCATGATCAAGGCCCGCCTGCGCGAACCGCGCAACGCCAGCCCGCCCACTCGCGGCGGCGCGATCGTGTTCGCGCTCGACGAGACCGGCAACCTGCTGCAACGCAAGCTGGTCAGTTCGTGCGGATCGCCCAACCTCGACATGGCGGTGATGAACGCGATCGCCGAGGCTGCCCCCTACCCCGCCCCGCCCGGCTGGCAGCCCAAGGCGCTGCGCCTGAGCTACGGACGCTGAGCGTTCGCTGGTGTCAGCGGGAGACGGGAACGCAGCGCCAGAACGACCGCACCCTCTGGAAGTCGGTGACGCTGTCCCAGTCGTGCACGGCGACGAGGCCGTACTTGGCGCACTCCTTCTGCGCTTCGCCGGCGAAATCCGGCGGCCTCGGGAAGCTGTCGGCCGGATGGTTCGGGTAATAGATGAAGGCGATCGACCGCTCGGACGCACAGCCCGACAAGGCCAGAAGCAGGCCCAGAAGGCCAACGATTCGCATATCGCGCCCCATGTCATCCGGCCTCGAACGGGCCTGCCCGATTTGCGCCGCACCATGCCCGTCCTGGGGAATTCGCGCAAGAGGGCGCGCGGTCGGGGCAGGGCTCCGAACTCGGGTTAACGGGATTTACGAATTGCGCGAAGGCTGACTCCATGGGCGCTCCTGATTCGGAGACTCCCCATGGACACCCCGC
>NZ_QNRK01000032.1 GCF_003315135.1 Roseiarcus fermentans
ACGAAGACGCGGAGCAGCCCCGGACGCAACTCGGACATGCGGAACAAACCCGCGTATTAGAGTTTGATCACCGACGTCCAACAGGCTTCGCCCCCACCCCTGCGCAATCATCCGAGGCCATCCTTCCTCCCAACAAGGAGCGGAGACGAGATCGCGTGTCCGACCTCTTGACGAAGGACATAAGAGCAATCCATGCCGCCGCTTGCTTCCTGCGGAAAAAATCGCTCCGTCTTCTGCTCGCAACGAAGGGCGGCGGGACGACCAGAGGGCGCGACAGCGGCCCAGCGGCCCTGGATCGCTTCCCCCCGGGCTCTTCGACCCGGGGGTCGCTCGCGATGACGGCGCTATTCGCTGCCGGCTTGGGAGTTACAGGCGATCGTAATGACCAAGCCCGGCGTACGAGCGGCGGTCACGGCGCTCAACGGGAGCGGCGGCGTCTCGCCGCCGGGGCGCCCGAGACGCGCACCCTCCCAGGGCGCGCCCTGTTCGGCTCCGCGCGGACAGCCATCTTGGTCGTTACGGGCTCCGTGGGGCGCAAGGTGGGCAAGCCCGTCTTCATGTTTCAAGAGGGGACGACCCCCGCCGTCGAGCGGGCGTTTCAGGAGATCGCGGCGGGCACAGGAGGGGCTTACGCCAAGTACGACGCCGGGGCCGCGAAGCAGCTGGGAGAGCTGCTCAAGGCCGTCGTCCACTACGCGACAGGCGGAATGGCTGCGCTCAAGAAGAGGAGGAACGCCGGCAGCGCGCTTCTGATCGAACAACTGTGGGACGCGTCGACGCCGGGTCCGATGGCGCCGAACGAATAACGTTACTCAATTACGCCTGAAGTACATGTCGATGTGCCGCTGTTGCCAGCAGCACTACCCTGCTGGGTCAATCCCCCACTTATTGTGGCGCCGGACCCGATAGTCATGGTCATATTTATAACTACATTGGTACAGCCGCCGCTTCCCGATTGGTCGCCGGTCAGTTTCTCTGTACGCCCCTTATCAAAACCGTTAATAAAAGCTTGAATGTAGGCAGGCATTCTCGCGTCTCGTAAGCTTTCAACAGGCCCGGTAACCGTCATAGTAAGTACATCACCATCCTTGCCTTTGACTTCAAATTGTAAGCCACCACTGACTGTCTTAACGAAATTTACGGGATGGCCTCCCGTAGTCTTGAAACCTGACAAATAATCCGGCTTTGATTTCATAAGCTCGGCAAGTTCTGCCTTGCTCGCTAGACGCGCTTGAACGGCTTCGGCCGGAATTGTATTCACGCCAAGCAAAACGGCTTCCGCTATAATCAAAGAAGTAACAATGTTACGAATGCGATGCATGAGCGGCCTCCTTGAAAAATGGAAAGCACCCCATCGAATATTGTATCAAATTATCAGTCTTGAACAACTGCCAATCCTGGCACACGGCAGACCACGTCGCTTTGCTCCTCGCGATGACGATCCACGTCGCTTGGCTCCTCGGGATGATGGCGGCTTGGGCGTTGCGGGCGATGCTGCGCCCGCGGCCGCGCTGCGGCTCCGTCGCGGCGGATCCCGCGCTGTTTGGCGAAGTTCATGCTTTTCAATCTTTTCAATAGCTTGTGCTGAGATCTAGATCCTGAGCCAGAGCGCCGCCCGGGACGGCCGCCCGTTCCGGGCGCCGGGGCGGCGCGCCGCTGCCGCTTTCCCGCGTCGCCCCCCCGAGAAGCGACCCTCCACCTCGTCGGCCCGAGCAGCGCGTTCTTGTTTTGTACCGGGCTCCCGGCTATGATGGCCGCCATGCCCGACGCCCTCACCCCCGCTTCCGCCGACGACCTCGTCGCCGCGCTCGCCTTCGCCCTGCGGTTTCAGGGGCGCAAGCGCGTCCACAACGCCGACGAGATCATGGCCGAAATCGTCGCCAGACGGCTCGCGGAGCACCTTTCGCGCGCCGGCTTCGTGGTCATGAAGCGGCCGTCCGAGGTCGGCGCCGCGGCGCTCGGCAGGGGCTTCGAGGGGTAGGGGTCTCGCGGCGGTCAGCGTCCGCGGCGGCTCCGCGCGTCCTCGGGCCGCTCGCCGAAGTCGGGTCGGCGGCGCGTCGCAAACGGCCGCCGCCCGCCGGCGCCGCCCGGAGGACTCGCGGGCGCGGCCCGCGCGCGACTGCCGGCGCTTGCGCCGTCCGCGCGCCGAGCGCAACACTGCGCGACGGGGAGGAGGCCGATGACCGGCGGGATGCGACCTCTGCGCGCGGTTCTCGGCGTCGACGCCGCCTGGACCGAAACGGAGCCGAGCGGCGTGGCGCTCGCCGTCGAGACGGACGCCGGCTGGCGGCTACACACCGTCGAAGCCTCGTATGATCATTTCTCCGCCCGGGCGCGCGGAACGCCCGCCGAGGGGCGGCCGGCCGGCTCGCCCCCCGACGCCGGCGCGCTTCTCGGCGCGGCTTTCCTGCTCGGCGGCCGGGCGCTCGACTGCGTCGCCCTCGACATGCCGGTCGGACCGCGGCCGATCGTCGGCCGGCGGCGTTGCGACGACCTCGTCTCGCGGGCCTACGGCGCGCGCAAGGCCGCGGTCCATTCGCCGAGCGCGGCGCGGCCGGGCGAGCTCAGCGACGCGCTGCGCGCCGACTTCGACGCCTTCGACTTCGCCCTCCGCGTCGAGCCGCCCGCGGACGGCCTGATCGAGGTCTATCCCCACGCCGCGCTGATCGAGTTCATGGAGGCGCGCGAGCGGTTGCCCTACAAGGCGGGCAAGACCACGACCTACTGGCCGGACCTGCCGGCCGACGCGCGCCGCGCCAAGCTGCGGGCGACCTGGGCGCGGATCGTCGCGGCGCTGGACGCGCGCATCGCAGGGGTCGCGGCGGCCCTGCCGATCCCCGAGCCGGACGTTGGCGGCTGGCGCCTGAAAGCGTTCGAGGACAAGCTCGACGCGGTCGTCTGCGCCGCGGTCGCGATCGCCGCGCTGAACGGCGACGCCGCGCCTCACGGCGACGCGGACGGCGCGATCTGGATTCCGCGGGCAAAGGGCTAGCCATGCTTCGCAGCGGCAACGTGTTCGCCGGCGTTCGGCCCGACAGGGAGGCAGAAGCCTTCGCCACGCTCGCCGAACGGCCGGGCGCGGTCGTCGAGCGGATCGTCTCGACCGGGCAGGCGAGCCCCGCCGGCTTCTGGTACGATCAGGACTGGACGGAGTGGGTGGTCGTGCTCGCGGGCGAAGCGCGTCTCGCCATCGCGGGCGAAGCGGCTCTGCGGACGTTGCGTCCGGGCGACTGGCTCGAATTGCCGGAGCATGTCCGGCACCGGGTGGAATGGACGCTCGCGGATCCGCCGACGGTGTGGCTCGCCGTGCACTGGAAGGGCGGGCGCGCCGAGCCCGCGTGAGCGGGTCGCGGCCCGCGTCGCGGGCGAGAACCCTCGCCACGACGTCGGGCGCGACCGCCGCCCGCAACCGCCGGAGCGACCCGCGTCCGCCGGGACGCCTTCACGCGCCGAACGCGCGCGCCGCCAGCGCGATCATGGCCACAAAGGCGGCGAGCGAGACCAGTTCCGCCGCGTCGCGCAGGGTGAGAAGGGCAGCTTCGCGCATCAGGACCTCCGCTGGGTCGTGTGATCACGTTATGTGCGTTGTATGTTCTCTTTTCGTACGAGTCAAGCCGGCATTCGCCGAGCGGGCGAAAAGTTCCATGAAAAGTCGCCGGCGCGTCACGGGGCCGCGCTCGGCGCGAGGCCGGCGATAAGGTCGCGTCTGAGCCGTTCGAGGCGTCGCGACGAGGGATTCGGGGCAGGCGTCTTTGGCCGGGCGGGCGGGACGGCGAGCGAACTGCCGTTCGCGTTCGCAGCGCGCGCCGCGACCGCCTAGGTCGCGGCCTCGGGCCGGCGCCCCTTCGCGGCGACGACGAGCGGCCTGCGGCCGCGGCGCCTCGGTCCAGCAGGCGATCGATGGGACCCATGGCCGGCCGCGCAGAAGCGTTCAGACCGGCGGCGTGTGTCCTCTATGCGGCCGGCAGCCGCAGCCAGCCGGCGTTCGGCGCGCGGCGAAGGCGCGCCGGACCGGGCCCGGGCTCAGCCGCGGTCCTTCGCCGCCGCCTGATCGAGCTCCGGATAATAGCGAAAGATTCCGGATTCGTTGAACGGCAGGCGCCGGTCGGACGCCAGAT
Source organism: Roseiarcus fermentans (assembly GCF_003315135.1). Taxonomy (GTDB): domain Bacteria; phylum Pseudomonadota; class Alphaproteobacteria; order Rhizobiales; family Beijerinckiaceae; genus Roseiarcus; species Roseiarcus fermentans. The sequence continues at coordinate 4,119 of NZ_QNRK01000032.1, forward strand.
AGCGGGCGACGTTGGGACGCTTCTCGACCACAGCCGCGAGCGCCGCGACATGCGGCCAACGCTGCGGGGCGTCGGCGAAGGCGCGCGGGAAGGCATAGGCCATCCCGGCCCAGAGCTGGAACAGCGACAGGTCGACGGTGGTGAGCGCATCGCCCACGGCGTGCGCCGGTCCGGCCGGGTTGGCCGCCAGGGCCCGCTCGAAGTAGCCGAAGTATTTCGGGACGCGATGGTCGAGAAACGCCTTGGCGCGCTCCTTCGCCTCCGGTTTCTGGTCCTCGTAGTAGAGGTCGGTCGCGATCGGATGGTGGGTGTCGTGGACCTCGGCGACGAAATCCGTGATCGTCAGTTGCAGGCCATGAGCGTAGAGGCGCAGCGCCTCGTCCTTGGGCGCGAGGCCGAGCCGCGGGCCGAGCCAGGCCAGGATGTTGGCGACATGCGAGACGACGACGGCGCCGTCGCGCAGGAAGGGCGGCGCGAACGGGGCGAGCGGCGCGGCCCCCATCAACGCCGTCATCGCCTCGACGCCGCGCCCGGGCCCTCGCCCGCGCGCGACGTCGAGATAAGGCGCGCCCGCCTCCTCGAGCGCGAGTCGGACGAATTCGCCGCGACCCTGGATGCCGGGCCAGTAGAACAGTTCGTAGGGCATGCGATGTCTCCGTCATCTGGCGGCGAATGGCGAGTGGAGAATGGACAGGTCGGCGCAAGACCACTCGCTATTCGCCGCGCCTCAGGTCTGCGGCCGCATGCGGTCTGCGGCCTCGGCGAAGCGGCGGGCGTGGTCGAGGAGTTCGCCGTCGGTCGGATGATCCGCGCTCTCGACCGCCTCGACCCGCGCGCGGATGGAGGGGTGCTTCTCGGCCAGGTATTTCGCCAGTTCGTCCTTCTCCTGCGCCGGACCGACGATCAGAATCGCGCCCGCGTCGGCGATCGCCGCGGCGACTTTTTCGAGAAACTCGCGGTCGATCGGGACCCGATGGCCGGTCCGCCGCTCGCCGTGACTGACGTCGTGGACCGAATGGTCGGGCCGGATCGTCGTCCCGTCCGCCTCGTCGAGGCTGAAGTGGAAGACGCGCGCGCGGGACTGATCGATCCAGACGACTGCGTGGTAGTGACCGGGCATGGCGAGTCTCCGAGGGTGAGGGGTCTGCGGACCACTCTGCGCCCGCTCCGCGGGCTGTCCAATAGCTTTGGGCGCGCATTCGTGTCCCGGGGGCCGTGCGGCCAGGCGGAAATCGGCCCTCACGAGCCCCGGGGGTCGGCGCGCCGCTCTCCCGACCGCTCGCGGGTCAGCGTGAAGAAGAAGTAGTCCGGCGCCTCCGCGCCGCGCTGATCCATCAGTCCGAGAACCGTGTCGGCGTCCACCCGGCGGAACACGTCGTTGATCGGGAGCTGATCATAGATCATGGTCGCGGTCACGACGCCGCGGAATTCGGTCATCCGAAGCCGCGCCTTCGGCTCGCGGGTGCTCAGGAGCGCCAGCGCGGGCGTCGCGAACCGGCTCGCCGACCGGGCGAGGCCGGGGTGGCCGAGCGCGAGCGGCGCCAGCGCGGGATTGACGCTGAAGGTCGCGCCCGGTTTGCCGAAGACGAGCGGATGGACGGCTTCCGGCCCGTCGAACCGCTTGCCGCGCCAGCCGACGGCTTCCAGCAGCCCGTCGAGCGGATGGCCGGTGTGAAGGCCCGCGCCTTCCCAGGCGCCGAGCATCTCCGTCGCCGGCATCGGCGGCAGGCGATCGAAGAACGCCAGCGCCTCCGCCGGCGTCGCGCGCCGCCTCAGCGCCGCGAGTTCGGACGCCCGCGGATCGACGACCACCCGCGCGGTCATGGCTGCCTCCTCGTGACGAGGCTTCGAGTCTATCGCAACCGCCGCCGCCCCGCCATCCGGCTTCGCGCTCCCCTATCGCGCGCCCGGGCGCTGAGGTAAGAGCGCGCCATGGTCAACCCCAAGAACCCGGACCGCGCGACGTCCGCCGCCCCGCCCGAAAAAGTCGCCGTCTACGCCATCGGCGAGGACGAGGCCGGGATGCGCCTCGACCGCTGGTTCCGCCGCCGCTTTCCCGACCTGCCGCAGTCGCACCTGAACAAGATCGTGCGCAAGGGCGAAGTGCGGGTCGACGGCAAGCGCGCCGAGATCTCGACCCGTCTCGAGCTCGGCCAGACGGTGCGCGCGCCCCCCCTGCGCCTGCCGCCCCGCGCCGCGCCGGAAGTGAAGCGGGTCGACCCCGCCGACGCCGAGGCGATCCGGGCGATGACGCTCTACGAGGACAAGGACGTCATCGTCCTGAACAAGCCCTATGGGCTCGCCGTGCAGGGCGGCTCCGGCACGAAGCGCCACATCGACGGCATGCTGGAGGCGCTGGCGGACAAGGACGGGACGCGGCCCGTGCTCGTCCACCGGCTCGACCGGGACACGTCGGGCGTCCTCCTGCTGGCGAAGTCGCGAAAAATGGCGGCCGACCTCGGCGAGATTTTTCGTTCGCGCCAGGCGCGCAAGATCTACTGGGCGCTGGTCGAGGGCGTGCCGAAACCCGCGCAGGGGCGCATCTCCATGTTCCTCGCCAAGGGCGAGGGGATGGGCGACGAGCGCGGGGCGAAGGGGGCGGGCAGGGCGGACATCGAGCGCATGCGGGTGGCCAAGCACGGCGACCCCGACGCCCAGCATTCGCTGACCCTTTACGCCGTCGTCGACAAGGTCGCGCCGCGCCTCGCCTGGCTGTCGATGCGGCCGATTACCGGCCGCACCCATCAGCTGCGCGCCCATTGCGAGGCGATCGGCCATCCGATCGTCGGCGACCCGAAATACAATCGCAAGCCAGTGAACGACCCGGCCCGCCACGATCCGCTGCGCGCCGTGCCGCCGGGGCTGGAGGCGAAGCTGCATCTCATGGCCCGCCGGCTGGTCCTGCCCCATCCGCGCGGCGGAACCATCGACGTGACCGCGCCGTTGCCGGAGCACATGAAGGCGAGCTTCGCCATGTTCGGCTTCGAGACGCCCGCGCGCGACCCGATCGAGGACGCGCCCGATGCCTGACGACGGCCGCGACTCCATCCGCGCCGCCCAGGCGAACATGCGTCCCGCCCCGCTCAGGCGCTTCTACAAGACCGCGGAGGCGCGCGAGGCGGACGGCCTGTTCGCGCTGACGCTCGACGGGCGGGGCGCGCGCACCCCCGGCCGCAACCGGCTCGCCGCGAGGAGCCGGGCGGTGATGGAGCGCGTGGCGGAAGAGTGGGCGCGGCAGCGGGAAATCATCGACCCCGCCGACATGCCGATCACCCGGCTGGTCAATTCCGCCGTCGACGGGGTGGCGAAGGCGATGGAGGCGACGCGGGCGGAGATCGTCCGCTACGCCGGCTCCGACCTCCTGTGCTACCGCGCCGAAGCGCCGGAGGCGCTGGCCGAACGGCAGCGGCTCGCCTTCGATCCGATTCTCGACTGGGCCGCCGAAACGCTCGGGGCGCGCTTCGCGCTGGCCGGCGGAATCCTCCACGTCGAGCAGCCGGCCGAAACGCTCGCGGCGGTTCGCGCCGCGGTCGAGGCGGTCGACGATCCGGTGGCGCTCGCGGCGCTGAGCGTGGCGACGACGCTGACCGGGTCGGCCGTGCTGGCGCTGGCTGTCGCGCGCGGTCGCCTCGCGCCCGAGGAGGCGTGGCGCCTCGCCCATGTCGACGAGGACTTCCAGATCGAGACGTGGGGCGCCGACGAGGAGGCGACGGCGCGCCGCGCCGCCCGCTGGCGGGACATGGAGGCCGCGGCCTCGGTCCTTGCCTGAGGGCGCGCTTTCCGCGTAGGCTTCCCGTGGCTCGCTCCGGCGCCGTGGGAGGGGGAGAGATGGGGAACAGGTTTGCGGCGGCCGCGTTCGCCGCGGCCTCGCTCGTGGCTTCGGAGGCTTGGGCGGGATCGGGATATCTGCTGTTGCCCGATAACGACGGGCGGCCGGTTCAGGCCAGCGACCTCGCCGGCAGGACGATCTGCTGGGACACGGGAGTCGTCGCCCGATACGGCAGGGACGGCCGTTTCGCCAACAGCGACGGCGACGAGGCCCACTGGCAGGTTGTCGAGCCGGGCGTCATCCAGATTGGGCGCGGCTACCGCGAGGTGGTCGTGCTGCCCAGCGGTCAGTTCCGGGTGCACGTCGCGAAAAGGAAGTACAATACTTATCACTTTGGCGATGTGTGCAAAAAGCCCGTCGACGAAGGCGAGGCGAACCGGTGACCGCCGCCGACGTGTCCAGTCGCCCCCTGCGTTCTCGGGGTTGACGGAGGCGGGTCCGCGGCCCGCGCGGCCGGTCGCGCAGGACGCCTGAGCGCCGTTGGCCGGGCCGAGTCAGGATCGCGACGCCGCAGAGCGCCATGCCGGCGAACCAGGCGAGCCGGCCCTGGCCGCCCGGCAGGCCGAAGAAGACGTCGCAACCGCTACCTTATGCGCTCGATCTGATCGTGACTCAGCACCCAGACGTGCGCCGGCAAAGGGACAAAGTGGGCGTCGGCAAGGTATTTTTCGTTGGTTTCATCCGGCGCGATCGACCACAGCAGAAACCTGCGCAGCGCTTCCGCAACCTTGGGATCGGATTGTCTGGTCGAAACGATCGCGTATTCATAATTGACGAGCGGATAAGCGTTTGCGCCGGGGGCGTTGACCAGCGTCAGGCGTTCGTCGGCTGGCGTGCGCGGCCACAGCGCCCGCGCGGCCGCGGCGATCGAATCGGCGGTCGGCAGAAGAAACGCGCCGTCGTAACTTTGCACCGCCGCGGTTCCCAATCCCGCTTTCTCGATTTCCTGATGAAAGCTGACGCCGACGTATCCGATCGAATAGGGAGTCTCACGGAGTTTCGCCACCACGTCGGTGTTGCCCGTGGCCTCCAACGCTCCCGGAACCGCAGGCCACGCGACCGTGACGCCATAGCCGAGCCTCTTCTCCCACGATTCCGGGGAAACGAAGCCGATGCGGTTCTCCCACCGCTCGGTGGAAAACGTCAGATATTGAGTGAAGACAAACGTGTCGCCCGAGGGGTCGCTGCGGTGAATGGGCGCGATGTCGTTATGGGGCAGCTTGACGCCCGGATTGAGGGACGCGATCGCGGGATCGTCCCATTGCCGGATCTTTCCGGTGTAGATTCCGGCGAGCGCGGGGCCGTTCAGCTTCAGAGTCTGATCGTTGAGGCCCGGGATATTGGTATTGATCGACTGCGCGGAGATGGCCAACGCCACATTGACGATCTGCGGATTGCGCTTGATTTCGTCGTCCGACATGTAGGCGTCGGAAGCGCCAATCTGGACCGCGCCGGAAACCGCCTTCTCGATTCCCGCGCCGGAGTCGGTTGAATTGGCGTCGACGGCGACGCCGGGATGAGTCTTCGCGTATTCGTCGGCCCAGACCTTGAACAGCGGATAAATCAGACTCGATCCCGTCTCCGTCAGCGTCAATTCCGCGGCGTGAACGGGCGCCATGGTCCCGAGCGCGAGGACGCAAACCGGGACCGCCGCGCGCATGCGGCCCGAGAGCCCGGTCGACGCCGGGCGGGCGGAGGAGATCATCGCAGGCTCCCGGGTTTGGCGCTCAGCGTTTCGAGATTCACGCCGGTCGTCTCGATCCGGTACAGCCAGGTGACGGCCGCGCCGAGCAGCGACGTGACGATCAGGCCGTAAAGCAGGGCCTGCGTGCCGATGGAGTCGAGCAGCACCGGGAAGAGGAAGGCGGTCAGCACCGCGCCGACCTTGGCGAAAGCCGCGGCGAAACCAGCGCCCTTGCCGCGGATCGCGGTCGGAAACACTTCGCCCGCGAGAAGGTAGGTCTGCGCGTTCGGACCGAGATTGGTCATGAAGTTGAACAGCATGAAGCCCGCGAAAATGAGCAGCAATTCCTCGCCGTCCGCGAAATACGCCGACAGAGACGCAAGGAACAAACCGACCGCGCAGCCGATGAAACCGAACACCTGGAGCCGAATTCGGCCGACCACGTCGGCCAGCAGAACCGCGAACAGGATGCCGAGGATCAGCAGCGAGGTGATGAGCGCGGCGCCCTTCGCGGCGACCATATCCTGCAGGATCACGTCCGCGATGCTGCGGGCGTGGTCCGAGGTTCCGCCGACCGCCGCGGCCAATATGGTCGGCGTGAAAATTCCGATGCCGTAGGTTCCGAGATCCTGGAGGAACCAGGGAACCGAAGCGAGAATCGTCGCGCGCCGGTTGACGCTGTTGAACAGGGCGGCGAAGCTCTGTCCGGACTCGGCCGGGGATTGCGAAGCGGCTGCGGCCGCGAGTTTGATGTCTCCGGGATATTGCGGCTTGCGCACCAGAAGCCGCTTCGCCTCGTGCTCGGCCTTCGCGACCTCGCCACGACCAAGCAGCCAGTTCGCGCTCTCGACGATGTAGAAGCGGCCGATCGTGACCAGCACCGCGGGAATGACGGCGCTCGCGTACATCCATCGCCACGCGCCCAGTTCGGGCAGGAGCGACAGCACCAGAAAGCCGATCCCGGTGCCGACCAGCGCGCCGACCGCCTGGAATGCGAAGGCGCCCAGCACCAGCTTGCCGCGTTTGCTGCTCGGAATGTTCTCGGAAATGATCATGTGCGCGGTCGGGTAGTCGCAGCCCAGCGCGAGACCCTGCGCGAACAGGAAAAAAACCACCTGGATGTAATTGGTTGCGAAGCAGAGCGCGACCAGGAACGCCACGAAGATGATCATCTCGATCACGAACATCGGCTTTCGCCCGAAGCGATCCGAAAGGCCGCCGAGCGTGATGGCGCCGACCAGAATGCCGAACAGGCTCGCCGCGCCGATGAGGCCGTGCTCGAAGGCGCCGATGTTGAACTCGCGCGAAAACAACGGCAGCGCGACGCCGGTCATGAAGACGACGTAACCCTCGAAGAACTTTCCCGCAGCGGCGAGCGACCAGATCAGCCATTGCATCCCGGTCATGGGGACGGAGGGAAGCGTCGTCCCATCGGCCCACATCGGCAATTCGTCGATATGATCCTGGACCGTTCGCCTGAGCGTCGAATCGGTTCGGCTGAGAGATGCGTTGTCAGCCATCGCGTTCTCCAGATCGCAAGCAAGATTGCCGTGACGCGAAGTTCGCAGGCCTGGGGACTTTCAACCCAGACGCGCCGCCTGCTCGATTCAAATGCTTTGGCGCTCGACGTCGCCGACGGCTGTCTTCGCGCCCGTGATTGACACGGGTGTGACGCTCGGGCGGGCGGCGCGGCCGGGAACTGCGCCGGCGCGTCGGGCGGCGGAGCGCCGCTTGCGGCGGTTTTTTCGCGCCTGTCGTGCGAGTTCGCAGGCCGCGCCCCGTGACGGCGTCGCGGCGGCGCCGGCGCCGGGCCGCTCCCGTCAGCCGGCGGACGCCCGTGCGCCGGGCGCGCCGTGTGGGCTCGTGACGGCGGGCGGTCAGGCGGTCCCGCGCGTCGCGGCGCGGCGCGTCCGCGTCTCCGGCAGCAGCGCCGCCAGCATGCCGATCAGCGGCAGGAAGGCGCACACTCTGTAGACGAACACGATGCTGGTCGCGTCCGCGAGGACCCCGAGCACGGCGGCGCCGAGACCGGCCATGCCGAAGGCGAGGCCAAAGAACAGTCCCGACACCATGCCGATCCGGTGCGGCATCAGCTCCTGCGCATAGACCACGATGGCCGAGAAGGCGGAGGCGAGGATCACCCCGATCACGGCGCTGAGCGCGATCGTGACCGGCAGGGTCGCGTAAGGGAGGACGAGCGCGAAGGGCAGGATGCCGAGGATCGACCCCCAGATCACGGTCTTGCGGCCGATCCGGTCGCCCACGGGGCCGCCGATCAGCGTGCCCAGCGCGACCGCGCCGAGGAACACGAACAGGCACATCTGCGCGGTCCGCTGCGTCGTCTGAAAGCGCTGCTCGAGGTAGAACACGTAGTAGCTGGTGAAGCTTGCGATATAGAAATACTTGGAGAAGATCAGCGCGGCGAGGATCGCCATCGCCCGGCCGACCCGCGCGGGGGGCGCCGCGTCCGCGGCGCGGGCGGCGCCGGCGCGCGGCCGCTCGCGCAGGACGCCCGAGTACCATTGGCCGAGCCGGGTCAGGATCGCGATGCCGCACAGCGCCATGCCGGCGAACCAGGCGAGCCGGCTCTGGCCGCCCGGCAGGACGAAGAAGACGACGAGCAGGGGGCCGACCGAGGCGCCGATGTTTCCGCCGACCTGGAAGATCGACTGCGCCAGGCCGTGCGCGCCGCCGGAGGCGAGGCGCGCGAGGCGCGACGATTCGGGGTGGAAGATCGACGATCCCACGCCGAGCAGCGCCGCCCCGGCGACGACGGCGGGATAGGTCGGCGCGAACGCCAGGGTGACCAGCGCCGCCGCCGAGATGCCCATGCCCACCGGAAGCGAATAGGGCGCCGGATGACGGTCGGTATACAGCCCGATCAGCGGCTGAAGGATCGAGGCCGAGAGCTGGTAGGCGAGCGTCAGGAGGCCGATCTGGGCAAAGCTCAGGTCGAAGCTCGAGCGGAAGATCGGATAGCTCGCGGTGAACAGCGACTGGGTCGCGTCGTTCAGGAAATGGCAGACGCTGGCGGCCAGGAGGACGGGCAGGGCGAGTCCGACAGGACCCCGGCGGGCCAGGGCGACAGGGGTCATGGAAGGCGTCTCCGTTCCCGGCGCCGCCAGCCTTGCCCGGCGCGGAGGACGCCCCTACTAGACTTTGGTCGACTGGCCCGCCACCGGGTCCGGGCCGTCTTCCTACGAGAGTGGGCCATGCTCGAGCCGCACGCCGAAACATTCTTCGCCGAGGTCGGCCGGCCGGTGGTGGCGCGCAGCGCCGCCTATCCGGACGGCCATTCCATCCGTCCGCACCGCCACCGCCGCCATCAGCTGCTCACCAGCACGAGGGGCGTGGTGGTGGTGAGCGCGGCGGACGGCGCCTGGGTGGCGCCGCCACAACGGGGGATGTGGATCCCGGCCGGGATCACCCACAGCGTGCGCATGGTCGGCGCGGTGCGGGTCAACAGCCTCTATTTCGATCCCGAATCGATCGCCGGGATGCCGGAGCATTGCCAGGTGGTCGGCGTCTCGCCGTTCATGCGCAGCCTGATCGAGGAAGCGGTCCGGCTGCCGCGCGAATATGACGTCGACGGCCGCGAGGGCGCCTTGATGCGGCTCGTCGAGCACGAGATCCATCAGCTTCCGCATCTGCCGCTGTCTCTGCCGTTGCCGGCGCGCGAGGATCTGGCGCGCCGCTGCCGCGCCTTCCTTCGCCGGCCGGACGTGCACGAGACCATCGGCGCCTGGTGCGACGCGCTCGGCCTCAATCGCCGCAGCTTCACGCGACTGTTCCGGCGCGAGACCGGCATGACCTTCATGACCTGGCGCCAGCAGGCGTGCCTCGTCACGGCGCTGCCCAGGCTGGCGGCGGGGGAAACGGTGACGTCGGTCGCCATGGCGCTCGGCTACGACAATCCGGCGGCGTTCACCGCCATGTTCCAGCGCGCCCTCGGCGTTCCCCCGCGCAGCTATTTTCGCGAGGCGCGAGCCGGAGACGACGCAGCGGGGAGCTCCGGGACCGGCGCGGCGCCCGCGACCCGGCGTCATGCGTTTCCGTCCGACCCGTGCTAGCCTCGCCCTGTCGAGGAATCCCGGCCGTGACGGCCGGATGCATTGGCCCTTCGGGGTCGCCAGGGAGGAACGATCGATGAAGACGATTCGCATGGCCGCGGCGGCGGCGCTGGTCGCGATGATCGGGGGTGGGGCGACGCTCGCGACGACGGCGCCGGCCGGCGCCGTCGTCTATTGCAAGACGGTGGGCTATCCGAAGGGCTGCGTGGCGCGTCCGGCCGTCGCCCGACCGGTCGTCTACTGCAAGCGGGTCGGTTACCCGAAAGGTTGCGTGGTGCGTTGAACCGCCAGGGGCGCGCTTCGCCCGTCGTGGGGGGGCGCCTCCGTGCGGGCGCGGGCGCGAGCCGCTTCGGGCCGGCGCCCCTGTCATGCGAACGTCGCAGGCGGAAGCCGTTCCGGCGCCGCCTGCGACGTGCTATTCCGGGGCGACGCAAGGTTTCGGAGCCAAGAAGACCGTGAAGAACATTCTCGCCCATCTCGACGCCCGTCGCGCGCTGGCGCGTCTCGGGGGCGGCGAGCAGCGCATCGCGGCGCAGCACGCGAAGGGCAAGCTCACGGCGCGCGAGCGAATCGAACTGCTGCTCGACCACGATTCGTTCGAGGAATTCGACATGTTCGTCCAGCATCGCTGCGACGACTTCGGCATGGAGGCGACCAAGATTCCCGGCGACGGCGTGGTGACCGGCTGGGGCACGGTCAACGGCCGCACCGTCTACGTGTTCGCCAAGGACTTCACCGTGTTCGGCGGCTCGCTGAGCGAGACGCATGCCCAGAAGATCACCAAGATCCAGGACATGGCGGTGAAGAACCGCGCCCCGATCATCGGCCTGTTCGACGCCGGCGGCGCCCGCATCCAGGAGGGCGTGGCGGCGCTCGGCGGCTACGGCGAGGTGTTTCAGCGCAACGTGCTCGCCTCCGGCGTGATCCCGCAGATCTCGCTGATCATGGGGCCGTGCGCGGGCGGCGACGTCTATTCGCCGGCGATGACCGACTTCATCTTCATGGTGCGCGAAACCAGCTACATGTTCGTCACCGGCCCGGACGTGGTCAAGACCGTGACCAACGAGACCGTCACCGCGGAAGAACTCGGCGGCGCGCAGATCCACACCACCCGCTCCTCGATCGCCGACCGCGCCTACGACAACGACGTCGAGGCGCTGTTGCAGATGCGCCGGCTGATCGATTTCCTGCCGTCCTCGAACCTCGAGCAGCCGCCGAAGCTGCCGAGCTTCGACCATCCGGAACGAATCGACATGTCGCTCGACACGCTCGTGCCGGACAACCCGAACAAGCCCTACGACATCAAGGAGCTGATCCTGAAGATCGCCGACGAGGGCGACTTCTTCGAGATCCAGGAAGCGCACGCCAAGAACATGGTGACGGGCTTCATCCGGATCGAGGGCACGACGGTCGGCATCGTCGCCAACCAGCCGCTGGCGCTCGCCGGCGTGCTCGACTCGGACGCCTCCCGAAAAGGGGCGCGGTTCGTGCGCTTCTGCGACTGCTTCAACATCCCGATCGTCACCTTCGTCGACGTGCCGGGCTTCCTGCCGGGCACCGCGCAGGAATACGGCGGCCTGATCAAGCACGGCGCCAAACTGCTGTTCGCCTTCGCCGAGGCGACCGTGCCGAAGGTCACCGTGATCACCCGCAAGGCGTTCGGCGGCGCCTACGACGTCATGTCCTCCAAGCACTTGCGCGGCGACATCAACCTCGCGTGGCCGACGGCGCAGATCGCGGTCATGGGCGCCAAGGGCGCGGTCGAGATCATCTTCAGGTCCGACATCAACAATCCGGAACGGATCGCTGAAAAGACGAGGGAATACGAGGACGTATTCCTGTCGCCGTTCATCGCGGCCGAGCGCGGCTACATCGACGAGGTGATCATGCCGCACTCGACCCGGCGGCGGCTGTCGCGCGTGCTCAACATGCTGCGCAACAAGAAGCTCGAGAACCCCTGGAAGAAGCACGACAACATTCCGCTCTAAGGGCAGCGTGAGCGCCGCGCTGCGCCCTCGTCGCGCTCCCCGGGCTTCCTGATCGCGGGGGACGCGGCGACCTTAGCGGGCGCCGTCATGGCCGAGCCGATCGCGTCAGGGAGGACCACTCCCCGGCGCTCGCCGCCAAGGTTTCGGGTCGCCAATGAAACTCATCTGCCTGAACACCTGGGGCGGCCGCGCCGGCAGGGAAAACCTGCTCGGCTTCTTCGACGCCCATCGCGACGCGGATTTTTTCTGCCTGCAGGAGATCTGGTCGGCGCCCTACGCCGGGCTCGAAGGCGCGCCGGCCGGCGGCGCGCCGCTCGCCCACGACGCCATCATGGTCACCGGCAAGCAGGAGATCGGCGCGCGGCTCGGCGGCCACGCGGCGTTCTTCCACCCGCATCATCTCGACGACTACGGGCTGATGACGCTGGTCTCGAAGCGCCTCGACGTGGTCGAGTCCGGCGACGTCTTCGTCCACCGCGAGCGCGGCTACGTTCCCGAGGGCGACATCGGCCATCACGCCCGCAACGTCCAGTTCGTCACGGTCGCGACAGCGCGCGGCCGGGTCGGGGTGATGAATTTCCACGGCCTGTGGAACGGGCGGGGGAAGGGCGACAGCGACGACCGGCTCGCCCAGTCGCGGCGGCTCGTCGCCTTCCTCGCCGGCCGGCGCGAGCCGTTCGTGCTGTGCGGCGACTTCAACCTCGCCCCGGGCACGCAAAGCCTGAGAATGCTGGAGGCGGCGGGCCTCAGGAACCTCGTCGCCGAATTCGGCGTCGCCTCGACCCGGACGCGCCTCTACCGGCGGCCGGAGCGATTCGCCGACTATGTGTTCGTCAGCCCCGGCGTCGACGTGCGCGCCTTCGCCGTGCTGCCCGACGAGGTCTCCGACCACGTCCCGCTGAGGCTGGAATTCGACCTCAGCTGAACCGGAACAGCCCGCCCATCATGTTGCGCAGGAAGTCGGGTTCCGTGCCGCCGGTGGGGGTCGTGCGCGAGACGTAGTCGAACACCTTTCCGTCCTGCATGCCGTAATTGGCGATCCGGTCGACCTTGCCGCTCTTGTCGAAATAGACGGCGACGACGTGCTGGTCGGTCAACTGCGCCGGCAGGAAGGCCAGCGCGCGGTGGTATTTCTGGCCGATGTAGTACCAGGCGTCGCCGCCGACGGTGGACGTGGTCGACGGGGTCCCGAGGATCGCCAGCGCCTCCGGCTTGGTGGTCGCGCCGAGCTTGATCTGCCCCATCGACTCCTGGTCGACCTGATAGCCGCGATCGAAGTCGCCGTCATAACCGATGCAGCCGCCGAGCGCGGCGCCGAGCGTCAGCGCGCTCCCCAGCGCCAGCCCCCGCGCGGCGCGGGCTTTCGACTTGCCGCCCTTCGACTTGCCGCCCATTGCAACACTCCGGTTCATCGCGCCCGTTTTGGTCTTGCCAGCGCGACCCGGGATGCCTAACCCATGCGGTCGAACAAATGCAAGGCGACGGCGGACGTCCGACCGTCGCATGAAGGCGCCCTCATGATCTTCGCCCGATGGCGCGCGCGGCGCGCCAGCCTCGCCCTCATCGAAGAGCTTCGCGGCGAGATCGTGGCCGCCGCCCGCCGTCCGGCGCTCTATGCCGCGCTCGGGGCGCCCGACCGGGTCGACGGGCGTTTCGAGCTCCTCGCCCTGCATGCCGGTCTCGCGCTGCGGCGTCTGATGACGCTCGGCGGTCTCGGCGAGCCGATGGCGCAGGATCTGGTGAACGCCCTCTTCATGCATCTCGACGATACGTTGCGCGAGCAGGCGCTGAGCGATGTGTCCGTGTCGAAGCGGCTCTCCGCCATGAAGAGCGCTTTCTACGGCCGCAACGCGGCTTACGCCGAAGCGCTCGATTCGGGCTCGCGCGAACGGCTCGAAGCCGCGCTTTCGCGCAACGTCTACGGCGCGCCGGCCGGCGACGGCCATGCTGCGGCGCTCGCCGACTACGTGCTCGCGCTCGAGGCCGCGCTCGCGCGCACGCCGATCGAGGATTTCGCTGCCGGCCGGTTCCGCTACCCGGACGGCGCGCTCGCCGGAGACTAGATCATGCAGGAGCCGCTCAGCCGCATCGTCAGGGTCGACAAGCTGCCGCGGGACGGCGAGACCGTGACGATCGAAGCCACCCCCGCCGAGCGCGAGGCGCTCGCCGGATTCCTCAAACTGCCGTCGATCGAGCGGCTGACCGCCACGCTCACCGTCCGGAAAGCGGCGAGGGGCGGCGCGCGCGTCACCGGAATGGTGCGCGGAGCGCTCACCCAGACCTGCATCGTCAGCCTCGACCCGTTCCCCGCCACGGTCGAGGAGGCGGTCGACGTCCGCTTCGCGCCGCCCGACGACGACCGTCCGCGCCGGCCGGGCGAGGCGCCGGAGGTCGTTTCGATGATCGGCGAGGACGAGCCGGACCCGATCATCGACGGCAAGATCGACCTCGGGGCGCTGGCGGCCGAGTTCTTCGCCCTCGGCCTCGACCCCTATCCACGCAAGCCCGAGGTCGCGTTCGAGCCCCCGGCCGAGCCGGAGCCCGAGGCCGCGGCGACGCCGTTCGCGGTGTTGCGCGGCGGCAAGCCGGCGAATGACGACTGAGGCGCGGCCGACGATCGGCGCCGTCCTCGCGGCCATCGAGGCGGCCGGCCTCGCGCCCCGCGGCGCCTTCTCGCTCACGCCCGGGGAGCGCGTCGGGGCGCTCGCCGGGGTGCGCACGATCGCGCTCGTCGGGGTCGCGGGCGGCGAGGGCTGGGACGCGTTCGCGGCGGCGCCGGAGGCGCAGGACGGCGAGGCCGATCCGCTCGACCGGTTCAGCCGTCGCGTCATCGGCGCGCTGGCGCAAAGCTTCGGCGCGGTCGCCCTCTATCCGTTCGGCGGGCCGCCCCGCTCTCCGTTCCAGCAATGGGCGCAGAGGGCCGAGCCCGTCCATCCCTCGCCGATCGGCTTCCTGATCCACTCGACCTACGGCCTGTGGCACAGCTATCGCGGCGCGCTCGGGTTTTTCGACGCCCTTTCGCTTCCGGAGGCCGATCGGCGGCCGAGCCCCTGCGCCGCCTGCGTTGCAAGACCGTGTCTCGCCGCCTGTCCCGTCGGCGCTTTTACGCAGGGCGGTTACGACGTCCCGGCCTGCGCCCGCCATCTCGGCGCGCCTGACGGCGCCGACTGCATGGGGCGCGGCTGTCTCGCCCGCCGCGCCTGTCCGGTCGGGGCGGAATACGCCTACGGGGCCGCGCAGGCGTCGTTCGCCATGCGCGCGTTCCTGCGCGCCCGCGCCGCCCTGGCGGGGTAGCGGGCGAAAGCTGGGCGGCGAGACGCCGCCCCGCCCTTGCCGATCAGTCCGGGTTGCGGGCGGTGACGAACCAGACCGCGGCGCCGAGCGGCACGCGGTCGCCGTCGGCATGCCGGGCGAACGCGTCCCGGATCGCGGCCGCCGCCGCCGCGCGCGCCGGCTCCGGCTGGTCTTCCAGCATCCGGCTCGCCGGCCCCAGAGACAGCGCCGCGTCGACGGCCGCGTCCAGGCCTCCGCCGAGCGCGATGTCGAGTTGGTAATCTTCCGGCTCGACGTCGACGTCGAGGAAGCCGGCGTCGAACAGAATGCGCCGCACCCGGTTTTCGTCGGCGAAGGCGAACGGGCCGGGGTCCTCCGGCCCGAGTTCGGGCAGGGGCGGGGCGTGACCGGCGGCCGCGCGCAAGGGGACGATCATCCATGGATTCTCGCGCGCCGCCCGCCAGCAGGCGAAGGCGAGCCGCCCGCCGGGCTTCATCCCGGCGCGGAGATTGGCGAACGACCGCGTCGGGTCGGCGAAGAACATCACCCCGAACCGCGAGGCGACGAGATCGATCTCGCCCGGCGGCGCCTCGTAGAGCGTGGCGTCGGCGTGGATGAAACGCGCCGGCACGTCCTCGGGCGCGCGCTCGCGGGCGTGCCGCAGCAGGGTTTCGGAAACGTCCACCCCGAGCGCCTCGCCCTCGGGCGCGACGCGCGCGGCGAACTCGATCGTCGTCGCCCCGCTGCCGCAGCCGATGTCGAGCACGAACTCGCCGGGGCGCGCGTCGGCCACGTCGATCAGCCGGTCGGAGATCGGCCTGAACAGCGCCTCGTGCCGATCGAGATGGTCGGCCCAGCGCCGGCCGCCGGCGCCGTTCCAGTACGCGGCCTGAGCCGTGTTAAGAAAGTCGATGGAAGCCATGGACATCGTGTTACCTCCCTTGCCTTCTTATGCCGGCGACGCCAGCGGCTTGCCTTTTTCGACCACGTAGGTGTCGGCGAGCACGGTCTTGGCCGCGCCCGTCCTGGCGCTGTGCGGCCGCGCGGTCGGAACCTGGAACGCCTCGCCGGCCCTCAGCGCGATCGGGGTCTCGCCTTCGACGCTGAGTTCGATGTCGCCTTCGAGCACGTAGCCGGATTCGACGCCCGGATGGGTATGCCGCGGCACGACCGTCCCGGGGTCGAACTCGACCCGCATCTCCAGGGTCTCGTAGCCGTCGATCGGCCCGTCGGTCCGCTTCATCAGAATGCGCCGGAGCCCGGGCGTCTGCGCCTCGGCCGCGGTCGCCAGAAAGCCGCCGGCCGCGCACAGGGCGCAGGCGGCGAAAGCGCGTCGCGTCAACATGGGGGTCGTCCTGCTCGTCACGCCATTCGTCCTTTCGCGAAACCTCATTCCGCCGCCTCCGGCGCGCGCTCGAGATGCGGGTCGTGCCCGAGCGCCAGCGTGATGCCGAGCGCGACGACCGCGCAGGCGGCGATCGACACGAGTCCCCAGACGAAGCCGCCGGTCGCGTCCTTGATCCAGCCGATCACGAACGGGCCGAAATATCCCGACAGGTTTCCGATCGAGTTGATCGCCGCAATGCCCGGCGCGACCGCCGCCCCGGCGAGGAACGCGGTCGGCAAGGTCCAGAAGATCGGCAGCGAGGCGAACACGCCGAAGGCGCCGACGGTCAGCGCAATCATCTTGAACGTCGGGTCGGCGAGGAAGGCCGAGGAACCGACGCCGATCGCCGCCAGCGCCAGGGCGACCGCCAGATGCATCGTCCGCTCGCCCTCGCGGTCGGAGCGCAGCCCCCACCACACCATGCCGACGAAGCCGACGGCGTAGGGGATGGCGTTGACCCATCCGGTCATCGCGATCGTGAGGCCGAAGCCCTTGACGATCGTGGGCAGCCAGAAGCCGACGCCGTAGAGGCAGGCCACCGCGCCGAAATAGACGAGCGACAGCGCGAGCACGCGCGGATCGGCGAGGCTCGCGAGCGCGCTCTTGGGCGAGACGTGTTCGCGCCGCTGGTCCTCGAGCGCGAGGCGGCGCTGCAGCCAGGCGCGTTCTCGCGGGTCGAGCCAGGTCGCGTCGGCCGGCCGGTCGGTCAGATACCAGAAGACGACGAACGCCAGCACGATCGAGGGCAGGGCCTCGATGATGAACAGCCACTGCCAGCCGCGTAAGGACATCAGGCCGTTGAGGCCGAGCGCCCACGCCGACACCGGCGAGCCCAGCGCCGAGGACAGCGGGATCGCGGCCATGAAATAGCCGACGATGCGCGCCCGGTGCGAGGCCGGAAACCACAGGGTGAGGAAGAAGATGATGCCGGGGAAGAAGCCGGCCTCGGCGAAGCCTAGCAGGACGCGCAGCAGGTAGAACGTGTGCTCGGCGCTCAAGGTCGTCGCCGCGGCGATCTGCGGGATGAAGGCCATCATGCCGGAGATCACCCCCCAGCTCAGCATGATGCGCGCGATCCACACCCGCGCGCCGACCTTGTCCATGATGATGTTGGAGGGCACCTCGAACAGGAAATAGGCGAGAAAGAACACCCCGGCGCCGAAGCCGAAGGCCGTCTCCGACAGGCCGAGGTCGGCGTCCATGGTCAGCTTGGCGAAGCCGACGTTCACCCGGTCGAGATAAGCGACGAAATAGCACAGCACGAGAAACGGTATGAACCGCCTCGCGACCCGGCCGAGCGTGCGCGCCTCGATGGCGTCCGCCTCCGCCATTCCTTCCTCCTGTCGTTCCAGCCCGCGCCCGGTCTTTCGCCGGGTCCGCCGGTCAAGTGTGCGGAAATTCGCCCGACCGCGCAAGCACAATCCGCCGCGAGGCAGGGGAACGTTGCCCAATCGGCGACGATCCGGCACAGTCCCTCCTTTGGGAACGGCCTGGTCGTCGAGTCGGATGTCGAAAGGATCAAGTCATGGCGAAGAGTTCGAAGCCCGCGGCCGAGCGGGCGCCCGCTCCCCCCGAGGCGGCGCCGCGCGTGCCGACGGAAGCCGAAGTGCGCGAGCGCGCGCACGCGATCTGGCTCGCCGAAGGCACGCCCGAAGGGCGGGAAGTCGACCACTGGATGCGGGCGCGCCGCGAGCTCGAACGGGAGGCCGGGCTCGAGTGACGCGACAATGTCACATTGCGACCGGATGCTCCGCGCCATTGTCCAGACGATGTCCTGGCGGAGACGGACGCGATGACCGACGGTAAGACCCTCTACGAAATCCCCGGACTCGATATGGCGGGCGAGGACGTCCGCATCCAGAGACGCGCCTACCAGATCTGGGAGGAGGAGGGCCGGCCTCAGGGGCGCTCGCTCGAGCACTGGACCCGGGCCGAGCAGGACCTGAGGGCGGAGTCGGAGCAGAAGCTGCGGTTCGCCGAAGGAGAAACTTCGTCACTGAGCGAGTCGGACTGACGAGTCGGCTCCGCTTTGCTTTACAACCCGGAGGAATGCGGAATGACGAACGTCCTGTCGGACAAAGAATCGGCGCTGATCGACGCCTACTGGCGCGCGGCCAACTATCTGTCCGTCGGCCAGATCTACCTGTTCGACAATCCGCTGCTCAAGGCCCCGCTGGAAAGGCGGCACGTCAAGCCGCGCCTGCTCGGCCACTGGGGCACCACCCCCGGCCTCAACTTCATTTACGTGCACCTCAACCGGCTGATCAAGAAATACGACCTCGATATGATCTACGTCACCGGGCCGGGCCACGGCGGCCCGGCGCTGGTCGCCAACGCCTATCTCGAGGGAACCTACAGCGAGGTCTACCCCAACGTGTCGCAGGACGAGGAGGGGATGAAGCGGCTGTTCACCCAGTTCTCGTTCCCGGGCGGGATCCCGAGCCACGTGGCGCCGGAGACGCCGGGCTCGATCCACGAGGGCGGCGAACTCGGCTATGCGATGTCGCACGCTCACGGCGCCGCTTTCGACAATCCGAATCTGATCGTCGCCTGCGTGGTCGGCGACGGCGAGGCCGAGACCGGCCCGATGGCGACGAGCTGGCACTCGAACAAGTTCCTCAATCCCGTCGCCGACGGCGCGGTGCTGCCGATCCTGCACCTGAACGGCTACAAGATCGCCAACCCGACCGTGCTGGCGCGCATCCCGCACGACGAGCTCGAGGCGCTGTTCCGCGGCTACGGCTACGATCCGCGGTTCGTCGAGGGCGACGACCCGAACACGATGCATCCGCTGATGGCGGAAACGCTGGAAAAGGCGGTCAACGACATCCGCGCCATCCAGGCCGACGCGCGCGCCAACGGGTTCAGCAAGCGGCCCAAGTGGCCGATGATCGTCATGCGCACGCCGAAGGGCTGGACCTGCCCCAAGTTCATCGACGGCAAGCGCGAGGAGGGATACTGGCGCTCCCACCAGGTGCCGATGGGCGACATGGACAAGCCCGGGCACGTCGGCATCCTCGAAGACTGGATGAAGAGCTATCGCCCGGAGGAGCTGTTCGAGTCGGGCAGGCTCAAGGCGGAGCTCGCGGCGCTGGCGCCGTCGGGCGTGCGGCGCATGAGCGCCAACCCGCACACCAACGGCGGCGCCCTCTTGCGCGAGCTCAGGCTGCCGGATTTCCGCGACTACGCCGTCGCCGTCCCGTCGCCCGGCGCCGCGATCGCCGAGGCGACGCGCGTGATGGGAACGTTTCTGCGCGACGTGATGAAGCTCAACCTCGAGTTCCGCAATTTCCGCCTGTTCAGCCCCGACGAGAGCAATTCCAACCGCTGGCAGGACGTGCTCGAGGTCACCAAACGCGCCTGGGTCGCCGAGACGCTTCCCTACGACGACCACCTCGCCCCGGACGGCCGCATCATGGAGATGCTGTCGGAGCACCAGTGCCAGGGCTGGCTCGAGGGCTACCTGCTCACCGGCCGGCACGGCTTCTTCTCGTGCTACGAGGCCTTTATCCACATCATTGACTCGATGTTCAACCAGCACGCCAAGTGGCTCAAGGTGTGCAAGGACATCGAGTGGCGCCGGCCGATCTCGTCGCTGAACTACCTGTTGTCGAGCCTCGTCTGGCGGCAGGACCACAACGGCTTCTCGCACCAGGATCCGGGCTTCATCGATCACGTCATCAACAAGAAGGCGGAGGTGGTGCGGGTCTATCTGCCGCCGGACGCCAACTGCCTGCTGTCGGTGACGGACCATTGCCTGAGAAGCCGCAACTGCGTGAACGTCGTGGTCGCCGGCAAGCAGCCGTCGCCGCAGTGGCTCGACATGGACCAGGCGATCAAGCACTGCACCGCGGGGCTCGGCATCTGGGAATGGGCGAGCAACGACAAGGAGGACGGGCCCGACGTGGTGATGGCCTGCTGCGGCGACGTGCCGACCATCGAGACGCTGGCGGCGGTCGACCTCCTGCGCCATTACTTCCCGCAGCTGAAGGTGCGGGTCGTCAACATCGTCGACCTGATGCGGCTCCAGCCGCCGAGCGAGCATCCGCACGGGATCCCCGACCGCGACTTCGACGCTTTGTTCACCGTGGACAAGCCGATCATCTTCGCCTTCCACGGCTATCCGTGGCTCATCCACCGGCTGACCTACCGCCGCCACGGCCACGACAACATCCACGTGCGCGGCTACAAGGAGGAGGGGACGACGACCACGCCGTTCGACATGTGCGTGCTCAACGACCTCGACCGCTTCCACCTGGTCAACGACGTGATCGACCGCGTGCCCGGCCTCGCCTCGCACGCCGCCTACGTCAAGCAGGCGATCCGCGACAAGCTGATCGAGCACAAGGAATACATCCGCCGCGTCGGCGACGACCTGCCCGAGATCAAGAACTGGACGTGGGGCGGCAAGACCGTCGCCTCGCAGCACAGCTCGACCGGCGGCGACAACGTGTAGGCGGATGGGTGGCGGGGGGCGCGTCGGTGACGCGCCCGGCGTCGGGGTTGCGGTGACCGGCCGCCGAGTTAGAAAAGGCCCATGAAGCAGCCGATCTTTTCCGATCCCGCCGCGCTCCGCCGTCGCGACCGCATCCGCACGCTCTCCCTGTTCGGCTCGACGCTCAGGGGGACCGCCGGGCCGGACAGCGACGTCGATCTCCTGGTCGCGTTCGAGCCGGATGCGACCCCGGGACTCCTGACGATGGCGCAAATCGAGATCGACCTGTCGGAGCTTCTGGGCGGGCGCCGCGTCGATCTCCGCACGGCCGAAGACTTGAGCCGATATGTTCGCGATGACGTCGTGCGCCGGGCGGAGCCCCAGTTTGACGCCCGATGACGCCATCCGCATCCGTCATAGGATCGAGGCCGCGCAAGAGGCCTGCAGCTTCGTCGACGGAAGGCGCCGTGAAGCGCTTGGAACAGATGCGATGCTGGTGTTCGCAGGTGTGCAGGCCCTTCAGATCGTCGGCGAGGCGGCATCGAAGGTTTCCGCGCGCCCAGGCGGATTTCCGTCCATAGCGAAAGGCGCTCAATCATGCCCAAACGGATCGTATTCACCGGCGGAACCGGCAAGGCGGGCCGCCATGTCGTCCCGTATCTTCTTGGGAAAGGCTACAAGATCCTCAACGTCGATCTGAAGCCGCTGGAGCAGAAGGGCGTCAACACGCTGATCGCCGATCTCACCGACAACGGGCAGGCCTTCAACGCGCTGACGTCCCATTTCGGCCTCGACGGCTTCGAGGCTGGGCGGCCCGCTCCGCCGCCTGACGCCGTCGTTCATTTCGCCGCCATCCCGCGGGTGCTGATCGAGCCCGACAACAAGACCTTCACGGCCAACGTGGTCAGCACCTACAACGTCATCGAAGCGGCGATGAAGCTCGGCGTCCGCAAGGTGATCGTCGCGTCCTCGGAGACGACCTACGGCGTCTGCTTCGCCGAGGGCGACAAGGACTTTCACCACTTCCCGCTGGAGGAGGACTACGACTCCGACCCGCAGGATTCTTATGGCCTTTCGAAGGTCTGCAACGAAAAGACGGCGCGCGCCTTCGCCATGCGCTACCATGCCGACATCTATGCGTTGCGCATCGGCAATGTGATCGAGCCGCACGAATATTCGATGTTCAAGGGCTTTCTCGACAATCCGATGTCGCGCAAGCGCAACGCGTGGAGCTATATCGACGCGCGCGATCTCGGCGAGATCGTGCATCTCTGCCTCGAGAAGGACGGCCTCGGCTATCAGGCGTTCAACGCGGTCAACGACACGATCACCTTGAACACGCCGACCGAGGCGTTTCTTCGCAAGGCCTGTCCCAATGTCGAGATCCGCCGTCCGATCGAAGGGTTCGCGGCGCCGCTCTCCAATCGAAAGATCCGCGAAGTCTTGGGTTTCCGGGAGAGTCACGACTGGCGCAAGTACGTGTAGCGCCGCGGCCGTCGCCACGTCGGGCGCGCCGCGCCACAGCGCTCATGCCGCCGACCTCGCCCAATCCACCAAACTGAGCCCCGTCACGCGCTCGAACGCGCGCCTGTTGGCGGTGACGAGCGTCGCGCCGCGCCGCCGCGCCTGCGCGGCGACGAAGACGTCGTAAGGTCCGATCGGCGCGCCGGTCCGCCTGAGATGGGCGCGAATGTCGGCGGCCTCGCGCGGATCCTCGTCGTCGAGCGGCAGGAGCGTGAAGCCGCCCGCGCCGTCGTAAGAATGATGGTTCCACAACCGGGATCAGCGTGAGTCCGACAATCGGTTAGCGTGCGGCGCGCACGTCCGTTGCGGTGAAATCGTAACCCTTATACAATAGACGCGCGTTCATTGCCTTGGCGAGCGCATAGGCCGCGCAATCGCAGAAATTGAGCCGCGCCTTCGGGTCGACGCCCTTTCCGTAACGCTGGA
Organism: Roseiarcus fermentans; assembly: GCF_003315135.1. Classification (GTDB taxonomy): domain Bacteria; phylum Pseudomonadota; class Alphaproteobacteria; order Rhizobiales; family Beijerinckiaceae; genus Roseiarcus; species Roseiarcus fermentans. The sequence continues at coordinate 26,735 of NZ_QNRK01000032.1, forward strand.
ACGCTGCGACGGCGAACGCGGCCAGATGCACGTCATGGGGGACGATTTCGGCCTTGATAAGGGCGAGAAAGTCCTCGAAGTCGTAAAGTCCGTTCCGGTTCGTCGTTGAGCATCGCCACGAATGCCGATGTATCGATGACGATCATCGCGGCAAGCCGAAATCATCGTAGCCAATGATTTCGTCAGCAGACCTCGGGTCAACCAGAGGCCTCGCCGCGCTACGCGCTGCAATTTCCTCCATGCCCGCGATCAGTTCCTCTTTTGTCCCGGAAGGCGGCAGCGGCCTCGCGGGGCTACGCCACGGCAGAATGTCGCCGGTACGAGAGACGGCGTCGCGCACGATTTCGTCGGGCGTACGGCCTGTGCGGGCGGCCTTCGCCTCGATAAGAGCCTCGGTTTCCTGAGAAAGACTCGTCATATTCACAGTTTAGCACAGCTCTCTGTAAGAGCCCAGAGAAGCTCGAGTTCTCAGCGAGTTCCGATTAAGAGAGCGTTCTCATTTCTGAGCCTCGGAATTCTCGATACTCGTTTCCCAATGAGCCGAGCCGAGCGTCTGCCGCCAGCGACTGGCGCCCGTAACGGCCAGGGCGGGGCTCGCTTCGGCCGTCATCGCGAGGAGCGAAGCGACGTGGCGATCCAGGAGTCCGGGACGCCGACGCCTGCCGCCAGTGGAGTCCGGCGCTCCGGCAGCCGGCAGCGCAGACGGCTCCTGGATCGCCGCGTCGCCCTTCGGGCTCCTCGCGATGACGAAGGGCAAGGACCCCACCTTGGCAGATACTCGCGCCCGCAAAGGTCGCCGGAAGCGGTTGGAATCGCGCGAAGCCGGCCGGGGCCAGCGGGGCGCCCGCACGCTCGCGAGCCTCAGAGCCAGGGCCTCGTCGAAGCGGCGTGGCCGGCGATGAACCCGGCGGGCGCCGGCGCGGCGGCCGGCGGGGGCGCGGATCCGGGCGCGGTGGCGACAGACTTGCATGTCGCGCGCGCGTCATGCGACCGACATCGGGTTGGTTCAAAACAGGAATTCCAGACCGAATCATCCGGGAGTGCGAACCATGGCGCAGGGCAGGGCGACGGGCGGCGGACCGAAAGGGCCGAAGCCGCAGGCGATCGACGAGGCGGTCATTCTCGAACGCTACGGCTCGAACGCGCTGCGCTTCGCTGGCGCGCCCGACGCGCTCTACGAGCGGCGACTCAAGCTCGACAACGTCGTCGAGCCCGACCGCGCCGACGCCCGCGAGCGCTACGAGGCCGCCGCGCGCGCGGTGCGCGACATCGTCGCCGACCGCTGGCTGCGCACGGACGAGACCTACGCGCGGGAGAATCCGAAGCGCGTCTACTACCTCTCGATCGAGTTTCTCATCGGCCGCTCGCTCGGCAACAACGTGATGAACCTGATGCTCGATCCGGTGATCGAGCGGGCTTTCGGCGAGGACAGCCACCAGTGGGCGGAGATCCTGCACCAGGAGCCCGACGCCGGCCTCGGCAACGGCGGCCTCGGCCGTCTGGCGGCCTGCTTCCTCGATTCGATGGCCACGCTGCAACTGCCGGCGATGGGTTACGGACTGCGCTACGAGCACGGCATCTTCCGTCAGACGATTCGCAACGGCTGGCAGGACGAGCGCCCCGACAATTGGCTGCGTCATCCCGACCCCTGGGAAGTGGTGCGTCCGAGCGAAAGCGTCGAGGTGACGTTCGGCTGCTCGTTCGAATTGCGCGCCGGCGCGCTGCGCATGATCCCCAACAGCCCCTCGTCGCTGGTGGGCATCCCTTACGACCGGCCGGTGATCGGCTACGGCGGCGAGACGGTGAACACGCTGCGGCTGTGGAGCGCGACCGCCCTGCACGCGTTCGACTTCCAGCGCTTCAGCGGCGGCGATTTCGTGGCCTCTATCGCCGAGGCCCTGAACGCGGAATCGCTGACCCGCGTCCTCTATCCGGACGACACCACGGTGCAGGGGCGCGAACTGAGGCTGATGCAGGAATATTTCCTGGTCGCCTGCTCGCTCGGCGACATCGTTCGCCGGTTCCGCGAGACCAATGACGACTGGCGGACGCTGCCCGACAAGGCGGCGATCCAGATGAACGACACCCATCCGACGCTCGCCGTGCCGGAGCTGATGCGCATTCTGCTCGACGAAGCGCGCCTTGACTGGGACGAGGCGTGGGACATCACCCGCCGCACGCTCGCCTACACCAACCACACGCTCCTGCCGGAGGCGCTCGAGCGCTGGCCGGTCGACTGGATGCAGCTCCTCATCCCGCGCCATCTCGAGCTCATCTACGAGATCAACCGCCGCCTCGTCGCCGACATTCGCGCCCGCTTTCCGGGCGACGAGGCGCGCGTGGCGCGCACCAGCCTGATCGAGGAAGGCCAGACGAAGCACATCCGCATGGCGAACCTGGCGATCGTCGGCTCCCACAGCACCAATGGCGTGGCCGCGATCCATTCCCGGCTTCTGCGCACGACCACGGTCAAGGACCTCGCCGAGGCCTTTCCCGAGCGCTTCAACAACAAGACCAACGGCGTCACGCCGAGACGCTGGCTGCGCCTCGCCAATCCCTGGCTCGCGGAGGCGATCACCGCCAGCATCGGCGACGCGTGGATCACCGACCTGGCCGAACTGAAGAAGCTGAAGCCGCTGGCCGAGGACGCCGCCTTCCGCGCCGAGCTTCACAAGGCGCAGCGCGCCTGCAAGGCCCGGTTCGCCGACTGGGTCAAGCGGCACACGGACGTCGTGGTCGATCCGGACTCGATGTTCGACTGCCAGATCAAGCGCATCCACGAATACAAGCGGCAGCTCCTGAACGCGCTCCGGATCGTCGTCCTCTATGACCGGCTGCGCGAGAATCCGAAGCTCGACATGCGTCCGCGCACCTTCTTCTTCGCCGGCAAGGCGGCCCCCGCCTATCATCTGGCGAAAGTGATCATCAAGTTCATCAACAACCTCGGCCAGACGCTCGACGAGGACCCGGTGGTCGGCGGCAAGCTGAAAGTGGTGTTCCTGCCGGAATACAACGTCACGCTCGCCGAGCGCTGCATTCCGGCGGCCGACGTCTCGAACCAGATCTCGACCGCCGGCTACGAGGCGAGCGGCACCAGCAACATGAAGTTCATGATGAACGGCGCCTTGACCCTCGGCACTCGCGACGGCGCGACCATCGAGATGGCGGAGGAGGCGGGGGAGGAGAATTTCTTCCTGTTCGGCCTGACCGCGGCCGAGGTCGCCAACAGCCGCCCGTGGTACAGCCCCTACTGGCACTACGAGAACGAGGCGGAAACGCGCAAGGCGCTGGACCTGATCTTCTCCGATCATTTCAGCCGCGAGGAGCGCGGCGTGTTCGAGCCGCTGCGCGGCGCGCTCTTGACCAACGGCGACCCGTACATGCACCTCGCCGACCTGACGTCCTATCTCGCAGCCGACGCGGCGCTGTCGGCGCTCCACCGCCAGCCCGACGAATGGGCGCGAAAAGTCATCCACAACATCGCCGCCTCCGGCAAGTTCTCGAGCGACCGCACGATCCACGAATACGCCACCGAGATCTGGGGCGCGAAGCCTTGCCCGGCGGGGTAGGGCGGCGCCCGCGAGGCTTGCGCTCAGGCGCTCATCATGCGTGCGACCGCCCGGCGAAGGATCTCCGATCCGATCGGCTTGTGCAGGACTTCGAATCCGCTCGCTGCGATTTCGGCGATGTTCTCCCTGGCGGTGTCTCCGGTGAGAACCAGCGTCGGCAGCGCGCGGCCCGAGCGGCGCAGAATCTCCTTCGCGGTCTCGACGCCGGTCCGGCCCGCGCCGAGCCGCTGGTCGGTGACGATGCAGCCGAAGCGCCAGCCGTCCCGGTCCGCGACGGCGACCGCCTGTTCGCCGTCGGACGCCGAGACGGTCTCGTAGCCCCATCGCCCCAACAGCGCCTCGAGGCTCTCCCGCACGATCAGGTTGTCTTCGATGATCAGAACGCGCCCGCCCGGGTCCTGCACGTCGTCGGCGGCGGCGTTGCGACCATCGGCCGGGGCAGCCTTGGCCGACGGCAGCGCCAATGAGAACCGCGATCCCTTTCCCTCGTTCGAATCGACCTCGATCGTCGCGCCCATGAGCTTCGCGATCCGATCGACGATCGCGAGCCCGAGGCCCAGGCCCAGGCCCAATTGGCGCCCGGGATTGCCGAGTTGCACGAACTCTCCGAAAATGTCGGCGCGTTTGTGCTTCGGCACCCCGATGCCGGTGTCGACGACGTCGATGCGGACGCGGTCCCCTCTCCGCCTGAGCCCGACCAGAACGCCGCCTGCAAGCGTGTAGCGCAACGCGTTCTCGATCAGGTTTCGCAAGGCGCGCTCGAGCAGCGTCGGATCGGCGTCGACCCAGAGTTTTCGCGGAACCGGCCGGAAGACGAGCCCACGCGCCCTGGCCTTCGGCCGGTATTCGAGCGCAAGACGGCCGATGAGGTCTTCGAGGTCGACCGCCTCCGACCGGGCCTCGACCCCTGAGTCGAGCCGCGAGACGTCGAGAATGGCGTTCAGCAGCCCGTTCAGCCCATCGAGCGACCCCCGCATCTTTCCGAGCGTTTCGAGCGCCGGCGGATTGGCGGCGTTCTGGCGCTCCGCCAGCGCCATCAAAAGGACGAGCGACTGCACCGGCTGACGCAGATCGTGGCTCGCAGCCGCGAGGAACTTCGACTTGGCCTCGTTTGCGCGCTCGGCCTCCGCCTTCGCCGCGGCGAGTTCGCTCTCGATGCGCTTCTGCTCGGTGATGTCGAGAACGAGCCCCGATACCCGGAGCGGCGTCCCATCGTCGGCGAACTCCGCCTTGCCGAGCGCGGCGAGCCACCGGATTTCGCCGGATCGCAGAGCGACGCGGTACTCGAATCTCGCTTCCGGCAGGCGCTTTTCCAGGCCGGCTTCGATGCGGGCGAGGACGACGGCGCGATCGTCGGCATGCATGCTCGCCAGCCACTGGTCACGCGTCGGCGGTGCGCGGTCCGGATCGCATTCGTGGAGCGCGCACGCCTCGGGCGACCACTCCGTTTCCCCGGTGACGAAGTCGACTCGCATCGCGCCTGCGCGCGCGCCCTGCAAAGCCAGTCTGAGCTGCTCCTCGCTTCTCCTCAGCGCTTCCTGCGCGCGCCGGCGGTCGGTGACGTCGAGGAAACTGGCGCGAACCAGCCGGACATCGTCCCGCAGTCGGACAAGGGCGACGCGGCACACCCGTATTTCCCCGGAGGGCCTGCGGATTCGCCGCTCGAAACTCACTTCCTCGCCGGCCAGGGCGCGTGTGTTGCGCTCCAAAAAGGAATCCGCCACCGGTCGCCCGTCTGGTTGCTCCAATGTGTAGTAGTGCGCCGGTCCATGCCGGCAAATTTCCTGGCGCGGAACGCCGAACAGCCGCTCTGCGGCCTTGTTCGCAGCAACGACGCGGTCGTGGTCGAAGTCGTAAAGCAGGATCGCGTCGGGCGCCGCCTCGACCAGCATCCGGAAGCGCGCCTCGCTGGCGCGCAGCGAGTCCTCCGCCTTCCTGTGTTCCGTGATGTCGACCAGGCTGGAGCGCAGCAGGCGGGCGCTCGACGGCAGCCGGACGAGCGTCACGCGACACAAGCGGTCCTCGCCCGACGGCCGGCGGATCAGCCGCTCGAACGTCACCGCATCGCCGCCGAGCGCCCGGCTGTTGTGCTCCGGAAAGGTCTCCGCCGCCGGCCGGCCGTCCGGTTGTTCGGGCGCGTAGAGGCGTTGCGGCTCGACTTTGAACAAGTCGTCCCGGGACAGGCCGAACAGGCGTTCGGCGGCCTTGTTGACGGCGAGCAGCCGGCTCTTGTCGACATCGTAGAGCAGGATCGCGTCGGGCGCTTCCTCGACCAGCGTGCGAAACCGTTCCTCGCTGGCCCGCAGGGATCGCGCGGCCTCGGCCTCCCGCTCCTTGCGCGCCGTGATGTCCTCGGTCGTCAGGATGAGGCCGCCTACGCGTCCGTCGCCGTCGCGCCAGGGACAGGCCGTCCACTTCACCCATTGGACTCGTCCATCGGCGCGCTGGAACGCTTCGCCCTCCGAACTCTCGCTTGCTCCCGCGAGGCATCGGCGATGCGCGGCCTTCCATGCCTCCGGGATGTCCGGAAAGACGTCGTAATGACAGAGGCCGACCGGCGAGCGGGTGAGGGCGTAGTCTGTCAGCCAGCGCTCGCTGACCGCGAGATAGCGCATCTCCGGGTCGAACATCGCCATCGCGCCCGGCGCGTAGGTGAGGAAGGCGCCGAGCTGGACATCGGGACCGTGTCCGATCGTCAAGGTCTGACCTCCCCGTCAAGGGCTTGCCGCAACGGATCCATCCGCGCCAGACTAGCGGCTCATTGTGGCGCGTGTCGTCAACTTTGGGAGCAATCGACGAGAAACCTGCGTCACGCCGCCCCGGCGCCTTTCGGGCGTTGACATCCCGCGGAGGAATCCCGCCTCGGCTCGGTCGGCGCACGCCAATGAAGATCCTCGTCGCGGGACCCGCCCAACGAATTTACGAGGTCGGCTTCCCAGGCGCGGCCGTGGCGCCATCTCCTGATCAGGTTCTTGCACGGTCCGAGGTGCGGCGAGCGCGGTTTCCCCGGGCGGGGCGACGGAGCCTTGGCGAACCCCCCAACGCCCGCGGCCAGCGCGCGCGGCAGTCCCCGACCTCCCGATTTGCCGGTTGACTTGGCCCTGCCTTTCCGGCCCAAGTCGCCGAACCTCGAGAGCAATTTTTGGGAATGGACCAGGCGCGCGCGAAGATGACTCCGGCGTCCGTCCTGCGTGCGCTCGCCGTCTGGGGGCCGGGCGTCCTGGTGATGCTCGCCGACACCGACGCCGGCAACGTCGTCACGGCGGCGCAAGCCGGGGCGCAATGGGGCTATCGCCTGCTGCCGCTCGTCCTCCTGCTCGCCCCGATGCTCTATCTCGTTCAGGAACTGACCGCGCGGCTCGGCGTCTTCACCGGACGCGGCCACGCGGAACTGATCCGCGAGCGCTACGGCCTCGGCTGGGCGCTGCTCGCGGTGGCGGGCCTGGCGGCGGCGGCGATCGGCTCGCTCGTCACCGAGTTCACCGGCGTCGCCGGCATCGGCGAATTGTTCGGCCTCGGGCGCAGCGTCACGCTGCCGCTGGCGGCCGCCGCCATCCTGGCGATCGTCGGCACCGGCTCCTACCGGCGGGTCGAGCGCGCGGCGCTGCTGATCGGCCTGTTCGAACTGGCGTTCTTCGCCGTCGCCTGGGCGGCGCAGCCGAAGCTGTCGCAGATCGCGGCCGACGCGGCGAGCTTTCCGGTCGGCGACCGGGCGTTCCTCTACATGGTCGCGGCGATCATCGGCGCGACCTTCAACCCGTGGATGGTGTTCTACCAGCAGTCGGCGACCGTCGACAAAAGGCTGCAGCCCGCCGACCTCGGGCACGCGCGCGTCGACACGGCGATCGGCGCCGCGCTCACCCAATGTCTGACCGGCGCGGTGTTGATCGCCGGCGCCGCCGCCTTCGCCTACGGCGCGCAGCCGAAAGCCCTGACCAGCGTCGGCGACGTCAGCGCCGCGCTGACGCCGGCGCTGGGCGCCGTCGCGGGAAAGGTGGTGTTCGGGGCGGGGGTGCTCGGCGCCTCGATGGTGGCCGCGATCGTCGCCTCGCTGGCGCTCGCCTGGGGGGTCGGCGAGATCGCCGGCTACAAGCGCGCGCTGGAACGGCGCCCGTTCGCCGCCGGCTGGTTCACCGGCGTCTACGCGCTTCTGGTCGTCGGCGCAGCCTTCGCCGTCTGGGCCGCCTCGGACCTCGTCTGGCTCAACATCGCGGCGCAGGTGCTGAACGCCTTCCTGATGCCGCTGGTGGTCGGCTTCCTCGTCGCGCTCGCCGCGACCGCGCTTCCGGAAGCCCATCGGCTGCGGCGGGGCCGGCTGGCGCTGACCGTCGCCGTCTGCGCGCTCGTGTCGGCGCTGGCAGTGGCGAGCGGGATCGCCGGGCTGATGTGAGGGGGCGGCGCCCGGTGAGGACGCCGTGCCGGCGTGGATTCAGGCCGGCCGGGGTGGCGCGACCGCATCCGGGGTCAGCGCAAGGTGCGGTATGGCCCTGTTGACTGCGCCTCGTCAGCGCCGGGATCGCGCCAGGCGCTCGCCCTCTTCTCTTGTTGCTCCGGATTTCGGATTGGGCAAGATGATCATGTTTCATGTCGGGGGGCGCGGGCGTTCGCGACCAACCGCTGCCGGCTGAAAATGGGGCCGCGGTGGAGATCGAATTTGATCCGGCCAAGAGCCACAGGAACCGGGTGGAGCGGGGCCTGCCATTTGAACTCGTGGTCGAGGCCGATTGGTCGGCGGCTCTCACTGTTGTTGACAATCGTCAGGACTATGGCGAGACGCGTTTTGTCGCCTATGTCCCGATCGAGAGGCGGTTGCATGTGGTATGCTACACGATGCGCGGCGCCGCGTTTCGCATTATCAGTTTTCGCAAGGCCAACTCACGCGAGATGGAGCAATATGCGCAGGCCACTGACCGATGAGGACGGCGAAGTCATTCGGCCGTTGACGCGCGCCGAAGGCAAGCGCCTGCGCCCGATCGGAGAGGTCACGCCCGGATTCACCGAGGCGGTGGAGCGTCTCCGCATGCGACTGACGATGGAGGTCGAGCCCACTGCGGTCACGAAGGCGGTCGCGCGCGCCCCGACTGTCGAGACGACAGGGACGGTCACGCGGCCGGGCGCGGTCAAGTCCGCGATTGCGCGGCCGGGCGCAATCGAGCGTAAGGGGGCGGTCACGAAAGCCCCTGGGACCGGCAAAGCCCCGGCGATTGTTGACGGCGCCAGGCCAGTGAAGCCGCCCGGCGTCCGAAAAAGGCGGGGCGCTTCGTAACGGCGTCCGGCGATCAGCGCGGCGGCCATTTGAGACCGCGTAAGCGCCGGTATGGTCCGATCTCGCGCGGGGTCGCCTTTCCCGCGTTCAGCGGTAGAGCAGAACAAGAGTCAACGAGGGGAAACGATTGAACGTCATCGTCTATGCGATCCCTGTCTTCGTCGTCCTGATGGCGGCGGAGTTCGCGATCGGGGTCGCGACCGGGCGCAACGTCTACCGGCTCAACGACGCGATCGGGTCGCTGACCGCGGGCATCCTCAGCCAGATCAGCGGCGTGTTCATGCTGGCGCTCAGCGTCGGCATCTATGTCCTTGTCTATAAGCATTTTTCTTTAGTCGCAATGCGGGCGGACGACTGGCGGGTGTGGGTCGGCGCGCTGATCGCCTACGATTTCCTGTACTACTGGAACCATCGCATCGACCACGAGGTCGGCCTGTTCTGGGCGGCCCACGTCGTCCACCACCAGAGCGACCATTTCAACCTGTCGACGGCGCTGCGGCAGTCGAGCACGGGCAGCCTGCTCGGCTGGATCTTCTATCTGCCGATGGCGGTGGCGGGCGTGCCGCCGGTGGTGTTCGTCGGCGTCGGCCTGATCGATCTCCTCTACCAGTTCTGGATTCACACCGAGCTCGTGGGCAGGCTCGGCTGGTTCGACCGGCTGTTCGCCTCGCCCTCGAATCACCGGGTGCATCACGGCGTCAACGACCGCTACCTCGACAAGAATTACGGCGGCATCTTCATCCTGTGGGACCGCCTGTTCGGCACCTTCGAGGTGGAAGAGGAAAAGCCGGTGTTCGGCGTGCGCGGCGGCTTGGGCTCGTTCGACGCGATCGGCGCCAACCTCGCCTATTACGCCACCATGGCCGACCTTTGCCGGCGCGCGACCGATCCGCGGGACAAGCTGAAAGTGTGGTTCGCGCCGCCGGGCTGGTTGCCGGCCAACCTCCGGCCGGCGGCGCCTCCGCCGCCGTTCGACCCCCGCGCTTCCGCCCCATACGATCCGCCCGCCGGACCCGCGGCGTCGGGCCTCGCCTTCGCGGCGCTGATCGCGATGGTGTGCGCCACGGCTGCGTTCCTCGCCGGCGGCCCGAGCCTGCCGCTCGCCAACGCCCTCGCGGTGTTCTTCGCGCTCGCGGCGACCCTCTCGGCGATCGGCGCGCTGCTCGACGGGCGCCTGTCCGTCCTCGAGGCGGCGTTCGTTTTCGCCGCCGCGCTGACCTCGGCCGCCTTTTCCCTCGGCTGGCCGACGGTGGAGATGGTGGCCAAGCCGCTCGCGCTCGCCTTGCTGATCGCCTCGTTCGCGCCGCGCCGCGGCGAGCCGTGGGTGAAGCGGCTGGTCCTGGCGGCGCTCGTCGCGTCGTTGGCCGGCGACGTCCTGCTGCTCTGGCCGGCGCTGTTCCTGCCCGGGCTGGTCGCGTTCCTGATCGCGCAGGTCCTCTACGGGCTCGCCTTTTCGCGCGGCGTCGGCTTTCTCCCGTCGCGCGCGGCGCTCGCCGCCGTGGCGGCGTTTGCGATTGTCGTGCTCGCGACGCTGTGGCCGGACATCGAGGCGGGCTTGCGCGCGCCGGTCGCTGCCTATGTCGCGATGCTCGGGCTGATGGTCGCGCAGGGCGCGGGCCGGGCGACGGCGCTCGCCGACCGTGCGTCGGCGCTCGTCGCGGTCGGCGCGGCCGTGTTCATGGCCTCCGATCTGACGCTGGCCCTGACGACCTTCGCCGGCGCGCCCGCTTTCGTCGCCCAGGCGACCTTGCCGACCTACTATCTGGCGCAGGCGCTGATCGCGTTCTTCGTCCTGCCGAGGAGCGGAGTCGATGGCTGAATCGCAACGACGCGGCGTCTGCGTGGTGATCGGGGCGGGTGACGGCCTCGGGGCGGCGGTCGCGCGGGCCTTCGCCCGCGAGGGACTCGCCGCCGTCGTCACCCGCCGACCGCGCCATCTCGACGCGCTGGAAACCCTCGCCGAAACCATCCGCGCCGCGGGCGGCGATGCGCACGCTTTCGGGCTCGACGCGCGCAACGAGGCCGACGTGGTCGCCTTCTTCAGCGAGGTCGAGCGAAGCATCGGGCCGATCGAGGTCGTGGTCTTCAACATCGGCGCCAACGTGCGGTTTCCCGTGGTCGAGACCACGGCGCAGGTCTATTCCAAGGTGTGGGAGATGGGGGCCTTCGCGGGCTTCCTCGCCGGCCGCGAGGCGGCGCGGGCGATGGCGCCTCGGGGCAGGGGGACGGTGCTGTTCACCGGCGCGACCGCGAGCCTCAGGGGCGGCGCCGGCTTTTCGGCCTTCGCCGGCGCCAAGCACGCGCTTCGGGCGCTGGCGCAGAGCCTCGCCCGCGAACTCGGGCCGAAGGGGATTCACGTCGCCCACATCGTCATCGACGGGGCGATCGACGGCGCCTTCATCCGCTCGCTCATGCCCGACGCCGCCGAGAAGCGCGGGCGCGAGGAGATCCTGGTCCCGGACGCGATCGCGAAGAACTATGTCTGGCTGCACCGCCAGGAGCGGAGCGCCTGGACGTTCGAGATGGACCTGCGGCCCTGGACGGAGTCCTTTTGATGCAACCGGTGATCGAATTCATCTTCGACTTCGCCAGCCCCAACGCCTATCTGGCCTATCGGGCGCTGCCGCCGATCCTCGCGCGAACCGGGGCGCGGCTCGACATCAACCCCTGCCTGCTCGGCGGCATCTTCCAGGCGACCGGCAACAGGGCGCCGTTCGCAGCCTTCGCCGAGATCAAGGGCAAGTTGGAATACGAGATTCTGGAGATCCGGCGCTTCGTCGCGCGGCACGGGCTCGACCGCTACGCCCTCAACCCCAACTTCCCGGTCAATTCGCTGATGCTGATGCGCGGCTACATCGCAGCCTGCGATGAGGGCGTCGGCCCGGCCTATCTCGAGATGGGCCTCAGGGGCATGTGGGAGGAGGGTCTCAAGCTCGACGACCGGCACGTGCTGGCCGACGCGATCGACGCCGCGGGGCTCGATTCGGGAAGCCTGATGGCGGCCGTGCGGAGCGATCGCGTAAAGCAGAAGCTGGCCGACACCACCGCGGCGGCCGTGGCGCGCGGGGTGTTCGGCATTCCGACCTTCTTCGTCGGCCCGGAGATGTTTTTCGGCAAGGACCGGCTCGGTCAGGTCGAGGAGGCCGTCGAGGCGGCGAAGGCTTCGGCGTAGGCTGCGTCGCGAAGGCCGTCACCAACTCGGCGAGACGGTTGTCGCCGCGTTCCTCGCGATCACGTCGCGGATCGTTTCGACGCTCGCGGGTTTGTTGATATGGAGGTCGAAACCGGCGGCCCTGGCCGCCTCGGCCGTCTCCTCGCCCTCGCGCCGGGCGAGGCCCGACAGGGCGACGAGAGTGGGCCTGTGTGCGAGCGGCAGCGCGCGGATGCGGCGCGCCGTCTCATAGCCGTCGATGCCGGGCATGCGGATGTCGATGAAGGCGATGTCGGGGCCGAAGTCGGCCGCCGCCGCGACGCCGGCCTTTCCGCTATAAGCGACCCGGACTGGGACTCGGAAGCTCCTCAGCAACGTCGCGAAGCTGTCGGCGACGTCCCGATTGTCGTCGATGACCAGGACCTTGACGCCCATGTCCGCGCCGTCGTGATTCCCCTCGTCCCCCGGGACGCTCGACTCGGGCGTTTGGCTCTGGAGTGGAAGACGGACGGTGAAGACGCTTCCCTGGTGCAGCCCGGGGCTGTTCGCCTCGATGGTCCCGCCGTGTAACTCCACCAGTCGCTTCGACAGCATGAGGCCGATGCCGAGGCCGCTCATCGGAGCGGGATCGGCCTGCATGAACAGGTCGAACACCCGCGGCAGAATCTCCGGGGCGATGCCGACGCCGTTGTCGGCGACCGTCACCAGCGCATGCTCGTCCTCGCGCTCGACGCGGATCCGGATCGAGCCGTCGTCGTCCGTATACTTGATTGCATTGTGGATCAGGTTGGTGACGACCTGCGAGAGACGGGTGGGATCGCCGGTCACCGTCAGCGGCTCGGCGGGGAGCGTCACGTCGACGCGCAGGCGCTTGTCGTCGCGTTGCGGCCGGGTCGTCTCCAACGCCTCGCGCACCGCGAAACCGATGTCCACGGGCTCGCGGCGCAGTTCGATCTTGTCCCGGTTGATGCGCGAAACGTCGAGGAGGTCGTCGACGAGGCGGCCGAGATGGGCCGCCTGGCGCGCCATGAGGTCGATGATCCGTCCCGCCGTGTCCGGGTCGGCGGGCCCGTTCCCCAATCTCAGCGTCGAGACGCCGTTCTGAATCGACGCCAGGGGGTTGCGCAGTTCGTGGCCGAGGACGGCGAGGAACTGGTCCTTGCGACGGTCCGCCTCCTGCAGGGATTCCTCCGCCCGCTTGTGCTCGGTGATGTCGGTGGCCGTGCACAGGAGCCCGACGATCTCCCCGCTGGCGTTCCGGCGCGGCTGAACGATCAGATCGTACCAGCGCGCCACGCCCCTGAACGGAATTTGCAAGTCCTGCCGCGCCGGAACGCCGGTTTCGAGCACGCGCTGCTTGATCGCTATGACGGGACGAGCGTCCTCGGGGCTTTCGATGACCTCGGAGACGGTCTTGCCGACGACGTCCTCGGGCCTGAAGTCGGGGGCGGGATTCTGGATCCAGATGAAGCGCAGCTCCCGGTCGTGTTCGAAGGCCACGACCGGCGACGCGCGCAGGGCGGCCGCCATGCGTTCGTGCGCAAGGGACAGCCGCTCCTCGCTTTCGCGAATGGCGTCCTTGGCCTTCTCGCGCGCGGTGACGTCGATCGCGGTCCCGACCATTCGGACAGGGCGCCGGGGTTGTTCGGAAAAGCGGACGCGCGCGGAAATCTGGAGCCAGCGGATCGTCCCGTCCGGCCACGGAACGCGCACGTCCTCGCACAGGCGGCCGTCGCCGGCCGGGTCGCGCGCGCGGGCAAGCGCGTCCGCGAACCGCTGGCGATCCTCAGGGTGAAGGTCCCGCTCGATCGCCGAGTTCAGGGACAGGGAGCCGTCCGGCGGGCGGCCGAACAGTTCGAGCATGCGCGCGTCGCGCTCGCAGCGTTCCTGTTCGAGGTCCCAGACGAACGTGCCCATCTCGGCCGCCGCGAGTGCGAGCCGGAGCTTCTCTTCCTTGTCGCTCAGAGCGCGCCGCGCCGCGCGGCTGTGGTGGATGTCGAGGATCGCGCCGGCGAAACCGACGAATCCCAGGGCGTCGAAGCGCGGCGCGCCCGCGCCGAGCATCCATCGGTAGGAGCCGTTCCGCAATCGCACCCGCGCCGCGTGGCGAAAGGCGGTCCGCTGCGCGAGGCACGCCCTCAATTCATCGGCCGCGGCGGGCGCGTCCTCCGGGTGTATGGCGTCCAGCCAGCCGCATGGCGAAGCCTCCGACGGCGTCTGACCGGTCAGGTCCGACCATGTCTCGTCAAAGCTGGCGGCGCCGGCGCCGTCCGTCGTCCACCTGACGACCCACAATTCATCTTTCGCGGTGTCGACCATGTGTCACTCGTCAAAACAGTCGAGGCGCAATCGCATCAGCGTGGGCGGACAGAGTCGCCCAAGACAATCGAAACATTGGCAAAGTTGTTGAACGAACGATACGCCCACACGCAATCGACAGCAAAAACCAATGGATGTTACGCTTGAATCGGTGTTTACAAAATAGGAATTCATGAATGCGCCTGAAAATATCCGATCGTCGGGCGCGCCGGCCTTGTATTATCCGCCGGTTCGGCGATCCGGTCGGGGACCACGGCGTTCGCCCGCACTCATTGCAGTTCGGGCAACGCGAACACCGCGCACGGCGCCGGGATTCCGCGCAACGCGTAGGTTCCGAGCGCCGACAGCGGCGCGTCGGTTTCCGCCGCGAGCGCGCCCGACGCCAGCGCCGTCCTGTGAAGCGGTCGGCACAGGCCTTCGAGGCGGCTGACCAGATTGACTGCGGGGCCGATCGCGGTGAAGTCGAGACGGTCGGCGGCGCCGATATTGCCCCAGACCATCTCGCCCAGATGCAGCGCCGCGCCGAACGGCAGCGCCGGCAGCCCTTGGGCGCGCCTTTCGGTGTCCAGATGCGCCATGCCGAGCCGGGCGGCCGAGACGGCGCTGATCGCCGCGTCGCAGGCCACCCGCGGTTCCCGGACGACCGGGAAGATCGCCAGGACGCCGTCGCCGATGAATTTCAGCACCTCGCCGCCGTAGGCGTGGACGGCGCCGGCGATGCGCTCGAACCATTGATTGAGCGCGGCGATCACCGCGACCGCGGGCTGGCTTTCGGAGAGCGCGGTGAAGGCGCGCAGATCGGCGTAGAGGAGCGCCGCCGCGATGGTCTCGCCTTCGTCGCGCCGGAGCGGCGCGGCGAGCACCCGGGCCGCGCTCCGCCGGCCGATGTAGGCTTCCAGCGCCGCCGTCAGGGTCGCCCGGGCCGCGAGCGCCGAGAGCGGCGCGGCGCTGAAACGCGCCACGAGATCGAGTTCGTCTTCCTCTTCCGGCGTAAACGGCCGCGGTCCGACCCACGCCAGCGTCGGCCCATCCGGTCGCCGGCCGACCGGGGTTTCGCGCGCCGGGCCTGCCGCCACGCCAGCGAGCCAGCGCCGAGCCGCCCAGCCCCGCGGGCTCGCGGGCGCTATGCCTTCCGAGGCGAAGCCAACACGCTCGATGACGTCGCCGCTCACGGAGCGCCACAGAAAGGCGCGGCGGGCGACGAGCGGATGGGGGACGTCGAGGACGAGGGCGCCGCCGGCGAGCGGCAGGCGGTCGGCGACGAGGCGGGCCGCGAGGGCGGCCAGGAACTGGCCGGCGTCGGCCGCGTCCGCCGCGTCGTCCACGAGCCAAGCGAGGGTCGAGGTCATGCGCATGCCGCGATTGTCGGCTTGGCTGGGCGCTCTTGTCACGGGGTTAATCGGAGGCGCCCATGTCGGACCCCCTCGTCGTCCGGCGCGAGACCTACATTGCGGCGCCGCGCGCCACGGTCTTCGCCTTCCTGACCGATCCGGAAAGGATCATCAGCTGGATGGGCGCCGAGGCGGCGACGGAGCCGCATCCCGACGGGCTCTATCTGGTCAGGGGGGTTGGCGGCGATCACGCGCGCGCGGCGCGCGGCGCGTTCCGCGAGGTCGTGCCGGTCCATCGCCTCGCCTACAGTTTCGGCTGGGACGCGAACGACGCGGTTCCGCCGGGATCGAGCCTCGTCGAGATCGACCTCGTGGAGAGCAACGGCGGCACGCTGCTGCGCCTCACCCACAGCGGGCTGCCCGACGCGCTCCAGTGCGCCAGCCACAGCGCCGGATGGGCGCATTACCTCGACCGGCTCGGCGCCGCGGCGTCCGGCGACGATCCGGGCGAGGATCGCGGCCCGGCCGGAATTCACGCGGCCCGATAAGGCCGACCATCCTGCCGATGGTCTGGATTCGCAGCGGGACGCGGCCCGCCGCGCCCGTGTGGCGCGGCGCCGCGATGGCGATCCTCGGCATGGCCCTGATCGGCGAACCGTGACCGCGACCCGGTCGGGCGCGTCATCGACAATGGGCTGTTGGGTTTCGCTCCCTTCTGTCGGCAAAACGCCAACGCCGGTGTCCGCCTCCGGCCGCAGGCTGGCTCAGGGCAATGAAAACACAGGGTTTTCTCCTTTGGCCCGCGGCTTGCTCGGGAAGGGCGACGTCATGGTCGGCGTCGCGCCGCCCCAGAGGAGAGTCATGGCCAACATTACCTTTTCATCCCCGTCGATGGCGCGGGACGTCACCGTCTACGCCGTCGCGGGCGACCGCGGCACCGTGCTGGCGATCGCCAAGGCCAACAAAATTCCGATTCCGTTCGACTGTCAGGACGGCGAATGCGGCTCGTGCCTGATCGAGGTGAAGCACCTCGATCCGCTGGCGCGCCACGCGATCGCGCTGACGGAGAAAGAAAAGGAGATGCTGAAGCAGCTCGGCAAGATCACCAAGAAGGAAATCGTCGACGCCGAAGTCAACGACATGCCGCCGCGGCATCGTCTCGCCTGCCAGTGCTTCGTGCGCCACGAGGACATTCTCGTCAGCTTCGAGGGCGACAAGTCGCTCCCCGCGGTGGCTCCGCATACGACGCCGGCGGCGCGCCGCTACAAGGGCGGCATGGTGATCGCGACCGTCCCCGACTTCCTCGGCTACGTCGCCAAGGTGGAGGCCGACGCCGCCCTGCATTTCGACGACCTCGCCAAGGCGATGACCGCGAGCAAGGCCGACGATCTCGCAACCCTGTTCACCCAGCTCGCCGGTCAGTCGCGCACGCTGGCCGAGGGCGCCAAGGCGCAGGCGGCCGGCGCCGACGCGGACAAGGAGGTCCCCGACGACTACGTCTGGCCGCACTATGCGACGCCGGAGGCCGACGCCCTGTGGGCGGGCGACGCCACGCTGTCGCGGCTCGACGCGCTCAAGGCGTCGCTGATGGGCGAGCGCCGGTGCTACGAGTTCTACGTCGCCGCCGAGGCGACGGCGAAATCGCCCGAGGTCGCCAAGGCCGCGCGCCCGTTCATCAAGGCCGAGGGCGAGCGGGTGAAGGTGCTCGAGGCCTGGATCACCCGTGAGGAATGGGCGGCCAAGCACTGAGCGCCGGCCGCAGGTTTCCCGCTTCCACGCCCCGGCGGCTCGCCGCCGGGGCGTGGATACGTTCGTTGGAGGAGAGATGATGGAATCGGTCGAGGAATTTCTCGCTTATGCGGTCAAGCTCGAAAGCGAAGCCGCCGACCGCTTCGGCCAGCTCGCCGACGCGATGCTGGCGAGCGGCAACGCCGCCGTCGCCAAGCTGTTCCGGCGTTTGTCAGACTACTCGCGGATGCACCAGGCCGAGGCCCAGGCGCGCTCCGGCTTCCGCGACATCCCGAAGCTCAGCCCGTCCGACTTCGTCTGGCCGGACCTCGAGAGCCCGGAGGCGGCGGCGATCTGGGCGGCCGACCCGATGCTCGGGCGCGGCGAGGCGCTCGAGGTCGCGCTGCAGGCGGAACTGGCGGGCCTGCGCTATTATCAGGCCGTGCTGGATACCACCGACGACCCGGAGATCAAGGTGCTGGCGAAGGAATTCGTCGCAGAGGAATCCGAGCACGTCGCCGCGCTCGAGAAGTGGATCGCGGCGCACAAGGCCGGGCGGCCGCTGCCGATCGACGCCTGAGCGGCCGAACGCCCGGACAAATTGCCCGGCGCGCGCGAATCCGGCTATGATCGCCCGAAAGGCAAAGGGCTTTCCGGGGGTCCCCGATGCGTCGCGCCTGTACGCCAGGGTCGAGGGCTTGCGCGGCCGCGCGCGGCGAGCCTGCGCGCCGAACCCGCCGATGGCGCGCCGCGGCCGTCGCCTTCCTGGTCGCAGCGCCGGCTGGGGCGGCGGAGCGGCTCGGCCCGCTGCCGATCGACGCTGCGCAGGTTACGGTCGCGGGGTTCTCGTCCGGCGCCTTCATGGCGAACCAGATTCACATCGCCCATTCCGCCGGGGTGGCGGGCGCGGCGCTGGTCGCCGGCGGCCTCTACGGCGTCGCCGTCGAGTCCGTGACCGCCGACGGCGTGACGGCGAGCGCAACGCTCGCGACCCTGCGCTGCATGACGCCGCCGGTCATGCTCGGCGACGTCGGCCCCTACAAGGCGACCGTCGAGACGTTCGCGGCCAGGGGCTGGATCGACCAGCCCTCGAACCTCGGGCGGGCGAAGGTCTATCTCTTCAGCGGCGGCTCGGACGCCTTCGTCGGTTCCGCGACGGTCGGCATGGCGCGCGACCTCTATCTCGCCCTCGGCGTGCGGCCGGCCAACGTGACCTTCGTCGACCATTCCGGGCCGGCCGCCGGCGCCGGACACGGCTG
The DNA here is from genome assembly GCF_003315135.1 of Roseiarcus fermentans. Taxonomy (GTDB): domain Bacteria; phylum Pseudomonadota; class Alphaproteobacteria; order Rhizobiales; family Beijerinckiaceae; genus Roseiarcus; species Roseiarcus fermentans. The sequence goes on from NZ_QNRK01000032.1 coordinate 45,358, forward strand.
GGTGACCAAAACCTTCGGCGGCGCCTGCGCTTCCAACGCGCCCCCGTTCGTCAACGCCTGCGGCTACGACCAGGCCGGGGCGGAATTTTCGGCGCTCTACGGGCCGCGCCTGAAACCCGCCGCGGCGGCGGCGACCGGCCGCATTGTCCCGTTCGACCAGAGCGAATTCGTCTCCGGCCGGGACGCGCTCGCCAACGGCCTGTCGGAGACCGGCTATCTCTACGTGCCGAAGGCGTGCGAGGCGGGCGCGCCCGAACGATGCCGCCTCCAGGTCGTGCTGCACGGCTGCACGCAATCGGCGGAAACGGTCGGCGACACGGTCTACGGAAAGATCGGGCTCGACCCGTGGGCGGACGCGAATCGGATCGTGCTGCTCTACCCGCAGGCGCACGCGACCAACCTGTCCGAGGCGCCCGCGGCCCTCGTGCGCTTCGGCCCGTCGGCCCTGAACCCGATGGGGTGCTGGAACTGGTGGGGCTACGCGGGCGACACGCAGTATCTGACGAGGAAGGGCGTGCAGGTCGAGGCGATCTGGAGGATGATCGAGCGGCTCGAGGGGAGGTGAGGCGCGACGCCCGGCCGCGGCCTCCCCCGGCTGTGCTTCTGGACGTGTCGCCACCCGTACCGCCGAACCCCTTCCAAGCCCCGTCTTTGAGTTGAAATATGACAATGTCCTGTATTGTATGCGCGAGGATTTCAAATGGGCATTGAGGACGTAACGCGCGACGGGGGTTGTCGCAGCAATGGCTGAGCAAGAACGTCTCGGCGAGGACGAGTTCTTGCACCGCCACGAATTCCGCCAAGCTAGAACCCACTTTGTGCTCTTCGATGGCAAAGCCTACTCATCCATGGCGGTCCTTGGTGTTGGGCAAAAGTACTCTGGAGAGGCATGGCAGCCGCTCGGGCGGAATGACTTCCACGGCGGAAAGCCAACGATCAAGCGTTGCGCTTCACGGAATTCACAGTCCGACCCACATCAAGCCGATGCCTACGTTTAGGGCGAACGGCAAAGCAGGGGAACTCTATCATCTCAAACTTGCTAATCCGCGACCGATCGCAGCGTCTCGCCATTCCATCCGTACGGGAACCACCTGACACGTTCCCTTACAGCTGAGGGCGGCTCGACCGTGTGCCATCGCGCATCAAATCGTGCTGCATATTCGACGTCAAATAAATTTATCCAAGAAACATATCTGGCTCTCGGAGGTGTGAAGTTATAGTCGATCACAACAAACGCGTTTATAGCTGGACCTTCCGGCGTTTCATCTGATTGTGTGACAACAATTGACATATAGCTGGCTTCGCTTCTTTCATGACCTCTTTCCCCAAGCATATTACCGCAGAGCACCGTATCCAATCGTGCCTCCATCTTCAAAATAGCCCGAGTTTTACGGTCGGAAATAGTTCAAAGAACGTATAGTACTCCGATACGTCGTCCGACAAAAATATCGTGACATCATACGGTGCGATTGGTGTTTCTTTAGGCTCAATCCATGTGGCCTGAAAATGCTGATCCACCCGAAGCCCATTGCCAATGACTGCCTTTAGTTCGTCTGCAGTATATTTTCGTAATCGACGCTCATCAAGATCGCTGGTAGAGAACCCTATGAATCTTACATTTGGCGAAATTGTACGGCCGGTTGCTTGATACAATTCGGTCGCTTTTTTCGCGACCTCGTCATCGTGTACCCAATGCACATCTTGCCCGGCTATCTTAAGGCAAATGCCCTCTCCGTTATTACCTTTTGCCACGAACACCGGATTGCAATCTACCCGTTGAGAAACATCGATCGCCATTGCCACTTGGAGAGCAGTTCCGCTGTCCGGAATGAAATGCAGAGGCTGAGCGGGAAGTTCAAAACCATACCTGATATGCATATGATATAGATGATCATGAAGATGTTCGGCAATATGTTTGTGTGGCGGATGAGATGCTATCAAGGTGTCTGGGCCTAGGTGGAAAATTCCGTCATAAATTGGCAACCGTGGCCTGATTACTAGGGATTGATCAAAGGTTCGTGAGAAAGGCGGGTCTGAAAGGCCGTTGGCCATTGTCATTCCTCCCACTGAAAAATTGGCACAAAGTAAAATAGGTTATTGCAGTGTGTTTCAGGAGCGCTGTAAAGTTTTCCGCGCCGCGCTGGGGTCAGACGGTCAAGCGTTGGACTAGAAAGAGTCTGCCGGCGATAGGGGGAGCCGAGGAGGTACTGTGGCGGTATCTTCCGCGGAGAGCGGTCTTGGTGTCAAGCGACATGCGGAACTGCCTCGGAACCGCCCCCTTCTGCCTGGGGATGCGCCGCTCCTCGAAACGCGACGGAACGCCTAACCCTTCTCCAAACATGGCCAACCCTCCTAAAACGACAGGGGGCAGTTACTCCTGTCGCCAAGGGGGCAGTCTTCCGTGTCGCCCGACAGCGCCAAGGCGGGACCGGGCGAAAAGCCTCCCCACCGCGCCGCCCGCAAGGCACTGAAAAGTCTTATTCCGCAGGAGGAAATCTAAGAAAGACCCAATGCCTCCGGGCCATGTTTCGGCCGCCCTGGCCCACGGGCGCGGCGCGGCGGCGGAAGGCGGAGGCGACTCCAAGTTCGCGCGATCCCACCGCCCCGGGCCGCACGCGCCCTCCCCGGCGGGGCCTGGGGAAGGGGAGAAGCCTTGCGGACCCACGCCGCCGCCGACCGTCGGGGTGAGCGCGTGCTGAGGCTGGAAACCGGCGGCGCGACTCCGTATGAACGTCGTCGCCGACACGGGCGCTTTTCCAGCACGCCCGGGCAGGGGGCGAAGACATGGAAGAGATCACCCGGCTCGTCGCCGAACCATCCGCCTGGGCGGCGCTCGCGACCCTGATCGCCATGGAGGTGGTGCTCGGGGTCGACAATCTCGTCTTCATCGCCATTCTCGCCAATCGCGTCGACAAGAGCCGCCGCGCGCTCGCCCGCACCCTCGGCCTTGCGCTGGCGCTGGTGTTCCGGCTCGTCCTGCTCGCCTTCGCCGCCGAAATCGTCCACCTCAAGCAGCCGCTCGCGACGGTCTGGGGCCACGCCTTCTCGGGGCGGGACTTTCTGCTGCTCGCCGGCGGCCTGTTCCTGGTGTGGAAGGCGACCGGGGAGATTCACGAGCGCGTCGATCCCGACGGCGAACAGGAGGGCGCGCAGACCGGCCCGCGCCTCGGCGTGCTGGCGGCGCTCGTCCAGATCATTCTGATCGACATCGTGTTCTCGGTCGACAGCATCATCACCGCGGTCGGCATGACCGACCATTTCCCGATCATGGTGGTCGCCGTGACCGTCGCCGTTGTCCTGATGATGATCGCCTCGGCGCCGCTCGGCGAATTCGTCCACCGCAACCCGACGGTGCTGATGCTGGCCCTGAGCTTCCTCTTGATGATCGGCATGACTTTGATCGCCGACGGCTTCGGCTTCCATATCGAGAGGGGCTATATTTACGCGGCGATGTTCTTCTCCTCGCTGGTCGAGACGCTCAACACCCTCGCCCGGCGCAAGCAGCGGAAGGTCTGATGACGCCCGGTTCGCTTCTTCTCTTCGCCGCGGTCTATTTCGCCGCCGTGGCCACGCCCGGCCCCGGCCTCGCGGCGCTGGTGGCGCGGGTGCTCGCCTACGGCCTGGTCGGCGTCGCCCCGTTCATCCTCGGCTACGTGGTCGGCGACATGATCTGGCTGCTCGTCGCCGGGACCGGCCTCGCCGCGCTCGCCAACGCCTTCGCCGGCGCCTTCACTGCGGTCAAATACGCCGGCGCCGCCTATCTGCTTTATCTCGCCTGGCGCACGGCGACCGCGCCGGCCGCGCGGGGCGAAGCGCCGCCGCCCGCCTCGCGTGGGGCTCGCGCATTCCTGGGCTCGCTCTCCCTGACGCTCGGCAACCCGAAGGTGATGGTGTTCTTCCTGTCGATCATGCCGCTCGTGGTCGACGTGAAAAGCCTGACGGCGGCGGGCATCGCGGTTCTGCTCGCCATCTCGATTCCGGTGATCGCGGGAACGCTCGCGGCCTATGCGCTGGCCGCCAACCGGGCGCGCGCGCTGTTCCGGTCGGCCAAAGCCATGCGCATCGCCCACCGCACAGCCGCGGGCGTGATGGCCGGGGTCGCGGTCGCGGTGGCGACGCGATGAGCGTGTCCGACCTGCTCGCGATCGGCGAACCGCTGGTCGAACTCAATCAGGCGAACGACGCCGCGCCGTTCGTGCAGGGGTTCGGCGGCGACACCTCGAACGCGATGATCGCGGCGGCCCGCCTCGGGGCGGACGCCGCCTATTTCACCGCCATCGGCGCCGACCGGTTCGGTCACGCGCTGACCGAACTGTGGCTCCGGGAAGGGGTGGACGCGAGCCGGGTCGTCATCAACGGCGGGGCGCACACCGGGCTCTATTTCGTCACCCACGGGACCGACGGCCACCAGTTCTCCTACCTGCGGGCGGGCTCGGCGGCGAGCCGGATCGGCGAGAGCGACCTGCCGGTCGATCGGATCAAGGCCACGCAGATCCTTCACGTCTCCGGCGTCAGCCAGGCGATCTCGTCCTCGGCCGCCGATGCGGTGTTCGCCGCCATCGACATCGCCCACGAGGCCGGGCGGCTCGTCTCCTACGATCCCAATCTGCGGCTGAAGCTCTGGCCGCTGCGGCGGGCCCGCGCGGTGATCCACGAGGCGATGCGGTCGTGCGACATCGCCCTTCCCGGCCTCGACGACGCGCGCGAGCTCGCGGGGCTGACGGACCCGGACGCAATCGCCGACTTCTACCTCCGCCTCGGCGCGCGCCTCGTCGTGGTGAAACTCGGCAAGGCGGGCGCGCTGGCGGCGACCGCTTCGCGGCGCGAGCGGATCGCGCCGCGCGCGGTCGCGGCCGTCGACGCGACCGGCGCCGGCGACTGTTTCGACGGCGCTTTCCTCGGCGAATTCGTGCGCACCGCCGATCCCTTCGCCGCCGCCCGCTTCGCCAATGTCGCGGCGGCGCTGTCGACCTTGGGCTACGGCGCCGTCGCGCCGCTGCCGCGGAGGGCGGAGGTCGAGGCGGCGCTGGCGGGCGGGTGAAGCTTCATGGGAGGGCGCGCGTCTCGCGCACCCCTTGTCCGTCGAAAGACGGGCGCCTCTCGCCCCTTCTCCCCGCCTGCGGGGAGAAGGCCGGGATGAGGGGCTTGGGGGACGAGCCGCCGCGGCCAATCCCCGCGCCCCTCACCCTAACCCTCTCCCCGCAAGCGGGGAGAGGGAATAGACGGCCGCTCTCCGCGCTCGTCCGCCCCTACCTCACCATCAGCCCGATCGCGACCGCGTTGGCGATGTCGATGAAGAAGGCCGAGACCAGCGGCAGGATGATGAAGGCGCGGGCGCAGGCGCCGTGCAGCTTGGTGACCGCGGTCATGTTGGCGATCGCGGTCGGCGTCGCGCCCAGCGTGATGCCGGTGAAGCCGGCGGAGATCACCGCCGCCTCATAGGTTCGCCCCATCAGCGGGAAGACCGCGAACAGGATGTAGGCGACCGCCGCGGCGGTCTGGACCGCGAGCACCGCGACCAGCGCGAGGCCGAGCCCGCCGAGCGTCCAGAGCTGCATGCTCATCAGCGACATGGCGAGGAACACGTTGAGCGACAGGTCGGACACGAGCGCCAGCGCGCGCGACCGGGTCGGCCATTGCATGGCGGGGAGCAATCTCGGGACGATGTTGGTGACGACGATGCCGACCAGCAGGCAGATGACGAACAGCGGCAGCTTGATCGGGCCGCGATCGACGAGTTCCTGCAACGCGAAGCCGATCAGGATCACCAGGTTGAGAATCAGCAAGGTGCGCAAAAAGGTGATGTGGTTGAGGTCGTCGGCGTATTTGTCGGCCGGATCGTCCGGCACGCCGACCACCGGATCCGGCGCCTTCGGCCCTGCGAGGGCGTAGCGTCGGATCAGATATCCGGCGATCGGGCCGCCGACGAGGCTCGCGACCACGAGCCCGAGCGTCGCGGTGGCGACGCCGACCTCGAGCGCGTTGCTCAGGCCGAACCGCTCGGCGATGATCGGCGCCCAGGCGATCGTCGTGCCGTGGCCGCCGATCAGGGCGGCGGAGCCGAGCAGCGGGGTCATGCCGGCGGGAAGGCCGAGCGCGAAAACCCCGCCCGCCGCGATGACGTTCTGGAGCACGAGATAGACCAGCGTCAGCCCGAGCAGGATCAGGAACGGTTTTCCGCCCGAGATCAGGTCGTCGAGCCGGGCGTTGAGGCCGATGCCGGTGAAGAAATAGAGCAGCAGCATGTCGCGCGCTTCGAGCGAGAAATTCACCTCGATCCCGAAGACGAGATAGGCGGCCAGCGTCGCCGCCGCCGCCAGCATGCCGCCGGTCACCGCCTCCGGGATGTTCCAGGTCTTCAGCGGCTTGATCGCGCTGTTGACGCCCGCGCCGACGAAGAACACGACGATGGCGATGGTGAAGCTCAGAAGCCCGGGGACCTGAATCGACGTCATGTTCGGTTTCGTCTCCGGACCCCGGGCGCCCGCGTCGACTCCGCGGCCGGCGCTTCAATCACGCTTCGGCGCTGGAGGCAAACAGGCTCAGGCCCAGTCCCTCGGACAGAAAGCGGGCCGCGAGCTGCCCCTTGACGCTGTTGCCGGCGGCGTCGAGGCGCGGCGCGAAGGCGCCGAGCGCCCCCTTGCCGGGCGAGACGGCGACGATCCCGCCGGCGATGCCGCTCTTGCCCGGCAGGCCGACGTCATAGAGCCAGTCGCCGGAGGTTTCGTACAGGCCCGCCGTCGCCATGACCGCGAGCGCGCGCTTGCCGCTCTCCGGCTCGACCACCCGCGTCCGGGTCAGCGGATTGACCCCTCCGTCGGCCAGCGTCGCGCCCATGACGGCGAGGTCCTTCGCCGTCACGGTCAGCGCGCATTGCCGGGTGTAGAGCTCGAGCGCCTCCGCCGGATCGCCGGCGATCCGGCCGTAGCTGTGCAGAAGCTGGGCGATCGCCCGGTTGCGCGCGTTGCTTTCGAGCGCGCAGGCGAGCACCTCCTCGTCGAGCGCCAGCGCGTGGCCGGCGAAGCGCGACAGCCCGTCCCGCAGGAAGGCCCAGCGTTCGTCGAGGCGAGCGCCCGGGACGAGGCTGGTCGTGGCGACGGCGCCGGGATTGACCATCGGATTGGTGCGGCCGTGCGCGTCGCGCTCGATCGCCGCGAGCGCGTTGAACGGCAGGCCGGTGGCGTTGACGCCGATGGCTTCGCGCGCAGCGTCTGCGCCGAGGCGGTCGCAGACGAGCGCGAACACGAACGGTTTTGATACGCTCATGATTGTAAAGGGCGTGTCCCAGTCGCCGGCGGTGTGAACGGCCCCGTTCGTTCCGGCGACGCACAGGCCAAAGCCGTCGGCGGGCGCGCGGGCCAGCGTCGGATAGACGCTCGAGACGGCGCCGTCGGTATCGCCCCGGAAGCGTGCGAAGGCCTCGTCGACCAGGGCCGCGACCGTTTCGGGGGCCGGCAGGCGCCCGGTCGAGACGAAGCCCGGCGTCGCGCGGGCGTCGCCGGCGCTCACGATTTCGCTCCCGTGACCGTCACGTCGACCCACAGGCCCTCGGAATCGTCGGCGCCGCCGACATAACCGCCGGCGACCGGGATCGCCTGCGCCGCGGTGCGCGTCATGCCGACGCGGATCAGGTTCGCGCCGGCGATCAGGCCGTTGGTCGGGTCGTATTCGACCCAGCCCGCGCCCGGCAGGTAGACGCCGCACCAGGCGTGGGTGCTGCCGCCGCCGCGCGTCTCGCCGCTGAGGTCGTCGTAGAGGTAGCCGGTGACGAAGCGCGTCGCGACTCCGAAGCTCCGCAACGCCTCCATCATCAGCACCGCGAGGTCGCGGCAGGTGCCCGTGCCGAGCGCCAGCGTCTCGGCCGCCGTCTGCGTGCCTTCCTCGTGCCGCGCGCCGTAGCGGAACTCGGCCTTGATCGCGTGGGTCATCGCCTCGAGGACGTGGAGGGTGCGGGCGTTGCGCACGTCGGCGACGAAGCGGCGCGCCCAGGCGTGAACCGTCCGGTTGCGATCGGGCAATTGCCGCTCGGCGAGCCGGGCGACGTCGGGAAGGTCCTCGAGGTCGTAGGAAAAGGGGAAGAACTCGGCGCTCGGGTCGAGGCTGTAGACCGGCGCCGGCGGCCCGTCCGGGTGATGGGTCAGGTCGAGGGTCGAAACGATGGTCAGGCGGTCGGCGCGCAGCGTCTCCGGCCATTCGAGGAAGCACACCGAATTGTCGTAGGCGTCGTGGGTCCAGTGGATCAGCGACGGCTTCGGATCGACCGCGAGAACGGCCTCGTGGAGTCTCAGGTCGTGGCTGTCGTCCGGGCGCAGCATCAGCCGGTGGCGGCCGAGGCCGACCGGATTGCGGTAGCGGTATTCCGTCGTGTGGACGATTTTGATTCTGGCCATGGCCGCCACTATAGCAAGGCCGCGCGCCGACGTGTCGAGCGGCGCCGGCGCGCAGAGCCTTCCCCAGCCTTGCTGGGGAAGGTGGCCGAAGGCCGGATGGGGCGTGGGCCGCCGACGCGACCTCGGGTCGGATTGCACGACCGTCACCGCGAACCTCGCTCGGGCCATACCTGCTTTCCGCACCCCATCCGGCGCTTCGCGCCACCTTCCCCGCTTCGCGGAGAAGGGCCTTTGACCCCGGCCGCCTTCGGCGCCACCCTCGGCGCCCATGGCTCCGTTCTTTCCCAGCCCCGCGCTCGCCCTCGGCTATGGCCTCGCCTGCGTGCTGCTCGCCGCGACCCCGGGCGCCGACATGGCGCTGTTCCTGTCGCGTACGCTCGCCGGCGGCAGAGGGCAGGGGTTCGCCGCGCAGGCCGGGGCCAACGCCGGCCTCGTCGTCCATAGCTGCGCGGCCGCGCTCGGGCTCTCGGCGCTGCTCGCGGCCTCGGCCGCAGGCTATCAGGCGGTCAGAATCGCCGGCGCGCTCTATCTCCTTTGGCTCGCCGTCGCTGCGCTGCGCCACGGGACGGCGCTCAAGGTCAAGGCCGGGACCGGGGCGGGGGGGCTCCGCGGCGCATTTTTGAACGGCCTCCTGATCAACCTCACGAACCCGAAGATCGTGATCTTCTTCGTGACCTTCCTGCCGCAGTTCATCGAAGCGCGCGATCCCCACGCCGGCGCGAAGCTGTTCGTGCTCGGCCTCGGCTTCATCGCCATCACGACCGCGGTCAATGCGGTCGTCATCCTGGTCGCTGGCCGCTTCGTCGCCGCCGCCAGGGCCAATCCGCGCGCGCTGCGCCTGTTCGACTACGCCTTCGCCGCGCTGATGAGCGCCTTCGCGCTGAGGCTGGCGTTCAGCCGCGGCCGCTGACCGCGGCGACGCGGCATCCGTGCGCGCCACCGGGCCTCGGGCGCGGAATCAATCCTTTCAGACGGTTGCGCGGGATTTTTCGGGCGGTTGCAACTCCCAAGCCATGGCGCGCCTTGGGAATGACGGGCGGTCGTCAATGCCGAGGTGGGGGCGATGACGCTTCCCGCCGTCCTCGCGAGGAGCCCGAAGGGCGACGCGGCGATCCAGGGGCCGCCTGCGACGACGTTGAAGCGCGGCGCCGCCCGGCCAGACGGCAGACCTCGGCCCCGCCCCTGGATCGCCACGTCGCTTCGCTCCTCGCGATGACGGCGGCGGCTTGGGTGTTACGGGCGGTTGCAACTCGCAACCCCGTCTTTGCGAGGAGCAACCCCCGGGTCGAAGAGCCCGGGGGGACGAAGCAACCCATGCCGCCGGTTGCTGACTGCGGAAAAAATTGCTCCGTCTTCTGCTCGCGACGAAGGGCGGCGGGACGATCAGAGGGCGCAACAGCGGCCCAGCGGCCCTGGATCGCTTCCCCCCGGGCTCTTCGACCCGGGGGTCGCTCGCGATAACGGCGTTCTTCACCCCACCTTGGGAGTTACGGGCGGTTGTCGCGCGGTTCGCCGGTTGTGAGCGCATTCCGAAGCGGCGCGCCTCCGGCGCGCTGGGCACAAATTCAATCTTTTCAGATGGTTGCGCCAGAGTCTTCAAGTTAATACCATGTTTTCAGCGTAGAACGCCGTCCTTGCGGGCAGCAAAGCGACTAGCCATCCACGCCGCCGCGCCCGCGCGCCGCCGACGGGGTATGGCGAAGCACTCGCGCACGAGCGGATCCTTCCCGACAGCGACCATGGAACGAACATAGAACAAAGAAGACCAAATCCAAAGACATTGTCGTCGTTTTTGACCACGAGGCGCGGGGCGAAGGACACGGATCCCTTTGACCGCGCCCTCGTTCGGCGCCACGCTGGCGGCCATGGACCTCGCCGCCTTCCGCGCCTCGCTCGCCGCCCCCGCGCCGCCCGACGCCCTCGGCCTCGCGCTGACGGCCTTGTGGCGCGACGGCAAGGGCGACTGGGACGGCGCGCACCAGGCCGCTCAGGACGACGAAAGCCGGGAGGGGGACTGGGTTCACGCCTATCTGCACCGCAAGGAGGGCGACGCCGGCAACGCCGCCTACTGGTACCGCCGCGCCGGCAGGCCGGTGTGCCGGACGACGCTCGAGGAGGAGTGGGCGGCGATCGCGGCGGCCCTGCTTGCGCGACCGGCCTGAGCGCGCTTCGATGCGGCGCCGGGCTTCGCCGGCGCCGGGAGGGGCAAGATGGTTTTCCTGTATCGCGCCGCGATCGTCGCGCTCGTGACCTTCGCGTTCGCGCTGGTCGGATTCGGTCTCGGGGACCTGTTGCCGGCCGATTACGTCACCGCGTCCAAGGGCATGATCGGCTCGGTGGTCGGGCTCGACGCGACGCTGCTCGCGCTCGTCCTCGGTCTGCTGATCTGGACGGCGCACGGGCAGTTCATGGGGCAGCAGGCCGAACTTCAGACGATCGGGCGCGCGATCGTGCTGCTCGACCTCGCCTTGGCGGGCTATGGTCCGGAAGCCGCGGCGGGCCGGCGCGAGATCCATCAGATCCTGAAGCGCGCGCGGGCGCGGCTCTGGATCGACGATCCCAAGGGGCGGCGCATGGTCGCGGTCGGCGACCTGCCGGCGGAAGTTCTGCCGATGCGGGCCGTCTTCACCGCGCTGCGCCCGGTCAACGACGACCAGCGCCAGCATCTCGCCGCTGCGAGGGACCATTTCAGCACGATCGTCGATACCCAACTGACGATGATCCGCAGCCTGGTCGATCCGATCCCGAACCTTCTGCTCACCGTGGTCGTCGGCTGGTCGTGCGTCCTGTTCTTCGGCTACGGCCTGGGGTCGCCGGCCAACACCCTGACCATCGTGATGGCGGCGCTCGGCGCGCTGTCGGTCGGAAGCGCGGCGTTTCTCATTCTGGAATTGAGCGACCCCTATGTCGGCGTGTTCCGGCTGCCGCGGACCGGCTTCGACGGCGTGCTCGGCGCCCTGGCGCTGGGGGACGAGATCACCGCCGAGACGGAGCGCCGTTCGGGCGCGGGCTGAACCGCGCATGGCTCGCGGCGCACCCGGATTCGGCGCCGGGCAGGGGCGCTCGCCGGCCGCGCTCCATACCAAATGTGGTCGGCGGCGGCAGGCCCCGGGGCGGCGCATTTTTGCTGAAACGGGAATAACTCTTGAAAAAGACCTGATCCTAATCTAGAAGCGCGTATCGAAGTTTTGGCCGAAGGGCTGTAGATTACGTCTCCGCGTCGCGCGGGTGTCGTGGCGTTTCTTTTATCCGAACCTCGATTGGACTGACCTCCTGCGCTTCGCGGCGCAGGAATAGATGCGCCTCGGGCGCAAGGAACTAAAATGAAGACGACTGGTACTGTAAAGTGGTTCAACTCCGACAAGGGCTTCGGTTTCATCCAGCCGAACGACGGGGGAGCCGACGTATTCGTTCACGCCAGCGCGGTTGAGCGCGCCGGCATGCAAAGCCTGAAAGAGGGCCAGAAGATCAGCTACGAGATCATCGCCGACCGGCGCACGGGCAAGAGCGCGGCCGGCAACCTCGAGGCCGCCTGAGACCGACCGCCGTGCGCACGGCGTCGATCGCGGATGCGCGGGCGACGCCGGCCGGCGAAGATGTTCTGCTGTTGACCTCCGGCCTGCGAGCGCCTCGCGGGCCGGAGACGTTCTGGACGAGCGGGTTCGAGCGGAGATCCCGGCGGCAGCCGTGTCCGAGTCGAGACGCAGCGACGCGAGCGCGCGCCGCCTCAGCGCCTTCGGGGCCTGCGAAAGACCTCGGACGATCCGCAAACCCATGCGCGAAGCCATTCGTCGCGCCCGACTGCGCGCATGATCCGCGGGGGTCCAATCGCGGCGGCGAAGATGCGAACGCCCGGCGCGACGCGCTGAGCCGGGCCTGCTGCTCCGCCCGGCCGAGACCGGTGACCACGAGAGAACCTCATGCGCATTTTCGTCTTTGAGTCGCAGACCCGCCAGGGCCTTCACGCTTTCGCCGGCGACATCGCCGGAACCCGGCTGCCCGATCGCGCCGGCCCGTGGCGACTGGTCTCCGGATCGCCGCCGGGCGCGTCGCTGCCGCATGGGATTCCCCGCCGGATGATCGAGCGCGCAATCGGCACAGCGGGCTTTCAGATGTGGCGGTTGAAGCCCGAAGCGGCCCAGGCGTAACGGCCGCGGCGCTCGCGCTCGGCCCTCGATCGCGCCGCCGGCGTTCCGAGCGGCTCGTCCGCCCGCGGCCGGGCCGCGGGCCTCGCGGCGCTGTCACGGGCGCCGCCCGCCGCGGCGGCCGAAAAGCCCGCATGCGACAGCGCGCCGTCTGGACCGGGGGTTCGCGGCGGGCTAGCGCACAGCATGATCGCCGCCGTCACGCCGCCGCCCGTCGTCCGTGTCGCCGCCCGCCGGGCGCTCGCCCTTTGCGCCCCCGCCTACGAAGCGCTGCTGCGCGGCATGTTCGCCGACATGAAGGCGTTTCCCGGCTTCGTCAGCGCCGACGTCATCCCGCCCGCGACCGAGGCCGGCGCCTATCAGGTGGTGACGAAATTCGCGACCGAGGCCGATCTTGAGCGCTGGGACGCGTCGGACGCCCACGCCGCATGGCTCGGCCGGCTCGCGACGGTCGCCGAGGGCGAGCCGGACTACCGCGTCATCACCGGGCTCGAGGCGTGGTTCTCGCCCGAGGTCGTGCCGGCGAGCGTCAACCCGCCGCGCTGGCGGATGACGCTGGCGACCTGGCTCGGCATCTTCCCGACCGCGAGCCTCGTTCTCTGGTTCGTCGCGCCGCTGCTCGGCTTCCTGCCGTTCTTGCTGCGCACGGCGCTGCTCACCGGCCTGATCACCTTCGCCATGAGCTACGGGGTGATGCCGCGCCTCGCCCGCTGGCTGAGGCCGTGGCTGACCCGGAAACCCTAGATCGCCGGTCGCCGGCTTCGCCATGTCGCCTTCGGCCCGGGGCGCGGCCCGGGATCGCGCGCAGCGCTATCCCCTCGCGCCCCTCTCCCTTGCGCGGGCGGGGTTACGGCCAACGCGCCGCCAGCCGCGCCCGTACGCTTATCTCGGGCAGGGCTGACCGGGCGGGCCGCAGGGAGGTCCGTGTGCGGCGCCTGCCGGCGGCGCGGGAACGACGGGCGCCGCAGGAGGCGGGGCCGCGTGGACGACGGGCGCCGGCGGAGAGGGCGGGGCGGCGTGAACGACGGGTGGCGGCGCAGGCGGCGGGGCCGCGTGAGCGACGGGCGCCGCTGGGGCGGGCGGCGCATGAACGACGGGCGCCGGGTTCGGCGCGATGGTCTGGGCCGGGCCCCGGGGAACGAGCGGCGGCTTGGCCGTCGTCGGCGCCGCTGGCGCTCCAGCGGGCGGTTTCCCGGCCGGTGGAACGCCAACCGGCGCCGGCAGCGGTTTGCCGAGCGGCGGCGGCGTTCGGGGCGGCGTTCCGGGCGACTTCTCCACAGGGGTCGTCGAGGCCGGCGGCGCGGGAGCGCCCGCGGCCGGGCGCCCGGCCGGCGGAACGGGATTGCCGGGAGGGCAGAGGGCGGCTGATGTGTCGCTCCCGACCGCGGATCGTGATAAGGATGCGCTTCGATGACCCTCGCCCTTCGAAAGCCCATGACGTTCGCCGAATTCCTCGCCTGGGAGGAGCGGCAGGAGCTGCGCCACGAATTCGACGGCGTCGGCCCCGTCGCCATGACCGGCGGAACCCGCGCCCACGCGGCCATTCAGCGCAATCTCGCATTCGCCCTGACCGCCCGCCTTCGCGGCCAGCCGTGCCAATACTTCGGCAGCGACCTCAAGATCAGGACCGCCGACGATCACATCCGCTATCCGGACGGCTTCGTCACTTGCACGGGCGGCGACAACGCGAGCAGGATGGTCGCCGATCCCGTGGTCATCTTCGAGGTTCTGAGCCCGAGCACGGCGGCGAGCGACCGCATCGTCAAGGCCCGCGAATACCAGGCCATGCCCTCGGTGCAGCGCTACGTCATGCTCGAACAGGATCGCGTCGGCGCCACTGTCCACGTCCGCTCGGGCGAGACGTGGACGCTCGAGATCATCGCCGAGGAGTCCGTCCTCACCCTTCCCGAGATCGGAGTCTCGCTGCCGCTCGCCGAGTTGTACGAAGGTCTCGTGTTCGAGGCGGACCAGGAGGAGGGGCCGGCGCCGGAGGGCGGCTGACCTCAGGCGACCACGACATCGTCACGGTCTTGCATCGTCTGGCTCGGCGCAAAGGTTTTGGCCTGCGGAAGCTTAAACATCGTGTGCTCGCTGTGCAACGTAACTCCCAAGCCGGCAGCGAATAGCGCCGTCATCGCGAGCGAAGCGAAGCGATCCAGGGCCGCTGGGCCGCTGTCGCGCCCTCTGGTCGTCCCGCCGTCCTTCCTTGCGAGCAATTTCTTCCGCAGGAAGCAAGCGGCCGCATGGATTGCTTCGTCGCTTTGCTCCTCGCAATGACGGGGTTGGGAGTTACTGTGCGACCAAAAAATCGCCTCAGGGCCTTGATGTTCCGAGCCATTCGCGGACCATTGGTAACTCCCGACCCCGTCATTGCGAGGCGCAACCCCCGGGTCGAAGAGCCCGGAAGGACGAAGCGATCCACGACGCCGTTTGCGTCCGTTTTGCAAGGATTGCTCCGACTTCTGCTTGCAACGAAGCCCGAGGCACGACGGGACGATCCACGAGCCGCAACAGCAGCCAGGTGGCCTCTGGATCGCAGCGCTTCGCTCGCGATGACGGCGTTCTTCTTCGTCCATTGAGCGTGGTAGAAGGTCTGGCGCCGACGCTCCCCGGAGGACAACCACCCCCATGCTCCACCTCTATGCCGGCCCCGTGTTCGACATGGCGCGGGAACAGTTCCACCTGATCGCCGACCACCTCGCGATCCCCGAGGCCGAGCGCGACCGGCTCCTGCTTCCCAAGCGCGCCATCGTCGTCTCCTGCCCGATCCACATGGACGACGGACGGACCCGGGTGTTCCCCGGCTACCGGGTCCAGCATCACCTGACCCTCGGGCCGGCCAAGGGCGGGACACGCTTCGCTCCCAACGTCGACATCGGCGAGATCGCGGCGCTCGCGATCTGGATGAGCTGGAAATGCGCGCTCGCCGATCTGCCCTACGGCGGCGCCAAGGGCGGGGTGACGGTCGATCCGCACACGCTGTCGATGCGCGAGCTGGAGGGGCTGTCGCGCCGCTACATGCAGGAGATGATCCCGTTCGTCGGCCCGCGCGTCGATGTCATGGCGCCAGACATGGGCACCAACGAGCAGGTGATGGCGTGGTTCATGGACACCTATTCCATGTACCAGGGGGTGACCGTGCCGGAGATCGTCACCGGCAAGCCGGTCGACACCGGCGGCACGCTCGGGCGGCGCGAGGCGACCGGCCACGGCGTCGCCTTCCTCGCCTTCCGCGCCATGGAGGCGCTGGAGATCGATCCGGTCGGCGCGACCGCGATCGTGCAGGGCTTCGGCAACGTTGGCGCGCACGCGGCGCTCGGCCTCGCCGCGCGCGGAGTCAAGATCGTCGGCGTGTGCGACCACACCGCCGCCTACTACGACCCGAAGGGCCTCGACGCGCGCGAGCTCGTCAGCCACGCCCAGCGGACCGGCGCGCTCGCCGGCTGGTCGACGGAGGCGGCGATCGACCCGCGCGCGGTGATGGAGCAGCCGTGCGACGTGCTCGCGCCGTGCGCGGTCGAGCGGGTGATCGACGCCGACCTCGCCCGCGTTCTCCGCTGCCGGATCATCGCCGAAGGCGCCAACGGCCCGACCACTCCCGAGGCCGACAAGATTCTCGCCGAGCGCAACGACGGGATCTTCGTCATCCCGGACATCCTGTGCAACGCCGGCGGCGTCATCGTCAGCTATTTCGAGTGGGTGCAGGACTTGCAGCAGTATTTCTGGTCGCGCGACGAGGTGATGGACCGCCTCGAGCGGGCGCTCGACCGCAGCTGGGCGACGGTCGTGGCGCGCGCCAAACGCGACGGCGTGTCGAACCGCACGGCGGCCCAGGCGATCGGGGTCGAGCGGGTGATGAAGGCGAAACAGGCGCGGGGGCTGTTTCCGTGACCGACGCAGACGTTTCGCGGCTCGACCTGGTCGTGCGCGACGCACATGGCGACGACATGCCGTCGGTGCAGCGCATCTATGCGCACTACGTTCTCGGCGCGCTCGCCACGTTCGAGGAAACGCCGCCGACGCTCGACGAGATGATCGCGAGACGGCGAAAGTCGGTCGATTGCGGCTTGCCGTATCTCGTCGCCGAACAGAACGGCGAAACGCTCGGCTTCGCTTACGCCGCCCCTTACCACGTGCGCCCGGCCTATCGGTTCGCGATCGAGGATTCGGTCTACGTCGCCGACGGCCTCGCCCGCCGCGGGGTCGGCGCCGCCATGCTCGGGGAACTGGTCGCCCGTTGCGAGCGCGGGCCGTGGCGGCAGATGGTCGCCATCGTCGGCGACAGCGCCAACGCGGGCTCGATCGGACTGCACCGGCGGTTCGGGTTCGAGCCTGTCGGCGTGTTGAGAGCGGTCGGGTTCAAGTTCGGCCGCTGGATCGACACGCCGATTCTGCAACGTCGGCTGGGGCCGGGCGACGCCTCGAATCCCGACCTCTGACCGCGTCGCCGTCCCGCGACCGCGTCGCCGCCGCTGTTGCGGGATACGCCACGACCGCCGTCGAGGCGCCGCCGCGTGTCTTTCGCTTCGCCCGCCCGCGCTGTCGGCGACGCGCCGGCTCGGCGGACCCATGAGAGAGTTTCGCGATGGATGCGTTGACGCTGTTCGGCCTCTTCGCGGTTTCCGCCATGCTCGTCACCTACGCGCTCGAAGCCCGCAGCCACTGGTTCGTCCTGCTGTTCGCCTTATCGTGCGCGTTGGGCTCGGCCTATGGGTTCTTGCAGGGCGCGTGGCCCTTCGGCCTGGTCGAGGCGATCTGGTCGCTCGTCGCGCTCAGGCGGTGGCTGTCGGCGCGGATCTCCTGATCGTTTCGTGAGCGCGGCCGGCGCGTTCGACGAATCGCCCCGGAAAGGCGCGACCGCGCCAGAAGCCCGATCGCCGCCGCGTTGGCGAGGTCGATGAAGAAGGCCGAGACGAGCGGCTTCGTGGAGCGGAACGGACGGGACCGCCATTCGCGGGCGAAGCATCTCCCGACCTTCTCCCACCCGCGCACGCGCGTTGCTGCGCCTGCGCGGGCGGATGTTCGGAAAGGGCGGGCGTTTCGCCGTCCTTCCCGGCAAGTTTGGTTTAACCCGCAAATCGTCTTAGGCGGTCTGGGTCGCCGAACGGCGGCTGCGATGACCGGCGAAAGCGAGACCGGCGAAGCCGAGACCCAACATCGCCCAGGTCGAGAGCTCCGGGGCGGGCGCCGCAAGGGTGAAGCTGCCGAAGTAGTCGGACGGCCCGCTGTACGGCGAGGCGGTATAGTAAGAAGGCAGGAAGTTGTAGATGTTCCAGGCGTTTCCGTCGTTCGTGTCGAAGGAGAGTCCATTGCCGTCCAGATAGGGCTGGTTCGGATAGGAGATCGTATTGCTCGGTTGCCCCCAGGAACCCAGGCCGGTGACGATTGCGCCGTTGAACGTCCCTGTGATGGCGGTGACGTCGCCGGAGGAGTCGGCGGTCAGCGTGCCCGACCCGGAATACGACGCGCCGGCATAGCTCCAATCCAAAAGCGTCGCGCCGGCCGGCGCGGAAGCCGTCAGGGCAGCCGCCAGGCAGCCGGCGGCTAAGAGTTGCATTCTCATGTTTTGCCCCCATGACAAGTTGCAACAGTGTTACAATGTCAATATGCGGAAGCCATCAGCGATGTCAAGAACAATCGGCGGAGATCCTGGTTTACCTAAGGTCATTCATCTGACCGCGATCGCTCGCGACGGGAACGTAATCTTCCGTTCCCGGGCCGCTATGGCGTCGATAGCCCGCCGTTGCTTTGCGTCGGTCTTGACGCGGCGCTGCTGGAGCGGCCTCGTGGCCGGGTCGATCCAGGCGCGGGCCGCCTCCTACCGCACCAGAAAGCCGATCGCCGCCGCGTTGGCGAGGTCGATGAAGAAGGCCGAGACGAGCGGCAAGATGATGAAGGCCATCGGCGCCTGCCCATGCGCCTTGGTGACCGAGGTCATGTTGGCGATCGCGGTCGGGGTGGCGCCGAGGGTCACGCCGACGAACCCCGCGGTCAGCACCGCGGCGTCGTAGTTGCGGCCCATCGCCGGGAACACGGCGAAGGCTGCGAACAGCACGGACGCCAGCGTCTGAAGCGCCAGCACCACGATCAGCGTCGGCCCGAGTTCCGCCACCGACCAGAGCTGCATGCTCATCAGCGACATGGCGAGAAAGACGTTGAGCGAGAAATCGGACACGAGCGCGAGCGAGCGGCTGCGCGCCGGCCAGGGCAGGGAGGCGCCGAGACGCGGAACGAAGTTGGTCAGCACGATCGCCGTCAAGAGGCAGCAGACGAACGGCGGCAGCTTGAGGCCGAGGTCGAGCAGCCCCTGCTGCAGGGCGAGGCCGATCAGGATCGCGACGCTGAGCACGAGCAGCGTCCGCATCAGCGCGACATGGTCGATGTCGTCGCGGGGCGCCTCGTCGTCGCTCAGGCCGAGCACCGGCGCTGCGTTACGCGGGCCGGCGAGGCCGTGCCGCGCGATCAGGAATTTGGCCACCGGGCCGCCGACGAGGCTCGCGGCGACGAGGCCCAGGGTCGCCGAGGCGACCCCGATCTCCATGGCGTGCTGCAGGCCGAAGCGCTGCTCGATCATCGGCGCCCAGGCGATGGTCGTGCCGTGGCCGCCGATCAGGGCGGCCGAGCCGATCAGCGCCGCCACGCCGTGCGGCAGGCCGAGGGCCGCCGCGCCGCCCGCCGCGATCAGGTTCTGGATGATCAGAAAGGCGAGCGTCAGCCCGAGCAGGGTCACGAGCGGTCGGCCGCCGGCCACGAGGTCGTCGAAGCGGGCGTTGAGCCCGATCCCGGTGAAGAAGAACAGCAGCAGCGTGTCGCGGGCGTCGAGGTCGAAGACGATTCGCAAGCCGAGCGCGTCGTGGGCGACGAGGGTCGCGAGCGAGGCGACCAGTCCGCCGGTCACCGCCTCCGGAATGTTCCAGCGGCCGAGCGGCGTGATCAGCCGGTTGAGCCCGACGCCGACAAAGAACACGACGATCGCGAGCGTGAAGGTTTCGAGCGCTGGCGTTTCGAGGGTCGTCATGGAGGCTCCGGGCGTCGAGGCGCGGTCTCGCCAGGCAAGGACAAGACCAAGTTTCGCCCAGGCCTGCAAGCCGTCCGCGCGCGCCGCCCCGGCAAAACGGCCGCAACACGGGGATTGTCCGACAATCGAGGGAGTGAATTGGCGCACACATTGGGCTATCAACGGTGCTGTCACATGTTCACGAGTGCAGGATGCGAAGAGGCGGGCCGCCGATCACGACCGGAGTCCTGGTCAGCGGCGTGATCGCGGCGTTGCGGGGGCGCGCCATCGACCCGGCGCCGCTCGTCGAGCGGGCCGGCCTCACCGGCGTCGATCCGGCCAGGGCCAGCGCCGACGCGCTTCCCGGCGCCGAATCCATGCTGGCCGAACTCGCAGCCGACGCGGCCGGGGACCCGATCTTCGGTCTCCGGCTCGCCGAGGCCGTCGATCCCCGCGACCTCGGGCTGCTCTATTTCCTGGTCCGGGCGGCGCCGACGCTTCGGGACGCGCTGAGCCTGTTCGAGCGATTTCTCCCGGCGGCCAACAGCGGCGTCGAAGCCGACGTGACGGCCTCTGCGGGCGGCGGCGCGATCGTCGATTTTCGCTTCCTCGGCGCGCCGCGCGCCCGCCTGAAGCACACCGTCGAATATCATCTGGCGATGGCGGTGCGCGTGTGCCGTTCGATCGCCGCCGGGCCCGTCAACCCGACGCGCGTGACCTTCGCGCACCCCCGCCTCGAATCGATCGACGCCGTTGAACAGTATTTCGGCTGTCCGGCGGATTTCGACGCCGGCTCGGACCGCATCGTCCTTGCCCGCAGCGCGCTGGATCTGTCGCTGATCGCCGCCGATCCCCGTCTGTTGCAGGTCCTGAGCGGCATCGCCGAGGACGCCGCCGCGTGGTCCGCGCCGTCGCGGCCGACCGTGCGGAGGGCGGTCGGGGCTGCGCTTCGCCGCTTGCTTCCGGCCGGCGAGGCGAAAGTCGAAAGCGTCGCCGGCGCGCTCGGCATGACGGCGCGAACGCTCTCCCGGCGGCTCGAGCAGGAGGGAACCAGCTACTCCCGCGTGCTCGAGGGCCTGCGCACCGAACTCGCGCTCCAGTACCTGAGCGACGGCAGCTTCGGCGAGCGCAGCCTCGACCAGATCGCCTCGGCGCTGGGCTACCACGACATCGCGGCGTTCAGCCGCGCGTTCCGGCGCTGGACCGGCCACGCCCCGAGCGTCGTGCGCGACAATCCGGGTCTCGCGCGCGGGATCGTCGAGGCGGGCGAACGGGGACGGACATGACGCCGCTCGCCCGACGCCGGGCCAGGTCGAGCGCGTTCGTCAAACGAGTCCGGCAGGACGCCCATGATCAACCGTGGCCATTCGGCGACGAGCCCGCGCAGCAAACCGGCAGGAAGATACAGGGATGAGTCCCGCCACAGCCAGAGTTGTCCTTGGCGAACAGATCGTCCTGGGCCGACGCCGAGTTCTTTTCAGCGCATCGTGGCCGTTGCGCCGGTGAATGCGGAGGACGAGGACGGGTCTGAACGTCGAAGCTCGGCGCGCGACGATCCTCACGAACAAGGATGTCAAATCGATGACCCTGTCCATTGCGGTATACGATGTGGCGATATGTCACATATGCGGCGCCGATACTCGACTCTAGTGTAACCAGGCTGCAGAACTGCAGATATCAAGAAAATTCGGATTTTCGGGCTGCGGCGAACGGGTCGGCAGCTCTCTTTTTTTGCGTGCGTTGGCGACGCGCGAGGCATTGCGTCAGGATGGACATCCCATCGTCGAGAGCAAACTGGCGCCCGGTGAAGGACCCGCCGGCCTCACTGTCTGGCAAACGCCCCGGCGCGAACCATCACCGGATCAATTGCTGCCGACCGCCGGCCGGCTCACCACGCCGACGATCGGGCCGATCGGCAGCAATTCGTCGTCGCGCCTGAGCTCGGGCGCGTAGAGCGACGACAGCGAGCCGTCGAGGAACAGCGCGTCGCGGGCGCCGAGCCCGTCGCGGAACAGGCGGGCGAAGACGTCGAAGGTCACCGGCGCGTCGGCGATGGCGAATGTCACCTGGCCGTGGTCGTCGACGCCGACGCCGTTGCGGATCTTCGCCGAGGTGCCGTCGGGGCGAATTTTCGGGTGGATGCGTCCATCGATCACCAGCATCGGGCCCGACTGGGTGGCGTAGCGCGCCGGCGGCCGGTCGGCGAGATAGCGGCCGGTTTCGGCGACGCCGGCGACGCCGTCGCCGATCCAGAACACCCCGTTCGGCTTCATCCGGAAATTGGAGGCCCCGCCGTCGCGCGTGTCGACGCCGCGCAGCCGCCGCCCGTTCTCGATATAGAGCCCGACCGGCGACTGGTCTTCCCGGAACATGCCGGCGTTCATCGCGAAGACGAGGCGTTCGCCGCGCTTTTGCAGGGCGTCGGCGAGCGCGCCGAGCGACCCGAACGGCCTGTCGTCGCCGCCCTTCCAGAACAGACGGATGTCGTCGCGGCGCGGATCGAAGGCGCAGACGGTGAAGGACGCGCCGTCGAACGCTCTCGGCGCGCAGGCCGCAGTCGCCGGGAAGGGGGCGGCCAGTCCGACCAGGACAAGCCAGGCGGCGATACCGCTGCGCCGCATCGCGCTCTCCGAAATCAGGGATCCTCGCCGGCGTCGGTCGCCGCGGCGCGTCGACTCACGGCGCGCGCCGCGACCATAAACGTCTCCGCTTCGTCGCGCCATGGCGGGCGGCGCGGCCGGGAGGAGGTCGAAGACGAGGGCGGCCGCCCTGCGCTGGGGGCCGTCCCACGCCGGGCCCGCCGGCTTCACACGATCGAGATCGCCGGGCGGCGCGAGCGACGGCGGGCGAAGGCGAGCGTGGCGACGCCGAGGCCCAGCATCCCCCAGGTGGACGGTTCGGGCGCGGCGATTGTCAGCGTCCCGAAGGTCTCGCCTGTATACGTCTGAACCGCCGCGTAAGTTCCGTCGTTGAAGGTGGCCCGGCCGGCGCTGACGCTGAACAGGTCGGTCGACGCGCCGCCCGCGTTGGTGACGAAATGCAGGTCCTGCAGGCCGCCGAAGTAACTCTCGAGCTCCCACGGACCGTATGCCCAGGGGTCGGTGACCTGCTGCACGACACTGGCGTTGTATTGATTGGGATTGCCTGGCTGGATGGCGATCATCGTGAAATTGGAGGCCACGGAAACCGTTCTGTCCGATTGCCAGTTTTCGGACGTCAGGCTGCTTCCCGGCGCAGCGACAAAAGAAAAGTCGATCATCGCGTGAGCGTGAGATCCGGCGACCATCGCAACCGCCAGCGTCGTCACTCCTAAGATCTTGATAAATTTATTCATTGTCTGCTCCGAGCCGAATGCTTTTCGGCGCCCGATACGGTCGCGCCCGACGCCCGGACAAGCGTCACTGCTCGTGTAATTGACCTGCACGTGCGTCAGTCAAGGATGACCATTGGGAAATGCCGACGCCTCGAAAGCCGCCGGCGTCGCAGCCATTCCCGGTCGCCATGGTCCTGCCGCCGGCCCGGCGGAACGGGCCGGCCTTGTCATGGCGAGCCTCGCCCGCCTACACGATCGAGATCGTCGAGCGGCGCGAACTGCGGCCGGCGAAGGCGAGCGCGGCGATGCCGAGGCCCAGCATTCCCCAGGTCGACGGCTCGGGAATCGCGGCGCTGAGCGCGATGTCGGCGAGGCCGAAATCGTTGCCCTTGGCCGACACGGCGCTGTCCTGGACGCTCAGGATGACGTTCGACGGCGAGCCCACCGTGATGGTCGCGTCGAGCGCATGCCAATCGCCGACGGCCCCGGTGGTCGCGGCGCCGATCTGGATACCGTTGGCGTAGACGTGCAGCGACGCCGGATTGCCGGGGGAGAGGCTCGCGACTTCGGCGGAAAAATCGTAATTCATGCCGGGCGCGAGCGTCACGGTCTGCTCCCAGACGGTGTAGGAGGTCATCGAGGTCGGCCGCTTCGCGGCGCCGTTGACGATCATGTAATTGCCCGACCCGTGCGGCGCGGGAATGTCGGCCCAGAGGCTGGAAAAGAGACTGGCGTTCGCGCCGACGCCGTAGGTGAACGGGTTGTTGATGGTGACGTCGGGGGGGACGCCCGGGGCCGTCCAGGGGCTCGCCGGCTGCCCCACGTAGATGTAGTCGCTCGTGAAGCCGGCGGCGCCGGCCGAGAAGTCGCCGTTGACCACCAGATTGGCGCCCGCGTGGGCCTGCGAGACGAGCGCGATCATCGCAGCCGCCGTCGCGGCCGCCGACACATGTCCTAGACGCATGGAGGAATCCTCAGACTGAGTTGCGAACGCCCTTGCGGCCCGTGAACGCCTGGCGTTGCGGCAACCGAGGTTGTGTAATTCGGGCAGCAGCGTCAACTTGGGTTGTACAGGACCCGGTTTACTGCAGTCAACATAGAATTGCCGCGCGAAAGGAGTACTTCCTTTCGGGAAGCCAATCCCGCCGGCAAAGCCCTGCGGAGTCGCCTCGGGCCGGCGGGTCTTGGCGCGAGATCGGCCGACGGCGTCCCCCCCCCCCGTGACGGATGCATGACCGTTGTGTGACGAAGCTCACGGCGGATCTGGCGAATCCATGCTCACTTACGCTGACGGAACGCGGCCGGCGAAGTCGACGCCGCGGTTCATTCCGGCCAAGGAGGAAATGAGATGACGTGGTCAGCTCTCATCGTTTCTTCGTTCGTGATCGCCTCCGCCGCGGCCTTGGCCGCTTCCCCCGCCGCGAGCGAGGAAACGCATCGTCCGGCGGGCTATGCGCATCGCCACGCGATTCCCGCCTCCGCGGAGGCGCTGTCGCCGTCCCGGCTCGCCCCGGCGCCCCGCCGCGACGACGACTGGGACGGCCTCACCCGCGACACCAGCGAATGCAATCGCGGGTGCATCGACAACTGATATGACGGGTCTGGCTGTAACCGGGAAAGACAGGAAGCCGGCGGCGGAGGTCTCGATCTCCGGCCGCCTGTTGATCGTCACGAAACCGGCGCGCGCCGCGGGCTCGACCAGCCGCCGGGCGAACGCCCTCGGCCCGGACCGGCGCCATTTCGTCAAACCTCTGTTATTTGATCGATGCGTTCGAGGAAGGGAGAACGGCGCCGCACAGAGAAGGGAAGACCAGGGAAGCGCTGCTTTGGCTTTGGATCATCGTGGCGCCGAGCGTTGCGATTGTCGCCTTGAGCAACCGGAAAGTCGAGCGGCCGAAATAGCCTTCGGCAAGACGAGACGGCCGCCGAGTCGACCCGGCGGTGTCATGCTCATGGCGTCGGTTGCCGGACTCGCCGGCGATGCGCCCATGGTCGCCGCTGGCCATTCCGGCTGACGGGGCTGTGAAAGGGTTCATGTTCGAGCCGTCGCGCGGCTCAGGACGGCGGCTGCGGCTCCGCCCGGTAGGCCTCGGGACAGGCGGCGATCAGGCGGCGCAGGTCGTCGATCAGCCACCGCCCGGCGCGGCCGATCTCGGTTCCGCGCATGCGCATCACGTGCACGCGGAACTGGAACGGGTCGCGCTCGGCGAGTTCGAGCGTCTTCAGTCGTCCGGCGGCGATGTGCTCGCGCACGAGGTGCAGCGGCATGTTGCACCAGCCGAAGCCGGCGAGCAGGAATTCGAGCCGCGTCGACAGATCCGCGAACCGCCAGATGTGGTGGCCGACGATGCCGCCGCTGAAGTTCTGGGTGAGCGGCGTCCGGTCGGTCAGGACGAGCTGCACGTAGGGCTCGAGCGTCGCCCGTGAAACTGGGCTCGGCTCGCGCGCCAGCGGATGCTCGGCGCTGACCACCGGCGCCACGTCGAAAGCGCTCAGGAAGTCGGCCGCGAGGTCGCGCGGACTGTCGAGCGGCATCGGCGCGATGGCGAATTGGGCCACGCCGTCGCGCAGCCGCTGCTCCGAACCGCCCAGGTTCTCGGTGAAGATCGTGACCGGCAGCTTCGGAAACGCCGCGCTCAGCGCCGTCAGGCTCGCGATCAGGGGCCCGTGCGGGAAGATCGGGTCGACGGCGAAGGAGAGCTCCGGCTCGACGTCGGAGGCGATGCTCGCCGCGCGCGCCTTCAGTTCGTCCGCCCGCTGCAGGACGCGGCGGGCGTCCTTGATCAGGGCCTCGCCCGCCCTCGTCAGCCGCGGCGTCTTCGCCGAGCGGTCGAACAGCGCCAGGCCGAGATTGGCTTCGAGCGCGGCGATCGACTGGCTGACCGCCGACTGCACCCGCCCGAGCTTGCGGGCGGCGGCGGAAAAACTGCCCTGATCGACCGCGGCGACGAAGATTCGCATCTGGTCCAGGGTCAGGGCGTCGATCATTCCGGACTGCTATCAAACTTAGCGATGGAATGCATCATATTTTGCTGCGTTGCCCTGATGGGATTCCGCGCCCATGTTGCGGCGCAAGGAGACTCATCATGACCGAACACACGAACGAGCGGGGCGCCGGGCTCGGGGCGGCGGCGCTGGCGAAGCTCTTTACCGAAGCGCGCACCCACAACGCCTTCGTCGGCCGGCCGGTGCCGGACGCGTTGCTCGTCGAGGCGCTCGATCTCGCCAAGGTCGGGCCGACGGCGGCCAACGCGCAGCCGTTGCGCGTCCTCTTCCTGCGCTCGCCGGAAGCCAAGGAGCGGCTGCGGCCGGCGCTCTCGCCCGGCAACGTCGCCAAGACCATGGCCGCGCCCGTCGTCGCCATCGCCGCTTACGACCTCGAGTTCTACGAGCATCTGCCGAGACTGTTTCCGCAGACCGATGCGCGCGCCTGGTTCGCCGGAAACAGCGCGTTCGCCGAGCGCACCGCCTTCCAGAGCGGAACGCTGCAGGTCGGCTACCTCATTCTCGCGCTCAGGGCGCTCGGCCTCGACGCCGGCCCGATGGCAGGCTTCGACACCGCGAAGGTCGACGCGGAGTTCTTTCCGGACGGCAAGGTCAAGTCCAATCTGCTGATCAACATCGGCTACGGCGACGACTCGAAGCTTTTCCCCCGCAATCCGCGCCTCGCTTTCGCCGACATGGCGAAAATTCTGTGAGAGGCGGTCGGCAGTAGTCTGTCGGGTCGTCGAGGTCTCGACTCTTATTTCTTGCTTCTTGTCGTAAATCGCTTGTACGACAGCAATACGTCGCCTACCGCCTAAACCGGAGACCAATGTATGTCAGCCAAGGTGCTCGTTCTTTATTACTCCTCCTACGGCCACGTCGAAGCCATGGCCAACGCCGAGGCCGAAGGCGCCCGGGCCGCGGGCGCGACTGTCGACATCAAGCGCGTCCCCGAGACCGTCCCCGAGGAAATCGCCAAGGGCGCGCATTTCAAGCTCGATCAGGCCGCGCCGGTCGCCAAGGTCGAGGACCTCGCCAATTACGACGCGATCATCGTCGGCGCGCCGACGCGCTTCGGCCGCATGCCTTCGGCAATGGCCAGCTTCTTCGAGCAGGCCGGCGGCCTGTGGGCGACCGGCGCGCTGCACGGCAAGGTCGGCGCCGCCTTCACCTCGAGCGCCAGCCAGCACGGCGGCAACGAGACGACGCTGTTCTCGATCCTCACCAACCTCCTGCATTTCGGGCTGGTGATCGTCGGCCTTCCCTACAGCCATGCGGGGCAGATGACGCTGGACGAGATCGCCGGCGGCGCGCCCTACGGCGCGACCACGATCGCCGGCGGCCAGGGCCAGCGCCTGCCGAGCGACATCGACCTCGCCGGGGCTCGCCATCAGGGCGAACTGGTGGCGAAGACCGCGGCCAAATTGAAGGGCTGAACGAACGCAAGCGGCCGGAGCGGGCGATGTCCCGCTCCGGCCCGCTCAATCGAAAGGAGCCACGCATGTCCGTCTCGACGCTTCCCACTCCGAACCCGACGGCGAGGATCGCCGTTCTGCCGCGCTCGTGGGCTCCGGCGCTGCACTCGATCCTGCGCATCGTGACCGGGCTGCTGTTCCTGGAGCATGGCACGGGCAAGCTTCTCGGCTTTCCGGCCGGGCTGCCGTTCATCGACAAGATGCCGGCGGGGATGCTTTATTTCACGGGTGGGATGGAACTCGTCGGCGGCGTGCTGGTGACGCTCGGCCTGTTCACGAGGCCCGTCGCCTTCGTGCTCTCGGGCTTCATGGCGGTCGCCTATTTCCTGGCGCATTTTCCCCAGAGCGTCTTCCCGGCGATCAATTACGGGGAACCGGCGGTGCTGTTCTGCTTCGTGTTTCTCTATCTCGCCGCGGCCGGGCCGGGGCCCTGGTCGCTCGATCGCGGCTGACGCGGCCGCGCCATTCCGACTCGAAGCGGCCAGCGGCGCGAGGGAGACCTCGCGCCGCTCGTCGTTTGCGCGCGCTACTGTTCCGATCCGCGCAGGCCTTGGTCGGACTCCGCGCCGAAGCCGAACAGGCGCGCGAATTTCTCGACGAAGCCGGTCTTCTTTTCCGTCGGCGCCGCCCGGGCCGCGGGCTGGGGCGCAGGGGCCGGCGCGGCGTCGGGAATCGGCATCGGCGGCAGCGGGGCCGCGAGCTCGGCCGCGCGCTCGAGCAGCGCGGTCCGGTCGACCGCCAGCGACGGTTTCGGCCCGAGTTCCACCAGCGCGAGCGCAACCGGCGGCGGGGGACGGGTCAGCCCGTGGGTGATGACGCTGGGCAGCCCCTCTGGGTCGTCGGCGCGGACCGGGGGCGGTGTGTTGGCGGCCGCGACCACCGGGGGCAGGGCGGCGGGCGCGCCGATGGACGCCGCGACGTTCGGCGGCGGGGCCGCGGCGGCGGGCGCGAGCAGCGCGAGGTGGGCGGGCCGGACCGGCGGCAGCGGGCTCGTCGCGGCGCGGGCGGACGCAGCCGGCGCGGGCGCGGGCGCCGAAAGCTCGGCTGGCCTGACCGGGGGCAGGGGGACATCGGCGAGCAGGGCGAGTTGCAACTCGAGATTGGCCGGCCGGCGCGGCGGCAGCGGCGCGAGATAGAGCGCGGCGATCGGCCCCTTGAGCTTGACCGGCTTCTCGGGCGCGGCGTCGCTCTCGGTCTGCGGCTGCTCCAGCGCCGCGACGGCGGCAGGCTCGGGCGCCGATGCGACTTCGGCCGGGGCGGGGGGCGGCGGGACGGGCGCCGGGGGCGCCTGCGGCTCGGGCGCGTCGGGCGCGGGGCCGGCGTAGGCGGGGCCCGCGGGGAGGCCGCGTTTGGCCTTGGCGACCGCCGCCGGCCCGGCCTCGGCGATCTCGACCGGCGCCGGCTGCGCGGTCCGGCCGGGGGCGCCGCCGCCGCGTCCGCCGCGACTCGAGGCGACAGCCATGGCCGTCTCCTGTCCGCCCGACTCCTCGGCGTCGTCGGCGCCGCCGCCGAATACGCCCGCGAGCCAGGCGAAGAATCCGCCGCCGCTCGCCGTCTGGATCTCGCCGCCGCGCTGCTCGATTTCCGCCTTGGCGAGTTCGTAGCCCGGCATCGGCTGGCCGTCGGAGGGGATGAACACCGTCTTGCCGTCAGGGAACAGCCGCGTCAGCGCCTCGCGACTCATCCGCGGCCAGTAGCGCACCGAACCGCTGTCGATATGCACCCACGTCAGGCCCTGCGGATAGAAGCCGACGCCGCCTTCCTGCATCCGCATGGCGATGTCGCGGATGCGCCCCGGTCCGACGTCCTCGAAATGGGCGTCGATCGCCTTGCCCTGCATGTGCTGCGAATGCTCGGCCACCTGGCGCGACCGCCGCCGCAGCATCGCGTTGGTCTGGGGCGAGCGGTAAGCGGAAAAGACGTTGATCGGCTGACGCGAGCCCGACTCGCGGTAGACTTCCCAGATGATGTCGAACAGATGCGGGTCCATCTTGGTCGGCTCGTTGAGCCGCCAGTCGCGCATGAACCAGTTGAGCTTGTCGAGCGTCCCCTGGTCGTAGACGCCGTTCACCATATAGGTGAACGAGCCTTCCTCGTTGGTGTGCTGGTTGGAGAAGGTGACGGTGCGGGTGTCGCCGTTGGCGACCGCCGACTCGGTCGAATTCGGCGCCAGCCAGGCCGTCACGATCACCGGAGCGAGGGCCGCCAGGGATGCCCCTCGGCGCCGGCCCCTATTCATTGTCGTACACCCCAACAGATCGTCCTTCCGATTTGCGGCGCGCCGTCCCGGCGCCGTCGTCACCTCGGACCCGCACGTTCGTCCGCGCGTCCTCCGGTCGGGGACCCCGCCCCGCCGGCCGCCTCGATGTCCGGAGCGCGTCTGCCTCGCGCCCGCCGGACTTGCGCCGACTCTGTGACCTCGGCGTCACGGTGTCGGCATATTTGATCGGATCGCCGTATAGACCCATCGCGCGCCCGTTTCAATCTTGACCTGCCGCGGACAACGTGCTCGCGACCCGCTGGGTGAGGCCGTACACGTCCGGCCGCTGTTCGAGCGTTCCGTCGGCGTCGACGAACGCGGTGAAATACTCGATGTGAACCGGCAGCGGCCGGGGCAGGAACACGGTCCGCTCGGCGCGGCCGATCGCCGCTTCGACGCGCGCCTCCGGCCATTCGAGCACGATTTCCGCCAGCCGCTGCGGGTCTTCGACGCGCACGCAGCCGTGGCTCAGCGCCCGCATGTCCTCGTCGAACAAGGCGCGCGACGGCGTGTCGTGCAGATAGACGGAATGATCGTTGGGGAACATGAAGGCGAAGCGCCCGAGCGCGTTGCCCTGGCCCGGCGGCTGGCGGACCACCACCCGGCCGCCGACGGTCTTCACTTCGTAGCCGAGACGAGCGAAGTGATCGAGACGCGGCAGGATCTCCTTCTTGATGATCGAGTCCGGCACCTGCCACGACGGGTTGATCAGCACGTAGCGCATGACGTTGGAAAACACCGGCGTCGGCGTGTCCGGCTTGCCGACGACGACGCGCGTGCTCATCACCACCGCATCGCCGTCCATGACCGCCACGGAATAGTCGGGAATGTTGACCTCGATCCGGCGCTCGCCCATGTCGCGCGGCTCCCACCGCCACATTTCCATGTTGGCGAGGATGGCGGCGCGCTCGCGCGCCGGCGCGCGCCGGGACCCCTCCGCAGCGGACGCGACGGCGACCCTTCCGCGCGCCCGCCGTCCGCTGGCCGCGCCCATCAGCGGGTCGTCGGGAACCGCGGGCGCGTCGGCGGCCGACCCGGACAGTTCGACGCCTGCGCCGCTGCGGCCCTGCGCTTCGTCGATGCGCGCGAGCGCCTCGCGCAAACCGCGATAGCCCTTCTGGGGCGGATTGAAGTCGGCGAGCCTGGCGCCGGGATCGGGCGCCGCGGCGGTCGCGGCCAGCGCCGCGCCGGGATCGGCGACGTCGGGCGCGGTGGACAGGATCGGCGAGATGCGCGCCGGCGACAGCCGCGATCCGCTGGCCTGCTCGGCGTAGACGACGACCGCCGCGGCGATCGCGACCTCTGCGCGCGCGAGCGCGTCCGGATCGAGCGGCCCGGCGAGGCCGCGCGGCAGCGCAACCTTCCCGAGTTGCAGCCCGTCCTCGGGGGCGCGGGCGACCTGCGCGGCGACCGCCCGGCCGGCCGGCGTCAGGCCGTCGGCGTCGACCCACACCGGCTGGAAGCCGCGATCGGCGTAGAACGCGCCGATCGCTGCCCGCGCCGCCCGCCAGTCGCCGGACCCGAGCGGATTGGCGCCGTCGTCGCGAACGATCAACTGCGCGAGGGCCGCTGCGAGCGCGGTCGGGACGGGGTCGGGCGGCGCCGCCGCGGACGGGATCGCCGAGGGCTCGACGGAGGGCGGCGCGAGCGAGGCGGCCTCGGGCGGCGAGGGAGTCGCGGCGGCGGCGTCCGCGTCGGCGAGGACCTGGAAGGGGCCGAGATCGACCGCCTGGCCCGGGACCGAAACCGCCGCCGTCCGCGGCGCGAAAACCGTTTCGATCAGGGCGTTCGGCGTCAGGGCGGAGAACGGCGGCGGGTCGGGCGGCCGCAACCCCTGCGCTTCGGCGGCCAGCGCCCAGCCTGACGCAACGGCAAGCGCCGCCCATGCGACGGCCGACTGAAACGGCGCCGGGCGCCGCTTTCGAACTCCGAGACTCATCGTGCCTTCCAAAACCCGCTCGGCCGCGTTGTCTGCGACCGTGAACGACGATACCGCATCGGCGCGCCCGGGGCGAAATCGGGCGGCGCCCCGCCGACCCTTACGCGGCGTCCCCCATCAGGCCGTCGCCGAAGCCGCAGTCCTTCATTTTGCGGTAGAGCGTGGAGCGGCCGATGCCGAGTTTGCGCGCCACCTGCGACATCTGGCCGCGGTAATGGGCGAGGGCGAAGCGAATCGATTCCGCCTCGATCTCCTCGAGCGTGCGGACGTCGCCGCGGTCGTCGAGCAGCCGGAGCGCGTGTGGGTCGGGCGCCGCGATCGTCGCCGGCCGGATCGGCGCGGCGTCGGGGTCGGCGGCGACCGGCGGCGGCGCCGGCGGGATGCGAACCTCGAACCCGTCGACCTGCGCCGCGATCTGCGGGAATTCGGCGACCGTCAGCTCGTCGCCGTCGGCGAGCACGACGGCGCGAAAGACGGCGTTCTCGAGCTGGCGCACGTTGCCCGGCCAGTCGTAGGCGGACAGCAGCGCGCTCGCCTCGGCGGTCAGGCCGCGGATACGCTTGCCCTCCTCGGCGCAGAAGCGGGCGACGAAGCGCCGCGCGAGGTCGGGAATGTCGCAGGCGCGGGCGCGCAAGGGGGGAATGGCGATCGGAAAGACGTTGAGGCGGTAGAACAGGTCCTCGCGGAACCGCCCCGCCTTCACCAGTTCGATCAGGTTCTGGTTGGTCGCCGAGACGAAGCGGACGTCGACCTTGACCGGGCGGCGCGCGCCGACCGGATCGATCTCGCCCTCCTGCAGCGCGCGCAGGAGCTTGACCTGGGCCTCGAGCGACAATTCGCCGATCTCGTCGAGGAACAGCGTGCCGCCGTTCGCCTCGGCGAACTTGCCGACGTGCTTTTCGGTCGCGCCGGTGAAGGCGCCCTTCTCGTGGCCGAACAGGATCGATTCGACCAGAGCTTCGGGGAGCGCGCCGCAATTGACGGTGACGAACGGCTTGCCGCGCCGATCGGAGCCGCCCTGGATGGCGCGCGCCATCAGCTCCTTGCCGACGCCCGACTCGCCCTCGATCAGCACCGGAATATTGGATTTGGCGGCGCGCTCGGCCAGGCGCACCGTGCGCGCCATCGATTCCGCCCGGCTGACGATGTCGCGGAAGCCGAGCTCGCCGGCGTTGCGGCGGTTGGCCCGGCGCAGTTCGTCCTCGAGCGCGTCGACCCTGAGCGCATTCTTGATCGACACCTGCAGCCGCTCGGCGCCGACCGGCTTGACGACGAAATCGATCGCGCCCGCCCGCATCGCCGAAATCACCGCCTCGATCGAACCATGCGCGGTCTGCACCACCGCCGGGACCGCGAGCTTCATCTGGCGCATGCGCTCGAGCACCCCCATGCCGTCGAGGTCGGGCATGACGAGGTCGAGAATGACGAGATCGACCGGCGGCCGGTCGGTCGCGCGGAGACGCGCGAGCGCCGCCTCGCCCGACTCCGCACACTCGACGGCGTAGCCGAATCGCCGCGTCGTCGCCTCCAGCAGGCGGCGCTGGATCGGATCGTCGTCGACAACGAGGATGAGTGCGGCCATCTGGTTCCCGGGGGCGTTCGCGGCGACGGACGCGCCGCGCATTGCGCCACCCTCGGTCATCACGGTAAACGCCCTGTTAATGACCTCCCCCCGTCGCAACGCGCCGTCCGCAAAAGCGCCTTCTCGAGGGGGAAGGATCGCGCCAGCGTGAAAACAGGGTTGAACGGGACTCGACAATGATGACGCTTTCCGGAACCGTTTACGACATCGAGGCGCGCGCCGGCGCCGCGGGCGAGCCCGGCGCGCTGCCGCAGTGGCGCCTCGACGATCTCTACGACGGCATGGAGTCGCCGCGCTTCGCCGCCGACTTCGAGCGCGCGGCGGCCGAGGCGAGGGCGTTCGCGCAGACCTGGCGCGGCAAGCTCGCGGCCGTCGCCGCGTCGCCGGGGGCGGGCGTCCGCCTCGCCGAGGCGGTCGCGGCCTACGAGGCGCTGCAGGACCTGATCGGCCGGGTGATGGCCTATGCGTCGCTGCTCTACGCCTCCGACACCAGCGACGCCGCGCGGGCCAAGTTCTACGGCGACACCAACGAGAAGGTGACCGCGCTGGCCGGCGACCTGCTGTTCTTCGAGCTCGAACTCAACCGGCTCGACGACGACGCGCTCGAGGCGGCGCTCGCCGCGCCGCCGCTCGCCCGCTACCGGCCGTGGCTCGACGACATCCGCAAGGAAAAACCGCACCAGCTCGCCGACGAGATCGAGCAGCTGTTCCTGGAGAAGTCGGTCCCCGGCGCCTCGGCCTGGAACCGCCTGTTCGACGACACCATGTCGGCGCTGCGCTTCGACGTCGCGGGCGAGAGCCTGACGCTCGAACCGACGCTCGGGAAATTGCAGGATCCGGACGAGACGGTGCGCGAGGCGGCCGCCCATGCGCTGGCGGCGAGCCTCGGGGCGAACGTGCGCCTGTTCACCCTGATCACCAACACGCTCGCCAAGGACAAGGAGATTTCCGACCGCTGGCGCAAGTTCGCCGACGTCGCGGATTCGCGCCATCTCGCCAACCGCGTCGAAGGCGAGGTGGTCGCGGCGCTGGCTTCGGCGGTGACGAGCGCCTATCCGCGCCTGTCGCATCGCTACTATGCGTTGAAGGCGCGCTGGTTCGGCAAGGACAAGCTCGCGCACTGGGACCGCAACGCCCCGCCGCCCGGGGCGCCGCCACGGCTCTGGTCATGGGACGAGGCCCGCGACACGGTGCTTTCGGCCTACGCCGGCTTCTCGCCGCGCATGGCCGACATCGCCCGGCGCTTCTTCGACGAAGGCTGGATCGACGCGCCGGTGAGGCCCGGCAAGGCGCCCGGCGCCTTCGCCCATCCGACCACGCCGTCGGCGCACCCTTACGTGCTGGTCAATTTCCTCGGCAAGCCGCGCGACGTGACCACGCTCGCCCACGAACTCGGCCACGGCGTGCATCAGGTGCTGGCCGCGCCGAACGGCGCGCTGATGGCCCCGACGCCGCTGACGCTCGCCGAGACGGCGTCGGTGTTCGGCGAGATGCTGACCTTCCGCTCGATCCTGGCGACGGCGACCGACCCGGCCGAGCGCAAGGCGATGCTCGCCGCCAAGGTCGAGGACATGCTGAACACGGTGGTGCGCCAGATCGCGTTCTACACCTTCGAGCGCGCCGTCCATCTCGAACGGCGCAAGGGCGAACTGACCGCCGAGCGGATCGCCGACCTGTGGCTGAAGGTGCAAAGCGAGAGCCTCGGTCCGGCGATCGAGCTGAAGGCGGGCTACGAGGTGTTCTGGACCTACATCGGCCACTTCATCCACGCGCCGTTCTACGTCTACGCTTACGCCTTCGGCGACTGCCTGGTGAACTCCCTCTACGGCGTCTACGAGAGCGCCCCCGAGGGGTTCGCCGAGCGCTATCTGGCGATGCTCGCGGCCGGCGGCTCGAAGTCCTACAACGAACTGCTCGCCCCGTTCGGGCTCGACGCGAAGGACCCGGCGTTCTGGAGCATCGGGCTGTCGCTGATCGAGCGGATGATCGACGAACTGGAGGCGATGGGGTGACGTTCGCCATTGCGGCGTGAGGGATGGCGGACCGTGCGTGAAGGGACGAGAGGAGAGCCTTGGGAGGGCGCGCGTCCCGCGCCCGCCCGGCGGCGGCGCCGGTCGCGCTCGGCGCCAGCCGGCCAGTCCCGTACGGTTGGGCATGACCGAGACAAAAGCGCCGAGGAAGCGCGAAACACCCTGCCGCAACTTCTGGACGTAGCCGAACGCGGTTCGGCGACGCTCATCACGAAGCGCGGCCGCCCGGTCGCCGCACTCGCGCCGATCGCCGAGTACGAGGCGATCCCGCGACGCGGGGTCCAGTCCAGCTCAATCGGCACATCGGAACATAGGGTTTCGCTTCCGTCCTCTCTCGATAGGTAACTCCCAACCCCGTCATTGCGAGGAGCAAAGCGACGAAGCAACCCATGCCGCCGCTTGCCTCCTGCGGAAGAAATTGCTCGCAAGGAAGGGCGGCGGGACGACCAGAGGGCGCGACAGCGGCCCAGCGGCCCTGGATCGCTTCGCTTCGCTCGCGATGACGGCGCTGTTGGCCACCGGCTTGGGAGTTACCTCGATAGCGGATATCCTTCCCATATGACTGAACTGCTTGAGCGCGCCGTTAAGGCCGCCCGCGGCCTACCTTCCGCCGCACAGGACGAAATCGCGCGCCTCGTGTTGCGATTCGCCGGCGACGACGAGGCGGTGATCCCCTTGAGCGACGATGAACGCGCCGCAATCGCGGTTTCCAAGGCCGCCTCCGCGCGTGGAGAATTCGCCCCGGATGAACAGGTGCGCGCCGTCTGGCTGAAACACGGCTTGTGAAGGTCCGGTACACACTTCCGGCGCTTGCTGAACTCGACGGGATACTCGATTACCTCGCCGAGCATTCTCCGCAGGGAGCATCGATCTTTTGCCGCAGCACCCCTTGATCGGGACACGCACAGACGATCCGGCAATCCGCCGCCTGGTCGTGACGCCGTACCCGTATCTGGTTTTCGACGAGGCGGCGGAGAGCGAAATCGTCACTCACAGCATTCGGCATGCCGCGCGCAATCCTTCTTCTGCGCCGGGTTCGGTGCGGCTCTGAATTTGCGGCTGCGCGGAAGCCTCGGAAGGCCCTTCGGCCTGGACGCCAAGGACCCGGCCTTCTGGAGCATCGGGCTGTCGCTGATCGAGCGGATGATCGACGAACTGGAGGCGATGGGGTAGGGGCGCGGAGCCGGCGGGCTGCGTCCACAGCCCCGCTGACCATCACCGTCGCATCAATTCCACTTTCAGGTCCTTCCGGATGTAGATCTCCAGATATCCTGGAAGGAGGCCGGTCATCGCCATCTTTTCGAACGGCTGAATGTAACGCTCGTCTTTCATGGCGGTGAGAAATACAATCCTCCAGAGATTATACGGATTATGTTCCGAGCCGCCGGCTGCGTGTTCGACATGCACCAATGGCTGATAATCCGCCGCGGCGACCGTCCGCCCGTCTGCTGATTTCATCTCGGCGATGCCGAGAAAGACAATTCTCTGATTGGCGTGATCGATGAATATCGACTCGAGGACTCGACCTCGCTGCTCGCCAAGCCACGCCTTCTGGGTCGACCATCGCACAAAATGCTCGCAGCCGTCGCTCAGTCGGCGTCGTCCCGACAGGCCAGCGTCCGAGACAACATAGGGAACGTAGGTCGAAGGATCCAAAGCCTTCTTGCACTCCATGTCCCAAATCATCGACCGCGTCAGATTGACATCCGGCTTCATAATGTAATGTTCGCGCAAGATGTCATTGACTCCGATGAGCGGCAATTCAAACCGCGTAGCATTGGGGTCGCTCCAGCATGTCTCGAATTGATGTTGCGCCTGGGCCGCCGACTCGAAAGCGTTTCCAAACTTCATAATGACCTGACCTCTTTTGGAGAACGCTCGCGCGGTGGGGCGCAGGCGGCCAAAGCGGCGGGGTCGCCGCCCACGCCCAACACTGCCCCCTTCCGTTTGCTTGCGAAACCTCCAGCCTTCCCTTCTTGCGCGCGGCGCCTTCCAGAGCGCGGCGTGCAATCCCTGGGCGCCGAGCCTATATGCATGGCCACCGACTCATGGACTCCCCCCTTTGCCCCAAGACAACGAAGCCAACCGCCTTTCCGCGCGCGCGCGGCGCTACGCCCGGCTCGGCGCCAACGCCGGCGCGTTCGCCGCCCGGGTCGGCGTCAACCGCCTGACCGGGGGCGGGCGGGACGACGACGCGCGCGCCTTCGCCTCGGCGCTGGGCTCCATGAAGGGGCCGATGATGAAGGTCGCGCAGTTCCTGACGACCATCCCCGACGCGCTGCCCGCGGACTACGCCAACGAACTCATCCGGCTGCAATCCCAGGCCCCGCCGATGGGGGCGGGATTCGTCCGTCGCCGGATGATCGCCGAGCTCGGCCAGACCTGGCGCGAGCGCTTCGCCGAGTTCGACTTCAAGCCGGCCGCAGCCGCCTCGCTCGGCCAGGTCCACAAAGGGCGTACGCTCGAGGGCGAAGGACTCGCCTGCAAGCTGCAATATCCCGAGATGGCCTCCGCGGTCGAAACCGATCTGTCGCAGCTCGATCTCCTGTTCTCGCTGCACAAGCGGATCGGCGGGGCGGTCGACACGCGCGAGATGGCGCGGGAGATCCGAGAGCGGGTGCGCGAGGAGCTCGATTATTTTCGCGAGGCGAAGGTGGCGCGGCTCTATGGCCTGATGCTCGCGGACAGGCCGTTCGTGCGCGTGCCGCGTGTCCATGAAGACCTGTCGACGCGGCGGCTTTTGACGCTGCAATGGCTCGAGGGCGAGAAGCTCACCGAATTCGAGGGCGCGCCGCAGGCCGCGCGCGATGCGATCGCCGTCGGTCTGTTCGACGCGTGGTGGCAGCCGTTCCTGCGCTACGGGGTCATTCACGGCGATCCCCATCTCGGCAATTACGCCGTCGTTGGAAAAGGGTCTGGCGCGGGCCAGACCATCGAGGGGATCAACCTGTTCGACTACGGCTGCGTGCGCATTTTTCCGCCGCGCTTCGTACAGGGCGTCGTCGAGCTTTATCGCGCTCTCAAAGCCAACGACGAGGCGCATCTGCGCGAGGCCTATGCGATGTGGGGCTTCCCGAAACTGACGCGCGGCACTTTCGACGCCATGACCATCTGGGCGCGGTTCATTTGCGGGCCGACCCTCGACGATCGCGTTCGCACCGCAGCCGACGGCGTCAGCCCCGGCGAATACGGACGCAAGGAGATCGGCCAGGCGATGCGCGCGCTGAAGGCGGAGGGCGGCGGTCTCCTCATTCCGCGCGAGTTCGTGTTCCTCGAACGCGCCACCATCGGCCTCGGCGGCGCCTTCCTGCGGCTGGGCGCTCGCCTCAACTTCCACCGCTTGTACGAGGACGCGATCGCCGACTTCGATCCCGAAGCGGTCGGCCGGCGGCAGGCGGAGGCGCTGAAGACCGTCGGGCTCACGGCGGCGAGCCGGGCCGAGGCGCCCTGACGCCTCAGCCGGGGCGCGGTCTCGCCCGAAGGCTGGGAACGACCCCTCCGCCCCGACTCTCCGCGTAAAGGGGCCGGCGGCGGCCCGGCGCTCGACCTTGCTCGATCGCGATGGCGAAGCCGATTGTCTCGGGCGTCGCGGACCGGGACTGGATCCGGATGTCTCGCCGCCTGCTCCGCACGGAAAAGGCGCGGCCGCGTCGGGTTTCGCCGGTTCGCCGAGGCGCGTCGCGGCCTGCGCCGTTGCGCCTGGCCGGCATGGGCAAGGCGCGAGGGCCGGCGCCCGGAGATGCGGACTGGCTGCGCCGACGGCGCCCCGAAGCGTCCGGCGGCGCGTCCTGCCGCACGCTGGCGGCCGGCCTCCCGGATCGCCCGGGGCCTCGCAGCCTGCAACGCTTGTTTGGCGCTTTGCGACCCCGGAACCCGGTAGGGGCGCCGTTTCGACAAGATTCCGGTCGAGTCGCGGGCGGTTCTCTGGCATGATCAGCGTTGAGCCGGGCCTGACGCAGTCGCCCAGGGCCCGGCGCCAGGCCTCAGGGTTCCTTCGCCGGCCTCGCCCAGGGAAATTAGAGGCAAGGGAGCGGGCCTTGGGGGACATGGAGAGTTTGCCGCGCCGCATGAGCGTATCGTCGGCGGTCGACTGGCTTTGCAGCCGGTATGGAGGCGACCGGGCGCGGCGCCTGGCGAGGCTCGAGCAGCAGAAGGCGAGGCGGGCGCGCTCGCGCAAACGCTTCACGTTCTGGGCGGCGGTGGCGGCCCAGCTGGAGGCGGGAAGCCGCGCGGCGACGGTCCCGTGCGGCGATCCGGACGGCGCGGGCGACGGTCGCCGTCCCGCCGTGGAAATCATGATCTGAAGGGAGGATCGGCAATGAACAAACAACTCGCGGAATTCATCGGAACCTTCGCGCTCGTGTTCTTCGGCTGCGGGGCGGCGGTGGTCGGCGGCATGGGGAGCGGCGCCACGGCGGTCGATCTGCTCGGCATCGCCAGCGCCTTCGGCTT
>NZ_QNRK01000033.1 GCF_003315135.1 Roseiarcus fermentans
AGCCCGGCAACGACGCGAACCCGCTGAGCGACGCCAGCGGCGTCTGGTTTCCCGTCACCGTGTCGATGCCGGGAAGCAGGACGCCCGGATCCGAATCGCGCAGAAGACTGATCTCATTGGGCGTGTACATAAGGAACTCGCTAGGGTTACGGATTATGGTGATGCAGCTTTTGCATTACGCGCGTGTGAACTGCGACGTGTGCTGTGCGGCATCGGCTTTCAGGTCCACGGCATAGGCGACCGAAACGATATCCCGACTTGTCCTGACAAAGCAAAAAACGCCTCCGGCCTCGGCGCAGAGGCTAACACAGAGCCGCGGCGCGTGACCTGTTGCGAGACGTCATAAGCCGCGAAAAAGTGCCGATTGGCGTCAGATTCCTCGTCCGGAACCGCGGCTGCCGTGCGCGGGAGGAAGCGGAAGGATGAAAAAAAATTTACGACGCAGGAGCCTGTCGTCTCTTCACCGGACGCCCAGACCTTCGATCGGAAAACACGCCTCCCCCGTAAAACCGGGGGAGGCCCATGCCGAACGCGCGCTCAAGCTTCGCGCGCGAGTTCCCAGCGCGCCGGCGAGCGCCACAGGCGCGACCGGAGCAGTTCGCGCTCGTAGATGAACTCCTTGGGAATCCGGTCGAAGAAGCGATCGAACAACCCCTCGTGGAGATGCGCCTCCTCGGCGCCCTCGTCGCGCACGACCGCCATCAGCTCGTGGAACGTGTCTTGGCTGTAATCGAGACCGCGCCAGTCGATGTCCTCGTATCGCGGCATCCAGCCGATCGGGCTTTCCACGGCGTAGCCGCGGCCGCGGACGCGATCGACCACCCACTTCAGCACCCGCATGTTCTGGCCGAAGCCCGGCCACAGGAACTTGCCGTCGTCGTCCCGGCGGAACCAGTTGACGCGGAAGATCCGTGGCGGGTTGGCGACCTGGCGTCCCACGTCGAGCCAATGGTTGAAGTAGTCGGCCATGTTGTAGCCGCAGAACGGCAACATCGCCATCGGGTCGCGCCGGGTCGCGGTGACGCCGATCGCCGCCGCGGTCGCCTCGGACCCCATGGTGGCGGCGAGGTACACGCCGTGCGACCAGTTGAACGCCTGGAAGACGAGCGGCATGTTCTTGCGCATCCGGCCGCCGAACAGGAAGGCGCTGATCGGCACGCCGGCGGGATTCTCCCATTCCGGATCGATCGACGGGCACTGCGACGCCGGCGCCGTGAACCGGGAGTTCGGGTGCGCGGCGGGGCGGCCGCAACCCGGCGTCCAGTCCTTGCCGGTCCAGTCGATCAGATGGGCGGGCGGCGTCGCCGTCATCCCCTCCCACCACACGTCGCCGTCGTCGGTCAGCGCGGTGTTGGTGAAGATGGTGTTCGCCTTGCAGCTCGCCATCGCGTTGGGATTGGACTCGTCGTTCGTTCCCGGCGCCACGCCGAAGAACCCGGCCTCCGGGTTGATCGCGCGCAGGGTCCCGTGATCGTCCTTCTTGATCCAGGCGATGTCGTCGCCGACCGTCGTCACCTTCCAGCCGTCGAGCTCCTTCGGCGGCACCAGCATGGCGAGATTGGTCTTGCCGCAGGCGCTCGGGAAGGCGGCGCCGAGATAGGTGCGCTCGCCGGTGGGCGAATGGATGCCCATGATCAGCATGTGTTCGGCGAGCCAGCCTTCGTCGCGCGCCATGACCGAGGCGATGCGCAGGGCGAGGCACTTCTTGCCGAGCAGGGCGTTGCCGCCGTAGC
This sequence comes from Roseiarcus fermentans, assembly GCF_003315135.1. GTDB lineage: Bacteria > Pseudomonadota > Alphaproteobacteria > Rhizobiales > Beijerinckiaceae > Roseiarcus > Roseiarcus fermentans. Next base: position 1,734 of record NZ_QNRK01000033.1, read on the forward strand.
CGGAGCCGTAGGACCAAATCTCGTAGGTCTCCGGGAAATGCACGATGTACTTCTTGGCGATGTCCGCCTCGCACGGCCAGGCCACATCCGCCTGCCCCGGCGCGAGCGGCGCGCCGACCGAGTGCATGCACGGGATGAATTCGCCGTCGCCGAGCACGTCGATGACGGCGCGCCCCATGCGCGTCATGATCCGCATGTTGGTGACGACGTACGGACTGTCGGTGATCTGCACCCCGATCTTGGCGATCGGCGAGCCGAGCGGCCCCATGCTGAAGGGAATCACGTACATCGTCCGGCCGCGCATGCAGCCGTTGAACAGGCCGAGCAGCGTGCCCCGCATCTCCGCCGGCGGCGCCCAGTTGTTGGTCGGTCCGGCGTCGACCTTGTTGGTCGAGCAGATGTAGGTTCGCTCCTCGACGCGGGCGACGTCCGAGGGGTGGGAGCGGGCGAGGAACGAGTTCGGGCGCTTCTCCGGGTTGAGGCGGATGAAGGTCCCCGCCTCGACCATCTGCTTGCACAGCCTGTCGTTTTCCTCGACCGTGCCGTCGACCCAATGGACGTGCTGGGGCTTGCACAGATGGCGCATCTGGTTGACCCAGGCCAGGAGGCGCGGGTTGCCCACTCCGGCCGGCGCGTTCACGGCCTGCGCGTTCACCGCAGGTGTGTTGAGTTCATAGTCCACAGCAATCTCCCTGGCTCGGAATTCCCGAGGCGTCTTTGCGGTCCCGTCGGAACCAGCGCTCGACGGCGGGCGCGAGGTCATCCTGGCGTCGATTCACGCCCGCCGAGGTCGCGACGGGCCGGAGGCCGACGACGTCGCGCAGCCCCTCGGGACGAACGCGCGCGGCAGGCTTCCCGGGTCGAGGCTCCTCTATCGCCGACATTCGAACAAAATGCGAGACGGGACAACGCGACAGATTGCGGCGCCCCGTTCAGCCGGACCCGGGCGCCCGACTCTGGCCGGCGATCGCCAGGGCGGCGTGCAGCGAGGCCTGGATGCGCCCCGCGCCGAGGATTTCAGCCACGCCATGACGTTCCAGATCCGAGCGCAGCCCCGGCTCGACCCGCCCGAACGCCACGTTCACCTTCCTCGCTCCGAGTTCGCTGAAGAGATCGCGCAACGTTCGCGCCGCCGAGTAATCGATGTCGGTGATCGCCCCCGCGTCGACCACGAACCAGCGCACCGGGTCGGGGGCGGACTCGATCAGCGCCCGGGTCTCGTCGGCGAAGCGGTCGGCGTTGGCGTAGAACAGATCGGCGCCGAAGCGGTAGAGGATGAGGCCGGGCCGGGTCTGCTCGCCCGGATTCGCCGGCTTGGTCAGCCAGCCGCCCTCCGGATCGGGGAAAAGCACCATCGTGTGCGGACGGTAGCTGTGGCGGACGTGGCGGATGAGCGAGAGCCCGATCGCGAGCAGGATTCCCTGCTCGACGCCGACGCCCGGCACGGCGGCCGCCGTCGCGAGGGCGAGCAGGAATTCGCCCCGGCTTTCGCCCGCGATCTCCCTCAGCCCCTTCACGTCGATCATGCCGACCGCGATCGTGAACACGACGCCGGACAGCACGCAGCGCGGCAGATAGCGCAGCGGCCCGGTCAGGGCGATCAGCACCAGCGCGACGATCGCGGCGAACACGAGCTGGGCGAATTGGCTCTGCGCGCCGGCGTCGTCGGCCATCGCGGTCTGCGTCGGGCTGCCGTTGACGACGAAGGCGCCGGTCAACGCGGCGCCCGCGTTGGCGACCGCGATGCCCAGGATGTCGGCGTTCTCGTCGACCCGCTCGCGATGCCGGATTGCATAGACGCGCGAGGTCGCCGCGCTCTGGGCGATGATCATGACGAAGCACGACGCCGCCACCGGCAGGAGATCGACGGTCTCGCGGAAGCTCACGTCCGGCCAGCGCAGGGCGGGCAGGCCGCCGGGAACGTCGCCGATGACGGCGACGCCCATGCCGGCGAGATCGAACCACCAGCTCGCCGCGATCATGCCGAGGACCACCACCAGCGGGACCGGAAATTTGGGAACGAGCCGTTTTCCGATCAGGATGGCCGCGATCACGCCGACCGAGATCTCCAGCGTGAGCTGGTGGACGTCGGGCGCCTGCTTCGCGACCTCCCAGACCTGGCCGAGCGTGCTGTGGGAGCGGACGTCGACGCCGAGCATCCCCCCGAGCATCGCGATCCCGACCTGGACGCCGACGCCGGTGAGGAAGCCGACGAGCGCAGTGCGGGCGAGGAAGTCGGCGAGGAAGCCGAGCTTGAAAACGCGCGCGAGCAGCAGCAGGCCGGCGGTCAGCAGCGTCAGCATGCCGACCAGCGCCATGTATTTCGGGCTCGCGATCGGCGCCATGCGCGACAGGGCGTCCGAGAAGATCGCCGCCGTCGCCGAATCGGCCGCCACCACCAGATGGCGCGACGAGCCGAACAGCGCGAAGCCGACCAGCGGCAGCAGCACGGTATAGAGCCCGGTGACTACGGGCGTGCCGGCGATCCGGGTGTAGCCGAGCACCTGCGGGATGTTCATCGAGGCGAGCGTCACCCCCGCGAGCGCGTCTTTCAGGGCCGCGCGCCGCCCAAGGGGAAGGAGGCCGGCGAAGAAACGAATCGAAAACAATGTCGAACCCTCGCTCCCTGGCCGATTCAGCCTCGACGCCTGCCGATCGCGCCGCGGCAACGTTTCGAATCGCCTCGGCGCCGGTGATCGCGGCGCCCGTTTGTTGCATTTTTGTGACGCTCCGGCATAGCCCGTTCTCCCGCGCGGCGGCGCGCGCGGACGACGCCAGACGCTCGCGCACGCGACGGCCGCGGCGCGTCTCCCCCGAAACGACATGGAGGCGCCGCGTTTTCGCCGCCGGTTAAACCCACTTGCTCCGAAGCGCCGCTCTCCTTATGGGTCGTCTCGTGCATTAACGGTTTCTTCACCGGTGTTCGGGGGCGCGCAATGTCAGGAGAAGACGTCGAGGCGCCGTTCGCGCAAGCGGAAGAATCGCGCCGCGCCGCGCCGGTCGGACGGACCACGGCGCTGCGGACGGCCGCCTGACATGGCGTGGCGAAGGCATTGGGCCGCGCGCCGCCCCTCGGCCGGACTGGCCGCCCTGGCGCTGGCGCTGCCCCTCGCCGCCTGCTCGGTCGGGCCGACCTTCGTCACGCCGCAGGCGTCGGTCGAGAGCCGCTGGAAGGACGCGGGGTTTCCCGCCGTCGTCACCAGCCGGGAAGATTACGAGCGCTGGTGGGCGGCGTTCCGCGATCCCGTGCTCAGCCGCCTCGTCGACATGGCCTACGCCGAGAACCTGACGCTGATGGCGGCGGGCGCGCGGGTGATCGAGGCGCGCGCTGCGCTCGGCCAGGCGATCGGCGAGGTCTACCCGCAAACCCAGCAGTTGAACGGGACCGCGACCTATCTCCAGCCGAGCCGGACCGACGCGACCTCCAATCCGAACGACGCCATCACCTCCAAGGAGTTCTGGCGGGTGAACCTCGGCGGCCAGGTCGGCTGGGAACTCGACCTGTGGGGGAAGTTCCGCCACGGCGTCGAACAGGCCGACTCCGCCTATCTCGCCTCGATCGCGACCTACGACGACGTGCTCGTCACGCTGATCGGCGACGTCGCCAGCGACTACGTCCAGATTCGCACGCTCGAGACGCAGATCGCGGTCGCGCGCGAGAACGTGGTCAAGCAGAAGTCGGCGCTGGCGATCGCCGACGCCCGCTTCAAGGGCGGCGCGACGTCGGAGCTCGACGTCTTCCAGGCGCAGAACGTGCTCGGGCAGACGGAGGCCGCGATCCCGCAACTGACCGCGCAGTTGCAGCAGACCGAGAACGCGCTCGCGGTGCTCGTCGGCGTGCCGCCGGCCTCGGTCGGCGGGCTCTTGCGGGGTTCGCGCGGCATCCCCGCCCCGCCGCGCGCCGTCGCGGTCGGCGTTCCCGCCGACCTCCTGCGCCGCAGGCCGGACGTGCGCGCGGCCGAACTCAAGGCGGAGGCGCAGAGCGCCAAGGTCGGGATCGCCGCGGCCGACCTCTATCCGGCGTTCTCGCTCGGCGGCGCGCTCGGCACGCTGGTCTCGACGACCAACGGCAACAAGATCAACCAGCTGTTCACATCGCCGAGCCTCACCTTCGCCTTCGGCCCGTCGTTCAGCTGGCCGGTGCTCAACTATGGCCAGATCACCAACCAGGTGCGGGCCGAGGACGCCGAGTTGCAGGCGCTGCTGAACGACTACAAGAACGTCGTCCTGAAGGCGCAGCGCGAGGTCGAGAACGGGCTCGCGGGCTTCGTCCAGGGCCGCCAGCAGGTCGTCTATCTCAAGGTGAGCGCCGACGCGGCGAGCAGCGCCCTCACCGTCGCCATCGCCCAGTACCAGCTCGGCTCGCGCGACTTCACCACCGTGCTGACCGCCGAGCAGAACCTCTATCAGGCGCAGAACAACCTCGCCGCGGCCGAGGGCGGCGTGTCGGCGAGCCTCACCACCGCCTACCGCGCGCTTGGCGGCGGCTGGCAGATCCGCGAGGGCGCCGAGTTCGTGAACGACGCCAACCGGGCCGAGATGCGCGCCCGCACCAACTACGGCGACATCCTCCCGCCGGCCGGCGAACCTCAGCCGCAGGCGCCCGGCCTTCCCGGTCCGTCCGATGTCGGGCCGACCGTGCGGCCTCCGCAATGGTGACCGACGTGAAGACCTCCATGACCCCGCGCCGAAAGGCGGGCCTCGTCTCCGCCGCGCTGCTCGCGGCCCTCGCGGGCGCCGGGCTTTCCGGAACGGCCCACGCCGAGGGCGAACTCGAACGCCTGTGGGGCGACATCTGGGGCCACAAGAAGCCCGCGCAAAAGTCCGCGCAGCCGGCGCCGAACGCCCCGGCTGCGCCGGCGACAGGCGCTCCGGCCGCGGCGGCCAGCGCGCCGGCGCCCGCCGCCGAGCCGGCCCCACCCGCGCCGGCCGCGCAGGCGGCCCCCGCCCAGGCCGCGGCCCCGAGCGTCCCCGTCGTCCTGCCGAAGGTCCAGGCGGTCAGCGAGTCGCTGGTCGTCACCGGCAACGCCGACTCGGTCAACACCGTCAAGCTGGTCGCTCGCGTGCCGGGCTACCTCGAGCAGATCCACTTCCAGGACGGCCAGATCGTCCGGAAGGGCGACGCGCTGTTCACCATCCAGCAGGACCAGTACAAGGACCAGCTCCAGCAGGCCCAGGCGCAGCTCCTGGCTGCGACAGCGGCGCGGGACCACGCGCATCTCGAGGTCGGACGCTACACCGCGCTCTTGCAGAAGCACGCGGCAGCCCAGGTCGAGGTCGACCATTGGGTCTACGAGGAGAAGGCGGCCGAGGCCAATGTCCTCGGGGCGCAGGCGCAGATCGCGCTCGCCAAGCTCAACCTCGGCTATACCGAGGTGACCGCCCCGTTCGACGGCCAGATGGGCCGCCACCTGATCGACCCGAACAACATGGTCGGCGGCGACGGCGGTCCGCCCGCCCTGGCCGAGATCATGCAGCTCGACCCGATCTACGTCGTGGCCAACATCAGCTCGCAGCAGGCGCTCCAGATCCGGCAGAACCTCGATCAGCGCCGCCTGTCGCTCGACGACCTGCACAAGATCCCGATCGAGGCCGCCCTTTCCGACGAGACCGGCTTCCCGCACAAGGGAACGATCCAGTACGTCGCGCCGCAGATCGACCCGCAGACCGGCACGCTCTACGTGCGCGGCATCGTGCGCAACCCCGACCGGACGCTGCTGCCGGGCATGTTCGTCAACATGCGCCTGCCGATGGGCAAGGTGGTGAAGAGCGCCCTGCTCGTTCCCGTGATCGCGTTGCAGGAGGACCAGGGCGGGCGCTATCTGTTCGTCGTCGACGCCAGCGGGATCGTGCAGAAGCGCTACGTCGAGCTCGGCGACACGGTCGGCGCCCTGCAGGTGGCGACGAGCGGCGTCGGCCGCGACGACCGCATCGTGGTCGGCGAGCTCTGGCGCGTGAACCCGGGCATGAAGGTGACGCCGAACCCGACGACGCTCGGCGCCGTTCCATGATCTTTAGCCAGGACACGCGACCTTGATCTCGAAGTACTTCATCGAGCATCCCGTCCTCGCCAACGTTCTGGCGATCGTGCTGATCGTCGTCGGCGCCGTCTCGCTCTACCGGCTGCCGGTGTCGGAATATCCGAACGTCGTGCCGCCGACCGTCCAGGTGACGGCGAGCTATCCCGGCGCGAGCGCCCAGACCGTCGTCAACACCGTCGCGCTGCCGATCGAGAACCAGGTCAACGGCGTCGACCAGATGCTCTACATGGAGTCGACCAGCGCGCCCGACGGCACCTACACCCTGACCGTCACCTTCGCGATCGGCACCGATCCCAACATCGATCAGGTGCTGGTGCAGAACCGGGTTCAGCTCGCGCTCGCCTCCCTGCCCTACCCGGTGCAGTCGCAGGGCGTCAGCGTGCAGAAGAAGAACACCGCGATCCTCCAGATCGTCACGCTCGATTCGCCGACCGGCAAGTACGACAGCCTGTTCATGGCGAACTATGCGACGATCAACCTGACCGACGTGCTGGCGCGCCTGCCCGGCGTCGGCAGCGTCAAGGTGTTCGGCGCCGGCACCTATTCCATGCGCATCTGGCTGGACCCGGAGAAGCTGCAGTCCTTCGACCTGCAGCCGAAGGACGTCATCAACGCCATCCGCCAGCAGAACCAGAACATCGCCGCGGGCCAGGTCGGCTCCCCGCCGGCCCCCGGCGACACCGAGTTCCAGTACACGATCGACGTGAAATCACGACTCGACGAGCCGCAGGAATTCGCCAGCATCATCGTCAAGGACCAGACCGCGGCGGGCGGCCGGCTGATCCGGATGAGCGACGTCGGCCGGATCGAGCTCGGCGCCCAGACCTACGCGCAGGACTTCCGCCTCAACAACAGACCCGCCGCCGGCATCGCGATCTACCAGACGCCCGAGTCGAACTCGCTGCAGGTCGGCAAGGAGATCAAGGCGACGATGGACCGCATGGCCCGGCAGTTCCCCGAAGGCCTGCGCTACTCGATTCCCTACGACACGACCACCTTCATCAACGACTCGATCAACGAGGTGTACACGACGCTGTACGAGGCCGGCATCCTCGTGCTGATCGTCATTCTCGTCTTCCTGCAGAACTTCCGCGCCACGCTGGTGCCGGCGACGACGGTTCCGGTCACCATCATCGGCGCCTTCGCCGGCATGGCGGCGCTCGGCTTCACCGTCAACCTGTCGACCCTGTTCGGCATCGTGCTGGCGATCGGCATCGTGGTCGACGACGCGATCGTGATCGTCGAGGGCGTGACCAAATACATCGAGCGCGGCATGTCCGGGCACGACGCGGCGATCGCGGCGATGGACGAACTGTTCGGGCCGATCATCGGCATCACGCTGGTGCTGATGGCGGTGTTCGTGCCGGCCGCCTTCGTGCCGGGCCTGACCGGCAACATGTTCGCCCAGTTCGCCCTCGTCATCGCCGTCACCGCCTTCATCAGCGCCATCAACGCCGCCACGCTCAAGCCGACCCAGTGCGCCCTCTGGCTGCGCACCCCCGTCCCGCCCGATCAGCGGTTCGTGCTGTTTCGCCTCTTCAACCATGTCTACGATCCGACGGAGCGCGGCTACGCGAACTTCATCGGCCGCATGGTCAGGCACAGCGGCCTGATGGTGATCATCGCGCTGATCGTGTCGGCTCTGGGCTTCTGGGGCCTCACGCGCATTCCGACCGCCTTCATCCCGATCGACGATCAGGGCTATCTGATGCTGGCGGTGCAACTGCCCGAAGGCGCCGCGCTCGGACGAACCAGCGCCTCGCTCGAGTGGGCGAGCAAGGCGGCGCTCGAGATCCCCGGCGTCGACCAGGTGATCGCCGATTCGGGGATGTCGGTCCTCGACAACAGCGCCGACCTGTTCAACGCCGGCGTCGCCTGGGTGATGCTGAAGCCGTTTTCGGAACGGCTGAAGGCCAAGGACCAGGATCTGCTCTCGATCTTCACCCGCCTGCAGAAGGCGGTCGCCGCGATGCCCGACGGACGGCCCTTCGTCCTGCCGCCGCCGGCGATCCAGGGCATCGGCAACGCGGGCGGCTTCCAGATGCAGCTCGAACTGCTCGGCGGCTCGACCGACTATCAGAAGCTCGGAAACCTCACCAACCAGGTGGTCGCCGAGGCCGGCAAGGATCCCGCCCTCGCCAACATCCTGACCACCTACCGCACCGACGCGCCGCAGGTGACGCTGACCGTCGACCGCGACCGGGCGGAGACGCTCCGGGTCAGCGTCGGAGACGTGTTCTCGACCCTCACCGACTACATCGGCTCGACCTACGTCAACCAGTTCAACAAATACGGACTGTCGCTGCAGGTCTACGTGCAGGCGGATTCGAAGTACCGCCTGCATCCCGAGGACCTTCTGAACCTCTACGTGCGCAGCCAGGACGGAAACATGGTCCCGATCGGCGCGGTCGCCCACCTCGGCCAGAGCGTGGCGCCGCCGCTGATCACCAACTACAATCTCTATCCGTCCTCGACCATCGTCGGCGCGGCGGCGCGCGGCTACAGTTCCGGCCAGGCGTTGGAGGCGATGGAGGCGATCGCCAAGCGCATCCTGCCGAGCGACGTGGCCTACGAATGGACGGCGATGTCGTATCAGGAGAAGATCACCGGCAACCAGCTCTACTATGTCTTCGGCCTGTCGCTGCTGCTGGTCTATCTCGTGCTCGCCGGCCAGTACGAGAGCTGGGTCCTGCCGCTGGCGGTGCTGGGCGCGGTGCCGCTGGCGCTGCTCGGGCCGGTGATCGCGCTGACGGCGCTCGGCGCCGCCAACAACCTCTACACCCAGATCGGGCTCATGCTCTTGATCGCGCTCTCGGCCAAAAACGGCATTCTGATCGTCGAGGTGGCGCGCGAGAATCGCGTCGTCCATGGCAAGTCGATTTGGGAGTCGGCGGTCGAGGCCTCGCGCGTGCGATTCCGCCCGATCCTGATGACGTCGTTCGCCTTCATCCTCGGCGTGCTGCCGCTGGTGCTCGCCACCGGCGCCGGCGCCAACGCGCGCCGCTCGCTCGGCATCAGCGTGTTCTCCGGCATGATCGCCTCGACCTGCCTCGCCGTGCTGTTCGTGCCGTCCTATTTCGCGGTGTTGCAGGCCTTCGAGGAATGGCGGAAGAGCAAGAAGAAGCCGAAGGCGGCGCCGGCCGGGCCCGCGCCCGCGGCGGAGGCGGCGACGGGGGCGTGAGGGCGCACACGCGGTCTCGCGGCCGGGCGCGAGTTCGGCGCGACCGCGACCGGCGTCGCGGTTCGGCTCACGGGTAGCGCGCGAGGCACTCGAGTTCGAGCCTGGCGCCGAGCGCGAGGCCGTTGCAGCCGAAAGCCGACCGGGCCGGCAACCGGCCCGGCGTGAAATACGTCACATAGACGGCGTTGAACTCTGACCACTCCGACATGTCGGCCATCATCACAGTGCATTTGACGACGTCGTCGAAGCCGAGGCCGCAGTGACGCAGCGTCGCACCGATGTTCTCCATAGTCTGGCGCGCCTGCCCGGCCATGCCGCCGTCCGCCAAGGTCAGGGTTCCGGGACGGTTGCCGAGGGCGCCGGAGAGATAGAGCATGTCGCCGACCCTGACGGCGGCGCTGAACGGCAGGCCGAGGACCTTCGTATCGGGCGTCTGAAAATGCTGCATGCCCTCCTCCCTTCGAGCCCCGAAAGCCGCGCGCTTTCGGATCGATCATGGTCCACGCCCGGTCGATCCCGTCTCGCGACGGTCAGTCGTAGAACGCCGGCCGCGGCGGCGTGACGATCTCGACGACCTCGCCGCTGTGCATCGCCTTCAGGCAGGCGTCGGCGGTGACGGCGGCGAAATAGCCGTCCCAGGCGTTGGGCCCGTCGACCCTGCCGGATTTCGCCGCCTCGATCCAGTCCTGAAGCTCGACGTCGTACGACTCGAGGAACCGCAGCTTCCAGTCCTGCATGATCGCCGTCGACAGCTTCGCGTCCTTGCGCAGGACGACGCTCTCGGGCTCGGGCAGCGTCGCGCAGCCCTCCTCGCCCACGACTTCGCAGCGGATGTCGTAGCCGTAGCGGCAATTGACGAACACCTCGCCGTCGATCCGGACGCCGTTTTTGGTGGCCAACAGGACGATGATCGGATCGTCGAGTTTTGCGTGTGTGTGCCTGGTGTTGCGCGGCTTCAGCACCTGCGCCGAGACGTAGTCGTCGCCGATCAGCCAGCGCAGGACGTCGATCTCGTGGATGAAGGTGTCGACGATCGCCATGTCGCTGACGTAAGCCTCCGGCACGGCCGGGTTGCGGTGCGCGCAATGGATCATCAGCGGCGCGCCGATCACGCCGCCGTCGATCGCCGCTTTCAGCGCGCGGTAGCCCTTGTCGTAGCGGCGCTGGAAGCCGACCTGCACGAGATGTTTTCCGGACGCGATCTCCGCTTCGACGATGCTGAGGCAGGCCTCGGCGGTGGCGGCGAGCGGCTTCTCGCAGAACACCGGCTTTCCGGCCGCGATCGCGGCGAGCACGTAAGTCGCGTGCGTCGGCCCCCAGGAGGTGACGACCACCGCCTGCACCTCGGGAGCGGCGATCAGCGCTTCGCCGTCGGGATAGACACTTGCGCCGGGAAGTCCGGCTGCGACCGCCTCCGCCTGCCTCGCGTCGACGTCGGCGAGCGCGACGACCCTCGCCCCGACGAGCGTGTTCGCGAGCCGCGCGATGTGCTCGCGGCCGATCATTCCGACGCCGATCACGCCGATGTCGAGGGTCATGGGTGTTGTCCTTGTCTGGAGATGCGCCGCGCAATGCGGCCTATGGGTTGCGGGCGGGGCGCGAAGCGCCGGACGAGCGGCCGCCGGGACGTTCTCAAGCGCTGGCCTTCGTCCAGTACCTGTCGACGTACCCCTGCATGGTCTCGCGCATGTACCGGCCCGACGCGTCGGCGCGCTCCTCCCAGGCGAACACGCAGGCCGTCATGACGCCGTCGAAGCCGGTCGCGGCGAGCGAGGAGAAGAACTGATCCCAGTTCACCTCGCCCTGGCCGATGTCCAGGTGCTGGTGAATCGTCACCTTGGCGCCGGGCGGATTGCAGATGTAGCGCAGGCCGGACGAAGCCTTGTGGTTGTAGGTGTCGGCGATGTGGACGTGGGCGATCAGGTCCCCCGCGTCCTTCATCATCTGCGGGATGTCGTTTCCGAAATAGAAGGTGTGCGGCGCGCAATAGAGGAACTTGACGGCCTTCGAGCCGAGCGAGCGGATCATGTCGACCGCCGGGTGCAGCGTCTCGCACCAGTCCTCGGGGTGCGGCTCGATGTTGAGTTGGATTCCCTCCTTCTCGAACACGGGGACCAGTTCCTCCATCGATCGCCACCACGCGGCCTCGCTGGTCTCGTGCGTGAACTGGCCGCCGCAGCAATTGGCCGAGTGGCCGCGATCGGGCGAGGGGCCGCGGCCGAACTCGCTGTTCATCGTGTCGACGCCCATCTCGACGGCGATCTCGATCGCCTTTTTCCAGTAGCGCACCGCCGTCTGGCGCTCGTCCTCGTGCGGACTCGCCCAGCGGTACATCGGCAGCAGCGAGGCGATCTTCACCCCGTGGTCCTCGAGGGCCTTCTTGAAGCTCGCCATGCGCTCGGGATAGACGCGCGGATGCACCCACCAGGCGAGGAAATCGTCGCGCGGCGACAGCTCGATCCATTCGTAGCCGAGTTCGGCGACCTTGCGCGGCAGCTCCTCGAGCGACAGGTGGCGGTGCATGTAAGGGTCGAGCGCGATGCGCATGGAGATCTCCCCGTTCGGTGTCAGCGATAGTCGATCCAGACGCCGCCGGCCTCGGCCGAGCGCACGCAGGCTTCCACCCAGCGCACGCCCTCGACGCCGGCGTCGATGTCCGGATAGCGCAGGTTCGCGAGCCGCCCGCGATCGCCCCGGTCGGTCGCCTCCATGGCGACGGCGAAACGGCCGTACAGATTGGCCCAGGCCTCGAACAGGCCCTCGGGATGCCCGGCGCCGATGCGGTCCTCGGCGGTCGCCTGCCGGGCGAGATAGCCCATGCCGCGCTCGAGAATGCGGACCGGCTCGTCCTGAACTTCGAACGAGAGCTGGTTCGGCCGCTCGTCCCACCATTCGAGGCTCGCCTTCGCGCCGACGATGCGGACCTTCTGGCCGTGCATCGAGCCGGCGTTGACCGCGCTGCACCAGACCGTGCCGAAGGCGCCGTTGTCGTATTCCATCAGCGTAACCGCATTGTCCTCGAGCGGGGCGCGGCTCTTGACGAAGCTTTGACGGGCGCAAAGCAGCCGCTTGATCTTCAGGTGCGGGGCGATCGTTTCGGCGATGTAGATCGGGTGCGTGCCGAGGTCGCCCAGCACATAGCTCGGGCCGGCGAACGTCGGATCGACCCGCCATTTCGTCGCCGGGTTGGTCTCTTCGACCGCGGCCGAGTGGAAGCCGTGCGCGAACGCGAGGTTGACGAGCCGGATGTCGCCGAGTTCGCCGGCCGCGACCATCGCCCGCGCCTGCTCGATCATCTGATGCCCGGCGTAGCCGTAGGCGACGCCGACGATTTTCCGCTTGTCCGCCGCGACCCGCTTCAGTTCCTCGGCTTCCGCGACGGAGAAGCACAGCGGCTTCTCGCAGACGACGTGAAGCCCGGATTCGAGCGCGGCTTTGGCGATGGCGTAATGGGTGTTGTTGGGCGTCGCGATCGACACCGCCTGGACGCCGTCGGGACGCGCGGCTTCGGCCGCGAACAGCGCGCGATAATCGGCGTGGCAGCGCTCCGGCGCGACGCCCAGTTCGACGCCGAAGGCGCGCCCCCGCTCCGGATCGATGTCGAAGGCGCCGGCGACGAGGTCGAACGTCCGGTCGCGCAGCGCGGCCGAGCGGTGGACGTAGCCGATCTGGCTCGTCCCGCCGCCGCCGACCATCGCCCAGCGGATCGGCTTTTCGGTCTGTCGCCTGCCCACGATCATGGCTGCGTGTCCTTTCAGAACCCCAAGCTTCCGAGATGGTCGCGGCTCGCCTTGACGTCCGCGAGGCTGCCGGCGACGTTCAGCGGGTCGCGCTCCTGCTCGACGGTGATGACGCCCGCGTAGCCGATGCGCGTCAAAAGCCGGCGGATCGCCGGATAGTCGATGCAGCCGCGTCCGATTCTGCACATGACGCCCTCGGCGCAGGCCGCGAAGAAGCGGATTTTTCGACCCATGACCTCCTCGAACTTCGCCCTGTCGATGTCCTTGAAGTGGATGTAGTCGAGCCGGCCGGCGTATTTTTCGAGCGTCTCGACCGGGTCCATGCCGGCGTAGACGAGGTGCCCGGTGTCGAGGCAGAGGCCGGCCGTCTCCTTCGGGATGTCGTGCGCGAGCCGCTCGATCTCGTCGGCGAACTCGATGTATCCGCCGGCGTGCGGGTGGATCACGGCGCGCACGCCGAACCGCTCGCGCGCGAGGTCGGCGATCGCCCCGATGGTGGCGATCATCCTGGCCCATCGGTCGTCGGAAAGGCGCGGCGCGCGATCGGAGTGGCCGGCGGCGAAGTCGCGCTCGTCGTGGCCCCAGTCCATGACCGTCAGGTAGGGCGTGGGAAAACGCTGGCCGTCATGGGGCGCGACCCGCGGCAGGCGGCTCACGAGCGCGCAGATCTCCTCCGTCTGCCGCATCAGGTTGTCGCGATTGCCGGGCGAGGCGAGGTCGTCGAAAATCGTGCCGGCGACGATCGAGAGGCCGCGCGCCTTCAGGGCCGCGCCGACGCGGTCGAGGTCGAGCGGCACGTAGCCGTAAGGCCCGAGTTCGAGGCCCTCGTAACCGGCGGCCGCGACCTCGTCGAACACCCGCTCCCACGGCGGCAGGTTCGGGTTGCGGACGTCGTCGACGCCCCAGCAGCACGGCGCGGTCGCGATCGAAATGCCCACTCCCGCCTCCTCCGAAACTCCGGCGCGCCGCCGCCCGGATTGCCGCGACGCTAGGACGGATCGGAACGGCTCGACAGCGCCGTTTTGATGGTTTTCAATCAGAATCGGGAGGGTTCGGAGCCATGGCGCGCAAGCCCATCATCGCCGACGTCGCGCGGCTCGCGGGCGTCTCCACGGCGACCGTGGATCGCGTGCTCAACGATCGTGGCGGAGTCAGGCCCGACAAGGCCGCGCTGGTGCTGTCGGCGGCGCGGCGCCTGCGTCTCGACCGGACGCTGGCGCGCAAGTACGCCCGCGTCCAGCGGATCGCCGTGCTCATCCAGTCGTCCGACAATCCGTTCCATGCGGCGCTGCGCGACGCGTTCGCGACCGCAGGCCGCGCTTACGCCGACCTCAACCTGCAGTTCCTGATCCATCACATCGCGTTCGACGACGCGCGCGCGATCGCCGAGCGAATCCGCAGCCTCGGACCGCGCCACGACGGCCTGATCGTCACCAGCCCAGAGGACCGGCGGATCGCGGCGGCGGCGCGCGAGGTCGCGCGGACGATCCCGGTGATTGCGCTCGCGACCGACCTCCCCGACGGCGGGCGCGCCGCCTATGTCGGCCCGGACGACCGTCAGGCCGGGCGCGTGGCCGGCGACCTGATGGGCCGCTTCCTCGGGCGCGAGGGCGGCGACATCGTGATGATCTCGGGGCTCCTCAGCCTGCGCGGGCAGCGCGAGCGCGAGGCCGGGTTCCGGCGGGTTCTGGCGGACCATTATCCCGGATGCCGGGTCGAAGGCGCGCTCGAAAGCCGCGAGGACGCGGAACGGGCGGGGCTGCTGGTCGCCGAGGCGCTGAAGCGCAATCCCGCGATCCGCGGCGTCTATCACGTGACCGCAGGCGCGGCCGAGGTGGCCGCGGCGCTCGCCGCGCTCGGGCGCGGCGACGTCGCGCTGATCGCCCATGAACTGACCGAGGAGCGCCGGGCGCTGCTGCGCGCACGGGCGATCGCCGCGATCATCGACCAGAATCCGGAATTCGAGGTCCGCGCCGCGATCGAGGTGATGGCGCGGCTTCTGGGCCGCATGGAGGGCCCGGCGGGAACGACGGTCACGCCGGTGAATATCTATACCGCTGAGAACGTGTGATGCGTGGAAGGGCGGCGCGCCGTCGCCCTTCCCGCGCCGGTCGCGGCGAACGCGGTCGGCGACCGCAACGGCAAGGGGGCTTTACGCCGCCACCGCCTCGCGCAGCCAGGCCATGCTGTCGCGCACCGCGGCGATCGGATCGGCGAGGTCGTGGACCTCGCGCGCAAACGGCTCGAACGAGACGATTCCGTCGTAACCGTCGGCGTAGAGGCGGCGAAGCTGCTCGACATTGCCGAGTCGGTCCTTCGGGCCGACCAGCACGCGGTGGCCGTCGAGCATGTCGTCGAAGCCGATCGCGGGATCTTCGAGACCGGAGATGTGCACGAGCCCGGTGCGGGCGGCGAACACCGGCGCCTCCCCTGCCCCGGTGTGATGGAAGGTGTCGTGGACGAGCGAGAAGATATCCGCCCCGCCGATGTCGTCGATCGCCGAGAGCGCATAGGCCTTGCTGCGCAGCGACGACACCGGGAAGCCGAGCGGCTCGACGAACCCTTTCAGGCCGTGGGCCGCGAGGATCGGGCGGATCGCGGTCAGCGCGGCGCGCAGGCTCGCCGCCTTCTCCGGCGTGTCCTCGAGCATCTTGCCTTCGTTCAGCGGGCACATGACGAGGCCGGTCGCGCCGGCGGCGGCGGCGAGCGCGGCCAGCGCCTCGGTCTGGCGGGCGCGCTCGTCGTTCCAGACGTTGAACGGATAGAGCGCGTTGACGCTCACCACCTCGAGCCCGGCGTCCCTGGCTCGGGCGCCGACGCGGGCGGCGGTCGCGGCGTCCTTCAGGCTCATGTCGCCGACGTCGTTGCGCAGCTCGATCGCGACCGCGCCGAGCGCGACCGCCGCGTCGACCAGCTGGTCGGGCGTCAGCGCGGGATTGATCATGTGGTTGAAGCCGAACTTGATGGTCATTTGCTCTGCTGCCTTGGATTGAATTCGAATGGCGAGCGGGGTTCAGCTGGGCGGGAGCGGGGAATTCACCCTTCCCTGCTCCCTACGCCCATCCCTCCCCTCACACCGACTTTCGCCGGCGCTGGCGGTACTGGTCGGCGACCACGGCGGCGATGATGACGCCGCCCTTGATGATCTCCTGGTAATGCGCGTCGACGTTGAGGAAGGTGAAGCCGGAGGTGAGGATGCCGAGGATGACCGCGCCGATCACGGTGCCGGTCATGCGCCCGACGCCGCCCGAGAGCGAGGTTCCGCCGATCACGGCGGCGGCGATCGCGTCGAGCTCGAAGCCCATGCCGACGCCGGCCTGGCCGCTGATGGCGCGCGCCGTGTGCACCACGCCGCACAGGCCCGAGAGCAGCCCGGCGAACATGTAGACGAGCACGATGTGGCGCTCGACGTTGATGCCCGAGACGCGGGCGGCGAGCGGGTTGGCGCCGATGGCGTAGGTGAACTTGCCGTAGCGGGTGTAACGCAGCGCGATGTGGAAGATGAAGGCGACGCCGAGGAAGATGATCACCGGCCACCAGCCCGCGCCGATGTCGGCGAAGGAGTCGGTCAGATTGCCGATCGGCTGGCCGTTGGTGTACCAGTCGGCGACGCCGCGCGCCGACACCATCATGCCGAGGGTGGCAATGAACGGGGGGATTTTGGTGTAGGCGATCAGCCAGCCGTTGACGACGCCGACGGCGAGGCCGCACAGCAGGCCCGCCGCGACCGGAAAGATCGGGTTGAGGCCCGTCAGACCCGGATAGACCGCATGCGGCGCGTCGGCTGCCTGCGCGAGGCTCGCCGCGATCATCGCCGTCATGCCGACCACCGACCCGGACGACAGGTCGATGCCCGCCATGATGATGGTCTGGGTGACGCCGACGGCGATGATGCCGATCTCCGATTCCTGCAGGATCATGATCTTGAGACGCAGGGGATTGGCGATGAAGCTCTGGCCGACGAAGATCCAGCCGAGCGCCTCGAACAGCAGCATCATGCCGATCATCACGCCGAGGATGCTGAGCTCCGGCGGAAGGCGGCGGCGGCCCGCGACCGGCGTCTCGGCCGACGCGGGGGGCGAAGCGGAGGAAATGTCGGTCGCCATGGGTCTGGTTCCTTAGCGTTCGGCGGTGGCTACTGCGACGCGAGGTCCATGATCGCGACCTGGTTCGCGTCCTTGCGGTCGACGATCCCGGTCATCCGGCCTTCGTGCATGACGAGGATGCGGTCGCTCATGCCGAGCACTTCCGGCAGTTCCGACGAGATCATCAGCACTGCGACGCCCTGGCCGGCGAGTTCGGTGATCAGCTTGTGGATCTCGGCCTTGGCGCCGACGTCGATGCCGCGCGTCGGCTCGTCGAGAATGAGGATTTTCGGCCTGAGCATCAGCCAACGGGCGATCAGCACCTTCTGCTGATTGCCGCCGGAAAGGTTGATGATCGGCTCCTCGAGGTCCGGCGTGCGGATGCGCAGGCGCGCCTTCTGCTGCAGGCACAAAGTCTGGATCTCGCGCTCCCGGACGAAACCGGCGGTCGCGTAGCCGCCGCGCAGCAGCGCGATCTGCATGTTGGCCATGATGTCGAGCAGCAGGAAGCAGCCGGTTTCCTTGCGATCCTCGGTGAGGAAGGCCATGCCGGCGGTCATCGCCGTTCCCGGATTCCTGACCGCGAGTTCACGGCCGTCGACCAGGATCGTCCCCGCGGTCGCCGGCGTCACCCCGAACAGGGTCTCGGCGACGTTGCTGCGCCCCGACCCGACGAGGCCGGCGAGGCCGAGAATCTCGCCCTTGCGCAGGTCGAACGACACCCCGTGGAACTTGCCCGCGAGGCTGAGGTCGCGCACCGACAGCACCGTCTCGCCGATCGGCACGATCTCCTTCGGGAACATCTGGGTGATCTCGCGCCCGACCATCTCGCGGATGATGTCGTCGCGGGTGACGTCGGCCGCGGCGTGCTCGCCGACGAACTTGCCGTCGCGGAACACCGACACCTCGTCGGCGATCTCGAACAGCTCGTTCATCTTGTGGGTGATGTAGATGATGCCCTTGCCCTGGCTTTTCAGCGTCCGGATGATCTTGAACAGATGCCCCACCTCGCGCTCGGTCAGCGCCGAGGTCGGCTCGTCCATGATCAGAACGTCGGAATCGTAGGACACCGCCTTGGCGATCTCGACCATCTGGCGGTTGGCGACGGAAAGGTCGCGGATCTCCGACTCCGGGTCGAGCGGGATGTCGAGTTGCTCGAACAGCGCCAGCGTGCGGCGGCGCATCTCGTCGTGGCGCACGAAGCCGAACGCGTTCAGCGGCTCGCGGCGGATCCAGATGTTCTCGGCCACCGTCATGAAGTTCATCAGGTTGAGCTCCTGATGAATCATCGCGATGCCGTACCGGAGGGCGTCGAGCGGCGACGTGAGCCTGATTTCCTGCCCCTTCAGCCTGAAGGAGCCGGCGTCGGGCGTGTAGACCCCGGCGATGATTTTCATCAGCGTCGACTTGCCGGCGCCGTTCTCGCCCATCAGGGCGTGAACATGCCCGCGCTTCAGCCTGAACGACACGTCGTCGAGCGCCAGCACGCCGGGGAAGGCTTTGCGGACGCCCTCGACTTCGAGCAGGTAGTCGGCGCCGGGGACGGCGCCGCTGCGCCTGACGATCTCCGCGGTCGAAGGGGTGATGGTCGCCATGGCGCTTCGTCCCGATCGTTTCCGGCGCCGCCCCCGTGACCGGGGGGCTCGACGCCGATCCTGACATGATCTTGCGCGCGAAAGGCCCGGAGGCGCGCCGGGAGGAAGCCCGCCTCCGGCGCCGGTCAGTTCTTCTTCATGTACTGGTCGAGATTGGCCGGAGTGACCAGTTCGAACGGGATCTTGACCCACTTCTCGACCGGCTTGCCGGCGGCGAGCGCGAGCGCGGCGTCGACCGCCCCCTTGCCCTGGCCGGCGGCGTTCTGGAACACGGTCACCTTGAGGTCGCCGGCCTTCAGCGAGGCGAGCGCGTCCTGGGTCGCGTCGACGCCGCCGACCACCGACGCCTTGGTGTCGACGCCGGCCGACTTCATCGCCTGCAGCGCGCCGATCGCCATTTCGTCGTTGTTGGAGACGACGGCGTCAAACTTGAGGCCCTTCGACAGCCAGTTGGTCATCAAATTCTGCGCCTTCGTGCGATCCCACTCGGCGGTCTGCTCGGCGATCACCTTCATGCCCTTGCACTCGGGGGTGGCGATCACGTCGTGGATGTCGGCCGTGCGCTGCACCGCGGCCTGATTGGAGAGCTGGCCCTCGATCACCAGAATGTCGCCCTTGCCGCCGAGGATCTTGCAGATCGCCTGCGTCTCGTAGGTTCCCGATTCCTTTTCATCGGACGCGACGACCGCGGCCTTGGGTCCGAGCTTGGCGATGTCCGCCGGAATCCGGTTGACGTAGACGAGCGGCACGCCCGCGCTGGCGGCGGCCTTGGTGATGGCGGCGGTGGCGGAGGTGTCGACCGGGTTGACGATGATCGCGTCGACGCCGTTGGCGATGAAATTCTGCACCTGGCTGATCTGCTTCGAGACGTCGTCCTTGGCGTCCTCGATCTGGAGCGTCACGCCCGGCTGCGTCTTGGCGTAGTCGACCATGCCGTTGCGCAGCACGGTGAGGAAGTTGTCGTCGAACTTGTCCATCGAGACGCCGATCTTGGCGGCGAAGGCGGGGCTCGCGAGCAACGTGGCGGCGGCGAGCGCAACGAGGGTGCGTTTCATTGTCGTTTGTCCTCCCAGATGGCGGCCGGACTGCCGATCGGGCGTTCCGGCTCGCGGCCCGCGACATCGGATTTGAAAAACCGTTGGCCGCGCCACTGTTCGTAGCAAACGTTCCAATCGAAGTCAATAATGGAATGCGCCTTCCGATCTTTTTCTTTCCCGTCGCTCCCAAGGCGGGGCCAGCGAAGCCTGCGGGGCGGCGAACCTGTTGGCGGCGCAACGGGTTTTCGGCGTTCGGGCGGCCGCCCGATCGTTGGGAGCGACGGTAGCGGCCTTCGCGCCGGGTCGAGCCGCGGCGACTGAACCGGCGCAGCGACCGCCTCTTTGAATCCGCGCCGCGAGGCGGCCGGCGCTCATCGCGCGCAGCTCTCGGCCGCTATGGAATTTCTGTTCCATTTCGGCGAAGCGAACCCCGGGCGCCGCGGATCTCGGCGGCCCCCGCCCCCGCCCTTCGCGGGGCGCCGGCGAGCAGGGCCGGCCGCACGGCCTTTCGCGCGTGTCCCGAGCCCTGCGCGGGCCCCAGCGGCGCCGAGCGCCCGCGCCGGTCAGGCGAGCCCGGCCTCGGCGAGAAAGCGCTTCAGATTGGCGTAACCCATGGTGACGTATCGCTTCGGATTGGCCTTCTCCGGGTCCTGCTCGGCCTCGATCACCACCCACCCCGAATAGTCGGGCAACGCCTTGAACACACTGGCGAAATCGATGCAGCCGTCGCCGGGCACGGTGTAGACGCCGGCGAGGACGGAATCGAGGAACGACCAGTCCTCGGCGGTCGCCTGCGCGGCGACATCCCTGCGCACGTCCTTGGCGTGCACGTGGCCGATCCGCCCGGCGTAGGTTTTCGCCATGCGCACCGGGTCGCCGCCGGCCCAGGTGATGTGGCCGGTGTCGAGCAGCAGCTTCACCGCCGGGCCGGTTCCGGCCATCAGACGGTCGACCTCGGCCTCGGTCTGCACCACGGTTCCCATGTGATGGTGGTAGACGACCTCGAGCCCGAAATCCCTGCACAGTTCGGCGAAGCGGGTCATGCGCGGCAGGAACGTCGCCCATTCGGCGTCGGTCATCACTGGCCGGGTCGAGAGCGGCGCCGACTTCGTCCCGTGCACCGTGCGCGTGCATTCGCAGGTGACGAGGACCTCGGCGCCCGCGTCGCGGCGCAGCTTCAGTTCGTCGAGGCCGGCGGCGAATTCGGCGTCGCCGTCGCGTTCGAGCAGGAAGGTCGAATACCAGCCGGACACGAACACGAGGCCGTATTCGGCGAGCTTGGCCTTCAGCGCCGGCGCGGTCTTGGGAAACTTGTTGCCCTTCTCCATGCCCTCGATGCCGATGTCGCGGGCCTCGCTCAGGCACTGCTCCAGCGAAATGTCGCCGCCGATTTCCACCATGTCGTCGTTGGACCAGCAGATCGGATTGGCGCCGATACGGATCATTGGCAAAAACTCCCTGTTCAGGCCCGCTGGGCCGATCTTCGCCGTCCCGCCCCCGGCGGGCGGGTTCCTTCGCTTTCGGCCGGCTCAGGATCGGCCTAAATATTCTACTGCGCCTTTCATTCGGAATTCAAGTTCTGTTTTCGATTCGAACCCACCGCTTGCCGGAAAGGCAGGGACGCCGAGCGCGGCAAGCACGGCCATGCCGGCGACCGATCCGAAACAACGCTCCCACACCGTGGCGCTGCCGCTTGGTATCTCCCAAGGTGGACGCCGAAGAACGCCGTCATCGCGAGCGACCCCCGGGTCGAAGAGCCCGGGGGGAAGCGACCCAGGGGCCGCTGGGCTGCTGTGCGGCTCGCGGACCGCCACGCCGTCCCTCGAGCTTCGTTGCAAGCAGAAGACGGAGCAATCCTTGCAAAATGGATGCAAACTTCGTCGTGGGTTGCTTCGTCGCTTTGCTCCTCGCAATGACGGGATTGGGAGTTACGCCGCTTTCGGCCGTCCCGGCTGCGACGCTCCGCGCGGCGGCGGCCGGCCGGACACCGACCCGTTGACCGTCTTGAAAAAACGATATGGACGAAACAATCCATTTATGATAGGCGATGGAATGACCATGTCGCATACCGACACTCGGGTCGGAAGGACCTCAGTGAACGGGCGCCCGATGGAGGAGAGGAAGACGTGACCATTTCGCCCCCGAACCCGTCGCCGCTGTATCGGACCGTGCACGCCGGGCCGACCGACGTCTGGAACGATTCCTGCTCGCCGCGCGAACTCGAATACGCGATCGGCAACGGCGCGGTCGGCGCGACCACCAACCCATCGATCGTCCTGGCGGTGCTGAAGAAGGAATTCGCGGCCTGGAAGGACAGGCTGCTTCAGCTGATCCACGACAACCCCGCGGCCAGCGAGGACGAGATCGCCTGGAAGCTGATCGAACTCATGGGGTTGCGCGGCGCCGAGATGCTGCTGCCGGTGTTCGAGCGCGAGCGGCGCCGCAAAGGGCGCCTGTCGATGCAGACGAACCCGGTCAACTACCGCAACGTTCCGGCGCTGGTGGAGCAGGCGGTGCATTTCGCTGGCCTCGCGCCCAACATCCAGGTCAAGATCCCCGCGACCGCCGCCGGGATCGCCGCGATCGAGGAGGCGACCCGCCTCGGCGTCGACATCAACGCGACCGTCAGCTTCACCCTGCCCCAGGCGATCGCGGTGGCCGAGGCGGTCGAGCGCGGCCTCGACCGCCGCGCCGCCGAAGGTCACGACGTGTCCGGCATGACGCCGGTCTGCACGCTGATGATCGGGCGCCTCGACGACTGGCTGAAGGTCGTCGCGACCCGCGAGGGCGTCGTCACCACGCCCGGCCATCTCGACTGGGCAGGCGTGGCGACCTTCAAGAAGGCCTACGGCCTGTTCAAGGCGCGCGGATACCGGACGCGGCTGCTCGCCGCGGCCTACCGCCACCACCTGCACTGGTCGCAACTGATCGGCGGCGACGTCGTTCTGACCATTCCCTACGAGTGGCAGGTGCAGTTCAACAAGTCCGACGTCGAGGTGAAGAAGCGGATCGACGATCCCGTCGATCCCGCGATCGTCGCCGACCTCTATCGAAAATTCCCCGACTTCCGCCGCGCTTACGACGAGGGCGGCCTCTCGATCGAGGAGTTCGACCGCTACGGGGCGACCGCAAGGACCTTGCGGTCGTTCATCGAAGCCTACCGGGAGCTGACGGCGCTGGTGCGCGATTCGATGCTGCCTGCGCCGTGAGATCCGACGGCGGGGGCGGCCGAACACCGTCCCCCTCGCCGCCGCCGATGCAGCTCCGCCCGAAGATTTCATAATATAGGCGTTATAGAATTAAAATTCCATCTATCGCCTGCCGCCCGCGCGCCGCTTCTCCGCCACGGCGATCGCCAGCGCCGCCGCCAGCGTCATCGTGGCCGCGAGCGTGCGAAAGCCCTCGAAGTCGCTCTCGACGATCTCGAACCACACGCTGGTGTTCAGCGCCAGCGGGCTGAACGGGCTGTCGGTGATCGAGACCAGCGGCGTGTTCTGCGCGACGATCTGGCGGGTGTATTCGACGGTCGTGGGCGCATAGGGCGTGAAGCTGACCGCGAGCGCCGCGTCGCGCGGGCCGGCGAACGCCAGGATTTCGCGGTCGACGCCGCTCGGCGAGCCGGCCAGCACCGTCCTGATCCCGAGCGTTCCCAGCGCATAGTGCAGATAGGCGGTCACCGGATAGGACCGGCGCAGCCCGATCAGGTAGACGGTCTCCGCCGCCGCCAGGATCCGCGCCGCCTCGTCCAGGTCCTCCGGCTTGACGCGCTCCTTCACCCTTTCGATCGAACGGATCGCCGCCTCGCTGAATCCCTCGATCGCCGCCATCGCCGGCGAATGGCCGGACGTGTGTTCGTCGAGGGATTGCAGGCGGGCCTCGTAGTTGTTCGGCCGGTCGCGCAGCCGCTCCTGGAACACCGCCTGCAACTCGCTGAACCCGCTGTAGCCCAGCGCCTTGGCGAAGCGCACCAGCGTCGAGGGCTGCACAGCGGCGCGCTCCGAAATGCTGCCGACCGTTCCAAAGGCGATGTCGTCGGGAAACTCGATCGTGTAGGCGGCCACCTGCGCCAGCCGCCGCGGCAGCTTGTCGCGCCGTTCGATGATCAGGTCGCGCAGCTCGTTGAAGGCCTGCGGCGGACTGTCGGTGAGGGCTTCCGTCATCGCGATGTCTCTCGAAGCCGCCTTCCGGCGATGGGAAAGCCGTCAGCCTAGCCGAAAACCGCACGATTGCAAAACGAAACTGTTGACGGTGAAGGAAAATGGAATATAAGTTCCATCACGATCCCCCTTGGGACGAGGCTCGCGGCCCCTTCGACCGCGACGACCGGCGGAAACGTTCGACGGCGGATGTCTTGCGCGCGACGGGCGGTCGCGGCGCAGACGAGCCGAATGGAGAGACGACACCATGACGCTGAAGTTTGGCCTTCTGGGCGCCGGCCGCATCGGCAAGGTTCACGCCGGGGCGGTCGCCGCGAACGCGGGCGCGAAGTTGGTCGCGGTCGCCGACGCCCTCCCCGAAGCCGCCGAGGCGATCGCCGCGAGCTCGGGCGCTCAGGTGCGCACGGTCGAGGCGATCATGACGGCCAGGGACGTCGACGCGGTGCTGATCACCACGCCGACCGACATGCACGCCGACATGATCGAGCAGGCGGCGCGGGCGGGCAAGGCGATCTTCTGCGAGAAGCCGATCGACCTGTCGGTCGAGCGCGTCCGGCGCTGCCTCGCCGTCGTCGAGGCGGAAAAGGCGCCGCTGATGATCGGCTTCAACCGCCGCTTCGACCCGAACTTCCGCGCCGTCCGCGCCCGCATCGACGCCGGCGCGATCGGCGCGGTGGAGATGGTGTCGATCACCTCGCGCGACCCCGCGCCGCCGCCGATCGCCTATATCGGGCGCTCGGGCGGCCTGTTCCGCGACATGACCATCCATGATTTCGACATGGCGGCGTTCCTGCTCGGCGAGGACCCGGTCAGCGTATACGCCACCGCCTCCAATCTGGTCGATCCCGCGATCGGCGCCGCGGGCGACGTCGACAGCGCGTCGCTGATCCTGACCACGCGATCGGGCAGGATCGCCCAGATCGCCAATTCGCGCCGCGCGACCTACGGCTACGACCAGCGGATCGAGGTTCACGGCTCGAAGGGCATGGTTTCGGCCGAGAACCTGCGCGAGACCACGGTCGAGGTGGCGAACGAGACCGGCTACCTGCGCGACCCGCTCCTGAACTTCTTCATGACCCGCTACACCCAGGCCTACGCCGCCGAGATCGCCGCCTTCATCGAGGCGGTCGCGGCCGGCCGGCCGATGCGCCCGTCGGGCGAAGACGGGCTGAAGGCGCTGGTGATGGCGGAAGCCGCGCTGAAGTCCCTGAAGGAAGGACGGGCGGTCGAGATCGTCTACTGAAGGACGGCCGGCGGGGGCGTTGCGGGTCAGGGATTGCGGGTCCGGACGACAGGAGCAAGGGCCATGGACAAGACGCTCGACCTGATCGCCATCGGCCGCTCCCTGATCGACCTCTACGGTCAGCAGATCGGCGGCCGGCTCGAGGACATCGGCAGCTTCGCCAAGTCTGTCGGCGGCTGCCCGGCCAACATCGCCATCGGCGCGGCGCGGCTGGGCCTCAAGTCGGCGCTCGTCACCCGGGTCGGCGCCGAGCAGATGGGCAATTTCATCCGCGAGCAGCTCGTGCGCGAGGGCGTCGCTGTCGAGGGCGTCCATGTCGACCCCGAGCGCCTGACCGGCCTCGTCCTGCTCGCGGTCGAGCGCGAGGGCGTGTCGCCGATGACTTTCTATCGCTCCGACTGCGCCGACATGGCGCTCGACGAGAGCGACATCGACGAGGATTTCATCGCCAGCGCCCGCGCGATCGTCGTGACGGGGACGCATTTCTCGAAGCCCGCCGCCGCGGCGGCGCAGGCCAAGGCGATCCGGCTCGCCAGGGCGCACGGCGGCAAGGTGGCGTTCGACGTCGACTATCGTCCGAACCTGTGGGGTCTGGGCGGCCACGCCGCCGGGTTCGAGCGCTACGTGAAATCGGACGCGGTGTCGGCGCGCCTCAGGCCCGTCCTCGCCGATTGCGACCTGATCGTCGGCACCGAGGAAGAGATCATGATCGCGGGCGGCGCCGACAGCGTGCTGGCCGCGCTCGAGGCCATCCGCGCCGTCTCCGCCGCGACCATTGTCCTCAAGCGCGGCGCCAAAGGCTGCATCGTCTATGACGGTCCGATTCCCGCCGATCCCGAGGCCGGAATCGTCGGCCGGGGCTTCGCGATCGAGGTCTTCAACGTGCTCGGCGCGGGCGACGCCTTTCTGTCCGGCTTCCTGCGCGGCTGGCTGCGCGGCGAGGATCTCGCCACCTGCGCGACCTGGGCCAACGCCTGCGGCGCCTTCGCGGTGTCGCGCCTGCTGTGCTCGCCGGAATATCCGACCTGGGCCGAGCTGAAGCATTTCCTCGATCACGGCGGCGCCACGCGGGCGTTGCGCAAGGACGCCACGCTGAACGCCATCCACTGGGCGACGACGCGACGGCGCGAGATCCCGCGCCTGATGGCGCTCGCCATCGACCATCGCCTTCAGCTCGAGGATCTGGCGCCGGACGAGGGGGCGCGCGCGCGCATCCCCGGGTTCAAGGTTCTCGCGGTCGAGGCCGCGCGCCGCGTGGCCGCCGGCCGCCCCGGCTTCGGCGTGCTGCTCGACGACAAATACGGGCGCGAGGCGCTGTTCGCCGCCGGCGCAGGCGGGGACCTGTGGGTCGCGCGGCCGGTCGAGCTGCCCGGCTCGCGCCCGCTTCGGTTCGAGTTCGGCCAGGATCTCGGCAGCCGGCTGATCGAGTGGCCGGTCGACCATTGCGTCAAGGTCCTGTGCTTCTACCATCCCGACGACGACGAAGGCCTGAAGCGCGAGCAGACCGAAAAGCTCGTATCGGCGTTCGAGGCGTCGCGCCGGATCGGGCGCGAAATCCTGATCGAGATCATCGCCTCGAAGGCGGGGCCGGTCGACGCCGACACGGTGGCGCGCGCGCTCGGCGAGCTTTACGAGGCGGGCCTGAGGCCCGACTGGTGGAAGCTCGAACCGCAAGCGTCGGCCGCGGCGTGGGCCGCGATCGACGGCGTGATCCAGGGCGCCGACCCGTATTGCCGCGGCGTGGTGCTGCTCGGCCTCGACGCCCCGATCGAGGCGCTGAAGGAGAGTTTCGGCGCCGCGCGCTCGGCGGCCACGGTGCGCGGCTTCGCCGTCGGGCGAACGATCTTCGGCGAATCGGCCGAGCGCTGGCTCAACGGGACGATCGAAGAGGCGGAGGCGGTGGACGCGATGGCGGCGCGCTTCGGCGCGCTGACCGACCTGTGGCTGTCGCTCGAGCGGCGGCGGGCCGCGTGACGTCGGCCGCCGATGGACGGGCATTCGACGACCGGCAAGGGGTCGGGAGGGACATGATCATGACGGGCAGGACGGTGCGGCTCACGGTTGCGCAGGCGCTGGTGCGCTTTCTGACGAAGCAGATGACGGTGGTCGACGGCGAAAAGCTGCCGATCGTCGCCGGATGCTGGGCGATCTTCGGCCACGGCAACGTCGCCGGCATGGGCGAGGCGCTCTACGAGGCGCGCGAGGCCCTTCCCACCCTGCGCGCCCACAACGAGCAGGCCATGGCGCTGGCGGCGACCGCCTTCGCCAAGGCGACGTTCCGCCGTCGCTTCATGGCCTGCACCACCTCGATCGGCCCCGGCGCGCTCAACATGGTGACCGCCGCAGCGGTCGCGCATGTCGACCGGCTGCCGCTCCTGCTGCTTCCGGGCGACGTGTTCGCCGACCGCCTGCCCGACCCGGTGCTGCAGCAGATCGAGGATTTTTCCGACGGCACGGTCACGGTCAACGACTGCTTCCGGCCGGTGTCGCGCTACTTCGACCGAATTCAGCGTCCCGAGCAGCTGATCCCGGCGCTGCAGCGGGCGATGACGGTGCTGACCGACCCGGCCGCCTGCGGCCCGGTGACGCTGGCGCTGTGCCAGGATGTGCAGACCGAAGCCTGGGACTGGCCGGAAAGCCTGTTCGCCGAAAAAATCTGGGCGACGCGGCGCATCCGTCCCGACCTCGACGAACTCGCCGCGGCCGCGGCCGCGATCCGGGCGGCGAAGCGGCCGATGATCATCGCGGGCGGCGGCGTGCTGTACTCGGGGGCCTGCGACGAACTCGGGGCCTTCGCCGAGACGCACGGGATTCCGGTCGCGGTCAGCCAGGCCGGCAAGTCGGCGATCGACGAGACCCACCCCCTGGCGCTGGGCGCGATCGGCGTCACCGGAACGTCCGCGGCCAACGCGCTGGCGGCCGACGCCGACCTCGTGATCGCGATCGGAACGCGCCTGCAGGATTTCACCACCGGCTCGTGGGCCCTGTTCAAGTCGGACGCGATGAAGATCCTCGCCCTCAACGTCGCGCCCTACGACGCCGCCAAGCACGAGGCGCAACCGCTCGTCTGCGACGCGAGGGCGGGCCTCGCCGAACTGTCCGCGGCGCTGCGCGGCTGGACGGCCGACCCGGCGGTCGCGGAGCGCGCCACGCGGGAAAAGGCCGCCTGGTTCGACGCAGCCAGCAAGGCGCTGAGCCCCAGCAACGCCGAACTGCCCTCCGACGCCGAGGTGATCGGCGCGGTCGTGCGCGCGCTCGGGGTCGAAGAGACCATCGTCGTCAATGCCGCCGGCGGCCTGCCGGGCGAACTGCACAAGCTCTGGGTCCCGACCGAGCCCGGCGGCTATCACCTGGAATACGGCTTCTCCTGCATGGGCTACGAGATCGCCGGCGGGCTCGGCGTGAAGATGGCGCGGCCCGACAAGGAGGTCGTGGTGATGGTCGGCGACGGCTCCTACATGATGATGAACTCGGAGCTCGCCACCTCCGTCAGCCTCGGGCTCAAACTCGTCGTCGTCGTGCTCGACAACCACGGCTTCGGTTGCATCAACCGGCTCCAGATGGAGACGGGCGGGGCCAACTTCAACAACCTGTGGAAGGACTGCGCCATGGTGGCGCAACCGGACATCGACTTCGCCGAACACGCCGAGAGCATGGGCGCGATCGCGGAAAAAGTATCCTCCATCGCAGACCTCGAACGCGCGCTCGAGACCGCCAGGACCAACGACCGCACCACGGTCGTGGTCATCGAGACCCACCCGCTGATCGTGACCGAGGCCGGCGGGCACTGGTGGGACGTCGCCGTTCCAGAAGTGTCGTCGCGCGGCGAGGTGAGGCAGGCGCGCGAGAGATACGAGGCCGCCCGCAAGAGTCAGCGGCGGTTCGACTGAGGACCCTTCGTGATCTTTGTGGTGAAGAACCACCAAGGTCACGAAGATCACGAAGACGCACGAAGGAGCAGGGACATGTCGCAGCTGCGGGTGAGACCGAAGGCGGACCACGGGCTCGTCACCGAGGTGACGCCGGAAAGCGCCGGCTGGCGCCATGTCGGCTTCGCCCTGCACCGGCTCGCCGCAGGCGAGTCCCTCGAAGCCGAAACCGGCGCGCGCGAGGTGTGCCTGGCGCTGGTCTCGGGCAAGGCCCGGCTCGCGATCGACGGCGAGGACCTGGGCGAGATCGGCGAACGCATGAGCCCGTTCGAGGGGCCGCCGTGGGCGGCCTACATCCCGGCCGGCGGCCGCTATGCGATCACGGCCACGACCCCGCTCGAACTCGCGGTCTGCTCCGCCCCCGGCGGACCTGGCCATCGGGCGAAGCTGATCCCGCCGGGGACGCATCCGCAGATCGTGCGCGGACAGGGGTCCAACACCCGCCGCGTCACCAACATCATGCCCGAGGACGA
This sequence comes from Roseiarcus fermentans, assembly GCF_003315135.1. Classification (GTDB taxonomy): domain Bacteria; phylum Pseudomonadota; class Alphaproteobacteria; order Rhizobiales; family Beijerinckiaceae; genus Roseiarcus; species Roseiarcus fermentans. The sequence continues at coordinate 31,215 of NZ_QNRK01000033.1, forward strand.
CGGCTCGGCCGACGCGCTGCTGGTGGTCGAGGTGATCACGCCGGGCGGCAACACCTCGTCCTACCCGCCGCACAAGCACGACCGCGACGACCTGCCGAACGAGAGCTATCTCGAGGAAACCTACTACCACCGCTTCAACCCACCCCAAGGGTACGGCTTCCAGCGCGTCTACACCGACGACCGCTCGCTCGACGAGTCGGTGCTGATCGAGGACGGCGACGTGGTGATGGTGCCCAAGGGCTATCACCCGGTCGCCACGCTGCACGGCTACGACAGCTACTATCTCAACGTCATGGCCGGGCCGCACCGGGTATGGAAGTTCCACAACGAGCCGCGGCACGCCTGGCTGTTCACGGGCCTGGGCGCGCCGGGCGGGCCAGCCGGCGGACGGTGAAGCGCGCGGGCGGCGACGCGGCGACGGCGCCGAAAAGCTGTCGCCCGGCCGCCACGCCGCACGGCTGCGCCAGCGGCCGCGCGAACCCCTGCCGGGACGCGGACGACAGACCAGACACGGGAGCCAGGCCCGACGGCCCGTCCTCGGCGGCGGCCGCGCGGCAACGGTCGCCCGATCGATTTGACCATTTTCAAATTGGTCATCATCATGGATCACCAGTCAAAAGTAGAGTACACTCGATCCCCGCCGTCCAGTCCTGTTGACCTTCTTCCACATGGACATCTGATACGCTCATTAGTCTGAGGTATATTGTCGCACGGGGAGTAGTTAAGTTGCTTTTAATTTCTTTACATGGTTGTACTGGCCTGCACGATCTGTGCGTAAATACTTGCTAAGAGCGTGCGGCACTTAAGCCGAATCACAGCGAGGAACGCGCCATGACGGATCTAGGTACGCAGGTCGCGAACGCGCTTCACTGGAACCTCGCGATCCCTCGTCACCGGGTGACCGCGGAGGAGAAACAAGGTCTGGTCGTCTTGCAGGGTGTGGTGGAACTGGACCAACAGAAATTTTGCGCGGAAGCGACCGCGCGCCGGGTGCCGGGCGTCGTCGACGTCAGGAACGAAATCGCAGTCCGCGACGTTAACAGGCTTGTTGGCGCGCGCCGGGAGGAAACGTGATTATGCCTGACTGGAAAGTCTTTTATCGGGACCAACTCGATCAGGACAGGACGTCCGGAAGCATTTCGAGCAAGGAAGCGGCGCTGACGCGGGCGAAACACCTCCGTCGGCAACGCGCCGAAGTGTACAAGATCGAAGGGCCGGATGGACTGACGCTGCCCAAGGTGGAAATCGCCCGCTGGATGTCCGACAACCGATACTGACGGGGCGCCCCCCAGACGGGGAGGCCCGAGGCGGCGGAACACGCGGCCGGTGTGCGCAGGAACCGCCGGCGAGGCGTCCGGTCCAGGACGCCCGCCGGTTCGCTCGAGCGTCTTCTCGCGCAAGCTTCGGCCGCGCGGGCGAGCGTCCCGCCCGGGCGCCGCCGCCCTTCTCGCTCCCGAGCCCTTCCGCAAAAGTCTTGACGCGCCTGAACGGCCGCGCCGCGCCGACTCATCGCTCGTCGCCGGCGGGTCCGCGTGGCCGCCCGCGCCGGTCGCCGTCGCGCCATGCGATCGGCGCATCGATCGAGCGCCCATTCCATATATTTCAAAATATGAAACGGACAACTCGCCAAACTGGCCTCACGCCTCCGATTCGGCTGCGAAAAGCGTAGCGCTCGCCGTCATATTGGAATATTGATTTCATAAGCGCGAGAAACTGGCTGCTTCCTTCCGGTGAAGGCGAGGCCTGCGCTGCCGGGGCGAACGCCGTCCGGCCGAATTGAAAATCCTGCGCAGCCGGATCGCCGGGTCCGCCGCGCATCGATCGGAAGGACCTCGCGTTATGTCCGACACGGTTCGCATCGGCGTCGTCGGGCTCGGCCGCCTCGGTCGCCGCCACGCGGAAAACCTCGCTCGCCGCATCGCGGGCGCAACCCTCGTCGCAGCGGCGAGTCCCGTCGCCGAGGAGCGCGCCTGGGCCGAGCGCGCGCTGAACGGGGTCGCGACCTACGCCGGCCTGACCGAGCTCTTGCGCCATCCGGATCTCGACGCCGTCTGGCTGGTCACGCCGACGTCGCTGCACGCCGATCAGGTGATCGAGGCGGTCGAGGCCGGCAAGCACGTCTTCTGCGAAAAGCCGCTCGCGCTCGATCCCGCCGATTGCGACCGCGCCATCGCGGCGGCGGCCGGGCGGCCGGAGCAGATCGTGATGGTCGGCTTCATGCGCCGGTTCGACCCCGCCTACGCCGAGGCGAAGCGGCTGATCGACGAGGGCGCGCTCGGCGACATCGTCGCGATCCGCTGCGTCTCCGAAGACCCGATCGATCCGGACGGCTTCTTCGTCCGCTTCGCGCCGACCTCGGGCGGCGTCTTCCTCGACTGCTGCATCCACGACATCGACCTTGTCCGCTGGATGCTCGACGGCGTCGGTTTTTCCGCCGTCGCCGCCGTCGGCAGCCGCATCGTCACCCCCGCGCTCGCCGATTGCGGCGACGTCGACACCGCCTCGGCCTGCGTGGCGTTCGCGGGCGGAACGATCGCCGACTTCTACGTGACTCGCACCTCGCACCGCGGCTACGAGGCGGCGATGACGATCGTCGGCTCGAAGGCGACGCTCGAGGTCGGCCGCGCCATCCCGAAGCTCCCGCTGACGCTGGAGCAGGCGGGCCGCCGCTCGGTCGCCGGCCAGGGCGATTTCTTCGAACGCTTCGGCGAGGCGTTCCTGCTCGAGGCCCGCGCCTTCGTCGCGGCGGTCCGCAACGGCGGCCCGACTCCGCTCGGCCTCGGCGACGCGCGCGAGGCGACCCGCCTCGCCTGCGCGATGCGCGCCGCGCTGAAGGTTGGGTGAGGCGCGCAGCGCCGGCGCCGAAGGGCGGCCGCGCCCGAGCCGAGCGCGGCTACAAGCGGTGACAGCAGGCGAGCGCGAAGGCGGCGTTGCGGGCCACCTCGGTCAAGTGGTCGAACCGGCCGGGCTTGCCGCCGTGGCCGGCGTCCATGTCGGTGTGCAGCAGCACCGGGCCGCCGCCCGTCATCGTCGCCCGGAGTTTCGCCGCCCATTTCGCCGGCTCCCAATAGGCGACGCGCGGATCGGTCAGGCCGCCGAGCGCGAGAATCGGCGGATAGGCCTGCGCCCGGACGTTGTCGTAGGGGCTGTAGCCGCGGATGGTCGTGAAGGCCGCGGGATCGCGCACCGGATCGCCCCATTCCAGCCATTCCGGCGGGGTCAGCGGCAGCGTCTCGTCCATCATGGTCGCGAGCGCGTCGACGAACGGCACGTCGGCGACGATTCCGGCGAACAGGTCCGGCGCGTCGTTGACGACCACCCCCATCAACAGGCCGCCGGCGCTGCCGCCCTGCGCCACGATGCGGCCCGCGCTCGTGTAGCCTGCCGCGACCAGATGCCGGGCGGCGGCGAGGAAGTCGGAAAAGGTGTTCGGCTTGCGGGCGAGCTTGCCCTCCTCGTACCAGCGCCATCCCTTCTCGGTCCCGCCGCGCACGTGGGCGATGGCGAAGACGAAGCCGCGGTCGACCAGCGACAGCCGGCTGGTCGAGAAGCCGGCCTCGACCGACCAGCCGTAGGAGCCGTAGCCGTAGAGGAGCAGCGGCGCCGAACCGTCGCACACGACCTCGCGCCGCATCAGCACGGACACCGGAACGGTCTCGCCGTCGGCCGTGGGCGCGAACAGCAGACGGGTCACGTAGCGCCCGGAATCGTGGCCGGAGGGCACGACCTGCCGCTTGACCAGCGTGCGGGCGCGCGTCGCGCAATCGTAGTCGTAGACTTCCTCCGGCCGCGCCATCGACGACCAGGCGAACCGGATTCCCGGGCTGTCGAACTCGTAGACGGTGTCGAAGCCGAGCGCGTAGGTGGCCTCGTCGAAGGCGACGTCGTGGCGGTCTCCCGTCTCGCGGTCGATCACGATCAGGCGCGGCCGGCTGTCCTCGCGCGCCAGCAGCGCGAGATGGCGGGCGAGCACGACGGCGTCGATCAGATAGCAGCCGTCGCGATGCGCGACGACGTCGCGCCAGTTCGCCTCCTCGGGCGCGTCCCGCGGCGCCTCGACGATCTTGAAGTCGCGCGCCTGCCTGTTGGTGCGGATCAGGAACCGGTCGCCGCCGTCGAGGACGTCGTAGAAATGCCCCGGCCGGCGCGGCGCGACGAGGCGCGGCGGCCGGGTCGGATCGGCGAGGTCGACGACATGCGTCTCCGACCCGTCGTGGCCGTGCACGTCGATCATCGCGGTCAGCCCGTTCAGCGCCCCCCCGACGCCGATGAACCAGGCCGGATCGCGCTCGGCGAAGATCTCGGCGTCCTCGCTCTGGTCGGTCCCGAGCCGGTGCAGCATCACCCGGAACGGCCGGTGCTGTTCGTCCAGCTCGACATAGAGGAAGCCGGCCGAATCGCGCGTCCAGACGATGTCCTCGCCGGCGTTGACGACGCGGTCGCCGAGGTCCGCGCCGGCGGCGAGGTCGCGGACACGGATCGTCAGGAGTTCGGAGCCGAGATCGTCGGCGGCCCAGGCGAGCCTGGCGTGATCGGGGGAATGCGCCGCGGCCTCGAGGCTGAAGAAGGCCTTGTCGCCTGCGAGCGCGTCGCCGTCGAGCAGCGTCTGGTCGTCGCCGCCGGCGCGCGGCCTGCGGCAGACGAGGCGATGCTGGCCGCCCGGCCGGTAACGGGTGAAATAGGCCCAGGGCCCGTCGGCCTGCGGCGGCTCGCTGTCGTCCTCCTGCAGCCGCGCCCGCATCTCGGCGGCGAGCGTCTCCTGCAAGGGCTTCGTCGGCGCGAGGACCCCGTCGGCGTAGGCGTTCTCCGCCTCGAGCAGCGCGCGAATGTCGGGCGCGAGCGCGGCCGGATCGCGCAACACCTCCTCCCAGTTCTCCGCCCGGAGCCACAGGTAGTCGTCCGTCCAGGCGACTCCGTGGGCGGATCGTTGCACGGGGCGCCGGTCGGCGCGCGGCGGTTCGGGAGCGTCGGGGAATGCGGTCATGGCGCTTTCTGCCACGACGGGCGCAGTCAGCAAAGCCGGGCGAGGGCGGCGGGGACGTCGTAGGGACGGGCGCAGAGGATCGCGGCGCCCGCCGCGACCAGTTCGGCCTCGCCGCCGAATCCCCAGAGCGCGCCGATGGTCGGGACGCCGCTGCGGGTCGCGCCGATCACGTCGTGCTTGCGATCGCCGAGCATCGCGCACGATCCGGCGGCGATTCCCTGATCGGTCAGGATGTGGGCGATCAGTTCGCCCTTGTCGTCGAAGCGGCCGTCGAGTTCGGCGCCGTAGGCCGCGTCGAAATGACGGGCGAGGTCGAAGCGCTCCAGAATGCGGGTCGCATAGACGATCGGTTTCGAGGTGCAGAGCACCAGCCGCACGCCGGACGCGCGCAGCGCCGCGAGGGCCTCCGGCGCGCCGTCGTAGACCGACGCCTCGTAGAGGCCGGTCGCTCCGTAGCGGGCGCGATAGGCGGCGAGCGCCGCCTCGGCCTCGTCCGCGCCGCCGAGAACCTCGGCGAACGACGCCCGCAGCGGCGGGCCGATAATCCAGGCGAGGTCCTGCGCCGGGGCGGCCGGGCGCCCCATCGCCGCGAGCGCGTGGCGGAAGCTGCCGACGATTCCCGCGGCCGGATCGGTCAGGGTGCCGTCGAGGTCGACGAGGAGGACGGTGCGAATCATCGGGCGCCACGAGCGGACAGGACCGGAACCACCTTGGCCCGGTCCGCGAGGGGCGGCAAGCGGGCGCCGGGCGCGGCGCGGTCTTCGTCGGCGCGAGACGGGGCGCCGCTGGCCGGAGAGCGCGCGAATCTGATAGCGCGTGACGATGAGCGGCAATGCGGAAACGGACATCGAAGCCTCGCGCGGCGCCGGGGTCGATCGCGCGGGCCTCGTCGCCCTGCTCGCGGGAACCGCGATCATCGCCTGGTCGGGCATTCTGGTTCGCTTTCTCGACGTCGGACCGCTCGCGGGGGCGGCCTGGCGCATGGGTCTCGCGGCGCCCGCGCTGATCGTCTGGATCCGGGCGTCCGGGCGCGCCCGCCCGCCCGGGGCGGACCTTTGGGCGGCGGCGATCCCGCTCGTTCTCGCCGGCCTCGCCTTCGCGGTCGACGTCGGGTCGTTCCACCTGGCGATCTTCGGAACCCGGGTCGCCAACGCGGTCTTCATCGGCAACGTCGCCCCGATCCTGACCGTGATCGGCGGGGCGATCTTCTTCGCCGAGCATCCGCCCCGGCGGGTCTGGCTGGCGCTGGCGCTGGCGCTCGCGGGCGCCTGGGTGATGGCCGGAATGGCGGCGCCGGCGCATGTCGGCGCCGGCGACGCCTTCGCGCTGTGCGCGGCGACGGCCTATGCCGCCTACCTCCTGATCATCAAGCGCCTGCGGGAAAAGCTCGACGCGCCGACGGCGACGCTGTGGTCGGCGGCCGTTTCGGCGGTCGCGCTGACGATCGCGGCGGCCGCGCGCGGCGAGACCCTGATCCCCTCGACCCCGCTCGGCTGGACGATCGTCGTGCTGCTCGGCTTCGGCTCGCACGCGATCGGCCAGGGCCTGACCTCGCTCGCGATCGGCCGGACGCCGGTCGCGATCGTCGCGCTGGTGATCCTCGCCCAGCCGCCGTTCTCGGCGCTGCTCGCCTGGGGGGTGCTGGGCGAGGCGATGACCGGGCTGCAACTGATCGGCGGCGCGATCATCCTGATCGCGGTGCTGATGTCGCGGCCGGCGTAGCGCGCCGCCGCCGCCCGGGCCGCCAGGCCGGGGAACGGGACAGGACGCAGGCGGTCCGCCGCCGCATCCTGTCGCGGACGAAGCCGGCGAGACGGCTTCCGAGCCCCTATGCGAGACCGGGTCCAGGCCGCCCGCCGCCCTCGTATCGGCAAATATCCGATGACGCGATAGTAAAACAGCGATGACCTTTCTGCGCATGTCAAGTTCATCCCCGACCTCTTCGTCGACGTCTCTGCTGCCATCCCCTGCGCTCGCGCTCTGGTCATGCGACATAGTGTCCGGGAGCGACCCAGAACCTGCACTCTACGTATAAGTCCTAATTGTGGACACAGCCTGCATGGTGTCGGAAGGGCGGGCGCGACACCGCCGGAACACAGAACGCTCAATCAAGAGTCCCGCGAGAGGGCTTGGGATCGTTTCGCGGGAGGCCGGCCGGTGTCGCCCCCAACCCTGGAGCCTCGGCCCTGCCGGGGATGGGCGCGCCGGGTCATCCTCCGGCCCCGCGTCCTTGCAAGCGAGCGCCCCTCGGGGGGGTGTCGCGACTCGCGAGGGCGGCCGGGAGCGATCCGTCGAGGCTGCCGCGCCGGATCCTGACCTGGCGGCGGGAGGAGGCGGTCGGACTCTCGCCCCTCCGCTCGACCGATTTACGGCCCCGGCGCCGAAGGCGTCCGGCTGCCGTACTCGTCCCAGTGATCGACGATTTCGTTCACCACGGCGCTGCCGGCGAGGTAGACGTTCTGCAGGCTCTCGTCGAAGGCCGAGAGACCGCCGCCCGCCGCATCCTGAGCGAGCAGTTGAGCGGGCGTCTGACCTGGACCGGGCGTGGTGTAATCGCTGGCGGCGCGCAGATCGAGCACGCGATCGATATCGATCGCGTGGTTCTGGGCCAGGAACGTCAACGCCTGCATATAGCCGGCGTCCTCCTCGGCCGACATTGTGAAGACCGCCATGCCGTGGCTCCAGTAGCGCACCCAGTTCTCCGCCCAGGCGTTGAGCCGGTCGCCGATCCAGAACGTTCCGGCGGCCAGCGTGTCGCCCTTCAGGATCAACGGCGGCGACTGTGTCTTGGGATAGGCGCTGAAGTGCGCGCGAAGCGCCTGCAGCCTGGCGGTGTCGGGCAACGTCACATGGGCATGGTCGAACTGGAACGCCCACCGGACGAGGCCCGCATTGAGATGGAACAGATTGTCGCCGTTCGTCGAGTCCGCAGGCGGCGGCGGGTTCTGGTAGGGGGCGGAGCGGCCGAGCGGCACGTAACCGCTGCTCCAGTCGCCTGGAATCTCGCGTGCGTCGATTTCGTAGGCGAGGTCGCCATCGGCGACGTACTCGGCCCATGACGCCGATCCCGCCGGCCCGGCGTTCGGATCGATGCCGCCGATTCCCGCCAGAATCCAGTAGGCGTGGCTGAGATCGAAGCGGCGATCGTTGGCGAGCGCCGTGATCGAGGCCGCCATGCGCGTCGGCCCCTCGCCGGTTTCGATTCCGAGCACCTGCTTGTCGGGATTGTAGCGCAGATGGTGATAGCCCTGCGGGAACGGAATGACGACCGGCAGCGGGTAGTTGACCACCCAGGTGCTGAACTCGCCGGGCGCGCCCGTGTCGTCGCCGGTATCGAACGTGGTGACGACGACGAAGCGGATCGGCAGGGGCGGCTCCGGCGCCGCCTCCGGCTCTGCGCCGCGCGCGGGCGACACGGCCAGCGCCAGCAGCAGCGACAGCGGCGCAAACCATGCCTGACGGCGGCGCCGGCCGACGATCCAGCGCATGGTCATGGCCCTCGCTTCGACTGCGCAGCAGGGCATTCCCTACAGCGCCTGCCACATGCCGCTCTCGGCCGCGCCGAACAGCGCGTCGATGACGCGCATGTTCAGGACCGCGTCCTCGATCGGGAACTCGAGCGGCGCTTCGCCCAGGACCGCGCGGGAAAACGCGTCGCCCTGCAGGCCGTACTGGTCGCAGACCGGAAATTCCTCGACCCGCGCCCCGGCGCCCATGAGATCGGCGCCGTCGTCGATCACGATCCGCATCGGCCGGTCGGGCAGCGCGTTGAACGGCACCAGGATCTCGATCCGCCCGGCTTCGCCGACGACCGTCACCCGCTGGTGCGGCGCGAGCTGCGTCGCCGCGCTGAAGGTCAGATGGCGGCCGCCCGGAAACGCGACGATGCCGCTCGCCAGCCGGTCGACGCCGAAAGCCGGGTCGCGCTCGAGGCTCGCCGCGACCCGCGTCGGCTCGGCGCCGAGCAGATAGCGCGCGGTCGCCACCGCGTAGCAGCCGATGTCGTAGAGCCCGCCGCCGCCCGGCGGCCGGTTGCGCACGTTGTCGGGATCGAGCAGATGATAGGAAAAGAAGGTCTGGATCGCGCCCACGCGCCCGATCACGCCCGATTGCACGAGCTCGCGCGCGCGCCGCCATTGCGGGTGGTAGCGGACCATGAAGGCCTCGGCGACGAGTTTTCCGCTCCTGTCGCGCGCCGCGACCAGCGTCCGCGCTTCCTCGGCGGTCAGCGCCGCCGGCTTCTCGCACAAGACGGGCTTGCCCGCTTCCAGCGCCTTGATCGACCACGGCACGTGCAATTCGTTCGGCAGCGGATTGTAGATCGCCTCGATCTCCGGATCGGCGAGCAGCGCCTCGTAGGAGCCATAGGCGCGGCCGATCCCGAGCTGGTTCGCCGCCTCCCGCGCGCGAGAATCGTCGCGCGAGGCGATCGCGGCGATGTCGCAGCGCTGCGCGCGCTGCATCGCCGGAATCACCTTTTCCGTGGCGATCTTCGCCACGCCGAGCACGCCCCACTTGACCTTGCGCATGTCTTCCTCCGAAAATAGACGGTATTTTTTTGGAGAGGCGGCGCTTCGCCGCCGCCTCCGAAGGAGCGCGAGACGCGCTCCCTCCGTTCGAGCGCGCGCGCTTTACCCCTTCGGCCCCGGCACGCGGCCGTCGGCCTGGCGCGCCAGCATCCAGCCGGGATATTCGGGCTTAAGCGCGCTGACCGTGTCGAGGGCGGCGATCTCCTCGGCCGTCAGCGCGAGGCTCGTAGCGGCGAGGTTGTCGTCGAGCTGCTCGACGGTCTTGGCGCCGACGATGACGCTCATGACGCCCTTGCGCGCCAGCAGCCAGGCGAGCGCCACCCGCGCCACCGACGTCTCGTGCGCCTTGGCGACCGTTCCCATCACGTCGATGATGTCGAAGGCGCGCTCCTTGTCGACCGGCGGGAAGTCGAAGGTCGTGCGGCGCGAGTCGTTGTCGCCGCGCTTGTCGCGGGTGAACTTGCCGGACAGGAAGCCGCCGGCGAGCGGGCTCCACACCATCACGCCGAGGCCCTGGTCCTCGACGAGCGGCAGGATCTCGCGCTCGAGCTCCCGGCCCGCGATCGAGTAATAGGCCTGCACCGTCTCGAACCGCGCGAGCCCGTGTTTGTCCGAGATCGCCAGCGCCTTCATGATCTGCCAGGCGGCGAGGTTCGAGCAGCCGATCGTGCGCACGAGGCCGCGCTGGACGCAATTGTCGAGCGCCCTGAGCGTCTCCTCGATCGGCGTCACCGGATCGAAGCCGTGGATCTGGTAGAGGTCGACGTAGGCGAGGCCGAGCCGCTCGAGACTCCCGGCGATCTGGTCGAGGATGTGGCCGCGCGACAGGCCGACCGCGTTCGGCCCCGGCCCCATCCGGCCGCGCACTTTTGTGGCGACGATCACGTCCTCGCGCTTGACGCCGAGGTCCCGCAATGCCTGGCCGAGCTGCATCTCGGACCGCCCTTCCGAATAGACGTTGGCGGTGTCGATGAAGTTGACGCCGGCTTCGAGCGCCCGCACGACGAGCGCGGTCGAGGCCGCCTGATCCAGCTTGCCGATCGCCTGCCAGAACCCGGCGCCGCCGCTGAAGGTCATGGTGCCGAGGCAGATTTCCGAGACGTACTGGCCGGTGCGGCCGAGCGGTCGATAGCGCATGGGGTCCTCTCCCGATTCTCGAGTTCGCGTCCGCGGGGAGCGGACACCTAACCCTCGATCGTTACGGCGGGCAAATCGCAGCCGCGTGAACAGCCGCCGCGGAAACGCCCCCGTCCCTTCATCCTTCTTCACATTCAACCGGAACGCGCGCAACGCGCGCGCCGTAGCGTCCCTGTCGAAGCGGCGCCCACGCGCCGCCGATGACGGAGAGAACCATGATCACGGACAATACGGCGAACCAGCCGCAAGGCCTCGCGCAGACGCCAACGGGCCGCCGCGGGCGGCGCTGGCTTCGCCCTGCGGCGCTGGCCGGCGTGCTCGTCGGCGGCGTCGCGCTCGCGGCCGGCGGATATGCGGCCTATGCGGCGACGGCCGGCGCCGACGGCGCCGGGTGGCGGGACGGCATGCGGCTCGCCTTCGCCCAGCGCGCCATCGCCCATGCGCTCGACAGCGTCGGCGCGAGCTCGGCGCAGGAAGCCAAGATCCACGACATCGTCGCCGCCCGGTTCGCCGAACTCGGTCCCGACCCGGACGAGCGGGCGGCCATGCGCAAGCAGGCGCTGGCGCTTCTCGCCGCCCCGACGATCGACCGCGCCGCGGTGGAAACGATGCGGCTCGACGCGGTGGCGAAGTTCGACGCCAAGTCCAAGGCGATCGTCGCCGGCCTCCTCGACATCGCCGACCAGCTCACCCCCGACCAGCGCGCCAAGCTCGCCGCCCACGCCGAGGAGATGGCCGAGCGCGGCCCGATGGGCGGGCCCATGGGAGGCCCCTGGGGCCACTGGGGCCACTGGGGCCACGGTCCGATGATGGACGGCCCGCACGGCGGACCGGACGACGGCCCCGGCCACGGACCGGACGGCGGACCCGACAAGGACTGACGAGGCCGGACGAGGCCTGCTAGGAACCCCCCGCGGCATCAGCGGGACAAGGGCGCGCCATGGCGGAGCGGCTTCTCATCATCGACGACGATCAGCGGCTCGCCGCCATGGTCGGCGACTATCTCGGCGCCGCCGGGTTCGTCGTCGACCGCGCGCTCACCGGGCGCGAGGGCCTCGCGGCGCTCGGGCGCACGGCGTTCGACGCCGTCATCCTCGACGTGATGCTGCCCGACATCGACGGGTTCGAACTCTGCCGGACGATCCGCGCCCGCGCCCAGACGCCGATCCTGATGCTGACGGCGCGCGGCGACGAAACCGACCGGATCGTCGGCCTCGAACTCGGGGCCGACGACTATCTGCCGAAACCCTTCAGCCCGCGCGAATTGCTGGCGCGGCTGCGCGCCATCCTGCGCCGCGGCCCGCTGCCCCGGGCGGCCGGGTCGGGCGAACTGCGTTTCGGCCGGCTCGTCATCGACCGCGAGTCGCGCAGGGTCAGCGTCGACGGCGAGGAGAAGACGCTGACCAGCCACCAGTTCGACCTGATGGTCGCGCTCGCCGAGAACGCCGGGCGGGTGCTGAGCCGCGAGCGGCTGATGGACCTCGTCAAGGGCGAGGAGCTCGACGCCTGCGACCGCACCGTCGACGTCCACATTTCGAGGCTGCGCGCGCTGATCGAGGATGACGCCAAGCACCCGCGCCGCATCATCACCGTGCGCGGCGCCGGCTACGTGTTCGCCAGAAAGCAGGACGGCGAGGCATGATCGTGGTCCAGCGTCGGCTGTTCTGGAAGATCTACCTGACGCTGCTCGCGAGCCTCGTCGCCGTCGCGGTGCTGATGGGCGCGTTCTGGTCGCTGGTCGGCGAGAGCGGCCGTCCGCGCTGGGGCGCGTTCCACCTCGAGGTCGACGAACGGCTGATCCCCGAGCGCGACAGCCCGCCGGGCGCGATCGCGGCGGCGATGAAGCGGCTCGGCGACGAGATGGACGCCGACGTCTCCGCCTACGACGCCCGCGGCGCTCTGGTCGCCGCGCAGGGCGCCCCGATCGCCTTCGGCGAAGGGGAACGCATGCGGTTCGGGCCGCCGCCGCACATCGTGCGCATCGATCTTCCCGACGGCCGCACGGTGCTGGCGCGGCTGCGCCCGCCGGGCCCGCGGCCGCACCTGCGCATGCTCTCGCTCGTGCTGCTGGCTGCCGGCGGCGTCGGGCTCGCGGCCTTTCCGCTCACCGCCCGGCTGACCCGCCGGCTCGAGGGCCTCAGAACCGGGGTCGAGCGCTGGGGCGCGGGCGAACTCGCGCTGCGCGTCGACGACGCCGGGCACGACGAGGTGGCGGTCGTCGCGCGCGCCTTCAACGTCGCCGCGGGCCGGATCGAGGACCTCTTGACCTCGCAGCGGGCGCTGCTCGCCAACGCCAGCCACGAACTGCGCTCGCCGCTGGCGCGCCTGCGGATGGCGATCGAGCTGTGGCTGGCGCGGCCGAGCCCCGACCTGCTCGCCGAGATCAACCGCAACCTCGCCGAAAGCGACGGACTGGTCGACGAGATCCTGCTTGCGAGCCGCCTCGACTACGACCGCGCGCCGCGGCCGCCGGGCGCTCGGGTCGATCTCACCGCGCTCGCCGCGGAGGAGGCGGCGCGGCTCGAGCCCGGCGCCGCGAGCCTCGCCGAGAGCGGCGCGCCGGTCGAAATCGACGGCGACGCGACGCTGCTGCGCCGCCTGATCCGCAATCTGCTCGAGAACGCGGTCAAGCACGGCCGCCCGCCGGTGGGCATCGCCGTCGTCCGCGACGGAAACCTCGCGCGCGTCGCCGTGTCGGACTGCGGCGACGGGATCGCGCCCGAAGAGCGCGAGCGGGTGTTTGCGCCGTTCTACCGGCCCCCGGGGCGCAGCGAATCCTCGGGCGGCTGGGGCCTCGGCCTGTCGCTCGTGCGCCAGATCGCGGAGCGGCACGGCGGCGGCGCCCGCTGCGAGGCGGCGCCGGGCGGCGGCAGCCGCTTCGTCGTCGACCTCGCGGGCGACGCGGTGGAGCTTCCCCCGAGCGGAGAAGGCGAGAGGCGGACCTGAGCGGCGACGGGCGCGCGAGGCGCGGCCGGCCGGGGCTCGATCCGCCGGATCGGGGCGGTTTTCGCGCCGCGGCCGCCGCCCGGGAGGATGCGAACGTCCCCCTTGCAAATCGGCCGGGAGTATGAAAACTAACTAGCCGTGGGTATATTTCCCACGTGCAGGGACGCGGTCCCGTGGGGGCGCGTCCAGCCTCGGACGCCGCCGGCGCCGCCATCCCTCTTCTCGCCCTTCTCGGGTTGGCGCGCCTGCGGCGGCCGACGAGGCGGGCGCCTCAGGGCGGCGATCGCGACCCCCGGGGAGGCGGCGAGGATCATGCGGCGACCGCCCCTGGCGCTCAGCCTTCGTCGATGACCGCGCGGCCCTGCCGCGCGGCGCGCCGCCGACCGCGGGAACAGGCGCTTGACTCCGGTCCCGCGCCGGCAGGTCTGGCGGACGGCTCCCCGGCGCGCCTGCCGGGCCGAGCGACCCTACGCCGCCTCCGCCTGCATCGGCGGCGCCATGGCGCCGGTCATCATCGCCACCGCGTCCGACATCGTCACCGCCTTCGGGTCGACGACGGTCAGCCGGCGGCCGAGGCGGTGGATGTGGATGCGGTCGGCGACCTCGAACACGTGCGGCATGTTGTGCGAAATCAGGATGATCGGCAGGCCGCGTTTCTTCACGTCGAGGATCAGTTCGAGCACCCGGCGCGATTCCTTGACCCCGAGCGCCGCCGTCGGCTCGTCCATGATCACGAGGCGCTTGGCGAAGGCGGCGGCGCGCGCCACCGCCACGCCCTGGCGCTGGCCGCCCGACAGCGTCTCGACCGGCTGGTGGATGTTCTGGATCGTCATCAGCCCGAGTTCGTTCAACTTTTCGCGGGCGAATCGCGCCATCCGGCCGCGGTCGGTCGCCCGCAGCCACTGGCCCATGAAGCCGGGCATGCGCGGCTCGCGGCCCAAAAACATGTTGTCGGCGATCGACAGCGCCGGCGACAGCGCCAGCGTCTGATAGACGGTCTCGATGCCGGCCTCGCGCGCGGCGATCGGCGAGCTGAAACTGACCACCTCGCCGCCGAGCCGGATCTCGCCGGAATCCGGGATCACGGCGCCGCAGATCGCCTTGATCAGCGTCGACTTGCCGGCGCCGTTGTCGCCGATGACGGCGAGAATCTCGCCGGGATAGAGGTCGAAGTCGCAATGGTCGAGCGCGGTGACGCGGCCGTAGCGCTTGACGAGCTGGCGGCAGGTGAGAATGGGTTCGACGCTCACTTGGAAACCCTCCGGATCCACTGGTCGAGCGCGACCGCGACGATGATCAGGACGCCGATGGCGAATTCCTGCCACAGCACGTCGAGGCCGGCGAGCGAAACGGCGGAGCGGAACACGCCGACGATCAGCGCCCCGACCAGGGTGCCGATGATCGAGCCGCGCCCGCCGAACAGCGAGGTGCCGCCGATCACCACCGCGGTGATGCTGTTCAGGTTCATATTCTCGCCCGCGGTCGGGCTGATCGCGCCGACGCGGCCGATCAGCGCCCAGCCGGCGATCGCGGCGATGAAGCCGGCGAACACGTAGACGCTGAGCAGGATCCGGTCGGTGTCGATGCCCGCGAGCCGCGCCGCCTCCGGATCGTCGCCGGTCGCGTAGACGTGGCGGCCGTAGGCGGTGCGGGTGAGGATGTACCAGACGACCGCGGCGACGATCAGCAGCAGGAACGTGCCCCACATCACCCGCACGTCGCCGATGGCGACCTGATCGCCCATCAGGCTCAGGAACGGCGCCTGCTCGTCGATGTCCTGCATGCCGATGGTTTCGCTGCGCGAATAGAAGGTGATGAGCGCGCCGATGATGCTCAGCGTGCCGAGCGTGACGATGAACGGCGGCATCTTCAGCCGCGTCACCAGCGCTCCGTTGACGTAGCCGAACACCGCGCCGCACAGGAGACCGAGCGGAAAGGCGATGATCGTCGGCACCCCGTCGAGCACGCCCAGACGCCCCATCACCACCGACGAAATGACCATGATGACGCCGATCGACAGGTCGATGCCGGCAGTCAGGATCACCAGCGTCTGCCCGATGCCGAGAAGGCCGGTGACCATCACCTGGGTCAGGACGGTCGAGAGATTGCTCGCGGAGGTAAAGCGGTGCGGATTGACCGCAACGCCGAGCAGAAGGCCGAGCGCCAGCACGACGAACGGCACCGTCGTCGGATAGGCGTGCAGGAATCGCTGGAGCCGCTGGAGCAGGGTGAGCCGCTCCTCGTCGAACGAGGCGACGCTGGTGGTCGCCCCGGCCAGAACCTTCTCGAACTCCTGCTGCGCAGGACGGCCCGTCGGAGTCGCTTCGCTCATGGGCTTCCTCGTTCGTTTCCCGATGTCTCGAGCGCTCGTTTCGGCCCGCCGGCCGCGATCTTCGCCGCGGCCGCCGGGATTTTTGGCTCTTTCAGGGGATTAAGCGCCCCCCTCGGCGGGAAATCAACCCCAGCAGAGCTTCATGCCCTCGTCGACGCTGATCGAGGGGACGCCCGGAACCGGATGATCCGTGACGAGCTTCTCGCCGGTGTCGATGCTGGTCGGCTTCTTGCCGGTCTTGACGTAGTCGGCGATCGCCTGGACGCCGTCGGCCGCCATCAGCAGCGGATATTGCTGGGAGGTCGCGCCGATGATGCCCTCCTTGACCCACTTGACGCCCTGGCAGCCGCCGTCGACCGCGACCACCGTCACGCCCTTGTTCTTGCCCGCCGCCTTGAGCGCCGCGTAGCCGCCGTATGCAGCCGGCTCGTTGATGGCGTAGACGAGGTCGATCTCGTCGGCCTTCTGCAAAATGTTCTCCATCGCCTTGCGGCCGCCCTCGGTCGAGCCGGCGGTGACGTCGGAGCCGACGATCTGCGGGCTGTCGCTGGTCGAGAAGTGCTTCGGGTCCTTCACCTTGATGCCGAAGCCGTCGAGGAAGCCGTTGTGGCGCAGGTAGTCGACCGACGGCTGGTTGGCCGCGAGGTCGAGCGTCGCGATCTTGGCCGTGGCGGCCTTGTCGCCGAGCGTCCCCTTGGCCCAGGCGCCGATCAGCTGCCCGGCCTTGAAGTTGTCGGTCGCATAAAGCGCGTCGGCGGCGGTGACGGGGTCGAGCGGCGTGTCGAGCGTGATGACGACGATGCCGGCGTCGCGGGCCTTCTTGACCGTCGGCACGATGGCGGTCGAGTCGCTCGGCACCAGCAGGATGCCCTTGGCGCCGGCGGCCATCAGCTGCTCGATCGCGGCGACCTGGCCGTCGTTGTCGCCGTCGGCCTTGCCGGCGTAGGCTTGCGGCGTCAGGCCGAGTTCCTTGGCCTTGGCCTCGAAGCCTTCCTTCATCTTGACGAAGAACGGGTTGGTGTTGGTCTTGGTGACGAGGCCGACGATCGGCCCGTCGGCCCACGCGGCGCCGGTGAGCGCGACGGTGACGGCCGCGGCGGCGACGGTCGCAAGGATGGCGGAGATTTTTTTCACTTGTTCCTCCCAAGGGGATACAATCGGCGGCGCTGTTCCCGGGGCGAAGTTCGCGAGAATCCTCGCGTTGCCTGGCCTCCATGCGTCGTCGTGGGCAATCTCGCTCCACTTCGCGGCGAGAGTCAAGGATAATTATATCCGTTGTAATAATTCTTGACAGCGGAGTCGGTTCCTCTAATTTGCGGGTGTCGAGGACAACGAGAATCGAGGGCCGGAGGATGACGGAGGCGGGAGAGGGTTCGCGCCAGGGCGCAGGCCGCCCCGGCGAATCGGCGCTTGCGCAGCTCCCGTCGACGTTCGCGGAAATCGCGAGCGGGGCCGACCAGTCGGGCGTGCGGCTGTACAACGAACGCCTGCTCCTGTCGCTGGTCAGGCGGTTCGGGCCCTTGTCCAAGATCGAGGTGGCGAGGCTGACGGGGCTTTCCGTGCAATCGACGTCGGCGATCATGAACCGGTTGCAGACGGACGGCCTGCTGAAGCGCGAGGCGCCGTTGCGCGGGCGCGTCGGGCAGCCGACGATCCCGATGTCGCTCGATCCCGACGGCGCCTATTCGCTCGGCCTCAAGATCGGGCGGCGCAGTTGCGATCTCGTGCTGGTCGATTTCCGGGGAACCCTGCGCCAGCGCGCCCACCGCACCTTCGCCTTCCCGACGCCCGAGCGAATTCTGGACTTCGTCGGCGAGCAGGCGCCTCTGCTGGTCGGCTCCCTGACCGAGGCGCAGCGCCGCCGGATCGCCGGCGTCGGCGTCGCCATGCCGTTTCAGCTCTGGACCTGGGAGGCGGAGATCGCCGCTCCCGCCGGCGCCATGGCGGGATGGCGGGATTTCGACACGGCTGGCGAGATCGCCAAGGCCTGCGCCTATCCGGTGCTGCTGTGCAACGACGCGACGGCCGCCTGCGCCGCGGAGTTCTTCTTCGGCCGCGGCTGGCGCTATCGCGACTTCCTGTACTTCTTCCTCGGCGCTTTCATCGGCGGCGGCATCGTGCTGGACGGCGCGCTGCGGATCGGGCGCACCGGCAACGCCGGCGCGATCGGGTCGATGCCGGTGGCGATGCGCAGCGACGCGGGCGGCCCGCCGCAATTGATCGCCTGCGCCTCGATCTACCAGCTCGAACGCCGTCTCGCGGCCGCCGGAGTCGACGCGTCGTCGATCTGGGCCACGCCCGACGCGTGGGCCGATTTCGGAGCGCCGCTGGACGCCTGGATCGAGGAGACGGCGGAAGCGCTCGCCTGCGCCTCCGTCGCGGCCATTTCCGTCGTCGACTTCGAAGCGATCGTCATCGACGGCGAGATGCCGGCGGCCGTCCGCGACCGGCTGACGGCGCGCACGACGGAAGCGTTCGAAACGATGGACCGGAGGGGCTTGAGCGACGTCGCGATCGCGTCGGGAACAGTCGGGGCCGACGCGGGCGCGATCGGCGGGGCCGCCCTGCCTCTGGTGAAGGCCTTCGGGCGGGACCGGGAGGTCCTGCTCAAGGACGTCGTGGCGCAGGCGGGCTAAGAGCAGGTCGCCGTCGTTCGCCCGGGCGGCGCTCGAAGCGAAATCGCCGCTTCGCGTGTCGCGGGCGACGCGATGCGCTAGAAGCGTCGATGTTCGACGAACTCCTGAGAGGCGGAATGGCTGCGCGCATCGTCAAGGTTGACCCGTTCGATCTCGTCGTCTTCGGCGGGACCGGCGATCTCGCCTATCGCAAACTCTATCCGGCGCTGTTTCATCGCGAGCGCAGCGGCCAGTTCACCGAGCCGACCCGCATCATCGGCGTCAGTCGCAGGCATCTCGACCGCGACGCCTTCCGCGCCAGCGTGAAGGACGCGCTCGTCCGGTTCGCCGCGGCGGACGAAGCCTCTTCCGCCGACCTCGAGCGTTTTCTCGCGCGCCTCGACTACGTGGCGGCGGACGCGGCCGGCGACTCCGGATGGAGCGATCTGCGCGAAACCCTCGGCGGAGACGACCGGATCCGCGCCTTCTATCTCGCCACCGGCCCGGACCTCTTCTGCCCGATCGCCAAACGGCTCGGGGCCGAGGGGCTGGCGACGGAGCGCTCGCGCATCATCGTGGAAAAGCCGATCGGCCGCGACGGCGCGACCGCGGACGCGATCAACACCGACATCGGATCGGTCTTCCCGGAGCGGGCGATCTTTCGCATCGACCACTATCTCGGCAAGGAATCGGTGCAGAACCTGATGGCGCTGCGCTTCGCCAACGCGCTGCTCGAGCCGATCTGGAACAGCGCGCACATCGATCACGTGCAGATCACGGTGGCCGAGACGCTCGGCGTCGAGGGGCGCGGCGCCTACTACGACGAATCCGGCGCGATCCGCGACATGGTGCAGAACCACATGATGCAGCTCCTGTGCCTGACCGCCATGGAGCCGCCCAACTCGATGGACGCCGATTCGCTGCGCGACGAAAAGCTCAAGGTGCTGAAGGCGCTGCAGCCGATCGACGGCAGCAACGCGGCGTCTCTGACGGTGCGCGGGCAGTACCGCGCCGGATTCGCCGACGGCGGGCCGGTTCCCGGCTACCTTCACGACGTGGGCAGGCACGAGAGCATGACCGAGACGTTCGTGGCGATGCGGATCAGCGTCGCCAACTGGCGCTGGGCGGGGGTGCCGTTCTACCTGCGCACCGGCAAGCGGCTGCCGCAGCGGTTTTCCGAGATCGTGGTCGGGTTCAAGCGCGTCCCGCACGTGATCTTCGACATGCCGTCCGACTCCATTCCGGCCAACCGGCTGGTGATCCGGGTCCAGCCCGACGAGGGCGTCAAGCTCTGGATGATGGTCAAGGAGCCGGGGCCGGGCGGCATGCGCCTGCAGCACCTGCCGCTCGACATGAGTTTCGCCAAGGCCTTCGGCATGGCCTCGGCGGACGCCTACGAACGCCTGCTGATGGACGCGATCCGCGGCAACGCGGCGCTGTTCATGCGGCGCGACGAGGTGGAGGCGGCGTGGCGCTTCATCGATCCGGTTCGCGAGGCGTGGGCGGCGATGCGCGAGCCGCCGCGCCCCTACGCCGCCGGAACCTGGGGCCCCAACGCCTCCGTGGCGCTGATCGAGCGCGACGGGCGCACCTGGAACGAGGACGAGCACGATGGCGAATGACCTTCAGCGTCGCGACTTCGCCGACGGCGAAGCGCTCGCGCCTTCCTTCGCCGCCTGGACCGCCGAGCGGCTGCGCGCGGCGATCGCCGAGCGCGGCGCGGCGCTGCTGGTGGTGTCGGGCGGAAAGACGCCCGAGCGCTTCTTCGCGGCGCTGTCGGCCGAGGCGCTCGACTGGACCCGGGTCGCCGTCACGCTCGCCGACGAACGCCGTGTCCCCGACCTGAGCCCGCGCTCGAACGCGCGGCTGGTGCGCGCGGCGCTGCTGCGCAACCGCGCGACGGCCGCGGCCTTCACGCCGCTCGCCGACGCCCGCCTCGCCCCCGACCAGGAACTCGCGGCCGCCAGCGCCAGACTGGCCAGCCTGCCCCTGCCCGCCGACGTCGTCGTCCTCGGCATGGGCGACGACGGCCACACCGCCTCGTGGTTTCCCGGCGCCCAGGGGTTGCGGGAAGCGATGGACCCCGGCGCGCGCAATCTGGTCGCGCCGATCGAGGCCCCCGACGCGCCGGAGCCGCGGCTGACGCTGACCGGCCGGGTCATTCTGCGCGCCCGGGCGATCGCGCTGCTGATCGAGGGCGAGGACAAGCTCGCGACCCTCGCCGAGGCGCTCGCGGACGGGCCGGCCGAAGCCATGCCGATCCGCGCCGTGCTGCGCGGCGCGTGCGACAGGCTGACGATTTTCGCCGCCGGAAGCGCCTGATCCCGTCCATCCCCGCTCGTCGATTTGCCGGACGGGCGGCTCGGCCTGCGGATCGAGGGGCGCGAAGCAGACATGCTCGCGCTTCTGTCCGTCGCGCGCGGCGCGCCGGCGCCGACGACAATTCTCGATCGCTTCGACAGCGTCTCCGCGCGTGCGGAAGCCACGCAGCGTTTGCAGGCGCTCGCAGCGTCAACGTTCCCCGATCCACAGGGCTTCGACGCCAGGATGACCCTGCATCGTCTGGAGGAGGTTCCCGATTGCCTTGACCATTGATCTGAGGATACTCGCAGAGCGGCGCGCCGCTCGTCGCCTGTGACAGGGAATTTCCCATACGAGGCCTTCCGCGGCCGGCGCCGTGACCGATCGGCCACGGAGCGCCGGAAGCGCACCTGCTCACCGGCCGCGACCCGTCAATCCGGCGCTGATCGGCGCGGTGACAGAGCGCTTCGGCGGCAGCGCCGGAAGGCCCTCGGATTCGACGAAACGGGCGGAGGCTTTCCTCCGCCCGTTCCTTTTTGCGCGCCGCGACGCGGCTTGTTAAGCCTTGACGAACGGACAGCCGCCCTTGGCGAGCGGACGAAAGGCGTCTTCCGGCTTGATGGTCGAGACGAGCTCGAACACGTCCCATTCGGATTTCGATTCGGCAGGCGTCTTCACCCGGTAGAGGAAAATCGGGTGCAGCGCGCGCCCGTCCTCCCGGATCGACCCCTTGCCGAACAACGGGTCGTCGGTCGGGATCGCCTTCATCGCGTCGACCAGCTTGACCCCGTCGGCGGCGCTGCCGGTGGCGGCGACCGCCTTGAGCAGATGCGCGGTCGCGCCGTACATGCCGGCCTGCATGTCGTTGGGCATGAGCTTCTTGGGATGGGCCGCCAGAAAGCGCTGGCCGAACGCTCGCGTTCCGTCGTTGGCGTCCCAATAGAAGGCGGTCGGCAACAGCGCGCCCTGCACGATGTCGAGCCCGAGCGCCGGCACATTGGTGACGTTGAGGGTGAAGGCGGCGAGCTTCTGCTGCGGCGTCAACCCGAACTCGTGCGCCTGCTTGAAACAGCCGTTGGTGTCGCCGCCGCCGTTGGCGAAGGCGACGATTTCGGCGCCCGATCCTTGCGCCTGGAGCAGGAACGAGGAGAAGTCCGCGGTGTTGAGCGGATGCCGCACCGAGCCCAGCACTTTTCCGCCCGCGGCCTGGACCGCGGCGGCGCAATTGGCCTCGAGGTCCTTGCCGAATGCGTAATCGGCGGTGACGAAGAACCAGGTCTTGCCGCCCGCTTCCGTCAGCGCCTTGCCGAGCGCCGTGCCGGACGAGTAGGTGTCGTAGGTCCAGTGGACGAAATTCTTCGAGCACTTCGGGCCCGTCATCACCGACGAGCCGGCGCCCGAGCCGATCACCGCCTTGTTCTTGTCCTGGGCCACCCCGAGCACGGCGAGCGCCACCGCGGAATTCGGCAGGTCCATGATCACGTCGACGCCGTCGGTGTCGAACCACTTGCGCGCAATCGCGGCGCCGACGTCCGGCTTGTTCTGGTGGTCGGCGGTGACGATCTCCACCGGAACGCCGAGCTTGGCGGCGTAATCGTCCACCGCCAGCCGGGCGGCGATGACCGAGCCTATGCCCTGAAAGTCGGAATAGACGCTCGACATGTCGTTCATGACGCCGATCTTCAGCGGCTTCATCTCTTCGGCGAACGCCGCCCGGGACGCCGCGACCAGCGCCGCACCCACAACCACGAACTGCCGCCTGGTCGGCTCCCACGCACGGGCCAAGGTCTTCCTCCCCAATGATGTCCTGGCCGTCGCCCGCGAAGGCGACCGCAACAGCCGGCATAGTGGAGCAATCAACCTGCGCCGGCAAGACGGAACCTCGCTCCGCCGGGCGACGGCGGGTCTCCCGAGCCAAACACGCCGGATCGGATTCCGCCCATGCCGCTTTCGTGTTACTCGTCCCCGATATGCGCTGCCCTTGCGATTCCGAGAAGCCTTTCGACCAGTGCTGCGGCCCGTACCTCGCCGGCCGCGGCGATCCGCCGACAGCCGAAGCGCTGATGCGCTCGCGCTACGTCGCCTATGCGCGGGGCGAGATCGACTACATCGCGCGGACCACCGCGCCGGAATCGCGCGCCGGTTTCGACGCGCCGGCGGCGCGGGCCTGGGCGGCGCAGGCGACCTGGCTCGGGCTGCGCGTCGTCGCGACCGAGCGCGGCGGCGCCGGCGACGCCGCGGGATCGGTCGAATTCGTCGCCAGTTACCGGCTCGACGGGGCCGTCGTGCGTCATCACGAACGGTCCCGGTTTCGCCGGACGGAGCGCGGGGACTGGCTGTTCGTCCACGGACAGGCGGTCGGGCCCGGCGCAGGCGATCGAGGAACCGTCGCCGTCGGCGCGCCGAAGCTCGGACGCAACGATCCTTGCGCGTGCGGCAGCGGCAAGAAGTTCAAGAAATGCTGCGGCGCCGGGGCGGGCGCCTGACCCCGAATGGGCGCGGCGGCGAGGGCGCCCCTGTTGGATCTTGAATTGGCGCGCGATCGTGCCGTCTGACGGTCTGCGCGCGCGGCGCCCGGCGAAAATCGCTGGCGCCGGAAAGCGCCGCGCCCGATCCGTCGTCGCCGCCGCGCGCGCCCGCGAGCGCGCCGGGCGCGGCGCCGGGATGGCGAGACTCGGGCGACAATAATAACCGCCGCAGAGCTCGGAACTGGCGACGGCGAGCCGGAGTTCAGCCGCCGCGCCCAACCCAAGGAGTTCGCCCATGTTCCTTCATCGCCCGATCCTGCAGACGGAAGTCAACGTCCGGAACCCCGATCCGACCTTCGCCGAGAAGCTGCTCGAGCAATACGGCGGCGGGACCGGAGAGCTGACCGCCGCGCTGACCTACTGGACCCAATCGTTCCACACCGAGGACGCCGGCATCCGCGACATGCTTCAGGATATCGGGACGGAGGAATTCACCCATCTCGAGGTGATCGCGCTGCTGATCGAGCAGCACACCCGCAAGGCCAACCAGGAGGCGCAGGATCGCGCCTTCCGCAGCACCCTGTTCGCCCTGCGCGGGCCCGGACCGCACCTCGTCGACTCCAAGGGGACGTTCTGGGATGCACGCTACGTGAACGAAGGCGGTCACGTGGTGCGCGATCTGCGCGCCAATGTGGCGGCGGAGGCCGGCGCGCTCGCCACCTACGAGGCGCTCCTCGCGCTGACCGACGACGAGGGGTCGCAGAAGGCGCTGCGGTTCCTCGCCACCCGCGAGGTCGCGCACACGAAGATGTTCATGGAGGCGCTGAACTCCGTCAACAAGCTGTCCGATCCGCTGTTCGGCGATCTTCAGCCCGACAACAGCGTCAACGTCTACTTCAACCTGTCGTCGGGGCCGGGCGCCGATCTGCGCGGGCCGTGGAACAGCGAGCCGGCGTTCCAGTATGTCGCCGATCCGTTGCAGCACGAGCAGCAGGAGCACGCCGGCCGGCCGGGCAGCAACGAGATGGAGATCATCGGCAATGAGCGGCCGGGCGCCGCGCGCGAGCCGGCGCCGCGCCGATCGACGCCTTGACGCGCTCACCCCGCCAGCGGCTCGTTCGAGGAGGAACTTCGCATGAACGGTATCGTCATGAACCGCCGCGCGGTGCTGGAAGCCGGCGTCGCGGTCGCGATTGCGACAGGGCTTCCGGCCGCGACGCTCGCAGCGGCGGCGCCGCTCGGGACGGACGCCGCCTCGGCCGCCTCCGCCCGGATGGTCGCGGCCTGGGTGCTCATGCGGGCGGATTCCACCGCCGTCCGCCTCGCCTGGCTCGACGCGGACGGACGGGTCCTGCGTGAACTGCCGGCCGTGCGGCTGGAGGCCGGCGCGGCGGACGGATCCGGACGGCCGGCGTCGCTGTGGCGGCGGGCGCAGGCGGCGGCGGAGAGCGCGCAGGGGCCGGCGGTCTGCGCGGTCGCCGGCGCCTGGGGCGTTTCCGCGCGCGACTGCGAGGTCCGGCCGGGCGGCATCGCGCACCCGGCGAGCGGACGCTCCGTGCAGCACACGGTCTGGGTCGACGTCGTCTGACGGTGCGGTGCGCGCCCGATTTTCCCGGGCGTCGGGCCCAACGCGCGCCGGACCCGAACCGCGCGATCCTCGGCCGTGGCGGCCGCAGCGGCGGCCCCGCGGAGACCGATGCGCAAGCGTCTCGGCCCGGACATGCGAAAGCCCCCGGCTTTGTTTGCCGGGGGCTTTTGGAAGGCTGGTCACGGGGGCGCGCAACTGCCTTGATTTGCTACTGGCGGGATAGCGATTTGCGCCTGTAATCCAAAGAGCGCCGCTACCGGACGGGATATCTTGGCGGGTGCGCTGCAGTCAGGGAACGGCGGGACTGCGCACATTGCGGTCGGCGGCCGAGGTCCCGGCGAATGCGCAGTCTCGACCCTGAGGCGAAGGCGAGCCCGGTCTCCAGCGATATGATCGGGCAGACAAGAGCCCCGATTGACGGGCTCCGGCCCGCTCTCCTCGCTTCAGCCGACAGCGACCCAGGTCTGGGTCTCGCCTGACTTCAGGATGGCGTCGGCGACGAGTTCGGTGATCCATCCGTCGCGGAAGTTCGGCGACGGCTGCTCGCCCTTGACGATCGCGCTGACGAAGTCGAAGCACTCGATGATTTTCGTCTCGCCGTAGCCGGTTCCGAGCGCCGGGATCGGCCAGAGCGCGCCTCCGTAAGGATGCGCCGGGCCGGTATAGACCGTGCGGAATCCGCGCGCGTCGCCGGGATCGTCGGCGAACATCACTTCGAGCTCGTCCATGCGTTCGTAGTTGAAGGCGATCGAGCCCTTGTCGCCGTGGATCTCGAAGGTGATGAAGTTGTTGCGGCCGTAAGCGTTGCGGGTCGCCTCGATCGAACCGGTCGCGCCGCCGGCGAACTTGACCAGGGTCAGCATCTCATCGTCGACGTCGACTGGCCCACGCGGACCCTTGCCGCTCTTGTCGGAGGCGGCGAGCTGATCGAAGCCGCTGGACTGCAACGGACGGCTGGCGATGTAGGTCTTGACGATCGAATTGACTGCGGTGATTTCGCCGATGAGATAGCGGGCGAGATCGATGACGTGGGTGCCGATATCGCCGACGGCGCCCGAGCCCGCGATCTTCTTCTGAAAGCGCCAGGACAGAGGACCGTTCGGGTCGGCCGACCAGTCCTGCAGGTACGTGCCGCGGAACGACAGGATCGTTCCGATCCGTCCTTCCTCGATATACTTTCTGGCGAGCGCCACCGCCGGCGTCCGGCGATAGTTGAAGGCGACCATGTGGGTCACGCCGGCCTTTTCGACCGCGTCGAGCATGGTCTTGGCCTCTTCGCCACCGCGTGCGAGCGGCTTCTCGCAGATGATGTGCTTGCCGGCCTTTGCGGCGGCGATGGCGATTTCGGCGTGGCTGTCGTTCGGCGTGACGATGTCGATGGCGTCGATATCCTTTCGCTCGATCACGCTCTTCCAGTCGTGCGAGCCTTCGTCGAAGCCGTAGCGCCGGCGCGCCGCCTCGGCGAGTTCGGCTGTCACGTCGACGACCACCTTGCGATGGGGAATGGCCGGCGCGGGCCAGAAAAACATCGGCATCGCCGCATAGGCGAGCGCATGGGCCTTGCCCATAAAGCCGCCGCCGATCATCGCGATATTGAGGGTCCTGGTCATGGTGTGATCTCCTTCCTGGGTTGAGAGGGCAAAGAGGTCCCGTGCGGTCAGCGCGTGGCTGCCGCCTGGGGCTGGAATCCCGGCTTCGGGTCGGGGGGCCGGCGCCCCCCGTGGATCAGGCGGGTTCGCTGATCATGTCGAGGAACCTCATCTCGACCGGGCGGGCGAGCAGCTCTTCGAGGCGGCCGAACAGCGGCTGGAGGTGCGGCGCCTTCAGGTGCGCGTCGAGATCGGCCCGGCTGCGCCAGTTCTCGTAGAAGACGAAGACGTTCCGGTCGTTCGCGTCGACGTGAAGGTCGTAATTCACGCAACCGGGCTCGGCGCGGGTCGGCGCGACCTGGCCGGCGAGGATCTCGCGCAATTCTTCGCGCGTCTCGTCCTTGGCGACCACCGTGCCGATCAGGGTGCAGAGCGACATGGACGAACCTCTCCTCACTTGCGCGACTGGCTGATCGCGACGGCGATGATGATGATGATCCCTCGGGCGATGAGCTGCTGACTGTATTCGAGACCCATCAGCAGCAGGCCGTTGTTGATGACGCCGATCATCAGCGAGCCGACGATCGAGCCGACCACGGTGCCGGAGCCGCCGAAGAGACTTGTTCCGCCAAGCACCGCGGCCGCGATGACGGAGAGTTCGTCGCCCTCGCCGAGCTGGAAGCGGCCCGAGTGCAGGCGGCCGGCGTACAGCATCCCCGCCAGGGCGGCGCCGAGGCTCGAGATGACCAGGACGCGCATCTTGATGCCCTTGGTGTCGATGCCGCTGTAGCGCGCCGCGGTCTCGCTGCCGCCGGTGGCCAGCACCCGCCGGCCGAAGGTCGTGCGGCGCAACACCACGTGTCCGACGACGGCGACGACGGCGGTCCAGATGACCAGCACGGGGATGGGGCCGAGATTGCCGCCGCCGAACAGCCAGTTGTAGCCGTCGTCGAGAATCGGAATCGACTTGGTCTGCGTCATCCACATCGCCGTGCCGCGGGCGATGCCCATCATCGCGAGCGTCGTCAGGAACGAGGGAATGCCGATCCTCGTCGTGAGCAGGCCGTTGACGAGGCCGACCACGCCGCCTGCCGCCAGGCCCGCCGCCACGCCGGCCACGACGCCGAAATGGTCCATGGCGACGGCGACGACGCACGAGATCAGGCCCGCCACCATGCCGATGGACAGGTCGATCTCGCCTGCCGACAGCACGTAGGTCATGCCGACGGACATGATCGAGATCATCGCGGTCTGCCGCAGAATGTTGAGCTGGTTGGTCGGCTCGAGGAAGCCCTGGTTGAACAGGGTCGCCGAGAAAAAGGCGAAGATCAGCACGAACCCGAGATAGGGAATGTACTGACGCCAGTTGGCGACGAGAGGCGCGACGAAAGAGGGTCTTGCTGTCGTGTCAGACATGGGCGTGGGCCTTCTGAATGATCTGGGAAAGCTTGCGCTCGGCGAATTGCAGTTGCTCCCCGACGTCGTTGTTGGGGTTGGGGTCGTCGAAGGCGTCTCGCGCCGCCTCGCTCACGATGCGCCCGTCGGACATCACCACGATGCGGTCGGAGGCGGTCAGCAATTCCGAGAGTTCCGAGGAGATGACGAGCACCGCCTTGCCGCGCGCGGCGAGGTCGCGGACGAGCGCGATGATCTCGGCCTTCGAGCCGATGTCGACGCCGCCGGTTGGTTCGTCGAGCACGAAGATGTCCGGCTCGGCGTTCAGCCATTTGCCGATCACCACCTTCTGCTGGTTGCCGCCGGAGAGGGTGCGCACCGCCGCGTCGCGCGAAGCCGTCTTGATGCGCAATCCGTCGATCTGACGGTCGGCCGCTTCGGACGCCTTGGCCGACGACACGAACAGCCACGACGCCAGGCGGTCGAGGATGGACAAGGACGTGTTCGACTCGACCGAATGCTCGAGAATGAGCCCCTGACGCAGCCGGTCTTCCGGCACCAGCGCCATGCCTTTGGCGATCGCGTCGCGAGGGCTCGCAATCTCGACCGGCGCCCCCCGGATGAGGATCTCGCCCGCGCGCTTGCGGTCGATACCGAACAGGACGCGCGCCAGCGCGCTGCGGCCGCTGCCGAGCAGGCCCGCGACGCCGACGACTTCGCCGGCATAGAGTGTGAGATCGACAGAAACGGGCTTGCGCGGACCGCTCAGGGAACGGACTTCGAGAAGTGGCGCGCCGCGCGAGGCGTCGCGACGCTCGACGTCGGAGAACCCGCGCGAGCGGCGGCCGACGATATACTCGATGATCCTGTCGAGCGTCAGTTCGCTCATCGGCGCGGTGACGACGTGCCGTCCGTCGCGCAGGATCGTGGCGCGATCGGCGATCCGCGTGATCTCGTCCATCCGGTGCGAGACGTAGATGATCGCCACGCCCTCGGACTTGAGCCGGCGGAGAAAGGCGAACAGCTTCTCGACCTCGCCGCCGGACAGCGCGGTCGTCGGCTCGTCGAGAATGAGCACGCGCACGTTGCGCGAGATCGCCTTGACGATCTCGGTGAGTTGGCGCTGCCCGGCCGAGAGATCTCCGACCAGGGCCTTCGGATCGATCTCGACGCCGAGCGTCTCGAACAGTTCGCGGGCGCGGCGTGCCGCGGCTTTGTCGTCGATCAGCCCCAGGCCGTCCTTGGCCTCATTGTTCAGGAAGATGTTCTGCGCCGCCGACAGTGTCGGCACGAGACTCATCTCCTGGAAGATCATGCCGATCCCCGCGCGTTTGGCGGCTTCCGGCGTATGCACGTCGAGCGGCTCGCCGTAGACCTCGATGCGGCCCGCGGTCGGCGCATGAACGCCGTTCAGGATCTTGAGGATCGTCGACTTGCCGGCCCCATTCTCTCCGAGCAGCGCGTGGATCTCGCCCACGCGCACGTCGAGGCTGACGTCGCTGAGCGCGGTGACGCCGCCGAAAGTCTTCGTGACGCCTGTCAGGCGGACGGCGAACGGCCGCGTTGCAGGATTGTCGGCCACAGAGTCGGACATGGCTCGGCGTCTCCTTGGGTCCTCGGTTTTGTTGGGGCGACCCGGCGGAGGGTCGCGGGGTCGCCCGTCGCGGAGGAGAGGTCTTCTCCCGCCTTACTTCATGCTCTTGACGATCTTGTCGGTCGCCGGCTGATGATAGATTTCCTTCCAGCTCTCGAGCAGCGTATCGCGGGTGATCGGGGCCGCGGGCAGCGCGACATAGGCAGGCGCCGGCTTGCCGATCAGGGCGTAGGCCGCGAGCTTCGCCTCGGTTACGCCCTGGTCATAGGGTCGCTGCGACGCGATTCCCTTGATGAACTCGCCCTTGGCCATGGCGATCGCGACATTCTCGCCGAGGTCCTCGTTGATCACGATCAGATCGTCGCGTCCGGCTGCGCGGGCAGCCGACATCACGCCTTCCGCGGGAACGTCCCAGACCGCCCAGATCGCGTTGATTCTCGGGTGCTCGGTCAGGATCGCGCCGGCCGCTTTCTCGGCGTCGCCGGAAAAGTCGGGACCGCCGATCCCCTGCTCGGCCACGATCTTGATGTCCGGATACTGTTCCTTGATCGTCTTCTTGAACCCGTCATAGCGCTGGCGGGTGACGAAGAAGTCGGCGGCGTGGAAGACGAGACCGATCTCGCCCTTGCCCTTGAGCGCCTTGGCCATCAGATGCGCGGCCGCGACGCCATTGCCGTAATTGTCGGCGGAAACCGAGCTCACGTAATCCTTGCCGGCCTTGAAGCCTTTCGGCACGTTGTCCATGAACACGAGCTTGACGCCCTTGTCCGCGGCGGCCTGGTAGGCGGCCGCCGTCGCCACCGGATCGACGGGGATCGAGACGATGATGTCCGGCTTCTTCGCCAGAACCGTTTCGAGGTCGGAGACCTGCTTCTCGGGCTTGAAGCCGGCGTCGGTCACGGCGATGACGTCGATGCCCTCGGCGGCGAACTGCGCCTTGAGCGCGGCCTCCTGCGCGTTGGACCAGTCGTTGCCGCCGTAATGGAACACGAGCGCCGCCGTGGCGTGCTTCGCCTTGACCGCGGCGAGTTCGTCGGCGGTGAGCGCGACGCCCGAGGCCGGGCTCGCCTTCTCGCCGTTCGGGCCGGTCGAGAAGACCTGGGTCTTCATCGCCGCGAGCGCGGCGTCCGGATCGACGGCGTAGGCAGGCGTCGAAGCCAGCGCTCCGAGCAGCGCCAGCGCCGAGGTCGCGGCGAAGAGTTTGCGTTGTTTCATGGTGTCCTCCTCCTTGGGAAACGAATCGCCCGGTCTTTCGCCCGGTTCGACGGATCGGATCGGGGCCGACGCGCGGCCTCGTCCGGCATGGCCGGAGTTCAGGCTCCGGCGATGGTCTTGTTGATGAAGGCGAGGCTGCGCTCGGCGCCGCCCCTGGGATCCGGCCAGGCGTCGAGTTCGGTCAGGATCCAGCCGCTGTAGTTCGTTTCGGTGAGGGCTGTGATGACCGGCGCGTTGTCGAGGTCGCCCTCGTCGAGCGGGGTGAAGGCGAATGGCTCCCGCCTGAGGCCCTTGAGGTGCACGTAGGAGATGCGCGCGCGGTGCTTGCGGATCATCGCCGGGACGTCTGCGCCGGCGGCGGCGAGGTGCGCGGTATCCGGGCAGAAATCGATCGAGGTCAGCCCGAAGATCCGATCCACTTCGGCGGGACCCTCCACAATCGTCGAGAGATGGGGGTGATAGTGGGCCTTGAGGCCGCGCGCCCTGGCGATGGCGACGACCTTCTCCAGGCCGCCCGCCAGGCGCTCGTAGTCGCCGGGCTGGACGCCTTCGAGGCGCCGGGCGCCGCCGCCGACGACGAGATGCTCCGCCGAAAGCCCCGCGGCCGCGTCGGCGACGCGAGCGATGCGGCCGAGTTCTTCGTCGAGGATGTCGGGGAAGATGAAGTTGGCGCCGGAATAGACGGCGACGAGACTGACGCCCGCGTTCGACAGAGCCGACTTCAGGGCGGACGGCCCGCCGGGATAGTCGACCACGTTGCCGTCGAACATTTCGACGCCCTGGTAGCCGGCTGCGGCGATGTCCGCGATCGCTTGGGCCATGTCGCCGAAAGTGACGTAGGTCAGCTGGCCGATCGAGGTGACGCCGACCGCGGCGCCGCCGAGCGGCCCCCAGCAGTTGGCCTGATAGGCAAATCGAACGTTCACGAATTCCTCCTGTTGCAGCGAATTTCCCTCTGCTCTTCGGCTACGAGCATCGGCGGCGGCGCCCTCAAACCGCCGCCAAGCAAGCCCTGCGCTGTGAGCGCGTCCCCGACGCGCCCGTTCAAGGGATCGGCGTCAGTTCAGCCTCCATGATGATCTTCTGCCCCTCTTCGGGCTCTAACCACCGGGCCTTCACCAGCGCCTCTACGGAAGCCTTTATTCTGGCCACATATTCCTGATGGGGTCCCACGAGCCCATAGATCTTCTGCAAGACCTCGCCGGTGAAGTCTTCCTGATGGCCGAACGACCAATTGTAGGGATATCCGGGCTGCGCCGTGGCCGACTCGTCATATGTGGCGATCGGGACGTCGACGTTGGCGCTGCGGACGCCGCCCAGGACATTGCCGTGTTCGTCCTTCTCGAATGACGCATTGATGGTTTCATTGAACAGGCTGGTCTGGGATCCGACCCCGTCCTTCACGTGGATCGGCTCGGCGCGTGGCGGCGCGATGCCCTTGATGACCCACCGCTCCATATTGGCGAACATGGCGGGCTCGATATACTGTCGTGGCAAATGGTTAGCCTTCGGCTCGGCGCCTCCGTAGGCGTAGGGGACGTCCCATGCTCCCTTGCCGGCCCTCACGATTTCATTCGCCGGGGGCTGGTAGTTGACGATCCAGGATGGGCCGTGCGGCGCTCCTGCAAGCTCGTAGATGCGGTAACCGGCGTCCGGCGCATCGCTGTCGGCGGCGGGCCACAAGTGACTGCCAAGCTGGAAGATATCGCCCTGCGCGTCGATGCGCATGAACGGCATGTGCTTGGCGGGCAACTGGCTGCGCGGCTCGTTGGCGGCCGCGGCGGTCGCGCATTGGTTGATCGGCACAGGCCTGCCGGCGCCCGAGACGGAGACCAGGCCGTCATAGA
Organism: Roseiarcus fermentans; assembly: GCF_003315135.1. Taxonomy (GTDB): domain Bacteria; phylum Pseudomonadota; class Alphaproteobacteria; order Rhizobiales; family Beijerinckiaceae; genus Roseiarcus; species Roseiarcus fermentans. Next base: position 63,755 of record NZ_QNRK01000033.1, read on the forward strand.
CGGTGTGGCCATTCTCCAGCTTCGCATCCTCTGCGAAGTTGGCGCCATAGGTGTTCAGGAAGAAGCCCGTCTGCGACTCGCCAGTTGCAAAGACGTATCTCACGTCATAGGCCCGCAGGGGATTGTCCTTGCTCTTGCTACGGACCAGGGCTGCAGTCTGGCTCAGGATGTCCCATGTCAATCCGTTCTCGTACAACTTCGACAAATTCTCGTCATAGCCGTCTTCGTTCGGCAGCTTGCCGCAAGTCTGCTGTTCCGGCGGCAGCGGGTTGTCCATCGCCAGTCGGGCGTAACGCTCCGGGTCGATGCGCTTCAGCGACGCGATCACGTTCGGTTTGACGGTCACGGCGACCCAGGCGTCGCCGTCGCGCATCACCTTTTCCTGGACGGTCGGCCACTCGACCTCCACGTCCCACCCGCGTGAGGGATTGTTCATCTCCACCCAGACGACGCCGCTGAACTTGGCCGGATCGCTCGGGGCCCTGACCAGAATGCGGGTCGTGTAGGGCGCGCCTGCCGTGCGCACCTGGGGCTTGGCCGCGTTGCCGTCCCTGCCCCAGTCGTAGACATTCGCCGTGCCGCTCATCAGGTACTCGTCGAGGCGGAAGCCATGGGCGGCGAGGTCCGTTCCCCCCGCGGTGAACGGGTGGGAGGTCGACGTGTCGGGAATGGCCGCCGACACCTCCGGGACGGGAGTCGCGGCGTGGCCGGGGCTGGACAGAACCAGGCTCGCGGCAAACAAGGCTAGGCCGCGCACCGAGCGTCGCCGGGCGTCAGGTTGGATGAACCGTACGTTCACCCCATTTCCGGACTTCGAGTTCACGGCCTTCCTCCCTTGTTAAAATCACCGCCTCCGGGCTTTTTTGCCGCCGGTCAGCGGCGCGCTTTTCGTCAGAGGCAGGCGGACGATGCGACTGACGGCCGGATGGGTCAATGAAAAAGAGCGCAAAAGTCCGGATACTTTTGCTGGAAAATTATTTTCTGATGCTGTATCGACGCGAAAGGACGCGGCTTGATGTGGCGAAACCCCCGGGACAAAATGCCGATTCCCCTTAGGGCGACGCGTTTTCATGGATAGCGACCTGAGCTCCCGACCCCCGCCCCGGCCGACCGCCCGTCGGCGCGTCGGCCGCCCGAGCACGATCGAAAGCGGCGCCGCGAGCCTCGCGACCATCCTCACCCTTGTCCGCTCGGGCGTCGCAACCACCCGCCTCGACATCGAACGCGAGGCCGAACTCGGCCGCGCCGTCGTCGCCGACCGTCTGACGACGCTCGAACGTCTCGGGCTCATCGTCGAAGGCGAACTCGGACCGGCGATCGGAGGCCGCGCGCCGCGCAACATGCGCTTCCGCGTCGAGGCCGGCGCCATCCTCGCCGCGCATGTCGATCGCGAGTCGCTCGCGGTCGGACTCGCCGATCTCGACGGCGTCCTGATCGTCGAGCATCACGAGGCCGTCGATCTCGCGCTCGGGCCCGAGACGATCCTCGATCGCCTGACGACGCTCTTTCTCTGGCTCCTCGACGAGCGCGGCGGAAAAGGGCGCGTCTGGGCGATCGGCGTCGCGCTGCCCGAAGTGGCGCTGTTCGACGCCAACGAGAGCGACGCCTTCGACATCGCAGCCCTCGATGTCCTCAAGGCCTGGCGAAGCTTCGATTTCTCGACCGAACTTTCCCTGCGGTTCGGCGCGCCATCATGGGTGCGCAGCAACACGGAGATGATGACCCGCGGCGAGATGAAGGCGGGCGCCGGCCTGGGGGTGCAGGACCTGCTCTGCGTCCGCCTCGACAGGTCTGTCAGCGCAGGCGTCGTCTCCGACGGGCGGCTCAGGTCCGGCGCGCAGGGCCTCGCAGGCCTCATCGGCCATGCGCCAACGAGCGAGGGCGGCGACGTCATCTGCCACTGTGGCGCGAAAGGCTGTCTGGACTCGATCGCCAGCGGCGAAGCGGTCGCCCGAGAAGCGCTGGCTGCGGCCCGGGACGGGAGAAGCCGATACCTCGCCGAGATCCTCGAGCGCTCGAGCGCAGTCACGGCCAACGACGTCAGTCACGGCGCGCAGCTCGGCGACGCATTTTGCGCGGAACTGCTGGCGCGGTCCGGCCGGCTGGTCGGCGAGAGCCTGGCGCCGCTGGTCAATCTCATGAACCCTGGAACCGTCGTGCTCGCGGGCGCGCTCGCCCACTCGGGCGACATCGTGCTCGCGGCCGTCCGGGAAGCGATCTATCGGCGGTCGCACCCGCTCGTGACCCGCGACCTCAGGATCGTACGTTCCGAGCTCGGCGGCTCGGCCGAACTCGTGGGCGCGGCGGGACTGGCGGTGGAGGAGATCTTCGCGGTTCCCCGCTTGAGGGAGTGGATCACGATCGGCGCGCCGCGGCGCCAGCCGTCGTTCGAGGCGTTCCTGGCCGAAGGCAGGGCGCGGAAGCGGACATCCGCGTCCCCGAGCGCGCGGCCGCCGGCAAGGGCATGATCGCCCGGCGCTGGCTCCGCGTGTGAAGGGCTTGTTTCCTGACTCCCTTCAATGCCAAATTCATCATTTCGAGGATGGTGAGAAATGCAGGCCGTAGGTCTGGGACCCCGTGGCGAGAAGGCCTTTCCGGCAGACAAGCTGGTGCTCACCGCCGCGGAGGCGGCGCAGGCGCGCGCCGGCCGGTTCGCCGTCGCGATCGTCCTGCATACGACGACGAGCGACTGGTCCCGCCAGGAACTGGCGGGCATCGTCGCGACGCTCGGCCACCATGGCGCGACCGTCACGGAGATCATCGACTGCGGTTTTGACAAGGCGAAGCAGAACCATGAGCTCCTCAGGCTCGCGACCGCGCCCATCCATGCCGTGATCAGCCTGCCTATCGGCTCCGCGGGAGTGCTCGAAGGCCATCGCGCGATCACGCGGGCGGGGAAGACGCTTGTCCTGCTCGACAACGCGCCCTCCGGGTTGCGTCCCGGCGTCGACTACCTCGCGGTGAGCTCCGCCGACAATTTCGGACTGGGCGCAATCGCAGCGGAATTGGCTTCGCCCTATGTCACGAACGAAGGCGTCGCCGGCATCCTGAACTATGAAGCGGAATTCTTCGTCACCAATGAGCGGGAGATCGCCTTTCGCAAGTGGATGAGCGCCGAACGCCCCGACGTCACCCTGGTGCGAGGAAGGTTCGCCAAGGTCGAGGATGCGGGCGAGGCGTACCGTCGCCTGCTGGCGGATAACGACGATCTCGATTGCCTCTTCGTCGCCTGGGACGTGCCCGCGCTGAAAGTCCTGTGCGCGATCCGCGAAGGCGCGCAGACGCTCCCAATCGTCACAGTCGATCTCGGCAACGAGATCGCCGCCGAGCTTCGCTCCGGCGGACCGCTCAAGGGCATCGCGGCGCAAAGGCCCTACGACCAGGGCGCGGCGGCGGCGGGCGCAGCGCTGCTCGGGCTGATCGGGCGGCAGCCACCGGCGTGGATCAGCTCGACCGGGCTCAAGGTGACCCGTGAAAGCCTCCGCGAGTCCTACGAGGCCGTTTGGCACGCGCCGGCGCCGCCGTTTGAGCTTCGATTGTAGCCGAGCACTCGGACGCTTAGAGGGGCACGGGCTCGTTAAGGGCGCTGGAGACGGGCGCGGAACTCCGCTTCGGGCGGAGACAAGCCCGTTTACCTACACATTTTCGCCGTTCACAATCGTCGGCGCCGTCTCGCAGGCGGCGCCAATAGCTCCGATGTCGGGCAACAGGAACGGCTCACCAGGTGACGAAGAACTCCTTCACATTGAGCGCGCGCCTCCTCGGCGATCCTGCGGATACGCTCGAAGCCAAGCGCCCGGCGGGGCGACTTCGGCGACGAGCGAACGCAGCAATACGCGCACCGCAGATTGCAGACCTGTCCGACGGAGGACTGCTCGGTCGAGCGCCTCCTACCCGCTCCGAGCTGGGGCATCGGCCCCTTGGAAGCCGCGAAAGGAACCCATGACGCGCCGGTCGCCAGGCGACAGGCGCGACCGTTCTTTGTCACCGTCTACAGTGAGGCCTCTCGATGAGCCGAAGCCGCCGCGGCCTTGCGGCGGGCGGCGGCCGCCATCACGGCGACGGCGCAGGACGCCAGACGCGTCACGAGCGAGTCGGCCCGGCTCGTCAGGATGATCGGCACGCGGGCGCCGAGCACGATTCCGGCGGCGTCCGCGTCGGCCAGGAATGACAGGCTCTTGGCCAGCATGTTGCCGGCCTCGAGGTCCGGAACCACGAGAATGTTGGCGCGTCCCGCGACGGGAGACGCGATCTTCTTGATCGCCGCGGCTTCCGGACTGATCGCGTTGTCGAGCGCGAGCGGACCGTCGAGGACGGCGCCGGTGACCTGGCCGCGGTCGGCCATCTTGCAGAGCGCGGCGGCGTCGATCGTCGAGGGGACCTTCGCCGTCACCGTCTCCATGGCGCTCAGGATCGCGACCCGCACTTCGGGCGCGCCCATCGCATGGGCGAGGTCGATCGCGTTCTGGACGATGTCGACTTTCGCGTCGAGATCGGGGGCGATGTTGACCGCAGCGTCGGTGATGATGAGCGGATCGGCGTGGGTCGGCACGTCCATGATGAAGCAGTGACTGATGCGCCGTTCGGTCCGGATGCCGCCCTCGCGGGCCACGACCGCACCCATGAGTTCGTCCGTGTGGAGACTGCCCTTCATCAGCGCCTCGACCCGGCCCGCGGCGACGAGGGCGACGGCCTTCGCCGCGGAATCGTGGCTGTGCGCGGACGCCACCACTTCGTACGGGCTGATGTCGAGGCGAGCCTCGCGGGCGACGGCCGCCAGCCGCTCCGGCGGCGCGACGAGGATCGGCTCGATCAGGCCGAGCTTCGCCGCTTCGACGGCGCCCCGTAGCGAGACGTCGTCGCAGGGGTGGGCGACGGCGACCTTGATGGTCGCCTCGTTCTGCGCCGCGGCGATCAGCCGCCGATACTTCTCGCGGCCGATATATGGGGCGGCTTTGACGTCGGGCGTCATGTCGGTTCTCCGGTTCTGGCTGTCTCGAACTTCACCCGCAGCGCCTTCTCGACCCTGGCGAGGCGGCTCTTCTCGTCCTTGCTCAGCGGGCCCGGGGCGGTGAGGAGTTCACGCAAGGCTTCGAGCGCCGCGTCGGTCTCGGGCTCGTCCGCGCGCAACAGCTTCGGCAGCGCTTTCACGGCGCGCTCTTCGTCGAGCAGCACGAGCTGGTACTGATCCCGCAGCATGGTCTTGAACTGCGCGAGCGTCACGCGCCTGTTCACGCGTCGCGAGTCCCGGATGATCTTCAGGAGCCGGAAGCCCCGCTCGTCGAGTGAGCCGTCCGGCTTGCGGACGTAGATCAGCGCACGCAGCGCGCCCTCGTCCGCCCCGCCGGTCTCGAACCGATGCTCCAGCGACGACCGCAACTCCGCCGCCGCCCGCTCCCGTTCCACGTCGCGCTCGATATGGCGCCGGGGCGCGGCCGGTTCGGCGTTCAGGCCCGCGACGGCCTGCACGACGGGGGAACCGTACACGTTGAGGAAGTTCGCTTCGGTCAGCGCGTCGCGAACCTCGCCCATGGTCCGCAGCGCGGTGGTGATCAGGTCCGATCCCGTCTTCTCGAGCGCGAGCAACGGATTGTCGGGCCTGACCGGTGTCCGGCGCTCGCGGGCCTGCGCCGCCATCGCCTTGACCGGCGCCATCAGCGGGTTCCTGTCCGAAAATGCCCGGAACCGCAGGCGGTGCGGGTGCCATTCGCGCATGGCCTCGGCCATCGGCGGGGTCACCGCCGCGCGGATCCACGGCTCGGCGAAGGTCCGGTAGAGGCTCAGATTCATCTCGGAGATCCGGGCGACCGCGGCGAACCGCCAGTCGTCGTCCGGACTGTTGACGCCGAAGGCGCGGATGTCGCCGAGCGTGCGCTTCACGAGGCGGAAGACGTAGTTCCCGTCGACGAGCTCGCGGTTCTGCGTGGTCTCGTCCGCTTCGGTGATGATCGCCTCGTAAAGGCCCGGCGGCGCGGCTTCGATCATCTCCATGCAGGAGACGAACTCCCGATACTCCTTCGACGCGATCTGGCCCGAGACGAAGATCCCGAGGTGTCCGATGCTCTGGTGGAGCGAGTAAACGATCGTCTGCCCCTCCGCGACGATCTCGTCGACGCTGTCGTAGAGGTCGAGGATCCAGTCCAGCGCCTGCTGGGGCGGGCTGATGTTGTCGCCCTGCGAGCAGAACACGAGGATCGGCGACTTGATGTTCCTGAGGTCGACGCGGACGCCGTCGGAGGTGCGGACCTGCCCGGTCGACAGCTTGTTTCCGATGAACAGATTGTCGACGATCCACTGGATCTCGCCGGCGTTGAGGAGAACCGGGCTGCCCCACCAGGTCTCGAAGGACAGGAAGCGGTCCGTCTCCGCGTCGACGTTGGCGTAGACGTTGTACTGCTTGTTCCAGAAGGTGTTGGCGGGATTGGCGAGCTCGAAATTGGCGATCAGGCTCGCCCCGTCGAACTTGCCGGCGCCGAGGTCGCCGGATAGCGCGGTGACCCAGGAGCCGCCGAGTACGCCGCCGAGATAGCGCATCGGATTCTTGCCGCGCACCCCGGCCCAGTACGATACGGGCGATCCGACGATCACGAGAGGCCCCATCAGGTCCGGCGCGATGGCCGCCGTCATCAGCGTCTGCCAGCCGGCCTGGCAATTGGCGATGACGATCGGCTTTCCCTCGGCGCCCGCGTGGCGACGCGCCGCCTCGGCGACGAACGCCGCCTCGGCGCGGCAGACGTCCTCGATCGTCTGGCCCGGCATCGGATTGGGCGAGAAGCCGACGAAGTAGCAGGGGTGGCCGGCGCGCATCGCGACGCCGATCTCGCTGTCGGGCTTCATGCCGCCGATGCCCGGCCCATGGCCCGCGCGCGGATCGACCACCACCACCGGCGGCTTCGTCGGATCGACCTCGACGCCCTCGGGCGGAAGGATCCGCACGAGACCGTAATTGACGGGTCGCGGCAGCGTCCGTCCGTCGATCACGAGCTCGCTCGGGAAGTTCAGGACGTTGGGAACCTCCTTCGCCGCCTGCGCGAGATGGATGTTGCCCCGCTCGTTCAGGGCCTCGAGGAACAGCAAGCTGCGCTGCCAGGCGTCGGCAAAATATTCCGAAGCGAATGCGAACATCGTCGTCTCCTGCTGCCCATACGTTGCGCGCCCGATCGGGGGGCGCGCGGAAGGTCGGGTGCGGTCATGGTCCGCGTCCTGCGGCGGCGCCGCGGTTCGGCGCGTGCGAGCCGCTCTCGCCCGGCGCCATGTCGAACACCATGCGCCCCGTGACTCGGCCGGCCTTCAGGTCGGCGAAGACGGCGCTGACGGACTCGAGCGGCGCCGTCGCGATCTCGGCGTCGAGCTGGCCGCGCGCGGCGAAGCCGATCGCTTCGTCGAGATCGGGACGGCCGCCCACGATCGACCCTCGCACCGTGATCCGTTTGAGAACGACGTCGCAGATCGGCGTCGGAAACTCGCCGGGCGGAAGTGCGACCAGCGCGACCGTTCCCTTGCGCCGCGCCATCCGCAGCGCCTGCGAGAACGCAGGCGAAGACACGGCGGTCACGAGGACGCCGTGGGCTCCGCCGCCGGTCGCGCCGACGATCTCGAGCGCCGCCTGCGGCGAACGGGCGTCCACGACGACTTCGGCGCCGGCCTTTCTGGCGAACACCAGCTTGCCGCGGGCGACGTCGAGGGCTGCGACCCGCAGGCCCATCGCCCTGGCGTACTGAATCGCGATGGGTCCGAGGCCCCCGACGCCGGAAATCGCGGCCCATTCGCCCGGCTTTGTCTCGGTCTCCCTCAAGCCCTTGTAGGTCGTCACGCCGGCGCACAGGATGTACGATAGTCGATGCGGACCCCAGACCGTAGTCCGCAGTCGTATCGGCGGACGCGCCCGTCGGGCGCCTCGCCTATCCCCTCGTATACCCGCCCCTCGAAGCCGAGCTTCGCCGCATGCGCTCACGTCGAGCGCTCCAGAGCCGCAGCGAATCCGCCCTGACGCGGCGCTGACGTCTCTCGTGTCGAAGGTCGCGGTCATGGTCGAAGCTCCGGCTGTGCGCCGCTGCGCCTTTCGCGCGGGCTGCGGCCTCGCCAAGTTCTCCCCTACTGAAGGACGACGAGCGTGCGGCGGAAGCGCATGGCCGAGAGGGCGAAATAGGCCGCGCTGATGATCGCCATCACGAGGAGCTCGGGCCACACGACGTCGAGCCCGGCCGCCCGGTAGAGGACCGCCTGCGCGAAGGCGACGAAGTGCGGCGTGGGAAAGATCTGCATTCCGCCCTGCAGCCAGACCGGCATGGTCTCCATCGGCGTCGCGGAGCCCGAGAGCATTTGCAGAATGACGAGGACGGGGATCACGAGGAGACCGAACTGCCCCATCGAGGTCGTGAACGTGGCGAGCAGAATGCCCAACGACGTCACCGAAAACGCGTAGACGAGGGCGCCGGCCATAAACAGGACGAGCGAGCCGGCGATCGGGACCTGGAGCCACACCTGCACGACCAGCCTCACCGACAGATAGGCCGCAATCAGGATCACGAGCCCGTTGGCGCAGATCTTCGACAGCATGATCTCGCCCGGCGTGACCGGCATCGCGAGCAGGTGTTCGATCGTCCCGTGCTCGCGCTCGCGGATGAGCGCGGCGCCCGTCAGGATCACCGAAAGCATGGTGATGTTGTTGATGACCTGCATGACGGAGTTGAACCACTCGGACTTGAGGTTGGGGTTGAACATGACCCGGACGGCGAAGTTGACCGGCTGTATTTCCGCGCCGCTCGGCGTCGTCGGGTTCCCCGCCGCCCGCGTCGCGTAGGTTTGCACCACCTGATTGACGATCATCTGCAGGTAGGCCCCGCCGTTTCCGGCCTGCGCGACCGCGGTCGCGTCCATGTTGATCTGGATGGACGGCGTGCGCCGGGAGATCACGTCCTGCTCGAATCGGGGCGGGATCTCGATCACGAACACGAAGCGCCCGGCGTCCATAGACGGGCCGATGTCGGCCGCCGAAATCTCCGCCGGCGGCCGGAACCAGGGCGGAAGGATCGCCTGCCCGATCAGCCGCGAAAGTTCGGAATGGTCCTCGTCCACGATCGCGGTCGACACGTGGTCGACTTCGGTCTTGGCCCCGGTCGCCACGGCGTAGACCGCGTAGCTGAACGTGTAGGCGGTCAGCGCCAGCAGGATCGGATCGGCGCGGATGCTGTTCAGCTCCTTGAGAACGAGCGCAAGGACATGAAAGAGCTTCCTGAGCATGTCAGGCCTCCTGCTTGCGCAGCACGAGCGTCGCCAGGCCGATGAACAGGACCGTGAAGCCCGCGAGCGCCAGGTAGTTGACCCAGAGCTCCGCGAACCCCAGACCCTTGGTGAACGTGCCGATGCTGATCTGCTGGAACCAGGAGGCCGGGAAGGCGAGGCCGATCGCGCGCCCGGCGCCGGACAGGGACGACACCGGAACGAGCAGTCCGGAGAAGCTCGCCGTGGGAATGAGCGCGATGCAGGTCGTGCCGAAGATCGCGGCGACCTGCGTGCGCACGAAGGTCGAGACCAGGAGTCCGAATCCGGTCGCCGCACAGACGCAGAGGAATCCGCCCGCGATCAACGCGGCCCAGGAGCCGGTGACCGGCACGCCGAACACGAACAGCGCCAGGACGACGAGCGTGGCGAAGCTCATGAGGCCGATCGCCACATAGGGGAGCTGCTTTCCGAGCAGGAATTCGAGGCGCGTCACCGGGGTCGAGCGGAAGTTGGCGATCGAGCCGCTCTCCACCTCCCGCACGACGCCGAGCGCCGTCATGATCGCCGGGATCAGGATCAGCATCACCATGATGGTGCTGGGAACCTCGGAATAGATGCTCTTGAACGACTGGTTGTAGCGGTAGCGCTCCTCGATGTTGATCAGCGAGAACGACGATGGTCGTCCTGTGAGGCGCGCGGACAGATCGGCGAGATAGGCTTGCATCACGCCGCCGAGATAGCTGCGCGTCGTCTCGGCCCGGAACGGCATGTCGCCGCTGATCCAGGCCCCGATCTCCGGCGTCTGCTGGGTGATGAGGTCGTGGCCGAAGTTGGTCGGGACCTCGAGGGCGAATTTCAACTGGCCGCTCTGCAGGCCGGACACGATCGCGTCGGCCGCCGCGAGGTCGGGCTTTCGATCGAAATACTTCGGGTTCTGGAAGCTGTCGAGGAGCTGTCGGCTTTCGAGCGATCGATCCTGATCGAACGCCGCCCACCGCAGATGCTCGACGTCGAACGAGATGCCGTAGCCGATCACGAACATCAAAATGATGGGATTGAGGATGGCGAAGGTGACCCGCACCGGATCGCGCAGGATCTCTACCGCCTCCCGCCGCGCGTAGGCCCAGAGGCGGGACAAACTGAAGGTGTCGCTCGCCGGCTTCGGCGGCGCGAACGCCTTCGTTTCCGGCGTCGGCGACGGTTCGGTCGGTTGGTCGCCCTTATGTCCGAGGCCGGCCGCATCCTCGAGGTAGCCGATGAACGCCTCCTCGAGCGACATGGCGTGGCGGGCTTCGACCAGCGCCTGCGGCGTGTCGGCGGCGAGCACCTTGCCCGCGTGCATGAGCGAGATGCGGTCGCATCGCATCGCCTCGTTCATGAAGTGCGTGGACAGGAAGATCGTCACCCCGTCGTTGCGGGAAAGATCGATCAGGTATTCCCAGAACTGGTCGCGGGCGACCGGATCGACGCCCGACGTCGGCTCGTCGAGGATCAGCATCTCGGGGCGATGCTGGATCGCGACCGCCAATTGCAAGCGCTGCCGCATGCCGAGCGGCAGGCTCTCGGGCTCGGCGCCGGCGACTTCGCGAAGGCCGAAACGGTCCAGCATCTCCTCGACGCGCTTGCTTCGCTCTGCAACGGGGAGGTCGAACAGCTTGGCGTGGAGCTCGAGGTTTCGCCGGACGGAAAGCTCGCCATAGAGCGAGAAGGCCTGCGACATGTATCCGACCCGCCGCCGCGTCTCCATGTCTCCGCCGCTGACGGGTCGCCCGAACAGCATCGCCCTGCCTTCGGTCGGCGGCAGAAGGCCGGTCAGCATTTTCATCGTGGTGGACTTGCCGCAGCCGTTCGAGCCGAGGAAACCGAAGATCTCGCCCTTCTCGATCCGGAAGCTGACGTGATCGACCGCGACGAAGGCGTCGAAGCGCTTGGTGAGCCCGTCGGCTTCGATCGCCGGCGGCCCCTCCTCGCGCTTTCGGGGCGGGATTGCGATCGCCTTGTGCCCCTTCCGCTTCTCCTCCGGAAGGAGCGCGATAAACGCCGCCTCGAGGTCACTGGCGCCGGCACGGCTCTTGATCTCGGCGGGCGAGCCCGTCGCGATCACGCGGCCCGCATCCATGGCCGCGAGCCACGCATACTGGTCCGCTTCCTCCATGTAGGCGGTCGCGACCACCACGCTCATCTGCGGCCGCCGCGCGCGGATGCGGTCGATCAGCTCCCAGAACTGCCGCCGCGACAACGGGTCCACGCCCGTCGTCGGCTCGTCGAGGATCAGGAGATCCGGATCGTGGATGAGCGAACAGCACAGCGACAGTTTCTGCTTCATGCCGCCCGAGAGCTTGCCTGCGGGCCGGGCGAGGAAGGGGTCGAGGCCGGTCGAGCGGGTGAGATCGTCGATACGCGCGCTTCGCTCCGCCTCTCCCTGGCCGAACAGGCGGCCGATGAAGTCGAGGTTCTCGAACACGCTGAGGGTCGGATAGAGGTTGCGGCCGAGGCCCTGCGGCATGTAGGCGATGCGCGCGAAGCAGCCTTGGCGGAAGCCGGCGTCGCCGAGGTCGCCGCCGAGCGCGCGGACTTCGCCCGACTGGATTTTTCGCACGCCGGCGATCAGACCGAGCAGAGTCGACTTTCCGACGCCGTCGGGGCCGATCAGCCCGGCCATGCAGCCCGCCGGGACGGCGAGCGTCACGGTGTCGAGCGCGACGGTCTTGCCGTAGCGATGGGTCACGCCTTCGAGAGACGCGGCGACGGCGGCAGACTCCAGCCGCCATTCCGTTTTGAGGAGCGCGGTCATGTTCGGCCGCCTACCGGTCGGCCTGCTCGGTCGGCGGCGTCTTGATCGCGAGCTTCGCGGGCCACTGCGCGGCGGGATCGATCCTCACGTAGCCGACCCCGCGCAAGCCCGCCTTGACCTGGTCTTCAATTCCCTTGAGCAGGTCGAAGGGCGCCTGAAGCTTGACGCGAAAGACGAGTTGCTCGCGCTCCGACTGGACCTCGACCGTCTTCGGCGTGAATTGCGATTCGGGCGCGACGAACGAGACGGTGGCGGGAAAGACATATTCCGGCGCCGCGTCCACGACCACGCGCGCCTCGTCGCCGATCTTGAGCCGCCCGGCCTGCGGCGCCGGAAGGAAGACCGTGGTGTAGACGTCCGCGAGGTCGATGACGGTGGCGATCTTGCCGCCCGGCGGAACGACCGCCCCCAGCTCGACCAGGCGATACTGGACGCGGCCGCGCACCGGCGAGCGGATCGTCGACTCGTCGACGACCGCTTTCAGTTCCTCGACCCGCGCGTCGGCGGTCTTGACGGCCGCACGCGCCTCGTCGACCTGCGATTGCGCCGCCTTCAGCGCCGCCTGGGCGCTCTTGAGCTGCTCCTGACGCAGATCGTAGGTCTCGTGCGTGGACCAGCCCTTGTCGACCAGCGTCGCCGTGCGGCGCATCTGTTCGTTAGCGAAGCTCAGCTGCGCCTCGTCGCTCGCGACCGCCGCCTGGCGCGTGACCAGCGTCTGGCGGGCGAGTTCGGCCGACGCCTCGGCCTGGCGCAGCTGCGCGGCGGTCTCGGAGGTGTCGATCCGGGCGACGACCTCGCCCGCCGACACGAGCTCGCCCTCGTGCGGAACGATCTCGATGACGCGCCCGGGAATCTTCGTCGCGATGTCGACTTGCGTCGCCTCGACGCGGCCGTTGACGCTGACGATCCCGGCCGGCAGTTGCGAGGCGCGATAATCCGTCCAGGCGTAGTAGCCTCCGGCGCCGACTGCAGCCAGGACCGCCGCGGCTCCGAAGATCAGAACAGGGCGCTTGATCGGCATGCCTCGCCTCCCGCGTCGGGACGAAAGCTGGTCGCGCCAATGTCGTCGGCTTGCGACTGAGGTCAGCGTCGATCGGCGTGCGTCGTGACGCCGCCGCGGCTGGTCGGGCTTTTCAGCGAACCTGCCGCGGACGGCTGAAGTTCATATTGTTCTCTTACGTCATTTCGACTATATGGTCAATATGAACTTTGGTTCTAACGTACGCCGCATTCGCTCGACAAGGCCGGGGCGTCCGGCGAACATCTGTTTGCTGAAAACCAGAATTCTCGCTATCATCGCCCGATGCGAGCGGTCGACGACAGAGGCAGGCTTCGAGACGGCGCGCGCCGTGGTCCGGCGATACCGGCGACAGGAGAGGGGAGATTGGATGACCGCCAAATCCGCTCGATGATCGGCGAGAATTCTACCGACTTCGTCCTGACCCCCGGAACAAATTCGGGGTCCAAGACGAGCGGGAGAGGCGGATTGGGCGTCGCGAAATTCGCGCGGACGGGGTGCAAACCTTTGAAAAGCCTCGTTTCGGAACGGGGATTCGTTCTCGCCGGACCGGGAAGCGGGACGGATCCGCAGCCTGTTCGCGGGGCAAGGAGTTCGGCCGCCGTACGCCTTCCAGGCTCGAACGGTTCAGCCGGCGCTGTCCGATCCCGACGGCTCGCTTGCGCCGTCCCACATCACAGGACCTTGCGGAACAGGGCCGCCGAGGCGAGCGACAATGGACGCGGCCTCGGGCCTGGCGACTCCGATCGCGGCCAGCACGCACCGGATCGCCTCGGGCCGGTCGGCCTCGCCGAGGCGGCCCTCGCCGATCGCCGCCGCGACCTGAAGGATGGCGCCGACGACCAGCTCGACCGCCAGTTCACGCGTCGGACCGCTCCCCCGTCCGCCTTCGAGCGCGAGCCGCAGGTCCTCGCCGAGGCGGCTTCGCACGACCCGGCCGAGCGCGCGATGCGACAGCGCCATGCGGCTCGCGAGGGATGCCCAGCCGCGGTCCGACAGCGACTGCTTCAGGAACGCGTCGCAGCCGAAGCCGATCCGGAGAAGAGGCTCGGTCATCGACAGGCGCTGCGACTGAATCAGCGTGTCGAACGTCTCGAGGAGGTCGTCGGCGACGGCCGCCGCGAGCTGGTCGAGATCGTTGAAATGACCGTAGAACGTGCCCTTCGCGACCTTCGCTTCCTGAACCACCTCGTCGATCGTGACCGTCTCCCACGACCGGCGCGCAAACAGGGTCTTCGCAGCGGCGATCAGTTGCGCCTTCGTTCGGGCGCGCTTCTCACGACCGATTTCGGCGCGCCGCTCGAGATTGACATTCGCCATGTGCGCGAACTCCCAAAAGGCTTATGCCTCTGTTGTTCTAGTTCGTCAAATTGACTTATTTGTCCAAGCCGAGTATTTCGTAGTCGAGCCAGGTCGTGTCGAAGGGGGTGGCGACGCAGCGATCCGTAGGAAAACGCGGCGCTTTCTCGGGGGGGCGCCGCAAGTGAGGAGCCAGGCCCATGCGCCACTTCCGCTCCCCCGGTCCGCCCGCCGTCCTGATCGGAGCGATCCTGCTCTGCGCCTGCACGCCGAACGCCCTCCTTCCCCTGCCGGCCTCCTCGCCGGAGGTTCGCGCGCAGTCCGCCGCCCAGGCCCCCGATCTCGATCTCCTTTACGTCACCGACCGCGCCAAGACCGTCAATCCGAGCGGCGCCGTGTCCTACGGCCCCGAGCGTTCGTACACGGTGAGCTTCGGCTCGATCGACGTTCACGGAGGGGCGGGCTCCAGCGGCGCCACGGGGGACATGACGCTCGCCGGCGTCACGGAGCTCGGCCGCTACCCCGAGGTTCCGTATCCGGCGGAGATCACGGCGGCGGGCTATCGGCGCGCGCCTCAAGTCGTGGCCGCGCACGAACAGGCGGTCGCGACCCTGCAAGGCGAAATCCGCAAGCGCATCTCTCCGACGGATCGCAAGGAGGTCGTCGTCTTCATCCACGGTTACAACAAGACCTTCGCCGACGCGGCCGAGTCGACGGCGAATCTCTGCCGCCTGCTCGGGCCGGACTTCGTGTGTCTGGTTCTGACCTGGCCGGCCGGCGGGTCGCGCGGCGCCTTCCTGGGCTACAACGTCGACCGGGAATCGGGTGAGTTCGCCGTCAGCGACATGCGCAAGGCGATCCGCGCCATCGGCGAAACGCCGGGCGTCCGGGCCGTCGACCTGCTCGGCCACAGCCGCGGCGCCGACGTGCTGGCGTCCGCGCTCCACCTGCTGGGCGTCGAAAGCTACGTTTCGCGCGCCTCGATCGCCGAGCGCCTGAAGATCCGGAACATCGTCCTGTTCGCCCCGGACATCGACATCGACGTCGCGACGACCAAGATCTTCGACGTGTTTTCCGATCCCGACCTGCCCTACGGCGCCCGGAAGAACCTTAACGCCGTGATCCGGCAGGGCTCCCTTCATCTGACGATCTATTCGTCGCCCTCGGACCAGGCCCTCGACATGGCGAGCAAGATCTTCGGCAGCCGGCTGCGGCTGGGACAGCTCGACCTGACCGGGCCGGAGGCCAAGGCGCTCCGGGCGGACCCCGGCCACTTCGCCGACCTGATCGAGGTCGACCGGGACACCGGCGCCTTCGGGCACGGCTACTTCCTGTCGAATCCGGCGGTCCGGTCGGATCTGGTCGCGATGATCCGCGACCGCCTCAACCCCGGCGATCCCGGCAGGCCGCTGATCGAGATCGGCAAGGCCTTCTGGCGCATTCCCCAGGGGGAGACGCAGACGGCCCGACGCTAAGCAAGATTTCCGAAAAGCAAAACCTGTCTAGCTCGCCGGATCAGGCGGCCTCGACGACGATCCGGTTGCGCTGGAGGCCGAGGTCGATCGCGCCGTCGGGCGTCGCGATGCGCGACTCGACCACGTCTCCGCCGTTGAGATATCGCGCCCGCGGCCTCGTCGAGGCGATCGCGCTCGTGCCGGAGAACGGCCGGCTTCGGGTCGAGGTTCGCGGTGAGTAGGCCGCGATTCTGCGGCTTTCGGGGCTCACAAACGAAAACGCTCCGGCCCGAGGGCCGGAGCGTCTTGCTGAGCAAGTGAAGTTGGTTGCGGGGGCAGGATTTGAACCTGCGGCCTTCAGGTTATGAGCCTGACGAGCTACCGGGCTGCTCCACCCCGCGGCAGAGGGTCATGCGATTGCGCGACGGGGCGAGGGGCGGACCATCGCCGATCGCCAACGTCGGGGGCTTGCGGCTTTGGGCCGTGCGCGCCCGGCGCTGTCGCGGTTCGCTTCGGTGAAGAGGAATGGTTTTCGTTTCCGTGCTTTGCAGGCCTGGCGACGACCTACTCTCCCATGTCTTAAGACAGAGTACCATTGGCGCTAAGGCGTTTGACGGCCGAG
>NZ_QNRK01000034.1 GCF_003315135.1 Roseiarcus fermentans
CAGGACCGCAGCCGTCTGGGCAACGGTCCCGAAAATCTCGCCGTTCTCCGCCACATGGTCCTGAACGTCATGCAGAAAGACGGCGAGAAAGGCTCACTCCGCGGCAAGTTCAAACGAGCCGGTTGGGACGAAGCCTACCTCGCCCGCCTCCTCACCCTGTTTTGAAATGCGATCGCCCTGGGGCGGCGGCGGACCCGCGTTTACGGACCCGCCCGGCTCCGCTAAGCTCGGCCAAGCCGCCTGTCTGGCCGTCGCGCCGCGGTCCAGACGCCAACGGCGACCGCACGTCGAACACGGGAGACGGATCGTTGAGCGCCGACTTCCTTCCCTCGCGCCTGCCGATCGTCCAGGCGCCGATGGCCGGAGCCCAGGGCGTGGACCTGTGCGTGGCGGTCGCGGGAGCGGGCGGCCTCGGGTCGCTGCCGGCGGCGATGCTGACCCCGGCGGCCCTGCGCGAGCAGATCGGCGCGGCCCGCGCCCGCGCCCGGGGCCCGATCAACGTCAACTTCTTCTGCCATGCGCCGCCGGCCCCTGACCCCGCGCGCGAGGCGGCCTGGCGGGAGGAACTCGCGGCCGACTACGCCGCGGCCGGCCTCGAGCCGCCGGCGCCGCGGGCCGGACCGGGGCGCGCGCCCTTCGACGCGGCGATGGCCGAGGTCGTCGAGGCGACGCGGCCCGAGGTGGTCAGCTTCCACTTCGGCCTGCCCGACGAGACCCTGCTGGCTCGCGTCAGGCGGACCGGGGCAAAGATCTATTCCTCCGCCACCAGCGTCGCCGAGGCGCGCTGGCTCGACGCGCGCGGTGTCGACGCCGTCATCGCGCAGGGCGCCGAGGCGGGAGGCCATCGCGGCATGTTCCTGACCGACGACATCGACGCCCAGCCCGGCCTGTTCGCCTTGCTGCCGCAGGTCGTCGACGCGGTCGGGGCGCCGGTGATCGCGGCCGGCGGGATCGCCGACGGCCGGGGGATCGCGGCCGCCTTCGCCTTGGGGGCGCGCGCGGTCCAGATCGGCACGGCCTATCTCCGGACCCCTGAGGCGACGATCTCCGCCGCGCACCGGCGGGCGCTGGCGGACGCCCGAGACGATTCCACCCGGCTGACGAACCTCTTCACCGGTCGCCCGGCGCGCGGCCTCGTCAACCGCTTCGTCCACGATCACGGGCCGATGAACCCGCGCGCGCCGGCCTTCCCGACCGCGACCGCCGCGGTTGCGCCGCTGCGCGCGCACTGGGAGGCGCAGGGATCGGGAGACTATTCGCCCCTTTGGTCCGGCCAGGCGGCCGCACTGGCGCGCGAGGAGGACGCCGGCGCGCTCACCGCCCGCCTCTGGCGGGACGCGGGCGCCGTCGCCGCCGCGTTGGGCTCGTTCCTACGACCTTCGTCGTAATTGGCGAGTGAACATAAGTTTCGGAAGCAGTGACAATTGAACGCAGTCCTGCCGCGTGGCAACATGGGTTGGTTCGGGAGTCCGTCGTGTCGCATTCGCGCTATGCACTCTACCTCACGCCGCCGCTCGACAGCGACTTGTGGACGTTCGGGTGCGACGTGATCGGCCGCGACGCCTCGACCGGCAGGGCTGTCGAGGGATTCGCGCCGGAAGGCTACAGCCCCGAGTCGTGGAGACGGATCACCGAGGAGCCGCGGCGCTACGGCTTCCACGCCACGCTGGTCGCGCCGTTCCAGCTCAGGGGGGATCTCGACGGCCCGGATCTGATCGACGCCGTGACGGCGTTCGCGCGCTCGGCGCACCCGTTCGACGCGGGCGCGTTGCAGGTCGGCAGGATCGGCGCCGCGAGCGGCCATGCCTTCGTCGCGTTGAAGCCGATCGGGCCGGCGCGGGAACTGCACGCGTTCGCGGAGAAAGCCGTGCGCCGGCTGGACGCGCTGCGCGCGCCGCTGACCAACGCCGAACGCCTCAAGCGCGCGTCCGGGCGGCTGACGCCCCTGCAGCGCTATTATCTCGACGTCTGGGGCTACCCCTACGTCCTGAACGAATTCCGTCCGCATTTCACGCTGACCAGCCCGGTCGCCGAGGCCAAGGCGATCGAAAAGGCGCTGCGCTGGGATTTCCAGATGCGGGTCGCCTCGCCGCTGCTGCGGGTCGAGACGCTGACCCTGTTCGGCGAACGGGAGCGCGACGGCGCTTTCGAGATCCTGCGCGCGTTTCCGCTCGGGCACGGTCACAGCGCCCGGCGCGGCGCGTCGCGCATGGCCGCCGTCGCCTGAGGCCGGGCCGACCGGCCCCAGGGGCGAGACGGTCGGCCGGTTTTGAGCCTTTTCAAGGGGATGCCGCGGAATGTCCGGGCGATCGTAACGGCCGAGCCTTGGCGCGCCTTGGGAATGACGGGCGGTCGTCGACGCTGAGGCGAGGGCGATGACGTTTCCCGCCGTCCTCGCGAGGAGCCCGAAGGGCGACGCGGCGATCCAGGGGCCGCCGACGCTGCAGCGCGGCGACGCCCGGCATACGGCAGACATTGGCCGCGCCCCCGTGGATCGCCACGTCGCTTCGCTCCTCGCGATGACGGCGGCTTGGCAGTTGCGGGCGATCGTAACTGCCAAGGCGGTTGTGCGCGAGGACCCGGACCGGGCGGCCTCGCGGTCGAGCGCCGCGACGCGGATCGGGAAGCCAACCAGCGCCTGCGCGTCGGACCGCTGCGCCGCTGTTCGCGCGGGCGATAGCGGTCGCGATGAATGGCGACGACATGGCCGTGTTGGAGCAACAGCCGGTCGCGGATGCGCAGCGTGCGGGCTTCACGGTGTCCAACAGCGTTCGAGACGTCGTCGAAGGCGTTGCGGCGCGCCGACATCGACCCGGAGCCCGATCGGCTCTGAGAAACCACTCTAGCAACCTTTCTGATTTACCGCAATGATTTGTCGCGATGCGCGGTAGCGACGAAGCATGCGGCCCTCGGGGTTCGGTCCCGCGGACGGCCGGGCGCCCTGGCGTTCCGCCGGCCGGACCTCGCACAGAGCCCGAAGGCCGACGCGTCTCGTTGCACCCCGAGGGCGCCGCCTACGGCGCCGCCCAGCCTCCCCGCCAACCGGCGCCGTCGCGCTGAAACATCGCACGCCGGTGCAGCGGTCCGGAAATATCGAGCCAGTCGATGCGGATGACCGAGACGACGACCAGGGCGAAACGCCCTTCGGCCTCGGCGTCGCCGGCGGGCGCGGCTTCGGCGGGATCGGCGATCGGGGCGCCGGAGGGCAGGGGATGTTGGAACAGCGCACGGGTATGCGGTCGGCAGGCGGCCCAGGCGGCGCGCCGTTCCGGACTCTTCGAGTCGATCGTCGCCACCCCCTCCAGACGGATCTGGATGCCGGCGTCAGAGTCGTAGCCGACGAGGGAGACCCGCGGCTCGCTGCGCATCTCGGCCACCTTCGCGGAACGGAGGTCGGTGAAGAACGAGACGGCGCCTCGTTCGGCGTCGGCGCCGCGCAGGATGACGCCGCGAACCTTTGGCGCTCCGTCGGTCCCCAGGGTGGCGAGCTGAAGCACGGTGAACGGCGTACGCCCGGGCCCCGCGCCGGCGACGAGCGGCGCCCAGATCCGGTCCAGAGTCGGTTCGATCACAATCAGGCCCTCGAGCTGTTGAGCGCGATGTCGGTCAGGAAGCGAGGTCGCTCGCCGTCCTGCGGCGGATCGCGGCGGACGTCACGCAAAAAATCCAGAAGATGGGATGGGCGAGCCGAAACAGTCCGCGCCTGTCCGCTCAACGCGGGCATCCGCCGCAGATCGGCTCGCCGGCGCGGCATGCGACACGGCCTGATCGACCGTTCGTTGCGATCGAGCCGGCGCCTTGGGCGACCGCTCCGCGGAAGCCCGCGCGCGCAAAGCCTACGGCGCGGGCCATTCGCTCAGATGGTCCCAGAAACCCTCGGGCAGGCAGCCTCGGTCGGCGGTGAGCAGGACGGCCTGCGGCGCGTGGCCGACGGAAAAGCGGGCCAGTAGGCGGCGCAACTGGATTTCCAGCGCGCCCGCCGGCATCGGCCCGACGGAGGCGATCAGCATGCGCCGGTCGGTCCACGCCGTCTCGCTCAGTCGCGCGCGCACCAGCGGCAGGATTTCGTCGACCCGGCCGAGCGGCGCGGCGATCACCTCGCAGCCGGCCGAGGTCGAAAAACGATGGATCGCGTAGAGGCCGTCGCGGGTGAGATCCTCGCTGTTGCGCGGCGTCATCCCATTGGCGCCGGCCCACGCCCGGGCGGCCTCACGCGGCGTCATCGTCGGATCGCCATGCGGCGCCGGCCGCGCCAGCGCGCCGACGGCGACCGCCGCCGCCGTCGCCAGGACCACCGCCAGGCGTTTCATCGCCGGCGCCAGGACGGCGCGGCGACAACCACGATGATCGCGGCCCACGCGATCTGCGTCGGCAAGACCCCGGTCTCCCCGTGCAGGAAATCGTAGGCCTCCGGCGACCCGGCCATCGCGGTGAGGCGGGACGTGTTGAGGATCAGCAGCAGGCCGAGCGCCGCCGTCACCCGCGGCCACCCGGGCGCCGCGGCGGGCCGCACGAGACGGCTCAGCGCATAGGTTCCCACCGCGCACGGATAGGCGAGCGAGAGGAACGAACAGGCGCGCAGCACCACGAAGGAATGTCCGTCCGCGAGCAGGATGCGGTTGCCGTCCGCCGCGGCGGCGACGCCGCCCAGACCGAGCAGGAATCGCGTCAGATGGGCCTCGGCGGTCATGATCGGGCCGCTGGCCAGGTCGGCCCATGCGCCCTCCTTCATCGCCCAGCCGCCCAGCGCCGCCAGCAGCACGCCGGCGCTTCGCCCCGGCAAGCCGCCGCTCCGCCATGCGAGGGCGCCCGCGAACACGAGCGCGGGCGCCGCGGCGATGCGGAACGGCGTCATGCAGGCCAACAGCGCGCCGGCGAACAGCAACCAGTCCGCGACGGCGACGCCGCCGTCACGGAGCGCAAGACGACGGACATCGGCGCCGATCGCGAGCGCAGCCAGAACGAGCATCGGATCCGGCGCGCCGAGCCCCTCGAACCCGGTCGCGAGACCGTAGTGCGCGGCGCCGGCGAGCGCCGCGCACGCTGCCAGCCAGCTCTGCGTGACGCCGCCGCCTTGCGCCATGGCGCTCCGGGTCGGGACGGCGGCGGGGCCGAGGCTGACGCCGCTCATCGCACGGGTCCGGCCGGGCGCACGGAGCCGTTCAGGTCGCTGTCGCCAACGCGCCGAGCCGGTTGCGGCCGCTGACGCCGGCCCAGGCGAGCAAGGCCAGGCCCAGGGTCA
This sequence comes from Roseiarcus fermentans, assembly GCF_003315135.1. Taxonomy (GTDB): domain Bacteria; phylum Pseudomonadota; class Alphaproteobacteria; order Rhizobiales; family Beijerinckiaceae; genus Roseiarcus; species Roseiarcus fermentans. The sequence goes on from NZ_QNRK01000034.1 coordinate 5,243, forward strand.
CCCAGCCGAAGGGGGGCGCCGGCAGGACCGCGCTTGCCGCCGCGCCGGCGCTTGGCAACGCGCCGGCGAACTCGCCTCCGCTGTTGGCGGTATTGAGCGGCGCTTGGCCGGTCAGGTTGGCGGCGAACACCGAACCGGTGATGGCGCCGCCGCTGGTGACCAAGGTGGCGTTCGGCGCCATGATCGAAAAATCGTAGCTGGCGTTCGCGGCGAGATTGACCGTGGACGCGTTGGCGACGTTCAGCAGCACCATGTTATCGGTCATCGTGCCGGCATAGCCGAAGCTCAGGTTGCCGGGCAGGGAGATCGCGCCGGAGTCGAGCACGTTGATGACGTCGGTGGCGCCGGCCACGGCGCCGTTGAAGATCACCTGATTGCCCGACATGGCCATGAATTGCGCCGCGGTGACATCGAATACGTTGTCGCCGGCCTGGGCGCTGTTGAACACCCAGGCGCCGGACGCGTTGCGGCCAAAGGTGTCGCCGGCGGTGGTCTGCATGCCTGCAAAGGATTGCGACACCGAGGCGATATTCGCCGTCGTCGCCGCGTAGTTGACGGGGGACAGATACGAAGCGGCAGGGGTCACGGTCGGCTGCGCGGCGTTGATGAAACTGGCCTTGCCGCCGACGCTCACCGTGCCCCCGACGCCGGCGCCGGTGATCGTGGCGTTGCCGTCGACGTTCACGGCGCCGTTGATCTGACCGTACTGGTAATTCAACGAACCGCCGACATTGACGCTGTTCAGCCCGGTCGAGGCCGCCGTCATCGCGCCAGCCACGTCGGTGACGCCGTTCACCGAGCCGTTGGTCATCGAAAGGTCGCCGCCGACAGCGAGGCCGACGCCGTTGGCGGTCGCGTTCGTGGAGGCGCCGAAGTTCTGCAGGTAGACGTTCCCCCCGGCCGCGATCGCCGCCTGGCTGTCGGACGTGTACGCCGACCCCGCGCTGCCGATGTCGCCGGAGACATAGGTGTTGTAGCCGGCCGACAGCAGGCCTTCCAGCGTGGTGATCTGCACCTGCGCCGCCGAAGCGGGCCCGTAACCGGCGACGAGAACGAATCCCGCCGCAGCGGCCGTTCCGATGAGTTTGTCAAATCGCGTCGTCATGGCGTCTCTTCGAGCAGTCGAGGTTGATGACGGGGCGAGGGCGCGCCCGAGCGCGCAACGCCTGTGAGCATGGTCGCCACCACGCAAGCGCGGCGCCGTCGTCTTTTCGACCCGCATCGGCGCGTTTTCCCGCAATCCTCGACCAAGAATGCGGCTGGGCAGCCGAATTGCGGCGCATAAAGCGAATCTGTCGCAAGATGCAACGCAATCCGTAGCTATCTTGTGAAAGTGATCCGGGACCGGGTCGCGGCCGTCGTCATGTCGCAGCCGGCCCCGCCGGTCCTGCGCTTCGGCCGAACGCCGCGGTCAGTCACGCCAGGCATGAAATGGCGGCTGTCCCGCCCACGGGAGGCCGTCGCCGCCCGACGCTCCGCGCGGGCGACGGGTCCTGCCTGACCGACTCTCGAGCCGCCGGGACTTCCTCCCCGCTTCCCTTTCCCCCCGTTTTCGCGCATACCGCGCCCGGTCGCGCATTTCCGCCGCGATCGAGTTTCGCTTTCCTTGAACGCATTCACATCGAACGCCTCCCTCGCGCTGGCCCTGGAGGAGCGCGGCTATCGCGAGCCGACGCCGGTTCAGGCCGCCGTCACCGCCCCGGACACCTTCGGCCGCGATCTGCTGGTTTCGGCCCAGACCGGCTCGGGCAAGACCGTCGCCTACGGCATTGCGATGGCCCAGACGCTGCTCGGCGACGCGCCCGCCTTCGGCGCGCCCGGCGCGCCGCTGGCGCTGGTCGTCGCCCCGACGCGCGAACTGGCGCTGCAGGTCGAACGCGAGCTGAGCTGGCTCTTCCGTCCCACCGGCGCCCGGATCGCGGCCTGCGTCGGCGGCATGGACGCGCAGCGCGAGCGGCGCGCCCTGCAGGGCGGCGTCCACATCGTCGTGGGCACGCCGGGCCGCCTGCGCGACCACATCGAGCGCCGGGCGCTGGACGTCTCTGCGCTGGCGATCGTGGTTCTGGACGAAGCCGACGAGATGCTCGATCTCGGCTTCCGCGAGGATCTCGAGTTCATGCTCTCCGCGATGCCGGCGGCAAAGCGCAGCCTGCTGTTTTCCGCGACCGTCCCGAAGGGCATCGCGACGCTGGCCAGGAGCTACCAGCGCGACGCCATGCGGATCGAGGTCGAGCGCGGCAAGCAGGGCCACGTCGACATCGAATATCGCGCCATCCGCATCTACCCGCAGGAGAGCGAGGCGGCGGTCGTCAATCTGCTGCGCCTCGTCGAATCCCCGACCGCGATCGTGTTCTGCAACACCCGCGAGGCGGTGCGGCATCTGAGCGCCACGCTCGCCGAGCGCGGCTTTTCCGTCGTCACGCTGTCGGGGGAACTCAGCCAGCACGAACGCAACCAGGCCATGCAGGCGTTGCGCAACGGACGCTCGCGCGTGCTGGTGGCGACCGACGTCGCCGCGCGCGGACTCGATCTGCCCAGCGTCGGCCTCGTCATTCACGCCGATCTGCCCCACGACGTCGAGACGCTGCAGCACCGCAGCGGACGCACCGGCCGCGCCGGCCGGAAAGGCGTCAGCGCGATTCTGACGCCGTTCGGGCGCCGCCGCAGCGCCGAAAGGCTTTTTGCGGAAGCGGGCGTCCAGCCGGTGTGGCTCGGCCCGCCGAGCGCCGCGGAGGTGCGCGCCCTCGACGCCGAGCGCTTTCTCGCCGATCCGGCGCTGGCCGAGCCGGCGTCCGAGGAAGAACTGGAGATGGCGCGGCGCCTGATCGCCGAGCGCGGCCCCGAGGACATCGCGGCGGCGCTGGTGCGGCTCTATCGCGCGCGCCTGCCGGCGATCGAGGACGTCGCCGATCCCGGCGAGCAGCGCCCGGGCGGCGCCCGGCAGCGGCCGGCCTACAGCGAGCGCCCCGCCCCGCGCGGACGCGTTGCGCCGGAGGATCGCGATTACGCCCGGCCCGCCCGGCCCGGCGGCCGGCATGCGCTCGGCGGCGGCGTCTGGTTCCGCGTCGACGTCGGGCGCGCCAAGGGCGCCGATCCAAAATGGCTGTTGCCGATGATCTGCCGCGCCGGCGGCCTCACCAAGGCCGACATCGGCACGATTCGCGTGTTCGCCGACGAGACCAAGTTCGAGGTCTCCGCCGAAGCGGCGGAAGGATTCGCCGAGGAGATCAGGAAGCGCGCGGGCGAAACGCCGCGGATCGAGCCGCTCGGGCCCCGCGAGGGGTCGGCTCCGAAGGCCGGGGGCAAGCCGGACAAGCGCACCCGTCTGGCGCGCAAGGCGCAGCGCGACGGGTGAGGGAGTCCTTCCCCGGCTTTGCCGGCGAGGGCGCCCGAAGGCCGGATGGGGTGTGGGCCGACGCGCGGACCTCGACGCGATCATACGGACGGCGCCGCCCATAGCAGCCTCCCGCCCGGCGCTTGTTGTTCTCCGCCGGCGCCAGCCCTGGCATGACCACGGGCGCGACGCCTTCCGTGACGGCGACCTGCTTCCACACCCCATCCGGCGCTTCGCGCCGCCTTCCCCAGCAAGATTGGGGAAGGGGAGCGCCGGGGACGGTTTCATTCCGACGGCGGAAAGACGCCGTCCCCGCCCGCAGCCGCTTTACGCAGCCGACGCCGCGGTGCTACGCTGACATGTCAGCCTCGGCGCGAGCCGCGCCGGAGGGGAGGGGATGTCAACAGCGAGCGCGCCAAACCAGCCGCAGCCCGATTCCAGTCGCGGGAGGCTCGGGCGGGGGGAGTCGGAATTCGTTCTCGAGGCCGTCGGCCTGTCGCGTTCGTTCGGCCCGATCGAGGTGCTCGGCGACGTGTCGCTCGACGTATGCGCGGGCGAGGTTCACGCGATCATCGGCGAGAACGGCGCCGGCAAATCGACCCTGATGAAGATCCTCAGCGGCCACCTGTCTCCGACCCGGGGCGCGCTGAAGCTCGACGGCGCCGCGGTCGACCTCGCAGGGCCGGTCGACGCCGAGCGGCGCGGCATCGTGCTCGTCCATCAGGAGATCATGCTCGCGCCCGATCTGACGATCGCCGAGAACATGTTTCTCGGCCGCGAGATCCGGCGCGGGCTCGTTCTCGACGACCGCGAGATGAACCGGCGCGCCTTCGAGGCGATGCGCGTCTTCGGCGTCGAGGCGCCGGTGAACCTGCCGGTCGAGCGGCTGTCGATCGCACAGCGACAACTCGCCCAGATCGCCCGCGCGCTCACGGTTCCGCACCGCGTCGTGATCTTCGATGAGCCGACCGCGTCGCTGACGCCGGTCGAGACGGCGGCGCTGCTGAGGCTGATCGGCGATCTGAAGGCCAGGGGCGTCGCGATCCTCTACATCTCCCACCGACTCGAGGAGGTGAAGGCCGTGGCCGACGTCGTGACGGTGCTGCGCGACGGCAAGAAGGTGGCGACGCGGCCAGCGGCCGGGCTCGAGCCGGTCGACATGGCGCGCCTGATGGTCGGGCGCGACCTGCTCGCCCTCTACCCGCCGCGCGTCGCCGCCCCGTCCGCCGCCCCGTTCCTCGACGTCGCGGGTTTCGGCGCCGACGGCTTTGCCGAGGACGCCAGCTTTTCCGTGCGGCCGGGCGAGATTCTCGGCTTCTCCGGCCTCGTCGGCGCCGGGCGGACCGAGCTGTTCGAGGCCCTGTTCGGCTTGCGCAAGGGGGCGGGCGCGATTCGGCTCGACGGAAAGCCGCAGCAATGGCGCGACGCGCGCGCGGCCATGCGCGCCGGCGCCGTCTATCTGACCGAGGACCGCAAGGGCAAGGGACTGCTGCTCGAGGAGACGCTCGCCACCAACCTGACGCTGGCCGCGCTCGACGGGTTCCAGCGCGGCCCGGTCGTCGACCGCGCTGGGGAAGCCCGGGCGCTCGACACGGCGATCCAGCGCTTCGACATCCGGGTCGGCGACAAGGGGCTCAACGCCGGCCAGATGTCGGGCGGCAACCAGCAGAAGCTGCTGCTGGCCAAGATGATGCTGCTCGATCCGAGGGTCGTGGTGATCGACGAGCCGACGCGCGGCATCGACATCGGCGCCAAGCAGCAGATCTATCGCTTCATCGCCGCGATGGCCGGCGAGGGGCGGTCGGTGATCGTGATTTCGTCGGAGATGGCGGAACTGATCGGCGTCTGCCACCGCATCATCGTCATGCGCAACGGCCGGATCGCCGGCGAGGTCGAGGGCGAGGCGATGACCGAGCACGCGATCGTCGTGCTCGCCACGGGGGTCGACGCGACAGCGGGGGAAGCGGCAACATGACGCAGGCGGTTCACGACGCGCCGGCCGGGGCGGCGCGGCGCATCAATCTCGGCGCGGTCGCGCCGTTTCTCGCGCTCATCCTGATCTGCGCCCTCGGCGCGGCGGCGAACGCGCGCTTCCTGAGCTTCGACAATCTGACCAACGTGCTGGCGCGCAGCACCTTCATCGCCACGATCGCGGTCGGGCAGACGCTGGTCATCACCGGCGGCGGGCTCGATCTCTCGGTCGGCGCGATGGCCGCCTTCGTGGCGGGGCTCGAGATCCTGTTTCTCAATTCCGGGCTGATCGAGAACGCCACGCTGCTGATCGTCTCGGCGATGGCGCTGTCGCTCGCAGTCGGCGCCCTGTGCGGCCTGTTCAACGGCCTGACCACGACGGTCGGCAAGATCGAGCCGTTCATCGTCACCCTCGGCACGATGGGGATCTTCCGCTCGCTCTTGACCTGGCTCGCCCAGGGCGGCTCGATCACCATCCGCGACAGCGAGGTGCGCGCCGCCTATCGTCAGGTCTATTTCGGCGACCTGTTCGGGGTGCCCTATCCCGTGCTGGTGATCGTCGGCGTGGCGATCGTCGGCGCCTTCATCCTGACCCGGACGGCCTTCGGGCGGCGGGTGCGCGCGGTCGGATCGAACGAGGACGTCGCGCGCTATTCCGGCATCGGCGTCGCCCGGGTGCGCACGCTCACCTATGTGCTGCAGGGCCTGTGCGTCGCCATCGCCGTCGTCATCTACGTGCCGAGGCTCAGCTCCGCGAGCGCCGCGACCGGGCTCGGGTGGGAGCTGATGGCGATCACCGCCGTCGTGGTCGGCGGCACGCGGCTCAAGGGCGGCGTCGGGCGGGTGTGGGGGACGATCGCCGGCGCGCTCATCCTCGAAGTCATCGGCAACATCATGCTGTTGTCCAACGTGGTCAGCGAATACCTCATCGGCGCGGTCCAGGGCGCGATCATCATCATCGCGATGCTGGCGCAACGACTGGCCCGCAACCGGTGAGGACAGTCCGGGAGGGCGGGGCGATCCCGCAAGCCTCCCAAGCGAAGCGGGAGAGGAACACAATGAAACGGATTCTGGTCAGCCTCGCGGTCATCGGCCTCCTGGCCGGCGCCGCCGAGGCGCAACAGGCGAAGACGATCGCGGTCTCCGTCCCCACCGCCGATCATGGCTGGACCGGCGGCGTCGTCTACCATGCGATGCAGGAGGCCAAGGCGCTCGAGCAGCGCTATCCCGGCCTCAAGGTGATCGTGAAGACGTCGCCCGACGCGGCCGCCCAGGCGAACGCCCTCGAGGATCTGACCACCCAGGGCATCGACGCGCTGGTCGTCCTGCCGCACGACCCGAACGTGCTGACCGACCCGATCCGCAAGGTGAAGCAGAAGGGGACGTTCGTCACCGTCGTCGACCGCATCGCCGACGACCACTCGATCTACGACCTCTACGTCGGCGGCGACAATCCGGGGCTGGGCGCGCGCGCCGCGGAATACATGAAGAAGGCGATGCCGAACGGCGGCGACATCGTCGTCATCCGCGGCTTGCCGATCCCGATCGACAAGATGCGCGTCGACGCCTTCAACGACGGCCTCAAGGGGACCAAGATCAACGTCATCGACAGCCAGTTCGGCAACTGGAGCCGCGACGACGCCTTCAAGGTGATGCAGGACTTCCTGACCAAGCATCCCAAGATCGACGCCGCCTGGGTCCAGGACGACGACATGGCGGTCGGCGTGTTCGAGGCGATCGCCCAGGCCAAGCGCACCGACATCAAGTTCGTGGTGGCCGGCGCCGGCTCCAAGGACATGGTCAAGCGGGTCATGGACGGCGACCCGATGATGCCGGTCGACGTGCTCTACTCGCCGACCATGGTGGCGGTGGCGATGGACGTGACCGCGCTCGGCCTCGAGGACAAGATCCCCGTCCGCGGCGACTACATCCTGAAGGCCTCGCTGATCGACAAGGCCAACGCGAAGGATTTCTATTTCAAGGATTCGCCGTTCTAGGACGACGGGACCTCGGGGGAGCGCGCCGCGCCTTCTCCGCGAAGCGGGGAAGGTGGCGCGAAGCGCCGGATGGGGTGCGGAAAGCAGGACTGCGCCGACGAAGTTTTGCGGAGACGTTCGCGCAATCCGTCTCGCGCCGATACGGCGGCCACACCCCATCCGGCCTTCGGCCACCTTCCCCAGCAAAGCTGGGAAGGGATCCGCGGCTGCAAGATTCTGGCTCCGTCGGCACTCAATTCAAGCAAGCGCGCTCATGAATTCGCGCGCACGAGAGGGGTAATCATGGCTGGCATGGTCAAGGGCCCGGCGATCTTTCTGGCGCAATTCGCCGGAGACGCGGCGCCGTTCAATTCGTTCGCCTCCATTTGCGAATGGGCGGCGGGGCTCGGCTACAAGGGAGTTCAGATCCCGAGCTGGGACGAGCGCCTGTTCGATCTCGCGAAAGCGGCGTCCTCGAAGGACTATTGCGAGGAGCTGATTGGGATCGCCAAGAGCCACGGCCTCGCGATCACCGAGCTGTCGACCCATCTGCAGGGGCAATTGGTCGCGGTCAACCCGGCCTACGACGACGCCTTCGACGCTTTCGCCCCGAAGGAGCTGCACGGCAAGCCCGCGGCGCGGCAGAAATGGGCGGTCGAGCAGATGATGCTGGCGGCGAAGGCCTCGAAGCGCCTGGGGCTCACCGCGCACGCGACCTTCTCCGGCGCGCTCGCCTGGCCCTACGTCTATCCCTGGCCGCAGCGCGCGCCGGGGCTGATCGAGACGGCGTTCCAGGAGCTGGCGAAGCGATGGAAGCCGATCCTCGACGCCTTCGACGACGCCGGCTGCGACGTCGCCTACGAGATCCATCCCGGCGAGGACATTTTCGACGGCGCCACCTTCGAGCGCTTCCTCGACGCGCTCAAAGGCCACGAGCGCTGCAACATCCTCTACGACCCGTCGCATTTCGTGCTGCAGCAGCTCGACTACCTCGCCTACCTCGACATCTATCACGAACGGATCAAGGCCTTTCACGTCAAGGACGCCGAGTTCAACCCGACCGGCCGCCAGGGCGTCTATTCCGGCTACGCGCCGTGGGTCGAGCGCGCCGGGCGGTTCCGTTCGCTCGGCGACGGGCAGGTCGACTTCGGCGCGATCTTCTCCAAGATGGCCCAGTACGGCTATTCGTCGTGGGCGGTGCTCGAGTGGGAGTGCTGCCTGAAACATCCGGAGGACGGCGCGCGCGAAGGCGCCGAGTTCATCAAGCATCACATGATCCGGGTGACCGAGAAGGCGTTCGACGACTTCGCCGGCGGCGCGGTCGACAAGAAGCAGATCAAGCGCGCGCTCGGGCTCTAGGAACGGGAGAGACAGAATGGCCATCGAAGGACGCAGCGACGCCAAGGCAGGACAGCGCATCCGGCTCGGCATGGTGGGCGGCGGCGAGGGCGCGTTCATCGGCGCCGTGCACCGCATCGCCGCGCGGATCGACGACGCCTACGACCTCGTCGCCGGCGCGCTGTCGTCGACGCCGGAGAAGGCGCGCCGCTCGGGCGAAGCGCTCGGCCTCGCGCCCGACCGCATCTACGACGACTACGAAACCATGGCGAAGGCGGAGGCGGCGCGCCCCGACGGAATCGAGGCGGTGGCGATCGTCACCCCCAACCACATGCACGCCGGTCCAGTCATCGCCTTCCTCGGCGCCGGCGTGCACGTCATCTGCGACAAGCCGCTGACCGTTTCGCTCGCCGAGGCGAGACGGATCGAGGCGGCGGTCGCGGCGTCGGGCCGCATCTTCGCCTTGACCCACAACTACACCGGCTATCCGCTGGTGCGCCGGATGCGCGAGATGGTTGCGGGCGGCGAACTCGGGACGATCCGCCTCGTGCAGGTCGAATATGCGCAGGACTGGCTGACCGGGCCGACGGAGGCGAGCGGCAACAAGCAGGCCGAGTGGCGGGTCGACCCCGCCCGCTCGGGCGCCGGCGGGGCGCTCGGCGACATCGGCACCCACGCCTTCAACCTCTCCGACTTCGTCACCGGCCTCGATGTCGCCGAACTGTCCGCCGATCTCACCGCCTTCGGCGAGGGGCGCGTGCTCGACGACAACCTGCAGATCGCGCTGCGTTACGCGAGCGGGGCGCGCGGGAGCCTGTGGGCGAGCCAGGTCGCTCCCGGCAACGAGAACGGGCTGATGCTGCGCGTCTATGGAACCAGGGGCGGCCTCGCCTGGCGGCAGGAGAACCCGAACCAGTTGTTCTGGTCGCCGCTGAACGAAGCGACCCGGATCATCACCCGCGGCGGCCCGCAATCCGGCGCCGCCGGCGGCCGCGTCACCCGTATTCCGCCCGGCCATCCGGAAGGCTATCTCGAGGGCTTCGCCAACCTCTATTCCGAGGTCGCCCTGGCCATCAAGGCCGCGCGCGACGGCGGCGAGCCGCCCGAGGGCGTCCTGTTCCCGACCATCGCCGACGGCGTGAAAGGGCTTGCCTTCATCGAGGCGGCGGTCCACTCGTCGAGATCGAACGGACAATGGGTGAAGCCGTGATGCAACTGCGAAAATTCGGACGGACCGGACGGCGCGTCGGCGAGGTCGGCTTCGGCGCCTGGGCGATCGGCGGCAGCTGGGGCGACGTCGACGAGGGCGAGGCGGTCGCGGCGCTGAACGCCGCGCTCGACGCCGGCGTCACCTTCGTCGACACCGCCGACGTCTACGGCGACGGCCGCTCGGAGCGGATCGTCGCGAAGGTGCTGAAGGAGCGGCCCGGCGCCGACATCTACGTCGCCACCAAGGCCGGGCGCCGCCTGCCGCAGCAGACGGTCGCGGGCTACACCTACGCAAACCTCTCCGGCTGGATTGACCGGAGTCTGCAAAACCTCGGGGTCGAGGCGCTCGACCTCGTCCAGCTGCACTGCCCGCCGACCGACCTCTATTACCATCCCGAGGCGTTCGACGCCCTCGACCGGATCAAGGCCGAGGGCAAGATCCGCGACTACGGCGTCAGCGTCGAGCGGCTCGAGGAGGGGCTGAAGGCGATCGAATATCCGGGCGTGGTCAGCGTCCAGATCATTTTCAACCTCTTTCGCCAGCGCCCGGCGGGGCTGTTCTTCGCGACGGCGAAAAAGCGCGACATCGCGGTGATTGCCCGGGTGCCGCTGGCGAGCGGCCTGCTCACCGGCAAGCTCAAGGCGGACTCGACCTTCGCCGACGACGACCACCGCAAGTTCAACCGCCACGGCGAGGCGTTCGACGTCGGCGAGACGTTTTCCGGCGTGCCTTACGAGGTCGGGCTCGCGGCGGTCGAGCGCATCCGGCGCCTGGTCCCGGGCGGCGCCACCATGGCGCAGCTCGCCCTGCGCTGGATCCTGATGTTCGATCCGGTGACGGTTGTGATTCCCGGCGCCAGGAACGCCGCCCAGGCGCGCGCCAACGCCGAAGCCGCCGATTTGCCGTGGCTCGAGGACGCCGACATGGCGGCGCTGAAGGCGATCTACGACGAGGACATCAAGCCGTACGTCCACCAGAAGTGGTGAGACGGCGCGGCCGCGATCGCTGAATCGCGGCGGGACCGGGCGCTGCTCGGGCTAAGAAAGAGGCCGACCGAAGGCGGCCCCTCTCATCCGCGAGGGCCTGTTTACCCCGCGACCGCGACGGTCCTGCGCGCGCGGCGGCCGGCGACGGCGAGGCCTGCGAAGCCGAGCAGCATCATCGCCCAGCTGCGAGGCTCCGGTATGCCGTTCGGGATGACGCCTGGCTGGAAGAGGGCGCCCAGATTGTCGGCGCCGGCCACCCCGCCCAGATATCCGCCGGGGCCCGACACGCCGAAGACGTTCTGCCAGGTCACGAGGTCGGAGGCGTGGGTGTAGTACGCGCCCACCGAGGCGGCGTTGCCTTTGGCCAGCTTCGAGATGACGATCTCCGTGCCGGAGTACCCGGCGGTTGAGCCGACGTCCTCGTCCCCTTCCGTCTCGTCATTCCAGATCACGATGACGCCATTGTTCTTGAACGCCTGGGACGCCTCGATTTCCGGCACGACCTTCGACAGGAAGTTGTCGCCGAGCGCGACGGCTTCCTGGTCGGTTCCGGCGAGGTAGGTGGCGCCGTTGTAGGTGAAGTTGGTTTTCAACGACGAATGCATGTCGTTGTACTGGTCAGGCGTTATCCAGTTGAATTTGGCGACCGCGTTGTCGTTGAGGTCGGTCTGAAGTTGTTGCAATGGCGCATAATACTGCGCTTCGGGGTTGCTCGGGGAAAAATTCGGGGCTGTCGCCGTTCCGCCGTTGGTGGCGGTGGAGAAGGCGAACGGGTTGTGCTTCACCGCATAGTTGTATTGGTCGCTGCCATTGTACGAATTGGTGTACGAGGCCGACGTTCCGGAGAAAGAAGTTGTCGGAACGGTCCACTGGGTCTTTGGCGCCTCCGTACTCGTCAGGCTGTTGGCGCCGGGCTGGTTGACGGACCCGCTGTTCGGAACGAGGTCGATGTCTTCTTGATACGCCTTCCAGCCCGCCGTGCCGTACTTCTGTTGCAGGAGTTGGCCGAGGTTCGCCCCACTGACGATGTTGCTCGGGTATGGGTCTGCGTCGTTCAGCGGCCCGGTCTTACCCGTCACCTGGTACACATAGTTCGGCTCGGACGGGTGTAGGGTCGGCGATACGTTCTGGTACTTCGTGGCGTAGGACGTGAACGCCGCGGCCGGATTGCCGGGCGTGACCAGGCTGTTGAGAAAGGACGCCGCCGGGTTGCCGAGCAGTTGCTCCGGCGTGCCGGACGGCGCGTCGCTCGGTTGGGTGAAGTTGTGGTTTTCGAGGGCAATGTAGAAGACGTCGCCGATCTGCGCCGCGTTCGCCGAGGTCGCGATTACCATCGCGAGCAGCGAAACGCCGAGGGTCCTCTTGGTCATGGCGTTCCTCAGACTTTGGGAGTCGGCTCGAGGCGCCGACGTCCCCGCCATAAGGCGCGCACATGACGCGCTGATGGGAAATAGATGACAGTCTAAGCTGATAAGGCGCATGTAAACATAATAAATATTTACATTTTATGCCGCCATGAATATTCACAAGAAACGCCGTGACCGTCAATACACGGTCATGAGTATCCATTAAGCGGACAAAGTCTTTTATGGCCCATCACCTAATGATCATTGGGAGGAGGAGATGATGACGGTGTCAAGAAGCGGAGGTCTGTTTCTGATCGCTCTGCTTGGAGCGACGGGAGCGACCGCCGAGGCCGCGCCGATCGTCACGCAGTCGAGCGTCTTCGCCAACGGCGCGGCGGTCGGAGGCACGCAACCCGATTCCATCACGGTCGGCGCCGGATCGGTGTGGGTCGAATATGGCGACGGCGTCGATTCCACCGGAGTCATTCCCGGTAACAGTACGATCGTCCAGTACAACACGAGCGGCGCGATCAAGCGCGTCTATTCGATCTCCGGCGAAGTGGATGGGCTGAAGGTCGACCCTTCCACGGGAACGGTGTGGGCCCTCCAGAATCAAGACGCCAACGCCACCCTGTCGTTGATCAACCCGACCACGGGGGTCGTCACCGGTCCGCTGAAATACGCGGCGCCGCCTTACGCTTATGGAAACAACCCGCCCGGGCCCGCGCCGCTCAACAACGGCCGCGGCTACGACGACGTCGCGTTCCTCAACGGCAAGGTTTATCTCAGCTACACCAACCCGGCGAACCCGACCGACTCGGTGCTGCAGGTTCTCGACAACGGCGCCCACCCGAGCGGAACGCTGACCACGACCAGCATCCTCACCGCGGCCGCGACAGGCGTGACCTCGTCCGCCAACGAGCCCGACATCGACAGCCTCAAGAGCACGCCCAACGGCGAACTGGCGCTGACGACCGAGGGCGACGGGCCGGGTTGCTGCGACCCGATCGGAGAATACACACTCATCGCGCATCCGGGGGCCCCGAACCAGACAGTGACCAATGTCCGCGTGACGAATGCGGGGAACAATGTCCAGGGAATCGACGACGTGATTTTTCCCGGAGCGACGTCGGGATGGCTCTACGTCGCCGAAACGAGCGCAAATACCGTCGATAAGGTCTGGCTCAGCGGACTCGATCCCGATACGCCGATCGTCGCCATCAGCGGGCTCGGCGAGGTCGCGCTCGTGAACCCCGCCGACGGCCACGTCGAGTCGGCGCTGTTGAGTGGACTCGGGTCGCCGCACGGCATGGACTTCGTCGCCGCGCCGGAGCTCTCGACCTGGGGGATGCTGCTGCTCGGCTTCGCTGGCCTCGGCTTCGCCCGCCATCGGAATCGAGCGACCGCCGGCGGTCTTCTCCGAACAGGGCTGGTCGACCGTATGCATTCGCGCCGGGAGATCCGGTAAACTCGGTCGGGCCGCTCAATTGACCAATGCTGCGGCGAGGCGCTGGACCTTTCGCGGCGGCAGGTTTGCGAGGTCGCCGGAATCGAAGGGCGGCGTCGCGCGCTCGAAGATCGCCTCGACGGAAAAGCGCCGGATCGCCGTCGCGTCCGTGGACGAGGCGGGAGCGGCCGCACGAGCCTCCATAACGCCTGCGGCGGCGTCCCGACGCCACCTGCGACACGGTTTTGGCAAGGCGCGCGCTTTATGCTTGCGTCGGCCGGTTCGCACGGGGTGCGGACGCGCCGTCGCCGATTCCGGCGCGGTTCGTGCCCGGTTCCTCCCCCGCCGTCCCGAACCGGGGCAGGCCGCACGGGTCTCGCATGCCGTTTGGTCAACCATGCCGGCGGTTCCGCGCGTGCGGCGCTTGACGGGCGCGACAAGATCCCCGCTGGGCGGCTCGTCGCCGATTCTGGCGGGGTTTGTGCCCGCTTCCGCTCCCGCCGTCCCGAACCGGATCATGCCGGCCGAGCGCGCGTGACGTTTGGTCAACCATGCCGGCGGTTCGGCGCGCGTGGCGCTTGACCGGCGCGGCGAGGCTCGCCCGGTTCGGCGGTCGCCGATTCCGGCCGGTTTTGTGCCCGGTTCCTCTCCCGCCGTCCCGAACCGGATCATGCCGGCCGAGCGCGCGTGACGTTCGGTCAACCATGCCGGCGGTTCGGCGCGCGTGGCGCTTGACCGGCGCGGCGAGGCTCGCCCGGTTCGGCGGGTCGCCGATTCCGGCCGGTTTTGTGCCCGCTTCCGTTCCCGCCGTCCCGAACCGGATCATGCCGGCCGAGCGCGCGTGACGTTCGGTCAACCATGCCGGCGGTTCGGCGCGCGTGGCGCTTGACCGGCGCGGCGAGGCTCGCCCGGTTCGGCGGGTCGCCGATTCCGGCCGGTTTTGTGCCCGGTTCCTCTCCCGCCGTCCTGAACCGGATCATGCCGGCCGAGCGCGCGTGACGTTCGGTCAACCATGCCGGCGGTTCTGCCGCGCGGCGCTTGACGGGCGCGGCGAGGCTCGCCCCGCTCGCCGGGTCGCCGATTCCGGCCGCTTTGTCCTCCCTTCCTTCGTCCTCGTCCCGGCGCGCAACCGCATCGGCGCGGTTCCGATTCGGGGTGGATCCGCCTCGCGAGATTCGACTCGCTTTCCGTCCGATTCGGAGTCCCTTCGCGCCGGCGCCGATTCGTACGCCCTTTGTTTGCATCCTGATCGCAGAGTCCGGGCGGCGCCGTCGCGACCGGGCGGGGCCGCCCGCCCGCCTCGACAGCCGCGAGGTCTCCGCTATAAAGCTGGGTGCGAGCGTTGACCGGAGAGCATGGTGTCCGTTGGGCCTTCCGTCGTCCGAGATGTCGAAGGCGACGAACTCGTCCTGTCGCTCAGCGGGGACTGGACGGTCGCCAACAGCGCCGCGCTCGAGGCGACCGCCGACTCGCTGATCGAGCCGGCGCGCAAAGGCGGCGACGCGATTCTCGACCTCGCCGGGGTCAACCGCATGGATACGGCTGGCGCGTGGGCGATCGACCGCGCCCGCGCCGAACTCGCCGAGGCGGGCGTGCGCGCCTCCTACCGCGGCGCGCGGTCGGAATACGCGGTTCTGCTGAAGGAGGCCGGCTACCAGCCGATCGAGCCGCCGAAGCCGACCCACGCGCCGACCGCGATCTCGCTTCTCAGCGAGATCGGCGAGTCGGTCTACACCGCCGGCCACGATCTCGCCGAGGGGGTGAGCTTCTTCGGCGAGATGGTGGCGATGACCGTCCGCCTGCTGCCCTTTCCGCACCGCTGGCGGTGGACCTCGATGACTTACCATCTCGAGAACTATTCGCTGCGCAGCGTCCCGATCATCGTGCTGATCAATTTCCTGGTCGGCGCGATCGTCATGCAGCAGGGCATCTTCCAGCTCAACGCCTTCGGCGCCTCGGCCTACGCGGTCAATCTGGTCGGGGTGCTGGGCCTGCGCGAGCTGGCGCTGCTGATGACGGCGATCATGATCGCCGGCCGGACGGGATCGGCGATCACCGCCGAGATCGGCTCGATGGCCATGCACGAGGAGATCGACGCGCTGAGGGTGATGGCGCTCGACCCGCTCGAGGTCCTGATCATGCCTCGCCTCGTCGCGCTGGTGATCGCGCTGCCGGCGCTGACCTTCCTCGCCGACCTCGCCGAACTCGCCGGCGGCCTGCTGGTGAGCTGGCTTTACGCCGGCATGACCCCGATCGTGTTCATCACCCGCCTCCACAACTCCATCACCACCGACACCTTCCTCGTCGGCCTGATCAAGGCGCCGTTCATGGCGATCACCATCGGCATCATCGCCGGGGTCGAGGGCATGGACGTGCGCGGCTCGGCCGAATCGCTCGGCGCCAACGTGACCGCCTCGGTGGTCAAATCCATCTTCATGGTCATCGTTCTCGACGGGTTGTTCGCAATGTTTTTTTCCGCGGTGAACTATTGACCGACGCCGCCCCCTCGCCCCCCGGGCCGGACGTCGTGATCAGCGTGCGCGGGCTCGAGGTCGCCTTCGGCGACCACATGGTGATGGACGGCCTCGACCTCGACCTCTACCGCGGCGAGGTGCTGGGATTCGTCGGCGCGTCGGGCGCGGGAAAGTCGGTGCTGACGCGGACCATTCTCGGGCTCGTTCCCAAGCGGGGCGGGACGATCGAGGCGTTCGGCCACAACCTCGACCACCTCACGCACCAGGAAAAGCTCCAGATCGGCGAGCGCTGGGGCGTCCTGTTCCAGGAGGGCGCGCTGTTTTCCAGCCTCACTGTGCGCCAGAACATCGAGGTGCCGATGCGCGAGCACCTCAAACTGTCGCAGGCGATGATGGATGGCCTCACGGCGCAGAAGCTGCATCTCGTCGGCCTGCCGCAGGACGCCGCCGACAAGTACCCCTCGGAGCTTTCCGGCGGCATGACCAAACGCGTCGGGCTCGCCCGCGCGCTCGCGCTCGATCCCGAGATCGTGTTCCTCGACGAGCCGACCTCCGGCCTCGATCCGATCTCCGCCGGCGACTTCGACGATCTCATCGCCACCCTGCAGAAAACCCTGGGTCTCACCGTGTTCATGGTCACCCACGACCTCGACAGCCTGTTCGCGATCTGCAACCGGGTCGCGGTGCTCGGCCACGGCAAGGTCTCGGCAGTCGGAAAAATCGAAGATCTCTTGCAATCCGACGATCCATGGATCAAAGCCTACTTCCACGGCAAACGGGGCGTGGTGCGGGCCGGGACGAGGGCTGCGCCGTCGCCCGCGCCTCATACGGCATAAGGCGCGCGCGATGGAGACCCGAGCCAATTTCGTCCTGATCGGCGCCTTTACGCTCGCAGCGGTCATCGGCGCGTTCGCCTTTCTCATGTGGATTGTCGGCCTCGGCACCGGGAGTCACCGGCACTATCAGGTCGTGTTCAGCGGTTCGGTCTCGGGCCTGTCGGTCGGCAGCAACGTGCTGTTCAACGGGCTCAAGGTCGGCGAGGTGACGAACCTCAGCTTCGTCAAGGACAATCCCACCCAGGTGATCGCCGACATCGACGTGACCAACGGCAGCGCGCCGATCAACGCCAGCACCAAGGCGCAACTCGAGACCCAGGGCCTGACCGGCACCGGGGTGGTGGCGCTGAAGGGCGGCGAGGTGAAAGGCGCGGCGGAGCTGAAGGGCTCGCCGCCCGTGATCGCCTCGCTGCCGACGGCGACGCTGGCGGACCTGCAGACCAAAGCCGGCTACGTGCTCGACCTCGCCAACAAGCTCCTGGTCGACAACGCGGTGCCGATCCATCAGACGATCGAGAACGTGCAGCAGTTCTCGATGGCGCTCGGTCACAACGCGGGGCGCGTCGACGAGGCGCTCGCCGCGATCGCCGACCTCGGCAAGGTCATCCAGCCGCTCGCCAGCAAGGCCCAGCTTCTGGCTCAGGACGCCGACACCCTGATCAAGTCGATCGACTCGGCCAAGGTCAACGAGGTCATCGGCAACGCGCAGGTCTTCTCCCGGGCGCTGGCCAACAGCGCCGGCAACACCGAGGCGGTGATGCGCGACGGCGCCGCCTTCATCAAGCGGCTCAACGAGGCCTCGAGCAAGCTCGATTCGGCGATCGGCGACATCGACGCGATCGCCAAGGCGGTCGACCCCGACAAGGTGGCCAACGTCGTCAACGCCGCGAGCGAGGTCGCCAATACGGTCCGGCAGAACCGGGTGAACATCGACGCGACGCTCAAGAACGCGGCCGAGATTTCGGCGACGCTGAGAGAATCCGCCGACAAGCTCGACGGGCTGATGACGGCCGCGCAGAGCTTCCTCGGCTCGCCCGGGACGAAGAGCGCGCTCGGCCAGGTCGGCGACGCGGCGGCGTCGATCAAGAAGCTCGCCGACGACATCGACGCGCGGGTGAAGGAGATCTCGGTCGGGCTCACCCGCTTCAGCGGCTCCGGCCTGAGGCAGTACGAGGCGCTCGCCGTCCAGGGGCAGCGCGTGCTCGACGACGTCGACCGGCTGGTGCGCTCGTTCGAGCGCAATCCCAGTCAGATCCTCTTCGGCAACAAGCCATCGTTGCCGGAATACAACGGCAGGTAACCGATGACGGGGGCGGGGGCGAAGATCCGGATCACGGAGCGCATCGCGGTGGCGGCGGCGCTGGCGCTGGCGCTGGCGTCCTGCGCGAGCGCGCCTGCGACGGTGTTTGATCTGACGGCGGCGCATCCGCCGGCGGCGCGGCCGTTCCGCGCCCAGATCCGCTTCGACCAGCGGGTGGCGACCGCCGATCTCGACAGCGAGCGCATTCTGGTGCGCAACGGCCAGGAGCTGGCCCTCCTGCCGGGCGGGCGCTGGCCGCAGCAGCTCTCGACCCTGTTCCGCGACCGCCTGATCGAAACGTTCCAGAACGCCGGCCTCGCCCGGTCGATCGACGGCGGCGCCGCCGCCGCCGACTATGCGCTCGACATCGACCTGCGCGCCTTCGAACTCGACGCGACGACCTCCGAGGCGCATGTCGAGGTCGTGGCCAAGATCGTGGCGCTGACCAGCGGCCGCATCGTCGACGTCGCGATCTTTTCCGCCCGGGCGCCGGTCCCCTCGACCGCTCCGGCTTCGGTCGTCGCCTCGCTCGACGAGACGGCGGACGAGGTCATGACCCGGATCGTCGCGTTCGTCGCCCGCCGCCTGTGACGGCGCGCGGGCGCAACGCGCGGCGCGTCGCGGCACGTCGAGGAGAAAAGCTTGGAACGCCGGCCGGAACCGTATAGCTTTGGCGGTCAGAGCGGGGCGTCGGGGGGCTGACCAGCCGCGAACCGGAACCATCATGATCGCAGAGCCCGTCGCAGCCGAGACGCTGACCGATTCGATCGTCCGTCACGGCGTTCGTTCGATCCTCGCCGGCGCGGTGAGCGAAAAGCCGTTCCCGCACCTGAGCTTCGCCGGCTTCTTCTCGGACGCCGTGTACGCGCGGCTGACGACGGGCTGGCCCGACCTCGACCGCTATGTCGACCTCAACGGCGCCCGCACGCGCAAGCAGTACACGCTGTGGGACCGCAGGGTGGAGGCGGGCGACCCGGAGCGCACGGCGCTGTGGCGCGCGGTCAGCGACGCGCTCTCCGCGCAGGCGATCCAGGACGCGTTTCGCGAGAAGCTCGACAGCGGCCTGCGTCTGCGCGCCAAGGGGAGCGGCGAGGGCTGGCCGTTGCCGATGCATCCTCAGCCGGTGCTGTACGCCGATTTCGACGGCTACGCGATCAAGCCGCACCCGGACACCCGACGGAAGGTCCTGACGGTTCTGATCTACATGCCCGAGGACGACAGCCGTTCCGAGCTCGGCACCACGGTCTACAAGGTGTCGCCGATGGGCGTCTTCCACTGGAAGTCCTACGGACTGGTCAAGGTGAAGACCGCGCCGTTCCTGCCCAACACCGGCTTCGCCTTCGTCGTCATCCACCCCGCCCACAGCCTTCTGCACACGAGCTGGCACGGCCGGGAGACGATCGCGCTGGACAATGCCCGGCCGCGCAACACGATCCTCAACACCTACTACGCCAAGCCGCCGAAGGCGGGCGAGGGCGAGAACGAATACGGTTGAGCGAGGGCCGGCGCCTTCAGGGTCGGCGCTCCGGTCGGTCTTTCCCTGCGGCGCGATCCGGGTCATGTTCCCCTGCGGGATGTCGAGGGAGCGCCGCATGACCGGTTTTGTCGATCCGACCAAGGAAACCTTCGCCGCCTTCCGCGCCGACGACCGGCCGGGGCCGATCCACATGCTCAATCTGGTCCGGCTGCGCGACCGCGCGGCCTATCCGGACGGGCGCGAGGCCACCGGCGCCGAGGCCTATGCGGCGTACGGGCGCGAGAGCGCGCCGGTGTTTTCGGCGCTCGGCGGGAAAATCGTGTGGCGCGGCCGGTTCGAGCTGATGCTGATCGGGCCGCAGGCGGAGCGCTGGGACCTCGCCTTCATCGCCGAATATCCGGGCGTCGCGGCGTTCGTGGCGATGATCCGCGATCCGCTCTATCGCGAGGCGGTCAGGCATCGCCAGGCGGCGGTCGAGGATTCGCGGCTGATCCGGCTGAAGCCGGGCGAAGCGGGGATCGGCTTCGGCTGAGCGGCGTATTCCGGACTCGACAGTGTGAAAGACCTGTGAGCGGCGTCACGCTGCCCGTGTGATCGCGATCACAGCGGCGCGCGCGGGACGGCGGTAACACTGACTCTTGGGCCGGATGAGGGATCCGGCCGTTTGGAAGCGTCAGGGGGACGACGGCGATGGCCGGAGCAGGCAAGACGGGGGATGGCGAGGATCGGCGGTCGGAGACGATGGTGCGGTTCGTCGCGACCGTGATCGTCAGCACGATGATGGCGGCGATCACGGCCTGGGCGCTGAGCTACGCGATGCTCACGCCCGAGCGGGTGGGGGCGACACACGGCGCGGCCGGGTCGCTCCAGCGCGCGCGCTCGTAGCGCGGCGCTCGTTCAGGCGAGGCGGTCGCGATACGGCCGCTCGACGCCGGCGGGGTCGGCGACCCAATAGCCGCCCTGGCCGTCGGGGCGAAGCGAGCGGTCCTCGATCGGGACCTTGCCGTGGCCGCCGGGAATGTCGAGCACGTAGGTCGGCAGGGCGAGGCCGCTGAGCCGCGCCCGTAAGCCGCGCATCAGCGCCTGGCCCTCGGCGATCGAGGTTCGCCAGTGCGCGGCGCCCGGCGCGAGGTCGCCGTGGTGCAGGTAATAGGGTTTGATGCGCGCTTCCACGAAGGCCCGCATCAGCGCGTCGAGAACCTCGACGTCGTCGTTGACCCCCTTGAGCAGCACGGTCTGGCTGACCAGAAGGAGTCCGCGCGCCGTCAGGCGGCGGCAGGCGGCGCGCGCCTCGGCCGTGAGCTCGCGCGGGTGGTTGGCGTGGATTGCGACGACCACCGTCCGGTCGGAGGCCGCGAGCGCGCGCGCCAGCGCCGGCGTGATCCGCTCGGGCGCCGCGACCGGCAAGCGGGTGTGCCAGCGGATCGTCCGGACGTGGCCAATGGCCGCGATCGCCGCGGTCGCCTGCGCGACGCGGCGCGGCGACAGGGTGAGCGGATCGCCGCCGGTCAGGATCACTTCCCAGATTTGCGGCCGCGCCCGCACGTAGTCGAGCGCGGCGGCGAAGGCCGCGGCGCTCAGGCGCCCGGCGCCGGGGCCGATGCGCTCGCGGCGGAAACAGAAGCGGCAGTAGACCGCGCAGACCGCGACCAGCTTGATCAGCACCCGGTCGGGATAGCGATGGACCAGCCCCTCGATCGGGCTCCTGGCGTCGTCGCCGATCGGATCGTCCAGTTCGGCCGGGTCGCGCCGAAGCTCGCGCGGGTCGGGCACGAACTGGCGTGCGATCGGATCGCCGGGATCGGTCGGGTCGATCAGACGGCGCAGCGCCGGCGTCAGCCCGATGGCGTAGCGCTGCGCGACCGCCTCGAGCCCGGCGAGGGCGGCGGGCGGCGCGAGGCCCGCCTCGACCAGCGCGCGGGGAGTGGTCAGCCGTTGCGGGTCCGCGGCGGCGACGGCCGGGTCGCCCGACTGTGGGCTCGCCGCCGCCGGCGATCGGTCCGAGGCGCGGGAATCTGAAAATGTCGTCACGGGCGAGGCTGGTAGGCGTTCCGCCGCTCGCCTTCAAGTGGTTCCGACCAGAACGCGGCTTGGACTTTCCTTCCCGGCTCGGCCCCGGCTCGGCGCCCTCGCGTCGCGGCGGAAGTCTGCTACGCTCGCTCGAGGCCGGAACGGACCAGACGCCATGTACATTGCGGTCGTATCCTTGACGATGCTCGTTCTCCCGATCGCGTCGATCGTCCTCGGCCACGCGCTCGACCCGGCGACGCCCTGGCTTTTTCTCGTCGGGCGCTGGTTCGTATTCTGGGGCGTCGGCGTGCGGCTGACGCTGGCCGGGGTCCGGCAAATGCTGCAGCCGGCGTTCACGGCGAGGCAGATCTTCCACATGGCCAGCGACGAGGCGCTGCCGGTCGTGCGCGAACTCGGGGCGGCGAACCTCGCAATCGGCGTGACGGGGCTGCTTTCGGTCCTCGCGTCGGGCTTCATTCTTCCGGTCGCGATCGCCGCGGCGATCTTCTACGGCGTCGCAGGGTTTCGCCACATCGCCGGGACCGACCGCTCGCGCAACGAAACCGTCGCCATGGCGAGCGACCTGTTCCTGTTTGTCGTGCTGGCCGGGTTCGCGGTCGGCTCGGCGGCGACCTGAGGACGAGCACGGCAGCCGGGCGAATGCCGGGCCGCGGCCCGCTTGTGACGCGCGCGATCGTCGGATACGCCGACGGGGTCGGCGACCCCGCCCTACAAACTACAAACGGCGCTGGGATTTCCCTTCGGTCGCAGGCGCGGCGGCCGGAGGCGCGCCCGCGCCGCTAGCCGCGCGCCAGCGCCGCCGTCCGCGCAGCCCGCAGTCTCGCGAAGTCGTCGCCGGCGTGGTGCGAGGACCGGGTCAGCGGCGAGGCGGAGACGAGCAGAAAGCCCTTGGCCGCCCCGATCGCGGCGAAGTCGGCGAATTCCTCGGGGGGGACGAAGCGCGCGACCGGATGGTGCTTCGCCGTCGGCTGCAGGTACTGGCCGATGGTCAGGAAGTCGATCTCGGCCGAGCGCATGTCGTCCATCATCTGCAGGACTTCGTTGCGCTCCTCGCCGAGGCCGACCATCACGCCCGACTTGGTGAAGAGCGTCCGGTCGAGCTCCTTGGCCCGCTGCAGCAGCCTGAGCGAATGGAAATAGCGCGCCCCGGGCCGAACCGTCAGGTATTTCGACGGCACGGTTTCGAGGTTGTGGTTGAAGACGTCCGGCCGGGCTTCCACCACCGTCTCCAGCGCGCCCTCCTTGCGCAGGAAGTCGGGCGTCAGCACCTCGATCGTGGTCTCGGGGGCGGCGGCGCGGATCGCGCGGATGGTCCTGGCGAAATGCCCGGCCCCGCCGTCGGCGAGGTCGTCGCGGTCGACCGAGGTGACGACCACGTGGGCGAGGCCGAGGCGCGCGACCGCGTCGGCGACGCGGCTCGGCTCGCCCCCGTCGAGCGGATTCGGCAGGCCGGTCGCGACGTTGCAGAAGGCGCAGGCGCGGGTGCAGGTCTCGCCCATGATCATGAAGGTCGCGTGGCGCTTGTCCCAGCATTCGCCGATGTTGGGACAGCCCGCCTCCTCGCACACCGTCGTCAGCTTGTGCGCGCGCACGAGCGCCATGGTCTCGCCGAACACCCGCGACCCGGGCGCCTTGACGCGGATCCAGGCCGGCTTGCGCTGGATCGGATTGTCCGGCCGCCCCACCTTCTCGGGATGGCGCGGGCGCGCAGCGCCCTCCGTCGTGTCGATGAGCCGGGTCATCCGCCTCGTGTAGGGCTGGACGGCGCGGCGGTCAAGTCTCCTGAGGCAAAGTTTCTGTAAACGCTCTTTTGCGTCATGACTCGAGCCGCCCGTCGCGCGTCGCGGACCCGACCCGACCGGGGACCGCCGATTGTCGCGCCCGGCGAGGTCGGCGGCCAGCCGGCGCCCGGCGATTCGCCCCGCATCCGTCGCGATGTCCGTCTGCGCGCTCTCCACCGACCCGGTGCGTCACTCGGCCGCAGGGGGAGCGCATTGCCCGGTGTCAAGTGTCAATGGCAAATTAAAGCGCGCCGACGCGATGGACAACGTTGCTTTACAGTGTCGGCGACACCACAGAGCAAAGATGGAGTCGCTTGGCCGATTCCGGCAGGGAGGGAACTCATCATGAGCAAGCACTGTGAATCCGGGCAGGTCAGCCGCCGCACCGTTCTCCTCGGCGCCGCCGGGGCGCTGCCTCTCGTCGCGCTGGGCGTGACCGGCGCGCACGCTGGCAAGCTTTCGCAGGCGTCGGTGAATTATCAGAAGGAGCCGCACGAGGGGAAGCACTGTAGCCAGTGCAATTTCTACATCGCGCCGAGCTCCTGCAAGCAGGTCGACGGGACGATCTACCCCAACGGCTATTGCACGCTCTTCGTCGCGAAGGGCTAGCGCGCCGGGCGCCCGGCCCGGTGGGGGCCGGGCGCCCGCGCATCGACGTCGCGAGGAACTGAGACGGTTCGCGGGGCTCGTCGCGGGGAAACCGCGGCGAAGGGGTCGCGCCCGCGGCGCAATCGCCGGGGTTCGGCCGAACCGTCCAGCGCCGCCAGCATGAGATCGGAATCGATATGGGGACGACGGCAGAACCGCTGAACGCAACCGCCCGCACGGGAAGAGGAAGGCTCGCCGCCTTCGTCTGCGCCGCTCTCGGCGCGCTCGCCGCAGGGGCTGGGGGCCTGACGCTGGGCGCAGATCCGGCCGAAGCGCTGCCCGCCTTCGCGCGCCAGACCGGCCACGCCTGCGCCGACTGCCACACGCTGATTCCCGAACTGAGGCCGTTCGGGCGGCGCTTCAAGATCGGCGGCTACACGCTGACCGGCGGCGACTGGCAGGGCCCGCCGCTGTCCGCGTTCTACCAGATTGGCGGCACGCGCCAGACTGCGCCCTACGACTATACCGCGCAGGGCCTCGCCGCGGCGCAGCAGAACGGCCTCGCCAACCCGCAGGCCAACGCTGCGCCGGCGGGACTCCACACCAACGCCAATCTGACCTCGCAGCAGGTCTCCGTCTTCGTCGCCGGCAAGCTGTACGAAAATCTCGGCGCCTTCATCGGCGTCGCAGCCGACCCGACCTTCGGCGGCGTCGGCCTCGACCAGTCCGACGTCCGTTACGCCGACACCGCGACCTGGTTCGGCAAGGACACGATCTGGGGCATCGACGTCAACAACTCGCCGACGGTCGAGGATCCGTGGAACACCCTGCCGTCGTGGGGCTATCCGCAGATCAATTCGACGATCGCGTCGGGATACACGATCTATCAGCCGCCGTTGACCAAGATCGAGGGCGCTTACCAAACGAACGTCGGCGGCGCCGGCGTCTACACCTTCTGGAACGACATGGTGTACGCCGCGGTGCTCGCCTATAAGGGGCTTCCGCCGAACTGGCAACCGGGCGTCGCCGCGCCCGCGTCCGACGCGCTCACCAATCTCGCGCCCTACTGGCGCCTTGCGATCGAACCGCACTGGGGCCAGCATTACCTGATGGTCGGCACGTTCGGCATGTACGGCCGGCTCGCCCCGGACTATCAGTGGGGTGTCGGAACGAACAACTACCTCGACGTCGGCTTCGACTCGCAGTACCAGTATGACGGTGATCAATACAGCCTGACCGTGAAGCTCACGGACATCATCGAGAGGCAGCAACTCAACGCGAGCTACTTCCAGGGCGCCGCGTCCAATCGCAGCGATTCCCTCAACAGTTTCAAGATCAATCAGACCTTCGTCTGGGATCACACCTACCTGTTCGGTCTCGGCTATTTCAACATTACCGGTTCGCACGACTGCAATCTCTATGGGTCCGCCGTCGCTCCTTGCCTGAACGCCAGCATCATTCCCGGCGGCGGGACGGGGAACAGCGTCGTCGGGAGCCCGAATGGAGACGGGCTGATCGCCGAAGTCGCCTACAGCCCGTTCATGAAAGGCGCGCCCGGACCCTACGACGACAAGAAGTGGAACATGAGGGTCGGTCTGCAGTTCACCAGCTATTTCCACCTCTACGGCGGCGCGAACAATTTCGACGGCTCCTATCTCGGCAATACCCACAACGCCTCGGGCAACAACTCCCTGTTCGCTTACATGTGGATTGTGTTCTGAGGCCACGGGGTGTAACGGCCGGAGACCGCGTCGAGAGCGGCGCGGGCGTCGCCCGGGCGGGCGGCCCCGGACTCGGGCCGAGGCTCGAAGTCCGGGGAGACGAAGACATCCACGGGTCCAAGCCCGGCTGCGGCCCCGGATTGCCTCGCCTTCGGCCCGCATTGACGGCGGTTGACTGACGGGCGAAAAGTCGAGACCCCTCATGCGACACAATCTCCGAGTGAACGGCGCGCGGCTGCAGTCGCGCCTCGAACGGCTGGCCGAGGCCGGGGCGCGTCCTGACGGCGGGGTGAACCGCCTCGCGCTGACCGACGCCGACAGAGACGGCCGCGACCTCGTCGTCGGCTGGATGCGCGACCTCGGCCTCGCGGTCGCGATCGACGCCGTCGGCAACGTCGTGGGGTTGCGCGCCGGCCGCGAGGACGGGCCGCCCGTGATGATGGGCAGCCACATCGACACCGTGCTGACCGGCGGGCGCTACGACGGCGCGCTCGGGGTCATGGCCGGGCTCGAGGTGATCGAGACGCTCGCCGAGGCGGGCTGCGTCACGCGGCGGCCGCTGGCGGTCGCCTTCTTCACCAACGAGGAGGGCGCGCGCTTCCAGCCCGACATGTTCGGCAGCCTCGTTTTCACAGGCCAGCTGCCGCTGGCGGCGGCGCTCGCGACGGTCGGCGTCGACGGGGCGACAGCGGGCGAAGAACTTCGCCGCATCGGTTACGCCGGCGACGCGGCCGTGGGGCGGCCGGAGGTGCACGCCTATGTCGAATTGCATGTCGAACAGGGGCCGACGCTTGAGGCCGAGGGCTTTGTCATCGGCGCGGTCGAGGGGGTGCAGGGCATCTCGTGGACCGAACTCACGATCTCCGGCCAGGCCAACCACGCCGGCACGACGCCGATGCGGATGCGCCATGACGCGGGCTACGTCGCCGCCGAGATCGCGACTTTCGCGCGCAGACTCGCCGGCGAGATCGGCGGCCATCAGGTCGCGACCGTCGGCGCGCTGACGCTCACGCCGAATCTCGTCAACGTCGTGCCCGAGCGCGCGGTGATGACGGTCGACCTGCGCAACACCGACAACGCGGCGCTGAAGGACGCCGAGCGCCGCCTGACGGCCTTCGCGGCGGCGACCGCGGCGGCCGAGGGGGTGACGCTGGAAAGCCGCACGCTCGCCCGCTTCGATCCCGTGCCGTTCGCAGCCCCGCTCGTCGCCCGCGTCGAGGCGATCGCCCGCGAGCTCGATCTCGCGGTGAAGCGCCTGCCGAGCGGGGCGGGGCACGACGCGCAGATGCTCGCCGCCGTCTGCCCGGCCTGCATGATTTTCGTGCCGAGCGCCGGCGGCGTCAGCCACAACATCGCGGAATACACCGCCTCCGACCTGTGCGCCGCCGGCGCCGACGTGCTGCTGAGGCTGGTGACGGAGCTGGCGGAGTGAGGCGCGCGGCAGTGGCCCGTCCCGCTCCGGGAGAAGGCGGCCTCACGGAGCGGACGCGGGGCCGCGGTTTCCCCTTCCCCGGCTTTGCCGGGGAAGGGGGCGCGAAGCGCCGGATGGGGTATGGGCCGCTGCGCCAATGTCCGGCGTGTGCAACAGATGAGAAAGTCCGGGTGTCGGAGTCATGCGAGGCCTTCGGCAACCCGGATCCGCGAACGCACCGCGGCGCGCGCGCCACCCCGTGTCGCACGGGCGTCGCCGCGAAGCTTTCACCGCCGGCGTCCTGCTTTCCGCACCCCATCCGGCCCTTCGGGCCACCTTCCCCGCTCCGCGGAGAAGGGGGAGTCTGCCGCCCATGACCCGCCAGTTGATCCGCAACGCCATGATCGTCACCGGCGACGGGCGCACGAAACCGTTTGCCGGCGACGTCCTGATCGACGGCGACCGCATCGCAGCGCTCGGCGCCGTGAGCCCGAGCGAGGCCGCGACCGCCGACCGGGTGGTCGAGGCGGGCGGCCGCGCGCTCGCGCCCGGCTTCGTCGACACCCACAACCACGGCGCGCTCGGGGGAACCGCGATCGGCGCCAGCGGCCTGCCGGTCGCCTGCGAACTCGCCGTGCTCGGCGGCGTCACCAAGCGCATCTGCGGCGTCGACGGCCTGTCGCCGGCCCCCGTGGCCGAGGCGCAGCGCTCGCAATATGCGGCGCAGCTGAAGCCGCTCGACGGCGCGATCGATGGGACATGGACCTGGACCTCGATCGCCGACTTCCTCGCCTGGCATCGCGGCCGCTCGGTCACCGACATGGGGCTCTATCTCGGCCATTCGGCGGTGCGGCGGGTGGTCATGGCCAATGTCGCGCGCGCAGCGAGCGACGCCGAGATCGCAGCGATGGCGGAGGTGGTGCGGCGCGAGGCGCCGCTCACCCTCGGCCTCTCGACCGGGCTCGTCTACAACCCCGCCGTCTATTCCGACGAGCGCGAGATCGCGGCGCTCGTGCGCGCGTTCAACGACGTCAAGCCTGGCGCCCTCTTCCCGCACCTGCGCTCGGAGAGCGACGCCATCCTCGAAAGCGCCAAGGAGGTGATCGGCGCGGCGATCGAGGGCGGCGGCGGCTATTGCAATGAGCACTCGAAGATCGCCGGCCGGGCCAATTACGACAAGATCGGCGCGCTGGAAAACCTGCTCGCCGACGCCGCCTCGCTCGTCCCCACCATGGAGAACATGTATCCCTACACGGCCGGCTCGACCACCGGCGACGCGATTTTTCCGCCCGATATGCGCGCGGGGGGCCGCGCGGAGTTTCTGGCCGCCCTCGACGATTCCGCCCGCCGCGCCGCCGCGATCGCAAAAATGCGCTTCGACTCGAAGTCTTGGGACAATTTCATCCACTTCTGCGGCGGGCTCGAAGGCATCCAAATCGCGGGCGTCAAACCCGGGGTGGGCGACGCGTTCCTCGGGCGCCGCCTCGCCGACGTGTCTCGTGCGGCCGGAGCGCAGGACCCCGGGAGCGAGGCGGCCTATGCCGCCGTATTCGACTTCTTCGCCGCCAACGCGGGCGAGATCGCGATCATTTCCCACTACGGCAACGACGCGACGATGGAGCGTTTCTTCCGCCGCCCGACGATGGCGATCTGCACCGACGGGCTGATGCCGGGGCCGGGGCAGAAGCCGCACCCGCGCTCGCTCGGCGCCTTCCCCAAGGCGCTGCGCATGGCGCGCGAGATGGGGATTGCGCTCACCGAGATGGTCTGGCGCATGGCGACGCTGCCCTGCCGCTTCCTCAACCTGCCCGATCCGACGCTGCGAGTCGGCGCCGACGCGTCGCTCACGCTGTTCGACGCCGAGGCGGTGCGCGAGAACAACGACTACCTGAACCCGGAGGTCAGGCCGACGGGGATCGACTGCGTCTGGGTGCATGGGACGTGTGTGCTGGACCAAGGGCGGCTGATCGCGCCGGCGCCGTTTCCGGGGCGGGCGCTGGTGAGCCGCGCCTTGTAGGGCGCGCTCGCTGAGCGCGCCGGGCTGTGCAGGGGGTTTTAAATCGAGCCAATCGAAAGGCCGAGCGAATGGAGTCGCCTCTCAGGTCGATCATGGAGCAGGAAAACTATGTCTCGTTCGCCAGTCTCGCCGAAGCGCGCCGGCATGAAGACGCTTGCGTGATCATGGAGGGCGACTACGGCGGTTCGATTTATCTGACCTGTCCGGTTTCCCTCGTGTCCTGCGACGAGGATACGCTCGCCAAACTCCTGTCCGATCTCGATGACGCGTACTGGCGGGACACGGAAGGCGCATCGCTCTGCTTCGAGCCGCGCCCCGTCGGCAGTCGCGTGGCCGGCGGCACGGGAGGCGGCGTCGTTTTGCCGGGTCTCTGGGTTCATCCCGACCTGGAAAAGCTCGATCTGCGCGACGAGACGGAAGAGGTCTTGGCGGGAACCCGAGCGCGCATCGACAGGAAAGGCCGGAATTGTTTCGATTGACGCTCCTGTTTCCGCCGCGGCCGGCGGTTGCGCAGCGAGCCGCTGCCTGACGGTCGACGCGGACCGATCGCGGTACGAGTCATTGGACATTCTTGCTACCTGGTCGTAAAATTTGATCCGATAGGAAAGTGGAGATGCGCCGTGGCCGATATCCAGAAAGTCAGCGTCGCGCTGACCGGCGGGCAACTCGCCGCCCTCAAGGCCGCGGTTGAAGCCGGCGAATACGCGACCACGAGCGAGGTGGTGCGCGAAGCCATCCGCGATTGGCAGTTGAAGCGTGAACTTCGCCAGGAAGACATCAAGCGCCTCCGGCGCCTGTGGGACGAAGGCAAGGCCAGCGGCCCGGCGGAGCCCTTCAATGTCGAGCAGACCCTCGCCGCCGCCGAAGCGCGCCTCAAGGACGTGGACGCCGAATGACCCGCGTCTTCCGATCGCCTGCGGCGGAGCGGGACATGGAAGACATCTGGCTGACGATCGCCGTTGACAATCCTTCCGCTGCGACGCGGGTCCTGCGCGCCGTCGGCGCGCGCATTGACCGGCTGGCGGATCACCCCCGGCTTGGGCCGCGCCGACCTGATATTCATTCGGCCGCGCGGGTGCTGGTGGAGGGGCCGTATCTCATTCTGTTTGAAACGCACCCCGACACGGACGAGGGTCCGGTCGATTGGGTCGAGATCGTGCGGGTCGTCGATGGCCGGCGTGATCTGCCGAATTTGTTTTGAGCGCCGCTGGACTCGCGCATGATCGGCGCTTCCCAAGCGCGCTCAAAAGTTACGTCAAAAGTTACGGGAAGTTACGGGGACACGCCCGTGGAGTGGACTGGACCCCGAGAGTGAGACACGGCAAAAAAGGTGACAGGGCTTCCGAGAAGGTACGCCTGGACTGCACCCCACCGCCGGGACACGCTTCTTCGAGGGGCAGGGCGTCCTTCTGGTTCGTCGGGCCGTGTCCCGGCGGAAAACGGCGCCGCCTCGCGACCCGAGCCCGCTCAGCGCGACCCGCCCGCCACCCCGTCGAGCCAGGCGATCAAGTCGGCGGTGACCTCCTCGCGGTTGGTCTCGTTCAGCGTCTCGTGGCGCGCGCCGGGATAGATGCGGGTCGTGAGGCGGGTGAACCCGGCCGCCTGCATGGCGTCGATCAGGCCGGAAATGTTGGCCCCGACCGGGTCCTTCTCGCCGGAAAACACGTAGATCGGCAGGTCCTTGCGGATCGGGGCGAGGCTCTCGGGGCGCGCGAGGGCGGCGAGCGCGTCGAGCAGGTCGACGGCGAGCTGGGTGGTGAACGGAAAGCCGCACAAAGGGTCGGCGACGTATTTGTCGACCTCGGCCGGATCGCGCGACAGCCAGTCGACCGCGGTTCGCGCCGGCGCGAACGGCTTGTTGAAGTCGCCGAACATCATCTGGTTGAGGAGCGCGCTCTTGCCCTTGCGTCCGAGCCGTAGCCGCTCGATGCGCGCGATCAGCCGGCCGAGGGCGGCGAGGGCGGGCGGCTTGCCGTTGGAGCCGGAAAACACCGCGCCGGCGAGCGCGTCGGAATGAGCGGCGACGAAGCCGCGGCCGAGGAACGAGCCCATCGAGTGGCCGAAAAACACCAGCGGCGCCCCCGGCTGCTCGGCGGCGATCAGCCGGTTGAAGGTCCAGAGGTCGCCGAGCGCGATCGCCCAGCCGTCCCGGTCGGCGAAATGGCCGAGGTCGCCCGGGGCGGCGGAGGGCCCGTGGCCGCGATGGTCGGAGGCGTAAGCCGCGAAGCCGGCCTGGTTCAGGGCCGCGGCCAGCCGCGCGTAGCGTTGGCTGTGCTCGGCGAGGCCGTGGGCGATCTGGACCACGGCGCGCGGCGGGCCCTCGGGCAACCAGCGCCGGCCGAGCAGGCGCGCGCCGTCGTCGCCGTGAAAGTAGAATGCGCTGTCGCCCATCGCTCCGCCTCCCCGCCCGCGAAGCGCTTCCGTCGCCGCGATCGGCTCGTTGTGGATCGGGCGCCGTCCGCCGGTCAAGCGCGCGGGCGGCGCGACCGAGCGGCGGCCAGGCGCGAAGCCGCGCTCTTGCGCAGGACCGGCGGCGCCTCGGATGGGCCGCTTTCGTCGGGTCTGATCGGGCGGAGGGCCGGACGCCGGCGGCGAGCCGCCGGTCGCTCGCAAGATGCGCCGCCAAAGGAGGACGCGATGGACGACCGGGAGATTCGCGCGGCGCTGGATCGCCACTGGGCCGCTTCCGACGCCAACGATTTCGAGGCGGAGCACGCGATCTATCGCGACGACGCGGTGCTCGACTATCCGCAGTCGGGCGAGCGTATCCGCGGCCGGCGCGCCATCCAGGCGTCCCGCTTCGCCCAGCCGAACCAGAAACGCTTCGCCGTGCGGCGCATCCTCGGCGGCGGCGACCTGTGGGTCAGCGAACTCGTCCTCACCTATGACGGGCGGCCCTCCTACGTCGTCAGCGTCATGGAGATGCGCGACGGCGAGGTGGCGCACGAGACCCAATATTTCGGCGATCCGTTCGAACCGGGGCCGTCGCGCGCCCAGTGGGTCGAGCGGATGGGGTGACTTCAGGACAGCCGAGGCGACGTCTCGTCCGGGTTGGGTCTCGAGCAAGGAGGAAACCATGGAAGCGCCCGACACGCTTCGCTTGACCAAGATCCCTCTCGTTCACGGCGCCGGCGCCATGCCCGCCCTCGGGTTCGGCACCCTCATTCCCGATCCCGTCGCGACCCGCGAGGCGACGAGGGCGGCGTTGGAAGTCGGGTTCCGTCACCTTGATTGCGCGGAACGCTATCGCAACGAAGACGCCGTCGGCGACGCGATGCAGGAGGCGTTCAAGGCCGGCGCGATCCGGCGGTCGGACGTGTTCGTCACGACAAAACTCTGGAACAGCAATCATCGGCCCGAGCGGGTCGAGCCCGCCTTCGAGGCGAGCCGCGAGCGGCTCCAGCTCGATTTTGTCGATTGCTATCTGATTCATACTCCGTTCGCCTTCCGGCCGGGCGACGATCAGGAGCCGAGGGACGAGCGCGGCCAGATCGTTTACGATTCCGGCGTGACGCTATTGGAGACATGGCGGGCGATGGAGCGCCTGGTGGACGAGGGCCGGGCCCGGGCGATCGGCCTGTCGAACGTCAACCTGGAGACGGTGCAGGAGATCGTCGGGGCGGCGCGGATCAAGCCGGCGGTGGTCGAGGTCGAGTCCCATCCCTACCTTCCGGAGTGGGACCTGCTCGACTACTGCCGTCGGCAGGGCATCGCGCTGCTCGCGTTTGCGGCGCTGGGCCATGCGATGGCGCCCCGATTGCTGGACGATCCGGTGATCGCCGGGATCGCCCGGCGCCTCGGCAGGACCCCTGCCCAAGTCGCCCTGGCCTGGGCGGTCCAGCGCGGCGCGGCGCTCCTGACCACCTCCGTCAAGCGGAGCCGCATCGAGGAGAACTTCGACATTTCGACGATACCGGAAGACGCCATGCAGGAGATACGGGACAAAGTGGCGACGACGATCCGGTTCAACAGCGTCGTCGAGACCGGCGTGCCCGGGTTCATTCCCAGCGGACGGTGAGCGGGCGGCGCGGGATTCCCCGCGAAGTTTGACCAGAAGCCGAACGCCAACAGGTCGCACCGGCATACCATCTCGCGATAGGCCGTCCGGTACGGCCTCCCCAACGGGGGCGGATTCTTGTCGGGAAGTCGCGCAGAACCTCTTGTCAACTGGCGCTCTCAGGTCTGGCGCCGCCCGACTCCGCTCAATCCTCTCAGGCCCCCCGCCCCAGCCCCGCGCTGACGTAGTTCACCGCCCCCGGCCCCGCCACCGCGTCGAGGATCGGCAGCATGATGCGCAGGCGGGTGAGGTCGACCGGCCCGTCGGCCGCGCCGCTGACGCTGCCGGCGACGTCGCCGGGATCGAGCGCGAGGTCGAAGCCCTGGCCGCTGTAGCGCACGCCGGCGCTCGTCCGCTCGACGCGCACGGTCTCGCCGCGGAACCGGCCGAGCATGGCGGCGCCCTCGGGGCCCGGCTCGACGACGAAACCGTCGCGGTGCGGCGCGGCCTCGAACGTCTCCCGGCTGCCGAAGAACAGCGGCTTCGACTTGTACGGGCCGCCGTCCTCGGGGCAGAGCACGTCGCAATGGCCGCACTCGTTGCACACGTCGGCGAAGGCGCCGATCTGGTGCGGTTTGCGCACCCACACCGAGCCCGTCACCTCGAGCGCCCAGCCGTCGCCCTTCGGCGTCAGCCGCTCGACCGGCGTCTCGCCGACCGGCACCGAGAAGCTGAAATTGGCGTCGTTGGGACAGACCGGGATGCACTTGTCGCAGGTCAGGCAGTCGAACAGCACCAGCGAGGAGCCGATCTTCTTCGGCGGCGTCGCGTTTTCGGCGGCGCCGTAGCGGCGGTCGGCGATCGCGCGCTCGGCGTAGACGGCGCTGTTGCGCACCCGCGCCGCCGACACCCAGGCGGCGAAGGCGTCGCCCGCCGCCTGGCGCGGATCGCCGCCGGCGGCCAGCGCGGCGCGGCAGCGGGCGTCGCGGTCGGCGGAGAGGCCGAGATCGGCGAGCGCCGCCTCGGCCTGCCCGTGGGCGTGAAGCGTGAACACCTCGATGTCCTTCGCGCCGACCGCGTCCATGCGCTTGACGAGGTCGCCGAAATAGCGCCAGCCGCGCCGGTAGCCGCCGAACTTGAGAAAGTCGCTGCACACGGTGACCGGCTTCAGGCCGAGGCCGACGGCGTCGGCGAAATTGCCCTCGTCGATACCTCCCGAAAAGGATACCGGAACGCGGTCGCCAAACGTGTTTCGGAAGCGCGCGACCAGTGCGATCGCCAGCGGATGCAGCGGCGGCCCGGACAGGTACATGACCGGCTCGCTGGCGGGAAAGAAGCCGCTGGTGTTCTCGACCACGAGGGTGTTCGAGAATTTCACCCCGAGGCTTTTTTCGCGCCCCGCCGCGAACGGCGCCAGCCGGCCGATCAGGTCCACCACTTCGGGCCAGGTCGCGTCGTCGGCGAAGGCGCGGTCGGGGACGACGATGTCGTGATAGCCGAGCCGGTCGCGCAGGATGGCGTCCAGCGCTTCGCGCCCGAGCAGCGTCGGGTTGAGTTTGATCACCACGTCGAGACCGACGTCGCCGATCAGATGGGCGACGATGCCCTCGATCTCGTTCGGCGGGCAGCCGTGGAAAGTCGAGAGGGTGAGCGAATCCGAGATGCGGGTCGGGAACGGCAGGTCGCGGAATTTTCCATACTGCGACGGGATCTGTGAGCGCAGGCGGTCGACGACGGCGGTCGCGTCGAGCATCCCGTCGAGGAAGCCGCGCACCTTGGCCGAGCGGATGCCGGCGAGGTCGTAGCCGACGCTCATGTCGAACACGGTGTCGCTCAGCGACGCGCCGATGCCGGAGGCCTTCAGCATCTCGATCAGCATCGCGCCCTTGACGTATTCCTCCAGCGACTGCTGGACGGTCAGCTCCTGCGACCATTCGACGTTGTAGCCGACGGTCGCCATGTCGATGCACGGTCGCGGCACCTCGATCGCGTCGTTCACCTGCACCGTCTTGCATTCGATCACCCGGCCGCCCGCGAGCCACGACAGCGCGATGTTCTGCGCCATCTGGGTGTGCGGCCCGGCGGCCGGGCCGAACGGCGTCGCCGCGCGCCGCCCGCGGAAGGCGACCGACAGGTCGTGTCCCGGATAGGCCGCGACGAAGCGCTGCGCGGGCAGGTCGAAGATCGACTTCTTCTCCTTCAGCTCGCGGAACATGCGGCCGATCAGGATGTCGAAGGGAACCGGAGCGAGTTGGACCATGGGTCTTAGGCCGATGGGTTGGATGGGGAGCAGGACGGGGAGGGTCGCGAGGACAGCAGCCTTGTCGGGCGGGCTCGTTGAGCCCGCCCTGGCGCAGTCAGCGAGCGGGGGCGGCAGGAGTGGCGGCGCGGCGCGGCCGGCGACCGCGCCCGGCAGGGAGCGGCTTCGCGGCTCACCCGTCCCCCCTGTCGATCCCGGAGAGGACCGCGGCGAGCGCGCCGGCCGCGGGCCTGACGAGCAAGCCTGCGAGGCCGGCCGCGCCGGTCGCCGAAGCCCGGACGCCGGTGTGTTGGCGCGCGCGGCCGAACGCCCGCTCGATCGCCTTTTCGTCGGCGACGACAACCTCGCCCTCGCTGTCGCGCATCGCCTTGACGACCTCAAACCAGTCGTAGGTCTCGTCGTCGAGGATGCCGTGGGCGAGACTCGCGGGCGCCTTGTCCCAAGGCTGCATGAAACGCGACCGGCTCCGCGCGGCCTTGTCGAGCGCGACGCCCTCGAGCCGCGTCCACGCGCGCGCGAGCGGCGCGCAGCCCGCGCTCTGCACCGCGATCAGCCGCGGCGCGCGACTGATCAGCCCGGCCGCGGCCGCGATGGCGAAGCCCTGCGCCAGCGCGCTCGCCAGCGCGCCGCCGCCGACCTGCACGTACAGAGTTTCGATGTCGGCGCCTTCGGCGGCGAGCGTCTCGGCCATCTCGAAGGCGAGCGTGCGCGCGCCTTCGATCGCCGCGCCGTTGTCCGGCCCCTGCACGCCGAACGGGATGGCGCCGCGGGCGACGGCGCGACGGGCGGCGTGGACGCAGGGGTCGCCGGTCTCGCGCGGCCGGCGCTCGCAGATCTGGACGGTCGCGCCGAGGTCGCGCAGGCGCGCGACGACGCTGCGCTCGGCGTCGGCGGGAATGAACACGTCGAGCGGCCAGTCGGCGGCGCGCGCCACGACCGCCGCCGCGAGCGCGGCGGCGCCGCACGAGGCGATCGCGAGGCGGCGGGCGCGCAGATTCTGCGCGAGCGGCGAACGGGCGATCTCCAGCACCCGCAGATAGGCCATCACGCCCATCAGGTGTCGGGCTTTGTGCGAGCCCGACACGGCGCCGGTCTCGTCCTTGATCCACAGCGGCCCGGCGACGCCGAGCGCCGCGGCGAGGCCGGGCTCATGCGAAAACGGCGTGCGGCGGAAGCCGCGGCCGTCGATGGAGGCCAGCGCCTCGTCGAGTTCGCCGACCACGTCGTGCCAGGCGCCGTCCGACAGGCCGCGCGACCTCGCGAGGCGATACGGCGACAGCCAGCGGCGGTAGCGCAGGAACGGGTTGTCCTCGGCGCCGATGTCGGGATGCCGCGGCGTGGGCGCGGGCGGCGGCCCCTGATCCGGCGCCCCCTCATCCGGCGCTTCGCGCCACCTTCCCCCGGAGGGGGAAGGGATCGAAGGCGGCGCCACGTCGCCCCTCTCCCTCAGGGAGAGGGTGTCGGCCGATAGGGCGTCCGGCGGGACGCCCGTCTCTCGACGGGCTACGGGCCGACGGGTGAGGGGTCGGGACACTTCCGATTCGTATTGTTCAAAGTCCGCCTCGGGCGGCGGCGCGACCAGCAC
This sequence comes from Roseiarcus fermentans, assembly GCF_003315135.1. GTDB lineage: Bacteria > Pseudomonadota > Alphaproteobacteria > Rhizobiales > Beijerinckiaceae > Roseiarcus > Roseiarcus fermentans. The sequence goes on from NZ_QNRK01000034.1 coordinate 42,329, forward strand.
GTGGTCGATGTCGTCGCCGGCGCCCGCGCCCGGGCAGGCGAACGGGAAGGCGCTCGCGGGGTCGACGTTCGTCCCGCAGCCGTGGCAGACGAACCGGAGCGGCTGGGCCCCGGTCACGACCAGCGCGCGGCGACGCCGCTCTCCGCGTTGAACCGCTCGATCATGGCGTCCCAAGCGGGCGCCAGATCGAGCAGGCCGTCCCAGAACGTCTGCTTGGCGCGAACGGAAAAATCCTCCAGCGACACCCCCTGCTGCTCGACCCAGGTGAAATAGCCGAGGTTGAAGATGCGCTTGCGATCGACGTGGGTGAGTTCGAGCACGTGGTCGACGCCCGCGCCGGCCATGTGGCGGCCCCACGTCTCGCCGGCGGCCACGGCGTCGAAACGGTTGCCGAAATATTTCGCCGTCGCCTTGGAAACCTCGCTGCCGTACATCTCGGCGCTGTCGGTGGCGACCGTGAGGACGACGTCGTCCGGCCCGAGGTCGTAGTACTTGGCGAGCTTCGCCGCGGCGACGATGTTGCCGATGCTGGAAATGCCGAAGGCGCCGAGGGTCGCGACCAGCGCCGGATCGACGCCGCGCCGCTCGACGAGGTACCGGCGGCCCTCGTCGCTGTTGAACAGCGTGAGCAGGGTGTCCGTCGCCCGATCGCTGACGCCGACGACCGCGTCGGTGTTCATCACGTTGTGGATCAGCGGCACGTGCTTGTCGCCGATGCCCTGGATGTTGTGCTCGCCGAAGCCGTTCATCAGCAGGGTCGGGCACTCGACCGCCTCGACCGCCGCGATCCGCGCCCCGAGCGCAGCTTTCAGGTGGTCGCCCGCGGCGATCGTGCCCGCCGAGCCGGTCGCCGAGACGAAGGCCGCGAGCCGCGTCCGCGGCCGGCCGACGGCTGCGGCGTGGAACACGCGCTCGAGCGCGGCGCCGGTGCACAGCCGGTGGACGAGATAATTGCCGTATTCGCAGAACTGGTTGAACACGATGTTGACCGGGTCGCGCTCGAGTTCGGCGCAGGCGTCGTAGATCTCCTTGACGTTGCTCTCCGAGCCGGGGGTGCGGATAATGTCGGATGGCTCGGCGACCCAGCGCCCGAGCCAGTCGAAGCGCTCGCGGCTCATGTTCTCCGGCAGCACCGCGACGCCGCGGCAGCCGAGGATGCGCGAGATGGCGACGCCGCCCCGGCAATAATTACCCGTGGACGGCCAGATCGCGCGGTGGCGCGTCGGGTCGAACTGGCCGGTGACCACGCGCGGCGCGAGGCAGCCGTAAGCGGCCAGCACCTTGTGGGCGCGGATCATCGGGAAGCGCTCGCCGAGCGCGAGGATGATGCGCGCCGGCGTTTCCGTAAGCTCCGGCGGCAATTCGATCGCGCCGGGTATCGGCGACAGGCCGCGGCGAGACTCGTCGTTGAACCAGTGGACGCGAAACAGATTGAGCGGGTGGGGCGCGTCCGGGTCGACCTCGGCGAGGCGCGCGGCGACGCCTGCGGGAATTGTCGACGGGTCCTCGAGCTCAGCGAACGTCGGCAGCGCGACGCCCGCCTCGCGAAACCGCGCGACCGTCCGGCGGTAGACGTCGCGGTCGATCAGACTCGTTTCCAGCCCGAGCCGAGCCATCTGTCGTTCCCCAATTTGCGCTTGCCGCCGCGTCGCCGGACGCGCCCGGTCGGCGCTGTCCAGCGGCGGGAAGCCGGCCGGGACTATAGCGCAAGCGAACGCCGGCGCGAGCGCAGCGGCGCCGCGACCAATCCCCGCAGCGGCGGCGCCGCGCGCGGCGGCGGTCGGCGGCGCCGTTTCAGGCGCGCCCAAATCGGCCGCATTTCTCCGGCTCGCCTGCTTCGTCCGGCAGCGCTGGCGTGCGGCCCCGTCGGCAGATGGAACGAGAAGGCCAGTTCGCGGGTTCGTGACGGCGGACCGAGTCGTCGCGCCGCGCACGGAGAAGCCGAGCCCATGAGAATCGCCCAGATCGCTCCCCTCCAAGAGAGCGTTCCGCCTAAGCTTTACGGAGGAACAGAACGAGTCGTGTCCTATCTGACCGAGGAACTGGTCCGGCAAGGCCACGACGTGACGCTTTTCGCGAGCGGCGATTCGGTCACCGCCGCTCGTCTTCTGCCGTTTTCCGATCGGGCGCTGCGGCTCGACCCCCGGGTGAAGGATCCGGTTCCCTACCAGGTCGTGATGCTCGACGCCGTGCGCGAGATGGCCGGCCAGTTCGACGTCCTCCACTTTCATGTCGACGTGCTCCACTATCCGCTGATTCGCGACTTCGTCGACCGCACGGTCACGACCCTGCACGGAAGGCTCGACGCGCCGGAGGTGCGCCGCCTCTATTCGGTGTTCTCCGGCGCGCCGCTCGTGTCGATCTCGCTCGATCAGCGCAAACCCATGCCGCCGGTCAACTGGGCCGGCATGGTCTACCACGGGCTTCCGCGCGATCTCCTGCCGTTCAGCCCCACGCCGAGAGGCGGCGGCTACCTCGCGTTTCTCGGCCGGATTTCTCCCGAAAAGCGTCCCGACCGGGCGATCGAGATCGCGGCCCGGGTCGGCGCGCCGCTGAAGATCGCGGCCAAGATCGACCGCGTCGACCAGGCCTATTGGGACGAGCGCATCCGGCCGATGGTCGAGGGCAATCCGAACGTCGAATTCGTCGGCGAGATCGACGAGCGGCGCAAGGCCCAGTTCCTCGGCGACGCCGCGGCGCTGCTGTTCCCGATCGACTGGCCGGAACCATTCGGCATGGTGATGATCGAGGCGATGGCGTGCGGGACGCCGGTGATCGCCTTCCGTCGTGGATCGTCGGCGGAAATTGTCGACGACGGCCTGTCCGGCTTTCTCGTCGACAGTCTCGACGAGGCGGTCGCGGCGGTGCGAGGTCTGCGCAGCCTCGACCGGCGGGCGGCGCGGGCGTGTTTCGAATCCCGCTTCACCGCCGAGCGCATGGCGCACGACTACCTGGCGATCTACCAGGCTCTGCCCGGCGTGCGGGGAAGGGCGCGCCGGCTGCGCCCGGTCCCCGCATTCGACACGGCGCCGAGCGGCCGCCGCGCCTGACGGCGACAATCAGGTCGTCGTCACGACGCTGACCGCGCCCTGCCGGTCGAGCACGTCGACGACGACCCGCCGATCGGAGCGCCACAGCCCGATCTCGGCGACCGCGCCGCCCACCCTCAGGCCTTTCAGGACGATCCAGTCGAGGAATGGCGGCAGAACCGGCTCGGTGAAGGTGATCCGCGGCGCGGACGGATCCAGCGTCATGCCCAGGCACGACTGGATCAGCGACAGCGGCGCGGCCGCCGCCCAGGCCTGCGGGATGCACGCCACCGGATAGAACGTCGGGCCTCGCCCCTTCTTGCGCGGAAAGCCGCACAGAAGCTCCGGCAGCCGGCGCAGGTCGACGTAGGTCGACGCGCTGAACAGGCCCTCGAACACCCTGCCCGCCTCCGCGCGATAGCCGTAGCGGGCAAAGCCCGACGCGATCAGCGCATTGTCGTGCGGCCAGACCGACCCGTTGTGGTAGCTCATCGGGTTGTAGCGGGCCTCGGTCGAGGCGACCGTGCGCACGCCCCAGCCGGAGAAGCCCGAGCTTCCCATCAGCGCGGCGACCACCGAGGCGGCGCGCTCGGGAAAGGCGATCCCGGTGAACAGCGCATGGCCGGCGTTGGAGGCCCGCACCCGGCACGGCTTCTTGTCGCCGTCGAGCGCGAGGACGTAGGTGCCGAGCGCCTCGTCGAAGAACAGGCGGTCGAACTGCACGCGCAACGCCTCGGCCTTGCGGTCGAACGCCGGCGCCTGGCCCTCGCGCCCGAGCCGCCGCGCGATGTCGCCGGCCGCGCGCCAGGCGGCGTAGACGTAGGCCTGCACCTCGGCCAGCGCGATCGGCGCCTGCGCCATCGATCCGTCCTCGTGGAACACGGCGTCGTGGCTGTCCTTCCAGCCCTGGTTGACGAGTCCGTCGCGATTGCGCCGGGCGTATTCGACGAAGCCGTCGCCGTCGCGGTCGCCGTATCGCTCGATCCAGCCGAGCGCGGCCTCGATGTTCGGCCACAATGCGCGCAGGGCGTCCATGTCGCCGGTCCGCTCGAGATAGGCGCCCGCGAGCATGACGAACAGCGGGGTGGAATCGACGCTGCCGTAATAGCGGCCGAACGGAACCTCGCCGAGTTCGGCCATTTCGCCGTGCCGGGCCTCGTGTAAAATCTTGCCCGGCTCGGCGTCCGAGGCGTCGTCCACAGCGGTCGCCTGGGTCGCGGCGAGATGCATCAGCACGCCGCGGGCGATGGCGGGATCGAGCCACAGCGTCTCCATGGCGGTGATGAGCGCGTCGCGGCCGAACACGGCGCTGAACCACGGGATGCCGGCATAAGGGTAGGGACCCTCGGGCAGGCGGGTGACGAGCATGTAGAGGTCCGCGATGGCGCGGCTCGCCGCCTCGTTGAAGATGTCGTTGGAGGTCTGGATCGTGACCGCCCGGGCCATGGAGGCGCGCAGTTCGCGCCGGGCGTCCCGAAGCGAAAGGAAGTAGGCCCGGTAGGCCCGGTCGGCGGGAGGACCCTGCCGACTGTCGATCTCGATGAAGATCGAGCGGGATTCGCCGGCGTCGAGGTCGAGCATGTAGCAGGCGCGGTCGCCGTCGAGCGCCGTGGGCTTGGGATCGAACATCAGGGTGGTGGTGCGCAGCCGCGCGTCGAGGCCGGTGTAGCTGAGAACGACGGAGGCCTCCTCGACGCGCGGATGGTGACCAACGCCGCGCTTCTCGCGCTGAAATCCGCGCACCTCGAACAGATCGGCGAAGTCCGCCGCGAATTCGACCGCGATCTCGATCCGGCGCCGGCGGTCGTCGAAATTGCGCACGTTGATCCGTTCGAAGCACGCGGTCCGCCACAGGAATCGCGAACGGCGGATGTGGATGAGGTCGTGCGCCAGCAGCATCTGGCCGTGGTCGTCGGTCAGGTCCGGATTGGTCAGGTCGCAGGTCAGCGTCGCGTTGTCGTCGCGCAGGCTCGAACTCAAGAGCAGCGGCGGCCGGCGTTCGATCAGCAGGACGAGGCAGCAGAGATGGCGGGTGTCGCGGTAGTAGACGCCCTCGGCGCCGGGAGGCCGGATGTCGCCGCGGCCGTCGAACACCGCGAACCCGTCGCCGTGCTTGAGAACCAGAGGCCGGACGTCCTTGACCGAATCCGACGCTGCGATGGCGTATGGCTCGGGGGCGTCGCCGGCGTCGAGGCGCTTGGCGGAATCCTGCATGACCCTCTCCATCGTGAGCGCGGCGCCGTTATCGCCCTGCGGCCCGGGACATGGACAGCGTTTCCACCGTGCGCAGGATACCCAGGACCGCGGCGCTTCTCGGGCCGAACGGCATCGAAACAGCGGCCGGAACGGGGTTTTGCCTTGGGAAGTAACTCCCAACCCCGTCATTGCGAGGAGCAAAGCGACGAAGCAACCCATGCCGCCGCTTGCTTCCTGCGGAAGAAATCGCTCCGTCTTCTGCTCGCAACCAAGGGCGGCTGGACGACCAGAGGGCGCGACAGCGGCCCAGCGGCCCTGGATCGCTTCGCTTCGCTCGCGATGACGGCGCTGTTGGCCACCGGCTTGGGAGTTACCTTGGGAAGCCGTTTCGTCGACGGTCGGGCAGGCGCGGGCTGCGCGTGTCCGAGGCCGGAGAGCCTTCGGCAACCGGGAGGGGCGGCGTCTCGCCGCTCAGGCGCCGGAGACGGGCGCCTCCAATCGAGGGGCGCCCCGGGCAGAGCTGCTTTGGCAGCCGGTTGACGCGCCGTTCTCCCCAGAGCAGGACGAAGCCCGCCCCCCCGCCACTTTCAGGATTCCGCTTTATCGAGCTCGAAGATATCGACAACCCGAGCGAGGATCTCCGCGACAACCGCATCCGGAAGCGCTTCGACAAACTTCCCTTTTCGTCCCCTGATGTCGATCGTGCGGATCTGGTTGCAGAGCGCCACGCCGGTTGTGTCGGTCCCGGCGCCGGTCAGCGAGACCGCCATTCCGCCGTAGCGCGCCGCGAAGCCTCCCGATGTGATGGGGGCGATCAGCGCGGGGCTGACCCGATTGAGCGCGGCGGGACTGAGGACGACGACCGGCCGCGCGCCTTGCTGTTCATGGCCGACCGTCGGGTTGAGGTCCACCATATAGATGTCGCCCCGATTCATCAGATGATTTCCCGTCCCACGCGGGGCGCGTCTTCCCATTCCGCTTCCTCGGGCGCCTGGGGCGCCGAAAGGTCCATCGAGGCGATCAGTTCCTCCAGGGAATACCGGCGCGGCCGCGGGGCCACGGGTTGCACGGCGATTTCTCCCTCGCGGCTGATCAGCGTGACCTCCTGCTGCGCCCGAAGGCCGAAAGCCTCCACGAGGTCGCTGGGAATCGTGACCATCAGCGAGCCTCCGACCTTGCGCACCCTCGAGACGACTTTCTTTTCCATGATCAATTTCCATAAGTTTAACTGATATATAATCGCGTCGCACTCCGAACGAAAGAGCAAATTGACGCGAGCCCTTCGCCGAGGCGCAGCAGGATCGGGATCGGATTTCACCGTTACCGCGCTTCCGTCCGGCGCAAATCGCTCTAGCTCTTCGGCGCAAGGCCCGCCTGGCGCGAGCGGGCGGGCGCCTTCCGCGCGCGCGCGGCCTCGGGCGGTCGCTGCTTCGGCGCCTCTCCCTCCGGAGCCGGTTCGGCCGGCTCCGCGCTTCGCCGCCCCTTGGCGACCGGCCGGTCCGGCTGCGCCGCCGCGTCCGCAACGTCCGCATCGCGGCTCTCGAGCCGCCGCCGCAAGGCCTCGGTCGCCTGCGCCAGCCCGTCGATCTCGCGGCCGAGCGGGCTCTTGCGTTCGTGCGCCGCGGCGCGCTCCGGCTTCGCCTCGCCGAGCGCGATCGGCTGGTGCGTCGCCGGCGGCTTCGCCGCCAGGGCCACCGCGATCGACGTGACGAAATCGGGCCGGGCGGCCTCGGCGTCCGCCGCCCTCAGGGCGGCGAAGTCCTCGACGATGAGATCGGCGATCCGCTGCGCGTCGGGAACGGTCTCGCTGCAGGCGATCAGGCCGAAGTCGAGCGTGTCGAGGTAGCTCTGCACGGTGAGGTTGAGCGCGCCGCCGTGGAACGGGATCGAGATCGGGAAATAGTGGGTCGCCTTCGCGCCGACGCAGTAGAACGGCTCGCGCGGGCCGGGCACGTTCGACACGACCAGGTTGAAGAACGGCCAGACGTAGTTGGCGGCCCGCGCGCCCGCCCACAGCCGGGCGATCCCCATGATCGCCAGCGGCGCGCCGATGATCGAGACGTTGGTGGTGACGAACTCGCGCAGGTCGGAGAACAGCGCCTTGGCCTCCTCCCCGGCGGCCTTGGCCGCGGCCAGCCGCGGCAGCGGTTCGGCGACGTCGGTCGGCAGCTTCGACACGGTGAAGATCACCTGATTGTTGAGCTGGGCGTCGCCCCGCGGCCGGACCGAGGCCGGCACGCCCGCCGTCAGCGGCTTCTCCGGCAAGGCCCCGCGCTCGGACAGATAGCGCCTGAGGGCGCCCGAGGTCAGCGCGAGCACGACGTCGTTGACCGTCGCGCCGCGCGATCGCGCCACCGCCCGGATCTCGGCGAAGGGGAGCGAGGCGGTCGCGAACACCCTGTGGCCGGAGATCGCGGCGTTGAACGGCGTCCTCGGCATGTCCTTGACGTAGCTGTACAGGAACTTCGCGTCGCGGACGAAATTCGGCGCGGTCTTCGTCAGCGCCCGCGCCACCGAGGGCAGGGACGCGACCGCGCGAAACCCCTGGCGGACGAAGTCGCCGATGGCGGTGCTGGCGATCTCGATTCCGTCGACCGGCTCGGGGTCGGGCGAAACGAGCCGTCGCGGGGCGCGCTCCTCTCCGCTCTGCGGGGCGAAGTCGTAGATGACGCCGATCGTCGCCATCCCGGCGACCCCGTCCATCGCGCTGTGGTGGACCTTGACGTAGACGGCGAAGGCGCCGTCCTCGAGCCCCTCGATGAAGGTGTATTCCCACAACGGGCGCGTCCGGTCGAGCGGGACGGCGTGCAGTTGCGCGACCAGCGCGCGCAGCTCCTCCATGCCCCCCGGCTTCGGCAGGGCGGCGTGGCGGATGTGGTAGTCGAGGTCCGGCTGGTCGTCGACCCAGACGGGATGGTCGAGGCCGAGCGGCGTCGATTCGAGGCGTCGGCGATAGGACGGCAGAAGGTCGAGGCGCGCGGCGGTGTGGGCGCGGAAGCGGGCGAACAGGTCGTCGCTCGGGGCCTCGGGCTTGAAGATCGTCAGGCTCGCCACATGCATCGGCGTCTCGGGCGTCTCCATGTAGAGAAAGAGCGCGTCGAGCGCGGACAGGCGTTTCATGGCGTTCCCCCAAGCGTTTCAGGCTCTGCGGCGGCGTCGGCCTTCAAGCAGTGTCCCGCGATCTCCTCGATCAGCAGCGGCACGAGCGCCTCGGGCAGAAAATGGCCCATTCCGGGCACGATGCGCAAGCGCGCGCCGGGAATGGCGGCGGCGGTCATCTCGCCGCCGACCAGCGGCACCAGCGGGTCCTCGGAGCCGTGCAGGACGAGGGTCGGCGCGCGCACATGGGCCAGCAGGGCGACCCGGCTCGGCGCGGTCTGGATGGCGATCAGGTGACGGGCGAAGCTGTCGGGGCGAAAGCTGCGCGCGACGGAGCGGTCGACCTTCGCCCGCAGCTCGGAGTCGGTCGGCGGATAGGCCGAGCCGCCGACCAGCCGGAAGAAGGCGGTCATGCGGCGGATCGCCTGCTCGCGGTTGCGCGCCGGGGGCTTGAGCAGCGCGCCGAGCACCCTCGCCTTCGGCATCACCCGCACCGGCGAGGACATGATCGAGGTCAGGCTCCTGACCCGGTCCGGGCGCTCGGCCGCGACGATCTGCGCGATCATGCCGCCCATCGAGGCGCCGACCACGTGGGCGGCGGCGATCCCCAGCGCATCCATCAGGCCGACCGCGTCGCGCGCCATGTCGTCGAGGGTGTAGGGCGGCCGCACCGGCAGCCGAAGCGCGGCGCGGGCCATCATGCCGGAGGTCGCGAGCCGCCCCGCCGACGGCATCGGGCTCGACAGGCCGACGTCGCGATTGTCGAAGCGAACGACGCGAAAGCCGCGGCGCGCGAGCCCTTCGCACAGCGAATCCGGCCAGGCGACCAGCTGCATGCCGAGGCCCATGACGAGCAGGATCGCCGGCGCGTCCGGCGCGCCGAAGGTTTCGTACTCGATCGTGACGCCGTTCGCCTGGGCGGCGGTCATGACCGCCGCCCTCCCGCGCCGCCGAAGCCTCGGAGCGCCGCGGCGAGCCGTTCCCAGCCGCCGCCGTTCATCGCGCCGCCGACCGCGCGCACGAGCGGCCTCGGGGCCATCGACGCGGACCCGGCGATCAGCCGGTTGACGAGGCCCGGCGCGACGATCGTTTCGCCCTTCAGGCAGGCCGCACAGCCGGCCTCGGCCACCGCCCTGGGCGACATGACCATCGCCGCCGGGATCGGCCGCCCGAGCGCGGAGCCGCGCATCATCGCGGTGTCCGTCAGCCCCGGGCAGAGCGCGGTCGCCGTGACGCCGGTCCCGTGCAGCTCCTCGGCCAGAGCCTCGGTCAGCGACAGCACGAAGGCCTTGGCGGCGGCGTAGACGGCGAGCCGGGGCACGGGCATGAAGGCTGCGATCGAGGCGACGTTGAGGATGCGTCCCTCGCCGCGCGCGATCATCGCGGGCAGGAAAAGCCGGGTCAGCGCCGTCAGCGCGACGACGTTGACCTGCAGGAGATTGACGACGTCGTCGAGCGGTTCCGTCGCGAACGGGCCCTCGATCAGGACGCCGGCGTTGTTGACCAGAACGGCGACCTCGACGCCGGCGGCGCGCAGCGCTTCGGCCATCGCCTGCGGCGCGCCGGCGAGGCTCAGGTCGACCGGCATGGTCATGACCCGGACCGCGTGGGCCGCGGCGAGTTCGCGCCCGAGCGCGTCGATCTCCGGTTCCCGGCGGGCCGCGAGGACGAGGTCGTATCGGCGCGAGGCGAACGCGCGCGCCAGTTCCGCGCCGATACCGGCCGACGCGCCGGTCACCAGCGCCCAGCCGCCGCCGTTTCGCCTCGTCCCGGCTTCCGACCGTCCCAAGCGGCGCCCTCCGTTCGTCCCGACCGCGCTCGCGGCCGCGGCCACACTAGCGGACGCGCCCCCGGCGGGCCACAGAGGATCCGCGTCAAAACGGCGCGGCCTGCTTCGCACGCCGCCGGCTGCGCCCGGGCGCGAATTCGAGGCCTTGGGGGATCGGAAGAACCGCGCTAGCGTTGTGTCGGGTCCGAACCAAGGCGAGACCGATGTCTTCACCGACGATCATCGACACCCACCTCCACCTGATCTATCGCGACCGGCTGAGCTACCCGTGGCTCGGCGCGGTGGCGGCGCTCGATCGCGACGCGCGCTACGAGCGTTATGCGGAAGAGGCGCGGCGCTGCGGCGTCGGCGGCGCGCTGCACATGGAGGTCGACGTCGCCGAGCCCGACATCGAGGCCGAATCCCGCAACGTCGAGGACCTGGCCATCGAGGGCGCGACGCTCCTGCGCGGCGCGATCAGCGCCTGCCGCCCGGAGAGCCCGGACTTTCCCGCCTTCCTCGAACGCGCGCTCGGCAATCCGTTCATCAAGGGGTTTCGCCGCATCCTCCACAACGTCCCGGACGGGTTGAGCGAGCGGCCGATCTTCCGCGAAAACGTCAGGCGGCTGTCCGGGACCGGCCGGCCGTTCGACCTGTGCGTCCGGCCCGATCAGCTCGACCGGGCGCTGGCGCTGATCGACGCCTGTCCGGACGTGCTGTTCGTCCTCGACCATTGCGGCGCGCAATCCGTCACCGCGAGCCTCGCGCCGGTCTGGCGCGCCCGGATCGCCGACGTGGCGCGCCGCCCCAACGTCTGCGCCAAGATTTCCGGCGTCGTCGCCTATCTCGACGCCAAGGCCTGGACGCTCGCCGACCTGCGTCCCTATGTCGAGCCGGTGATCGAGCGGTTCGGCTGGGACCGCGTCGTCTGGGGCAGCGATTGGCCGGTCTGCACGCTGACCGCGTCGCTCTCGATCTGGCTCGCCGCGACCCACGCCCTGACCCGCGGGGCGTCGGTCGACGAGCGCGACCGGCTGTTCGCCGGCAACGCCCGGCGGCTGTGGCGGATTGAGGGGTGAGGCGCTCACGCGACCCGGAGCGGCGGGGCGCCTTGCGCCCCTGCGCCGTGGCGCTACACTGCCGGCGGCGCTCGGGGGAGACGGAGGTTTCCATGCGCAAGACGCTTATCGGATTTCTGATCGGGCTCGGTCTCGTGGCGGCGGTCGCGCCGGCGTCGGCCTGTCCCTATGGAACGTCGGCGTCGAACAGCCAGACGTCGACGCAGCAGACCGCTCAGAGCCAGCCGGCGTCCCAGAGCGGCGCGGACTAACGCCCGAGCGTTCGGTTTTCGCGTCGGCCACCCGGCGCCGAGACGGCCGCCCTGCGAGGGGCGGCCTTTCCGTCAGGCCCGAGCGAATGCGTTTGCGCCGGACTCGCGCGGGCGCTCGCGGTTCGCGACCGCGTTGCGGCGGGCAGGTCTCGGCGGCGCGCGCGCGGCATGCCTGAAATGGCCGGCGAGGCTCCGGCGGCGGCGTTTTCGTCATGTCGAGCACGGGATTGGGCGACAGGTCGGGAATCGCTCCGCGGCGACTCGCGATCGGGTCGGCGCGGCGAAGCCGGGCGGCCGCGGGGGCTTGCGCACACCGAGGCTGCGGCCCCGGCCGTGTGGAAGCGTTCTGGCGCCGGAACGGGGCGATGCGATAGGGTGGCGACCGAATCGAGCGGCCCCGAACGAGACCGACGCACGCGAGGAGAGGGTTGATGACCGCGGTCAGTCACGCACCGTTGCGCAAGGTGACCCTCCAGGCCGCGCGGTCGAAAGCGTTCCCCGACGGATCGATCCGGCACGGCTACGACTTCGTCGCGCCGCTCACCGAAGAGGGGCGCATCGATTTCGAGGCGTGGAAGGCGCATCGCGGCGCGTGCTTCGTCCATCGCTTCTGGGGCGACGAACCGGCGATGCAGGGCCTCCTCGTGCATCACGCGGGAGGGCGGGGCGGCGCGACCTGGGCGTTCGAATGGAAGACGCCGCCGGGCGCGGCGAGCGACGAGGACGAGGGGTTCCGCTTCGGCGACCACACGTTCAAGGTCGGCGAATACGTGTCGATCCGCGAGCCCGAGGGCGATCTCCTGACCTTCCGCGTCACCGGCGTGGCGAATCCCTGACGGGCGCTCCGCGCGCAGCGAAGCGTCGGCGCCTTCAGCCAAGCGGCCGGCCGCGACGCCGCAGCTTGCGAAACGGTGCGACCAGGAACGAAAGGTCCGGCGTCCGGAGCGGGCGCCGAAGGGCCGAACGCGCCTCGGTCTCGGGATCTTCCCGCCCCGCTCCGCGCGGCATCCCTACGGCGGACCGGACGCGCGCGCCGAAGCGGTCGTTGGCCTGCGCCTGGAACGCTTCCCATTTCGACCAGTCGCCATTCGCTTTCAGGCGCGCCTTCTCCATCGCGATGTCGGCGCGCACGAGTTCCCATTCCACCGGATCGAGGTCTTGGCCGGACATTGCGGGAGTCCCTTCCCGAGACGATCGCAGATGCGAGGCGACGTTCCGATTGACGACGTCGCCTGCCGCCGGCGGCGCTGGAGGGTCGCTCGCCGGTCGGACCGCGACTATAGTCCGCGCGCGACCGCCACGCAACGAACGGCCGTTCGCAATCCGTTCGGATCAAGCGGGCTCGGGCTCCTCGCTAGGGCCTGATCTGCGTCCTGGCGAAAAACCGTTCGACCGCGTCGACCGACTGGGCGGTTTCGGCCAGCGCGACATAGGTGTCGGGGCGGATCAGATAGAGCGCGTTCTCCCGCAGGCCGGCGTGGCCCATCGGCTTTTCCCAGGGAAAGACCGCGAGCGGGACGCGGCGCGCCTCGCTCCACTGCCGCAGGCCGTCGTCCGCCGCCCCGTAGACGTGCGCACTCCAGCCGATCGCCGCCAGCGCCTGATGATTGTCGCCCGCGCCCGCCTTCACCCAAGGCATGCGGTCGCCGCCGTGAACCGCGCCGGCGCGGCCTTCCGCGAGGCCCTCGCCGCGGTAGTTCAGCGTGATCTGGGAGATCGTGCGGAACAGATAGTCGCGCGCCGGCTCGAGCTTCGCCGCCAGCGGCAGCGCGATCGGCGCGATGCGGGTGCGCACGATTTCGGCCAGACGCCCCTCGGCGGCGGCGACGTTGAAGAAGCGGTCGGTGGTCTGGACGAGGCGCAGGGCGAAGGCGCGCCGTTCGGCCTCGAAACTGTCGAGCAGGGCGTCGGGGGCGCGTCCGGCCAGCACCGCCGCGAGCTTCCAGGCGAGGTTGATCGCGTCGCCGATGCCGGTGTTCATCCCCTGGCCGCCGACGGGCGTGTGGATATGCGCGGCGTCGCCGAGCAGGAACGTCCGGCCGCGGCGAAAATGGTCGGCCACCCGGTGCGAAATGCGATAGGTCGAGAACCAGTTCACCGTCTCGACCTCGAGGCGCAGCAGCCGTTTCGCCCGGTCGCTGATGTCGTCGAACGAGAGCTTGTCGAGGTCGCGCCCGTCGTCCTGCCGGATCGCGCCGATCAGGCGGACACGGCCGCCGTCCGCCAGGGGGAAGACGGCGAGGAAGTCGGACTGGTCGAGTTCGATGTTGAGGTCGCCGTTGAACGCCGGGCCGGCGCCGGCGACGTCGGCGACGTAGAAGGTCTGCGGGTAGGCGGCGCCCGGGTAGCCCACGGCCGATCCCGCGCGAACCGCCGAATGGGCGCCGTCGCAGCCGGCGATGAACGCGGCTTCGGCCGTGCGCTCGGCGCCGTCGGGGCCGCGAAGCCGCGCGCTGACGCGCCCGCCGTCCTCGGCGTAGCCCAGGAGCTCCGTCGAGCGCTCGACGGCGACGCGGAGCGCCGCCAGCCGTTCGATCAGCAGGCGTTCGTGCTCGTCCTGCGGGAAGATGTGCAGGAAGCCGTAAGGGGTCAGGTCCGAAGCGATCGCGGCGAACGGGATGCGCGCCGCCTCCCGGCCGCCGAGCCACAGCCTGACGCCGGGCACGGCATAGCCTTTCGCCACGACGGCGTCGGCGAGATCGAGTTGCCGATAGAGTTCGAGGGTGCGCGCCTGCACCGCCAGCGCCCGCGATGTCGCGCCCGGCCCGGCGGTCTGGTCGATGATCCGCACCGGGACGCCCTGTTTCGTCAGCCAGAGCGCGAGGACCAGCCCGGTCGGGCCCGCCCCGACGATCAAGACGCTTGCGTCCATGGTCCGCGCTTCCTTCCGGTCGAGGCGCCGCGACGATCAACCGCGGCGACCCGTCGAGGTTCCGGCGGCGGCGAACGGCGAGGGGTCTCGGCGCCCGGCCTGCCGCCCAGCGAGGAAACCCGTCAGCCGAGAAAGCTGGGTTTCCATCCTTCGGGCGCGGGTCGAGAATGCGAGGCGCCGGCGAAGCCCGCGGGCGAGCGCGCGTCCCCAACGACCGCCCCGTCGTCTCGCCGATCGTGAACAGCAAGAGCGAACCTGCGCATCGGACGCTGTCCGATCGATCCAGTCCGAGTTTCTGGGCGGCCAAGCCGACGATCGACGGACGGTCGCGGGCGCGCCGCCCGATCAGTAGGCGAAGGCGAGGCCCAGAACGCCTCCGTAAGCGAGCTGGAGAATCAGGCTCGCAACGGCGGGGGAAACGCCCCTGGTCTTGCCGAACAGCCCCTGGCCGGCCAGCGGCATGAAAACGATCATCGCCGCGAGCCACAGCAGCGCGCCGAACACGAGGCCCTTGACCCAAGGTTCGCCCGGGAGAAACGGCTGCAGCACCGCGTAGGCGACGCCCCAGAACACCGACCCGACGACGAAGAAGCCGATCCAGCCGGCGCGCGAGGGAAGCCTTGCGCCGGTCAACGTTGCGACCGCCTCCGGCGTGGCCCGGAGCCGCTCGGGGGCCGGCGTCATGCCGAGCTTCGCCTTGGCGATCATGATCAGCGACAGGTAGACCGTTGCGACAAACCCCGCCCAGATGCCGGACGACAGACTCGTCTCCATCGAAAACCCTCTCCTCGGCGCTTCCGCTCGATCGGGCGGATCGCGCGCCGGTTCGGCGGCACGATCCCCGAAAGCCGGCCGCAGATCAAGAGCCTCTCCGGCGACGACGGCGACGAGGGTCGATTTGTCGCGGTTCCAGGCGCCGGTCGAGGGCAATCGCTTGAAGCGCCTTCTCTCGCTCCCAGGCGGGGCGGCGCGTCGCGGACGTTCGAGCGATCGTCCTGCGCCGGTCTCCGTCGGCTTGCGATCCGCGCGCTTTCGCGTCACCCTCGCGCAAGGGATGATCGGGGCGTCCTCATCGACCGCGCGAGTCGACGACGCATGGCGGAGGGAACCGTGACGGACATCACACACCGATTCGTCGAGGCGAACGGCATTCGCCACCACGTCGCCGAGGCGGGCGAGGGTCCGCTCGTTCTCCTCTGCCACGGCTTCCCGGAATCCTGGTACTCCTGGCGATGGCAGCTCCAGGCGCTCGCCGCGGCCGGCTATCGCGCGGTCGCGCCCGACATGCGCGGCTACGGGCAGACCGACCGGCCCGAGGCGATCGAGCGCTATACGCTCCTCGATCTCGTCGGCGACATGGTCGCCCTCGTCCCGGCGCTCGGCGCAAGGGACGCCGTCATCGTCGGGCACGACTGGGGCGCGCCGGTCGCCTGGAGCGCGGCGCTCCTGCGGCCGGACGTGTTTCGCGCGGTCGCGGGCCTGAGCGTGCCCTTCCTCCGCCGAGGCCTCGGGATCACCACGGCGATGATGCCCAGGACCGAGACGGCGCAGTTCTACATGCTCTACTTTCAGGAGCCGGGGCGAGCCGAGGCCGAGTTCGAGCGCGACCCGCGCGCCACCCATCGCGCGTTGCTGTTCGGCGGGTCGGGCGACGCGCCGCGCCCGGTCGGCGGGTCGCCCGATACGGCGGTCGGCATGGTTCCGCGCGACGGCGGCTTCCTGTCGCGCCGCCCGGTCCCCGAGCGTCTGCCCACCTGGCTCACCGAAGCCGACATCGACTTTTACGCCGCCGAATTCACGCGGACCGGCTTCCGCGGCGGGCTGAACTGGTACCGCAACATCGACCGCGACTTTGCGCTGATGGCCCCGTTCGACGGGCTCGAGGTCGCGGTCCCGGCGCTCTATATCGCAGGCGATCGCGACAGCGTGGTCACGGTCGCGGCCGGCGGGATCCACCTCATGCCGACCTTCGTTCCCGACCTGCGCGGGACGATCATGATTCCGGGCTGCGGCCACTGGACCCAGCAGGAGCGGCCCGACGAGGTCAACGCTGCGCTGATCGGGTTCCTCAAGGGCCTCCCTTAAGGGGAACCACAGCCGCGGATCGTCGCCCGGCCGCGACATCCCGCCGCGCTCCGTATAAACCATCCGACCTTTGATCCGCGTCAACGCGCGTTTCTTTGCTCCCCGCTAGAGCACGGCCACGAGAATCACTTGGAGGGAGCGTCATGCCTGTCAGGATCATTCCGCCGACGCCGTCGGCCTATGTCTATCCCCTGCTGATCAAGCACCTCCTGCATACGTCGATGACGCGCGCGCCGGATCAGGAGATCGTCTACCGCGATCTGCGCCGCCGCACCTACCGGGAATTTCGCGAGCGGATCGGGCGGCTCGCCAGCGGCCTGACGCAGATCGGCGTCGACCAGGGCGACGTGGTCGCGATCCTCGAATGGGACAGCGACCGCTATCACGAGTGCTATTTCGCCATTCCCATGATGGGCGCGGTGATGCAGACGGTGAACGTGAGCCTGACGCCCGAGGACATCGCCTATACGATCGTCGACAGCGGCGCGACCACCGTCCTGTTCAACGCCGACTTCGCGCCGCTGGTCGCGAAGCTTCGGCCCCACCTCGAAGCGGTGCGGAACTGGGTCTCCATGCTCGATCGGCCGGACCAGCCGGTGACGGCCATGTCCGTGAATGCGGAATACGAGGCGTTGCTGTCGATCGGGTCGCCGTACTTCCCCTTCCCCGATTTCGACGAGAACGCCGTCGCCACGATCTTCCACACGACGGGGACGACCGGGCGGCCGAAAGGCGTCCATTTCAGCCATCGTCAGATCGTGATGCATTCCATGGCGGTGCTCGTCGAATACGGGTTGACGCCCAAACACGGCCGTTTCCATCGCGACGACGTCTACATGCCGATGACGCCGATGTTCCATGTTCACGCCTGGGGGGCGCCGTACACGACGACGCTGGCGGGCTGCAAGCTCGTCTTCCCCGGCCGCTACTCGCCCGAGATCTTCGTCAAGCTGATCGCGAGCGAAGGCGTGACCTGGACCCATTGCGTCCCGACGCTTCTGCAGATGCTGCTGACGGCGCCGGGAAGCGAAAGCGTCGATCTGTCCAGGCTCAGGATGGTCATCGGCGGATCGGCCCTTCCGCCCTCGCTGGCGCGGGCGGCGATGGCGCGCGGGATCGACGTGTTCGGCGGCTACGGCATGTCGGAAACGGCCCCGATGCTCACCACGTCGCATATCAAGTCGAAGCATCTCGGCGGAGATTTCGAAGAGGAGCTTCGCTATCGGATCGCAGCGGGGATCGCGGCGCCGCTGGTCGATCTGCGCATCGTCGACGCCAACATGGCCGAGGTGCCGCACGACGGCGAGGCGGTGGGCGAGATCGTCGTGCGCGCGCCCTGGTTGACGACCGGCTACCTCAACAACCCGGAGGCGTCGGAGGTCTTGTGGGGCGGCGGCTATCTGCATACCGGCGACGTCGCCTCGATCGATGCGGACGGCTACGTCCGGATCGCCGACCGGATCAAGGACATCGTCAAGACCGGCGGGGAATGGGTGTCCTCGATCGCGCTCGAGAACATCATCATGGAAATGCCCGGGGTCCGCAAGGCGGCGGTGATCCCGATCCGGGACGTCAAGTGGGGCGAGCGGCCGCTGGCGCTGGTCATCCGCGACCCCGAGCATCCGGAGGCGATCAGCGAAGACGACGTCCGCCTGCACGTCGCCTCCTACGTCGAGCGCGGCCTGATCTCGAAAATCGCCATTCCCGAGAACGTCACGTTCGTTGCCGAGCTTCCCCTGACCTCGGTCGGCAAGATCGACAAGAAGACGCTGCGCGCGCTCTATTCCTAGCCGAGGCGGCGCGCTGCTATTCGGCTGGGGCGGGCTGGGCGTGAGCGTGCGCCTCGGCCGTCCCGCGAGGATGGCGGTACGCCTCCGGGTCGCCGTAGACGAACTGCCGCCAGCCCTCGCGATGGAACGGCTCCCAGCGGTCCTCGGGCTGCGCGAGTCGGTCGGCGATGGCGTAGAGAGCGGCCGGATGCGCGCCGAGCCCGAGGTGGCTCGATTGCACCACGATGTTCTCGGCCAGCGTCCGCCGGTTCTCGACGCTGCACCGCCACGCCACGATGCCGTCGGTCGGGCTGAAGATCGACGTCGTCGGCACCGGCGGCGGCGAGCGGAGCGGTCCGTGAAAATCGTGCCAGTCGAGGCGGTGGCCGCTGGCGAATTCGTACAGCCGCCACGCGTTGGTCTCGCGCGGATGGCCAGTGAAGGGCGAGCCGAGGGTGATGACGAGGCGCACCATCTCGGGCGAATGCTTGGCGAGTTCCCGGGCGTAGAGTCCGCCGAGGCTCCAGCCGACCAGGCTCACCGGCCGGCCGTGTTCCTGCCACAAATCGCGCAACCGGTCGTGCGCCCGCTCGATCACGCCCTCGCGCAAACCGAGATTGATTCCCTGACCCCAGCCCGAGGGGGAAAACCCGCGCGAAGACAGGAAGCGCCGCATCAGCGCGGTCGTGGCGTCGCCGGCGGCCAGTCCCGGCAGGACGAGCACCGGATGCCCGTCGCCCTTCGGCGCCGCGGCCCACAGCGGCATCATCGAGACGGTGGCGTAATGCTCCCACACCGCGCGCGCCTCCATCATCCGCAGCAGAAACCCCGGGGCTGGCTCGTGTCGGGCAGGTTCGGCGGCGCCACGCATTGAACACTTCCTCCTTTGACGTTTTTCCGCGTTATCACGAGATTGCACCGCTCTGTCGATTGCGGTCAAGAGCCTGCAAGGCTCGCGTCGGGCGAACGCCGGGCGCGCATCAGCGTTCCGGTGGAGGTTCGGTCGAACCGCCCCCCGATCGACACGGCGATTTCGCCTGACCGCACGCGGCCGATGCGGTTGCGCCGCCCAGGGCTTCGCCGCCGTCCTTGGCGCGAACGATCGCCGGCGCTGTCGATCCGGATTTGGGGGGCGCGGACCGGGCTACTTGGCGGCGAGCGCCGCGATCCGTTCGCGGGCGCCGCCGACGCCGGCGGCGAGGGCGCGCGAATAATAGCTGCGCGCGACCGCCTCGTCGCCCTTGAGGCCGAGCGCGCCGAGCTGGGACAGCGTGGTCGGGTCGTAGGTGTCGCCGAGCGCCATGAGCGCGCGGGCGTCGCCGTCTTCCGCGGCGCGCTTGAGGAAGGCGCGCGCGGCGGCGATGTCGCCCTTGGCGAAGGCGATCAGGCCTTCGGCGCACAGGTGGCGCGCGTCCTCGATCGGAATGTCGAGGGAGGCGATCGGCGTCTGGTCGGCGGCCTGCCCCCGCAGCGCGCTCGCGAGCTTGCCGAGCGCCTCCTTGGCGAGCGCGTGCGCCGTGACCGGAGCGGCCTTCTGCGCCGCCGGCGCCGCGACCGTTTGCGCCACGAACACCGGCTGCTGCACCGACGCCTTCAGCGAAGCGCTCGACGGTTCGATCCGCGGCCAGCAGGCGATCACGAGCAGCGCGGCGAGGCATCCGGCGACGGCGCCCGCGGCGACTTTCCATATGAAGGGCAGGGCTCGTCCTCCTCTATTGCAGCAGGCTGCGCCAGCGCGTCAGACTGTCGTAAAGCCGATCGGAATCTTCGGCTTTTGGACCGCCGCCGGCGCCGGCCGCTTTCGCCGTGGCGCGGAACGCGTCGAGCGACGCGTTGGCGGAGGCCTTTCGCTCGTCGACCCACCCCTGCGCCGCCGCCAGCCGCGGCCAGTCGGCGTTGGGGACCGCAGCGTCCGCCGCGAGGTTGATCTCGCCCCAGTGTTCGTCGCGCCCCGCCGTCAGGGTCGATTCGTAGGTGTCGAAGAAGGCGCGGGCGAGACGGCCGAGCGCGTCAGCGCGCGGCGATCCGGCCGGCGCGTCGATCGCGACCAGCGCCATCGGCGCAGCCACGGTTTCGACCGTGTCGTTGGCCCGGATCAGGTTCGGCCGGTCGGACGCGGCGATCCGCGCCGGCGCGTAGACCGACTCGAGCGGCGGCGACCATGGGATGGCGACGAGGTGAAAGCGGCCGTCGCCGCCGAACCCGTCCAGCGCATGAGCCTCCCTCGCCCCGAGGACGACGACCGCATCGCGCTTGCCGCCGGCGAGCGCGGCGAGGGCGTCCGCCAGCGGCTCGTAGGTCGGAGCGACAGTCACGCCCAATCGCGAAAACAGAAGCTTGGCGCTGATGCCGGTCGTCCCGTCGGGATCGCCGAAGCTGACCGATTTGCCCGCGAGGTCGGCGAGCGACTTCACGTCCTTCGAGGCGACGACCTCGATGGTTTCCGGCGCGAGCGGCGCGACCAGCGGCACGCGCTTGGGCCAGTCCGGCTGGTATTTGACGCTGACCGCGAGCGAATCGAGGGTGACGATGGCGAAATCGGCCATGTCGGTCCGCATCACCCTGGCGATCCCGGTCGGCGCGGTCGACCCGACGATGGCGCGGCCCTGCACGCCCTGGTCGCCGAGGACTTCGACGAATTCCCGCGCCATGCGGCTGGCCGAGAGATCGCCCGGGTCGGCGAGAATGGCGAACGGCTTGAGCGGGGCCGAGGTTTCGCCGCCGATCGCGCCCGCGGCGGCCGATCCAGCCGCCGTCGCCGCGACCGCCCCGGCCGCCGCTGCGGCCGCCGCGGGGGCTTCGGGAACCGTCGCTCTCGCCGGCGCGTTATGCGAAT
The DNA here is from genome assembly GCF_003315135.1 of Roseiarcus fermentans. Taxonomy (GTDB): domain Bacteria; phylum Pseudomonadota; class Alphaproteobacteria; order Rhizobiales; family Beijerinckiaceae; genus Roseiarcus; species Roseiarcus fermentans. The sequence goes on from NZ_QNRK01000034.1 coordinate 63,313, forward strand.
AGCTGCGGCCGGCGCTCCCGCGCCACGCCCCGTGCCACAGGACGCGCTTGCCGTTCTTGTACACGGGGTGATCGTAGCGGATCATGGCGGGCGCCGCGACCGCGGCGCAGGCCGCGAAGGTCGCCAGAGTCCAAGCTATCGCGAATGCGCACACGCCCATTCGCGGCGACTGTCTCAGTCCCGCGCGATTCAAGCCCCAGCCCTCATGCCACGGGCGCCCGGTTCGACGTTCCGCTCATCATAGGGCGCGGAAACTGGCGATGAATTGCGACGTCATCAAGGCAAACAGTTTTCCTGCTTGACTGTGGCCAAAAAACCTCAGTTCGGCCCCGTATGGTTTTCAAGAGGTTATCACGGGGGCGAGAGCGGCCTTCAGCTCGGCCTTCGACAATGGTCGTATCGCCGGCCCGTCGAGGTAAACGAGCGCCGCCCGCACCGCGCGACCGGGATAGAGCGGCTCGAGCGCGGCGCCGGTCAGCGCGAGCTGGGCGACGTGCGCCGGCGCCGGCGCGGCGGGGGCCGCGCCGAGCTTGAAGTCGACGACGTAAACGGCGTCGTCGGTCACGGCGAGGCGGTCGAGGCGGCCCGACAACGGCAGGGGCGGCCCGCCCGGGCGGTCGACGGCGCCGGCGAACGGGACCTCGGCGCGAGAATTCGGACCGAACAGCGGCGCGAGCTCGGGAGCGTCGATCACCGCGAGAACCTGGTCGAGGAGCGCGCGGCGCCGCGCCTCCGGCAGCCCGGCCCCCTGCGCGCCGAGGATGGAGAGGGCGGCTTCGCGCCGCCGGTCGCGCTCGACGCCCGGCAGCAGGTGAAGCAGCGCATGGGCGACGAGCCCTTCGGCGCGACGCCCGGCGCGCTCGCCCGCGGCGCGCGCGGACGGCCTGATCCGGAGCGCCGGCGCCGCGTCGGCGATCCGCGTCGACAGCCAGCCCGGCGGCGGCGGCGGGGCCGCTGGCGCTTCGGTCTCGCTCGCCGCGTCGGCGGTCAGGCTCTCCCCGTAGCGCCGGACGATGGCCTTGGCGTCCCAGAACGCCGGCGCCGCGACGGTCGCCGGCTCGAGGCTGCCGGCGACCAGGTCGTACCAGCAGCCGTCGGGCCGCCGCCTCTGGCCCTGGTAGCCGGCGACGATCAGCCGCTCGGCGGCGCGGGTCATGGCGACGTAGAGCAGCCTGCGATGCTCGCCCGCCTCCTCGGCCCGCCCCCGCGCCCGCGCCGCGGCGACGACGTCGCAGTCTTCGGCCGCCTTGCGGGTCCAGGCGAACAGCGGCGGGTCGCCGGCGTCGAGCGGCGCGAGCGGCATGAGCTTGGGATCGTGACGCCCGCCCGGCGCGACCATCGTGTCGGGCAGAATGACGATCGGCGCCTCGAGGCCCTTGCTCGCGTGCACCGTCAGCACGCGCACGCCGTCGCTCTCCGCCTCGAGGTCGCGCTTGATCTCCGCCTCGGTCTCCTCGACCTCGGCGAGAAAGCGCGTCAGCGACGGGGCGTCGTTGCGCTCGTGATCGAGCGCGAGGGCGAGGAACTCGTCGATCGGGTCGGCGGCGTCGTCGCCGAGCCGGGCGATCAGCGCCTTGCGGCCGCCGTCCTCCCCGACGAGGCGGGCGTAGAAGGCGTAGGGGCCGAGCGTGACGGCGCGCCGGCGCCATTCGGCGACGCGCCGCGCCGCGGCCTGCGCCGCCGGGTCCTGCGCGGCGTCGAGCGCGGCCGCGAGCGGCCCGGCCCGGTCGGCGGCGAGCCGATAGAGCGCCGGGTCGTCGAGCCCGATCAGCGGCGACTTGAGCGCGCAGGCGAGCGACAGGTCGTCGTCGGCGGCGAGCGCGGCGCGCCCGGCGGCGATCAGGTCCATGACCGCGATGTGCTCCCTGAGCTTCAGCCGGTCGGCGCCGGCGACCTTGACGCCGCGGTCCTTGAGGGCGCGGATCATCGCCTCGAAGAAGGCGTTGCGCCGCCTGACCAGGATCAACACGTCGCCGGGGCGAATCCGCCGCGGTTCGCCGTCGTCGCCGACGACCCGCTCGCGCGAGCCGGGGTCGAGCCAGCGGGCGATCTGGCTCGCGATGCGCTGGGCGAGAACGACGGCGGGATCGCGCGCCGCCGGCTCGTCGAGCGGCATCCGCCAGTCGTCCGGATCGCGCCCCGTCTCGGGCTCGACGGGCGGCCAGATCTCGACCACGCCTTTCAGGGTCTTCTGGATCGCCTCGTGAATCGGCGGCGGCTCGCCCTCGGCGGCGACGCCGTTCCAGGCGGCCTCGGACTGGAAGACCATGTCCACGGCGGCGAGGACCGCCGGCGCCGAGCGGAAGGAAAAGTTCATCGGCACGCTCGCGAACGGCTTGTCCGCGTCGCGATGCCGGCGTGCGAACCCGCGCCGCATGTCGGCGAACAGCCCGGGCGCCGCGCCCTGGAACGAGAAGATCGACTGCTTCTCGTCGCCGACTGCAAACACCGTGCGCCGCCGCGAGCGCGCGCTCTCGCCGGCGAAGAACTCGTCGGTCAGCGCCTCGACGATGCGCCACTGTCCGGCCGAATTGTCCTGCGCCTCGTCGATCAGCAGGTGGTCGAGCCCATAGTCGAGCTTCTGCATCACCCACGCCGCGCTCGACCGGGTCACGAGCGCGAGGGCGCGGGCGATCTGGTCGGCGAAATCGAGCGCGCCGCGCCCGGCCTTTTCCGCGGCGAAGGCTGTCAGGATTTCGCCCGAGACGGCGAACAGCGCCGTCGAACGGTCGAGCGTCGCGACCGAGCGAAGCCGGTCGCGCAGCCCGATGAGCCGGACGAGCTCGCGCTGGACCGCCTTCTCCAGGTCGGGGCGGGTTTCGCGCACGGCCGCGGTGGTCAGATGCGCCTTCTTCCCGCCCCGCGGCTCGCCCTCGCCGTCTTTGGTGAAAAAGGCGCCGAGCAGCGCCCGGACCCTCGCGGTCCGATCGATTCCAGCGTTGGCGGCCGTGAGGCCGGCGGCGAACGCCTTGTCCTGGGCCTTGCCGGCGGCCAGCCCCTGCGCCCATGCGATTCGGCGCCTCGTCCCGACGTCGCCGCCGAGCATCTCCGTTTCCACGCTCGCCGTCGTTTCGCCCGGCTGCAGCCCGAGGCGGCGCCGGAGCGCCTCGCCGTACCGCGCCGCGTCGGCAAATCCGGCGAAGACCTCGGCGAAGTCCTGCGCTTCGGCCAGCAGCCTGTCGAAATTGAAGGCGCCGGCGTCCCGCGCCACCCGGTCGAGCGCGGCTTCGCCCTCTGCCGACGATCCGAGCGCGACCAGCGCCCGGTCGCGCGCCGCGATCATCAGCCGGGCCGCCTCGCGCTCGTCCACCACCTTGAAATGCGCCGGGACGTTGGCCTCGAACGGGAACACCTGGAGCAGCCGTTCGCAGAAGGCGTGCAGGGTCTGGATCTTGAGGCCGCCCGGGGTCTCGATCGTGCGGGCGAACAATTGCCGCGCGAAGGCCAGCGCCGGCGGACCCGGCCGGCCGGCGCCGGTCTCGGCGATGGCCGCCGAGAGCCGCTCGTCGTCCAGCGTCGTCCACTCGGCGAGCGTCCTGAAGATGCGGCCGGCCATGTTGGCCGCGGCGGCCTTGGTGAAGGTGAGGCCGAGAATCTGCGCCGGTTTCGCGCCGTCGAGCAGAAGCCGCAGCACGCGCTGGGTCAGGACGTGGGTCTTGCCGCTGCCGGCGTTGGCCGACACCCAGGCCGAGGCCGCCGGATCGGAGGCGAGCGCCTGATACCGCCTGAGCGCCTCGGGAATGTCGAGCGGCCGACTCATCCGGCCTCTCCCGCGGTCGGCTCGCCGGCGCCGCCGGCCTTCGACCATTCCTTGACCCGCGCCAGATGGTCGTAGTCGGCGAAGCGGCTGGCGAACTTCGGCATCGGCCGCGACAGATAGGGCGTCCCGGGATCGACGAACTGGTCGAGCAGGACTTTCAGATCGGCGAAGTGACGCTCGGCGAGCTCGGCGATGTCCTCGCCCTTCTCCGCCGCCTCGCGCGCTTCGCCGCCGTCGGCGCCGCCGAGCTTGATGTAGAGCGCGCGCCGCGGCGTCATCGCCCCGAGATCGGCGAAGCCGCCGCGCATGAGAATCGCGGCCTCGAGGGTGAGTTGCGGCGCGAGGCCGATCGTCACTTCCTTCTTTCCCGGCGGGCGGCCGCTCTTGTAGTCGATCAGCGTCGCCTCGCCGTCGACCAGCCGGTCGATCCGGTCGGCGCGCGCGGTCAGCCGGAATTGCGAGCCGTCACGCAGCGGAATGACGATCTCGCCCTGGCGCTCGACGAAGATGCGCTCGATCTCGGTCCGGGCTTCCGCCTCGAACCCGATGAAGACGTCGATCGCCTTCTCGATGTTGGGCCAGTTCAGGCCCGCGAAGGCAGGGTCGCGCAGGAGTTCGGCGAAGTGCGCGCGGGCGAGGCCGGCGAGCCGGTCGCGCGCCTCCGGCGGCAGGGCCCCCGCCGGGAAGGCGATGGAAAAATCCTCGAGCGCCCCGTGCCAGGCCTCGCCCGCCTCCCGCGGGCCGAGCGCCCGCTGGACCGGGTCGAGACCCTTGAGCCTCAGAATCCGCTCGGCGTAGATCGCGTAAGGGTCGCGGCGCAGGGTTTCGATCCGGGTGACGCTCAGCGACCGCGGACGCTTGTCCGCCGGCGGCGTCGGCTCCGGCCGCGGCGCCGGGGCGATCGAATCGGGCTTGTCGAGCGCCCGCGCCCAGGCGAGATATTGCGCGCCGCGCCGCTCGGCCGCCCCGATCGCCTCCGCGCCCGCCGCGGCGCCGAGCCGCTGCAGGAAGCGCGAGGCGACCGTCGGCTCGCCGCCGCGCTTCCTGGCGCGGCTGAGGATCGTCTCGCGCGCCCCTAGGGCTGCGACGAAATCGTGCGCCGTCTGGCCGATCCGCCGCTCGGGCGGCGACAGCCCGAGGCGCGCGCGCATCGGCCGGTTGAGGAACGCGTCGGTGTTGACGGCCGGCGGCCAGACCTTCTCGTCGAGGCCGGCGACCAGCGTCCGGTCGAAGGCGAGCAGGCGCGCCTCGAGCAGGCCGAGGATGGCGAGGCGTGGGCAGCCGGACGGCGCCGGCGGGGCGCGCACGCCGAACAGCGCCTCCTCGAAGAGGCGGGCATAGTCGGCGAGCGTGCAGGGAAAGCCCTCGCCGGCCGCCGCACGCCACTCCTCGATGAGATCGTCGAGCGCCGGAGCCCCGTGCGGAACGGCGGCGTCGTCGGGCGCGGCCAGGACGGCGGCGAGCGCCGCGCGGTGCGCGTCGAGCCAGTCGCGGAGCGGCGCCGAGCCGAGCCTGCGCAGGGGGCCGAGCACGGCCGCGCAATCGCGCGCCAGCCCCTCGCCCTCGGCGCGCCGCGCGTCGCCGACCGAGCGGACGGCGGGATGGGCGTGGCGGTCGGCGGCGGCGGCGCGCGCGGCGGCGAAGGCGGCGTCGAGATCGTCGAGCGCGACGATGGGCGCGGCGCGAAAGACGCCGAGTTCGAGCGCCCGCGCGGCCGCGGCTTTGCCGGCGCGGTCGCGGCCGAGGCGGGCGGACGGGTGGGCGAGGAGCGCCTGGAGGGCGAGCGGACGGAAGTCGGCCGCGGCGTTCAGCAGCAGCCGGGCGAGCGCGCCGGCCTCGGTCTCCCCCAGCGACCGCCCCGCCGAATCCTCGACCTCGACCCCCCAGCGCGCCAGTTCCGCCGCGACCCGGCGCGCGATCGACGGGTCTGGGGTGATCAGCGCCGCGGTCTTGCCCGGCGTCTCGAGAACCTCGCGCATGGCGATGGCGAGCGCGAGCGCCTCCTCGGTCTCGTGGTCGGCGACGATGACGGCGACGGATTCGAGCGCCGCGGCGACCGCCGGGGGGGCGAGCGCCGCGCTGCGGTCGCGCCAGGCGTCGGTCGATTCGGCCGGGCGCAGGGCCTCGCCGATGAGGGCGGCTCGGGCGGCGAGCGGCCCTGCCTGCCGGCCGAGCGGTCGCACGTCCGCCCGCGCGACGCCGATCAGCCCGATCAGCCGGCGCAGCAGGGCCTGCGGGTGGCCGGCCAGACCCTGCTCGTCGCCGTCGCTGGCGCCGATCATGTCCCAGGCCCGTTCGTCGAGACGCGTGTCGAGCCCGGGCAGGACGACCGCGCCGCGGTCGGAGCGGGCGACCGCCGCGATCAGCCGGGCGGTGGCGCGATTGGCGCCGGTCGAGCCGGCGATGATCGTCGGCCCGCGCCGCGCCCGCGCGCCGGCCGCCAGCGCCGCGACCTCGGCGTCGACCAGCGCCGCGACCCGGGCGGCGCGGTCGATCAGGCCGTTCTCGGCGAGCCACGCCGGCCAGGCGGCGAAGGCGATCTTGAGGAAGTCGAGCGTGATCCGCCAGTAGCGGTCGTAAGCGGCGTCGGGGGCGAGCGCGTCGAGCGCCTTCGGCTTCACCCCCTCGATGATCAGGTCGTCGATCAGGGCCGCGAGGTCGCCGGCCAGCGCATAGGCCTGGGCCGGCGTGGAGGCGACCAGGGCGGGCTCGAGCGGATCGCAGTCGAGGCCGTCGGCGTCGGCGCTGCGGATCGCGCCGCGCAGGGCCTGCCCCCACTGGCGAACCAGCAGCGCCAGCACATGCCGCCGGGTCAGCGCGCCGACCGCCGGCCGCGGCCCCGCGGGGGACGCATCGTCCGCCCCGGGATCGGCGAAGACGGTGGAATCGTCCGGCTCGAAGGCGCCGAGCGGGGCGATGCGCGGCAGCAGCACGGCGCGGCCGCCGCTGGCCGCGAGCAGCGCGTCCGCCAGCGCCGAGGCGGCGCGCCGGGTCGGCACGTAGATCGTCGCCTCGGCGAGCGCCAGCGGGCCGCCCGACCCCGGAAATCCTTCGATGAGTTCGCCGTCGATCAGGGCGCGGCTCAGCGTCGCCAGGAACGGGGCGCCGGGCGGGATGGTGAAGACGCGGGGCGCGCGAATCAGCATGCCCCCTTGTCCCGCCGCGGCGCGGCGGAAACAAGGTATCCGGCAAAGAGCCTGTGGAAAACGGCGCGGCCGGCGCCGCGACGTCGGCTGGCCGGCCGTGCTAGGTCGGCCCCTATCATGTCGCTTTCCGATTCCCTGCCGCTGGCGCTCGCCGCCCTGACGATCGAGGCGCTGGCCGGCTATCCGGCGCCGTTCTATCGCGCCCTCGGCCATCCGGTGACCTGGATGGGCGCCTGGCTCGCCTGGCTGGAGACGCGGTTGAACCGGCCGGACCGGGATTTTTCCGCGCGGCGGGCGGCGGGCGTCGCGGCGCTTCTCCTCTATCTCGTCCCGGTCGCGCTGGTCGCGCTCGCGCTGACCGCGGGGCTCGAGCGCTTCGGCGTCGCCGGCTTCGTCGCGCTCGCTGCGCTCGCCGCCAGCCTGCCGGCGCAGCGGAGCCTCCATACTTATGTCGGCGCGGTCGCGGACGGGCTGGACTCGAGCCTCGAATCGGGGCGGCGGGCGGTGGCGATGGTGGTCGGCCGCAATCCCGACGCGCTCGACGAAGCGGGCGTGGCGCGCGCCGCGATCGAGAGCCTGGCGGAAAATTTCTCCGACGGAGTGGTCGCGCCGATCCTCTGGACCGCGCTCACGGGCTTGACCGGCGGCGCGCTCTACAAGGCCGTCAACACGGCAGACAGCATGATCGGCCACCGGGACCAGCGCTACGCCGCCTTCGGCTGGGCGGCGGCGCGTCTCGACGACCTCGTCAACCTCCCGGCCTCGCGGCTGGCGGCGCTGTGGATCGCGCTCGCCGCGCTCCTCACCCCCGGCGCGTCGGCGCGCGAGGCGGCGCGCGCCGTGTTCCGCGACGCGTCAAGACACCGGTCGCCCAACGCCGGCTGGCCGGAGGCCGCGATGGCCGGCGCGCTGGCGCTGAAACTCGCCGGCCCACGGGTCTACGGAACCACCCTGGTCGACGACGCCTTCATGGGCGCGGGCCGGCGCGAGGCGAGCGCCGCCGACATCCGGCGCGCGCTGGCGCTCTACCGGCGGGCGTGCCTGATCGAGGGGGTTTTGCTGGCGGGCCTGGTGATGATCGTGGGCTGAAGGCATTCGCGCCGAGGGGCGCCGGTGTAGGGCGGGGTCGCTGACCCCGCCGGCGCGCTCGACGAGCGCGCCCGACAAGGGCCACGCCCCGGACTCCGCCCCGTGGTTCAGCCCTTGAAACGATTGCCTTTCGGGAGTTCCTTCGGCGGCCGGCAATGGCGTTCCGCTGAACGTGTGGCTCAAAGACCAAGATCGCGTTTGTTCGTGATTTGTCCTTGGCAAGGCGACGTCCTTCTGTACAATCCATACTTGCTCGCGCCTCCCCGAAATTCATGCGCGAGGGGGTGAGGAATGCAGGCCGAAAAGCTTCCTGAGAGACAAGAGGACTGCGGATGCGGTGACCCGTCGTTGAAGCGCTTCCGTCAAACGATCGCGACGCTGGAACGAACATGGGCTGCGGAAGCCCGCAATGCGCCATTCTACCCCTTTGTCACCTGGACGGCGGAGGGTCCGCGGCTCGGCGCCGCCACCGTGTTGGCGCGCAAAGGCGCGCCCGAGGAGGCGCGGCTTCTCGCCCTGCTGTCTGTCGCTTACGGCTTCCCCGTCCCGGCGAAGGTTCTCAAGCATCTCGCCTGGGCGGAGGCGGAATTCGACCGCGGCGACTTCGCCAAGTCGGCGATGCATGTCGCGTTGACCGGCATTTCGGCCTTCGCCGGGCGTGAGGGCGCGCGCCGTCTGCACATCGCCGCCGGAATTCTCGACGAGGGTTTCCTCACGCCGACGGCCGTGCTGAAGGCCTGCGGACTCGACGGCGGCGAAGTCGAAACGCTCGCCAATATTACGAAGACCAGCCGCGCGTTCCTGCGGGCAACCCGGACGGAGGCCAGTGGACGGCCGACGGTGAGCCTGCCTCGGCGGACAGCCCCGCTCGCCGGAAAAATGGGAGCCACAACGACGTGGCTCTGATGCTGCCGGACGGGTGCGAAGAGGAATGGGCGAAGGCGCTTGAATTTTGCGCGCGACTCCTCACCTCCCCCAATCCGCCCAGGGGACTGACGGGCGGCTACAAGACGGCTCGAGGCTGTGCAAAAGGTTTTGTAAGTCAGCGGTGCGGCGGCAACCGGGTGTGAAAGGAACAGGCGATGAGTTTCCACGAAGACATGTTCGCGCTCCTGAAAACAGACGATTGGCAAGCTTGCCATCGTCGAATTGACGAGGAACCCGGCGACACCCGTGAATCGCGCGTCGCGATTGCGGGATGGCGATCCAGCATTTTGAGGGGCCAAGGGCGCTATGACGAGGCTTTGCGGGCGATCGACGCGAGCAAGGACGACGTCTTCACGCAATGCGGCTATCTTTTTGACCGGGCGCGAATTCTCCAATGCATGGGCAAGACCGCCGATGCCATCGAGACGTTACGCCAAGCGCCTTTCGGGTCGGAAATCGATGCGTTCCCTGCTTTAACCTATGAAGCGATCTTTCTCTATTGTTATCTCCTGAAACAAGCCGGCCGCGAGCCGCCCCCGAATCTCCTGGCGGCGCTGCCCGACGACTTCGGGACCCATCTCTTTGGCAGGATGCGCGAAAAGGCCGATCTTCTCCCCCCGGAGCCGGATTCCCCCGCCCCGGCCTGAAGGCTGGAACCGCAGAGCGGTGACAGGCGCGGGGACAGACAAGCGCGGGGACAGTTTACTCTGTCCCAATTCCGCGAGGTTGCGCGACGTGATTCGTAATTCAGCGGTGCGCCGGCAACGGGCGTGAGGGGGCGTGCGATGGGCTTTCGCGAAGACATCTTTACGCTCGTGAAGTCTCACGACTGGGAGGCCTGCCACAAGCGAATCGACGAAGAAGAACCCGGCCTCTCGCGTGAGCAGCGCGCGTCGATCGCGCATTGGCGGTCTGCGGTCTTGGTGTGGCAAGGGCGTTACGAAGACGCGCTGCGCATCATCGACGCCAGCAAGGCCGACGCCTTCACGGAGTGCGGCCGTCTGTGGGACCGAGCCCAAATTCTCTGCCGGATGGGCAAATTCGCCGAGGCGATCGAAACGTTGCGCGGCGCGCCTTTCGGCTCGGAAATCGATGCGTTTCCCGGCATGACCTACGAGGCGATATTTCTCTATTGTCGTCTGTTGATAAGATGCGGCCGCGAACCGCCGCCAAATCTCCTGGCGGCGCTGCCGGACGATTTCGACACGTTCACTTACGACAGACGGTTCATGTCCAAAGCCGATCTCCTGTCGTCGACCGGCCGTTCGTCGACGTCCTCCTGAATTGCCCAGCGCGGTGCCCGTTGACTCTGTCCCAAATGGCGCCTGTCGATTGCCCCAGCCGCCGCGCCGCCGCCGCCGCCCGCGTCTTTGCGGCAGGGATTGCTCCGTCTTCTGCTCGCAGCCAACCCCGAACGGCGGCCGGACGGGGCAGGGCGGCGCCGGCAGCGCAAGCGGCCCCCGGATCGCGTCGCTTCGCTCGCGAGGACGGCCTCCTTCGGGGACTGCCTTGGGATAACTGGTAATTGCCGTCATTCTGTCCGCCGAGGCGCTTGACGACCCGCAGCCGCGGCGTGGTACGTCGAGGTTCACGCGCTGACTGGCGAGGGCCGCCATGAAGCAAAACGGCCGGGGAGGCGATGCGGCAAGGCCTGTTTGCGGCGGCGTTCGCCGCCCTCCTGACGGCGTCCTGCGGTCAGTCGGCGCAGCCGGCGCGCCCGACTGCGGCGGAGGTCGAGTACGCGGCGCGCGCCGAGCCGTCGCCGCCCGCGCTCGCCGCGCTCTACGACCGCTCGTGCAGGACCTGCCATGGCTCGGCGGCGAGCGGCGCGCCGCTCGCCGGCCAGGTCTCGGCCTGGGCGCCGCGGCTCGCCGCGCGCGGCGCCGACGGCCTGCTCGCCTCGTTCCGGAAGGGCCGCAACGCCATGCCCCCCGGCGGCCTCTGCCCCGACTGCGGCGACGACGACGCCCGGCGGATCATCGCCTTCATGTCCACGGAGCCGACGCGATGACACTGTCCCGACGCGCCGCACTCGGCGCCGGCGCGGCCGCCGCGGTCGCCGTCCCGGCCGGGCTCTACGCGAGCTGGGTCGGCCCCGGCTTCGTCCGGCCCGGCTACCGGCCCGATCCGCCCCCGGCGCCGCCCGGCCGCGTCGCGTGGAGCAACTGGTCGGGAACCGAAACGGCGACGCCCCGGTCGATCGCCGTCGCCCACGACGAGGCGGACGTCGTTCGCCTCGTCGCCGAGGCGCCGCGCCCGATCCGGCCGGTCGGCAGCGGCCACAGCTTCGTCGGCCTCGCGCCGAGCCAGGGCGCGATGATCGACATCAGCCCGCTCGCCGGAGTCCTGTCGCAGGACCAGGCGGCGGGGACGATCACGTTCGGCGCCGGCACCCGATTGCAACACGCCTCGCGCCTCCTCGCCGAACGCGGTCTCGCGCTCGCCAATCTGTCAGACATCGACACCCAGACGCTGGCGGGCCTGTTTTCGACCGCGACCCACGGCACCGGGCTGACGCTCCAGGCGCTCCACGGCGCGATCGCGGGCTTTCGTCTGGTGACCGCCGCCGGCGAGACGCGCGCCGTCACGGCGGCGAGCGACCCCGATCTGTTCGCCGCCGGAAAGGTGTCGCTCGGCGCGCTCGGGGTGATCACCGCCGTCACCATCCGCCCGGTCGCGGCGTTCAAGCTGCGCCGGCGCATCACCGTGGTCGACATCGACGCCCTCTATCCGCAGATCGACGCTCTGGCGGCCGCGCATCGCAACGTCGAGTTCTACTATCTGCCGGGCGTCGGCAAGGCGGCGATCATCACCCACGACCTGTACGAGGGGCCGGTCAGCGGCCGCGCCCAGGCGCAGGACGACGACACCCTGGAGCAACTGAAGACGCTGCGCGACCAGCTCGGCTGGTGGCCCTGGCTGCGCCGGGTGGTGGCGGACGCCGGGCTGCCGCACGGCGTGGTCGAGGACTCGACCGACGAATCGTGGAAGCTCCTCGCGACCGGACGCCCGATGAAGTTCAACGAGATGGAATACGAGATGCCGATCGAGGCGGCGAAGGCGGCGCTGCCCGAGGTGGTCGCCGCCGCGGATTCCCATCCGCGCCTCTACTTCCCGATCGAAGTGCGCTTCGTCGCCGCCGACGACGCCTGGCTGAGCCCGTTCACCGACGGGCCGCGGATGTCGATCTCGGTCCATGCCGCGGCCGACGAAGACTATGGCGTGTTCTTCTCGCTCTACGAGCCGATCTTCCGCGCCCATGGCGGGCGGCCGCACTGGGGCAAGATGCATTCGCTGAAAGCGCCGGAACTCGCCGCCATCCACCCGCATTTCGAGCGCTTCGTCGCCCTGCGCAAGCGCATCGACCCCGAGGGCAAGTTTCTCAATCCCTATCTCCAATCGATTCTCGGAGCCTGACATGGCCTGGAAGCCGTCCCGGCGCGCGGTGGTCGGCGGGGTCGCGGTCGCGGCGGCCGCGGGCGCGGCGATCGCCTTGCGCCCCGGCGACCGCAGCGGGCCGCGCGATCCTTACTTCCTGCGCCTGCAGGAGGCGCTCAGCGCCGCGGGCGTCGGGACGCCGGCGCTGGTGATCGATCGCGCGAGGCTCGACGCCAACATCGCGACGCTGAAGCGCGCGCTGCCCGAGGGCATGGGCTATCGCGTCGTCGTCAAGTCGCTGCCGTCGCCCACGCTGGTTTCCCGCGTCCGCGCCGGGACCGGGACCGACCGGCTGATGACCTTCAACCTGCCGATGCTGCTGGCTTTCGCCGCCGCCATGCCCGACGCGGGGCAGCTGCTCGGCAAGCCGCTGCCGATCCTCGCCGCGCGATCGTTTTTCGCCGCGCTTCCCGCGGGCTCGCGCGATGCGGCCGGGCGGATCGTCTGGCTGATCGACACGCCGGAGCGGTTCGACCAGTACGAGCAGCTGGCGCTGGCGCAGGGGTTGACGCTCGCTGCGGCGTTCGAACTCGACGTCGGCCTGCATCGCGGCGGGCAGGTCGCGGGTCCGGCGCTCGGCGCGATGTACGAGAGGGCGAAAGCGTCGAAGGCGCTGCGCTTCGCCGGGCTGATGGGCTACGAGCCGCACATTCCCTCGATCCCCGACGCCCTCGGGCTCAGGCAGGGCGCGATCGACGCCGCCTGGTCGGCCTATGGCGCGGCCAAGGACCAGGCGCGGGCGGTGCTCGGCCCCGCGGCGCTCGACGGCGCCATTCTCAATGCGGCGGGCAGCCCGACCTTCCGTTTGTACAAGGACACCGCGGTCGCCAACGAAGTGTCGGTCGGTTCGGCGCTGGTCAAGCCGGCCGACTTCGACACGCCGCTGCTTCAGGACTTCCAGCCCGCGGCGTTCATCGCCACGCCGGTCATCAAGACGCGCCCCGACACGCTTCTGCCCAAGGGGGTCGAATTCCTGTCGACGCTGCAGTCGGCCTGGGACCCGAACAGCCGCCGCACCCTGTTCATCTACGGCGGCCACTGGCTGGCCAGGCCGGTCGATCCCCCCGGCCTCCAGCTCAACGCGATCTTCGGCCGGTCGAGCAATCAGGAGATGCTCAACGGCGGCGAGGCGCTCGCCGTGCGGCCGGACGACACCGTGGTCTTCCGCCCGACGCAGAGCGAAGCGGTGCTGCTGCAGTTCGGCGACCTGCTCGTCTACGACGGCGAGCGCATCGTCGAGCGCTGGCCGGTCCTGCCGGCTTCGGCGTAAGGCCGCGGCGGAACACGCCGAGCGCGGCCGAACGCCGGGGAGGCCCGCCTCGACGGTCGCCGCGCTGCTGACTCTGTCCCGGCGCTTGACAGGACGGCGCTAACCTTTGTCGAATCGATCCCGGACAGGCGGACGGTTCGTCGGTGAACGTCGCCCGCTGGCAAGGTCCTTGTTGCGTGGCCCATGGTCCCCTGAGGAGGCGGCGATGCGGGTCGAGCTTGTCTTCGCGACAGTCCTGTCGTCGTTGGGCGCCGCCGAGGCGCACGACGTCTGGGCGGAAGGAACGCCGATCCCGAAGTGGATCAAGGCCGCCTGCTGCAGTCCGGCCGACGCCCATCACCTGCGGCCGGACCAGGTGCGCCGCGTCTCCGAAGACTATTGCGAGGTCGACGGCTATTTCGGCCGGGTCGCCGCCGCCGACGCGCTGCCGAGCCAGGACGGCGAATACTGGATCTTCTACAAGGACAACAAGAGCGGCACGCAAACCGGCGTGTTCTGCTCTTTCGCGCCGATGGCGTTCTGACGGTCACCCGCCCGCCGACGTCTGGAGTTTGATACGGTTTCCGCGTGATTGACTCGATGGTTGGGGATTCCTGAAGCGGAAACAGCGTGATAGATAGAAGGGCCATGATTCGCGGGAGGCGGGCAT
>NZ_QNRK01000035.1 GCF_003315135.1 Roseiarcus fermentans
AGCGATTCTCGGCGGAGTTCCGCGGCCCACACGGCGCAACGTTCTCTATTCGTCCCCTTATGCGTATCTGGTGGCCGTTTCGTTAGTTCGGGCCGCCTATGGCGCGCGACGCGTCCGCATCGCCATCGCGATCGGCCTCCCCGAGATCGACATCCTCGTCAAAGAACCTGACGACCACGACCATATGCGGGCGGTCAGCGAGAATGTCGTCCGCGCTCCAATGGCGAGCGTCGACCTCTGGCGCGCGATCGAAAGCCTCGCTTCCGAGAACTGGACGGAAGAGGCGATCGCCTCCGCGCTGGCCATACCCGTTCGCCAGATCCGCAAGCTGCGCCTGCTCGCCACCGTCAACCCCGCCATGCTCGATCAGATCGGCGCGGGCGACATGCCGAAAGAACAGGAACTGCGGACGATCGCCTCGGCGTCGCGCGAGGATCAGGCTGCCGTATGGAAGAAGTCCAAGCCCAGGAAGGGCGAGGGCGCTCTATGGTGGCAGATAGCCCAAGCGCTGCAGAAGACACGCTTCTTCGCCAGGGACGCCAAATTCGGGGAGGCCGAGCGCGAGGCCTTCGCCATCGTCTGGCAGGAAGATCTTTTCGCCGAGGGCGACGAGGACAATCGCTTCACGATAGACGGCGAGGCCTTCGTATCCGCCCAGCGCGCATGGGTCGACGCAAACATGCCGAAGAACGGCGTTTCGATCGAGATCGACGAGTACGGCCGCGAGAAACTGCCGCCACGGGCGCAGCGCACCTGGGCGAAACCGAAGAAGGGCGACAAGGTCGGCTTTGCGATCCATCCGCGCGACGGCACGATCCACGAAGTGGTGTTCCGCGTCTCCGAGCCCGACGTGAAGAAGGGCAAGGATCGTTCGATCGGCGGAGGCGACGACGCGCCGACGCCCAAGAAGACGCGTCCGGAGATCACCCAGAAAGGAACTGAGATCATTGGCGCACTGCGCACCGAGGCGCTGGTCAAGAGTCTCGAGGTCAACGCGTGCGACGACATGACCCTGATCGGCTTGCTCGTCCTCGCTTTTGACGCCAAGAACGTCACCGTCCAGTCCGATCGCCCGACGCACTCGACCCGGACGAAGCTCGTCCAGTCGATTACCGAGGGCGGCCGGCTCACCCACGACGCCGACCGCCTGCGCGTCGTCGCCCGTCAGATGCTCTCTGCCGTCCTCTCGTGCTCGATCGGGCGAAGCGACAGCGGGCTTGTCGCGCGCATCGCGGGCGACGCCCTCGGCGCCGACGCGCATGTCGGCAATATGGCGACTGAAGACTTCCTCGGCTGCCTGTCGAAGGCCGGGATCGAGAAGGTCGGATCTGCCTTACGCGTTCTGCCGCGCCCGCGCGCAAAGGATACGCGTGCCGAAGTCATCAAGCAAGCGTCGGGCACGACCTACGTGCATCCGGCGGCCCTGTTCGCTCTGACCGAGGCCGAGCTCGCGCTCCACGCCGAAACGCCGCGGGACTATTCGTGGAGTCCCATCAATCCCGGCGAGGACGCTCAGGACATCGACGGCGACGCCGGCGGCGAGGGCGAACGCCAAGACAACGTCTCCGACGAGGGCGAAGGCGATCTCAGCGCCGAACAAGAGCGCGATGATGACGGCGTGGGTGACGATGGCGCCGCCGACGAGAACGCCCATCTCGACCGCGACGTCGACGACGAGCCTTCCGTGACGCCGGCCCGCTCACGCCCCGCGCCGCGCGGACGCTCCGCAGCGGCCTAACCCTCCGCCCACCGCCGATCTTGTCCCAAAACCTGACGCGAGCGCCAGTCACGCCTGGCGCTCGCCTTTGCTTGGGAAGCGCTCGCCATGATCCAGCCAAACCGCATCGCCTCCGGCCTCGCCGACAGCCTCCTCAGGGCGCCAAGCCGGACGCCAATCCAAAGCGCCTGATCGAAGCCACCTTTCGCCGAGGCGTTCGACTCCGCCGCACCATCGGAGCCGCCTCCCGAGGTTGCCCGACGCGCGCCCTTCTCTGCGAGAAGGAGGCGCGTCATGGACCGGGCTAATCGATCCTCCCGATCCGTGCGCCTCAAAGCTCAGGCGGATCGCTTGGCCATCGATCTCATCCTCGATTGCGAGCGCGCAGCAAGCCGCCGCGATCCCCGCCTATGTGATCCGACGCGCTGGAGCAGGACCGCATGGCGGCGCTATCTCTATGCCGCCGCCCATGCGCCGAGCCTCGTCGATCTGCGGCGCGTTTTCGGACGCTGAAGCCTATTAGCACTGACCTGACGGTCCCAAACCGAACCGACAGGAAGCCCGCCTCCCTCTGGAAGGGACGGCGGGCTTTTTTCGTTTAGTTATTGATGCCGAGGCCGGGTTCCAGATGAAACATGATCAGACCATCCGAACGCCGCCGAAGAGTGCAACCACCTGTGGTTCCGTCCGCTCTTCGCAAGGGACGAACGGCGTTCTGCTCAAGCCATCCTGTTGTGCCATCGTAGCTCATTGCCTTCACATATCCGTTTTCGATGACGGGCGGCCACGCAATGTAGATTATGGTAGAGATCCGTCTTACCGGTTTCGCGTCGTCCCTTGGCGCATCAAGGATCAACGCGAATCTTGCGCCCGTCCGGAGATCATCCTGGCTTAGCTGCAATCCCTTGATATTGACCCCGACGCACTGAAAACCGGATACGATCTCGCCCTCCGGCTGTCCATGGGCTTTGCTGAACGTCAGCAACGCCACGATGCATGAAACGAAAACAACGGCCTTCATGACGCTCTCCAAGTTATTGAGCCAGCACTGTTTGATTTGCTGTCGCCGAGCCGAGTTTTGCGACGATGGTGGCCCGCCAATCCCCGACCGAGCTTGAACTCGTGAGACCATTTGCAGCGAGTGACGCCCCGCTCAGGCCCGTCAGCTCGGCGATATTTTCGGAGTCGTTAGCGGTCGCGACCGCCGGTCCCGACCCGGCGCCGAACTGATACACGGCGCGAACGGCGAGTACCGTAGGACTATCTATGCCGTTGGACTGCAACAGGAGCGCGTCGCTTCGCAGTTCATACGATGCGGCATACGCTTCCGTGGCAGGATCCATCTGTCCCGCGAGCCCCGAAACAATGCTGCCGGCAATGCCCGGATCGTAGGCGACCGCCCCGCTGATATCAGCGGTGTAGGTCGAGTTGATCATTTGGAACGCACCGGTCGCGCTGCTCCCGGACGCGGCGCCGACATTCTGACAGTTCGACTCCATCACGCAGGTCGCCGCGAGCGCCGTCGCGCTCACGCCCATCGCAGCCGCCGCATCGGCGGCTTGCGAGCCCCAATCCTGCGCCATCATCGTGTTGTAGGCGTCGCCGCTGCCGCCGGTGCTTCCGCTGCCCCCGCTCCCGCTCCCTCCGTCGCCAACGCTGCCGCTCGATCCGCCCAACGAGGACGAGCCGCCGGCGGGAAACGAAAAAGCCGGAAGACCCGGCTCGGGAAACGTCGGGTGGACCTGCACCGGCAATCCACTCGGAAGCACGAGGCTGGGATCAGCATGGGCCCCTATCGCGCCAACCCCGATACCGAGTACAACGCTTGCCGTCGTGCATCGCAGTCGCAAGCGCATTCGCCCGCTGCGCGGCGGCCCGCTCGCGCGGCAAAGCCCCAAGGGCGTATTCCCGAACATGAAGCCTCCTTCCAAAACAAGAGGCCCCATCGTTCGCTGCGACGGCGCGAACAAGAACGGCGAAATTCACGGTCGAGCAAGAAAAGTCCACGACCCCGGATGGGCGCGCCTCAATGCACCCTTCCCTGCTTGCGTGGGCGGGTTGGGGTGCGTTGGCTTTGGGCAGGCGGGACCGGCCCACGGGTGCGCGGCGCAGCCGGCGGTCGCGTTGAGGCTGGGCGCGCTTCAGCGCGCCACTTCGCCGTCGAGGCGGCGGGGCGAGCGCGCGCGCTCGCCCCGCGGTTCGGTCAGAAGCAGCGCACTCGCCGCTCGTCGTTGTCCCAGACACACGTATCGATCGTATCCGGCAAGACGACAGGCACGACCTTGTTGGCGTACCGGCAGATCACTTTAAGCGGTCGGATCGCGGCGTGCAGATTGTGCCACCGCTGCTCCTGCAATTTGCCGTCCAGGTGAAATGTCCCCGCGTCCGGCGAAATGTAACCCGGCGCAGGCATCCCTTGCCCTTGCTCGATGCTGATTGCCGGAACGCCACGATGACAAGGTTCGATTGCGAACGCCGCACTCGCCGAAAGACAGGTCGCCACGACCGCGACGCCCTTAACTATGCGTGACGACATAGAATTTGCTCCCTGATTCATAGGAATTGCTAGTGGTCCAGGGTATCCAGCGGGTCCCGGCCGCCTGCCCAAGCCACTGATCCTCGACGAAAATGCCTTGGTCGCTTTGGCCGAGATAAATCGCCGTATGCGACTGCCCATAGGTGTTCGTGTATGTGCCGTCGCTGCCGAACGTCGCGATCACCGTGCCGACCGCGATGTCGGTCTCGCCCTCGACCTGCGCGCCGGGAGACCACGTCGAAGTGTAACCGACGTCCGACGACGCCTGCGCGAGCGCGACGCATTGTCCCGTGCCGACGCTCTGACCCAAAAGGTCTGCATAGCCCGTCGCGATGATCGCGCCGGCAACTCCAGAACCCGTGCCGCTATAGGAACCCAGGCTCGCGGAGCCAGAGCCCGACCCGCTCCCCGAGCCGCCGCCGATCGTCACGGCGTCGGCGACGCCGCCAGTGTCCGACAGGCCACCCTGCGGAAAGCTGAACGCGGGCAGGCCCGGCTCCGGAAAGGTCGGGTTGACCTGAACCGGCAGGCCGTTCGGCGACACGATCGCCGGATCGGCCCAGCTCTCGCCTCCCGCGATCACAAGGCCAAGCCCGAGCGGCGCAAGCAGCGGCCAAAGCAACTGCGCCGATTCCCCTGTCGTCCGCCTGTCCGTCCGGGCGGCGCTCCCGCGCCGCCACAAGACAGGCGACTGGCATCCCGTTCCCATATCCCGTCTCCCTGAACGTCCTGACGTTCAGGGTCGGAGACGACGGCGCGAACAAGTATCCCTTTATTCAGGGGCGCGGCGTGTCGGGAGGCGCGCTCCCCAAAAGGGAGAAGCGCCGCTCTATCGGGCGAGCGCCCTCTGCGCGGCGACGAGGGCGTCGACGTCCTCTTCGACATTGGACGGGCGCCAGGGCTCGCCGCGCTTGGCGAACTCGATCGCCCGGCCCGCCCCATGAGCCGCCTCTGCGGCCTCATAGGCGGTGAGCTGAAGCCGCGCGGACTCGACCGCCCAATGATTGGCGGCGTCCTCGAGCGGAGCCAGCCAATAGCCGCCCTCGATCTGCGCGCTGGCAAGCTTCTCGCCTGCTTCATCCGAACGCAGCGCCGTCTGGCGCGCTTCCCCGCAGGCGGCGACCGCACGATCGACGAGCGGCCTCAGCATCGCGTTCAACGCTGTCCGCCGCTCCTTCGGATCGGCCGGCAAATCCGTCTTCGCGATCGTCTCCGCCATCGCGCGATCCGCCTTGCTCCGCCCATCCGGGTCGGGCGGTTCGAACCCGAACGCTTCGGCGATGAGCTCGACCTCACGCGAATCCGGCGCGACCTCGATCAGGAGATCGATCGAGGGCTTCGCCCTCAGCTCGACGGGGAACCGGATCACATTGCTGCCCAGGGTCATCGTCTCGTAACGCATGGCGGCCTCCAGTCGAACAGACCATGAACAATTAGCTGGGGTTCGGAGAAGGCGCAACACAAGATGTTGAGAAAAAGCAGGAGACGGACAGAAAATGGAGCGAGAGAGACGCATGGCGTTCCAGCTCATGGCCGTGCGGGCCCTCGGTCATCTGGCGGCTTTAAGCCAGCCGATCCACGCCGCAACGGCTCATGGTCGACGATTTTCCCCTTCGGCCTGACGGCCGAATTCCTCGCGCGGCAAAATCGCCGCCCTTCACCCTCCTCCGCTTAACGCTCCGGCCCGCTCGTTCCTCGCGGGTGCTGGCCTGCCTCGCCCGGCTTTTCGTGAGCCGCACCCCGAGGGACCGACGGCATGAGCCGAAGGCCCAGGGGGAGACTGAAAAGGGACTGAAGACATGAACACGATCGCGGAATTCACGATCATCGGCCGCGTTGGCGAAATCAAGCAGGTCGGCTCCACGTTGCGCGTGAGCGTCGCTTCGAGCTTCAGCCGCCGCGACAACAGCGGCGAATGGGTCGAGCGCACCCGCTGGAACGAAGTCACTGTCTTCGGCGAGGGCACGCGCGGCTACGTCAAGCGCAACATCGTCAAGGGCGATCTCATCTTCACCTCCGGCTCGATGGGCCAGACGAAGTGGGAAAAGGATGGCGAGACGTTCTACGGCGTCACGCTTGCCTGCGAGCGGATCGAGCGCCTGAGCAAAGGGCCGAACCACGGCGAGGACAATGGCGCGGATGCGCAAGAGAGCCGCCGGCCTCCCGTCGACGACTCGGATATTCCGTTCTGACAGGTTCCGACCGGGGAGGCTTCGGCCTCCCCCAAGTCCTCTAACCCCGCATCGCCGATTGTCCTTCCGCGTCGCCCGGCTGAAGGAGATGAGGAAACGTGCTACAATGCTCGCCATGAACCTCGCCGTGCGAAAGCCGATGTCGCTCGCCGAATTCCTCGAATGGGAGGACCGGCAGGAACTGCGCTACGAATTCGATGGCGTCGAACCCTCCGCCATGACTGGCGGCACGGTTGCTCATGCCACAATTCAGGGAAACTTAGCAGTCGCTATCGGAGGAAGGCTCAGGGGCAAGCCCTGCCGCTTTTACGGAAGCGATCTCAAGATCCGCGTCGCTGACGACCACATTCGTTACCCGGACGGCATGGTCGTGTGCTCGCGCGTCGATCAAACCGCCAAGGTCGTTCATGATCCCGTGGTGATCTTCGAGGTGCTGAGCCCCAGCACCGCCGCCAAGGATCGCATCGTCAAGGCCCGCGAGTACCAGGCGACGCCGTCCCTTAAGCGCTACGTCATGCTCGAGCAGGAGCGTATCGGCGCGACCGTCCTTGTCCGGGCCCAGGACGGGTGGAGCGCCCTAATCCTGAAGGACGACGACGCGCTCGACATGCCGGAAATCGGCCTCGCGATCCCGCTCGCCGAATTCTACGAAGGCCTCGCCTTCGAGGCGCAGCCGGTCGAGGACAACGACCGGCCGCCGCCCACCACTGCCTGACCGGTTTTTTGACGACCGCTTCTTCGACGCCGGACGCTTGGGCTCGCCGCTGAGGCCCCCCCTTTCGTCCTCCGTCACGACCCTCGACATCTCGTTCCGATGCTCTATGAAGACGGTTGCTGAGAAAGCCGGTGCGGGACCCCCTGTCCGAGATCGATAGCAACCTGCTTCCCTCACGAGAGGAAGAGCGCCTGCTGAAGCGCGCCCTCGGCTCCGCGATCCCCGAATTCATCGCGCGCTTCGGAGCCGAAAACGCAATCAAGCGGGCCGAAGCGGAATTGCGGCGCGCGAGGCGCGCCCGCTCCCGGAAGCTATACGCCTTCTGGAGCGCCGTCCTGGCGCAGATCGACCCCGGCAGGAATGAGAGTTCCTTCCGGGGTGATCGGACGGCGCGGAGCCCTTTCGCTCCCCGCCAGGGGCGTCAACCCCACGAAGGTTCTGCGCGGCTCAGCGACGACCACCTTTCGCCGGCGCCAGCAGGCGGCGCAGCCCGTCCGGTCATCACCGGTCAGGCCCTTGAAATGCCCGCGCCGAATGCGCCACGGAAGGCGGCGAGCAGGGCGTAAGCCTGCATGATCAAGAGCCCTGTCAGCGCGATCGTCGGGTCCGTTTCCGGCTGCTTTCAGGCGCAGGTCCACGTTCGTCGCCGGCGCCTTCCTGCAGGCGAGCCGGGACGGATACGGCGCAAGGGGCTCGGACCTTGATGGACGAGCGGCAGAAACATCCCGCCCCGACCGCAGAGCCGCGATGGGCCGCTCACCGACGATCAACGCGGGAGCATCGACCACCTTGTCGTCGAGGGAAAAGCTTCCGCGGCCAACGACGGCCATCCGCATGAGGGCATGAGCTCCGCGAGGAGCGACCCACGTCATTGTCGTCGACGATGAGCCAGTTTCCCGCGAGGCGACATTCTCCGCGATTCATACGCCCTCGCGAAAAGGGGGCAGAACAGGAGGGCCATTAGGATCGGCGGCAGAAGCAGGTCCGGATCGCGGGAGGGACGTTGCGGGTCAGCGCGCCGCCATTTCGGTGATCCTTCTTCTCGCGCCAACAACGGGCCGCAAGAGGAGCCCATCGCCAGCTCATTCCCCTCGGTTATGGGCGGCCTTAAGCCCAACCCGTTCGGCCAGCAACGGCTGCGTTCAACGAATTTCCCCTTCGGCTAAAGCCGAATTCCTCGCGAGGCAAATTCGCCGCCCTTCGCCGTCCTCCGCATGCGCGCCGGCCCTTCGGGTGCAGGCCGCCCGGGCCGGGCTTTTTTGTGCCGCACCGAAGGGAACGCGCTGGCGATGGGCCAGCGGCCCACGGCGCGAGAAAAAGGATCACCGAGATGGCTTCCAACCGCTCCAAGTCCTCCCCCAAGCGTGAGACCCGCCAGGCCCTCACCTTCGAGATGGCCCTCCAGCTCTGCCCCCACGAGGGCGTCGCGGAAAACGTCGCTGCCGCCTTCGGCCTCATCGTCCCCGATTACGACGCGATCCGCGCCGAGCACGCGAGCGCCCTCAAGCGGATGGCCGAGGCCTTCGAAGGCTCCCTCAACGACAAGGCGACCGAGATGCACTTCCAGCGCATCGTCGGGGCCCTCGTCGGCTCCGCAGTCGGGGCGGGACGCTTCTACTCCACCAAGGTCGGCGAGGCCCGCGCCGCGACCGCCCGGGCCGCAGACGGCGGCGACGACGAACACGGGTCCCCGATCGGCTTCGAAAGCAAGGCGCAGCGGACCCGCGAATTCGCAGCCGACATGGCGATGCAGGCCTACGCCCTGCTCGCCGCCGCCCACGGCGCGATCGACGCCTACAAGGACCTGACCGGCGACGACTGGAAGGCCTACGAAGCCCCGGCCGAAGCCCAGGTCGAGAAGAAGGCCGCCACCGCCCAGATCGGCGCCTTCGGGGGCTGACGCCCCCCGGCGGGGACCGAAAGGTCCCCGCCCCTCTTCCCTGCGGCAGCAGAGCCGCATGCTCTCCTGAAAAGGAGCCTTCGATGTCCGTCAGCTTCACCCTCTTGAAGGCCTCCGGCCAACGCTTCGACCTCTTGCCCGGCCATGACGACAGGGAATTCTCCCTCTCGAACGCCAACGCCGCCGACGTCCTCGACGCTCTCGGCATCGAAGACTCCTTCTCCGAACGCCCCTGGCCGATTCCCTGCTTCCGGGCGCTCGTCATCGTCGCCCGGCGCAAGCGCCTCGGCCACGCTTCCCCCGCCATCCCCGTCACCGAAATGAGGAAGCCGGGGACGATGTTGGTGATCGATTGTGGCCGGGCCGACGGCTACATCGAGCAAAAGCTCGCCCAGCTCTCCGATCTCGTGAATGAGGGCGTCGAAATCGGAGCGACTCATGTGGGATGGGGCTAACCCCCAATCCTGCGTCCGGCGACGGAGAGATCCTTCGGATGTCGGGCGTCCCCCCTTCGGGGCCGCGATCTACTCGCGGCTTTCCGCCGCTCACGAAGCCCGTTGCCGGTCTTCGCCCTCTCGGGTCACGATCGCTGACGCTGGGAGGGGAGGGCGTTCCCCCTCCCTTCCCCGCAAGGCCGCACGGAGATCGTCACGAACCGTCGCGCGGTTCCCCCCAATTTCGCCAAGCGCAAAGCGCGCAGGCGGGCGCTCCCGCAGTCGGAGTCGAAAAAGCAATTTCCTCATTTCTCGTTCGCGCCGTGGCGCGGTCTCCTGTTGCGTCTCAACCTGAAAGGAAGACGCAACATGCCATCGGATACCCTTCTCGCCAACAACACGAACGCCGCCGAGCGCCACCGGGCGAAGCTTATTCTCCCGATCGGTTCCGGCCGAACGGGCAAAAGCTTCTGGTCCCGCTGGTTCATCGACCGCGCCGCCGAACGTCGCTCGCAACTCGACATCATCGACGGCGATACGATCAATCCCGGCGTGGCGCCGCTCTACAAGAGCGTCCTCGTCCCGCCCGCGTTCAGAGGGGATCAACCGCCATGGTTCGAAAAAACCATCGAATCCGCGGTCGCAACCCGGCGCTCCGCCCTGCTCGAGCTCGGGTTCTGGCTGTTCGACGACTGGCTCGCCGAATTGCCACTCGCCGAGACCCTTGAAGAAAACGGCGTCGATCTCATCGCCGTCTATCTCATGACTCCAGACGCCTACAGCCTCCCCCGACTTCCCTATATCCTCGACCTCATCAAGCCCCCGCGCACGCTTATCGTCATGAATGAGTGGGGTTTCGAAGCGGACAAGGCCCGCGCCGCCTTCGCTCCCATCCTCGCCAATCCCATCGTCGCGGCTGCTGAAGCCGATGGCGCACGGATCGTCACGATGCCTCATCTTGACGACGCTGAGGCGTTGGACGCGATCCGCGCCCTGCGCCGGGACGGCGCTTCGGGCGCAGTGGCGGATTATCCCGCACTCTCCGCCTAGCTGAACCGCATGGAAGAAAACTTCGCGCCCGTCGCCGACTGGCTCGACTAAAAGGGACGGCCGCCCGATCCTTGCCGGAACGGGCGGCCGTTTTCTGTCACGAGCCGTCTGCTATCCGCCCTGCTTCGGCACAAGATCCTGAAGGCGGCACATTTCGATCGCCGCGCCGCTCGCGTCTTGCAACGTGACCGGCTTCTTCCAGCACCGCTCGACCGCCGCAACCACGGACCGCTCGGCCTCCGTCTCTTTGTCCTGTCGCCATCCCGCCGTCGCGTAGCCGCCGACGAACACCGCCAGCGCCGCCGCCGCGACGCCGACGGCCAGCCGCCGTGCGTCGCGCCGATTATGCTGGGTCTGTTTCAGGACGAGCCATTGCTGGCATTCGTCCAGAAGCTTGACCGACAGTTCCCTCGCGATCTTCGCCACCGACGCATTGAACACCTGTTCGGCGCGCTCGCCCGTAGCCGCCGCCGTGTCGGCCGCCTGGCGCGCCATGCTCAGCGCCTCCTGCCCGCTTGTCAGCAGAATTTCCGCGCGCCTGAACTCGTCGTCACGAAACCGGCGCGACGACTCTTCGATCCGCGCGCAGGCGGTCTCGACCCGCTCCCCCATCGTCTTCTCGGCTTCGAGAAGGATGCCGCCAAGGCCCTCGACCGATTCGCGTTGCCAGCGGACGAAGATGGCATGCGAGCCGTGCTCGTCGAAGCCCTCCTCCCGAAGGGCCTCGTCCATCTTTCCGGCCGCCTCGCGAAATCTCGCGAGGCGGTCCGGAAGAGCGAGCGCCCCGTTCATGGCAGCCAGTCCTTGACCTCGGACAGGTTCTCTTCCATCCGGTTGATCCAGGTCTTGACCATGAACTGATGGCCAAGCGACATCGGTCGGCCGCTTTTGCCTCGCTTGCCTTCGGCCGCTTCATAGAAAGTCAGCCCCTCGTCGCGCATCGCCTTCATGCAGGCGAGCCTCGGCATGGTCACGGTCCGGGCGCTTTCCGCCAACTCCTCGAATCGCGGTTGCGCATAGACGAAATCGAACATCCCGCCCGGCGCCTTGCCTGCCGGAACCAGACTTTCGTTCAGGACCATCACCGATCGATCCGAACGAAAATATCCCTTCTCATAGATCCTCATGACATGATCGAAGTCCTCCATGGTCGGTCCCATCGAGTAGATCGCCAGCGGCTGGACGCCGGCGGCCTCACAGAACTCTCGCAGATTCAGGTCCTTGGCGTGCTCAGACAGCACCTTGTCGCCGCCCCCCATGTCGAGGACCATCGACTGTTGCTCCGCCGCCATCTGACTGGTGACTTCCGTCACCCACTCCGCGACGTCGCCAACATCGCTCCCCCGCGGTTGGATCGCTCCGCCCGGCTCGCCAGGCGGATAAAGATGCGCGAGCGTCGCGTTATGAGTATCGCCATCGGCGATTCCCACCACCCGCTCCGCCCGACGCGCTCGCTGGATCAGGAAGTCCAGGACCGTCGTCCCCCCGGTCCTGCCCCGGCCGAACCGAACCGCCAACACGGGCAGCCGCTCTTGCGCAGCGTCTTTGATCTCTTCAATCGCGTGGATATTCATAGATCCTCACTCCTGAGTCCAAGCCTTGCGTAATAGTCCTCAGACAAATCGTTGATCGGGCGGCCGCCTCTCACATTGAGCTGCTGTTTCCCTTTCAAAGCGCTGGCTCGAGCCGTTGTCGCGGCAATCATCCCGTCTTCCTTGAAGACGTAGTCCTGAGTCGCTCTCTCTGTTTTGAAGACCCGACTGACGCGCGTGACGACGACGCCCTCAGCCGTGGACAGCTGAAACCCGCGACTCGCCTGCTCAACCGTCGTCGCCGGCAGTTTCGGCCTCGCCGCTTCCGCCGTGGTCGCGAGGGGCGGCCCATAGTCGCCCTTGCGGAATTGCGAGGGCATGTCGCGCCGCGGGTTCGCCGCCGCCCGCCTCTCGCGCTCCGCGCGTTCGGCGGCGCGCAGCGCCTCGATCCGCGCGTGCTCCTTGCGGACGCGCCACCACGTCATGCGCGCTGTGCGGACTGTCGGCGCCTTGCCGTCGAGATCGGTCAGTCCCTGGTCACGAAAGGTTGTACACAACTCCGTCCAATCAAACCGGCGCCCCTCGGCCCGCTGCGCGATCGCCGCGTGATTGTCGAAGAGCCACCAGAATAGCGACGAGCGCGTCTTAGGGCGCGCGATGCCGTTCAGGATGACGTCCGTCTTCGCTGCCTGGTTTCTCATCCTCCACTCCATACGAGGTGACGGCGCGAACAGCGGCTGCTGGTCGCCCGTCCACGTGCCCGTGGCGGCGAGGACTGACCCTCGCAACGCCCGCTCGATTGAGAGGTAGAGGACGCCGGCGCGAAGAAGTCGGAGAAAGTTTTGGCCGACGCAGCCGCCGGACCGTTACAGCTGCGCCACGGCAACGCCACGGCGAGACGCGCAGCGTTTCAGCTTCGCCACGGCAGCGCCACGGGAGAAGCGACGAAAAAACACCTATACGGACCAATGCACCGTTGGTGCGGTCCGCTGCGCGGCGCGAAAGGGGCCTCGCCTGAAGACCCAGGCAAGCCCGCTTGCCGAAATGAAGTGGCCGACCCGAGGGTGAAGATGGGAATAGCCGCGCAGCGCCCCTAGGAAGGCCACTGAGCGGCTGCAAGCCAATCCCGCTGCCCACGCAGCCTCGGAAACCCGCGCTCTTCCACGGCCTCCCTAGCGCCTGCGGTCTGGGGGCGCGTTTCTGCGCGGCTCACCCGATCCCTTCACTGTGGCAGGCCCGCCCTTCGGCCTGCCGGTTCGGCGCGAAAAAACTCTCCAATTCACGTTTCTCGTTCGCGCCGTTGCCGCCCACGCTTCCTTCGCGGCCAAGGCAATCCCGCCTCGGCCGATCGTGCGGCGAAACCGCTCCCAGCGCTCTTGTCCGCTCTCATGATCGAGCGACAAGCCCGTCAAAAGGAACCCGTTTATGTCTTTCGACGAAATGGCCGATGCGGCCGCAAACCCGAAGAACCTGCCTGTCGAATTCACGTTCGACGAGAGCCTAGTGCGAAGCGTCATCAAAAACGGTGAGGCTTGGTTCGTAGCCAAGGACATATGCGACATCCTCGAACATTCGGATCCGAGCAAGGCGGTCAGTCGCCTCGATGACGACGAACAGGGTACGACTACTGTTCGTACCCTTGGCGGCCCCCAAGAAATGTTGACCGTGAACGAGTCGGGGCTCTATGGACTGATCTTCACGAGCCGGAAGCCCGAGGCTAAACGCTTCCGGAAGTGGGTGACGAGCGAGGTTCTTCCCGCCATCCGTCAGACCGGGCGCTATTGCGGCTACTCCGCCAACGATCCCGATCCGGTCGTCGTCTGGGCGAAGCTCCTCGGCGTCCGAACTTCCGACGTCATCACGAAGGGCTTCGGCGTCGGCTATCTGCTGGGCGGCCCGATCCACCCGAGCGATTACCTCGCCCACAACCACCGCGTGCTCTGCCACGCCGTCACGGGCCTGGCCTCGTGCTGGCCCGGCCTGCATGAATCGGACTACGATCCGCGCTGGTCACGCCGCGAATGGTCG
This sequence comes from Roseiarcus fermentans, assembly GCF_003315135.1. Taxonomy (GTDB): domain Bacteria; phylum Pseudomonadota; class Alphaproteobacteria; order Rhizobiales; family Beijerinckiaceae; genus Roseiarcus; species Roseiarcus fermentans. Next base: position 14,105 of record NZ_QNRK01000035.1, read on the forward strand.
GCAAAGGAGTTCGCCTTCAACCTCCAGATCGCCGACTGGCTCGCGAATCGATTCCTGGAAGCGGACAGAGCCCAACCCTCATCCGTCCGACCGTTTCACCTCTCATGACCGCGTTTCGCCGAGGGCCTGCCGAATTGACCGTCCGCCCCTCGGCGAACACGACGCCGGCGAAGCGCCCTGCCTCGCCAGCGTCGCCATTTCTCGTTCGCGCCGTGCGCCGCCAAACCCCTCGTCAGCCTTTTCCAGACCGGAGGTTCATGTTCATGGCCGCTGCCACGCCCCGCGATACCCTTGACGCCAGCCTGACCCGAATCGGCGACGACCTGATCGGTCTGCGCGAAATCGTCGACAAGATGGATCACGCGCAAGACGCCCTGCTCGTGAATGGAACTTCGCTTCAGGGACAGGTCGAAACCTTGTCCAACCTCATCGCACACATGATCGAAGTGCTGACCCCGGAGCGGCCCGAAGAGCAAGGCCCTTCCCTCGCCGACCTTCTGTCGCGGCTCATCACCCAACAGGCGGCGCTCGCCGGCCTCATGCGCCAGACCCTCGAAATCGTCACCCGCCTCGACCCAACCGTCTCCGCGGCCGACGGAGCCCCCGCGAACGGCGCCGGACGATCCTGACGTGCTCAACTTCGCCAAAGTCTCCGCCGCAAGCGAAGGCGCGCTGATCCGCGCCTATATGACCCAGGACAAGCCCGAGCCTGAGACCCTCAAGGTCCACGGCGTCGCCATCGATGGCCGGAATCTCGAAACCGGCGAGCGCCTGACCGCCTACTATACCGGCCGGGGCGAGCGGGCGAACTGGCGGCCGGATATGTCGCCACGCGTCGCGGCGGCGCTCGGCGTGGGCAAGCTCCGGGCGGACCCCCGCGACGATGAGCTCGACGCCCTCTTTGAGGCGAGGCGAGCCGACAACGGGGCTGACTGGAGCGAGCATGTTCGGAAGAATTCCGGCTTTGACTTCGTGTTCGCCCCCCACAAATCCGTGTCGCTTGCGGCGGAATTCGCGCCGAGCGAAGCCGAGCGGCTCATGATCCGCAACGCGATCCATGCCGCGAGCGACGATGCGCTCCGCTACGCCTCGCGAGACCTCGGCGTCGCGAGGAAGGGGCATGCGGGCGAGAAAGGCTCCGAGCGCGGCGAGATCGGCTGGGTCACGTTCGCCCATGACGCCGCGCGGCCGACCCTTGCCGTCCAGAACGGTCCCGATGGGGCGACCTATCTCATGGACGCGCCGATCGCCGGAGATCCGCACTATCATCTCCACAATTTCATCCCGAACCTCGTGGTCACGGATGATGGAAGAGTCGGCTCGATCGATTCGAAGGCGCTGACCGCCCACAAGGTCCATGAGTACGGCGCGATCTTCCAGGCGCGGCTTGCCGACCGGCTCCGGGCGCTCGGCGTCCGGGTCGGGCTCGACGCCGATGGCGAAGCCGTCGTCGCTCTCGATATCCCGGAAAGCGCGGTTGCGACCTTTTCCAAGCGCGACCGCCAGGTGATCGGCGACGCCAAGGCTTATGCCAAAGAGAACGCCATGGAGTGGGACGAGCTCTCGCTCGAGCGCAAGAAGCAGCTCCTGCACGAAGCAAGCGCGGCCGGACGGCTCGGCAAGAGCAAGGACGAGGCGCAATCGGTCTGGCGGCAACAAGCGGCCGCCATTGGCTGGATGCCGAAAACCGTCCTCGACGCGGCGGCGCCCGTGTTGCGGACGGGGGCCCAGCGCCATGAGGCGGCCTACGCTCTGGCGTCGGAAGCGCTCTCGGCGGAATTCCAGACGGCGGCGGTCCTCGACGCCGAGCGGCTGCGCGTCCATGCCGCCCGCGGCCTGATCGAGGCCGGGGCGACGGGCGGGCGGGATGATGTCGACGCCGTCGTGGATCTCATCGAGAAGCGCGGCTTCATCCATGACGGCAATTCCGTCGCTCTTGTTTTCGGCGTCCACGAAGGCAAAATCCGGTTCAGCCATACCGAGCAGCTGCGGATTGAGCGCGACGTCGCCGAGAAATCCAGGCTCGCGGCGCTCGACCGCTCCGACGCGCTCTCGGACGCTGCGATCCGGCGCGCGATGGAAGCCGTTGAGGCCGGGGATGCAGGAATCCGGTTTACGAGGGAGCAGCGGGCCGCCATCCATGCGCTGGGCGGCGGCGGCAAGCTCTCCCTCCTCACCGGCGTCGCGGGATCGGGCAAGACCACGCTCCTCAAGCCCCTGGTGGAGGCCTGGCACGCGGACGGACGAACAATCGTCGGCATGTCGACCGCATGGCGGCAGGCCGACGCCCTCAAGGACGCCGGCGTCGACGAGACGTGGGCGCTCCAGCCGCTCCTCAACGCCATCGACACGGGTGAATTCCGCCCCGACGCCAAAACCGTCCTCGTTGTCGACGAGATCAGCCAGATCGGCCCTCGCCCGATGCTGCGCCTCCTCGAACTGCAGGCCGAGACCGGCATGACCATCAAGATGCTCGGCGACCCGGAGCAGGTCCAGTCGATCGACGCCGGCGATACGATCGCGCTCCTGAAGCGCGTTCTGCCCAAGACCGCCCTGCCCGAGGTTTTGACCGCCGTTCGCCAGAAGAACGACCGCGACCGCAAGATTGCTTCGCAGTTCCGCGACGGCGACGCCGCGACCGCCTTCGCCATGAAGCGGGAGGACGGAACGGCCCGCCTCCTCGAAGGCGACTATGATCAGGTCGTGCGCCAGATCGCCGACCTCTATATCGAGCGGGACGACGCCCTGAAGGCGCAGGATCCAAGCTACGGGGTCACGCTGACCACCCTCACCAACGCCGAGGCCGCCGACATCAGCCGGGCGATTCGCGAGCGCCTCAAGGCCCGCGGGGAGATCGGCACAGACGAGGCGACCTACAAGGCCGTCGTCTATCGCGGCGACAAGCCTGAATTCTTTGATTTGGCCGTAGCCACCGGCGACCGGCTGCGCATGTATCGCAAGACCGTGGCCAAGATCGATGGCGAGCGCGCGACGATCGGAAACAACGGCGATATTGTCGAGGTGGTCCGCAAAACGGGCGCCGGCCTTGTTCTTCGAAATGCGCGCGGCCAGACCGCTGAGATCGACTGGAAGCGCCTCTCGGACCAGAGGACCGGACGGCTCCTTCTGGGGTTCGGCCGCGCCTTCACGATCGACGCGGCGCAAGGCATGAGCACCAAAGGCGAGCACATCAACGCCTTGCCCCATGGAACCGGGGCCACGTCGGCTTTCAAGACCTATACGGCCGAGAGCCGGGCCACCGGCCGCACGCATACGCTGATTTCCAAGGCCGCGGTCCACGCCGCCGTCCAACGCTCCCGGGCGCTCGGCGACGTCACGCCGATGACCGAGGATGATTTATGGGAGCGCGTCGCCAAGGACGCCTCTGCCAAGCCCTACAAGGCGCTGGCGCTCGACCTCGCCGGTAAGGCGCATCGTCGCCACGACCAGGCGGTCGAGATGGGGCTTTCGTCGCATAACCAGGTCGAGAAGGCGCGAGCGCGGCCGGATGCAGGGGGCCAGATGAAGGCGGCTTACGAGATCGGCCTTGCGCGCGAGGCATTCACTCAGCAACGCGTCGCGCTCGAAACCATTGCCGAGGTCGCGTTCGAGCGCCTGAAGCAGGCCGCAGACCTTATCGCCGAACACGCGAGAGCCGTCGCCGCGGTCATTCGACTCCGGGCCGACGCGGTCGGTTCCGCTGAACCGCAACCTCCAAGTCCGCGTTCGCCATCCCCTAACGGTCCCAGCCTATAAGCATGACCGAACTGAAGGACCGTCCTCACACACAAATTGCGGACATTCAGTTCGGCACCATGAACAGGGAGGAAGCGCCACTAGCGCGAATTTGGCCGGCCCTCGGGAGCGCCCGCACTGCGCACATTCCGGTCGTCGCTCGACGGCTTCGCGAACGGGCGGCATCCGACCCTCTTCTGCCCTTCGCGGTGGAGTTGGTACGTGAAGACCTGCACAGTAGACCCCGCAACCGTAATAGGCGATCCAGATGACGGAGAGGACCGTGCGAATCAGTTATTCTACCGTCGCAGCGGCAAGAAGTCGCTGTGCGATTGTCTTCCGCGAACTTCTCTATCCGCCAGTCACGCTCATGTGGCGCGCTACGGCGGGGCCAAGATTGGCCCGGCTGATATCGAAATCATGCCCCTTTGGCTTTCGTGCGATCGCGTCGCGAATCGCCGCATTGAGGAGATCGTTCCCTTCCGAAGCGCGGAGGGGGCTGCGTAGGTCGGCAGCGTCTTCGTGCCCCAGACACATGTAGAGCGTTCCGGTGCAGGTGACCCGCACGCGATTGCAGGCCTCGCAGAAATTGTGGGTCAGCGGAGTGATGAATCCTATCAGGCCGCCGGTTTCGCCCACCCGCGCATAGCGCGCGGGGCCGCCCGTGCGGTGATCCGTCTCGTGCAAGGTGAAATGGCGGGCGAGTTCCGCGCGCACCTTCGTCAGCGGCAAATGCTGATCGAACCGCGAGGCCTCGATCTCGCCGAGCGGCATGACCTCGATGAATGTGATCGCCATGTTGCGCACATGCGCCCAGCGGATCATCGGTTCGAACTCGTCCTCGTTGACCCCCTTGAGCGCGACGACGTTGATTTTCACGGCAAGGCCAGCTCGCTGTGCGGCGTCAATGCCGGCGAGGACGCGGCTGAGATCCCCACGCCGCGTGATCGCCTTGAATCGCCCAGGATCGAGCGTATCAAGCGACACGTTGACCCGGCGGACGCCGCAACTTGCGAGTTCTCCGGCAAACCGCGCCAGTTGTGAGCCGTTCGTTGTCAGGGTGACTTCTTGAAGCGTTCCGGCTTCGAGATGCCCGGACAATGAACGGAACAACTCCATGATCCCGCGGCGGACCAGAGGCTCTCCGCCCGTAATTCGAATCTTGCGCGTTCCCATCTCGACGAACGCCAAGCAGAGCCTGTCAAGCTCCTCAAGCGTGAGAAGCTCGCGTTTTGGCAGGAACGTCATCTCTTCCGCCATGCAATAGGCGCAGCGAAAGTCACACCGGTCCGTCACCGACACGCGAACGTAGGTAATCGCGCGGCCATGGGGGTCGACGAGGGTCGCGTCTCGCAGACGCCCAATCGAAATCTGCTCTGCCATGATTGACCTCGCTGGAAGATTACGGACACGACACGCCCAACCCAGACCCCCCGTCGGACCGGCGCGAGCCGCTCTACGTCCCATGTAGGAGGGGTCGGGCCTTTGTTGTTTGATCGGCTCGGGCGTGCCGTCGCCCGAGCCGACTCTAATCCAGCGATCGTCAGGCCTTGTACTCCCAAGACTTGAAGCTCGTACCGCGTGCGGCGCCGGGCACGGAAGCGATCTTCCGAATATCACCCCACGTCTGCTTGTAGTTGGGGATGATGAGCTCGTTGACGCCCGGCGAGACGACGTTCCCCTGGATGCCCATCGGAAAGCCGAACAGCATGAAGGTCTGCTTGCGTTTGGCGGTTGGCGTCGGATACGCCATTGCCTGCGTCGCTCCGTTGTCGTTGTGGATCTCGACGAGATCGCCCGCCGAAATGCCCAGCTCCTTCATGTCGTCCGGATTCATCTGGATGAACGGATACGGCCAGCGCCCCATGACGAAGTCCGACTCCTGGTCGAGATAGGCGCTCTGCCAGACGTGGTTGGCGCGGCCGTTGTTGATGAGGAACGCGAACTTCTTCGACTCCTCCTCCTTGCCCGGCGCCTCGAGCCCACGCCACGGCGCATCCATGAACCGGGCCTTGCCATCCTCCGAGGAGAACACGCCATCCGTGTAGAGGCGCTGCGTTCCGACCAGCTTGCCGTTGTCGAAAGCGATCGCTGGCTCCTGGACGCCGTTGGTGCCCATCGCGCGCAACCGGTCATAGGTGACGAACTGGCCGCCCTTGGCATTGCCGTGATAGCCGTCCGTGAAGGCGTCTTCCTCGGTCTTCCAATCGAAACCCTTGAACTTGTCGGCCTCCGATGACTTGCCCATTTCCCGGAAGACGCGCTCCAGGTTGTTGGCGAGCCGGGCTGCGATGAGGCAGTCGGGCATGGCTTCGCCCGGCGGGTCCATATAGCGCTCCGTCAGGCGCAGCCGGCGCTCACCGTTCATCGAGGTGAGGTTCATCTCGCCCGCCGTCGCGGCCGGCAACCAGACGTGGCAAGCTTGGCCGATCTTGCTCGGGATGATGTCTACGTCGACCGCGAACAGCCCACCCTTACCGATTGCGGCCACGATGGCTGCGACCATGGCTTTCTGATCGCCATAAGCGACCGCGGACATCGCGTCCTTCACGATGTCGGTCCGCTTCTTGTAGTTCTGTTTGAACCGGTCGGCGTTCAGGGTCGTCTTGTAGTGGTCGCAGGCCCAGATGTGGTGGACGCCGCCTTTGCCGTCCATGATGAGCTGGTCGATGTAGGGAGCCGGTCGCGATCCTGGATAGTCGGGACGCACGTAGCCTTCCTGATGGCCACCGAGACGCACGACGCCGCCACCCAACTGACCGACGTTGCCGGTCGCGAGCGCGATGTTCACCAAGGCGCCGTTCGTGCGGTAGTTGTCGTTGCCCCAGATGAGGCCCTTCTCGTATCCGATCATCGCGCGTCGCCGCTTGCCGCCTTCTTTCGGCATGGCGATCCATTCGGCGGCCTTGACGATGTCGGCGGGGTTCAGACCGGTGATCTTGGCTGCATCGTCGATCGACATCCTGCACCCTTCGAGGGCGCCCTCGAAGCTGGTGAGATGGCCAGGCATTGCAGGCGAATTGCCGCGCGCCGGGAACAGGGGCGGACGGTCGACGGGCGTGCGCAGCGTGCTCTTCTCGATGAAGTCCTTTTGCACCCAGCCCTTGTCGGCGATGTAGGTGAAGAGGGCGTTGAACAGGGCGAGGTCGGTGCCCGAATTGATGGCCAGATGAAGCACATTGTCCTTGCCGGCCTCGACCTCGCACGCGTTGACGCTCACTGTGCGTCGCGGATCGATAAAAATGATCCGGGCGGCGGGGTGCGGCTCATCCGGCATCAGCTTTTTCTTCTTGTCGAGCGTCCCGCCCTGAAGGTTCGGGATCCAGTGGTTCAGAAAATAGTTGGTCTGGGTCTCCAGTGGATTTGTGCCGACGGCGACGATCGTGTCCGCAAGTTCGGCGTCCTCGTAGCAGTTGTTGAGTTCGCCGACCCCCATGTCGCGGGTGCCGTGTACCTCCGAGTTATAGGCCGGGCGATTGTGAATCCGGATGTTCTTGATCTTCATCGCGCCGAAATAGAGCTTCCCGGTCCCCCACGTGTTCTCGTAGCCGCCGCCCGCACCGCCGTGGTCGAAGGCGGAAACGAAAAGCCCGTCCTCGCCCTGCGCGTCGATCACCGCCGCGGTCACGCGCGCAACCAGGTCGAGCGCATCGTCCCAGCTCGTCGGCTGCATCTGCCCATAGCGCCAGACCATCGGTTCGGTGAGGCGCTGCTGCTGCGTCGAGCGCGCCTCGGAATAGGATTCCTCCGCCATGCGCCCCCCGCGGACCGACGCAAGCCCCGCGTTCACGACGCAGTTCGGATCGGGCTTGATGACGAGGTGGACGTCCTTCCCATCCTGCTTGACGATGTTGTACATCGATGGGGAGTACCAGTTAGGCGTCATCGGCAACTGCTGCTTCGCGAGGTCGACGCCGAATTTGTTGTCGTTCGGGCTCACGCCGCCCTGATCATTGATGCCCCAGGTGTAGGCCTTGTAGCCGCACCCGACGATGCAGAACTGACAGGTGACGTTGTGCTCTTTCGCATCCGCCGGGATGATCGGAAGGCGATCAATATTGCGCTTGAAAGTCATGGTTCAGCCCTCCAACACGTTCGAGAGACGGCCATAAAGAAGCTCGTCGACGCCTTCGGCGTAGATGTCGCCCTTGGCGTCGATCCGAAGCTGATATTGGGGAAGGTTCTGGGTCGCGTGCCCCCAGATTTCCTGGCCGCCGTTTTCGGCGTCGAAGCGCGAGTAATGGCCAGAGCAGTTCAGGGTCTTGTCCGAGGAATTGTAGGCGAGCGGAAACCCCTTGTGCGGGCATGTCGTCGTGAAGCCGACGATGTCGCTGTCGGGGCCGGCTCCGCCGGGGACGGCCTTGCCGAGTTTGAGGAGGACGCCGGGTGCGTCCTTGTCCGGATAGGCCACTTGCAGAGGCTCGTTGGGCTTGAGGTCGGCGACGTTCGCGAGGCGGTTCGACGGATAGCGCAGCCGCGCAAGCTGTGGGCTCGCATCCGCCTTCTGGGGCATGACGGTGGCGGCGGCGGCGCCCGCGGCGGCGACAGCCCCTCCCGAAAGAAACCACCGACGGCCGATATCAACCTGGCGATCGCATCGCTTCATACGTTCCTCCCATCGTTCCTTCGAACGTTGGAAGTTGCACGCAACAGCTATGCCGCGGTCTCCGCCGACCAACAGATCAAGGAAACCAGATAGTTAGAGGCTGGCCCACCCTAGCGGCGTGCGGAACTCCGGACGCTTTCACCAGCCGGACGTTCGGGAATCCGAACAAGTCACCGACGGCGCCCAGTTCGACGCGACGCGAGGCGCGGCCCGGCCCGTCCACAAGCGTCACCCGATCGCCCGGTCGGGTTCGATCCCGTAGCGTCTCATCTTCTCCCACAGCGTCGTGCGAGACACGTCGAGCCGTTTCGCCGCCTCGGCAAGGTGGCCGCGCGTCTCGTGGATCACCCGCAGGATCTGCTGTTTCTCCGCCGCATCGCGCACCGCTGCAAGCGGCAGGTTCGGACCGGCCTCGACTGCCGCATTGCGCAGCTCGGGGAACAGATCGCCGGGCATCAGCCACGGACCGGTTCCCAGAGTCATCGCGCGTTCGAGCCGATTTCGCAATTCGCGCACGTTGCCCCGCCACGGGTGGGACAACGCGGCTCCTTCCGCGATCGAGCTGATCCCCCGCAACTCTGTTTCCTCCTGCGCTGCGAACAGTGAAAAATAGCGATTGAGCAACCATGAGATGTCTTCGGGACGCTCGCGAAGAGGCGGCAGCACGACGGTCACCGCGTTGATGCGATAGAGCAGATCTTCCCGGAATGCCCCGCGACGGACTTGCTCAACCAGATCTTCGCTGGTCGCGCAGACGATGCGCGCCCTGAGCGGAACGGAGGCCTCGCCGCCAACCCGGTGGAACGACCTCTCTTCGAGGACCCGCAACATCTTCGATTGCAGCGCGAGCGGCATCGCCGCGATTTCGTCGAGGAACAGAATTCCGCTTCGCGCGCGCTCCGCGTATCCCAGATGACGCTGATGGGCGCCCGAGAAGGCACCCCGTTCGTGGCCGAACACCTCGCTTTCGAGGAGGTCGGACGGAATCGCCGCGCAATTGACCGCCATAAACGGCTCCGCGCCGGCGCGCTCGATGAAAGCGACTACCGCATCAAGCTTGCCGTCGCCGGCTTCGAGGCCATCGGCGTCGAGCCGACCCGCGTCTACAAGGTCGACGACGCGCGCGAGTTCCTGTCGGGCAAGGGCGTCGACGTGGACGCCATAGCGCCCACCGTCGACGGCAAGTTCATGAGCGCGTTCGTACGCGCGAAGAAGCCCGGCCCTAGCACGGCGGAGACCGTCGGCGCCTGCTGTGCGCCGACCTGCTGCGGGAAGTGAGGGGCCCGGCGACGACGACGACGAATGGTATCGGCGATGACCTTGACGCCGCGCCGGTCGCGCGCGGCGAGTTGGCTACCCTGGGCAGAGCCTTGCGCGCCGCGGGTCTCCTGGATGATGACCTCGATGCCGAGGGCTTGACCCTCTACGCCTTCGCCCAAGGCGATGGCGTCATCGGGTATGGCGGACTGGAGCTTTGCGGTGAGAGCGCGCTTGTCCGTTCGATCTTGGTCGATGCAGGCGCCCGACGCCACGGCGTCGGCCGGCGGATCGTCGAGCATTTGCTAATGACCGCGGCGCGTGGGGGCGTTCGGCGGGCGTTTCTTCTGACGACGGACGCGCGAGCCTTTTTCGAAAGACTCGGGTTTACGGCAATCGATCGCAAGAGCGCTCCGTCGGAGATTCTCGCGACGCGCCAGGCGGCCGGCTTGTGCCCGGCCTCGGCCGTTCTCATGGTCAAAGCGCTTACCCAGTGAGCGCTGCTCGGTATGTCCTATTTCGAGCGCTTTGCAGCTCCGGTTGATGCGAGTGGCGGCCTAGAATGATCCCGATCTGCCCTTCTCGATGTTCTAATCGCGTCTTGATGTATGCCTGCTTCAGGCGGATTCCACGTGTAGGGCAAGGCCCGCTTTCGTACCCAATCCGCTTACGAGGCGGCGATCCGCGAGGACCGCTAAACGTCGACACCGCCTGTTGGAGTGCTCGCGACGAACACCGGCTCCGGGCGGATCCTTGCCGTTTCCGATCCGCTGCTGGAGGTCCGCTCTCCCGTCCTCTTCCACCGTTCCAGGCGACTCCGCGATCGCCGCCACCAATGGCGAGGGCCAAACATGTTATGCGCGATCTCGCGCCCGATCCCCTAGCCGAATCCATGCACCACGGACCGCACGAGTCCGGAGCCCTGCTGGGGCTCAAAGACCGCGATCGCGCCGACGGCTAGTCCGGCGAGGATGAGGAGTCGCATGAAGGTGCTCCGTGAGTTGGAGGTGGGACGCACAGGTCCACGCGGGCGAAGAGAGCGCGCAATTCAGCAACGGAATATGTTCGCTGCGCCTTCACCCGCAGCAACGGCAGCCCGATTTCCGCGAAGACCGCGTTGACGAACGCGTCGCGGTCGCGGCGTTCGGGAAGGAGATGGCTGCGGTCATCGACTTCGATCGCGGCGACCGGATCGAGGGTCAGGACGTCGCAGATCACGAAGTCGACGCTCTTCGCCATGACGGCGTTGAGGGCCCGGCGGCGAAGGTGGACGTTGGCGCTGTCGGCAGGGTTCGCGATCTCGGCCAACCGCACTTGCGCGAACGCGCGATAGCCGCGGCCGAGCGCCGCATCGAGAGTCCGCAGAAAAATCTTCTCGTTGGCGCTCAGGAACCGGCCGCGTCGATAGCCGACCCGGTTCTCGGCCCTGAGGCCCCTGAGCGCCAGGGCGAGGACCGAGACGACCCCCACGACATAGAACAGGGCGGCCGGGCGCTCGAGGAGCGCGGCGAGGCCCGTTCGCGAATTCTCACCAAACGCCTGCGCGACGTAGGCCAGCGTTCCCGTCATCTGACTTCAGGCGTCCGACAGCGCATCGAGAAACACGTTCATGGCGCCGCCCCGTGAGACCGGGGCGCCGCCTCGTCGTCGGCTTCGACTTGAGCATCAGCCGTCGGCGCGTCTCCCGCCGACAGAAGCGCGCCATCAGCCCGAATATCCTCTGAGAGCGCCTCGATCTGCCGCACGATCTCGATCTCCCGCACGCGCTTTTGCGGCGCCCCGCCCGATCCGGAGGCCACCTCGATCGCCTGCCCCGCCGCGAGCAGCGCCGTCGCCGCCGCACGGGCGCCAGCCCGCGACGCTCCCGTGCTCGTTTCGATGCTTTCGAGCGTCTCGCGCGCGGCCTCGGCTGGCTCCCCGACCGACGCTGAGACGGGGCCGTGAGGGGCTTGCGGAGGACGGCGGGCGGCGGCGGTCAGCATGGCTTCGAGCGGCGAGGCCGGCGCAAGCGTCTCGATCTCGTCGCGCGCCATCGGACGATCTTTCGCCGCCTCGAGCGCCGCCTCGACGCAGGCTTCACCCCCCTGCCCCGCGGCCGCCGCGTGCTGGAAGGCTCCCAGCATCGCGGCCAGCGTCGCCGAACGCTTGGTCTTCCCCGTCCCGAGTCCGCCTTCCAGAGCCTTCAGAACTGCGCCGATATGCTCGTTCGCAGCCTTCAGGGATTCGACGTCGGGCTGCGCCAGCGCCACGGGGCGGTTCAGCCGCATCGGCCCGCGCGTATCAATCTCGGCGTGAAACAGCTTGGCGTAGATGCGCCGTCCGCCGAACAGGATGATCGCCTCGCCCTCGATCAGGCTCTGCAGATCGCGCCAGTCGACGCCCGCGACCTCGCGGACCTCGGCCGAGCGGGTTTCGGCATATTCGCCGGTCCCGCCGCCTTGATAGCTGGTCGCCTGGGTCACATAGGTCTTGCCGGCCGTGTCTTCGATCCATTGCCGGGTGCGATTGGCGTCCTGCTGCCGCATCGCGATCGTCAGGTTGGCGTTGCCGAACAGCGACTGGGTCTTTTCCCCGAGCCGCGCCCAGATCCCTGAGACTTCCTGAAAGCCGAGCCAGAACATGAAGTTGAGGCCCCGCCCCATGGCGAGCATGCGGTCCATGCCGCTCGTCGCGTAATAGGCGACCTCGTCGAGGACGACATGGAACGGCGCCGAGCCCATCCCAGGCTTGTTGGCGACGATTCGCTCAGAGTCTCCCTCGAGGCGGGCGCCGAGCATCTGCGCCATCATGCCTCGAAGGGAAGCGACAACGATCTTGCCGAGCGCGGCCAGCCGTTCGTCCGAGCTTTCCAGCGCCGGCAGGTTCACGACGAGGATGCGCCGGTTCAGCACGACGTCGCGCATGTCGACGTCCGATTGCTCGACCTTGAAGATATGACCGAGCGAGACGCCGAGCAGTTCGAACGTGCGGGTAAAATAAAACTGGGCGAAGCCGTGCTGCTTCGAGGGCTCCTCGGTCTTCTGCTTGTTCCAGTCGAGGGTCAGATCATAGGAGGGCAATTCGCCGAGATAGGCTTTCAGCGGGTAGATGATGTCCTCGGGCATATTCGGGACCGGAATGTCCGTCTTCTCGCCGGTCGAGGGATTCCGGACCTCGAATGCGCGCTTCATCGCCACCTTCCAGATGCAGCGCAGTTCGAAGGCGAGACGGATCGTCTCGATGTTGAGCGGCACGCCCTTATGGTCGCGCATCCAGACGAGGACCGGCGCCAGCGTACCGACGAGGGCGACGGCGCGATCGCGAAAAACCTGGTTGCTGTCCCCCGGCGCCGATTCCCCGAGCTGGCTCGACAGCATTTCGCCGATGGCGTCGGCATTGCCGACCGCGAAGGGATTGAAGGTGTTCGAGTCCTTGACGCCGGACGCGACCATGAAGTTGAGGCAGAGAACGTCATCCTCGCGGCCGAAGCGACGGGCGAGCGCCAGAACCTCGCCGTAGAGCTTGTTGTCCGCCTTGCCGTCGACCAGCACAAAGCCGGAGGCGTGGGTCAGCGCGTTCGCCAGGAATGACAGCAGCGCCGTCGTCTTGCCTGCCCCGGTGGTGCCCGGCACGGTCGCGTGCTGGCGGCCGTCCTCGGAGGAGATCCAAAGCTCCCTACCCTTGAGATCGTGGCCCAGATAGATCGAGCCTGCCGCCATGCGCGGGCGGCGGCCGACCGGCGAGGGATAGTTCCAGTCCCTGATACCCGCAGTCTGCGGCAGGCGCAGCGGCAGCGTCACGCGACGGCTCATGACGATCCCGGCGTAGAGGAGCGAAGCCGGCGTCACGAAATTGACGAGCGCCGGCTCAACGAACATCGCCATGGCTCCCCCGGCGAGGACCACGCCCGAGAACTCGCTCATCATCGCCGACCACAGGCGGGTCGTGATTGGGCGGATGTCGCGCAGGCGTTGGGCGCCCGAGCGTTCGAACCGTTCCTGCGGCCCGACGATCTCCCGCTGCGTCATAGCCTCGTCCTCCGCTTGGCCCTACTGTTCGTGCAGCCCGAACGTCGCCGGACCCGTCGGCGGCGCGGCCGGGGCGGCCCTCGACGTCGCGGGCGCGCCGGTCGATTGCGAATACGGGCTCGAGGCTTCGATCGATGGCGCCGCCTGACCGGGGGGCGGCGGCGCAAAGGATTCGACGGCATATTGAGGCGCGGTATGGGACGCCGACAGAAGAAGGGTCGTCACGCTGCCGATCGCCGCGCAGAGCGTGAATGCGAAGGCTCGGCCGAGCCATCGCCTCGCCCGCGATTTCGGCGGCTTCGTCGTCCTGGCGAGCCGCTCGAGCTCGAATTGCGACAGAACCTCACGGAACCCTTCGCGGACTGCGCGCTGGACTTCGCCCGGGTCGCAGGCGGCCACGGGTCCGGCGAAGAAAGCCGGACGAAGCGCAATTTCAATCAGGAGCCGCGGCGGGTCGCCCTTGTCGATCCCCGCTTCGACGCTCGCATAATCCTTGACCAGCATCGCGTGACCTCATCTTTCATGAAGGGAGCGCCGGCGCGCTCATGGGCCAGAGCGTGCGGGCGCACGGCGCGAACGAGAAGCGGGCTAAGTTTCGACCGCCTTCGCGACCGTCTTCGGCCGAATGGCCGCGATCGCCGCGTCGAACTCCGGCGTCGAGATGGGCGCGCCGACCGCGCGCTCGGCCGCCCAATGGGCGCTGGCGCCGATCGCCTCGACCCGCTGGCTCGGATGGGGATGAGCGAGAAGGCCGTCCGCTTCGAACCCGAGCGCATGCAGGGCGTACCAGAGCCGGCGATCGACGAGCTTCAGGAATGCGAACTGCGCCGGGGCCAAGACGCCGCTCCTCGAGCGCGCCGCGTTCAGGACCGACATCAGACCGGGCGTGGTGAAGTGATGCGCGTCCATGATCTCGATGGCCCAGACGGCTGCCTTGGTCTCCGCCAGAACCCGATCGGCGACGGCGAGCGTCTTGGGATCGAAGGGGAGCGGTTCGTTGGGACCGTCGCCGCTGTCGGTCTTGTCGACGGGCAAGCCCTCCGACAGGAGGCCGAGAAGGCCCGCCGCCTCATCCCGCCGCTCAGCGCCATGCAGGGCGAAGACCGCCAGAACGCAGCGCACCGTCGGCGAGGCGCTTGAGCGCCCTTTCCACTCCGCGCCCAGCTGGCGGACGAGCTCACGTCTCGCGCTCGCCTCGTGGAAACGGCCATCCCGTTGCGCGTATCTGGCGATCCATTCGGAAACATGGAGCGCGGGATCAGCGGGACGCGGGTCGCCCGCCCGGACGCCCGAGAGCGTCAAGCGCCGACCGACATACGCCGCCGTGCTACGCGAGGTCTTCGCCTGTTCCGCCATAAGCTTCTCGAGGTCGAAGGCGCGCGTGAACCTCGCATTGCCGGCGCGAACGAAGCAAAGCCCCGCGAGCCCGAGAACAAGCGCCATCGCCGGATAGAGGAATTCGGCCCCGATATTGCGATAGAGTCGCACGAGATCGTTGAACTGGACGCCGGTCGGATCGGCGCGCTCAACCCCGATGTCGGCCCGGGAGAAGCGATCCGAAAACCATGCGATCGCCTGCATCTCGCGATGAGCGACGATCAGCGCGCCCGCGCTGATTTCCGCATGCCACAGTTTCCACCCTGCCCAACCGAGGATCGCGAGTCCGACGCAAATCAGGATCAGGCTGAAGCCGGTGTAGTCGTCGCTGCCGATCGCGCCCGGAGCGCGGGGAGACCGCGCCATGGTCAGCGCCCTCCCCCATTGGGATCGGCGCTCGCCAGCTCCCGCGCGGACTCGCGCTTGAGACGCATCGCCTGCGCATAGACGAGCCGCATATATTCGAGCTTATGGACGGGGTCATGCGAGTGGTAGAGGGCGACCCCCTTCCAGAGATCGCCATGAGCTTCATCGAGCTCCTGGCGCAGGATCCACGCGCCGCCCTCGACATTGGCGCAGAAATTGTCGCGCAACGCTCGATAGGCGGCGTCAGGCGACGCGCGCCAATGCCCGGCGATTTTTCGAACCCATGTGTCGTTGACCTGCATCGGGCCGATGTCGACGGTGCCGTTCGTGTTCTGGCTTACCTCTCCGAGGCGGCCGGCCTCGACGCTCATGAGGAGCACCAGCACCCCGGCCGGGACTTGATGCAATTCGGCCGCGGCCCTGAGACAGCCCTCGATCATGGCTTCGTCCGCTTTTGCCGAGGCGAGCCCGATCGGGCCGATCATTGCCAGGATGAGCGCCACGCTGGAGAGAGCATCTCGACGCCATTTCATGCGAGCGCCCTTCACGGCAGCCTCCTTCTGGCTTCTGCCCTGGCGGTCGCCTCGTCGAACACGCGCGCGAGATCGAGGACCATCACCCCCTCAGGGACCGCGACCTGAGCAATCGCCTCCATCACCGAGAGGAGGACGCACGAGAACGTCTCTGCCTCGATCGCCTCGATCCGCCATGAGAGCAGCGCGCCGAGGTCGCGCTGGAGCTTCAATTCGAAACCCCGGCCCGTGACGTCCCGCCAGATCGCCTCGCCAGCGACCAGGAAGACCGGCAGAAGACCGTCCTCTGCAGCGGCCGTATCGAATGGGATCGGCACGAGATCCTGCCGTTGCCCGTCCTCGACGAGGATTTGCCGTCCAGCTTCGTTCAGCAGCGCCCGAACGACCTGCGACACAAAGAGGACGTCGAGCGTCTTCAAGAGCGCCGTCTCCATCGCGCTCATGCGAACCTCCGCCGCTTCCAGGCCGGGACCGCAGGCCGGTAGGGGCCGACGAAGGCGCGGCGGATCATTCTCAGCGTGGAGGGGACTGTGAGCCCGGCCCAGCTGATCACCGAGAAGACGATCACGCCGGTCGCCGCGATGTAGAAGGTCGTCCAGCTCCAGTAGACGACGAAGACGAGCAGCGGCAGACAGGCCCGCGCGTCGAGAAAGACGACCCTGACCGGTCGCCCGGTGTCACGCCACATCGCTTTTGCTCCTATCCAATTGCTTTGTTATCCGATTTCCTGGCGGACCTTTTCCGCCGTCTCTTCGTCGATCCGGCCTTCGGCCAGGGCGATTTCGATCGCCTTCGTGTAGGACTGCCCCTGAGCATCGACGGCTTCGGCGGTGATCTGCGGCCAGTCGTCGGCGCGGGCGGACGCCAAGCGCTTGCGATAAAGCGCGTCGCAGACGAGGAACTCGCGCAACGGCGTCCACTTGCCATCCCTCGATTTGACCAGCCGCTGGTTGATGACGAGCCTCAGCGCCTGGGCGCACGAGATCATCGCATCCTTGAGCTGGGCGGGCGGAAGCAGGCTCGCGACGCGCTGCATGGTCAGCGGCACCGTTTCCGCGTGGATCGTCGTCGCCGTCGCGTGACCTGAGATCGCCGCCTGGATGGTCGCGATCATATGTTCGGGCTTGCGGCACTCGCCGATGATGATGTCGGTCGGCTGGCGGCGCATCGCCCCCGCCATGAAGTCCTCAAAGGACTTTACGTTGCGGGGAATCTCGCTCTGCGAGATGGTGCTGGTTACGCTCTGGACGCGATCGAGCAGGAATTCGACCGGCTCGGCGCATTCGATGATGTTGCGATGGGCGTGGGGATCGCGGAGCTTCTCGACCGTCATCGCGCCGATCAGGGTCGACTTTCCCGATCCGGTCGCGCCCGAGACAATCATCATGCCCTTGGTCATCCGGTAGTGGGCGAGGATTTCCGGCTCGACATTCTGCTCACCGAGCGGCTGAGGCAGATCGCGAACCGGGCGGATGACGACATTGGCGCCCGCGCCCCGGCTCGCGATGATCGCCGTGACGTTGCAGCGAAAGCGCAGCGTGCCTTTCCGCGGCGAGCCGATCTGGTACATGACGTTGATGTCGCCGCCGCCCTGAAGCCGCGCCATCCCGTCCGCCCCGTAGAGGTGATTGACGATCAGGCTCGCGTCGTTCTCGTCGAGCGGGTCGCGTGTCATGACCTTGCGGTTCCGCCCCCAGAGTCGAAAGGACGCTGGCTGGAAGGTCGAGAACATCACCTGTTCCGCCCCGAGCCGGTGGGCGTGCGTCAGGTACGCATCGAGGGCGGGAGCCGCGCGGCGCGGCTCCTTCACCCAGCGCTCGCCCGCATCGACCCAGGCATAAGGGTCATGCGGAGTCTCGGGCTCGCGGGAGGGGCGATCGAGCATTGGGTCGTCCCCCTCACTTCGGGCAATGGCGCGCGCCGCGCCACACGCCGGCGTCCGCCCTGAGGCCCGGTTGCGCCGTGATGGTGACGATCCGGTCGCCCGCCCGCAGTTCGCCGCCGCCGCCGTCGACGATCCTCTGCTTCGTCGCGACGTTCGGTTTGGCGACGACGCCGGCGCGCAGCAGCACCCGGTACCGGGCCATGCCGGTGATGTCGCGCTGCAGCCGTCCAAGGTCGTTGAGGAAGATTTCGACCGCCTGCCGCTCGCCCTCGCCCCAACCTTCCGCGACATATTTGTTCCAGTATTGGACCTCCTGCTCGGTGCGCGGCAGCACGGCGTCTGCGGGACGGCTCGGTTGCTCCCAGGTCCGCACGAGGTAGGTCCGCCAGTTCGGCGGCGCGGAACCGAGCTGAGCCAGCTTGGAGATCGAATAGACGCAGGCCGTCTCGCGGGCGATCTGGCCGCCGTCGCCGAGCGCCAGCGCCATTTCGGCTTCCGAGATGACCGGCGGGCGCATGATGATCTGGCTGCCCGGCCGCCGCTGAATCACGTCATCGAAATTATAGACGCTATCGAGCGTGCCTTCGTAGCGGCGCAGCATCTCATTGATGGCGAAAGCGCGCGCTGCGAGCCCGCCCCGCGCGCCATAGGCGAGGCCCGACTGATAGAGGATGTCCTGACGCCCCGGCTCCAGCCCCTCCGCCTGAAGCCCGCTTCCCGCCCTCGTCGCCTGCAGAGACTCGAGGGACAGCGGCCGGTCGCCGCCGACCACTTCCGGCTCGATCGAAGCGCCCGTGACCGGCTTGTTGATCGGATTGCCCGTTTGACGGGCCGCCGCGTCGACCGTCGCCGGCGACGGCTGCGGCGGGATCGGCATGACGATCAGGCTGTTGTCGCGAGCCGGAGGCGCATTGGTTGTGACCGGAACCGCGGCGGGCGCGGGCGCGAGATAGGGTTGCGCCGGAGCAGGCCACGTCGCTGTGTCGGCGGCTTCGGCCGGAGCCGTGAGGCCGAGCGCGGCCAGGGAGACGGCCGCGAGCAGAAAGGGACGACGCTCAGCCATGATAGATGACCTCGAGGAGTTGATGCTGTTCATCGACGCGCACCGTCGCGGCGTCGCCGGCCTGGTCGCCGAGGCCGTGAAGGATGTCGTAGACGCGCCGCGGGGCCGGATCGACCGCGACATTGACGCCCGCCTGCGGCGCGTTGCCGGTGACAGCCGTGCGGTAGCCGATCGTCTCGCCGAGGCGTCTGACCGCGCCGTCGAGCGCGCCGCTCCACTGCATCGAAACCACGCGGTCGAGCTCGCCCGCGACGACCGCCGGCTTCGATGCGACGGCGGCGCTCGGCTCAATCGCTCCGATCCGGGCCATCTCGCGCGCCGTGTCGTCCATGCTCTTTTGCAGGGCGACCTCGGCGTTCGGCATGCCGGGCGTATCGACATTCGGCGCGACCGGCGTCACACCGCAGCCGGCGAGCGACAGGGCCACAAGTCCGGCGCCGGCCAATCGCACTTTTGAACTCAGGATCATGGTCACCGGGTCCCTTCTCGAAATGGGAGCCTCGTCGCCCACGGCGCGAACAAGAACGGGCCGCCGAAACTTTATCTTGCGGCGCGGCGGAGACGACAGCCGGTAGCGGAGCGCCTACGCTTGGCCGGTCGACGTGGTCCTGACCACGGAGTCGTTTAGTCGGTTTCTCCGCGGCGGACGCCTCAAAATCCTAGCGGCCCGCAAAGCCCGGTCTCGACGGATATTGTTGAAAAACTCGCTTGCTTCGTAGACTCGGCTCTGATTCAGTTTTCTTAATGATTCTGGGGCTTTCGCGATGATCGGCGAGCGGAAAGTGATGCAGGAGTCGCTGTTCTACGGCTTCAGCCTCGAGCGGCATGTCCCGGACAATCACCTGCTTCGCAAGATCGATCGGTTCGTCGACCTTTCGGAGGTTCGCGCGCATCTGGAGCCCTATTACAGCGAGACGGGTCGGCCTTCGATCGATCCCGAGCTGATGATCCGGATGCTGATCGTCGGCTACTGCTTCGGTATTCGCTCCGAACGGCGACTGTGCGACGAGGTCCACCTCAATTTGGCCTATCGCTGGTTTCTTTAGGCGGGCATCTCGCACGCGACTTGACGCCCTGGCCCTTATTGCGCCGCGACGGCGTATTCGGCCGCCATGTCGTCGTGCGGCCGCAACATGAGGGCGACGCCGCGACCGTCGATGAGTTCGGCGGTCAGCCCCTCGACCACGCTTTGTGTGGCGTGCGCCTCCATCTCGCCGCCCCGCAGGCGCTCGGAGCGCCGCCGCTCGACTTCCTTCTGCGCCGACCCGGTCGGAAACACTTTGGCGAGGCGCCGCAACGCCTCCTGGAATCCGACCGCCTCATAGAGACGATTGCGCAACGCCGCGTCGTCGGGCGTGGTCGAGAGCGCCCAGAGCTCGATCGGTCCCAGATTGTTGACGAGCAGCTGCTCGTATTTGGAATTGTCGATCTGCATGATCGCCAGGAACGGCGCGCCTTTGGGGCCTGGTCCATGCAGGCCGTGGCGCACAACGGCGGCCGACGCCGGCGTCAGGTTGAACCGCTCGATGACTTCCTCGGCCTCGCGCTCGTCGCCGGCGCGCAGCACGAACCGGCCGGTCGACTGGCTGATCAGCGCATCGCCCATGTCCGAGAGACGCTGGCTCGCGAAACCGAGTTGAATGTTGTGCTTGCGGCCTTCGCGCGAATCGAGCTCGGCTTGAGCGCGCACCTGCGGGCTTCCCTGGGTGCGATGCCACTCGTCATAGTCGAGCCGTTTGACTGTCTCGTAGGCCTCCCGGAAGCGCTTCGCGTGATAAGGCCGGACCGCTTCCGGGACGTGATGCACGTAGTCCGGCCGCAGGAAGAAGTTTCGGGCGAGGATATGCCGCCCGAGAAGATACATCATCTCGGTCTGGCGATTGGACGCCGCCGAGCCGGTCGGGGCGACTTCCTGAAGGTTGAGGACGATGATCCGCGCCGACCCGAAATCGAGCTTCGTCGGCTGGTTCAGCGTCGGATACTTGCGGATCGCATCGTAGATGTAGCGCTCGAACACCGCCGAGACCGTCTCCGCCGTGGTCTGGATCTTGAGCTCAGAAAACATGTCCTGGACCTGTTCGGAGCGGGACGCCGCGATCAGGTCCTCGAGCGCCGGCACGGCGTACCGCTGCGCGATCTCGGCCAGACGGAACTCCTCGACTTCGCAAAGCGCCGTCACCACGTCCCGCCAGATCGCATCCGCGCCCTCAAGCTTGATGTGATATTTGGCGATGGCCCCGTCGACCAGCGGTTCGACGCCCTTGCGGTAGCGCTTCGGCGCGCCGTCCGGGACTTCCGTACAGCGGCGATAGGCCTCGTCGATCACCAGCGAGATCATCTGCGCCATGCCCTCGAACGGCCGCGTCTCTTCCGGCGGCAGGGTCAGGAGCGCGAGGAAGTTCTGCAAGAAGGCCTTTTCAAGCGGCAGCGGGTATTCGCAGCCGACCTGAAGGTCGAAGGCGTTGAATTCGTAGCCCGGCGCAAACTGCATCGTCGTATAGATCGCCTCATGCCGGCGCTCCGGCCCGACCGCCTCCTGAATCAGGCGTACGAACCCTTCCGCCGACGAGCCGATATCGAGCTTGCCGATCAGCGGCAGTTTCGCCTTGGCGCTTCCAAGGACCGCCGAGGACAGGCAGAGACCGATATTGATGGTGTTGGCGAGCACCGACTTGCCGGAGCCCGGGGGGGCCACGAAAATGTCGATCACCAGCGGCCGCATCAAGCCGCCGGAAGGATCGTAAGGCCAGATTGCTCCGTTCGGCAGGCGGAACAGCACCGATCCCCGCTCCCAGGGCGAGATCGTGTGCGACCACGGAAGGAGCGGCAACGCCTCGCCGATCGGGGCGAGCGAGGGATTGCCGGTCGAGGCGAGCGCGAGGCCCGGCACGGAGCTCATCACGCCATCAAGCGGATCGCCGGCGACGCGGGCGGTCTTGCAATTGCCCCATCCCTCGATCCTTTGCGCCAGCGTGGAGGCCCGACGCCTGAGCTTCCGCGTCTCGCCAAGGGGCGCCCAGGTCGCAAAGGAGGCGCGGAGCCTGACGGATATGTGGTTCTCCTGTTCGCGTAAGTTGCGCAGCGACGCAAAGGCGCGCTGCAGGTCGCGGTTCGCCGGAAAGATCGACAGGAACGACGATCCGACCTCCTTGAACGCCATGCCCGCCTTACCGCCGCCCTCGAGGATGAACGAGCAGCGCCACGGCAGCCGATCCTGGCCAAGCCAGCTCGCGAGTTCGACGAAAGGCCGCGGATCTTCCGGCCCGATCATCATGTCGACGCTTGCGTATTCGTTCTCGCCGATCTCGACCCGCTGGCCGCCGTGCGTCACGGCGTCGATCCGGAAGATCTGGCTGCGCAGCGATGGCCACAGGAGACCTTCCTTGCTCGGATTCTGGACGTGGTCCTCGGGAAGGCGCGGCATGACCTTGTCGCCGATCAGGGTCGGCTTCCATTGCGAGCCCGCGGTCTCCCGGTAGAGCGCCTCGCGCGCGAGGACGAGCGCGTCGCGCGCAGAGAGTTCGGTCGCCGAGACTTCGGCCCCGCGAAGCGCCGCCATGACCCGGTTGACGAACCCGGTATGATGCGCCGCCATCAGTTCGGAGCGTAGGAAGAAGCGTTGCGCGTCGCCGATCCGCGGGACCTCTTTCGCGGCCGCCGCCTTCTCCTCCTTCATCTGCTTCAACTCTTCTTTCGTTAGGACCGCGCGGCGCGTCCACAGGATGAAGCAGGAGGTCTCCCAGCGCATCGTCTCGCTCCAGAGACGCAGCCGCTCGTCAAGAATATCGGAGAGATCGAGACCGACTTCGCGCCCGACGCGGCGGCAAGAGTCCATGTTGATCCGCTCGATCTCGCGCGCGGCCATGTCGGGATCGGAGAGATACCAGCCGACGATCGCATGGCCTTTGCTTTCGAGGGCTCCCGAAAGATCGAGGCGAAGCGCATTGGAGAGCCGTGTGATGTCGTCGCGCGTCGCCATGCGCTTCATGCCGCCGATTCGGATGAAGGTGCAGTAATCCCCTTGTTTCGTGACCAGCGCGTCGCCATGGGTGGTCTCGACGTCGCAATACCCGGCGAGCGGCTGCTTCAGCGCCAGCGACAGGCTGGCCAACAAGCTCGAAACGGCGCTCAGCATCCGACTCCTCCGGGAAATATTGGATGGTCGCGCGCGGTCAAGCCGCGACGCGATCGGCGATCAGCTGCGGATAAATGTCCTCGCCGTCGACAAAGAACCGCCCACGGGGCCAAAGCCTGAGGCCCCCGAGCAACCGGGCGCGATCCTCATAAAGTCTGGGCTTCATGCGCATGAGCGCGGCGCCGAGCACGCGGGGCGAAGATGCGCCAAGCCGCGTTTCCGCCTCGACGCTTCGCGCCTCGAGCGCGCGGATCGTTTCGAGCGCACCATTGGGAACCTCATCAGGGGTGAGAGCGAACGGACTCGCCCAGCGGAGCGCGCCCTCGCGCGCCAGCCGCTTGTGCGCGCCATGAGCCAGAGCATTGAGTGCCGCTTGCGTCATCTCCGGTAGCCAGATCAGCACGGCTTCCTCGGCGATCGTATCTCGTTCCAGATGACGCACGAGGTGGCAGGGGGCGCATGA
Organism: Roseiarcus fermentans; assembly: GCF_003315135.1. Taxonomy (GTDB): domain Bacteria; phylum Pseudomonadota; class Alphaproteobacteria; order Rhizobiales; family Beijerinckiaceae; genus Roseiarcus; species Roseiarcus fermentans. Next base: position 37,532 of record NZ_QNRK01000035.1, read on the forward strand.
GAAGTCTGCGCTCCCGTCCGGGCAGAGGAAAGGCTCCTGCCCTTCTGCGAAGCGCACTCCGCAGAAGGGACAGGAGCTTTGGGCGCAGCCAGCCTTTCGACCGCTTTCGCGAACGGAGAGGACGAGCGGCGCGAGGCGCACGTTGGCGACCCTCTTCCCGATGCCTTACGGGAACGTTACGGCGCCAGCGGTGCTCGAGATCGAGGCCGCCGTGCCGGTCGCGGTCTCAGCCGCCTTGTTGATCCACGCGCCGCCGGTCACGAGAAGACCGGTCAGCACGAGACCCGCCGCGCCGGCCGCCACCTTGCCCGCCTCGCGGTTCTCCGGCTGGCGCGACTGCCACAGGAACCACGCGCCCGCGATGAAGCAGATCAGCGCGCCAACATACATCGCGGTCGAGGCTGCGAAGCCGCCGGCGGTCGAGAACTCCTGCGCCATGGTCTGGACCTGCGCGCCGATCGTGCCGCCGGCGGCCTGTGCCAAGGCGGCATTGCTGGCGACCATGGAGCCGCCGAGCCCCGAGGCTCCGACAAGGACCTTCCAGGAACCGAGAGAACGCGCCTTTGGGTTGATGAACGAACGATGTGTCACGAGTTTGCTCCAGGGTTTGAATCAGAGGGTCGATTGCGTTCCGCCTTGCCCTCGGGAGCCAAGGTTCGCCGCCTGCGGCGCGAACAAGTGCGAGAAAAGCGACGGCTTGGAGAAAATCTTCAGGCGACGAACATCGCGATCAGCGCATTGGTGATCGCGAGAATGTTGATCAGCATGATCCCGAACACGAACTGCACCACGCAACCCATCTGACTTCGGTTGGCATGGCCGTTGATCACCGCGCGCCACGAGAGCAGCGCGAAGAAGGCGCACATCGCCCCAAAACTCTGGAAGAACCCCTGAAACAGCGTCACGACGTTCACGAGCGTCGCGCTCGGCGTCGAGCCCATCAGGGACGAAGTGGCTGACACGCTCGGCGGTGAATAGCTCGACAGCGACGTGATCGAGGCCGAGAGACTCGATCCCCCCGAGGCGAGCGCCATGGAGAGAATCTTGTCGAAGCTCGCGAACGCGCCCGTGAGTAACAGCGACACGAACGGTATCCATGGCTGGCCCCGGAACGGATTGTGCGGCTGGGCCTGCATCCAGAAGCCCCAGGCCGCGAACAGAAAACACCCAAGGGCGGCCAGATAGGCGAAGGTTGGCAGGAGAACGGCGAACACCTCGCCGATCTGGCTGGCGAAATCGACGAGCCCTTGCATGGATCCCGGCCCCTTACTCGATCGAGCCGCGATCGGCCTTCACCACCCAGGCTTCGCCGTGCTGTTCGATGCTCACGACCTTGCCGTAGCCGGGCAGTTCCGTTCCGATCGCCACTTCGACCGGCCTGTCGTCAGGACTGCCGTCGACCGCCGTCAGCATGGCGAGTCCCGGAGAGGCCGCCTGGATGCGATACGTGCGCTTCACGTCCGCGGCTGCGACCTTCATGTGCGTCCGGTCTTGAGCCTCGGAACCATTCGCCGACCCTTTCTCCTTCGGCGACGCCGCCGAACCCCTCGACCCGGCATTCTCCGCGCTCGCGACGGCGCGATCGGCTTCGCCGAGCGCGACCCGGCGCGTCAGATCGGCGAACTTTTCCTCCGCGCCTGTCGAGAGGGTCTGGACCTTGTCCTGCAAGTCCTTCACCTGCCCCGTCAGGCGCGTCACCAGCGCCCCGAGTTCGGCGATTCTTTCGAGCGTATGCGTTTCGGCTTTCTCCGCTTCGAGCCGCGCCCGCGCGTCGTTCGAACGGTCCTGCACCGCCGTCTCCAGCTCGGCCAGTCGCACTTCGATCTTCGCGGCTTCGCCAAGACCGGGTTCCGACGGCGCAGGGGTGACAGCGCTAGGCGTCGGCGCCAAGGACGGCGGCGTGGCCGGATGGGACGCCGGCGGCCGCGCGACGTCGACCGCCTTCGGCGCGGGCGCTTGCGCGGCGTCAGCCGCTCTCGCCGTCTCGATCAGCGCCGAGGGCGGCGGAGTCACTGGAAGGGGTGCGAGGGCTCGCGCCACGTCCACCGCCTTCGTCTGCTCCGCCGGCCCCGGCGCTTTGGCTTCGGGGGCGGCCGGAGGAACAGCGGTTCTCTCGGATGCCGGATGCGCTGGCGCGGGGCTGGCCGTCTCGGGCGCCTGAGCCACGACCGGCGGCTGAGCCGCAGGCGCGGCTGTCGCGGGCGAGGGTTCCGCCTTCAGGCGAGCGGTGATTGCAGACGGAGCCGCCGCCGGCGCGTCGGCTTTCGGCGATGATCCGTCCGCAGCCCTGTCGCCGCCCTTGAAGGACATCATTTTGGTGAGTTCGTCGCGCCGCGTCTCTTCTACCCGCGGCCGGTCGCGCGAGACGTTGGGTTCCTCCCTCGGCAGCGCGGTCGCCAGCGCGGCGGACGGAGCCATCACCTTCGTCTGTCCATCCGCCAGCATGCCAGGCTCAACGACGGGTTGCGGCGCGCTCCGGGGCCAATTCAGGACGACGAGCGCAGGAATAACGACGCTGGCTACAAGCGCCACCGCGAGCGCGCCCTTGCGCTTCGGGACCGGACGCTTTGCTTTGGCGGCGAGCGCGGCGCCGTCCCCATCACGGTCGCTGTCAACGATAGCACGATCGCCTTCTGCGTCGGCCGGGTTCTCAGGCTCGCCGTCAGGGCCTTGGCTCCCCTCCGCAGCGCTGGCCGGCGCCTCCTCCTTCGGCTCACCCTCCCCTCCGCCCTCGCCCTTATCTTCCCAGTCGACAAGCGCGGACGCCTTGGGCTTCGGCGGCCAGATGAGCGCGATCAGCTTCGCGACAACCTTTTTCGATCCTCTCTCGGCGTTGCGCGCCCCGCCCGCGCGGTCCTCGGGCTCGGCGACGAGGGGCGGCGGGCCGTCGCCAAGGATGTCGTTCCGGTTCGACCCGCCTTCCTCCGGAAGCCCGATCGTGGCCTCGTCGCGGCCTTCACCGTTCTCATGAGCGTCATGATGGTTGACGTCTTCAGCCACAGTCTCGGACGAGACCAAACGGATATGCGCGTTCATCGAGCCATCTCCCAAGCGAGATCATGAGTCCCGAGGGTGACGGCGCACGGCGCGAAGACCGAACAGAAAAAGGGCGGCCCCAACCACGGGGCCGCCAATCGCAATGTCGGTCTGACAGCGCGATCTATTTGATCGAGACGTTCGACAGGAACATCACCCCGACCGAGACATTCGCCGCCAGATGAACGGTTGGACCTTTTGGGATCGAAGCGGTCATGGCGTTACCGACCGCCTGGGCCGCCGCGCCGCCGGCGACCATGGCTTCCTGCTTGACGGTCAGAGGCCCAAAGGTTTGCGTCGTGCCTCCGAATGGGCTGACCGTGGTGGTCGAGTTCCCCATCGCGACCGCCGTCCCCAGTCCCTGAACGAACGCCGCCGCAGCCGGCAAGACAAAACGCTCAAGATAATGCTGATCGACACTGGTCGCGACCGCTTCCTCCATCGAATCCGGCGCAACCACGATTCCGTTGGCCTCGAGCGGTTTGCCGCGATGCTCGACCGTCTCGACCCTGACGATCAGCCGGTCGTTGCCCGACTTCGAGAACGAACCGATCATCCGGTCGCCCGCGATCGGTCCCGTGTCGGCTTCGAGGACGATTGGCCCGTTGGTGTCGGAATCGACGGCCACGACCGTATGGGCGTAGACGCCACGCCCCGCCGGGACCAGCACCTTCTCGAGGAGCGTCCCGCTTGCCGTCCCCTTGCCGAGCGCCGGAGGATCCCCCGCGCCTTCCTTCAGGACCGCCGGCTCCAGCACGACCGTCGTCTGCGGCGGCCTCGTGTTCCAGGAGCCCAGCATGTCGCCGATCGCCTTCTGGCGTTGCTGATGGGCGCCCTGCGCGTCTGCGGCGGCCGCCTCGGCGGCGCTGTCGTCAGAGGCGATCCGCTCGACGCGGGCGCCGTTGATCTCGTGCTCGGGCGACAGCCGCTCAGGCGGTGTATAGGCCGGCGGCGGTTCGGGCACGATCGCCGGCGGGGGAGGCGTATCGATCTTGGTGAGCGTCGGTCGGAAGTCCGGGGACGCGCCCACGCCGACCTCGCCTGGCGGAGGGCCGTTGAACGGATAGGAGCTCGGTATGGGCGGCGTATAGGACTCGTGCTTTTCTTCGGCTTTGTGGGCCTTTTCCTGCGAATCGGTCTTCAGCAGCGCATCCTGCGTCGGCGTGCCCTGCAGGCCGCCCGGCAGCAGATTGCCGGGCTTCATCTTGACGACCTGGGACTGCGGCAGGAACCGATTGCTGTGCGTCGAAGCGAAGATCGCCACGCCGACGGCGAGAGCGATCACCGAGACGATGCCGACGAGCCGCAGCGGGCCGCCTCGACCGGCGCCGCCGAGAAGGCCGCTCCGGAACCACGCAAAACGCGAATGGCTTGCAGGAATGAGGGTCATTGACGTCATGGCTCCGAAAGAGATGCGGAAATCGTTCGACCGTCCTGCGAGAGCAGCACGATCGGGGTGACAGGCAGGGAATAGACCGTGACGCCGCCCTCGCCGGTCTGAGAGGCCAGCCATTCCGGAGAGATCAAAGCAAAGCGGGTGCGCAACACCACACGGTTCCCCACCTTCCAGGCGCGCAGATCATCGGGCGAGACCCCGCTGACCGCGAGCGGCTCCGCTTCGGCGGGCGGCGCGCCATCGAGCATTGCGGTCAGGAACGGCGAAGCAGTGTCGGGCGCGACCGGGCCGGTCGCCGGACCCTTGGCGTTCGGCCCTCGCTCCCCCACCTGCACCGTGAGATCGGCGTCGTAGGTTCCTCCGCCCGCGACCAGCATGAACGAGATCGGCTTCGGCGCGCCCTTCAGCGTAACCAGGAGCCCGCCGCGCGGCTGCAAGGACGCCGCGGCCACCTGCAGGACATTCGAGCCTTGCGTCGGCGTGCAGACATAGAAACCCGCGCTGGCGACGGCAGGGCCGCCGCCGCCAGCCGGACCCTGGTTGCAATTGCCGTTGTTCGCCTGTCCGGCCGGATTGGAGTTGGTGTCCCACTCGATCGGCCACGGCTGGCCGGTGCGGTCGAAGAAGCTCAGCGCGGTCGGGTAGCCCTTGACGATCCGCACGATCGGCGTCGACTGTCCCGGAGCAAACGAGACATTGACGCGCCGGCTGATCGGCGAGGCGATCTCCGTGTTGACCTCTTCCTCGGCGCGCCTGTTGTCGCCGACCCGTCGCCCGAGATCGCGGATCATGCCGGGCGTCAGCGGGATCGCCTGCTCGACGTCGGCTTTGGCGGACGGCGCCGACGCATTGCCCGGTTGCGGCGGAGATTGTTGGGCGAATGCGGGGCACGACAGCGCCACGACAGCACAAGCCAAGCGAAACGTTCTGCGCGACATCACCACTGCCTCCTCACCGGGCTTCGGCGACGAGCTGATCGATCGCGATGCCGTCGCGATGATCCTCGTCGTTGGTCCTGACGACGAGCGCCGTCAGCATCATCTTCTGGGTGTTGGCCTGCTGGCTGTTCTGGCAGGTCTGAAGGATCGGGAACTGGATGCGGTAGGCGAGCGCGCCCGACTGGATCCTGGTCTCGATGATGACGGCGGCACGTTGCGCCTGCGCGAAGCAGAGCATCATGCCCTGTTTCATGGCTTCGTAATTGCCCGACTTGATGTAGCTTTCCGCAAACGTGCGCCAGCCGTTCAAGGTGAAGTGACGCCCCGCCGTGTTCAGCTCTTCCGGATAGTCGTGATAATTGACGTTGTAGGGCGCGGAGGCCCACTTCACCGTCCAATCGAGCAGTTGCGCGTCGTTGACGATCGGACTGTCGAGCGCCGCGACCGGTCGGGGCGCATGCTCGCCGTCGACAATGAAATATTTGGGCGTCGGCGGATTGGCCCAGATATAGGCGTCGTGGATCACGAACGCCGCAAGGGCCACAGAGAGGCCCATGACGAGGCCGAGGCTCCTATTGACGAGCGACGACTGAAAGTCCGGATCGGACAGTTTTCGGGCGACGGCGGCGCGCTGGTTTTCCATGGGCTGCAGCCTCAGGGGTCACGGCGCGAACAGGAACGTCGGGCAGGCAAAAAACAGAGCCGCGCTCGGCGCCGATCGCGACCTTGTGGACAACGCTTAAGCGCCCTCGGCGCAGCGCGTGAGGTCGACAGGCAAGCAAGATCATGAGACGCGCCGGCCAGTTGGACTCTGCCGCTCCTGAAACCCCTAAGGCTCCGACATGGCAGCACACCGTCATGTCCGCGATCGAACGCATAGGTTCGAGGCGTCAGGGCCGCGCGTCGATAATCGTGGTGTTCACGTCGGCGGCGTTCAGTCCCCCTTGGCGCCGAACAACCGGCTCAGGCCAGCGCCGTCACTTCGCAGCAGCTGCGTTCGGCTTTGCGAGCCTGGAATTTCTTGGTGCCGAATTCCCGGCAGGTCGAACGGTTTCCGCCTTTCGCCTTGCACCACCAGAACGAGCGATTGAGTTCGGAGCATGTGCGCAACGTCGCCCCGAGACGTTTCATCGCCTCGGCCGCGCGGCGCTCGACGGCGCCTTCGTCGTATTCGCTGATCATGTCGCGACGATCGCGCACGATCTGCAACCGCGAAATCCGGTTGTTGACCGCCGACTCGGTCAGACGCACGCCAAACTCGACCAGCATGCGCTCAGCGATCGCCGCGGCTTTCAAACCCGCAAAGCCGAGGATGGAGAACCGCTCGTCCTTGTCCTTGTCCCGGCCAAGCACCCACTTGACGTCGACCGGGAACCGCACACGCGGATCCATCTCGGGAATAACCGGCAATCGGCCGTGCGTCGGACTGAACAGCCGCGCGACGATCGCGCCGACGTCGAAGGTTGGCTTCCACGGCAAAGCGGTCGCCCGACATTCGACGACTGGACGTTCCGTAAGCCGCTTCCGGTCTCGCACGCCAAGGCCGAGCCAGCGGCGTTTGCCATGGACGCTCGATTGGGACCGACCGAGGGTCGCGGCAATCGACGCCGCCGAGACATTATCGAGCCAGAGCGCGATCAGGAGACGCACATCCCAGACCGACCACGGCTTCGCCGAGGCCGGCCGGCGAAGCGGCTTTTCCGCCGGCTCCGGAAGCCCCAGGGACGCTGCTCGCTCGCGGACTTCCTCTTCGTCGAGCCCCAGATAGAACGAGAGCGCCGCCACCCCGTGGCCGGCGCCCGCCATTCCCGAAAGCAAGAGGTCGAGCGTCGCCACATGCCCTCCCGGATCGCCCGCGGGGCGCATCAATCGCCGAGACCACTTCGGGGGAACGAAAACCGGCGACTCCTCGGAACAGCCGGCTAGCACGGTCTCAACGCTGACGATAGAGATCGGAGAACGATCGGCGAAAGTATGGACGGCGAGCATGGCGGGCCTCGTTTCTGACGCGATGACGACACACTATGTGCGGCATAACGAGCACGCAACTTTACCGAAGAAACAAAAGCAGCGGCAAAACACGTGACAACCCACCGTCATGAACGCAGATAAAACATCTACATTTGCGATGGTTGCGGGCCGTAGTTAATCCGTCTGCGGAGCGACCCGCCTGGCAGGGAACAATGATTTGTCTGGAACTGTGGTTTTTCGGTCACAGGCCATTCGAGGCCCAACGCCGCCGTGAGCCGTAGTGAGGAGCGCTGATCTGACCCTTTCGCCGTCTTTCGACCGGGTTCGCCCGCGGGAGGCCGCGCCGCTTGTCATGTCGAGTTCGAAGCGACCCGCAAGGGTTTACATGAGCGCGTGCGCAGCCTGAGGGTGTTTGAAGGAAACAGCGGAGGCGGACCGCCCTGCGCGCAGCGCTTCCCAACGCTGCTTTATGCAATCTTTGGACGCGCCGCCGGGCGAGCGCCTCCCCGGCCGCGCGGTCAGCCTTCTTCGGGGGGGTTGGCTTTCCGCTGTCTTCCCCTCTTCCGAACGACATCCGGGTCGCGTTCGCCTTCGGCCGGGCGCGGCTCTTCCTGCTCCTTGCGCTCCGCATACGCTTGCATGAAGTCCTCGAAATCGTTGGCAAAGCGGGCAATCTCGTCCGTGCGGCGGCGGAGGTGATCCACGGCCTTCTCCAGATTCGCCGCAAGACGCACGATCGCGCTGTCCATGGCGCTTTTCGAACTGCCGATCCCCTCAAACAGATCCGACACAGGAACACCGAGGGCCTTCGCGATCTTGACCAGCACGAGCAAGCTGACATTACCAACGCCGGCCTCGATCAGCCCAAAATGCGGCCCCGATACGTCGGCGATGCTGGCTAGTTGGCGCTGGCTGAGTCCGTGCTGCTCGCGCAGCCGCTTGATCTTTCGCCCTAACGCTCCTTGCGCCTCGATAAACGCCTCGCTGTTCTCAAAAGTGCCCCCTTCACGACGCGTCATGACCCATCCGCCCTCCCTTCAGCCGCTCATCGCCGTCGTTTAGCGTGACCGGCGGAGCCGCACCATAACGGTTCGATCGGATATTCACATCGCCTTAGAATTCCGTGATCCGAAGCCGCACTCATCCCACCCAAATTCTATCACCTTCGTTCGCGCCGCAGCGCTCTACCGCCTGCAGTGCGATGGAGGATATCATGCGCTTGACTGGCTTGATCCTGGCGACTGTCGGCTTCGTGACGCCGGCGACCGCCGAATTCGTGATGGTTTCGCCGCCCGCGACGGACGCCGCCGCGACTCCCGCGGCGCCTTCGACAGCGCCGATGAGGCCAAAACCTCACCCAAAAATCCGACCCGCCGCGCCCGACCCTGCGCTCGTCGGCTTCGGTACCCATGTTCCCTTGCGCTTCGCCGTCCGCCAGATTGTTCCCGCCCGCTTTCTCGTCGCTTTCGGCGAAACGGTCGATAGGGACGCGTCGGTCGACTGGAAAGGCGGCAAGGCGTGGCGCCCCACGCTTTCCGACGCTCTCCGCCCGCTCGGTCTTACCGCTTCCGTGGTCGGCGCTGCGGTGACAATCGAGCCAATCCCAACTCCGCGCTGAGGAAGCCCCAACTTTCTTGACGAGAGCCCGATCTCGTTCGCGCCGCGATGCGCCAGGCTCGCCTTCATCATCTTGATGCAGAGACCGCCATGACCGACCCCGTACTCCATGACCACTGGATCGACGCGCGCTATCCTTTCGCCCCGTCGACCGACCCGCCGGACGACATCGACAAGGCGCTCGACGCGCTCGCCGACGCGATCACGCGGGCGAACGACGGAGAGCGGCGGAGCATGGCGGGCCATTTCGCGCGCACCCCGGCCGTATCGAAAACCGCAAAAGTCCTTTCGCAACTGACGGCCTCGCGGCTGATCGCTTTCCTCGAACGCCAGAGCGGCCGCGATTCCGGGGCGCCGGCCGCCTTGATGCCCGGAATCGCCGCCTCCGGCGTCGCCGATCGTATCGCGCGGACGCAATTGTTTCGGCGCGTGACCATGGCTCCCCGGCTCTCCGCGCTCCAACGCGCTTGCAAGGCCGCTGCGCTTGACCGCGCCGGAGACCGCCCATGAAGGCCCCCCGCGCCCTCCTCCTCGCCGTCGCGCTCGCGGCCGCATCCCCGGCGATCGCCCAGACCACCGGCAGCGAATCCTGCACAACCCTGATCCAGAGCGCCGCGAACGCCGCGACGTCTCGAGTCTCGGCCGACGACACGGACATCCCCAAACCGCAGAGCGTCAAGAACTTCACCTGCCTCGACAAGTTCTTCAACGGCGCGGGCCTCAATGTCGTCATCAACCTCCTCAACCCGACGACCCTCTTGAACGCCATCGAGAGCCAGATCTGCAGCAAGCTGACCTCGATCTGGCAAAGCACGATCGGCAAGGCGCAGTGCGGGATCACCCTCACCGGATTCAAGATGGGCTTCCTCGGCGGCAGCACGCTCGGCGGCGGCCTTTCCTGCCCGAAGATCTCGATCGGCGGCGGCGGCCCGACGATCATGTCGATCGGCGTGGGAAGCACAGGCAGCGGCAAAATCTCGATCACCGGCAACGCCGTCGCCCCGACCGGCTACTCGATCACATCCCTTCTCGGTCTCTATTGAGGATGAGCGTCCATGCCCAAATCCCGATTGCTGCTTTCGTCCGCCTCGGGCGTTTTGGTTGGCGCGCTCGTGTTCGGGGCCTCGCCCGCCTTCGCCCAGATCGCGGTCTTCGATTGGGCCAACAACGCCGTGCAGGTCGCAATCAAAGCGATCGAGCAGACGATGTCCAATACGCTCACCTCGATCACCAACCAACTCACCGCGACGGGGCCGCTCGGGACCTTGCTGGGGAGCGCCCAGTTCGGAAGCGTGACCGCGCTTCTCCAGCAAGGCTTTACCCAGAACGCCAATTACGCCAAGGCGCAGGTCGATGCGCAGAGCCAGATTGTCGACGGCGCGCTGACCTCTAACGCCCGCTTCCAGCGCGACATCCGCAACGCCGGCATCCGCGATGAGCACACGACGAGTTCGCTTCATTGCGCCGCCCTCGACAGCGGTCAGACCGTCACCGTCAGCGGCGGCCAGAGCTGGAAAGTCACCCAGTCCATCCAGGACGTCGCCGACACGCGCGGCGAAGCGGGCCCCAACCAGCCTGCCTTCTACGGACAGTCGCAAGCGATCGCGGCGATCGCGCAGCTGCATTTCGCACGCTATTGCGCGCCGCCCGAGGCGACGGCTGGGCTATGCTCCCTCTCCTCGACCCCGAACGCCGACCAGCGCGCCTCGACCCTGTTTGGAACCGGCACGCTCTCCGGCCAGGCGGGCGTGACCGCCGCCAACGACTATGTGACCAACCTCGTCCAGCCGATCGTCCCCGCCGCATTGCGCGGCGACCAATTGACGTCGGAAGTCGGCCGCGACGCCAGCATTCGTCGCCACGCCTATAACGCGAGGATTTCTCTCGCGCGCCAGGTGCTCGACTACGCGGTCGGAATCCAGTCCCCCTCGGTGCCCCTCAACAGCGCCCAGCAGACACAGATGCAGAACGAAGGGCTGACGCCGGTCGGCACGGGATCATGGCTGCAAGTCCTCATGCTCGACGCCAACCGCCGCTACTCGGACGTGAACTATGCCGCGCAATTGCAGGCGATGCCGCCGGCCTCGGTCAATCGCGAGATCGCGCTCGAACTCGCCTCGACCAACTATCTCCTGACCCAGCTTCTCCGGGTCGGGATCATGCACGCTTCGACGTCAGCGGCGCACATGGCGGCGGACGTCGAGCACGATTTCCAGCCGACCGCGCCCCTGTCTACGCCGAACATCAACTGACCCCGCTTCCACTCTCCGAACAAAGGACCCCATCTCCATGGCCGACCCGGCTCCCTCTACCCCCCTCCCCGCCGGCCCTGAGAGTCGCGTCGGTCCCGCCGACCAGATCGCCGCGTTGAGCGGCGAACCGGTCAAGATTTCGCAACCGGAGGACGACAACCCGACCGAGGATCGCGACGCGTCGAGCGGCCGGCAAATCGACGCTCTCACGGCGATGGCGCCTTTCCAGACAACTGCGCCAGCGGTCAAAGTTCCCGCGAACGACCCAACGAAACGCGCGCCCGCCACACCGTCCGACTCCGCGCAAACGCCGATCTCGCCTCCGGCGCCGCGCGAACCCGCGTCCCCGCCTGAGCCGCCCCGCGCCGCCGACGCCGCGTCACGGGACCGTTCCGCGGCCGTCGGCGTCAAGCCTCAGCAGGGCCAATTAACCCCCGTCGTCCCCTCTTCCCCGAAAGCCCAGGACCATCCGAACGAGGCCTCGCGAAGCCCGCAGGGCGTGGCCCCGCTGAACGGGGCGGCGATGGTCGCCGCAGCCCTGACCGGCGGTCTCCGTCGCCCTGAGCCGCCTGTCCCGGCGGCTCCCGCCGCGGTTTCCAAGGCTGCAACTTCCAACGCCGCAGCTTCCAGCGACGCGCGAGCGCCGACGCCTTCCCTCCTTGATCGGCTCGCCGTCAAAAGCATCCTCGACAACCTTCGCCGGCCCGAGGCAAGGGTCCCCGCGCCGCAGACGGCGCCCACGCCCGGCGCGACTGCCTCCGCCTCCACCGCAGCCTCGACTGCGCCGGACGCCACGGCGAAGGCAGCCTCCCCTGCCGGCGGTCTCCGCGACAAGCTTGACGTCTTCACCGCCGACCGCATGCAAGCGCGACGCGACGCGAAAGAGATCAAGGGCGCCTCCCAGGCCGGGACCGCTGTTCTTGCCTCGCTGGAGGCTCTTGAGCGGCAGGAAACGACCGGGATCCTCACCAAGATCCGCGACGCCGCCAGCGCCAATGGCGGCATCGAGCATGTCCTTTCCGAAATGCGCCCCGGCGGCGCGTTCGAGGATCTGCGCAAGGAGTTCAACGTCGCCCTCTCTCACGACGAGGGCTTCGCGGCGGCCTACGAGAAAGCGTCGGGCGCGCTTTCAAGCTACGCAGAGACGCGGGCTGGCATGATCTCGGCGCCCCGTCCGCGCGCCGACGTCAACCTCGCCCGCCTCGAAACCCTCGATCAGGAGATCGGCGCGGCCGCCAGGACCCTCCCCGGGCTCAAGGACGGTAAGAACGCTCTCGACGAGGCGCTCGAGGGCGGCAGAGAGGCAGTCGAAAAAGCCTTCACGGCCATCCGTCAGGCGTTCACTGGCGACGCGGACGTGCGCGGCCCTTCGCCGAGCCCACGTTTCGGGCCGTAGTCTTCCATAGGCCTTCCATAGGCCTTGCTCTCGAAGTCGGAGCGCTTCGCGCGGCCAACTCTTTCCGTTTTCGGACGGGTCTCGTTCGCGCCGTCATCCGGCAGCCTCGGATAATCCGCTAGCCCCGAGGCCGCCCATGATGATCCGTCGCCGGTCCCTCCTTCTCGCCCTAGCCCTCGTCCTCCTGTCCATTGACGCGGCTCTCGCCCAGACGTCCTCGACCACGGGTTCGTCCAGCTTCAACATCAGCTGGTCGGCGCTCGATCCTGGCGATGACTGGACCTGGCAGATGCTGCAAAGCGTCTTTCCGGTCAGCGGAACCCCGCCGACCAACACCGGGACCGCCGCCACCCTGATCGGAACCCTGCTCGGCCAGATCACCGGCCTCGTCATGGCGCTCGCCATGTTCTTCCTCTGCTACCTCACCATCATCAACATCCACCGGGTCTCCGAATCGGCGCAGATCCTGACGAGCGCCATGACCTCGATGGCCGCGGTGCGGATCGGCTTCGCGGCGATCATGATGTTCCCGCTGTCGTCGGGCTTCTCGGTCGGGCAGGCGGGTGTGATGCAGGTAGCCGGGTGGGGAATCGGCATGGCGCGCACCCTCTACGCCAACGCCGTCCAGGCGATCGGCCCCGACGCCATGGTGATCGCCGATCCAATCATTCCCGGGACCCGCACCATCGTCCTCGGCCTCATCGAGGACGAACTCTGCCGCAGCCTCATCAACCAGGCGACCGCCACGACCCTGGTTCCCGCCCCGTCCGCGACTGTCGTCAACAGCGGCAAGGGGGCCGTCGTCACCTACGCCTATTCGCTGGCGGCCGGGAACGGGACCGGGTCTCCGACATGCGGCTCGGTTTCGGTTGCCGACTCCTCCGCCGCGCCGGCGACACTTGGAAGCGTGACGGTCGACATGGCGACCCAGCAGCGTTCGATTCTCGAAGGCATCGTCGGTTCGCTGAGGCCCCAGATCGACTCGATCGCGCAGTCCTATTGGCAGAACAAGACTCAAGGTGCGCTGTCGCCGCTTCTCGGCCTCTATCAGAGCGCGACCCAGACCTACACGCAGCAGCTGACCAGCGCCGCGCAGGCGATCACCGCGCAATTGCGCTCGAGCCTGAGCTCGACCGACGCCCGCAACGGCAATCTGGGCCTGAGCAAGAACGAAGTGCAGCTGTCGACCCTCGGGTGGACCTCGGCGGCGGCCTATTACCTCGGCTTCGCCCGCCTCAACGGCCTCACGCTTTCGCTCGCGAGCGGCACGCCAACGGTCAACATGCCGAGCTTCGAGGGCCTGTCTCCGTCCCTTGAGGCCGACATCGCGCCCCTCTTCACCTCCTCGAGCTCATTGCTCGACAAGCTCAAAACCTATGTCGCGACCGCCGACGGCCTGACCTCGCCAGGCGGCAACGCCGACACCCTGACCGGCACGTTCACCGGAACGGATGGCAGCGGCATGATGGAGAAGCTGTTCCGGGCGCTGAACTTCACCCCGACCCTCCTCCAGAGCTTCGTCGACAATCTCTCCCCAACCGCGCAGAACTGGGCCGATCCGTTCGGCGGCCTGATCGCGCTCGGCAATCAGATGATCCTTGTCGCCATGACGGCGCTCGGCCTCGCCGGCATCGCCTCGACCACCACCGGAACGGCCGCCACCACCCTGTTCAACGCCCTCACGATGAACTGGGCGGGCGCCGTCGCCACCCTCAGCCTCAGCGTCCTCATGCAGTTCTTCGCGACGCCGATCTTCATCGGCTGCATGGCGTTGCTGATCCCGGGCCTGACGATCGCCTTCGTCCTGCCGATGATCCCCTGGGTCATGTGGATCGCCGGCGTCGCCGGCTACCTGATCCTCGTCTGCGAGGCGATGGTCGCTGTCCCCTTGTGGATGCTCGCCCATCTCACCTTCGAAGGCGACGGCCTGCACGGGCGCGGCTTCGCCGGCTACGAGCTTCTGTTCAACATCCTGTTCCGGCCGGTCCTGATGCTGATCGGGCTCTTCCTCGGCTACTTCATCTTCACCTGCATCTCATGGCTGATCCGGATGTCGTTCGGGATCGCGGCCGCCTTTGTGCTCGGCGACGGCTGGCTCGTCACTAACTGGCTCGGCCTCTTCGTTCTGCTGTCGATCTTTGTGCTCACGCATGTCGTGGCGGCGATCGCATCGTTCCGCATGATCACCCTGATCCCGCACCACATCCCGCGCATGATCGGGTTCTCGTCTGCGAACCGGGTCGACATGGACGAGTTTTCGAGAGGCGCGGCTTTGATCGGGGCCAACGAGACGTTGTCCACGGTGCGGAAAAGCCTCAGCCCGAAGCAACTCACGTCGGGCGGGGGAAGCGGCGGAGGACAGGGCAGTCAAAAGTTGTTAGGATCTCCAACACGCGACGATGCTTCAACAACCACTTCGCCACCGAACTCGGGGTTAGACACGACTTTGCAGGCGACAACCGATATGGGCGGCGGCTCACCAGAGCCCGAGGATGCGTGATGTTCGGGAGCGACTATCTTATCGGCTATAGCCAAGGTCGATCTTCTGCCGAAGACGAGCGCGAGACGAAGGAGCTCGTCGCACGGGTAATCTATGGTCATCGGCCCGTTCAGGTCGAGCAGTCTTACCTCGATCAGCTGACGTCCGTTATTGAAACGCTCCGATCCACCTCGGATCACAATCTGGGCAAAGCGCGGATGTTTCGATCGGAGGCGCTTGAATGGAAAGCGGGTGCCGAGCGCCATGAGGCGCGCGCGGCGGCTCTCGAGGCCCAGCTTGCCTCGCTTCAAGCCCAACTCGCCGAGCGTACCGACGCCCTCGACCAAGCGCAGGCGGCGATTGCCGAGCAACTGGCGGCCCATCAGTCGACCCACGACGAAAAGTGGGGTCTCAACCTCTTCCGGCTGATCGCGACCTGGCTCATCAACGCGCATATCGCCGGCCGAAGCGACCGACCAGCATTCGCCGAAATGCGCGACATGGCCAAGGACGTCACCGATGCGATCGAGCGCGGCGAACCTTTCCGCGGCTACCAAGACGAGCCGGAGAAAAAGGCGCGGCTTCAGGCGCTGCTGGAAGAGTTGCTTCGCCCGTAGATCCCGCGTGGTCTGTCAATCGGCGTCGAACATTGGCTCTGACGCACTTTTGATGACGGCTACGCGGCGCCGATGACGCGGGCTTGGAGCAGATCGAGTTTTCCTCGCCCGTACATCTGGCGCTTGACAAGCTTCAGCTTGCAGATTTGGCCTTCGGCTTGGCCGTTTGACCAGCCCGTCGAGATCGCGGCGCTCACGGCCGCTTTGTCCTTCATGACGCCGTTCGCGAATGACGCGACGAGGCTCGTCCTTGCGCGGTCAATCCACGGATCGAGTTCCGGTAGCGCCCGTCTTCGGATCATGCCTTGGAATTCCTCCACGAGCGCCCGCGCCTCGACCAGAAGTTCAACGCCGTCCTCAATCGCAGCGACGGTTACGGTCTCGGCCTTGGTGAGACGGTCGCGCCCGACCGTCATCAACCGGGCGATGGTTCGAGCGGACGGCGTGCGGCTTATTGCGCTCGCATCTGTCTTTTCCGATCGCCGTCGCCGTCCGCTCCACTCGCTGACGACGCGAAGGCATCCGCGAAATCCCTGCCGCCTCAGCGAGCGCCAGAGCTCAGAGCCGTTGCGACGCCCCGCTATCTATTGCTCGTCCAACCAGGGGAGATAGGGATCGAGCGAGCTGCTGCGAACGCGGAAGATGTCGGACCGCTGGCCACGAAGCACCTTTCGGGCGAGACCGCGGCTGTAACCGGTGCGCCGGACGATCTCCTTGATCGTCGCGCCCTCTTTGGCCATCGCAAGAATGGCGGCGTTGGTTTCTTCACGGCGCAGATACCCTTCATATTGGAGCTTCTCCGCCGCGGTGAGCAGGGCCGGATTGATCGTGGCCGCTCCGATCGCGGCCCGAATCTGGCGCATGGATTTGCGCACGGCGTCGAGGAACGCGTGGCTCGCGTTTTCCATCAAATGCCAACGGTCGGCGACCTGCACCGCGTTGGGCAGCGCCCTTTGGGTTGCCAGCGCGTAGCCGCCCCCTCGATCCCGAGCCACGACGGCGATCTGAGGCTGGTTCGTCAGCCACGCCTCGGCGGTCGCCGGTTCTCGATCCGGCAACAACGCGATCGTCTTTCGGCGTTCGAGATCACAGATCAACGTTCCGTATCGCTGGTTGCGACGCCAGGCCCAGTCGTCGATCCCGATGATCGCGGGGGGCGGGAAACTTGGGCTGCCATGCCTGCGCACGGCGCGAAGCAGGGTGTCGTTGCTGACCGGCATGCTCAACCGCCGGGCGAAGCTCGCCGCCGGGCGCCCGCCCAGGGCGAGCGCGAGGCAATGGACGACCTGATCGAGCCGAACTGTGCGCCGCGCCCATGGCTCGAGGACGTTGCAGTCGAAGCGTTCCGTGAAGATGCGGCGTGCACACAAAGCCGCGTCACAACGGAACCGCCGGGCGAGGAGCTTCAGGACGACGCGCTGTCCCGCGATCGGCAAGTCCGCCAAGCGTCGAAGATATCGGCTATGAATCCGATCCGAAAGGACGCCACAGGACGGGCACGCACTGATTGCGCCTGTCGCACGGATCGTAATGGCGGCGCTGTCGCGATCGCTAGACGTAGCGACAGCGGAGAACCCGGGCGGGAGCAACTTTGAGGCGTGGAGAGATGGCATGGCGCTGATTCCCTGCGAACCAGGCGAAACGGCGCCTCAACTTCATCAAAAGTGAGTCAGAGCCAATTTTGGACGCCGATCCCCCGCCTCAGGGGTCACTTTTCCACGCCGGATCACAGCGTGGTCTTCGCGCCGATCGTCCTGAAGATGGGCTCCGGATCCCAAGGAGCCCATCATGAAACCCCTCTATCCGCTCGCCCTCGTCCTCGGCGCCATGACTATGACCGGCTGCGCGCAGGGCAACCTTCGCACGCCCGGCAGCTACGCCGCCCTCGCCTCTCCCCCCGTCCGAAATCCTTGGTACGACCCCTACGCTGCCTATGGCTCCTCCGACGCGATCTGGCGGCCGCCCGTCTACGACCTTCAACGAACGATCGTGAAGCCGGTCGAGCCCGCTTCGCAGGCCTCACGCCCCGACTACGAGGGGGCGGAATGGGCGACGGGGGCTGGCGGAGGATCGACGCTACGGCCTCCCGGCACTTTCTGACGCTTTCTGAGCACTCCGTGAGCGGCGCTCCATTGGCGCCGCCCGCCCTTTTGCGAAGCCGCTTGGTCGAGGGCTGCGTCAGCGCGGCCAGAAGCCGCCGGGCGCGCTGAGATATTCCATCACCGTGACCTTGCGACGCATCCGGATCTGGTAGTTCTCGAGCCCGAACCGGAACGCCAGCAGGAAGAAGACCGCGCAGGCCGGCGTGAACTGCAACGCGGTCAGCGTCGCATTGGCGGTCCACGTCATTGTCATGAGCCGGTAGAGCCAGCCAAGAAAGAACAGCGCGCCGAGCCCGAGAAAAATCCAGGCGTTGCGAGCCGTCGACCCTTGCCGAACGGCGAGCGCATCCTCGAACGCCGCGCGCCGCTGGCCATGCAGAAACCCAGAGGCGTCGAGATCGAACGCGCCGGTCTCATCGAGCCGTATGCGCGAGGCCCCTGCCCGTCCGCCGGCGTTGAGATCGTCGAAATCCCGGCGGATCGCAGCCATGCTGTCGTCGATCCGGAGGAAGCGCCCGGGTGCGAATGCGGCGCGCCCCATGCGGCGAAAAACGCCAAGCGGTCGCGCATCGCCGCCCCGATCCTCAGCGCGCGGAGACATTGTGCGCTCCCTCGACCTCGGCGATCAAAGCCTCCCAGCTCTTCGGTATGCCGTCGATCTCTCCCGCCGTCCCATCCGACTTGCGCCAGACGAGTGTCGGCGTGCCCTTGAGCCCAATCTCTTCGGCGATTCGGTTGTTCTTCTGCAGAAGCGCGGGGGCCTCTTGCGACGCGGGTGCCCGAAAACTCTGATGATCCCACGCTTCCGCCATGCGCGCCGGGTCCCGGCTCAACAGAGACTCCGCCGCCGGCGTGCTTTGGCCGTTCGTCTCGTAGTCCAGGATCGAAATCGGAACGATCGCGAGCTGGATGCGCCCGGCCGCCACGTAGGGTTTGAGCTCGTCGAAGGCGCGCACCGAGTAGCTGCAATAGGGGTCGAAGATCATCCACAACCGCGGCGCGGCCGGATCGCCATTGGTTCCGAAGGCCGTATGCTCGACGCCGAGCAGCGCGTCGGCCTTGGCCGCGACTTCGAGCGTCTTCGATCCTTCCTTCTCGACCACCATGGTCGGGACTGCGCCGTCGATCTTCGAAACCTGCTCGCGCGTCAGATTCTTGCCCGTGGCGTCCCACATCACCCCGGCGATTGTCGATTGCCCGTCCGGCGTCACGTAGAGCACCTGGAACTCCTGGCCGTTGCGCAGATAGAGGCCGCGGAGCCCATGGATCTCGCCGAGCTCCTTCACCTGTCCCGAGGCGAGGGTCATCAGCTTGTCGACCGGAAGATCGAGCTGCGGGCCACCGACGACCACCTGGCCGTCGGGGGCGATCTGCAGGATCATGAACTGGTCGCCGCTGCGGGCGCTGACGGATCTCAGCCCGTGCGCTTCGCCGAGATCCAGAAGCTGTGCGCCGGTCGCAGCGATGTGCTTCAGCACTGGAACGGTCTCGACGTCGACCGGGGAGGCAAGCGCAAGTGGTGGTTCGCTTTGGCCGTCATTCGCGAAACGCGCGCCCGACGGAACCGACGGTTGCGCCGCAGGGGCAGTCCCAGGCTCGCTTTGGCCGCTCCGAACAACGCCGCCGTCATTGCTCGCGTCGCCTGGACCGGCGAACGCCGGCGTTGCAAACGCGACGAGACTGACGCTCATCGCGATGAGGAAATGTCTGGGCATGGGCTGAAACCTCCAATCGTCGGAAGCGCGACGCTTAAGAGGGTCCGGCGCGAACGAGAATTCCTCTCTCCAATCAGCCGACAGAACGGCGAGGCATCGGCGAGTCTCTCCCGTGAAGTCGACGATAAGCGAGGTAATCGAAGTCTCGCAGGTAGGAATCCTGCAACGCGAAAAGGCAGTCCATCGCGTTGAAAAAGTCCAACAGGTCGCTGAATATTTTTCCCTTCGCCCTGAGACCAACAGTCGTCATGGTTTCATAGCGCGCCACGCTCCAGACAGACTCGTGCAGCTCGGCCCACGCCATTGAGAGTGAGGAGCCGTCGCGAAGTTCGTCTAATCTTCCCGCTTCCTCGCTCTGCTCGACACAATCCCATCGCGCTTCGATCGCGGCCGTTTGCTCCTGGACCCGCTGGCACAAGGCCCAGAGCTCCGGCTCCAGAGCCCTCAGGCATTGCTCCCCGTCGCCGTCTTGAGCGAGCGCGCGAGCGCACTCTTCCATGTACTGCGGGGTCAAAACGACCCCCACCTCGCCTTCCGACAACAGAGACGCTGTCATAGCCACTTTCAACAGGAGCTCCTGGATCGTTGGCGCGGCCGCGTCGACGATCCTCCTCGCGAGTTCTGCTCGCTTGCGCCAGAGCGCGTCTATGTCGTCGGTCTGATGCGAGTGGCCCTGCACCGCCTCAATGTGCTTCAGACGCCACGTCACCACCACGTATTCGTAACAGCTGCGACAGACCGGGCCCTGGTTTTCCCAACCTCGGGACGATTGCTGGGAATCGTCGCCATACGAAGACCCGCAACCAAAGAGTTCATCGCCTCGAAGCATGTCTGGCCCCATGTTCCCGAATATAATCCGATGATAGTCCACGTCTCCCGTAAGTCAAAAACGCACTTAACCGTGTATAAACAACGGCCTCAGTACCCGCATTGCGATATGTTGCATTGTCATATGGACCGCCACACCCAATACAACTCGACAAGTGTATGTGGGCCGCGGCACCGTACTGACGACTGACCTAACATAGTGCGCCGCACTATGGAATCCTTCGGTCACAAAAAACACACAAAAAATGCGTCGAGTCTCTCAAAAGAACTGGTAAACAGTGCGTGCGGCGTGCCTCGTGCGCGATCGCCACGCCCCGGAGATCACGATTCCACCCACGACTCCAACTCCTGGACTCCAGCAAACGCTTGGAGCTCGTCGCCCGGTCGACAAGGAGCGTCACGATGCGCGACGGCGTATTCCAGATCCTCTTGAAATTCTTCGTAGGTGCTCTCGACCAACAGCTCCGAGTCATGAGCCTGCCGAACAAGCGGCGCAAGATCGGTCAGCGCCAGGCGAGAAACCAGCTTCTCCCATCCCGACCAGATCAACGACTCCTCTTCGTCACGCGAAAGTTTTCCAAACGCCTGTCGCGCAAAATCCGCCGCAACCGTTCGATCGAGTTTTCCCTCGAGCGCAATCAGCGTCAGCGCGTGCCATTGCCAGAAGCGAACGGACCGGTCGGCGCCGCCATCGAGGATGATGTCGAAAATGACCTGCGGGTCGCCGTCGTATAGCGACGCCATGATTCGATAGCCCGGCTCCTCGAGCGCCGGCTCGCCGAGAAGATTATCGTGGCTGACCCAGGGAAATCGCATCAAGCGCGCGAACGGACGATACGCTGCTCTTTCACGCCAGTCCGCGAGCAGGAAGACGCCAAAGAACAGCGGCGAGGTCGCGTTCAGGAATCGTTTCACCTTGGCCTTTGGGAATCCTGCGGCATCGAGGTTCTCGATCTCTGCGACTGCTTGCGCCAACTTTTCCAGCAGAAGCACACCGACCTCGGAACGCTGCGCTGACGCAGCCTCAAGCGCCTCTCCGGGCCAACGGTCATGGCCTTGCGACAAGACCTTCAGGATTTGCGACGGCGTCATGGCGATTCGTTCCTTTCTCGCGTTCGTCGTCGCTCATCTCCGATGCCGGCGCGAACATGAACATGCGATTGAAACGAAGCGATTGGGAACCGCGCCAGCACGCGCTTCATCGCTTCCGGATGGCGCGCTACCCTCTGGGCCAATTTGAGAAGCGAGACGCTCGCCGCACGGCTATTTCCACCGCAAACCAGGCGATCCGCCCGATCCCGGGCGCCACTCAGTCGAGATCTTCCTCGACGATCATACGGTCGATGTTCGTAAGCTTCTTGGCGATCTTAACCAAGGCCTCGCGTAACGGTTCCGAAGTCGTGTACTGTGCGCTCACGCCGAAGGCGGTTTGAACCAAGCTCATTTCATAGGGCGACAGCGTCTCGCGCCGTATCCGCCGCTTCCCCTTCTCGGTCGTCAATTTTTCCGTCGGCACTGTCTCGGTTCCTTCGTCGGGCGCTAGCGAGCGTCACCGACGGAGCGGCAAGGAAGAGAGATTACGTAACGCCATCACCGCCGCCGCCGCAAGGGGACCGGGTGCTGACTGATCGCCCGGGCCTGGGCGCCCGCAGGGCGTGGAGATGAAGCTTCGGTTCCGATTATCCCTCGTTGACGAGCGTTACACCGAGAGCGTTCAATGCCGGAATGAGCGCACGGAGCCGCACGATGTCGACCGCCTTGCTCGCCATGAGTTTCGTCGCTACCGCGCGGTCATAAACTGCGATGCATTGTGCCGCAGTGAGGCGAGAAAGATACAAAATCCCATCGACGGCGAAGCGCTTGTAGAATTCCTGGCTCAAGAGGCGACCGGTCTCCTGCGCCTTTGCGCGGCTTGCGTCCGTGGTCACACCACGCTTCAGGAGGCCGGTCGTTCTGAGATCGACCACGATCAGCGGTGACCGGACGGTGATCGTCGATGCGGCCCAATCCGAGACCTCACTTGCGTGCAGAGTGCGATCGGTCTGGTCTTCGAAGCGATCTCGAACAATCGTCTCCGCGACCCCAGTCATAAGGTCTCGAGCGAGATAGACGAGTTGGAAGGACCGGTCGGGACTCGCGAAGCGAGTCTGTCCGTAACCCATTCCGAGGGGCTGCCCCGAATGAACTTTGGGTATCACCCTCAGATAATTGCGGGGCTGGAACCGGATCGACAGTTCCCGGACGATTTCCGGATCCAGCTTCACGAACTAGCCGAAGTCGCGTTCGGCTGCGGCGGCGACCTCGGCGATGCGCCCCTGCTTCAGGCGCTCGAGGGGCGGAGTCTTGTCTCCCGTCGGGTGCGGCCTTGTCAGCCAAAGCCACGCGGCGCGAGGATTGGCGATGATCTTCGTAATCCGCGCCATGCCTTCGATGGGACGTCCATCGATGAACTGAGCCAGCGGGTAGACGTGCTTCCGCTCACCCTTCAGCAAGCCGATGACGGCTCCACGTTTTTGCCAGTCGTGCAGTGTCGAACGCCTCGTTCCGAAATCCCGCTCGATCTTTCCCGGGCCCGCCACTGAGCCAGCCCAGTCTTCCAGCCGAACCGGAGTGGCATATGCGGCGACGCGGTTGCGGCCTTCCTCCACCGGCAGCAGTTCGCCAAATCCCTCACCCTGGCTCTCCTCGACCGGCGCCTGGGCCGCTACGGCAATGAGACGCTTGTTGGCCGTCCTGCCGGAGGCCAGCCTGGATACCGGATCGACAAAAGCTTGGGCGACTTCTTCGGCAGGATGCACGATCCGGGACTGCTGCAGGGGCGAGTGTTTCGCGGCGATCTTCAAAGTTGCAACGACGGCGCGCACTGTCGTCTCGATCTCGGCCTTGGGCGCCGCGGGATTGTGCTTGATCAAAACGGCCGCGATGTCGTTGGCCGCCGACCTTGTGATCGTAACTGGCGCTCTCGCGTGCTTCTGAGTGTTGCTCGGCGCCATGACAGTCTCCGCTTGGGTGGAAGGATGTATAGTCCAGATGGCACGGAATGTCCAGATCGTCCGATTGAGACGGCGCCAGCCGGATCGAGCCTATGTTTCCGCCGCGTCTTCGATGGCGACACGAAAGGTCACAGGGTCGCCGAGATCGCAGCTCCCTGACCAGAGGCCGGGTCGTTCTGAAATGCGTTCGATTGAGCACCCCGGAATTTGATGCCGTGACGACAAGCATGCCGTACTCTTGGTGGCTTAGGCGCGCCTTTTTTGTCGAGCGGAGATGAGCGCCATCAGCATCGGCCCGATCGAAAAGGTGTTCGCTTGCGCCTTGCGGGTGAGTTCCCGGAGATAGCCTCCAGCGCTCGTGATCGCATTTCCGCGTTGGAGGATTGCTGCGATCACGATCGCGGCGGATTTCTCACCCAGGATGGTCTGCGCCTCCTCCCAGGCGCTCGGGCTGACGCCGAGCGCGGATCGCACGACGCTGGCGGCCGCAAGAAGGTCTCGCCAATGCGAGATGCCCCCTCGAGCATAATCGTTGATGTCGGGGCAGGCGTCGAGAACCATACCCAAGGGGAAGACGGTCTCCCCTACCCTCTTGAGCTCGGGATGAAGGGCGATGGGTTCGCCGACCCCGCTTCTTTCGGAAGCCGGTTCAAGATCAATAAGGGGTTCTGGATTTGAATTCTGTATGTGACGCTCAATCTGGGACTCATTGGCGCTCATATTTGTTGTTTCGGCCTGCGTTTCCAGGAGGATGCGGATATCGTCGGCAAGTTGGGATAACGTTTCGGCAGCCTCCTCGAGTTGCTGCCGCGTTGCGGCCCTGGGAAGGCCCTCCACAGCCGCCCGGAAGGCTGCGTGGACGTCCTGCCAGCTTGCCGGCCCCCGCCCTTCCCTGCGCGTCGGAACGCCTTCCTCGATCCCCGTTGCAATCATCTTGGCGATGTCGCGCCGGCAGAGCGTGATCCGTTCCCGGGCGAGTTTGACGGCGCGCGCTTCCGCTTCGATCTCGGCGGCCAGGCCCTCGAACTCCTCGGCGCGGGCGATGAGCGGTGAGAGGTCGAAGCCGAACGCGAACTGAAGCTCCCCTCCCCTGCCCTTCCGCGCGTAGCGTTTGCCGTTCGGGCTGTCGCGACGGAGCACGAGCCCGGCGTCGACCAGGCCTGCCAGATGCCGGCGCAGCGTCGAGGCGGGCATCCCATGCGCTCGCAAAGAGAGTTGCTCATTCGAGGGGAAGACGATCAGGTCATCCCCCGAGAGCGTCGTCTCCGGATAGAAGCTCAGCAGGGCGTTGAGCACGCTGAGCGCCCGCTCGGACACGCCGAGTCGAGGCCGCGCGAGGCAGATGGCGCGAAACACCTGCCACTTGTGGACGACCTTGTCCGGCGGTCGGCGTGAAGCGACGACCTGCGCCGCCACATGGGCAAGCGTCAATGATCGCCGCCCAAAGGGCGTCGTCGGTTGATGAGTCTGCATGTCCTTGCCTCAGTCGGGCAAAGGAAACCTGCTCACCGGAACGGCGCGACTCTTGACAGTGATTCGCGGAAAGGAGTACTGATGAGTTGCCAGAAACATCAGTAGGGCCTTCCGGAGCGGCGACGTTTCGGGGGGCCTTTTTCTTTGCCTGAATGCTCCTTGGTGCGGGTGAACGTGGGCTACGCGGTGAAAACGGGCGAGCCGATCAGCGGCCCTGCAGATAGTCCTCTCTGAGCGAAGCTAGTCGACCTTCGATCCAGTCGGCGAACGAAACGCCATCGGAACGCGGTGCAGCGTCCCTCGAGATTGTCAGCGTCGCGGCCTTGGCCGTCTTCTTGATCGTCATGTAGACGCCGGCGGCGTCGGAGAGACTTGCAGCGCGGGAAACGTCCGGCTCGCCCGCCGCGGGCGACGCCAGCGCGGCTAAGACGGCCTCGAAACGCTCATCGGATGACAGGGCCTGAAAGTCGGGTTTGACAATGAGTTTGTCCCAGACGGTCCTGTCTCTCGGAACATGCGGAATGAGCGCGAGCCATCTCCGCCTCCCTACACCTGGGGCAGGACCGATTGCGACGATCAGATCTTCCGGGATGCGCTCGGCAACCTTGACCGACTCGGAGACGGTCGACACGGGCGCCGCCAGAGCGGCGGCAATGCGAATGATCGCCATGCCGCGCTCGTTGAGCCGCCGTGCGTACAAGCAGCGCTCGACGAAGGAGGTGTTCTTTCGCTCGTTGTTTTCCTGGCCTTGGGCGACGAGCGCGTCTTCCTCGGACATGTCGGCCACGACGGCGCGGACAGCGATCATCGCGGCCTTCGCGATCCCGATTCTTCGGTGGCCGTATACCGTGACGTATCGATCCGGGTCCCCAGATTTTGGCCGAACGAGCACCGGCACGCGTTGGCCGTCGCGAAGAATGCTCTCGCGCAGGCTGTCCATGTCCTGCGAGTCCGGATCGTCGAGGCGGTCCCGGACCGGAGAAGGGTCGATGAGGTCAGGGTTGAGGTCGACGACGTGCTTGCCGGAGGCGAGCATACGCTGCAAGTCAGCGACTTGGCCGGCTTCATCGTTCATTTCACGGAGCAAAGAACCGAGTTTTCCGACCGCTGCGATGGGCCGTGGCGCCGGAGCGGAAGCAACGTTGGGGGCAGGGGGACGATCCGCGCTTCCCGAAGAAAATGCGTGGTTCAGGAGATTTTTGCGGCTCATAGCGCTGCCCCATTTGTGCGCCCGCCAGCAACGGCGATGAATTTCGCCGCGGCGAAAGTTTTCGGAATGCCCGAAATCGCGCGCATGGCGAACCCGATCGCCGGAAGGGTCCAGGCGGTCACTTTCGACCCCACGCCGACCGGATCAGACCAAGGATTTCCGCATTTACAGAGTTCACGCTTTCGAGCGCCCGATCATATGTGGATCGAGTGACCTGGGCTCTCTCAATCTCGTAGATTGTCTGGCTAGTGATTCCGGCATCCGAGATTGCCGATGACTTGACCGTTGGATTCTTGAGAACGTAGTCGCCGAAAATCATGCGCAGGAAGGCGGCCATCTGGCTTTGCGGTCCGTCACTCGGCTCGAACCGGGTAATCAGGTACCGGAGCCAATCATAGTTGCTGCGCGGACGTCCCGACGCTTTGGCGACTGTGTCGAGCAGAGAGCCGAGCATGATAAGGAACTGTGCCATGCTCATGACGTCGAGCATTTGGGGGTGGACTGTGATCAAGATCGACGTGGACGCGATCAGGCCCGCGAGCGTCAGATAGCCAAGTTGTGGAGGGCAATCGATGACGACGACGTCGTAGTCGTCGGCGATAGGACCAAGCGCCTCCGCAACGCGTGGGAAGACGAGCCGGTTGAGCGTCCTGTCGGCAAGGGCCCGCGGCGCCTCGTGTTCGTACTCCATCAGTTCGAGGGCGCCTGGGACGACGTCGAGCTTGGGGATGTAGGTCTTGCGAATGATGGACTGAATGGGGACTGGCGTGCCGTCGAACCGAAGCGAGCCGTACAGGCTTTCACTAGGACCGACGGATGTCTCAGGGGCTATGCCAAAGAGCGTCGTGAGGCTCGCCTGCGGATCGAGGTCGATGGCGAGCGTGCGGTATCCGCTCAGCGCGAGATATTGAGCAAGGTTTGCGGCCGTCGTGGTTTTAGCCGACCCGCCCTTGAAATTCACGACGGCGATGAGTTGCAGGTGCTCACCGTCCCGGCGGCGAGGGACAAACTTCACCGGGTTGCGGGATTTAACCGCCATCGCCTCGCGGACCGCATTGAGATCGTCGAGCGAGTACGCCCGGCGGTTGTTGTCTAGCGCGAGGCCTTTGATTGTCGCTGCGGTCTGGCGCAAGTAGCTGTCGTTCACGCCGAGAAAGTGCGCCGCTTCCGCAGGAGTGAGTCGGCGAAATTCCTTCGCGGCGGAGGGCGGAAAGCTTGCGAGGCGATGCATCGCAAGCTCATCGACGAGACGCTGACCCTGATCGAGGATCAGAGCCTCCAGCGAGAGGCGGGTTGGTTCGGAGATCATCGTCATCGGCGGTGCGCAGTCGATATTGAGCGAATAAGCGTCGTTACGTGATGTCCCGATTCCCGTGAGTCGCGCAAGGAGTTTTTCGTTAACAGACTCTTAACGGTCAGGTCTTCTCCGACCGAAACATCGGCTCGGCCGTTGACGATCCAGTGGGTTTTGGAATCGTTCGCGGATCTCCGATTCCACCCATTCGTTGGACATCCGGTCGCGCTCCCGCGTTTGCATTCGATTTTTGGTTTAGCGTTTCGACCCAGTAGGGCAGGGGACTAGGGTATGGAGGCCGACTCCCTCGATCACAGCCCCGCCGCCTTGGTCATGTTGATCCGGAAGCGGTCGCGGCGCCGCTGGTAGCGGCGGGTCATTTCCGCCGAGGCGTGGCCGAGATGTTTCTGGACGTAGCGCTCGTCGATCTCGGCCGACGAGGCGAGACCGGCGCGCAGCGAATGCCCGGAGAACTTCTCCTCCCGATCGCGTTCGGAGAGATCGCCTCGAACGCCGGCCGTGACCGCGAGGCGCTTGATGAGGCGCGCGACGTGGCGGTCGTTGAGGCTTTCGGATCCGACCGCGCGCCCGACCACCGCCCGGAACACAGGGCCGCGCGCGATGCGCGCAAATTTCAGCCAGGCCTCGAGCGCGGCGACTGGGCAGGTCCGCTCGGACGAGCCGCGCCCGATCTCGACCTCGCGCCAGCCGGTTTTCCCACGCAAGGTGAGGAGCACGCCCTTCTCGAAGAATTCCGGCCAGCCCGATCCCTCGAGCGAGTCCTCGGGGCTCATCACGAGGCCGGCGATTTCCGAGCGGCGCAGCCCGCCGGCGAAGCCGAGCAGCAGGATCGCCCGGTCGCGCAGGTTGCGTAAGGTCGACGGGGGCAGGGCGTCGAGCATCGCCACGACATGCTCCGGCAGCAGCGCCTCCTTCTGCACGGGCGGTCGGCCATGGGTGCGGCGGACGCCGGCGAGCACGGTCGCGACATGGCGGTCCTTGCGGTCGAAGGGCAGGGACCTCTGGGCAAAGTTCCAGACCAGCGCCGAGAGCCGGCGCTCGATGGTGCCGACTGTCCGGGCCTTGCCGCCTGCGCCCTTCGCGCCGGAAGCGAGCGCCGCAAGATAGAGGCCGACGCATTCGGGGTCGGCGAGCGGCCGGAGGTCGAGGCCCTGGCGGGCTCGCCAGCGCAGATAGTCGCGCCAGTCGGCGGCGTAGGCGCGGTTGGTGTTCTCGGAAGTCGCGGCGCGGGCGTAGGCGCGGGCGGTCTCGACCAGCGGCTCCAGCTTCGCGGGGAGGGGGGCATCGCTCGGTTGTTCGCCCTCCGGTAGGGCAGGGGGTCTGCTCATGTGGGCCTGATGTCGGTCAGGGCGAAATCGGCGCCCTTGAAAAGCAGGTCTTCGCCCGTGGCCTTGGCGAGCGCATAGGAGAAACAGTCGCCAAAGTTCAGACCCGCCTTGTGGCGGCCTTTGCCGAAGTCGAGAAAGGCCTGCCGGGCCAATTCGCCGTGCTCGAGGGTGACCGGTTCGATGACGACGCCGGCGCGTCGAAAAAAGGCTTCGGCCTGGCGCATGCCGTCAGGACCGAGCTGGCTTTCGATCACCATCGACAGTTCGACATAGTTCGCGACGCTGATGCGGCAGACGTCGGCGGCATGAATCCGTTCGATGAAGGCCTGAGCCTCCGGCTCTCGGTAGAGGATGGCGACGAGAGCCGAAGTGTCGACGATCATTTCGGGAGGCCGTGCTCGTCGTAGAGCAGTGCGGCGTGGTCGAGGTAAGGGCCTTTGACGTGCGCGGCCGCCCGGTCGGCGATCGCCAGCAGCTCCTCGACGCTAGCCCGCGCGCTCCGTCGCTCGATCTTGTCCAGCCGTTCGCGTAGGGCCTCGGTGACGACGCGAGTCATGGTCTCGCCCGTGGCGCGAGCGATCCGTTGTGCGAGCCGGTGGGCCTCAGGATCCTTGATGTTCAGGCTCATCGGCCAGGGTCTTTCTCGTCTTTCGCAACTTTGTCTACCTTTCTACATCGCCTTGCTCGCGTCGTCGAGGATCTCGGCAGGGATGGTTGACTTGGGCGCGGGGGTTGCGCCATCGGCCTTCGCGCCCCGGCCAGTCTCGAGAACTCCGGCGCGAGTCTCATCAATTCCGCTCCGGCCGGTCTCACGAACTCCGACTCGGAATCTCACAAACCCTGCTCCGCAACGGGGCCCAAGGCGCTCAAGTCTCGACAGTTCCGGGCCGTTCGACACCCGCGTGCGTGGGGCTACCGAAGCGTCCAGGCCTCGGATACGGGCCGCCGGCGTCGCCAACCAGCGGCTCGCAGCGCGTTCCAGGGCGCGGTCTGGGGGTCAAATCGGGTCTCCCGGGCTCGAGAATCGGCGCCCACTTCTATAAAGACGATCATGTCCGATAATGCCCGATACGGGCGGAGAGCGCTGGTTTTTACAACGGCCTCCTCTGCCCCCTGGAGCGCGGCTTCACTCCGTCAGCTTGTCGGCGGATAGCGCCAAACCAAGCTCTCGGCTCGATCCAGAGGGTTCTTGAAGCGCCTACCTCCGTCGAGGCGGACTCAGTGGAAACGCACCGATGTCGTCGCGCCATGGATCGAAGACTGCAGCTCCACTGTGCTGCAAATCCTTCGTGTTGCGAGAAACCAGATACAGGTCCGCCTCGATCGCCGTCGCCGCAAGCAAGGTATCGAAGACGGGCGGCGGATGGCCCGTCTTTCGTTTCACCCGCCCGGAGATGGCCCCCCAACGGCGGACGGCGGAGTCGCTCAGCGCCAAGATTCGGCCGGCGAAACGATTCTCGAGCGCGTCTCGAGCCGCGATGTAGCGTTCGACATGGGAATCGTTGTCGGTAAGATTGGCGATGCCTTTGTCGTACTCCGCGAGTGTCAGGATGCTCAGAAAGAGGCGGCGCTCATCGACCATGCGCGCCCACGCCTTGACGCTTGGCGCTCCGCCCGGAGCAATGAGAGAGGCGATGACGTTCGTATCCACAAGCCAGCCAATCAAAGCGAGGGTTCCCGGCCAAGGTCGCGATCGCGCGTCAGGTCCAAGTCTTCGATGTGGAGGCTCTCCAGAAATTGAACGAGCGGGAGGGCCTCTGGGCTGGGCGGCAGCAGTCGTTCGAGTTCGGCGGCGTCGATGATTGCCACCGCCTGTTTGCCCCGCACGGTCACGTATTGCGGTCCCTGTTCATGGGCGCGCCTGACGACTTCACTGAATCTCGCCTTCGCCTCTTCCAATCTCCATGTGGCGCGGGGCTCCTGCGCCGCGGTCAATTTTGCCGCGGCCGTGCCCTCATCGCGCTTCGCACGAGGCTGGCGCGCTGGCGACACCGTTTGACCCTTGAGAGACGCAAACTTGGACGCCGCGCGCTGCTTCTTAGCCATCGAAGCGTGCTCCTGACTAACTAGTCAGATGTTACGTCGTTCTGGCGCAGATGGCGACTACGAAATCAGATTCTCCCGCCCTCTCGCCCTTGGCGGGGCGCGACTTCACTCTGCCCGGTTGCCCGTCGATGGCGCCCATCCCAATTTCTCAGCTTGATCCAGGAGGTTCTTGACCGAGGATGCCGCCCATTGACGGCCGCCACGGGGGGTTCGCTCGCGCATGGTCTCGAGCTGGGCGCCAATGGCCCGAAGCGACATTTCCGGATTTGCCATGGCGATGCCCGCGACCATCATCATCAGGCGATCCTCGGGCGGTCTGCGCGGGGTCCTTTCCAGCAGGTTGGCGTCCGCCAGCCGCTCTCGTACGGCTCTTCCAACGGCTCGCCGCAAGCGCTCGTGTCGCTTTTGCTTAGCGATTTCAATTTGAAACGCTTAGCCAAAAACTTGGCGTTCCCATTTGTCTAAGCGTTTCACACCCAATAGGGCAGGGAACCCGGCAACGGCGGCCGATTTCCTCGATCACAGCCCCGCCGCCTTGGTGAGATTGACGCGGAAGCGGTCGCGACGTCGCTGATAGCGGCGGGTCATTTCCGCGGAGGCGTGGCCGAGATGTTTCTGGACGTAGCGCTCCTCGATCTCGGCTGATGAGGCGAGCCCGGCGCGCAGCGAATGCCCGGAAAACTTCTCCTCCCGGTCACGTTCGGACAGATCGCCGCGAACGCCCGCGGCAACCGCCAGGCGCTTGACCAGGCGCGCGACGTGGCGGTCGTTGAGACTTTCGGATCCTACCCCTCGCCCCACCACCGCCCGGAACAGGGGCCCGCGCGCGATGCGCGCGAATTTCAACCAAGCCTCGAGCGCGGCGACCGGACAGGTAGCGTCCTTTGAGCCGCGACCGATCTCGACCTCGCGCCAACCGGTTTTGCCGCGCAACGTGAGGAGCACGCCTTTCTCGAAAAATTCCGGCCAGCCCGTCCCTTCGAGCGAATCCTCGGGGCTCATGACCAGGCCCGCGATTTCCGATCGGCGCAGGCCGCCGGCGAAGCCGAGGAGCAGGATCGCCCGGTCGCGTAGGTTTCGGAGGTTCGACGGGGGCAGGAGGTCGAGCATCGCCAGGATATGATCCGGCAGGAGCGCCTCCTTCTGCACCGGCGGCTGGCCATGAGTGCGGCGCACGCCCGCGAGCACGGTCGCGACATGGGGGTTCTTTCGGTCGAAGGGCAGCGCCCTCTGGGCGAAATTCCAGGCGAGCGCCGAGAGCCGGCGCTCGATGGTGGCGACGGTGCGGGCCTTGCCGCCTGCGGCCCCGGAGGCCATCGCCGCGCAATAAAGGCCGACGCATTCCGGGTCGGCGAGGGGCCTAAGGTCGAGACCCTGGCGCGCGCGCCAGCGCAGATAGTCGCGCCAGTCGGCGGCGTAGGCCCGGTTGGTGTTCTTCGACGTCGCGGCGCGGGCGTATGCTCGGGCGGTCTCGACCAGCGGCTCGAGCTTTGCCGGGAGGGGGATTCCGCCCGGTTGGTCATCATCGGGTAGGGCAGGGGGAGTTGTCGTCATGCGGGCCTGATGTCGGTCAACGCGAAATCCCGGCCCTTGAACAGGAGGGCTTCGCCCGTGGCCTTGGCGAGCGCGTAGGCGAAACAGTCTCCGAAGTTCAAGCTAGCCTTGTGGCGGCCTTTGCCGAAGTCGAGGAACGCCTGGCGCGCAAGTTCGCCGTGTTCGAGGGTGACCGGTTCGATGACGACGCCGGCGCGGCGAAAGAACGCTTCGGCCTGGCGCATGCCGTCAGGACCGAGCTGGCTTTCGACGACCATCGACAGTTCGACATAATTCGCGACGCTGATGCGGCAGACGTCGGATCCATGAATTCGTTCGATGAAGGCTTGGGCCTCCGGCTCGCGATAGAGGATGGCGACCAAAGCGGACGTGTCGACGATCATTTCGGGAGGCCCTGCTCGTCGTAGAGCAACTCCGCGTGGTCGACATAGGGGCGTTTGACGTGCGCCGCCGCCCGGTCGGCGATCGCCAGCAGTTCCGCGACGCTTGCCCGACTTCGCGCCGCCTCGATCTTGGCGAGGCGGTCGCGCAGGGCCTCGGTCACGACCCGTGTCATCGTCTCGCCGGTTGCGCGTGCGATCTCCTGGGCGAGGCGGTGGGCCTCCGGATCCTTGATGTTGAGGCTCACGCTTGCTGGCCTTTCTCGCAAATCGCCAAATCGTCTACCTTTCTACACCAAGCGGCGCGGATCGCCTATCTTTTCGTCGGGGACCCCCTGGTCGAGCCTCGGCGGGCACGGCCGCGTTCGGGAACGGCCAGCGCGCTCCAGGGCGCGATTTGGGGGTCAAATCGGGTCTCCGGGGCTCGAGAATCGGCGCCCACTTATATAAAGAGGATCATGTCCGATAAGGCAAGGTTATCGGACATGAATTTCGCCCGACAGGTGGGGCGCTTTCCTGCGCGAAGGATGGCCGGAAGCGCCGCCGTGGGGTAGGTTTGCGACGATGATTCGTGTCGACCCCGTTCCCTTCGACCCGCCCCGCGCCCCGACCTGGGCGCGGCCAAGCGGGTCGTTTCGCGACCTTTCCGAGGCCGAGGCGCTCTATTTCGCCGGCGCGGCGCTGTCCGCGCTCGATTCCGTCGCCAAATCCGAGCCGCCGTGGGCCGGCGTTTTTCGCCGCCGCCTCGCCCTGAAGTCCGCCGCCGCGGTCGCCCAGAACCTGCTCCAACGCCCCGAGGACGAGGCGGCGCTGCGCGACGCCGTCGCGCTCGGGAAGCCCGGACAGGATTTTGGGCCGGCGGGACGGGTCTACTCGGCGTTCCGGAGGCTCGGCGGCCCCGGCGACCCGTTCCGTCCGAAGCGGCTCGCGGTCGTCGCTGCCGATCTCCAGGCTCCGCTCGACCTCGACAGGGCCGGGGAGCTCGCCGCCGCGCTCGAGCAGGCCGCCGCGCGCGGCCGGCCGGCCCCGCTCGCGGCCGCCGCGGCCGCCGCGGCGGTGATCAAGATCCGCGCCGACGCCGAGCCGCTCGCCCTGTTCTGCGCCGACGCCGCGCTGGCCAGGGCGCTCGGCTGGCCGGCCGCGCTGCCGCTGCTCGCCGGCGAATTGTTCCAGCGGCGGTCTTGGGGCGAGGGCCGGCGGCCGCGCCCAGGGGAAACCGGCTGGGCGAAGCTCGCGGCGCTCGCTTACGCCCGCGCAGCGCTCGCCGCCCTCGACCTCGCCCAGGATCTTTCCCGCCGGGCCGCCCGGCTCGCCGACGCCGCGCCAAAGCTGCGGGCGAAAGGGAAGACGGGCGCGCTCGCGGCGCTGCTCGCCGACGACGCCGTCGCCGCCGCCGCGCCCATCCCCGGTTTGAGCGATCGCGCCCGCCGGCGCCTGTTCGAGCGCCTGGTCGTTCTCGGCGCCGCGCGCGAGCTGACCGGCCGCTCGACCTTTCGCTTGTACGGGCTCTGAAACGCCATGGCGCGCCGGCCGACCCGGGAACCCGACTTCGACCGCGAGCTTTCCGACCTGCCGCCGGAATTGCGCTGGCGCGAATGGAAGGCGCGGGTCGAGGCGGTGCTGTTCGCCGCGGCCAAGCCGGTCGGCCGCGACGTCCTGGCGCGGGTCGTGGGCCGCGATTGCGCCCTCGAGCTCCTGCTCGACGATCTCAGCGAGGATCTGAGGGGCCGGCCGATCCAACTCGTCAGGGCGGGGGAGAGTCTTGCACTTCACACCCGACCCGCCTTCGGACCGGCGGTGCGGGTCGCCTTCGACATCCCCGCCGGCGCGAAAGAGCTGACGAAACTCGAGGCGGGCGTGCTCATGGCGATCGCCATGTTCCAGCCGGTGACAAGGGGCGAGCTCACGGAGACGTTCGGCAAAGAAATCTCGCGCGACCTGATCGCTTCGCTCCGCGACGATGGGCTGATTGCGGCGGGGCCCCGCAGCCCAACACTCGGGGCGCCCTACGCCTACGTCACTACGGAGAAGTTCTTGCTCGAGTTCGGGTTCGAGTCGCTGCGCGACCTGCCGGATCTGGAAAATCTCAAGGATGCGGGGCTTCTCGGCGCGGCGAGCCGGGAACTCGGACGAGCGCGGCTTGCCCCGGAAAGCGCCACGGGCGACGCGCTCCCTGACGAAGCGAGCCTGCTTGCCGATCTCGCAGGCGTCCTCGATCTCGAGGCCGAAGTGGACGAGCCCGAGGAGGATGCGGCTTAACGCCTGTTCCCGAGAGACGAGGACGACCGGACTGCGGCGATCTCCGGGAAGCGGTCGCGGCGGTTGTCAGGCTCCGTCTTGAGCTGAGAACTCAGACGCAATGAAATCAGTTGCTTAAGTGCATCCATGATATTTGAGAATATCCATTTAATTTGATAA
>NZ_QNRK01000036.1 GCF_003315135.1 Roseiarcus fermentans
AGCGGCTTGTACCAGTCCGCCATCACGACCGCGGTCTTGGCCTGGTCGAAATGCCAGAATTCCGCTTCCCACAGCGGCTTGTAATGGAAGTTCGCCGTCGCCTGGACGTCGAGCGTCGCCTCCTGGTAGCGCGACGCCGGCTTGTCGGCGCCGAGCCGGCGCGCGACGTGGCCGAAGGTCTGCCGCTTCGGCTCGAGATCAATGGTCTTGATTTGAACGGTCACGATGTCCCTCCCGTGATTCTTGTCTGGCTCACTCGCGCGCGGCGCGCGGCAAGTCTTCGTCCGAGGTCGCCTGGACACGACGCAGCAGCCCGGGCTGACGGGCCCGCCACGTGAGCCTGTCGAACTCGGTCGCGACTTCGGCCGCCGGCGGCAGCCGCGTCGCCTCCTGCAACGTGCAGAATTCCTCGAAAGCGGAGAAAGGCAGGATCAGCTCGACGGTCAGGTCCGCGTCGTTGACGGAGAACTCGAATTCGACGTAGCGGCCGGAGCGCACTCCGGTGACGCGCACGAATTTTTTCAGCGGCGTCTGGCTCTGTCCCATGGTTCCTCCCCGAACCGGCGATACGGATCGTCGCGCTGTTTTTTCGACGCCGGCCGCCTCTGGAGGCTGCCGGGCCGGGCCCTCGTTTCCGCAGGCCGTCGCGCTTTCGACGTTGGAATGGCTATCGCGACCGATATCGTCAGTCAACAAAAATATCGATATTAAACCGATTTGACGATTAATTTCTGATTCTCGCGAAGAAATTCCCTTCGCCGCCTATCGGCGCCATCGACATTTCGCAAATCGCGCGCATGATGGCGGTTGCCGTGCAAACCGCGCCCCCGTGCGGCGCTCGGCGGTATTATCGTGAGTTAATGAGAATGACGATATTTCCATTGCGCGGCGATTCGGTTTGCGACAGGCTCGGCGGCAAAGGACGGCGCGAATCGGCGGCAGGCGCATGGTTTGCCGCTTGCGCTCAGGGAGGCCCGAACCGATGACCGACATCGCCGTCGTCGACCGTTCCGGCGACACCAAGGGCCGCACGCTGATCGAGGCGGCCTACGCCACCCTGCGCAACGAGATCATCGACGGCACGCTGGAGCCGGGCGCGAAACTCCGCACCGAGGAATTGCGCGCCCGCTACGACGTCAGCGGCTCGACGATCCGCGAGGCCCTGACCCGGCTCCTGGGCGAAGCGCTGGTGACGAGCGAGGGCCAGCGCGGCTTCCGCGTGGCGCCGGCTTCGCTCGACGATTTTCGCGATCTGACCGAGGTGCGCAAGCTGATCGAGACCGAGGCGCTGAGGCAGGCGATCGCGGTCGGCGGCGAACCGTGGGAATCGGAGATCGTCGCGGCCTTCTACCGGCTGTCGAAGACCGAGGAGCGGCTGCGCGAGGATCCGGCCGGCGCGTCGGCGGAATTCGAGCAGCGCAATCGCGATTTCCATCGCGCGCTGATCGCCGCCTGCCCTTCGCCCTGGCTGCACCGGCTGCACGCCCTGCTCTATCAGCAGTCGGAGCGCTATCGTCGCCTCGTGGCGTCGAAGCGCGCCATCCCGCGCGACGTTCACGCCGAACACCAGGGCATCTTCGACGCCACCCTCGCCCGCGACTCCGACCTCGCGGTCAGGCTCGCCGGCGAGCACATCGAGCGCTCGGTCCTCGCGCTCGCGACGCTGCTTGCGGCGCGGGATCGAGAAGCCGCCGCCGGGTAGCCGGCGGATTCGGCCTCACCGCGACCGATCGCCGCGCGCCGCCTCGAAGGCGCGCCGCCAGCGCGCGCGCAGCGCCGCGGGCGGGGCTCCGTGCCGCTCGTCGAGAAACTCCGCCGCGACGACGCGATCGGTGCGGAAGTGCCGGAACGCCTGCCGCAACTCGCACCATGCGCCGACCAGCCGCACCGTCTCGGCGTAGCCGATGATCGCGGGCCAGATCGTCCGTTCACTCGCGCGCGCCGCGTCGTCGCAATAGCGGATGCGGATCTTCTTTCCGCTTCGGATCCAGGCCCGCGTGCGGGCGATGTCCAGCCCGTCGGCGGCTGTCGCCAGCGGCGGCGGCGCGCCGACGCTCGGCTCCTCCAGGAACGGAAGCAGCCGATCCGGCACGACCGCGGCGATCTTGGCGATCAGGTCGCGCGCCGCGGCGGCAAGCGCGGCGTCGCCCTTGCCGGCCACCCATTGGGCGCCGAGCGCCGCGGCTTCCAGTTCGTCCGGCGTCAACATCAGAGGCGGCATGTCGAAATCGCGGTCGAGGACATAGCCGATTCCGGCTTCGCCCCGGATCGGGGTCCGTTGTCCGATCAGATCGGCGATGTCGCGATAGACGGACCGCTGCGACACTTCGAGCTCCGCGGCCATGGCGCTGGCGGTGACCGGGCGGGTCGACCGGCGAAGAATTTGGATGATCTGAAACAATCGGTCGGCGCGGCGCATGACCTCTCCTGCTGACAGAATGGTGTCAGCAGCCTCCGCCTACAAGCCGGCGAGCGACGGACCCGCCGCTCGCCGCCGAGGACAATCTCATGAATTTCATCTCGATCCGCATCATCACCGACGACGTCAAGCGCCTCGCCGGCTTCTACGAAACGATCACCGGACTTGCGGCGACCTGGTACAGCGACGACTTCGCCGAAATCGCCACGCCCGCCGGCACGCTGGCGATCGCCAGCACGCGCACGATGGCGCTGTTCAAGGCCGGGGCGGCCCGGCCGGCCGACAATCACAGCGTGATCGTCGAATTCCGCGTCGGCGACGTGGACGCGCAATTCCGGGCGCTCGCCGACGTCATCGAGGTCGTGCAGGCGCCCACGACCATGCCGTGGGGCAACCGCTCGCTGCTGTTGCGCGATCCGGACGGCAATCTCGTCAACGTCTTCACCCCCGTCACCGCCGAGGCGATTCGAAAGTTCGATCGGTGACGGCGCTGTCGCGGCGCGCCTATCCGGCCGCCTCGCTGAAGAACCCGTCCAGCAGCCGCGCGAACCGCGCCGCGTGCTCGATCTGCACCCAGTGGCCGCAGCGGCCGAAGACGTGCAGCTGCGAACGCTCGATCCAGTCGAGCAGGGTCAGCGAATTCGCGAGCGGAATCACCTCGTCGTCGCGGCCGTGGACGATCAGCGTCTCGTGCCGGACGGCGCGGATCTCGGCTTCGGAACTGGCGAGCGCGTCGACCCAGCGCTGGCGCGGCGCCGGGAACATGGCGGAAAACGACTCCTGGAAGCCTGGGCGGATGCTGGCGCGGTAGCGGAGTTCCGCCAGTTCGTCGTTCACCAGCGTCCGGTCGTAAGCGAAAATGTCGAGCAGTTTTCGCATCGCCTCGAACGACGGCTGGTATCCCCAGACCGCGTCGAGGCCCGGCGTGATCGGGAACGGCACGCCGGCCGAGCCCATCATGACGAGCCGGTTCACCCGCTCGGGATGACGGACAGCGAGGGCGAGCGCGATCGCGCCGCCGAACGAGTTGCCGACGACGTGCGCCTTGTCGATCCCGAGCGCGTCGAGGACCCCGACCGCCTGCGCGACCCAGGTCTCCTTGCGGTAAGCCACGCCCTCCGGCCGATCCGAGAACCCGAACCCGACCATATCGGGCGCGATCACCCGATATGACCCCGACAGCGCCGGGATGGTCAGTCGCCAGTTCGCCCAGGCGCTCACCCCCGGCCCCGAACCATGGATGAACAAGACAGCGGGGCCCTGCCCCTGATCGTGGACATTGGTGTTTATCCCGCCCGCGACAAGGCGGTTGGCGATCTCGGGGTCGGCTACGGTCATGGCGAAAAGTCCCTGTTTCCTCGGCGCCGAAGCGCGCGCATCCCCCGACGGTTGCAGGAGCGTGCGCGTCAATAATAACGGTATTGTTTCATAATGTCGATACTGCTTGCGCTGGCGTCGGTCGGGTCTCGTTGACACTATCAACTAGCACGATCTGTTTTTTTGTGCTGGAATGACACGTTGCTTCCGCTTTCGATTTTTTCGTCAGCAGAGCGGGCCGGCGGGGCGGGAACCCCGATCAGGAGGAAGCCCATGACCGATCGCGCCGGTCTTGCTCCGCTGGGCGCCGAGCCCGCCGGCCAGCCATATCTGGATACGACCGCCTACGGCATGGGGCCGGACGATTCGGTCACCGAGGTGACCGAGGCCGCCGCAATCACCCATCACGTCGCGACCGTCGGCGGCGTCGCGATCCCCTACACGGCGACCGCGGGCCATCTCGTCGCGGTCGATCCCGTCAGTTCGCAGCCGTCGGCGAAGATTTTCTACGTCGCCTTCACCCGGGACGGCGCCGCGGCCGAGGCCCGCCCCGTGACCTTCTTCTACAACGGCGGCCCCGGCTCCTCCTCGGTGTTCCTGCTGCTCGGCTCGTTCGCCCCGCGCCGCATCAAGACCAGCCTGCCGGGCTTCACCCCGCCGCCGCCCTACACGATGGAGGACAATCCCGACAGCCTGATCGACCGCAGCGACCTCGTCTACATCAACCCGGTCGGGACCGGCTATTCCGCGGCGGTCGCGCCGTTCAAGAACCGGGACTTCTGGGGCGTCGATCAGGACGCGCGCTCGATCAAGCAGTTCATCAAGCGCTATCTGACCGCCAACGCTCGCTGGAACTCGCCCAAATTCCTGTACGGGGAATCCTACGGCACCGCGCGCACCTGCGTGCTGGCCTGGATGCTGCATGAGGACGGGATCGACCTCAACGGCCTGACGCTGCAGTCGAGCGTCCTCGACTATCCGGCGAATTTCTCCAACGCCGTCGGCCTCATGCCGACCTTCGCGGCCGACGCCTGGTATCATGGCCGGACCGCCGTCGTCCCGCCGCCGCCGGACCTGCCGGCGTTCATGGACACGGTGACCGCGTTCGCCTCGGACGGCTACGCGAAGGCGCTCGCCGCCTACCCGAACCAGGATTCTGCGACTGTCCAGACACTGTCGCAGTATCTCGGGATTCCGGCGAACGTACTGATCGCCTGGCAGCTCAACGTCGAGGCTGCGGACCGGCTCGGCCATTCCCTGTTTCTCGTCACGCTCCTGCAGGACAAGGGGCTGGCGCTCGGCGCCTACGACGGCCGGGTCACGGGCGTCGACACCGGAATCGCGGCGATCGTGTCGCCCGACGGCGGTATGAACGACCCGACGATGGCGGCGGTCGGCGGCGTCTACACCGCGATGTGGAACGCCTACCTCAATGGCGAGCTGCTGTTCACCTCGACCTCGAACTTCGTCGATCTCAACGACCAGGCGTTCCAGTTCTGGGATTTTTCTCACACCGACCCGACCGGGGCGGTGCAGAAGCCCGATTCCCAGGGCAATCCGACCCTCTACACGGCCGGCGACCTCGCAGCGGCGATGGCCGCCAACCCCGACCTGCTCGTCCTGTCGGCGAACGGTTTTTTCGATTCCGTGACGCCTTTCCACCAGACGCGACTGACGCTGGAGGCGATGCCGCTCGCCAACGCCGCCGCGCGGGCGAACCTCTCGATCCGCAACTATCCGTCGGGACACATGATCTATCTCGACGGCGATTCGCGCACCGCGCTCAAGAGCGACCTGGCGACGCTCTACGACCACGCGACCCGCACGGTCGTCGCGCGGCTCGCCCGGATGGCGCTCGCCGCACGCACGATCTGGCGCCCGATTCACCCCTACTTCCAGTTGCGCAGACCGGGCGCGACGATCCGCCCGGCCGCCGCCGGCGCCGAGCCCTGGGAGGTCGCCGACCTCTGCGCCGCTTATTTCTGGCCCAGGACCCTCGCCGGCGACGGCGTGATCGCCATCGTCGAACTCGGCGGCGGCTGGGTTCCGTCGGACATCGACGAATATTTCGGCAAGCGCGGCCTGCCGAGGCCGGCGATCGCCGACGTTTCGATCGGCGGCGCCAACACGCCGAACCCGAGCGGCGATCCGTCCTCGAACCCGGACGGCGAAGTCGCCCTCGACATCCAGGTCGCCGCGGCCGCCTACAGCGTGGCGACCGGACGCGCCGCCACGATCCGCGTCTACTGGGCGGACGCGCGCGACTGGAGTTCCATGGCGACGGCGATCTCGGCGGCGGCGGCCGACGGCTGCGACGTCTGCTCGCTGTCATGGGGAACCGACGAGGCCAACTGGAAGGCCGCCGGCGAGGCCGCGGGCCTCGATCTCGCCGAACGCCTGAACGCGGCCGCAAGGGCCGCCGCCGCCTCGGGCATGACGGTGTTCGCGGCCTCCGGCGACAACAATTCGAGCGACGGCGGCCCGACGCCGGCCAACGTCGACCTGCCCGCCTCGTCGCCGTTCGTGGTCGGCTGCGGCGGCACGTCGAAGCCGCGCGGCGGCGGCGAGGAAACCGTCTGGAACAACGATCCCGGCAACCCGAACGGCGACGGGACCGGCGGCGGTTACTCGACTCTGTTCAAGCCGATGCCGCAGTGGCAGGCGGGCGCGCCGCACGGGCCCGGGCGGATGGTCCCCGACGTCGCCGCCAACGCCGACCCGAATCTCGGCTACGCCATCGTCGTGCACGGCCGGACGCTGGCTTTCGGCGGCACGAGCGCGGTCGCGCCCCTCTACGCGGGCCTGTTCGCCGCCTTCGGCCGCAAGCTCGCCCTCGCGACGCCGGAGAGGCTGCTCACGCCGCAGCTCTATCTGAACCCGATCTGCTTCACCGACATCGTCAGCGGCGACAACGGCTATTTCCGCGCCCGGATCGGCCCCGACCCGTGCACCGGGCTCGGCTCGCCGATCGGGGAAAAGCTCGCGGCGCTGTTCGGGGCGGCGCCCGCGCCCGCGTCCGTGACGGAGGGCGAGGCTTCCGTCGTGGAGACGACGCGCCCGCGCCCGGGCCGCGCGCGCGGTCCGCATCGCGCCGCCCCACGATAGCCCGAAGCCTCGGGGCGACGGGTCCGGGTTTCGGCAAGACGCCGTGGGCGCGCGCTCCCGATCGCCACGGTCGGAGACCCCCGGAAAGCCGGCGCAGGCGCTGCGGCCGCGGAGCGGGCGTTCGCGCGCGGTGAAACGAGGTCTTCGACCCCGACCTATCGGGCTTCAATTGTGCTAATGGAGAAAAATTCTGATCGGTTGGAGCGTCCTTGAAAGAAGGTGTGCAACCCGGCCCGTCGAAGTCCGGCCGCGCTTCAGCTCCTCTTCGAAAAGCATCTCCTGGCGCCTCATCTCGGCGCTGATCCCGACGCAGTACCCCTCGAGCCAGGAAATATAGTCCTCGCTCAGCCGACAGTAGGGATTGACGTCGATTTCTTCGCGCTCTACCGCAGCCGAGACGCCCTTGACGAAAGATTCTATTGGCATGTCCAAGCCTCTTTGTGCTGCCAGTTTCTGCTCCATTGTATGGCCTGTGTCCGGTGGGAAAGAGCCTCCAAGAATACGTACACTGCCAATATGATATATTGACCCCGGCCGCTTGCCAGAGCCGCCGCCGTGGTTTGAAATCGAACCAGCCGTCGGCTTCGCCAAGCGCCGACCCCATCGGACCCCACACGCCAGGGCGCTCGGCTGAAGGCGTATTCGGAAGCTGACGCAATGGCGTGGATCGACACGACGGACTGCGAGAACGAACCGATCCGGTACCCCGGATCGGTCATGCCGCACGGGGCGTTGCTCGTCCTGAGCGCCGACGCGAGCGCCATCGAGGCGGTCAGCGGGTCGTGCGCCGACATTCTCGGGTTGCGACCCGATCGCCTGATCGGCGCCGCTGTCCGCGACGTTTTCGACGCCTCCGCCGTCGGCGATCTCCTGAGAAGTCCTTCCCCGGGCCTGCGCTCGCCCGCGGCGCTGTCGCTGAATGGCCGCGCGCTCGCAGCCCGCGTCCATGGGAACGCGTCCGGCCGATTGCTGGTCGACCTCGAGCCCGCGGACGGCCCGCCGGCGGTAGGCTCGGACATGCTCTACGCGCTGCGGCGCGGCATCGACGCGTCGAGGCGCCTGAGCGACCTGAACGCGATCTGCCAATCCGCAGCGGAACTGGTTCGCGAGGTCACCGGCTACGACCGGGTCATGGTG
Organism: Roseiarcus fermentans; assembly: GCF_003315135.1. GTDB lineage: Bacteria > Pseudomonadota > Alphaproteobacteria > Rhizobiales > Beijerinckiaceae > Roseiarcus > Roseiarcus fermentans. The sequence continues at coordinate 7,979 of NZ_QNRK01000036.1, forward strand.
TGCCGCTTCGACGCGGCGTGGACCGGCGAAGTCGTCGCGGAAGCCCATGCGCCGGGACTGAAAGCGTATCTCGGCCTCAACTGCCCGGCCAGCGACATCCCGAAGCCGGCGCGCGATGCGATCCGGACCATGGGCGTCCGGATGATCGTGGATGTCCAAGGCGCCCCGTCGCCGCTGCTCGGATCGGGGGAGCCCCGCTCCATCGACCTGGGGGTGTCGAGCCTGCGCAGCGCGTCCCCGGTCCAGATCCGGCGCCTGAAGGCCATGGGAGTCGGCGCGACCTTGGTCGGCGCCCTGGTTTGCGGCGACAAGCTCTGGGGATTGGTGTCCTGCCAGCACCAGAGCGGGCCGAAATATCTCGGACCGGGCGCCCGGGACGCGCTGGCTTGGGCGTGTCAGGATCTCGCAGCCCTGCTGGACGCGACCGAGACGCGCAGACTTCGCGAGCGCGAGCGCGAGTTGGCCGCCCTTCGTCGGCATCTCCTGGCAGGCGTTCGCTCGAGCGATCTTCGGTCTCAGGTTCGCGACGGCGATCCGACGGCGCTGCTCGGCGCGGTCGGGGCGGACGGGTTCGCCCTCCTGGTCGGAGATCGCGTCGACGTCCGCGGCGTCACGCCGTCGATCGAACGGCTCAGGCGTCTGCTACGGCTTCGCGAGGCGCGCGCGTCGGACCCGATGGTTTTCGCCTCCAGCGCTTTGGCTCGCGATCTCGGCGACGGCGACGGCGACGACGGACTCGCCGGCGCGCTGTTCGTCTCGGATCCGCGCTTTCCCGAGGTCGCGATGGTCTGGTTTCGCCGCGAACGCCGCCAGACCATCCGATGGGCGGGCGATCCGGATCGCCCGCATCCGGCCGGCGCGGACGGGCGCCTGGGGCCCCCCGCCTCGTTCGATCCCTTTCTGCAGGAGATTGCCGGGACGTCGCTCGACTGGACGCCGGCGGAGCAAGCCTCGGCGAGGGAACTCGGTTCGCTGATCGAGATCGAGTGTCTGCGCAAGGAGCAGGCGTTCTTCGAGGCGGTCCTGAACTCGAGCCCGGACAGCACGGCCATTCTCGACGGACGAGGCCGGATCGTCCACTCCAATGCGGCGTGGAACGAGTTTGCCGGCGCCGGCGGCGGCCCGGAATCCGCGGCGCGCCGCTTCGGCCTGGGCCGTTCGAACCTCCTCGACGTCGACGAGGACGACCTCGAACGCGAACGGGCGGAGACGGCGAGGGCGGGCGTCGACGCCGTGTCGAGGGGCGACAGAGCCTTTTTTTCCCTCGACTATCCTCGCCATTCCGCAACCGAGCGGCGCTGGTTTCAGATGCGCGTCTACCCCGTGCGGGCGCCCGGCGACGGGGTCGTGGTCGCTCACCAGGACGTGACGGAAAGCAAGCAACTCGAACTCGAGTTGCGCCAGAGTCAACAACGGTTCGAAGCACTCTATCATTCGGGGCTGCTTGGGATCACCTCCTGGAACATGGACGGCAAATTACTGGACGCAAATGACCGGTACCTCCAGATGATCGGCTACAGCCGGGACGATATGAAGGCAGGCTTGATAAATTTATTCAATATAACTCCACCAGCCTTTCGCGCTATTACACAGGAAAGCATGAAAGAACTCACGACTACTGGCGTCAATTCAAAGCCTTATGAAAAAGTATATATCCGAAAGGACGGCAGCCGGGTGCCGATCCTCATGGCTTCGGTCATGCTCGACGCCGTCAACGCCGTCGGCTTCGTGCTCGATCTCACGGCCCAGAAGAAGGCTCAGGAGGCGCTGCACGCCAGCAAGGAGCGCTTCCGCCTGCTGGTCGAGGAGGCGCCCGACGCGATCCTGCTCTACAATTTCGACCGCGGCCAGGTCGTCGCCACGAACCGGGCCGCGGAGCGACTGCTGAGCGCTTCGCGCGACGAAATCCTCGGACGCGAATTGCGAGACTTGCTCGCGCGGGAGCAACCGGACGGGCGGCCGGCGGCGGAAACCCTCGCCGAGCACGGCCGACGCGCGCTCGCCGGCGAGGAGATCACTTTCGAGCGGCGCATTCGCCGGCTTTCCGGCGAGGAGCGACTGTGCCGCACCACCCTCGTCCGGCTTCGGTCGGACGCCCGCCTGCTGCGAATCAGTCTTCTCGACATCACCGAGAGCAAGGCCCTCGAAATCAAGTTGCGGCAAAGCCAGCAGCGGTTCGACGCTCTCTACCGATCCGGCCCTGTCGGGGTCATGATGTCCACCATGGACGGGCAGGTGACCGACGCGAACGACCGGTTTCTTCAGATGGTCGGCTACAGCAGGGATGACCTGGAGGCGGGACTGCTGAACTGGAAAGCGATGACGCCGCCGGAATTCGCCGAGATAAACGCCCGAAGTCTCGCGGAGCTGAAGGACTTCGGCAGCAATCGTCTGCCCTACGAGAATGAATATATTCGAAAGAATGGCTCAAGAATTCCTATTCTCATGAATATTGTCCTTCTGGATGGGTTCAACGGCGTCTCTTTCATTCTGGACTTGACAGAACGGAAGTTGGCGGAAAGACATTCGCAGATCATTTTTGCCGAACGTATCGGAATCATGCGCAGCATGGCGGCGGGTCTGGCCCACGAAATCAATCAGCCGTTGACCGCAACGCGTTCCTTTCTGGGATCGGCGCGACAGTTGCTCGCCTTGCCGCCGGAACGCCGCCCGGTTCCCATCGAAACCGCGCTCGACGAAGCGGCCGACAACCTGACCCGCGCCGGCGAGATTCTCTCGCGTCTGCGGGAATTCATCGCGCATGGAGAACCCGACAAGAGCTTCGTGAGGCTGCACGATCTGATTCGAGAGTCGGTCGATCTGGTGGCTCAAACGGCCGGGCGGCGGGGAATCGAAATCACGCTCCAACCGGGCGCAGCGGACGACCGGACGGTCGCCGATCCTGTCCAGATCGGCCAGGTTCTCGTCAATTTGCTCGAGAATGCGCAGGAAGCCATTCACGAACCGATCCAGGCGGCGGTTGGAAAGGGGCGGGCGACAATCGTCGTCTCGACGGCCTCGACGGAGACGCAGATCCGCGTCGATGTCGCCGATACCGGTCAAGGCCTGTCCGACGCCGTGAAGGGTCATCTGTTCGAGCCGTTCGTGACCTCCAAGGCGAAAGGCATGGGCGTCGGTCTGGTGATTTCGCGCGCCATCATCGAAGCCCACAACGGGCAATTGCGCGCCCGCTCCAATGAGCACGGCGGCGCGACCTTCAGCTTTTCGCTGCCGCTGGCGACCGAACCCGACTCGAGAGGCCGGAGCGACGACTCGGTTTGAAGATCGAGAGCGCGCCTCCGGCGATCGAGCCCGCGCGGCTCGCGCCCGGCGTCATGGGTCGATCGGGACGAAGAGAAACATCCGCATCAGTTCGCGAAGGTTTCCCGCATTCATCTTGTCCATGATATGCGCGCGATGCGATTCGACGGTTCGCGTGCTGACGCCGAGGGCGTGGGCGATCACCTTGTTTTGATGTCCCTTCAGCAGCCCGGCCAGGACGTCGCGCTCCCTTGCGGTCAAGGTCGCCAGGAGAGCCTGGCTCCGTCGCGTTTCCTCTTCGCGCACCCCGTCGCGCTCGCGACGCAGGGCCTGGCTGACCGCCTCGATCAGGACGGCGTTGTCGAAGGGCTTTTCGAGAAAGTCGACCGCTCCGAGCTTCATCGCCTCGACGGCGAGGGGAATCTCGCCGTAGGCCGTGATGACGATCGTCGGCAGGCGGATGGCCTGCGCGTTCATCGCCTCCAGCAGATCGAGCCCGCTCATCTCCGGCATGCGCATGTCGGTAATCACGCATCCGCCCTCGTGCGGCTCGACCGCGCTCAGGAACGCCGGCGCCGAGTCATAGACGCGAACCGCATGGCCGGCGATCGTCAGCGCGAGGCGCAAGGCGGCGCGGATTCCGTTGTCGTCGTCGACGACGTGAACGAGCGAGTGGTCTTTGCCGTCGGGAAGAGGGGTGTCCATCCAAATCAACTGAAACATCCGAATCTGCGCGCCAGTTTGTCACGGCTTCGCGCTCGCGGGCAAATCGGGGCGCCGTGGTCCGCCGGTCGCCGGCCTGCCCCGGCGCCAGCTCCGCCCGCTCACGCCACTGCCGAAGACTGCCGAAGACCCCGTCGTTGACCCCGCCTCCGCCTCGCGCTAAGACGTGGTCTCATCCGTGGTCATTTGAGCCGGTCGGCTTGCCGCCACGTTAAACAAGGGGCTAAAAGATCGGGGCTCCTCACCAGTCGCCTCGTCTTACCGGCCCCGCGGGCGAACACGCGCCCGGAGAGGATGGATATGACGAGCCCGCGCGAATCCCGAGATCCGAAAACCCTGCGCCCAGCGACCCGGCTCGTGCACGGCGGCAGCCTGCGGTCGAGCTTCGGGGAAACCTCGGAAGCCCTGTTCCTCACCCAGGGCTACCTCTACGAGACGATGGAAACGGCGGAAAAGCGCTTCAAGGGCGATGAGCCGGGCTTCATCTATTCGCGCTTCTCCAACCCGACGGTGGCGATGTTCGAGAAGCGGATGGCGCTGATCGAAGGCGCGGAGGCGGCGCGCGCGACCGCGAGCGGCATGGCGGCGGTGACCGCGGCGCTGATGGGCCAGGTCAAGGCGGGCGACCACGTGGTCGCGGCGCGCGCCCTGTTCGGCTCCTGTCTCTACGTCGTCGAAGACCTGCTGCCGCGCTTCGGCGTCGAAACGACGCTGGTCGAGGGGACCGACCTCGACCAGTGGCGGGCGGCGGTGCGGCCGAACACGAAGACCGCTTTCCTCGAATCGCCGACCAATCCGACGCTCGAGATCATCGACATCGCCGCCGTCGCCGACATCCTGCACGCGGCCGGCGCGACGCTGGTGGTCGACAACGTATTCGCGACGCCCCTCCACCAGCATCCGCTCGCGCTCGGCGCCGACTGCGTCGTCTATTCCGCGACCAAGCACATCGACGGGCAGGGCCGGGTGCTCGGCGGCGTGATCCTCGCGAGCGAGCCGTTCATCGCCGACAACATCCACAATTTCCTGCGCCAGACCGGGCCGAGCCTGTCGCCGTTCAACGCCTGGACCTTGCTCAAGTCGCTCGAGACGCTGCCGCTGCGGGTCGCGGCGCAGGCGCGCTCGGCGGCGCGGGTCGCCGACGCCCTCGCCGCCCACCCTGCGGTGAGCCGCGTCCTCTATCCCGGCCGCGACGACCACCCGCAGGCGGCGCTGGCGAAGGCGCAGATGTCGAGCGGCGGCACCATGCTGGCGTTCGAGGTCGCGGGCGGCAAGGACGCGGCGTTCCGCATGGCCAATGCGCTGACTATCGTCGGCATCTCCAACAACCTCGGCGACGCCAAGAGCCTGATCACCCACCCCGAGACCACCACCCACCAGCGCCTCAAGCCCGAGCAGCGCGCGGCGCTCGGCATCGGCCCGGGCCTGTTGCGCCTCTCGGTCGGGCTCGAGGACACGGAAGACCTGATCGACGACCTTTGTCAGGCGCTCGACAAGGCCGCGGGCTAGCGGAGCGGAGCGGCGCGCGCCGGGGCGGCGACGCTCAATACCAGACCTTGCAGGTCGAGACCGCGCCCTCGGACCGCGCGCCCATCGCCGGCACGAAGCACTTCGCGTGGCCGACGTGCTGCTGGCCGTCCCGCGCGTAGGTGAACTTGCCATCGACCGGGCCGGGGATATCGGCGTTCGGGAACGACGTAGCGATGAACGCGTCGGCCGCCTTGCCGTTCAGGGCCACGGGATCGGCGAAGGCGGGTTGCGCGATTGCGAGGAGCGTCGCCGCCGACAGGAGCGCAGTCTTCATCCCGATGCCCTGCCGCCCGTCGGCGGCCCCCCTGCTGGAAAGGTCCGGCTTTCAGGGAACCATCTCCCGACCAGCGCTGTCAACGAACGAAAGCGGACGCACGACGATCACCAACGACGTCCCGACGTCCGCCCCGGCTACAGATCCTTCTCCAGCACGACGAAGCCGAGGTCGTCGCGCAGCGGCGCGCCGAAGCGGTCGTCGCCGTAGGGAAACGGCTCCGTCTCGCCGGTCGTGCGATAGCCGCGCCGGACGTACCACGCGATCAGGGTTTGGCGCAGGTTGATCACGGTCATGCGGACGCGCCCGCCCCCACGCTCGCGAACCCAGTCCTCGGCGGCGGCGAGCAGGACGCGGCCGAGGCCGCCGTTCTGCCGCTCGGGCTCGATCGCGAACGATCCGAGATACCAGACGCCCGCGCCGAGCGGTTCGAGCCAGACGCAGCCGATGAACGACGGCCCCTCCACCCACTTCAGCGCCGTCGCCGCGGGCCTTCCGGCGAGATCGGCGCGGAAAGCCTCGACGGTCGTGCGATCGCCCCCAATGTAGTCGGTCTCCACGGCCCAACTGCGCGCGCGGCCCGCGCCGCGGTAGGCGCGGTTCATCAGCGCCGCGACCGCGGGGACGTCGTCATCGGTTATGGGGACGTACATGGGGCCTCGCTTGGTTTGCTGTCGACGCCTCGACCTTGCCTCCGTCATCGCGAGGAGCCCGAAGGGCGACGTGGCGATCCAGGGCCGCCTGCGCCGACGGCGATGCGAGTCGCGCCGACGCGGCGAAGGTTCGCGTGTGCCCCCTGGATCGCCACGTCGCTTCGCTCCTCGCGACGACGGCGAGACATTTGGCGTCCGCCGCCTCTTGAAGCGACAGTTGCTGGCATGACGAGGGTCGGTAGCGCCATTTCCTGGAAGATTCCAGACTTCAAGAGCGATGACGAGGCCGACGCCAGGCTGCGGGCGCGGACCTCACGCAATACGACCTCTCGGAGATGGAGACGGTTCGCTTCAAACTGGCGCACAAGGACGCCTCCATCAGCCGCCGCTTCTGGTTGAAAAGATGCACCTCCCAAGCCATGGCGCGCCTCGGGAATGACGGGCGGTTGTCAACGCCGAGGTGGGGGCGATGACGCTTCCCGCCGTCATCGCGAGGAGCCCGAAGGGCGACGCGGCGATCCAGGGGCCGCCCGCGCCGACGTTGCAGCGCGGCGCCGCCCGGCAGACGGCAGACCTCGGCCCGCCCCCCTTGATCGCCACGTCGCTTCGCTCCTCGCGATGACGGCCGCTTGGGAGTTCCGAAAAGGTATAATTTCTATACCAAATCGCCGCTGCGGAGTTCGAATTCGATCCCGAGCAGAGCGCCGCCGACACGGTCAAGCACGGCATGGATTTTGTCGAGGCGCAGGCGCTCTGGCTCGACGAGGCCCTGATCGAGGCTCCGGCGAGGACCGAGGACGAGCCGCGTTTCCTCGCCGTCCGACGCATCGCCGGCCGCTGCTGGGCGGCGGTCTTCGTCCGGCGGGGCGGGCGAACGCGGCTCATCTCGGTCAGGCGCGCCGGCAAGAAGGAGATCGAAGCCTATGAAGGCGAGTGGGTTCGAGCGCCGGTTCGACGCCGGCGAGGACGTGGCGGGCGACGTCGACTGGGAGAAGGCGCAGCGACCCAATCTCGCTGTCCGGCGCGTCAACGTCGACTTTCCCGCCTGGGTGGTCGAGGCGCTCGACCGCGAGGCCCGCCGCCTCGGCGTGACGCGGCAGGCGCTGGTGAAGCTCTGGATCGCCGAACGGCTCGACCGGGCGTGAGGGGACGTTGCGACATCCACCAGCTCGCGCGTTGAGCGTCCCTTCCCCCACCCGGGTCGCGCTTGCGCGCGCCCGGGCGCAGGCTCTTGTGGGGGAAGGACAGGATGGGGGGTCGCGCCATGCCTAACGTTTGTCGCCGGTGGCCCGCGCACTGCGTCGCGACGCGACCTCCGCCGAGCGGCGCCTCTGGAGCGGACTGCGCCGCGAACAGATCGGCGGCTTCCGCTTCCGCCGGCAGGTCATTCTCGCCGGCTTCATCGCCGACTTCGCCTGCCTCGAGGCCCGGCTGGTCATCGAAGTGGACGGCGCGACGCATTCGACCGACGACGAACGGGCGCGCGACGCCGCGCGTTCCGCCGCGATCGAAGCCCAAGGCTTCTCCGTTCTCCGCTTCACCAACGACGAGGTCTTTCGCAACCTCGACGGCGTTCTGGAAACCATTCGCCTGAAGCTCGCCGAGTTGCGTCCGCGGATCGACGGCTAACCGTCGAATGACGGTGAGACCCCCCATCCTGTCCTTCCCCCACAAGAGCCTGCGCCCGGGCGCGCGCAAGCGCGACCCGGGTGGGGGAAGGGACGAAAACGCGCAAGCCCGTGAATGTCGCAACGTTCCCGCTTGCCCCTTTCCTGCCCAAGCCGTCCGGCGCCGGGTGGGCGCCTGCCGGATCGCCACGAGACGGCGAGGCTCGCGGGCGAGGACCGATACGGCGGGGAGTGTGCGTCCCTTCCCCCCTTGTGGGGGAAGGACAGGATGGGGGGTCGGGCCATGCCCAACCGCTTGCGGCACCTGGGCCGGGCTCGACCCGGGGAGGAGAACGGAGAAACGCGGGCGGGCGCGCCGCTGTGGTATCGTGCGACAACCCCGGAAGGAGCCGCCGATGCGCATCGCGATCGTGAAAGCCGCCTTCGACGACGCCGCCGGCGTCTGGTGGTCGAGCTTTCCGACATCGTCGGACTGCACGGGGAAGGCATGACGTTCGAGGCTTTCCGGCAGACCATCGCGGCCGCGACGGCCGACCTCATGTCCAGCGATGACGACGGGACCCGAGACATGCACGTCGAGATCGTCGCACACGCGTCGGCGCCCGCCCGCGCTGTCGCATGAAGGACTTCGGCAGGCCCGTGCGCGGCAAGCGGGCCGGCTGCGAATTCCTCCGCCACGGCAAGGCCGACAACGACATTACGACCCGCGACGGCAAGCGGCTGGTCGTTCCGGTTCAGATCAAGTCGCGTCATACCGCGAACGGCATTCTCAAGGATGCGGGCCTGCCCAAAGTCTTTTGATTTTGCCCGCGCAACCGTCGCTTGGGGGTTGAGTAAACTGTCGCCGTAACCCCGCGACCGGCCTCCGTCCTCGCGAGGAGCCCGAAGGGCGACGTGGCGATCCAGAGCCGCCTGCGCCGACGTCGAAAGCGCGCCGGACGCCGACACGACGAAGGTTCGCGTGTGCCCCCTGGATCGCCACGTCGCTTCGCTCCTCGCGACGACGGCTCGCAAGCCTGCGCGTCCGGCCAGTCGCGCAGGCAAGCGGGCAGCGCAAAGCGACTATGCCGGACGGCCGTCTCATTATCACCCCGCCTCCATCAGCTTCTCCGCCTCCGCCAGCTCCACCGACACGATCTGGCTCACCCCCCTTTCCGCCATCGTGACTCCAAACAGCCGGTCCATCCGGGCCATGGTGATCGGGTTGTGGGTGATGGTGACGAATTTGGTGTCGGCGCGCTTGCGCATCTCTTCCAGGAGGTCGCAGAAGCGCTCGACGTTGTAGTCGTCGAGCGGCGCGTCGACCTCGTCGAGCACGCAGATCGGCGACGGGTTGGTCAGGAACACCGCGAAGATCAGCGACATCGCGGTCAGCGCCTGCTCGCCGCCCGAGAGCAGGGTCAGCGTCTGCGGCTTCTTGCCCGGGGGCTTGGCGAGAATTTCCAGCCCGGCGTGCAGCGGGTCGTCGCTCTCGACCAGCAGCAGCTCGGCCTCTCCCCCCTCGAACAGCGTGGAAAACAGGCTCTTGAAATGGCCGTTGACGACGTCGAAGGCGGCGAGCAGGCGGGCGCGGCCCTCCTGGTTCAACGACCCGATCGCGCCGCGCAGCTTGCGGATCGCTTCCGTCAGGTCGTCGCGCTCGGCGATCAGCTTGTCGCGCGCGCCCTCGACCTCGGCCAGTTCCTCCTCGGCGCGCAGGTTCACCGCCCCCAGCCGCTCGCGGTCCTGGCGAAAGCTGTCGAGCTTCTTCTGAACGTCGGCGAGCGCCGGCAAGGGCGCCCCCGGCGTCGCGCCGGCGAGCGCGGCCAGGCCCTCGGGCTCGATGTCGAGATCGGACTGGATGGTCGCGAGCAGGTCGGCGCGCCGGGCGCGCGTCGCCTCGACCCGCGCTTCCGCGGCGGCGCGCGATTCGCGCGCGCGGCCCATCAGCTCCAGCGCCTCGCGCGCGGCGCGGTCGGCGGCGGCGAGCGCCGTCTCGCCGAGGCTCAGCGCGTCGGCCGCCTCCTTGCGCGCGGCCTCGGCGGCGGCGACCTCGTCGGCGAGCAGCCGTCGCCGCCGGGCGAATTCGAACGGCGCGCCGGCGAGGTCTTCGCGCTCCTCCTCCGCCGCCGCGCGCCGCTCGGCGACGCCCTCGATCTGGACCTCGGCCGTCTCGCGCCGGGTCGCCCACGACCGGCGCTCGGCCTCGATCGCCTGGCGGCGCGCCCGCCGCGCCTCGGCCTCGCGGGAAAGATTCTGCGCGGAAGCGCGCGCATCGGCATGGGCGGCGCGCGCTTCGCCCGCGGCGGCCCGCGCCCGTTCCAGCCTCAGCGTCAGTTCGTCGGAGGGGACGAGGTCGGCCAGCGCCGCCTCGGCCTCGGCCTTGCGCTCGGCCGATTCGTCGCAGGCCGCCTTGGCCCGCGCCGCCGCCTCCTCCATCGCGCGAAGCCTGGTCAGCGTTTCGGCGCGCCTGCGCTCGAACTCGCCCAGCGCTGAGCGGGCGGCGTCGCTCGCCGCGCGGGCGGCGCGGGCGCGGGCGCGCCATTCGGTCTCGGAGGCCGCCGCCCGGCGCAGCGCCTCCTGCGCCCGCTCAGCCGCGCCGCGAACCACTTCGGCGGCCTGGCGCGCCGCCTCGGCCTCGCGTTCGAGGTCGCCGAGGCGGTTCTTTTCCACGAGGCGCCGGGCGGCGGGGGTCGGGGCCTCGGCGGCGGCGACGAAGCCGTCCCAGCGCCACAGGTCGCCCTCGCGCGAGACGAGGCGCTGGCCGACCTCGAGAAAGGTCGACAGCCGGTCGCCGTCGGCGCGGGCGCAAAGGCCCACTTGGGTTAGGCGGCGCGCCAGCGCCGGCGGCGCCGCGACCTGGGCGGCGAGCGGCTCGACCCCGTCGGGCAGCTTCGGATCGCCGCCGAAGCCGGGGAGCAGCGACCAGTGCGCCGGGGCGGCCTCGTCGGTCGGGGCGTCGAGGTCGTCGCCGAGCGCGGCCCCCAGCGCCGCCTCGAAGCCGCGCGCCACGCTGATCGCGTCGACCACCGGGGCGAAGCGGGCGTCGGTCCGGGCGCCGAGCAGCTTCGCCAGCGTGCGCGCCTCGGTCTCGAGCGCCTGCGCCTTGCGCTCGGCGTCGGAGAGCGGCCCCCGGGTCGCGGCCTCGGCCTCGCGCGCCTCCGCGTGCTTCTCCTCGGCGAACAGGGTCGCCTGCTCCGCCGTCTCCAGCGCCTCGGCGAGTTCGGCCGCGGCCTCGGCGCGGCGCTCGTGCTCCTCGTCCTCGAACGCGCCGTCGCGCAGCGCCGCGAGGTCGGCGGAAATCTTCGCGTGGTCCGCCTCGAGCCGGGCGAGGCGGCGGCCCTCCTCCGCGGCGGCGGCGGCCAGCGCATGGCGGCGGGCGTTGAGATCGGACGAGGCGGCCTGCGCCTCGTTCAGGTCGGCTTCGGCGACGGCGAGCGCCCGGCCCGCGGCCTCCTCGCGCTCGCGCGCTTGCGTCGAGACGTCGCCGGCGCCGTCGAGCGCCGCGGCGAGGGTCGCGTCCTCCTCGTCGAGGCGCGCCAGCACCGAGACGGCGTCGGCGATCAACGCCTGCTCGCGCGCCAGGTCGCGCGCGAGTTCGGCGAGGCGCCTTTCCAGCTCCGCGCCCCGCGTCGCGGCCCGCTTCTCCTCGGCGTCCAGCGTTTCGCGCGCGATCGCGATGCGCTGCAGGGCCGCGGCGCGACGCGCCTCTTCCTCGCGCAGGCCCGGCAGCTCGGCGGCGGCGAGCGCCTGCCGGCGCGCGGCCTCCCCTTGCGCGCGGGTGCGCTCGGCGACGTCGACGAGGTCCGAGTCGAGCTTTTTCGCGGCGTCGGCGAAGGCGGTCTCGGCCTCGCGCCAGGCGATCAGATGGGCGAGCGCCTCGTTCCTGCGGATCTCGGCGGCGAGATGGCGGTAGCGGGCCGACTGGCGCGCCTGCCGCCGCAGGCTCTCGACCTGGACCTCGATCTGCTTCAGCACGTCCTCGACGCGCAGCAGATTGTCCTCCGCCCCCTTCAGGCGCAGCTCCGCCTCGTGGCGGCGGGAATGGAGGCCGGAGATGCCGGCGGCCTCCTCGAGGATCAGCCGGCGCGCCTGGGGTTTTGCGGCGATGATCTCGCCGATCTGGCCCTGGCGCACGAGGGCTGGCGAGCGCGCGCCGGTCGAGGCGTCGGCGAACAGGAGCTGCACGTCGCGGGCGCGCACCTCGCGGCCGTTGACCCGGTAGGTCGAGCCCGACTCGCGCTCGATGCGCCGGGTCACCTCGATCGTCTCGTGATCGTTGAACACGGCCGGCGCGCGGCGGTCGGAATTGTCGAGCAGAATGCCGACCTCGGCGTTGTTGCGCGACGGCCGCTTGCCGGAGCCGGAGAAGATCACGTCGTCCATGCCCGAGGCGCGCATGGCCTTGAACGAGCTTTCGCCCATCACCCAGCGCAGCGACTCGACCAGATTCGACTTGCCGCAGCCGTTCGGCCCGACGACGCCGGTGAGGCCGGGCTCGATCTTGAACTCCTGCGTGTCGCAGAAGCTCTTGAAACCGGTGACGCGCAGGCGCTCGAATTTCATCGCGGCGCCTCGCCCGGCGGCGGGCCTTCGCCCGCCCGGCTGTCCCCGTCCGCTCGGCACGCGGACCCGTTCCCCGGCTTTGCCGGGGAAGGCGGCGCGTAGCGCCGGATGGGGTGTGGCCCGCTGCTTCGATGCGAGTTGGCGACCGGCGGAAGTCGGATTGCATGACCGCCACCGCCGACCTGCAGAGGAAGAGATCTGACACCCCATCCGGCCCTTCGGGCCACCTTCCCCAGCAGAGCGGCTACGGGATGCACACATGTCTTCGCCGGCTCTTTGCTGGTGGAACTCCGAGCGGCGAGCAGCGTCCCCGCCCCCACCCGGGTCGCGCTTGCGCGCGCCCGGGCGCAGGCTCTTGTGGGGGCGGGACAGGGTGGGGGGTCACGCCGACATTGGGAATCTCCGCGCCCCGCCAAACGGATAGGCATGGCCCGACCCCCCTCCTCGTTCCTCCCCCACAAGGGGGGAGGAGGCGCCCGGCGCCGACCTTTGTTCATGCCGGGCCGCGATGTGCGCATGCCGTAGAGCAAAGCTGGGGAAAGCTCGAGGCGGCCGCCCGCGGCCCGGGGGACGTGCGAAAGCCGTAGACCTCGGGGCGAGGGGGACGGCCGACGGCCGCCGGGTGAGGGTGAGCCGGCGTGACCTTCGTCCATCGTGCTTCCGGCCGGAGGGCCGACGATCGTCAAATTCAGGAGCCCCTGCGTCCCGAAACGGGACAGGATGGGACTAGCGGCCATATCGGGCCGCCGCAATCAACCCCGCAGGCTCAGATTCTTGTGCGCAACGGCGTCATTTCGCCGCGGGCGAAAGGATTTCATCAAACTTGTCAAGCGAATGCTCGCCCGCGAGGCGCTTGCCGGCGAGGAAAAAGGTCGGCGTCGAATCGACGCCGAGCTTGCTCGAGGCGGTCTCGCGCTCGGCCTTCACCGCCTCGAACAGGGTCTGATTCTTCAGGCACGCGTCGAAGTCGGCGCCCGTCATGCCGACGGCCGCGAGTTGCTCGCGGAGTTTGGGCAGCGGATTGTCGACGGCCCATTCCGCCTGGTGGTCGAACAGGCGGTCAACCACGGCGTCGCGCTTCTCCGGTCCCGAGCAGCGGGCGAGCATGAAGGCCGCGAGCGCCAGCCGGTCGAGCGGATATTCGCGCAGCACGAACTTCGCCTTTCCGGTGTCGAGGTATTTCGCCTTCAGCGCCGGCCAGACCTCCTTGTGGAAGGCTGCGCAATGGCTGCAGGTCATCGAGGCGTATTCGATGATGGTCGCGGGCGCGTCCGCCTTGCCCTCGACGATGTCGGGCAACGCCTGCGGGGCGGCGAGCGCGGCGGTCTCGGCCGGCGTCAGGGCGTCGGTCGCGGCGAGCGCGGCGCCGGACAGCGGCAGCAGCCCGAGGGCGCCGGCGCTGAGGACCGCGACACGGAGGGCGCGAAGGGCTTCGGGCATGGCTGCGGCTCCGGATTCATCCGACGCCGTCATTGCGGCGAGCGCCTCCCCGGGTCAAGCGTCCGGTGGTCGCCGCATCCCCGAGGCGCCACGCGGGCGCGACGGCGGCGGGACGCCGCAAGGCGGCCCGCCAGTCTTGCTGCATTCCGCCTTCAGGCCGCGACCGGGCGCGGCGCGCGCGCCCGGCGGGCAGTCGCCACGGCGAGCGCGGCGAAGCCGAGGCCCATCATCGCCCAGGTCGCCGGCTCCGGCGCGTTGACCTGCACGGCCAGGGTGTTCGTCACGGCGCCGGAGGCCACGGCGAACGTGTTGTCGACGGCGAACGCGCCGGCCGAACCGTACCACATGTCGCCACGCGTTCCGACCGTCGGCGCGCCGCCGGCGCCGGTGAACTGCTGCCAGTTCACGAAGCTGTCGTCATAGGAGCCGCTGTTGCCGACAATGCCGACGATGTACGTCACGGTCTGCGGAACCACGAGATTGTGGAAATCGAGCTCTTCGGTCGTCCAGCCGTTGCCGGTCGGCGTGACCTGTTGCGACCCGAGCAACGTCCCGCTGTTCGGGTCCGAGCCGGAATAGATGTCGACCTCGATCGGCTTCGATCCGCCGCCGGCGTAACCGAAAAGATCGACCGTGCTGACGACATAGCCTGGGTACGAACCCGCGAACGTGATCGAGTTTCCGACCCCGAACGCGCCCCCTGCGTTGACGGCGCCGTCGCCGGAAAAGCCGATCTGGTTGTTGTCGTACAGGCTACCCGTCGCATCGAGCGCCTGATAGATCACGGATCCGGCCCGAGCGCCGGTCATCCCGGTGATCGACAGCACAAGGGCCAGCGCCGTCGCCTCCAACACCCCCCTGTTGAACATGGCGTGCTCCAGGCTTTCATGAACGCGCTCGAATAGTGAAAACTCCGAGCGTTCCTCAATTGCCATGTTCGACTTTCGCGGGACTGACCTGCCGCAGCGGCGCCTCGCAGGCGCCGATCGCCAGCGAGCCTGGCCGCATGGCGGGCGCGCGAATCCGACGCGCCGGCGGACCCGCGGAAGCGAGGCGCGGATGCCGGCGAGACGCAACCGGGACGGGTTTCCCGGCGGGCGCAGGAGCGGGTCGTCGTTCGGGTGGTTGACCCGCCGGCGCGTCCGGGCTGGCGCGCCCCAGGCTCGGCGGAAACGCGCCGGACGCGCGTCGCGGAAGACTGCGGCGTCGGCGATCGGCGCCGCGAGGAAGGTTACGCGTTCGCTCCCGCCCGGGCCGCTTCGCCTCGCCCGATCCCTCGGCGATGCGTCCCGGCGAATGTCGCCGGGACGCCGCGGATCATCGTCCCGCCGTCAGAAATTGAACAGCGTCGCGCCCGGAACGCCGTATTGCGGGATGATGCGCTCCTGCCCGCGCCAGCCGGAGAAGGTCCCCTGAATCGGGGTCGGCTGGTCGAACGTGCTGGTGACGTAATTGTTGCCGGTCCCGACCGGGGCGTCGGTTCCGAGCGTCAGCCACGACGGCGTCGGCTTCTGCGCGCTCTTGTGGACAGTGATCTGGCGGCCTTCGGGCTGCTGCGCGACCTGAGCCTTGTGGTGATGGCGAGCGCGGGCGTGGATCGTCGGAGTGGCGGACGCGGGCGCGGTCTCAGCCTCGGCCGCGGAAGCGAGCGCGCCGGCGATCAGCGCGGCGGAAAACCATCGAACCGAACCAGTCATATCCATTGTCCTCTCGACGGGACGGCGCGCGACCCGCGCGCCCCAGTCGACGCCCGGCGCCCCGCATTGCTCCGGCTTCGGCGCGAAATCAAGCCTGGTCAGTCGAGCGACTTCCGGAATCTCAGAACGCTGGAGGCCAAGAGGACGATTCCGAGCCCCGCCAGCGCCAACATCTGGGGCCACAGCACCTCGAGGCCGACGCCCTTCAGGAACGTGCCCCTGATCACCACGAGGTAGTAGGTCATCGGGTTGATGGTGGAAATCCACTGCATGAAATCCGGCATGCTGGCGATCGGGAAGCTGAAGCCGGACAGGATGAAGGCCGGATTGATGACGAAGAAGTTGGTCGCGAAGGCCTGCTGCTGCGTCTTGCAGACGGTCGAGATCAGGAGGCCGATCCCGAGCACGCACAGAAGATAGAGCGCGGTTCCGAGCAGCAGGACGAGCGGATTGCCGCGAAACGGAATCTGGAACCAGAGCGTGCCGACGCCCGCGATCACCACGACCAGGGCCAGCCCGACGAGAAAATAGGGAATGGTCTTGCCCAGGATGAATTCGAGCGGCCGGATCGGCGTCACCATGATCTGTTCGAGCGTGCCGACCTCGCGCTCGCGCACCACGGCGAACGAGGTGAGGTTGACGATCATGATCAGCGTCAGGGTGGCGATGACGCCGGGGACGAAGAACCAGCGGCTGTTGAAGTCGACATTGTACCAGGGCCGCGACTCGAGCGTCACGGTCGGGGGCGGACGCGCGCCCGCCCGAGTGCGTCGCGACAGGTCCTGCTCCATCTCCTGCGCGTAGTCGGCGACGATCCGGCTGACGTAGCTCAGCGCGATCAGGGCGGTGTTCGAATTCGTGCCGTCGACGATCACTTGCGCCGGCGCCGACACGCCCTTGCGCACGTCATCGGCGAACCCCGCCTGGATCACGATCGCCACCACCGCGTCGGCGTGGTCGATCGCGCGGCGGACGTCGGCGGCGCTGTTCGCCGTCTCGACGATCTGGAACCGTCCGCTGCCGGCGAAGCGGGCGACCAGCTCCCGGCTTTCCTGGCTGTGGTCCTGGTCGAGCACGATGGTGGCGACGTTGTAGACCTCGAAGGTCGCCGCGTAGCCGAAGATGAACAGCTGAACCAGCGTCGGAATCAGGAGGCGGAATTTTGCCGCGCGATCGCGGCGAAGCTGCTGAAGCTCCTTCACCACCAGGTTGAGGATGCGGCCCCACATGGCGTCTATCCCGCCCAGGCCTGAAGGCCGTCATTGCGAGCGCAGCGAAGCAATCCATGCCGCGGGGCCCGGCGGCTGGATTGCTTCGTCGCTTCGCGCCTCGCAATGACGGCAGTGGTGAATGACGTCATGGCCCTACCCCAGCGTCTTCTTGAAGGCGCGCGCCGCGAGCAGTCCAACCACCGCGGCGTAGAGCGCCAGAGCCGCGATCGGGGCCGCGAGATCGGCGATCCCGCTGCCCTTGAGGAAGATGGATTTCAGGATGGAGAAGTAATAGCGCGCCGGAACGAGGTAGGTGAGCCATTGGATCGGCGCCGGCATCTGCTCGATCGGGAAGGCGAAGCCAGAGAGCAGCGTCGTCGGCAGCAGCGTCGCCACCAGCGCGATCTGGCTCGCCCCGACCTGGCTCTTGATGCTGGCGGAAATGAAATAGCCGAGGCCGAGCACGACGACGAGAAACAGCGAGGTGGTGAAGAACAGCGTCGAGATCGAGCCGCGGAACGGCGCCTGGAACCAGAACACCGCGATCATCAGGCAGAACGCCGCGTCGATCAGGCCGATGACGAAATAGGGCAGGATCTTGCCCGCCATCAGCTCCAGGCTGGTGACGGGCGTCGAGACCAGCACCTCCATCGTGCCGCGCTCCCATTCGCGCGAGATGGTGAGCGAGGTCAGTTGCGCGCCGACCAGCGCCATCACCAGCGCGACCACGCCGGGCATGATGTAGTTCCGGCTGACCAGGTCCTCGTTGTACCAGACGCGATACTCGGCGACCGCGGGAACGACCGGCGGCGGCTGGCCCATCGCCTGGGCCCGCTCGAGCTGGATATTGCCGGACGCGGCGCCGATCACGGCCTGAGCGTAGCCGAGCGCGATGTTGGCGGTGTTGTCGTCGGTCGCGTCGAGGATCGCCTGCACCGAGGCGGCGTTCGCGTTCGCGAGCGTCTCGGAAAAGTCGTGCGGCACGACGATGGCGATCTTGCAGCGCCCGGCGTCGATCGCACGCGTGACGTCGGCGTAAGTCCGCTCGGACTCGACGACGGAGAAATATTGCGACGCCTGGAACGCTTTCAGCAGCGACTGGCTCTGCTGGCTGCCCTCGCGGTCGAACACGCAGGCAGGCACGTGCTTGATGTCGAGGTTCACCCCGTAGCCGAGCAGCGCCATCTGCATGAGCGGCATCAAGAGGACGACCATCAGGCTGCGCGGGTCGCGCAGGATCTGGATGATCTCCTTCTGCGCGACGGCGCGGACGCGGCGGAGCATCATGGCGCGGCCTTCCCGCCTTCGCCCACGAGTTGCACGAACACGTCCTCGAGCGTCGCCTTGATCGGCTCGATCCGCGACCAGCTCAGGGACCGCTCGGCGAGGCGCGCCTCGATCGCCGCCCGGTCGCGCGCCGCGTCGTCGACGACGATGTGCAGCGACGAACCGAACGGCGCGACGTCGCGCACGCCCGGAGCGCCTTCGAGCGCCTCCAGCATCGCGCCCGGATCGTCGCCCTCGACCAGCAGGATTTCGCCGCGAATGGCGCTGCGCTTGAGTTCCGAGGGGCTGCCGAGGGCGACGAGCCTGCCGCCGTTGATCAGCGCGATGCGGTTGCAGTACTCGGCTTCGTCCATGTAGTGGGTGGTGATGACGACCGTGACGCCGTCGCCGGCGAGCGCGTAGATCAAGTCCCAGAACCGGCGGCGCGAGGCCGGATCGACGCCGGAGGTCGGCTCGTCGAGGAACAGGATCTTGGGCTCGTGCAGCACGGCGCAGCCGAGCGCCAGGCGCTGCTTCCAGCCGCCCGAGAGGTCGCTGACCACCGCGTCCTCGCGGCCGGCCAGGCCCGCCATCTCGACCGCGAAGGCGATTCGGCGCTTCAGCCGCGCGCCCTTCACCCCGTAGACGCCGCCGAAGAAGCTCAGATTCTCCATCACCGACAGGTCGTCGTAGAGGGAGAATTTTTGCGACATGTAGCCGATGTTTGCGCGCACCTTCTCCGGTTCGCGCGCGACGTCGAGCCCGGCGACTTCCGCCCGTCCGCTGCTGGGGCGCAAGAGGCCGCACAGAATCCGGATCGTGGTCGACTTCCCCGCCCCGTTCGGCCCGAGGAAGCCCATGATCTCGCCCCGCCCGGCCTCGAAGCTGACCGCGTTGACGGCGACGAAATCGCCGAATCGCTTGGTGAGTTTGTCGGCGCGGATGCGGATGTCGCCGGTCATTCTGCGCCGCTCCCGACGCCGGCTCGCGGAGCGCCGTCTTTGCGAGCCGAAGACGAAGCAATCCATGCCGCAGGACGCAGGCGCGGCATGGATCGCTTCGTCGCTTCGCGCCTCGCAATGACGGGTTTGGCGGTCGTCATTCCGCTTTCTCCGTCAGCAGCGAGACGAACAGGTCCTCGATCGACGGCGCGATCCGCTCGATCTCGTCGAAGGGCACGTTCGCCGCCGCGAGCGCGGCCTCGATCGCGCCCAGGCGACGCGCCGCCCCGTCGACCACGACGTGGACGCTGTCGCCCATCAGGATCGCCCCCCCGACGCCCTCGAGCGAGGCCACGACGTCGCGCGCGGCGCGCGGCGCGGGCGCGGCGATCGCCAGGATCTCGCCCGGCATCAGCGCCTTCAAGGCGCTCGGCGTGTCGCAATAGAGCATCCGCCCCTCGCGCATGAGGCCGAGGCGGCCGCAGCGCTCGGCCTCGTCGAGATAGGAGGTCGCCACCACGATCGCGACGCCCTCGCCGCGCAGCCCGTAGAGGATGCGCCAGAAGTCGCGCCGCGAGACGGGATCGACGCCGGCGGTCGGCTCGTCGAGCAGCAGCACTTTCGGGGTGTGGATGAGCGAGCAGGTCAGGCCGAGCTTCTGCTTCATGCCGCCGGAGAGCTGGCCGGCGCGCCGCTTGCGGAACGGCGTCATGCCCGAGGCGGCGAGAAGGCGCGCGGCGCGCGCGTCGCGGTCGTTCCGGCGGATTCCGAACAGCTCGGCGAAGAACGCGATGTTCTCGTCGACCGTCAGGTCCTCGTACAGGCCGAACCGCTGCGGCATGTAGCTGACGTGGGACCGGACCCGCTCAGGCTCGCGAACCGCATCGACGCCCTCGATGACGATCGAGCCGGCGTCGGGCGGCATGACCGCGGCGAGGAGGCGCATGATCGTGGTCTTGCCGGCGCCGTCGGGGCCGACGAAGCCGAACACTTCGCCGGCCGCGCAGGCGAAGCCGAGCGAATCGACCGCGGTTCTGGCGCCGAACCGTTTCGTCAGCCCGCGGACCTCGACGGCGGGTCGCGACGGCGCGTCGGTCATGACTGACCGGGCGCCTTCACCGCGATGGTCGCGTCGGCCGGCAGGCCGGGGACGAGCTCGTGCGTCGGATTGTCGACGTCGATGCGGATGCGGTAGACCAGCGTCACCCGCTCGGCATGGGTCTCGACGCTTTTCGGCGTGAACTCGGCCTGCTCGGCGATGGACGAAATCCGCCCCGTGTAGGTCTTGCCGGGAAACGAGTCGGTGACGACGCTGGCGGCCTGTCCGAGCCGCACCTTGCCGATGTCGGTCTCGTTGATGTAGGCGCGCAGCCAGACGTGGTCGATGTCGGCGAGGGTGACGATCGCGGCGCCGGGGGACACGACCTCGCCGAGTTCGGCCTGCCGGGTGAGGATGACGCCGTCGAACGGCGCGACCAGCGTCGTGTAGCCGAGCGTGATCTTCGCCAGCTCGAGATTCGCCTTCGCGGTCTCGATGGCGGCGAGGCTCGCCTCGACGTTGCGCTCGGACACCGCCTCGAGCGCGTTGTCGCGGTCGAGGGCCGCGCGCGACTGAACCAGCCCCGTCTCGGCGACGTCGCGCGCGTCGGTGGTGCCGGAGCCTTTCGCCATCAGCGTCTGGGCGCGGTCGTACTGGAGCTGGCGGAGCGACACTTCAGCCTGGTCGCTGACGATGGTGCGCCGCGCCGCGGCGACGTTCTGCTGGGCGACGTCGAGCTGACGCATCCGCTCGTTGACCGACGCCTCCAGGATCGCGACCTGCTGCCTGGTGTCGGAATCGTCGACCCGCGCGATCACCGTCCCGGCCTTGACCGTCTGCCCCTCGTCGAACGGCAGCTCGACGATGCGCGACTGCACGCCCTTGAAGCTCAGAACGCTCTCGTGCGCCTCGATGTTGCCGGAGACGACGATGACGTCTGCGTTCCCCTTGCCGCCGAGCCACGGAACGAGCGAGTCGAAGCGGAGCCCGGCGACCCCGCCGCCGCCCTCGATCCAGGGAACGAGCCGGTCGCGAGCCATGTAGGCGACCGCGCCGACCAAAGCCGCCAGCGCAACCACGCCGATCAGAAAACGCCGCATGTCCTTCAGACCCCGGCCTTCTTGCCCCGCCATAGATAGGCTTCGCAAGGGGCGACCGTGACGCGGCGAAGCGTCGCGCTCAATGGCCGAGAAGGACGTCCGGATTGCCGGTCACGACCGGCGCCGCCTTTCGCAGTCGATCAGGCACGAGCGAGGAACGCCCCTTCCGCCATTCGGCGGAGGCCCCTCTCCTCCCAATCCCAATCCTTCAATCCGAGCCTCCACCGACATTGCGCCGTGCAGCGCAGCGTGCTATCAATCCTGATATCAATCAGCCTTCCGGCCAGGAGCTTGCAGCGCATGGCGCAGGTCCTCATCCGAAATGTCCCCGACGACATCATCGAGGCGCATCGCGACCGCGCCAGGACGCGCGGGCGCTCGCTCGAGCAGGAACTTCGCGAGGTCATCGAACGGGCGGCCCCCTATACGCCCGAGGAACGTCTGGCGGTGGCCTTGCGCTTTCAGAGCCAGACGCCGCCGGGCCCCCGCACCGATCCCGCGGCGCTCGTCAGGGAAGACCGGGACCGGTGAGCGAACTCGTCGTCGACGCCAGCGTCGCAACCTGCTGGTTCGTACGCGAAGCCGCAACTGAGAAGGCGAACGGCCTGATCGCCGCGACGGCCAACCTCGTCGCGCCATCGCTGATGCTGGCCGAACTCGCCAACACCCTTTGGAAGAAGACGCGTCGCGGCGAGATCCGGGCGGACCTCGCCGAGGCGGGACTGCGAGAGATCCGACGGTTTGTCCCGCTGATTGTCGAACTTCCGGACTTGATTCCGCCCGCCCTCGCGCTCGCGCAGGAACTCGGACACCCCGTCTATGACTGCGTCTATCTCGCGCTCGCCCGGCGCCGCGGGGCGCCGTTCGTCACGCTCGATCGAGTCTTGACGGCGCGTCTCGCCGGAACGCGATACGCAAGCGACACCGTCCTCCTCGATGACTGGAAGGGACACTGATCGCGCGAAGGACGGAACCACGAGAAATCGGAGGGAAAAATGGCCAACATCGCATTTCTGGGGCTCGGCAACATGGGCGGGCCGATGGCCGCCAATCTGGTCAAGGCGGGACACTGGGTCGCCGGCTACGACCTGGTCGAGAGCCAGAAGCGGGCGGCGGCGGAGACCGGCGTCTCGGTCATGGGCAGCGCGCGGGAGGCGGTCTCGGGGGCCGACATCGTCGTCACCATGCTGCCGGCGGGCCGGCACGTGCTCGCCGCTTGGGACGACTTTCTGCCGGCGGCGAAGAAGGGCGCGCTGATCGTCGACAGTTCGACCATCGACGTCGACAGTTCGAAGCGGGCGCACGAGGCGGGCCAGGCGGCCGGCATGCTGACCCTCGACGCGCCGGTCTCGGGCGGGGTCGGCGGCGCGACGGCGGGGACGCTCACCTTCATGTGCGGCGGCTCGGCGGACGCCTTCGCCCGGGCGAAGCCGGCGCTGGAGGCGATGGGCAAGCGCATCGTCCATTGCGGCGGCGCCGGCGCCGGCCAAGCGGCGAAAATCTGCAACAACATGATTCTCGGCGCGACCATGATCGCCACCTGCGAGGGGTTCGCGCTCGCGGAGAAGCTCGGGCTGTCGGCTCAGGCGCTGTTCGACGTCGCCTCGACCTCGTCGGGCCAGTCGTGGTCGCTGACCAGCTATTGCCCGGTGCCGGGCCCGGTCCCGACCTCGCCCGCCAATCGCGACTGGAAGCCCGGGTTCGCCGCCAGCCTGATGCTGAAGGACCTGAAACTCGCCCAGGAAGCGGCGGCCAGCGCCGGCGTCGCCATCCCGCTCGGCGCCCAAGCCGCCCAACTCTACGCCCTGTTCGTGTCCGGCGGCCACGGCGGCGACGATTTCTCCGGCGTGATCAACTTTTTGCGCGGCGCGCAACCCCCGGCCTAGCATTGCCGTTGATTGTGCATAGCTGTTCTCGAAAAGGCCCGACGCCGCGGCCGGGTCGGGCGGGCGACTCCGAGGGCCGCTTCGGATGGAGGTTTCGATGCGCAATGGTCTGGCGAAAACGGCCCTTTCGGCGCTCGTCGGCATCGGCTTGGCCACGGCGGTCGCGACCGCCCCGGCCGAGGCCCAGTATTTCCACGGCGGCGGCGGCTGGCACGGCGGAGGCGGCGGCTGGCATGGCGGCGGCTGGGGCGGCGGCTGGCACGGCGGCGGCTGGGGCGGCGGCTGGCACGGCGGCTACTGGAACGGCGGCTGGCGCGGCGGCTATTGGGGCGGCGGCTATCCGGGCTGGGGCTGGGGCGGCGGCTGGGGCTATCCGTGGTGGGGCTGGGGCGCGCCGGTGGTCGTCGCGGGCGGCGCCTATTACGCCGAGCCCGGGGACGGCTGCTGGGTCTATCGCAGGATCTGGTCGCAGCCCGGCGGCCGCGGCCGCTATCTCGGCCGGCATCTGGTGAACATCTGCCAGTAGACCGCATGGGGGTCCGGCGTCGGCTCGAAGACGCCGGACCGGCGGATCGAGGCTGGCGCCGGCAGCTTCGCGTCGGCGCAATCGGCGTGTCGGTAAAGAAACCTTAACGTTCATTCATCTCTGGGACCTGAACGGTTATTCATCGACGGGCGGTTTTATCTTTGTCGTTGTCTTCGATTTCTGACATCGCCGCCGACATGCCTTGTTTCAATCATAATCGTTTCCGAATTGCGGGCCATCATGCCTGTCGAAGCGTCGCCCGGCGTGAGCGCCGGAGACGCCCGGGTTCAAGGGCCGCCCTCGGGCCGGCGAGTGGAGGATGGAATGCGAAACACGGTTTCGAAGGCGATCGTCGCCGGCGCGGCGGCGCTCGCGATCGGCGCGGCGGCGCTCGCCACCGCCGGCCCTGCGATGGCCGACGGCCCATGGCGCGGCGGCGGCTGGCATGGCGGCGGCGGTTGGGGCGGCGGCTGGCATGGCGGCGGCGGCTGGCATGGCGGCTACGGCCCGGGATGGCGCGGCGGCCGGGTCTGGCGCCCGGGCTACTGGAACGGCGGCGTCTGGTATGGCGGCGGGTGGGGCCCCGCGGTCGCGGTGGGCGCCCTCGCCGCGGGCGCGATCGCGCTCGGGGCGGCCACTGCGCCGCCCTACGGATACGCCGACCCGTGCGTGCAGGTCCGTCCGCTCTATGCGCCGAACGGCGCCTGGATCGGCAACGGCCCGGTCAACGTCTGCCAGTAGGCGGGCGCAGCCGGGATCGACAGAAGGGCCTCGCGCGACGCGGGGCCCTGTACGATTGCGGCCGCGACCGATTGCGCGCCGCGGTCAGCGACCACGGCTACCGAGGCGCGGGCCAGAAGACGCCGCCGGTCGTCGGCGCCGGAACGCCGGTCGTGGTCGGGAACGACAGCGGCAGGCCGCGCCGGGCGCGCAGGGCGAGATAGGCGAAACATTGCGCCTCGATCGCGTCGCCGTCGAAGCCGATCGCCTCGACCGGCTCGACCGGGACGCCGAGCCGGTCGGCGAGACGGCTCATGAGGAAGGCGTTCAGCCGCCCCCCTCCCCCGACCAGCCAGCGCTTCGGCGCCTCGGGAACCCGCGCCAGCGCGGCGACGGTCGCTTCGACGGTGAAGGCGGCGAGGGTGGCGGCGGCGTCCGCGTCGCCCAACGCCTCCACCGCCGCCGCGGCGGCGGCGAAATGGTTGCGGTCGAGCGATTTCGGCGGCGGCCGGTCGAAATAGCGATCGCGCATCAGCGCCGCCAGGATCGCGGCGTCGGCGCGCCCGCTCGCCGCCAGCGCCCCGCCGGCGTCGAAGGCGACGCCGCGGCGGGAGAGCAGGATATCGTCGATCAGCGCGTTGGCCGGGCCGGTGTCGAAGGCGACGATTTCGCCCGCTCGCCCGAGCCAGGTGACGTTGCCGACGCCGCCCCAGTTCAGGATCATCAGCGGGCGTTCGCGCCCCGCCGCCATCGCCGCGTGATAGACTGGCGCCAACGGCGCGCCCTCGCCGGCGGCGGCGACGTCGGCCGAGCGGAAGTCGCAGACGACGTCGATACCGAGCGCGCCCGCGGCGCGCGCGCCGTCGCAAAGCTGCCGGGTCAGGCCCGCTTTGGGAGGGTGCGCGTCCCGCGCACCCGGGGCGGCGGGACGCCGCCCCTCCCATCCGACGCGCCCGGGTCGATGCAGAATGGTCTGCCCGTGCAACCCGACCAGCGCGACGCTGTCGCGGGCGATGGCGAAGCGCGCGAAAAAGGCGTCGACCGCGGCGACATGGGCGTCGGTCACGGCGCGTTCGAGCGCGGCCTGCGGCCGTTCCGCTTCGCTGGCGTCGGCGACGACGGCGCGCAGGCGCGCCGCCACGTCCGGCGGATAGGGAAAGGTGGCGGCCGGGCCGGTCTCGACTTGCGCTTCCCCGTCGCTGGCGATCAGCGCCACGTCGATGCCGTCCATCGACGTGCCGCTGATCACGCCGATCGCGCGCGTGAGCCCCGGGCCGGTCATGCCGCCCTCGCCGGCCGGCGCCGCGCGGCGGGCGAAGGCCGTCGGGTGAAGGAATGTCGGCTCATGGCGCGCGTCCTACGCGGTTATTGCGCGGTCAAGCCGCCGTCGACCATCAGTTCGATCCCCGTGGTGAACGAGGACTCGTCGCTGGCGAGATAGAGGATGGCGTTGGCGACCTCTTCCGGCCGGCCCATCCGGCCGAGCGGCGCGGCCTTCGACAGGCCCTCGCGGACGCGCTCCGGGTTCTTCGAACTCGCGATCAGCTCCTGCACCATCGGCGTGTCGGCGAACGAGGGATGAACGGAATTCAGGCGGATGGCGTAGCCGGCGCAATGCAGCGCCGCCGACTTGGTCAGCAGGCGCACCGCGCCCTTGCTGGCGCAATAGGCGGCCGACTGCGCGTCGCCGATGATTCCGGCCACCGACGACAGATTGACGATCGACCCGCCGCCACGCCCCTTCATGACCCGGATCGCCTCGCGGCAACCCAAAAAGGTGCCTTCGACGTTGACCGCCTCGGTGCGTCGAAACTCGTCGAGGGTCGCGGTCTCGATGTTGCCCTTGAGCGCGATGCCGGCGCTGTTGACCAGAATGTCGAGCTTGCCGAAGGCCGCGACCACCTGGTCGACCACTTCGCGCCAGCGCGCTTCGTCGGTGACGTCCTGGGCGAGACGCAGGTCGGCGACGCCCTCCAGTTCCGCGAGCCCCGCCTCGTTGCGGTCGGTCGCCGCGACTTGCGCGCCCTCGGCGTGAAACAGCAACGCGGTCGCCCGGCCGATGCCGGACGCAGCGCCCGTGATGAGCGCGACCTTGCCCGCGAGCCGCCCCGGTCTGCCGTCCATCTGTGGTTCCTCCTCACGCCTCGAATGCCGGCGCTCATGCGGCGGCATCCTCGCTCTTTCCAGCCGGGGAGGAAAGCCGTCGGCGCCGCCTTCTGTCGGCGCCCTTTTCAGCGATTCCAGAGGTCTTCGCAAATGGGAGGCGAGCGGCGGCAGGGAAACGGCGGAACGCGGGCGCTTCTGGCGTTCAGCCCCGAACCGTGCCCGCGGTAACCAACCGGAGTGCTGTTTCAATTCGAGCAATCGAACGCCCGGGTTCGACGTAGAGCGGAAGTGCAGATCGCCACCGCGATGTCGCAAGTGGGAGGGCAGGCGGTCGTCGACTTTTGCGAACAGAGGCAGGAAGGGCGTCCGTATCTCGCGCTTGCAACGACCGATCCATAACGCCATTCTCCAGCTCGCGATCGCAATCTCCTGGGGGTGAGGAAAATGCTGGGGTCGTCCATCGTAGGGGTACTTCTTGGATCGGTCGGCGCGCCCGAATCCGGAGGGGAGCCGCTTGCCAGGGCTGCGTCCCTGTTACTCGGCCCTGCGGGCAAAGAGGCGCTCGACATCGTCCAAGCGCGGTGGGCGGCGGGCGGAAAAGCCATTCCGCCGAACCATGACTTCGAGCAGATGATCCGGCTTAGCGAGTTGACGGCAACCTTGTTCATGGTGACGCAATATCGCCGCCGCTGGGAGGGGGAGAATTTCGACACCCGGTCCGCCGCGCCGCCTCCTTTCATCGCCAAGGCGACGAAATGTGTCGAGGAGCAGCTTGGCTATTGCGCTACCCTCAAGACGATCGAGGACGACGCGCTCGTTGCGGAACTCGAAGGGGCGCTGGACACGATCCTGCCCGAGAGCCGGGGGGAAGTCGTTCGCGAAGCCGTCGACGCCGCGCGCCGCCGGGTGTGGGACAAACTGGTCAAAGGCGACAAACTGGTCAAAGGCGCCGGTGAGCCGCCGCCGGATTTTGAGCCGTTCTTCCGGGGCTCCGACGACGAGCCCGGTTGGCCGCTCGTCTTTCAGGCGTTCATGCGAGAGGCGCTGAAGGTGAATCCGCGCGCCGAGATCGCCTTCGTCACCCCGCGCCTCGCCGCCGCGCGTAGAATGCTTGTGGAGATGATCGCGAAGCTCGGCGTGATGGATACCAAGCTCGATCGCATCGGCGAAGCGGCCGCGAATTTGCTCGGAGCCCGCGGCCAGTTAGATGACATCCACGTGACCACTGACATAATTCGCCGTCAGCAGAGAAGCGATACCGCAAAACTGGAATCTCTCTCAGCAGGACAGCGCGAGGCGGAGGAAGGTAGCGCGCGCCGGCACAGAGAACAAATAGCGCTTCTGAGCCTCTCGCTTTCGCCACAGCGCGACCGCATTGATCGCCTCATTTCTGAATTAGCATCCTCCGAATCTGATGACATATCCCACGCACTCGCAATGCTTAAAGAACTTGCCGCTAAAGCTGAAGAAGCGAGGCACTGTCTGACGTTAGAAGCCCGTCGGATCTGCGAGCGTTTGGATGCTACCGATGAATTTATATTGTGCGGTTGGCGTATGCTCTCCAGATCGGAAGCACTTGAATTAATAGAAGCACAAAATATCATTGAACCTAGAGTGGACAGCATTGTTCCTCTCTTGACGAAAATAATCGACCAAGATACGTCAAATATAAGCTATCAATATATTAATGTAGTCCGCAGTTCATTTGAATTTCTTGGCTATATTGGACCTTCTGCGGCGAATTCCGTACCAATTGTTGCTAGATATTTGCAAGACAAATCGCCAGACAACAGATTTTATTCCAACGCTGCTGAGTGTTTGGCAAAGATTGGTACCGAAAAGGGAATCGAAGCGGTCATAGATGCCGCATCTGAATTTAAGCCTGATAGGCGAGAAGTTCCAAATGTGGCTTTGTATGCCTTATTTAAGTTATCTATGGAATGTGTAGATGCAATTCCAGTTCTTATAAGATATCTTGATATTGAAGACATCGAAATACGTAGTTTTTTAATGTTTTTACTTGGCGAGACATTTGGACACTTGGCAGAAGGAGCGGTTCCCGCGCTGATAAGAGCCCTGAGTGATGATGCTGTTGTGCAAACGGCGGCAAGATCGTTGTGGTTGATTGGTAACGTTCCGCCGAATGCAATTGAGCCTCTCTCGCGGGCGACCAAGAACTTAGATCCTTATACACGGAGGAACGCTTTTCGGGCGCTAAGTCGAATAGTACCGCTGTCTCGTGATGTAATTTCTCGGATCGTAGAAGGCTTAATTGATGAGTCGCCGGACGCCATAGATGGCGTGCAAGATGCTTTACGTAGGCTTGGGTCTGCTGCCATAGCCCCATTAACTGAAGCGCTTGAGCACCCAAATGCTGTGGTTCGTGATCGCGCTGAGACGGTCCTGAATCGTTGGCGGCGGCCAAATCATCCGTGAAAATGGCAATTGTGATTATGTCGACGGAATCGTTCAGGTGAGATTATTGTGGACAGCCCAAGGATTCGAAGTTCATGTTCGAAGAACGTCGTGAAGGCCGGATGTGAGGCCGCTGTGCCAATAGCGGCCGCAATTGGCGCTCTCTC
This sequence comes from Roseiarcus fermentans, assembly GCF_003315135.1. Lineage (GTDB taxonomy): Bacteria > Pseudomonadota > Alphaproteobacteria > Rhizobiales > Beijerinckiaceae > Roseiarcus > Roseiarcus fermentans. The sequence continues at coordinate 37,107 of NZ_QNRK01000036.1, forward strand.
CCCGTACCGAAGCGGATGGGGAAGGGCAGCAAGGAGCCGGATATTGCCCGTAGGCCAAGCCGTCGCCGAATTCCCGCTCTGTGCGCGAATCGGGCGTCCCCGACGGCGACGGACCGCCCGCAAACTTGCGAAACAATTCCTTCCGGCAAAGCATGTTTTCGCGTACCATCATTCCGTTGAGCAGAATTCTTCATCAGGGGAGCGCTCCTTGACCGAACGCCGACCCCGAGCCCGCCCGTCCCGCCGATCGGCGACCCCTTCGACGAGCGGAGCACGGCCGCTCCGTCCCGCCCCCCGATCCAACCGCGGCCGCGCCGCCGACCGATCGCGCCCTGGAGGCGGCCTGCGCGCGCCGCCGCGCCCGGCGCAAGTCCGCGGCGGCGCTGCGGGACGCCAGCTTCGGCTGGCTCGCCGACGGTTTTTCCCATCAGGAGATCGCGGCGGCGCGCAAGGTGAGCGTCGCCGTGGTGCGGCGGGACATCGCCCGGGCGATCCGGGCGCGCCGGGCCGAGACGCGCGAGGGCCACGCGAAAACCGATGGAGGTTGCGCGGCCGGTCGTTCACCCCAGCCGGCCGCGAGAGCGGTCGCGCCGCTCAACGGGAGGGTGCGCGTCTCGGGCGCCCGGGCGGCGGGACGCCGCCCCGTCCGGTTCCTCGCGCGCACCCATCTCGGGCGTTACAGAGTGACGTAACGCCCAAGGTGGACGCCGAAGAACGCCGTCATCGCGAGCGAAGCGCGGCGATCCAGGGGCCGCTGGGCTACTGTCGCAGCTCGTGGACCGCCAGGCCGTCCTTCGGGCTTCGTTGCGAGCAGAAGACGGAGCAATCCTTGCAAAATGCACGCAAACAGCGTCGTGGATTGCTTCGTCCCCCCGGGCTCTTCGAGCCGGGGGTTGCTCCTCGCAATGACGGGGTTGGGAGTTACGTCACTCTTGTAACTCCCAACCCCGTCATTGCGAGGAGCAAAGCGACGAAGCAACCCATGCCGCCGCTTGCCTCCTGCGGAAGAAATTGCTCGCAAGGAAGGGCGGCGGGACGACCAGAGGGCGCGACAGCGGCCCAGCGGCCCTGGATCGCTTCGCTTCGCTCGCGATGACGGCGCTGTTGGCCACCGGCTTGGGAGTTACAGAGTGACGTATCTCCCAACCCCGTCATTGCGAGGAGCAAAGCGACGAAGCAACCCATGCCGCTGTTTGCCTCCTGCGGAAGAAATTGCTCGCAAGGAAGGGCGGCGGGACGACCAGAGGGCGCGACAGCGGCCCAGCGGCCCTGGATCGCTTCGTTTCGCTCGCGATGACGGCGCTGTTGGCCACCGGCTTGGGAGTTACAAGAGTGACAGGTTTCGGCGCCCAAGTCGCTGAAAGGATGCGTCGCCTGCCAGACTTGCAGGCTGGCCGCCGCCAGCCGGACAAGCCGACGGGCCGGCGACGAGAAGGCCAGCGACTGCCAAGCCGGCGTAACCGGCGTAAAGAGCGGCGGGCGCGGCGCTCGACGGGGAGGCGCCGTCCCGGCGCCTGGGCGGCGGGACGCCGCCCCTCCCGGGGGCGCGCCCTTGGAGGCGCCACGCGAACACCCACCCCGAGAGTTGCAGTCGCCCGGAAATTCCGGCGCAAACCCTTGGAAAGGCTCGAAACCGGCCCGGATGCGGGGCCGACGTCCCGAGCGGCTACGCCGCCTCGCCCGAGTTCACCGCGGCGCCATGCGCAGCGCCCCGTCGATGCGGATCGTCTCGCCGTTGATGTAGCCGTTCTCGACGATGTGCACGGCCAGCGCGGCGTATTCGGATGGCGCGCCGAGCCGGGAGGGGAACGGCACCGAGGCGCCGAGCGAGGCCTGGAAATCCTCGCGCAAGCCCGCGAGCATCGGCGTCATGAAGATGCCCGGCGCGATCGTGTTCACCCGGATGGCGTTGCGGGCGAGTTCGCGCGCGATCGGCAGGGTCATCGCGGCGACGCCGCCCTTCGAGGCGGAATAGGCCGACTGGCCGACCTGGCCCTCGAAGGCCGCGACCGAGGCGGTCGAGACGATCACGCCGCGCTCGCCCTCGATCGGCTCGAGCGTCGCCATGCCGGCGGCGGCAAGGCGGATCATGTTGAAGGTGCCGATCAGGTTGACCCGGATCACCTTCTCGAAGTCGCCGAGCGGCGTCGGGGCGCCGTCCTTGCCGACGATGCGCACCGGGCTGCCGACGCCGGCGCAGTTGACGAGGATGCGCGCGGGCCCGTGCGCGGCCTCGGCTTTGGCGAACGCCTCCGCGGCCGAGGCTTCGCCGCCGACGTCGCAGGCGACCGCGACGCCGCCGATCGCCTTCGCCACCGCCTCGGCCGCAGCCTGGTTGAGGTCGGCGACCGCGACGCGCGCGCCCCTTTCGGCCAAAGCCTCGGCCGTCGCCCGCCCCAGCCCCGATCCGCCGCCGGTCACAATCGCCGCCGCTCCGGAAATCTTCATTGCGCCCTCCTCCGTTTCCTACTCGCGTTTTCCCCCGACGCCTTAGCAACGCGCGGCCCGTCCCGCCAGAGGGGCGCCTCTCGAAGCGCGGGCCTTTGCCGGTCAGGCCGGCGCCGCCCCCCAGCGCCGGGCCACTTCGCCGCGCACGGCGGTGTCGACTTCCGGCGGCGCGTTGCGGATGTAGGCGAGGGCGGCGGCGAAGGTCTCGGCGTCCTGCCGTTCGAGCTTTTCCAGATAGGCGATCGCGGCGGTGATCGAGAACGGCTCGCCGACGCGGTCGTCGAAGTTGCTCGCCAGCGCCGTCCAGATCGCGGCGTCGTAGCCGCTCGCCTCGGCCCAGGCGGCGATCGTCTCGATCGCCTCGGGATGGCTCTCGACCGCAGCCTCCCCCCGTTTGCCGGAGGCGAGGTCGACGAAGCCGATGGTTCTCGCCGGCGTCCCCTCCCGGTCGCGCAGGTTGTCGATCGCCTCCTCGAGGGAGACGAAGGCGCTCGGGGCGGCGTAGGTCTTGCACAAGGTTCCGTCGTCCGGGTCGATCACCAGGGTGAGGATGTCCTTGCGGACCCCCGCCGTCGACACCCGGCAGAATTCAATCGGCAGCAGCGGCCCTTGCGCCGTGAATGCGTCGGCGACCTTGAGGGCGTCCGGCTCCCATATCAGCGAACCCCAGGCGATGACGGCGACTTTCACGGGCTGAGCCTCCTCGATGTCTCGACAAATAATCCGGGGGACGATCGCCCAGCCGCTCCGGATCGCCGGGCCGCTTCGCGCGTCGCGACGACGATCGCCCTACACCGTAAAAATCTTCCCCGGGTTGAACAGGTTCCGCGGGTCGAAGGCGGCTTTCACCCGGCGCATGAGGTCCAGCGCCCCCGCCCCGTGCTCGTCCTCCATGTAGGCGATCTTCTTCTGTCCGACGCCGTGCTCGCCGGTGCAGGTGCCGCCCATGGCGATGGCGCGGTGGGCGAGGCGGGAGGCGAACGCTTCCGCCGCCTCGATCTCCTTGGCGTCGGCCATGTCGACGAGCGGGCTCACGTGGAAATTGCCGTCGCCGACGTGGCCGACGATCGGCGCGAGGAGGCCGCTCCTGGCGATGTCTTCCAACGTCTCCTCGACGCAGTCGGCGAGGCGCGAGATCGGCACGCAGGTGTCGGTGGCGAACGGCCGCGCGCCCGGCCTGAGCGCCATTTGCGCGTAGAAGCCGTCGTGGCGCGCCTTCCACAGTTTCGTCCGCTCTTCCGGCTTCGTCGCCCAGATGAAATTGCCGCCGCCGTTTTCGGCGACGATCGCGCCGAACCGCGCCGCCTGCTCGGCGACGCTCGCCTCCGTGCCGTGGAACTCGACCAGCAGCATCGGCGCCTCGGGCAGGCTCAGGCGGGAGTAAGCGTTGAAGGCGCGCACCGACAGGGTGTCGAGCAGCTCGATGCGGGCGATCGGCAGGCCGGTCTGGATCGTCTCGATGGTGGCGTTGCAGGCCGAGCGCACGTCGGGGAAGGAGCAGGTCGCCGCCGACACCGCCTCGGGCAGCCCGGCGAGCTTGAGGGCGATCTCGACGATGATTCCGAGCGTGCCCTCGGCGCCGACGAACAGGTGGGTGAGGTCGTAGCCGGCCGAGGATTTGCGCGCCCGGGTGCCGGTGCGCACGAAGGTTCCGTCGGCCGTGACGACGCCGAGCGACAGCACGAGGTCCTTCATCGTGCCGTAGCGCACCGCGTTGGTGCCGGAGGCGCGGGTCGAGGCCATGCCGCCGAGCGAAGCGTCGGCGCCCGGGTCGATCGGGAAGAAAAGCCCGGAATCGTGGAGATAGGCGTTGAGCCGGGTGCGGGTGACGCCGGGCTCGATCACGCAATCGAGGTCCTGGGCGTTGACGGCGAGAATCGCGTTCATCCGCGACAGGTCGAGCGACACGCCGCCGTGCGGCGCGTTGACGTGACCCTCGAGCGAAGACCCGATGCCGAACGGGACGATCGGCGCGTCGCGCCTGGCGCAGATGGCGACGAGGTCGACGACGTCCTCGCGCGTCTCGGCGAACACGACCGCGTCGGGCGGCTGGTTCTCGAGCCAGGTCAGGGTGTGGGCGTGCTGGCGGCGGATGGCGTCCGAAGCGGAAAAGCGGTTGCCGAACCGCGCCGAGAGATCGGCGTTGAGGGCGGCGACGGTTTCCGGCGCGAGGCGGCCCTCGCGCTTGCGGACGGTGAGCGGGGATGAGGCCACAGGGGGTCCTTCGGAGTTTCGTCGTTGGCGAGGACGAAGATTAGGCGCGCGCGGCGGCGCTGGCTAGCCGTCCGCATCGGCGCGTTTCCCACCGCCGAAGGCGCGCTGTTCACCGGGTGGGCAGGCGTCCCGGCTCCGCCGATCGGGTGCAAACTTTTTGCTCATTTTTTGAAACAAAAGTTCTTGCATTTGCTGCAGCGCAGCATTATTGTCTTCTGGTGCGGCGGCGGTTGCCCCGCACATGCCCTCCTTGGGCGTTTCCTCCCTAGACTTGAAGGCCGCCGAAAGGCGGCCTCCTTTTCTTCACCAGCCCATTGTTCTCCAGCGCCGACGGCCTCCCGCAATGTCGTGGGGCGAGCCCGGCGGCCGGGACCCTGTGATTGCTCTCGCAGGGACGACGACGCTCACAAGAACAGGCTGTCGCGCCGGTCCGGTTTCGAATAGCCTCGGGCGATGCGCGCCGTCAGCGCCGGGAACAGACACCGAGGCCCCCATGCTGATCCGCTACGGTTACGAGATGACGTTCACCTGCGCCGCTCCGACGCCGATGATCTGTCAGCTCGACGTCCACCCCTCCTGCGTTCCCGCGGTGCGGGCGGAAGCGCAATTCGCCGCGACGCCGCACGTCGAATCCTGGCTCTATGCCGACGTGTTCGGCAATCGCTGCCGGCGGTTCAACGCGCCGGCCGGCGACCTGACGATTTCGACCGATGGCGTGATCGAGGTGAGCGGCCTGCCCGATCCCGTCGTCGCGGGCGCGGGCGAAATCCCGGTGGCGGAGTTGCCCGACGACACGCTTCTCTACCTCGTCGGCAGCCGCTATGTCGAAACCGACAAGCTCAGCCAGATCGCATGGAACCGGTTCGGTTCGACGCCGTCCGGCTGGGCGAGAGTCCAGGCGATCTGCGATTTCGTCAACGGTCACATCGACTTCGACTACCAGAAGGCGCGCGCCACGCGCACCGCCTACGAGGCCTACGAGGAACGGGTCGGGGTGTGCCGCGATTTCGCCCATCTGGCGGTCGCGTTCTGCCGGTGCATGAACATTCCCGCCCGTTATTGCAACGGCTATCTCGGCGACATCGGCGTGCCGCCGGACCCGGCGCCGATGGACTTCAGCGCCTGGTTCGACGTCTTTCTCGGCGGCCGGTGGCTGACCTTCGATGCGCGCCACAACACGCCGCGCATCGGCCGCGTCCTGATCGCGCGCGGGCGCGACGCGGCCGATATTCCGCTCGTCAACTCGTTCGGGCCCCACGCTCTCAAGACGTTCCGCGTCTGGACCAACGAGACCGGCGCCGCGGCGCTCGCCTGATCGGCGACGGGTCCGGGGCCGGCGGGCGCTGCTTGGCCTTTACGAGGCGCACGCAAGAGAGATTTGCCGGCGCTCCCTTGTAACGGGCGCCTACGATCGCCACTTGCATCTGGAACGCGATCGCCTCCGAGAGCCTGGCCCGCGAGCCGGCTCGGCTGGTCGACGGAGAGCGATCCCATGACATTCCGCCCGTTGTTCGACCATGTCGTGGTTCGCCGCGTGGGGGCCGCGGATCGTTCGAACGGCGCCGTCGTCGTTCCCGGCAGCGACGTGGAGGCGCTCCAGGAGGGAGAGGTCGTCGCCGTCGGACCGGGAGCACGAAGTGAAAGCGGGCGGGTTCAGCCGCCCGAGTTGAAGGCGGGGGACAGGATCGTGTTCAGCGGGCGGTCGGGGGCCAGTGGGAAGATCGACGGTCAGGACATCGTGATCATGAAACAGTCCGAGGTGATGGGCGTGTTCGACAGCGCGGCCGCCACGAAAACACAGGCGGTCTGGCCACGCGCCCGACTCGCATAGCCGGGCCGACGTCCTCGCCAGCGCGGTCACGGCGAAGGGCCTCAGACCGGCGCCGACCAGCCGACACCGATCCGAGGGTCCAGAGCCTCCGCCTTTTCTGACACACGGGGAAGGCGGCGCGCGACTTTCGATCCGATGCGGCGACAGGACTGAGAAACCGGCGGTTGCGCCGACAGACACATGGCGGATGACATGACCCACGCTGCGTTGACCCCCCTGCTCGGCCGTGAGTTCGACCCCTTCTTGTTCGCCACGATCGGCGACGAGCGGGACGGGCCGCTGGTGAGCGTCGTGTCCGCGTTCGCGCGGCTCGACCTCGACCCCTGGAAAGAAGCGGCGAGTCTCGCGCGCATGCCCGCCGACCAGGCGAAGCGGCGCCTCGGCACGCTCATCGGGTCGCTGCCGAACGGCTCAGTGACGGGGTTCTCCCCCGAGATCGTCGCCGCTCGTCTGATCGCGCTGCTGCCGCGGGCGGGAAGCGTCAATACGGCCACGGCTGCGACGTTGCGTCCCGTCGCCCCTCGTTCCCAGTTGCTGATCTTCGTCGGGCTCGGCGTTCTGGCCTTGATTCTGGTCGGCTATTTCGTCTTCGCGCGCGGCTCGAATGCGCCCGGCGGCCGCCCCGACGCGCCCGGGGCGACGAGCGAGCCCGCCCCGCGGCGTTAAGCCGCGTCGCAGGACGCGCGTCGAAGCGCCGGCGCTTCCGCGCTGACGCCGGCTCGCGCACGCTGCGACCCGGCCGTTCCGCCCGGACCTCCACGCGGACGGCGGTCGCACCCTCTTCATCGCAAGCATTGCGGTCCCCGTCGGCGCATCGCGTCGCCGCGCCTGCACGGCCTCGCCCTCAGACGGAGCCGTGTTTTGCGCAGATCGCACGAACGGGCTTGACAAAGACATTCTAAGATATATCTTTGTTATGTCTTCAATCAGAGGACGACAAGCGAAAGTGAAATGCGTGAAACATTATAACGAAATGCTATCGGCAATTCTGTCCCGCAAGGACTGGGGCGGCGCGCGCCGCCATGAGACCGCTCACCCCGAGCACAGCCTGCACGGCCGCGGCGGGCGCGGCTTCGGCCGTCCCGGCTTCGGCGGGCGCGGCGAGGGCGGTCCGGGGGAGGGTCGGGGCGAGGGTCGGGGACGACGCCGGATGTTCGAGGGCGGCGAACTGCGCCTCGTCATCCTGCTCCTGATCGAGGCCGAACCGCGCCACGGCTACGACATCATCCGCGAGATCGAGACCCGCACCGGCGGGGCCTATGCGCCGAGCCCGGGCGTGGTCTATCCGACGCTGGCGCTGCTGGAAGACGTCGGCCAGGCCGAGGCGCGCGCCTCCGAGGGGGCGAAGAAGCTCTTCGCCATCACCCCGGCCGGCGTCGCGCATCTCGATGAGAATCGCGCCGAGGCCGAGGCCGCGCTGGCGCGGCTCGACGCGCTCGCCCGTAAGGACGAGGCGATCGACACGGGGCCAGTCTTCCGCGCCATGGCCAATCTCAAGGCGGCCTTGCGGATGCGCCTCGACGGCGCGCCCGACAAGACGCTCCTGTTCGCCGTCGCCGACGAGATCGACGAGGCGGCGCGCAAGATCGAACGGCTGTGAGGCGAAGGATGACCGACCTCGCAACTGCTCGCCACGCGATCGAACGCCTGCGTCGGGAGCCCAGGCGACGGCGCCTGACGGTCGAGAGCGTCGCGGCGCTGACGCCGAAGATGCGCCGCATCGTCTTCACCGCGCCCGAGCTCGCCGATTTCGCCAGCCTCGGCGCGGACGACCACATCAAGGTGTTCGCGCCCGACCCGTCGGCGCCGCAGGGGGCCGCGATGCGCGACTACACCCCGCGCGCCTTCGACCCCGTGCGCTGCGCGCTGACGATCGACTTCGCGCTGCACGAGGCCGGCCCGGCGTCGGACTGGGCGCGCGGCGCCATGCCCGGCGATTCGCTGGAGATCGGCGGTCCGCGCGGCTCGATGGTGGTCGCGGACGACTTCGACGCCTACCTACTGGTCGGCGACGAGACGGCGCTGCCGGCGATCGGCAGACGGGTCGAGGGCCTGCGCGCGGGGGTTCCGGTGACGACGATCGTGCTGGTCGACGGCCCCGAGGAGATCCAGACCTTCGAAACCCGCGCCGACTGGCGGCCGGTCTGGCTCTTTCGCTCAGGGTCCGATCGCGACGACGCCGCGCTCCTGAGCGAAGCCCTGGCCCGATGGCCGACGCCGCCCGGCGACGGCTACGTGTGGATCGCCGCCGAGGCGCGCGCCGCCCGCGCGCTGAAAACGGCCATGCTCGAGGACCGCGGCCATCCCAAAGCCTGGCTCAAGGCCGCCGGCTACTGGGTCCGCGGCAAGGCGGGCGAGAGCGAGAAGCTCGACTCCTGAGCCTCGCCCACCCGCGCGGGGCGAAGCGGCGGCCCTCGTACGCTCGCCTGCACGCCCTGGAAGCCGCCCTGCGTCCCATCCAGCGCTGACGTCGAAAAAAGGGGGACGCTCGTCGAAGCGCTCGTTCCCTCTGTTGCGGTCAACCTCTCCGCGGCGTTCAGATCCGGTAAACAGTGTTGGCGCGCCATTCAGGACAAGAGTGCGAACTCATACGTTTATTGAAATCACGCCATGAACCACGATCGCGCAGCCGGACGCGGACTTTGTCGTCCGCTGCAGAGGGCGACCGGTCCGGCCAACGCGACGATCTCCAGGCGACAAGAGCTTGACGACAATGTTCATGATATGTTCTTATACAGACTGTTGGCGCATTTGCTTCCGGCGGTCTCATGAACCCTGTCTGGTCCATCCCGATGTTCCGCCTCGCGCCCAGACGGGTCGAGTGCGACGACAACGGACTGCGGGTGGCGGGGACACCGCTGCTCAAGCGCGGCGCGCACGGAACCTGGGCGGTGCGCGAGGAAGGCGACGTCGGCCGAGAACTGCAAAAACTCTACGGATTCCCTCTCGACGTCGGCTGCAAGCGTGGTGGCCTCGCCGTGATCGCGCGGGCGCTCAATAGCGGCGACCTCGCCCGAGCTCAGGTCGCGACCCTGCTCTTGAAGCTGCCCGATCCGCCGGCGACGGACGGCGCGGTCCCTGACGCACTGCAGAAGCGGCGGCTCGCGCACGAGCTCACCGCCTCTGGGCTGCTGAAGACGGACGACGACTGGGACGCAGAGCATCCGCGAACGGGAACCCCGCCGAACCCCGGTTGGTTCGCAACCAAGCCGGGTGCGGTCGACCCTCCGAAGGCCGACGTGAAGCCGGTCTCGCCATCGGCGGCCGCAGGCGCCGCGGTCGTTCTGCGACCCTTGACGGCGGCGGCGGAAGCGACCGCGCTGATCGCGCCCGACATCGCGCCGGCGGTTCTGGAAGCGCTCGGAACGCTGGGCGCCGCCATGGCGGGGTCGGCGTTGGCGGCGTTCGCGGCGTTCGGCGCGATCTTCGTGCCGAGCGCGAACCGGCTTCTCGAAACAGGATCGGTCCCCGGTCGCTCCGACATCTCCTATCGCTGGGATCACGACGTGGACTCGGTAACGTTCAGCGCCCTCGTCGACGGCGAATGGCGTCCCCTGACCAGCGGGACGCTGCACGGCAACGCCTTTCTCGACGAGAAAGGCAAGGCCGTCGCCGTCTCCGCGCCCGGACCGGACGGCCGCCAGACGCTGGTGACCTCGGTCGAGGTTCTCGACCGCGCCGTCGCGGAGCTGAAGTCGGGAGCGGGCAGTCCGGACGCGGCGCAGTCGCGGGAGAATCACGAGCCGAGGCTCTGCCCCGATCCGACGCCCGAGCCGAAAACGACCAAATCGGAGAACTCGATCCGCTATCAGGAATACGTCAGCGGGCTGCCCTACGGATTGGCGATTGACGTTGGAGGCGTCAGGTTCGACGGCTGCGACCCGACGACCGGAGACTTGCTGGAGGCCAAGGCGGATATCGATCACCTGTTCGATGACGATGGCGAGTTGAAAGTGTTCGTTAACTCGAAAAAGGACCCTATCATTCAAATGCAAAGCCAGATCGACGTGGCGTTTGCGACAATTCCGCCCCGACGAGTGGTCTGGCACGCGCAAACGCCAAAGGGCTTCCAAGGCCTGAGCGTGAGCGCAAGGCGCCTCGAGCGCGGAAAGGTGTTCGTCGTTTACGATCCCAACGGAGGACCTTGATGGGAAGTCCGCACCTAAGTCTGTGGTGGGAGCCGGATGACCGCTCTGAAGTTGACAACGCCCGCGGCTTGTCGCAGTTCGTCAACGGACTGCCGGCTTTCGATCCAGTCTACGAGAGCTGGCTCGAATCGCCGGAGACCCAAAACGACGTGCTGCCTGTGCCGCTGAGCGAAGCCGCGGCGACGCAGATCCTGACCGACTCGAGGACACGGGACGACCTCGGCCGCCTTATGCCGAGGCTCGGCAGCCACGTCGCAGCAGGCCACGCCGGATCTCCACCCTACGACTTCCGGGAATCGCATATCGCCGGTACGCGATGCGGCATCGGCAACTCTGCTAGGTCCGGGGCCGTCCTTCCGAATTTCCTCTTCATGCGCCTCGCGGCTTTGCGTTCGCCGACAGGGCGGCCGTGGCGAGCCTCCGAACTGAGGCCGCTGATGAAATTCGCCCGCGAGATCTGGAGACCCGGTGAGATGTGCGCACTTTTCTCGTTCAGCTCCCGCTTCCTCCCCGAGATCCCAGACCCGAGTTGGGCCGCTGGGAAGCGGACGCTCAAACCCTGGATCGGCTGGATTACCTATCTGCCGCCTCACCTCGCCGCCCGCGCCAATCATCCGGGGGACGTGGACGTCGAGACCCTCGACGACGGCGCGGCCTTGGTCACGCTGTGCGAGGAGCCATTCGACAAGACCGACGCGGAAGGCATGGCGCGCCTGCATGCGCTCGAAGCGGCGCTGCGACCGATCCAGAGCTGAAAATCGACGACGAGAGAGCCGTTCGAATTCCCAAAACGGCTTCCTCGGAGGCGGCGCTCCGGAGGCAGCGGTTCAGATCCGGTGAACAGATATGGCGCGCCCAACGGGACTCGAACCCGTGTTTTCGCCGTGAAAGGGCGACGTCCTGGACCGCTAGACGATGGGCGCTTGGGCTCGCGAAAAAGCCGTCGCTCCGTGCGGCGTTCGGAGCGTCGCGTTGCTATAGGGGCGGAGGCGGATGGGCGCAAGAGGGCGGCGAAGAGCGCGCGGAGCTTTTCCGGTTCCTCCCGGACAAGTCTTGCGCGGCGGGCGGCTCGAAGGTCATTGTGCGGCTTTGCCAGACAGCGGGGAGACGCATGCGCGCGATTCGTATCCACCAGACGGGCGGGCCCGAGGTTCTCGTGCTGGAGGAGGTCGAGCTTCCCCCGCCGGGCAAGGGCGAGGTCCGGATCCGCCACCACGCGATCGGGGTCAATTTTCTCGACACCTACCATCGCACCGGCTTCTACCCGATGCCCCTTCCCCTGACGCCGGGCGCGGAAGGCGCGGGCGAGGTGGTCGAGGTCGGGGCGGGCGTCGAGGGCTTCAAGCCCGGCGACCGCGTCGTCTACGCCGGGCCGCCCGGCGGCTACGCCGAGGAGCGCAACATTCCCGCGAGCTTCCTGCTCAAGCTGCCGCGCGAAATCGACTACGACACCGGCGCCGCGATGATGCTCAAGGGCCTCACCGCGCAGTACCTGCTGCGCCAGACCTACAAGGTCAGGGACGGCGACGTCATTCTCGTCCACGCCGCCGCCGGCGGCGTCGGCCAGATCCTGTGTCAGTGGGGCCGCGCCCTCGGCGCGCAGGTGATCGGCACGGTCGGCTCGGCGGACAAGGCCCAGATCGCCAGGAAGGCCGGCGCGCACCACACGATTCTCTACCGCGAGGAGGACTTCGCCGCCCGGGTCGGCGAGATCACCAAGGGGCAGAAATGCGCGGTCGTCTACGACGGCGTCGGCCGGGCGACCTTCCCGGCGTCGCTCGACTGCCTCAGGCCGTTCGGCGTGTTCGCGAGCTTCGGGTCGGCCTCGGGCGGGATCGAGGCCTTCGACCTCGGCCTGCTCGGGCGCAAGGGCTCGCTGTTCGCCACCCGCCCGACCCTGTTCACCTTCATGGCCGACCGGACGCGCCTCGAGAAGATGGCGCGCGACCTGTTTCGCGCCGTCTCCGCCGGCGACGTGACGATCGGGATCGGCCGCAAGCTGCCGCTCGCGCAAGCCGCCGAGGCGCATCGGGCGCTGGAGGCGCGCGAGACCACGGGGTCGATCGTGCTCGAGCCCTGACGCGCGGCGACGCGCCCCTCGAACGCCGACGACGCCGCGCGCGCCTTCGCGTCGGCGGGCTCGGTCATGATTGCGCCGCCTTCCCCGCTCATGGCGCAATGCGCGACTTGGCGCGGGATGGCCACGCCTATATAGGAAGACGTTCGGCCGCCGGCGGTCGAGAGGAAGGGCATCAGTGACCCAGATGAGCGACAAGAGCGTGAAGGCCGGCGCGACCGCGGTCAAGAAGGAAGAGGGCTGGTGGGAGACCGTCAAGGTCATCGTCGAGGCCCTGCTGATCGCGCTGGTCGTCCGCACCCTGCTGTTTCAGCCGTTCAACATTCCGTCCGGCTCGCTCGTGCCGACCCTTCTGGTCGGCGACTACCTGTTTGTGTCGAAATACGCCTACGGCTACTCGCATTTCTCGCTGCCTGGCTTCCTCGACCTCTTCCCCCAGGCGATCCCGGGACGCGTCTTCGCCTCGCAGCCCAAGCGCGGCGACATCATCGTTTTCAAGCTGCCGAGCGACGGCCAGACCGACTACATCAAGCGGCTGATCGGCCTGCCGGGCGACAAGATCCAGGTGCAGCACGGGCGGCTGATCATCAACGGCGAGATGGTCCCGCGCGAGCCGATCGCGCCCTATGCGACGGTCAACCACTTCGGCAGGCCCGAGGAGGCGCCGCGCTACCTCGAGACCCTGCCGAACGGGGTCAAGCATGAGATCATCCAGATCGACGGCGACGAGGGCACGTTCGACAACACCCGCGTCTACGAGGTGCCCCCCGGCCACTATTTCATGATGGGCGACAACCGCGACAACTCGAGCGATTCCCGGCTCGCCGGTGATCAGGGCGGCGTCGGCTACGTGCCGTTCGAGAACCTGATCGGCCGCGGCGAGCTCATCTTCTTCTCGATCGGCGACGACACGCCGGCATGGCAAGTGTGGAAGTGGCCGTGGACCGTACGTTGGGACCGCATTTTCCAGCGGGTGCATTGACGGCGCCGGCGCCGCCCGGGGCCCTGCCCCCCGGCCGGTTCGTCGCATGACCAAGCGCGCCAAGGTTGAACGCGCCGACCTCGAAGCGCGCCTCGGCTACCGCTTCCTCGACCCGGATCTGGCGACGCTCGCGCTGACCCATCTCTCCGCCCAGGCGGCCGGCGGCCGCTCGTACCAGCGGCTGGAATTCCTCGGCGACCGGGTGCTCGGCGTCGTCGTCGCCGACCGGCTCTACCGGTCGTTTCCGTCGGCGAGCGAGGGCGAATTGTCGATGCGGCTGGCCAAGCTCGTGCGGCGCGAAACCTGCGCCGCGATCGCGGCCGAGTGGGACGTCGGCCCGCATGCGCTGCTGGGCGTGGGCGAAGCGCGCGGCGGCGGGCGCAAGAAGGCGGCGATCCTGTCCGACCTGTGCGAATCGCTGATCGGCGCCGTGTTCGTCGACGGCGGCTTCGAGGCGGCGCGCGACCTGATCGAGCGGGCGTGGGGCGAACGGCTCACCGCCGACGCCGAACCCGCGCGCGACGCCAAGACCGCGCTGCAGGAATGGGCGCAAGGCCGGGCGCTCGCGGCCCCGCGCTACGAGGAGGCGGCGCGCAGCGGCCCCGCGCACGCGCCGTTGTTCGTGATGCGGGTGGCGGTGTCGGGCTACGAGCCGGAGACGGGCGAAGCCAGTTCGAAGCGCGCCGCCGAACAGGCTGCGGCGCAGGCCTTCCTCGACCGCTGGAGCACCCCATGAGCCAGACACGCTGCGGCTTCGTCGCCCTGATCGGCGCCCCCAACGCCGGCAAGTCGACGCTGATCAACGCCCTCGTCGGCGAAAAGGTGTCGATCGTCACCCGCAAGGCGCAGACCACCCGCTCGACCGTGCGCGGCGTCGCGATTCGGGGCGAGGCGCAGATCGTGTTCGTCGACACCCCGGGATTGTTCGCGCCCAAGCGCAGGCTCGACCGGGCGATGGTCGCCTCCGCCTGGGGCGCGGCGGCCGACGCCGACGCGCTCGCCCTCCTCATCGACGCCCGGAAGGAGGCGGCCTCGCAGACGCTCACCGAGGAGACGGAGGCGATCCTGGCGACGCTGAAGGACAGCCGCACGCCGAAAGTGCTGGTCCTCAACAAGATCGACCTGATGGAGCGGGCGAGGCTGCTCGAACTCTCCGCGCGGCTGAACGCGGCCCTGCCCTTCCTCGAGACCTTCATGATCGCAGCCGCGACCGGCGACGGGCTCGACCGCCTCGCCGACCATCTCGCCCTCATGCTGCCGGAAGGTCCGTGGCTCTACCCGGAGGACCAGATCGCCGAGGCGCCGATCCGCTCGCTCGCCGCCGAAATCACCCGGGAAAAGCTGTTCGAGCGGCTGCACGACGAACTGCCCTACCAGGCGACCGTCGAGACCGACTCGTGGAAGGACCAGCCCGACGGCTCGGCGCGGGTCGAACAGACCGTGTTCGTGACCCGCGAGGGTCACCGCAAGATCGTCATCGGCGAGGGCGGCCGGACGATCAAGGCGATCGGCACGGCGGCGCGCAAGGACATTTCCGAGGCCCACGGGGCGACGGTGCACCTGTTCCTGCACGTCAAGGTGCGCGAGCACTGGCAGGACGACCCTGAGCGCTACCGGGCGATGGGGCTCGACTTCCCGAAGGGATAGCCACCTCCGAGCCCCGACACGGCGCGCACGAGTTGACCCGCGCCTGTCCCCTCGACGCCTCGCCGGTCTTGTCGCAAGAGACTCGATATCCGCAGCCGCGCCAAACTCCGCTCGCCATGGCCGGTCGGGACTTGACCGTCTCTGCCGGCCACATCTGGCGCGGATTCCACTCGGCCCAGTTTCGCCGGCGCGGCGGACATTGCGTCGACGGGCCCGCCAAGGGCGCGATCCCGACGCCGATCCCGGGTCATCGAAGAGGACCGCGTCATTGCCGTCGCCGACGACGGCGCCCTGGAGGTCTTTCGGCAATGATACGGTGCGTTTCACGACGGAACGGCACGGAGGAGTTCGATGAAGGTTCAGGTTTGCATCATCGGCGGCGGCCCGTCGGGCCTGCTGCTGTCTCAATTGCTGCATCTCAAGGGCGTCGACACCGTGGTGCTCGAGCGGCACAGCCGGACCTACGTCCTCAGCCGCATTCGCGCCGGCGTGCTCGAACACGGCTTCGCCGACCTGATGCGGGAAGCCCAATGCGGCGAGCGCATGGACCGCGAAGGCGAGATTCACCACGGCTTCTTCATCGCCCACGACGGCGTGATGGATCGGGTCGATCTGCACAAGCATTCCGGCGGCAATTCCGTCGTGGTCTACGGGCAGACGGAACTGACGCGCGATCTTTACGAAGCCCGCGACCGAATGAAGGGAAAGGTCCTCCACAACGTCGAGGACGTCGCCCTTCATGACCTCACGTCGCAGACGCCTTACGTCACCTATCGCGACGGCGACGAGATCGTCAGGGTCGACTGCCAATATGTGATCGGCGCAGACGGCTTTCACGGCGTCAGCCGAAAATCCATTCCGAAAGACGTGCTGCGCGAATACGAGCGGGTCTATCCGTTCGGATGGCTGGGCGTCCTGTCGCGGACGAAGCCGGTGTCGCCGGAACTGATCTACTCCCGGCACGAGCGCGGCTTCGCGCTGTGCTCCCTGCGCTCCCAGGTCCTGAGCCGCTACTACATCCAGGTCCCGCTCGAGGACAGCGTCGAAGATTGGCCCGACGAGGCGTTCTGGGACGAGTTGCGCCGCCGCTTGCCCGATGACGTCGCAGGCCGACTGATCACGGGACCCTCGATCGAGAAGAGCATCGCGCCGCTGCGCAGCTTCGTCGCCGAGCCGATGCGCTGGGGGCGCCTGTTTCTCGCCGGCGACGCCGCGCACATCGTTCCGCCGACGGGCGCCCGCGGGCTCAACAGCGCGGCCTCCGACATCCACTACCTCTATCACGCGTTGATGGCGCATTACGAGAAGGGCGACGACGCGGGGCTCGACGCCTATTCGGGCAAGGCGCTGGCGCGGGTCTGGAAGGCGCAGCGGTTCTCCTGGTGGATGACCACGCTGTTGCACAGGTTCCCGCAGAACTCGTCCTACGAGAACAAGCTGCAGGACACGGAGCTCCAGTATCTGTTCTCGTCGGACAAGGCGCTGGCGTCTCTGGCGGAGAATTACGTCGGCCTGCCGTTCTGAGAGCGGCGTCACCGGACTTTGCGGGAGGAAAACAATGAACGAACATGGAGACGGCCAACACGGCCGCAAGCTCGCCTTCTTCACCGAGGCCGATTCGGTGGCCGTGGTCGATGCGCGCACGGCTTCGGACGCGGACCCGCGCGTGCGCGAGATCGTCGCCGTCGTGGTCAAGCATCTGCACGAAGCGGTGAAGGAATTGCGCCTGACCCCGGAGGAGTGGTTCAAGGCGATCGACTTCCTCACCCGCACCGGCCAGATGTGCAACGCTTGGCGGCAGGAATACATCCTTCTCTCGGACACGCTCGGCGTTTCGATGCTGGTCGACGCCATCCACCACGACCGGCCAGAAGGTTCGACCGAGAACACCGTGCTCGGGCCCTTTTACGTCCCCAACTCGCCACGCTACGAGAACGGGGCGAATATCAACCTCGACGGCAAGGGCGAGCCGGTGGTCGTGCGCGGGCGGGTGCTGGATCAGGACGGCGAGCCGATCGCGGGCGCGCTGCTCGAAGTCTGGCAGGCCAACGCCGACGGCTTCTACGACGTGCAGCAGAAGGGCGTGCAGCCGGACAACAACCTGCGCGCCGCCTTCACCTCGGACGCGAACGGCGCGTTCTGGTTCCGGTCGGCCAAGCCGCTCTACTATCCCATTCCCGGCGACGGCCCGGTCGGCGAGATGCTGGCGGCGCTCGGCCGTTCGATCCACCGCCCGGCTCATCTCCATTTCATGGTGTCGGCGCCGGGTTTCGACACCGTGATCACCCACATCTTCACGCCGGACTGCCCCTATCTGACGAAAGACCCGGTGTTCGGCGTTAAGGAAACGCTGATTGCCGACTTCGAGCAGGTCGACGACCCCGTCGAGGCGGAAAGGCTCGGGTTCACGGCGCCGTTCTGGTCGGTGAGCTGGGATTTCGTCATGGCGCCGAAAGCGGACGCGTGACGCCGACGGTTCTGCGGGAGACTTCTGCGCCGGCAGGGGCGCGGGGCGCCGGGCGAGCGATGGGCGCCGGAACGCGGCGCCCGATTCCCGGCCGGCTATTGACCGCCCGCGCGCCTTCGCTAAAGCGAGGCGAAATTGCCGGCCCGCGGCTCGCCCACGCCGCCGCCGGTTTCGCGGGCGATCCTCTGGAACGACCATGCTCGATCTCGCGCAGGCGCACGACGTCGTTTCGCGGCAGGGCTGGCTCAGCTTCGTGCCGTCGTCGTTCCGCCAGACGGTGCTCGCCCGCTGCAATCTGCTGGAATTCAAGGCCGCGGCGACGATCTATTCCGTCGGCGATCCGCCCGGGGGAATGTACGGGCTCGTCGATGGCGATCTGGCGCTGTCGATCGCGCCCGGCGAGCGCGGCCCCTATGTCGCGCATTTTGCGAGACCGGGCACGTGGTTCGGCGAAGCGGCGGCCTTCACCGAGCAGCCGCGCCGAATCGGCCTCGCGGTGACGCGCAAGTCGGAGGCGCTGCATCTGCCCTTGCCCGCCATCCGCGAAATCGTCGCGGTGGACCCGGGCGCCTGGCGGTTCTTCGGGCTCGCCGCGATCGCCCATTACGACGTTGCGATCGGCGCCGCCGACGACCTCCTGATCCGCGACCACGTCAAGCGCAGCGCGGCGGTGCTGCTGCGGCTCGGCGGGTGCCGCTACCATACGCCCGTCGGAGCGGTCCCGGTTGTGATCGACCTCAGCCAGGAAGATTACGCGGCGATGTGCAACCTCGCGCGAACCACCGCCGGGACCGTGCTCAGACGGTTCGAAGCCGACGGACATATCGACGTGTCCTACCGTCGGCTTCGAATCCTCGCCCCCGACGCGCTGCGGATGATGCTGCGGTCCTGACTGGACCGACCGGGCGACTGGCGACTTCGGGCGCCGTCCGTCTCTGGCGGGCCCCCATCGCCAACGACCGCGACAGGCCGTTGCTGCCGGCGATCTCCCGTCAGGCCGCCCCGGCGAAGCGCCGGGCGCCAGACGACCAACCCGGTCATTGCGAGGAGCGGCCGCCGAGCCAACGAGCCCGGAGGTTCGGCTCGCAAAGACGGCGAAGGAGCGGACGCAGGCTTGCGAGTGACGGACGCCAGCAAGACCGTCCGCCGAATCGTGAAATCTCTTGCCGTGCGAATGAGGTTCGTTCTATATTTGTTCCAAAAGGAAAGGAGCTCGCCGTCCCGCAACCGTCGCCGCGAGGGCGACCCGCGGGTCGAGGAGCCCGGTGGACGCGGAAAACGCTGCTCGCCCTGCGGCAGGGATGGCTTCGCCTTCGGCTCGCCATGACGGCGCTCCGCGAGACCAGTTCGGGGAGCCCGCTCCAACCGACCCGCAACGGACGAGGCAGGAGCGCGATGTCGGCGGAAGCGCCGCCGGCCCCGGGAGACACGATGGGAACAATGAGAACTCAATCCGTGCGCAACCTCTTGAAAAACCACAAAATGGGAGACGCGGGCTCTTGTCCTGATTTGGCGCCGTCTTGGTTTGGCGCCCGCCCGCCTGCGCCGGAATGGCCGAGGGGCGCCCTGCGGCTCAGGAACGCCCTTCCCGCGTCACAGTCCGGGGATCGCCGGCATGCCGCCGTTGACGATTGTCCCTGTCTCCAGGGACGGCGATCCAGGCCGCCTGCGAATGTCGGAGGACGGCGACGGCGCAACGTCGGGACCTTGGCCGGTTCCGTCGGGATCGCCACGTCCCCCGGATCGAGACGTCCGAGCGTCGCGCCTCGCGACGACGCGGAAATGCGCGACCGCCGTCCCGCGTGGGGAGTTGCACGCGCCCAGAACCGCCAAGGCGGCCACAGGAGCGGCGGCGGTCGCGGCCCTCAAGGGGATGGCGCCGTCCCGGGCGCCGTCCTCGAAGTTGCACGCGCCCGTAACTCCCAAGCCGGTGGCCAACAGCGCCGTCATCGCGAGCGAAGCGAAGCGATCCAGGGCCGCTGGGCCGCTGTCGCGCCCTCTGGTCGTCCAGCCGCCCTTCGTTGCGAGCAGAAGACGGAGCGATTTTTTCCGCAGGAAGCAAGCGGCGGCATGGATGGCTTCGTCGCTTTGCTCCTCGCAATGACGGGGTTGGGAGTTACACGCGCCCGGAAATCTCACCGCAACGCTATGAAAAGACTAATTCCGCGCCCGGCCCTTGGCCCGCACGTCAGCGCCGCTCCTGCCGGACTCGTCCGGTCCCTAGCCTCGCCAGGGGAAGGTCCAGGTTTCGGTCAGGGCCTTGGGGCCCGAGCGCAGGAAAACCCTCAGGTCCGTGCTCTGGCCCGAATCGACCGCGACGTCGACGCCGGCGCGGAAGCCGCGCGTGTGGGCGTTGGGGGTGAGGAAAGTGCGCAGAATCCGGCCGTTCGAGGCGGTCGCGATCGCCTCGACTTGCGACGGGTCGCTCATGTAGAAGGGAAGATCGCCGCCGGCGAAGTCGATCAGGAACCGGGTCGCGCCCGGGGGGGGCGATTCCGGCGATCCGAGCGCCCGCGGCGAGACGCGGAAGGTGGCGACCGTCCGCCCGCCGGGGCTGAGCGCCTGATCCATGGTCAGCGCGGTGATGCGGTAGCCGTAGGTCAGCGACTTGCCGGCCTCGAGCGGGTCGTTAGGCGCCCAGGCCGCGACGACGTTGTCGTTGGTTTCGTCGTTGGTGGGCAACTCGAGCAGTTCGACCTTGCCCTCGCCCCAGTTGTCGCGCGGTTCGATCCAGTAGCTCGGCCTCAGTTCGTAGGCGAGGTCGAGGTCCTGGTAGTCGCTGAAATTCCGGTCGCGCTGAAGAAGCCCGAATCCGCGCGGATCGCGATCGAGGAACGCCGACACCGAGGGCGCGAGCGGATTGCTCAGCGGTCGCCAGATCCACTCGCCGGCGCCGGTGTGCATGAGCAGCCCATCCGAGTCGTGCAGTTCGCTGCGGAAGTCGTCGGTGAAACGGCGGTCGTTCTTGCCGACGAAGAACATCGAGGAGAGCGGCGCGAGGCCGAGCGTCGGGATCGTCTTGCGGGCGAACAACGTGACGCCCGTCTCGAGATAGGTGTCCTGACCCGGCGTCAGCTCGAAACGGAAGGCGCCGGTCGCCGATTCGCCGTCGAGCAGCGCATTGATGGAGATCGTCTCCGCGTTCGGGCCCGGCGTCTCGATCCAGAACTCGCGGAAATAGGGGAACTCCTCGTTGAGTCGCCGCCCGCCGCCGATCGCGAGCCCGCGCGCCGACAGCCCGTAGCGCTGCCCGCGCCCGAGGAAGCGGAAATAGCTCGCGCCGAGAAACGCCACGACCTCGTCCCAGACATGCGGGGCGTTGATCGGAAACTTCAGGCGAAAGCCGGCGAAGCCGAGGTTGATCGGCAGGTTGGCCGAGACCTTGTTGCGCCCGTAGTCGAACAGGTTGGTCGCATAGGGAATGGGCGCCGGAATGCCGTCGCGCAGCACGTTGATGATGACCGGACGCTTGTAGAGATGGCCGAGATGGAACAGTTCGAGCCGGAAGGTGGCGTTGAGCTGCTGGCCGAGCAGGGGCTTGTCGGACTTGAAGCGGATGTCGCGCCAGGCGTCGTAATCGAGGTTCGCGAGACCGTCGGGCAGCGGAGGAATGGTCGCGTCGTAAGGGGCGGCGGCGAGGTCGCGCGCGCGCTTGACGACGTCCTGGAAGCCGAAGGGGGTCGCCGCGCCCTGCGGCGCGGCGACCCCCTGGGCGCCGGCCGGCGTCACGGGGGCGCAGGCCAGGACGGCGGCGCCAAGGACAAGCGCGCGGCGGGACAAGTCGGGCATGGGGGGAACTTCGGCGCAAGGAAAACGAGGCAGCCGCACCTAGCGCTTCGGCGGGGCGAAAGCAACAGGGCAAAAGGGCTCAATAGGGCAACGGCGCGAGAAGGGAGTTGGGGTTGTTGACCCTGACCATGCGCGCTTCCATGCCGACCGCGAAATTCGGCGCGACCTGGTAGGTGAAGCCCATGCCGACCGTGCCGACCGCCTGCACCGCTCCGGGGCCCGAGAAGACCGTGTTGACCGCGTCGAGCGGACTCGAGCCGGAGAAGGCGGTGGGTCGCGCGAAGTCGACGCCGGCGAGCAGGTAGGGCGTGAGCTGGCCCATGCGGTAGCCGACCGTGGCCTCGCCGCCGGCGTAGGCGGTTCCCGTGAACTGGGAAAAGCCGCGCGGCGTCGACCACAGGAACGGGCCATAGCCGCTCTCGGCGCGCACGCCGACCACGACGCCGTTGGCGAAGGCGTGATCGTAGCCGATATAGCCCTCGCCGCCGGCGCCGCCTTTCCCGTGTCCGCCGCTCCAGGCGGTCACCCCGGCGCCGGCGTAGAGCCCCGACCACGGGTTCCACTCCGGGGCCGCAGGCCCGGACGACAGGGCCGGATAGGTCGAGGGGGCGGTCGGGAGGTCGGCGGCGGCAGCGGCGCCGACCGTGAGGCAGCCGAGGAGAAGGGAACCGAATGACGCGGCGATACGCATGAGTTCCGAGCCGGTTGAAGAAGGGGCCGATGGCTGGTATTCCGGTCCGACTGCGGCCGATTCAAGGCGAACTGGCAGGCCCGGCCGAGCCAGGCCGGACCGACAAGAATCCGTCACGTCCGCTCTGGACAAGGCGCCGGCCGGCGCCTATAAGCCCCGCACCGTCCGTCCCGTAGGGACGCCGGCGCCCAGGTAGCTCAGTTGGTAGAGCATGCGACTGAAAATCGCAGTGTCGGTGGTTCGATTCCGCCCCTGGGCACCATCCGCCCGCCACCCCCTCACGCGCTCGCCCGGGGCCTCGCGCTGACGTCAGCGACCGCGGGGGCTCGACGGCGGCCGCGGCCGGGGGTTCCGCTCGCCGTCGAGCGGCATCCGTCGCGACATCGTCACGCGGCGGTGCGCAGCTTCGACTCCACGCCTCTCGACCCGAGAATGGACGCAGCGCGGAGGATGGCGCATCCCCTCGCCGACTGCTGCGAATTCCACTAACCAAGGCAGATGGTCAAGCCCATGAACAATGACGCTCCCCGCCCCCAAGCACGAACCCGGACCGGTCTCTTCGTCACGTCGGTCCTGGGGGCCGGACTGGCCCTGGCTCCGGCGCCGGGCGCCCTGGCCCACGAGGGGGCGACGTCCGTTCTCGCGCTCGCGGCCTGCGACAACGCCGGGCTGCTGACGCAGGAGGAGATCGAGGTGTCCGGCTCCAAGGCCGCCGCCCCGGACGGCGTCGCCGAGCTCACCGCCTCGGCGCTGTGGCGGAACGTGCTGTCGCACCTACTCGTTAGCCGCGACAAGGCCAATCCGTGCTTCGGGCACAGCGACACGAGGCTCTGGGACGCGGCCGTATCGCAGATTCCTGCCGATATCGTTGGTGTCCAGACGACCAAAGACCGCGAGAGCGCTCTGATTTATGTTGCCGGGATTCCCGACTACCTATTGGAATCGCCCCAACACTTCACCAGCTTCAAGCCCGGTAATACCTATGGGATCTTCAAGATTGACGGCAATCCGGTCGCCGATGAGCGAAAAATACACGATCTTGCGTCAAAAGGGGCGATCGGGTTCCTGGTGAACGGAATCAGTATTTTCAACTATACTGATACTTTCTCCTACAACGACAAGGGAGCCTGGTCCTACGAAGCCAACGTCGCGGAGGCGGCCATCGTCAATTCCGATGTCGCGCACGCGACGCCTTCGGACATTCCGCAGCTTCCGAAGAGCCGCGGAATCCTTCATAACCATCAGATGTCGCGCGCGCTGCTCAAGCAGCTTCAGGATCCCTACGCTCTGGGCGTGACGGACCAGTCGAAGGTCGTGGGTTTCGCAATCGACAGCATTCCCATCTATGGACCCTTGGGCTACAGCACCAAGGACGCGTCGTCGGGCGTCAAGGTGCTGAAGAGCAGCTACGCGAAGCGAAGCTGGCTGGCGGATGACAAGTTCGGCGCCGGGCATCGCAGTTCGCTCCCGGAATGGGTGGTGCTGAACTGGGATGGAAGCAACGAAGCCGGCGCCAATCTCCTGAATTTGTTCCGGAAGCCGAAATCCGACATGCTTCTCTCCGACGCCTCGACCGCCGGCGCAGTCAGCTACGCGGGAAGCGACGCCAAGTTGGCCGCTGAAATCGCCCTGCTCGAGCAGAAGACGACGTTGCTGCGTGACGACCAAGGCTTCGTCTATTGGCAGAGCGACGTCGTGTTACCCGACGGCCAGACGAAGTCGGTCAGAAACTACCTGCTGAAATCGTCCGATCTTTGGGGGCCCGATATCGGCCAGGAAGTGCTGCCCGCAACCTATCAGGTCGGCGACAAGGAGAAGTTTCTGTTCACGGCCGTCGTCGGCTCCTTTGCGGAGGATTACGAGTTCGTCGAGGGCTACGGAGACCTGGATTTCTTCAACGGCACGGACAGTTATATCCCGGCGCGAGGCGGGCATGCCTATCATTACGTCGCCACGTTCGGCGCCAGCGTGTCCGACGAGGGGCGGCTGTCGAGCGCCAGCTTTCCGTATTTTGTCGGCATTCAGTATCGAAGCAAACCCGATCCGTTCAACGAGGTCATGAATACCGCCGCACAGGTCAGCTATCTGAAGGACAATGCGGCCCGGCTGGAGACGATCTTCGATCTTGGGGTCGTTGGCCGCGACGACAAGAAGGCGCTCGAACGAGCCTCCGTCATCCAGACCTGGCGGCGGAAACTGACCGAGTAGCCCCATCGTCCTCCCGGACAGACGCCCGGGCGCGGGCCCAGCAAGATCGACGATGATCGGGATCGTCTCGGGCGTGACCAGCCGGGATCGCGGCGCGTCGGCATATCCCTGCCGCCGGAGCCGCCCAGCGCGGAGGTCGGCGCCCGAAGGTTTGAATCGGGCGGCGGGGCCGATCCTCTCAGGAAGGACCCGAGAGGCGCTCTGATCGCGCATTGTCTGAGGCCGTCATGTCCAAAGCCGTCCTGATCACCGGAGGCTCGCGCGGCATCGGCCGCGCCGTCGCGCTGCTCGCCGCCCAGCGCGGCTGGGCGGTCGGCGTCAATTACCGCGCGGACTCTCACGCCGCCGACGATGTCGTGCGGGCGATCGCGCAGTTGGGCTGCCGCGCCGTGGCGCTCAAAGGCGACGTCGCGGACGAAGCCGACGTCGCCGAGATGTTCGACGCCGCGATCCGCGCGCTCGGGCCGCTGTCGGCCGTGGTCGCCAACGCCGGCGTCGTCGCGCCAGCCGCGCGCCTGATCGACATGAGCGCCGAACGGATGCGCAGGGTGTTCGAGGTCAACGTGCTCGGGACCTTCCTCACCGCGCGGGAGGCGGCGCGGCGGATGTCCGAATCCGAAGGCGGAACGGGCGGCTCCATCGTCCTGATCTCCTCCGCCGCGTCCCGGCTCGGCTCGCCCAACCTCTATGTCGATTACGCCGCATCCAAGGGCGCAATCGACACACTGGCGCTCGGCCTGTCGAAGGAACTCGGCCCGGAGGGGATAAGGGTGAACGCGGTTCGCCCCGGTCTCGTTGAAACCGGGATTCACGCCGACAGCGGCGATCCCGAACGTGCGCGCGTTCTCGGCCGTTCGACGCCGATGGGACGCCCAGGGAGGGCCGAAGAAATCGCGGAAGCGGTCACTTGGCTCATGAGCGACGCCGCGTCCTACGTCACCGGCGCGATTCTCGATGTCGCAGGAGGACGTTAGTTCGTGAACGGCAAGGCGGACAATATCGGGGGAGGAAGACTCAACGCCGTGTCTGGACCGATCGCGACGCCCCGCTCCCGCCCAGATGCGATTCGAGGTTTTCAAGCAGCGATCCGAAAGCCAAGGGGGAACGGCGGAGGCCCCCGGATCGCTGCCTCGCGTCGCCTTTTCGCGATCGCGATGGCCATGTCTAGACCCGCTCGCCAATGCCCGCATTGATCCAGCGCAAATCAGCGCGAGAATCCGCCTCGATCTCTGACGCCGGCTCGCGACGACGCGCCACGTCGTTCGACCAAGGCCGCCCCTCTGCTTCAACTTCTGGGGAGAGGGCTTTCGTCTCACCGGAACAGCGGCGAGACGAAGATGGCGACCGCGCAGAGCTGGCCGAGGCCGAACGCCGCCGACCGCAATGGAGCGCGGCCCGCGACATAGGCCGCCATGTGTCCAAGGCGCACGAGGACATAGACGATCGCGAGGACGTCGGCCGCCCGGCTCGGTCCGCCGACCACATGCGCGACGATCACCGCGGCGGCGAACACCGGAAACGTCTCGAGCGCGTTGAGGTGGGCGCCGTAGGCGCGGATCGATCGTCCTGCGAGGTCGCGCACGTTGTAGCGCGGCTGGTTCGGATCGAGGCCCTTGACGAAGGAGAAAGCGACATAAGGCAAGGTCGCGGCGATCAGGATGCACCAGATGGCGATGGTCATTAAGGATGTCTCCAGGCTGCGACTCCGGCGCGGCCGACGGATATCCGCGCCGCGCGCCACCCCCCTGTCAATGATCCCCGCCCGGGAGGGCAAGCCGCTCCCTCCGACAGGCCCTCGACCCGCCGCCGCGGCAATCTCGACGTGTGGCGCCGAAGGGTGGAATCGGATAGACGGTAGCCCGTGCGAAACGAGGCAGCGAATTGAGCGACACCCGCGACGAACGATCTGGCCCTGAGCAGCAGCCGGCCGACATCAAGCCCGTTTCGATCCTCGATGAAATGAAGCGCAGCTATCTCGATTACGCGATGAGCGTGATCGTCAGCCGTGCGTTGCCGGACGTTCGCGACGGCCTCAAGCCCGTCCATCGTCGCATCCTCTATGCGATGCACGAACTGAACTTCACGCCGGACCGCCCCTACAACAAGTCTTCCCGAACAGTCGGCGACACGATGGGCAAGTACCATCCGCACGGCGACCTCGCGATCTACGACGCGCTCGTGCGCATGGCGCAGGATTTTTCCATGCGCGTGCCGCTGATCGACGGCCAGGGCAATTTCGGCTCGGTCGACGGCGACCCTCCGGCGGCTTCGCGCTACACCGAAGCGAGGCTCGACCGCAGCGCGCTCGCGCTGCTCGAGGACCTCGACAGGGACACCGTCGACTTCAAGCCGAACTACGATGAGAAGGAGGAGGAGCCGGCCGTCCTGCCGGCGCGCTTCCCCAATCTGCTGGTCAACGGCGCCGGCGGCATCGCCGTCGGCATGGCGACCAACATCCCGCCGCACAACCTCGGCGAGACCATCGACGCGCTGCTGGCGATGATGGAGAAGCCCGACATTTCGCTCGACGAGCTGATGGAGCGCCTGCCCGGGCCCGACTTCCCGACCGGCGCCAAGATTCTCGGCCGCGCCGGCATCCGGTCGGCCTATGCGACCGGCCGCGGCTCGATCATCATGCGCGCGACGGTCGCGGTCGAGGAACTGCGCAAGGGCAAGGACCGCGAGGCGCTGATCGTCAGCGAGATCCCCTATCAGGTCAACAAGGCGACCCTGATCGAGAAGATGGCCGAGCTCGTGCGCGAGAAACGCATCGAGGGCATCTCGGACCTGCGCGACGAGTCGGACCGCGACGGCATGCGGATCGTGATCGAGCTCAAGCGCGACGCGGTCGCCGAGGTGGTGCTCAACCAGCTGTGGCGCTTCACCGCTATGCAGTCGAGCTTCGGCGCCAACATGATCGCGCTGAACGGCGGTCGGCCCGAGATGCTGACGCTCCGCGACATGCTGCGCGCCTTCCTCGACTTCCGCGAGGACGTCGTAACCCGGCGCACCAAGTACCTGCTGGCCAAGGCGCGCGACAACGCCCACATCCAGGTCGGCCTCGCCATCGCCGTCGCCAACATCGACGAGGTGATCCGGCTCATCCGCACGTCCCCCGATTCGGGCGCAGCCCGCGTCGCGCTGATGGAGCGGTCGTGGCCGGCGCGCGACATGGCGCCGCTGATCGCCCTCATCGCCGATCCGCGCCACACGCTCGACGCGGACGGCTCGATCAAACTGTCCGAGACGCAGGCGCGCGCCATCCTCGAGCTGCGCCTCGCCCGCCTCACCGCGCTCGGCCGCGACGAGATCGCCGAAGCGCTGAACCGGCTCGCGACCGAGATCGCCGACTATCTCGACATCCTCGGCTCGCGCCTCCGCCTGATGGGCATCATCCGGGACGAGCTCGTCAAGGTGAAGGCCGACTTTCCCTCGCCGCGCCGCACCAAGATCCTCGAGAGCGAAGCCGACATGGACGACGAGGACCTCATCCAGCACGAGGAGATGGTCGTGCTGGTGAGCCACGGCGGCTACATCAAGCGCGCCCCCTTATCGACCTACCGGGCGCAGCGCCGCGGCGGCAAGGGGCGCGGCGCCATGGCGACGCGCGACGAAGATTTCGTCGCGCGCCTGTTCGTCGCCTCGACCCATCAGCCGGTGCTGTTCTTCTCGTCCACGGGTCAGGTGTACAAGGAGAAGGTCTGGCGCCTTCCGTTGGCTGCGCCGCAGGCGCGCGGCAAGGCGCTCGTCAACCTGCTGCCGCTCGAGCAGGGCGAGCGCATCACCACCATCATGCCGCTTCCCGAGGACGAGGCGACCTGGGAATCCTGGGACGTGATGTTCGCGACCACGCGCGGCACCGTCCGGCGCAACAAGCTTTCCGACTTCGCCCAGGTCAACCGCGCCGGCAAGATCGCCATGCGGCTCGACGAAGGCGAGCGGATCGTCGACGTCCAGATCTGCTCCGACAAGCAGGACGTGCTGCTGACGACGGCGCGCGGCCAGTGCATCCGCTTCGCGGTGGGCGACGTGCGCGTGTTCAAGGGGCGCGATTCCATGGGCGTGCGCGGCATCGCGCTCGCCGAGGGCGACGGCGTCATTTCACTCGCCATCCTCAACGCCTTCGAGGCGACGGGCGACGAGCGGGCGGCCTATCTGAAGCAGCGCCGCGCGCTCCTCGGCGAAGCGGCGGAAGAGGGGGGCGAGGCCGAGACCGACGGCGAAAACGGCGCTGCGAACGGCTCGGCGCTGTCGCCCGAGCGGTTCGCCGCCATGCAGGCCGCCGAGCAGGTGATCTTGACGGTGTCGGAGAACGGCTACGGCAAACGCACCGTGTCATTCGAATACCGGCTCACCGGACGCGGCGGCAAGGGCATCGTCGCGATGGCGGTCAACGAGCGCAACGGCGCGCTCGTCGCCTCCTTCCCGGTCGCCAATTCCGACGAGATCATGCTGGTCACCGACGGCGGCCAGCTCATCCGCGTGCCGGTCGCGGGCATTCGCATCGCCGGCCGCGGCGCCCAGGGCGTCATCGTGTTCCACACCGCCGACGGGGAGCGCGTGGTCGCGGTCGACCGGATCGGCGAGGCCGGAGGGGACGAGGACGAGACCGGCTGAGCGCGACAGGCGCTCGCGACTTTACGGGCGCCGACCCTTTCCGTCGGTCGAGACCTGACTTGCGTAACCGGGGGGCGGATTTCCGGGCCGCAGCCCTGTCGGGCGCGCTCGTTGAGCGTGCAGGGCGGGGTCAGCGAGCTTGTCAGCGACCCCGCCCTGCACCGTCGGCGGCCACCGTGCAGGCCTGGCAGGCCACGCATCTTTTCAGAGACTTGGGCGCCGAGACCTGTCACTTTTTCACTTTTCGACTCGAGAGCCTTGGCGCCTGCGCCTCCACTATCCCCGGACCAATTTTGGTGATGGGCAAGGCTCCGCCGAGCGGCGGCGTGCGCGAGCGCAAGCGGCGGCGCGGGACGTCGGGCGCCCGGGCGCGGCCGTACAGGCGGTTCCGTTCCGCGACTGCCGCGAGATGCGGCTGAACCGCCTTCCGTTCGCCCGTCTCGAGCCAAACGCCGGCGCAGCGGAGCGCCTTCTCGAGCCGGGCCACCCCGTGCGAAGTCTTCGGCGCCGTCGAACCGGCGTTCCGCCAGCGCCTCGGCGACCGCGCGGGACGCCGCGGACGGGTTCGTGTCGGGCGCCTGCGCGATCGGCTCGACGCTGTAGCCGGACACGAGCAGGTCGAAAAGAGGCTCCCTTCGCTCGATCCTCTTCACGCGTCGGGCCTTTTCCGCGGCGCGCCTGCCCGCCCAATCGGATGGGGGCTCCTCGGGCGGTCCGGACTCGCCGGATGCGGCTTGTAGGCTGGACATGCGGACTCGGTTTTCCTCAGGCCAGATTTCAGTCTACATTGATTTCCGTTTTTCCGCAATCCTTTTTCCCGCCGCGGTCGGGACGGACGGCGCTCGTCGGACTCAGAGACCCCTCGGAGCGGAATTCGTCAACGGCCCGAATCGACGTAAAGCACCCGTTGCGGATTGCGGTCGTGGACGCCTCAATTGGGCGGAAAGCGCGCCCACGAGGGTCGCCTCGGGAAGGAATGGATTGCACGCTTGTGGGGGAGGCCGGGAGGGGGGCGCGCTGAACTCGACGATTAGCCACTTTGCAGCTGCGACACTGAGAGGTCCGTGAGACCCCCCACCCTGTCCCGCCCCCACAAGGGGGGCGGGGGCGCCGCCGGGCGCCAGAAGTCTCCCTTCAGGCGATTGCCCTGAGTGTCCGGCGAAAGCTTGGCGTTCAGCGGCGGCAAGGCGTAGACTTCGGCCCCGGAGGTAACCGATGAGCGGAATTCTGGAGCGTCCCCCGGCGCCGGCGCGGCGGCGGCTCGACGTCGAAGCCCTCTACAGAATGGCCGAGGCCGGTATTCTGACCGACCCGCATCGCGTCGAACTGATCGACGGGGAGATCATCGACATGGCGGCCATCGGCAGTCCGCACGCCGCGATCACAAACCGGCTGGCGCGCCACTTCTCCCGCGCCTTGCCCGACGACGTCGCGCTCGTCAGCGTGCAGAGCCCGCTGCGTCTCGGCGCTTATGACGAGCCCGAGCCGGATCTCATGGTCTTGCGGCCCCGTGCGGACGGCTTTCGCGCCAGCCATCCGGGCGCGGACGACGTTCTCCTTCTCGTCGAGGTTGCCGACAGTTCGCTCGCCTACGATCGGGGCGTCAAGCTTCCGCTCTACGCGAGGTTCGGCGTGCCGGAGGTCTGGATCGTCGATCTCGTCGGCGGCGCCGTCGAGGTTTTCGGCGAGGCCAAACACGGCGGCTACGCCGCGCAGAAGCGGTTGACGGGCGGATTGCTCACCCCGGCGCGCCGACCGGGGGTCGTGGTGGACATCTCTGCGCTGCTCGCGTGAGCTTCTGCAGCCCGATCGAGCGGGCTGCGCCTCTCGGGCCGGCGCGAAGACTCGCTGCTTGATCCACGTCATCCCTCTCCAATAGCCAGACGCAAAAAATGCCCCGCCGGCGGCTCTTCGTGCGCCGGGCCGCGACGCATAGTCGCCGCGCCGGGTTCGGGCCCGCCTTGGCGCGGTTCTTGTTCCTCCAACGGCAGGAAATCGCAAATCGCAACGCGCAGGCGAAATGCGGCGGGACCAAGGCTGGGCGGCGACGCTCCCGCTCCACGCCGAGTAAGGTTTGAATGTCGATCAAGGCATGGTTCGCAGCGGCGATGCTGTTCGTCGTCGGGCTGTCGGGGATGGCGGCTCGCGCGGACGACCTCGATGAGGTTCGCGCCCGCGGCGAACTTCGGCATCTCGGGATCCGTTACGCCAATTTCGTCACCGGCGCCGGCGACGGCTTCGACGTCGAACTCGCACAAGGGTTCACGAAACATCTCGGCGTCAAGTATGTCTTCGTTCAGACCGATTTCTATTCGGTCCTGCGCGACCTCCTCGGCAAGACTGTCGACCGTCATGGCGACGACGTCACGCTCGAGGGCGACGATCCGATCCGCGGCGACATGATCGCGGCCGGGTTTACAGTGCTTCCATGGCGCGAGAAGGTGGTCATCTATTCGCAGCCGACATTTCCGTCGCAGATCTGGCTGGTCGCCCGCGCCGACTCGCCGTATTCGCCGATCAAGGAAAGCAACTCGCTCGCCCGGGACATTGACGAAACCAAAGCGCTGATCGGGAGCAAGAGCCTTCTCGTCATGGAGAAAACCTGCCTCGACCCGGCGAATTACGCGCTGAAAGGCCGGGGAATCGATCTTCGCGCCTATACCAGGAACACCAATCTGAACGAAATGACGCCCGCCCTGCTGCACGGCGAAGCCGAGTTCACTCTGCTCGACGTGCCGGATGCGATCCTCGACCTGCAGAAATGGGCTGGCAAGATCAAGGTTCTCGGCCCGATCTCCGAACAGCAGAACCTGGCGGCCGCCTTTCGACCCTCCGGGCCGAAGCTGCGCGACGCCTTCAACGACTATCTGCACACAATCAAGGCGGACGGCTCCTACGATGCGCTGGTCGAAAAATACTATCCGGGCATTCGCAATTCCCTTCCTGATTTTTTCGTAAACTAGGCGCTGCAATTTGCGAATGACGATTCGCAAAACGCTACTTTCGTTTCGGCAAACCGTCGGCTGGCCGCTGATCGGGGCGGCGGCCTTCTGCCTGTACGCCGTGATGTTGTTGTGGAGCGGTTTCCATTCCGAACAGCAGCTTCGCGCGGAGTCCAACCAGCGTCTGCTGTTGGAAAGCGCGCGACGGGCGGCGTCGGTCGACGATTTCCTCGCGCGTCTGCGCGCCGACGCCGTCGCGATCGCCGACGCCCCGGAGATCGCCGCCTACAATGCGAACAAGGCCCTGGGCATGTCGCCGCGTTACGGGCTGAACGCCAATCTCGCCGCCGTCACGGAGCTGTTCAACGCTCGGCTGAAGCGGGGGACCGTGCGCGGACAGACTGTCTTCGACCGCGTGACCTTCTACGATGAAAACGGTTCGGCGCTGGCTTACGCCGCGGAGGACGCGCGCGCGGCCCCGCCCGCGAGCGCGCCCCGGGCGGCCGCCGACGCCACGGTCCTCGTCGATCCGGACGGCGCCGTTCTCTCCGCCCGGTCCCTCGTGTCCTACCGCGGCGTCCCGGCCGGATTGGTCGTGGCCGAGGCGCCGTTGGCGCAACTCTCCCGTTATCTGATCCAGAACAGCGCCGAGTCCGGTTTCTTCGAGTTCCTCGTGACGCCGGACGGACGTCCCCTGCCCGCCGAAGCCGAACCGCCGCCGGGCGTCGGGGCCAGGATCAGCCAGGCCGCCCGACAGGCGCCGGGCGCGGTTCTGCCGCTCGCGTCATCCGGCCCCGAAAGCCGTTGGCTCGCCGTTCGGACGCCCGTGCCGGGCGCCGGTCTGGACCTCGTCACCCTGATCTCCGACAAGGCCGCCTACGGGCACATCACGTCGCGGCTCCTGCTCGATTTGGCGAGCGTCTTTCCGCCTCTCGTCCTCGTGGCCGCGGTCCTGTTCGAGACCATGCGCAGGAGGGCGCGGGACCTGCGGGCTTCGATGGCCGAATCCGACCGGCGCCGGTTCGAACTCGAGGGCCGCAACGAAGGATTGACCCGCGAGATTGCGCGGCGGGAAGAGGTCGAACGCGAGCTCAAGGACCAGCGCGAGCGGCTCGAAGCGATGGCCCGGGACCTGAAGGCCAGCATGATGCGGGCCGAGGAGGGAAGCCGCGCCAAATCCGAGTTCCTGGCGACCATGAGCCACGAAATCCGGACGCCGATGAACGGAATCATCGGAATGACGAGCCTCCTGCTCGACACCGACCTTTCGCTCGACCAGAGGCGCTTCGTCGACACGACCCGCGACTCCGCCGAGGCCCTGCTCGCCATCATCAACGACATTCTCGACTTCTCCAAGCTCGAGGCCGGGAAACTGGAGTTCGAGGAAACGCCTTTCCAACTGCGCCCGCTGGTCGAAGGAGTCGTCGAACTGCTTTCGCCGCGGGCGAAAAGCCGCGACATCGGGCTGTCTTTCCGGATTTCACACGTCGACCATGAGGTCTTTCTGGGCGACGCCGGCCGCCTGCGGCAGGTTCTGCTGAACCTCGCTGGCAACGCCGTCAAATTCACCGAGCGCGGCTCCGTCTCCATCGTCGTGGGCGTGCGCCGTCAGCCGGCGGGCGGCGCCCTGCTCGAGGCGACGGTCGCCGATACGGGCATCGGCATCGCCGAGTCGGCCAAGGAGCGGCTGTTCAAGACCTTCTCCCAGGCCGACGCATCCACCGCCCGGCGCTACGGCGGCAGCGGTCTCGGCCTCGCCATCTGCAAGCGCATCGTCGAGCGCATGGGCGGAGAGATCGGCTTCGAAAGCCGCGAAGGCGAGGGAAGCGTCTTCTGGTTCACCGTTCCACTCACGGTCGCGGGCGATTCGGCGCCGAGCGGCCCCGCGCCGCAGACGCAGGCGAGCCAACCGGGTCCGCCGATCCCCGCCGATCGCGACAGGTCGAGGTCGCTCCGGCGCCCGCCCGACGGCGCGGTCGCGCCGATCCCTTCCGACGGGCCGAAGCACGGCCTTCGAATCCTGGTCGTCGACGACAATTTCGTGAACCAGCAGGTCGCGGCGGGCCTCCTGAACAGACTGGGCCACCGCGCCGATGTCGCCGAGGACGGCGACCAGGCGGTCGAAGTGGTCGCCCGGGGCGATTACGACATGGTTCTGATGGACATCCAGATGCCGCGGGTCGACGGGCTCACGGCGACCAGGCTCATTCGCCGGCTGCCGCCGCCGCGCAACGCCATCGCGATCGTCGCGGTGACGGCGAACGCGATGGCCGGCGACCGGGAAGTCTGCCTGGCCGCGGGAATGGACGATTATATCTCGAAGCCGATCAACCGACAGCAACTCGCGGAGCTCCTGGATCGCTGGCGCGAGCGGTTGCACGACAGCCGAAAAGCCGAGACCTCGCCTGAACGCGCGAGGGGCCCGGGACGCCACGGGTGATGCGGTCCAGAGGGCGTCCGCAAGGACGCCCCCCGCTCAAAAGGCCCGATTGAGAGTCAACGACACGGCCTGCGTGACCCAGGGCGATCGCATTTCAAAACAGGGTGAGGAGGCGGGCGAGGTAGGCTTCGTCCCAACCGGCTCGTTTGAACTTGCCGCGGAGTGAGCCTTTCTCGCCGTCTTTCTGCATGACGTTCAGGACCATGTGGCGGAGAACGGCGAGATTTTCGGGACCGTTGCCCAGACGGCTGCGGTCCTG
>NZ_QNRK01000037.1 GCF_003315135.1 Roseiarcus fermentans
TTTGGCAGGTCGTGGACGAGCCCGTCGTCAACAAGCACATCCCCGACCTCGAAACGCTCGAGGCCATCGTCTCGCAACGATGCGCCCAACTCGCCGACGACCGACAAACCCTCAAGGGGAGAGCCGGCTTCCACTGGTGGCCACCCATCGCCAACGCGAGCTGATCACCCGGAAATGGTATAACCCATTCGCTCGAAACATCGCCGCGGCGAGCAAGGCCCCTCCCCGACGTCCTTTTTGATCAGTGGGCGTCTTGAGACCCTCATGGGCCTGTAGCCCGTCGTCGATTGCTTTCCGCAAGCCAAGAACAAGGATTCACCGATCATGGTTCAGCGCACATTTCTTGTGACCGGCGCCACTAAGGGTATTGGTCTTGCGGTCTCAAAACGCCTGGCCGCGGCCGGACACCAGGTTGTCGGCGTCGCTCGCGAGCCGCTTCCATCGTTTCCTGGGACCCTCGTGTCGGTCGACCTCAGCGATGACAGAGCCTCAGCTGAAGCCTTCGTCGAGCTTGCCCAACGGCACTCGTTTGATGGCGTCGTCAACAATGCCGGAGTCGGGAAGCTGCAGCCCCTGGGCGAGGTCGATCTGGCTGTCGTCGACCAACTCATGCGCTTCAACTTGCATCCGTCCATCAACGCTGTCCAAGCGATCCTCCCAACGCTGCGGCGGAAGGGATGGGGGCGCATCGTCAACATCACCAGCGTGGTGACCCTTGGCATGGTGAACCGAACGGCCTATGCGGCCAGCAAGGCGGCGCTTGGAAGCTTCACCCGAACATGGGCGCTGGAGCTCGCGGAGACGGGCATCACAGTCAACTCGGTGGCGCCGGGACCCGTCGAGACAGAGTTGTTCCGCCGCAACACGCCTGCCGGCAGCGAGGCGGAGCGCATCTTTCTCGCAAATATCCCCATGCGACGTCTGGCGCATCCGGACGAGATCGCGGCCGCGGTCGCTTTCATGCTGTCTGAAGACGCCAGCTATATTACCGGGCAGACGCTGTTCGTCGACGGCGGCGGCTCCATCGGAAAAGCCGCGACGTGAGGTGGGATCGCGCGGTTCAGCGGAGCGTTCGCCGTCTCCTCGATCGCGAGCGAGCCCACCAAGCGGTCTACTCCAATTCAAATCAACAGTGAGAACTCCATGGCCGACTTTCCCTACCGCTGCGCCCTGATCCTCGGAGCCGGGCCCGGCATTAGCGCTTCGCTCGCGCGGCGCTTGACCAAGATCGGTTTGCAAGTCGGCCTCGCCGCTCGCGATGTCGAAAAGCTCAAGCCGCTCGCGCGGGAAACCGCCGCAGCCGTCTTTGCCGTCGACGCCTCCCAGCCGGAGGACGTGGCGAAGCTGTTCCTCGACATGGAACACCAGGTCGCGGAGCCCGACGTGGTGATTTACAACGCGAGCTCACGCGTCGCCGGCCCGCTCTCGAATGTCGATCCTGTCGCGGTCGAGAAAGCGATTGCGATCACCGCGTTCGGCGCGTTTTTGGCAGCGCAGCAGGCCGCGAAGCGGATGGAGCCAAAAGGGCATGGCGCGATCTTCTTTACCGGCGCCAGCGCCGGCATGAAGGGGTTCGCCCAGTCGGCGGCTTTTGCGATGGGAAAGTTCGGACTGCGCGGGCTCGCTCAGAGCGCCGCAAGAGAGCTCGGCCCGAAGGGAATACACGTCGCGCACTTCAACATCGACGGAAGCGTCCGCTCATCGCGCCGGCCGGACCCAAGCGATCACCCTGACAGCACGCTCGATCCCGATGCGATCGCCCAAGCCTACATCGACGTCCTCGCGCAGCCGAGAAACGCCTGGTCGCACGAAATCGATCTTCGGCCGTGGACCGAACGATTCTAGGCATAGGCATTGTCGTGCTGTGCAGCACCTGGATCGGTATGATCTGGAGCGAGCGCGCCCCAGCGACCTTTCTGCTCGATTGTCAGCCGGCGGCCGCCCTGGGGGCTTGGCATTATCCGCTCGAACGTTCGGCGTCAGGCCATGCCGGCAGCGCGAGCGCGACTGTTCGACGCAGCTCTTTGCGGGTGGCCCCAGATTGGGCTTCGACAGCCAAGCCCCAGGCAGTCACCATGACCAAACGCGCAAGGGCGTCAGCGTCCATTCCGGCGGGCAAGCCGCCTCCGCGCGCCTCGGCAAACCGATCACGGAACCGCATCCGTGTTTGCTCGCGGAGTTCAGCCAGCCATGCCCGCAGGGGATCGCCCGCCGCACACGGAAGCGAGCTGTTCATGGCGAGGCATCCCGGGGCATGACGTGGGTCCGTAAGGACGACGGCATAGCCGTTGAGAAAATGCGTCGCAACGGCTCGCGGGGTTGGCTTCCGCAGAGCCGCCTCAGCAAGTTTACTTTGTTCGGCGAAGTACCGTTCAATGACCTTTCTGAACAGCCCTTCCTTGTTACCGAAAGCGAAGTAGAAACTCGGCGGAGAGATCCCGATCGCTGTCGTCAGATCGCTAAGCGACGTGCCCTCATAGCCATTCCGCCAGAAGAGGTCCGTCGCCTTCTCGATCGCGTCGTCAAGTTCAAATTCGCGAGGACGACCCATTGTTGTCAAAGCCCATATTCTATACCGATCGCTATATAACCTGAAGCGTAGCCTGACACAATTCAGTTATGCGCGTCAGCGACCTAACGCCGCCGTCCCTTGACGTTCGCGATCGAGGTCGTGAGGACGACAGCGCCTCCATGGTCAATCAGCGGCGCGAGCTTCTGCACCGCGAAAAACGGTCCCTTCGCGTTCAGGTTGAACATCTCGTCGAATGTCGCCTGGGTCGTGTGCTCGAGAGGGCGAAAAGGCCGAGCCGGCATTGACGAAGAGCAGGTCGAAGCTGCCGAACTCGGCCTTCACCCGAGAGGCGAGGGCGTCGATGTCCGTCAACGAGCGCGCGTCGCTCGAAACCACGCCCCCGCCGTTCCCAAGCTCCCTCTGCGCCGAGTCCAGTCCGGCTTGCGAGCGACCCGTCACCAGAACGCGCGCGCTCCCATCGAGGAGCATCTTCGCCGTCGCGAGCCCGATGCCGCTCGTGCCGCCGATGATCGCTGCCCGCTTCGCTTCGTATCGTTCCATCCGTGCTCTCCGCGCGACCCGAGGGTCGCCTAGGACGGGATCGTTGACATTCTATAGCACACGCTCACTAAATTCTAGAGTGCACGCTATATTACGCTATCGCTTCGGCCGGGGACGGGGCCGTCGCTGAGTCCCGATCATGCGCGAACGCACGCAACTCGAAGGAATAAATAATGGCAGATATCACCTAGAAATGTTCCCCAGTGCGGGATTGACCGTTACGTATTTTCTCACCTCGGCAAGTATAAAGAAAGCGGTGGACTTCTACTCACGTGTTCGGGCGGCAAAGTCGGCAAGACCGGCAATCCGCACGGGGTGCAGCTCGCGAACAGGTGGATCATCATCAATGTCGGCGAGGGGCCGACAGACGACCAGCCGGCCGTATACTTCGCGGGTGACCAGGTGCTTGAGGCGATATTGGAGCGTACGCGGCGGGACAGGCGTTGTCAGGGCGCGAAGAATCTCTGGCGCCGACACCACCCCGTTTGGGTTGCGCCGCACCGCATCTTCGATCGCTGCCAGTGCTTCTTCGGGGATTTGGTTCGCCAAAGCCGCCTTTCCTGCTTGCGGATGCTAGGCGCAAGAATGACCCATGTAGGCGCTATAATCAAGGCTACGCGAAAGTATGGGCTCTAGGCGAAATAACACTTTGCGTTTAAGACGCTGAACGCGCAATCGGCATCCGAAGCCGCCAAGCACGTCAGCCTTAATCTATAGAACTTAAATACTGGCCTTCTGCCAGCGCCGGGCGATTCCGAGGCAGTCGGCAACAACCCGATCGAACGGTTGGGTGGCGTCAATTATAGCATGGGCGCGTTGTGGCAGGGCGTCTTGCAACTCATCCTCCACTCGATGGCCAGACGCGCGCTCAAAGTCCTGGGCGTCGGCTCTCGTCTGGATGCGGGCGTTACGCGTGCTCTGAGGGGCGCCGAGAAACAGCAGGCGTGCCTCCGAAGGCACACTCACCGTGGCAAGTATATCGAATATAGCTATATGCCGAATGCCGTCGACAATGAAGTCATCGCCAGGCTGGAAACCTGCGGCCTCCAGGACATCACGGCAGAAGGCGGTGGAATCCTCTTCCACCCGTTGCTGGCCAAGGTCCTGCAACGCCTTGCGATCGGTTGGGTCACCGCCTATTCGGGCGATCTCCTTCCGCAAATAGTCACCGAATCCGGTGCTGCGCCAACCAAGCGCTTCGGCAACAGCGGCGCTGACCGACGATTTTCCGCTACCGATTTGGCCTGAGAAACAGAGCAATAAGTTCATGACAGATCGAACGCTAATTGCCGGGATCCCACCGACACCCAGCCTCGGCGATCGCGCTTACCGCAATTCACCGGTCCGATGGAGGTGGGCTCATCCAATTCGATAAGAGACGCGTACAACGCGTCAGCCCCAGAGGACCAGAATTCGTTGTCGCCGCGGATCCCCGCACCGAATCGATGGCGTATCCGGTCGAGCGGCTCGATGGCGAGATCGTAGCACCAAATCCGTCGCGCGAACGCTAGACCGCAGATCGGCCCCGCCACCTGCTTTAAGGGGATGATGTCGCCATCATATTTCGCCATACGGCGCGCAGCGATTGCGCCTAAAGCGGGACTCGATCGTCTTTTCACCCGACAGCACCATGGACAGGAACGGCTCAGCGAATATTGCGAGATGAATCCCAACTCGGCTGGAGGGTCGAGTCGCATTCGAGAGATAGGTCAGCCAGACATGGTCGCCGTCGACCTGCTCCAGTAGTTCGTCGAACTCGACCTCCAAGGCACGCTCCGTTCCATCTTCAATGAGGGCGTATTGCCCTCTTCCTGCGCCTCGATCGCTGCCAGCGCGCGCAGTTCAGCCGCGACTCGCTCCAGTGCCTCAAGCTCCCCGATTGTGCCCCAGAGGCCGGGCTGGATGCCATAGCCCATTCCTTCGCTAGAGCACGAAATCGCGGCCTCTAACACAAGCTGTGGATTATCGGTCCGAAAGATTCTATTTCCCGAGGTCCAGACGTTGGCCGCCCGGCGACGAGGATCGCGTCGGCTTACTGTTGGCAGGATATCGCCGACAATGAGCGACGCGAGACTGGCCTCGAGAGGGCCGGCCCTACCAGTGCCGGCGATGAATAACCTCATGCGGCCGATGCAGACCTCGGTCCAGTCGCGGCGACGGGATGAATAGACAAGTTGCGGTGCTGTGGTAGGGGGAAATTTCCGGAATATAACCAAGTCGCCGCGACGCCACTGAGGCGGCGGGTGGAGTCCGACAGCGGCCAAAGCGTTGCGTTCAAAAAAGGGGGTTTCGTACCGGATAGCCAGCGGCGAATGTTCAATGATTTTAAGTCCGAGCCGCCGCCCGAATGCGATGACTCCTCGTCTGTCGGCTTCCGCTGTAGGGCGCGCACCATCCGGGGGCAGATTAATCAGCACGACACCTCCGGGCCGACACGCCCCTGCAGCTGCAGCTAACATCGGGCGGATGAAGTCGATGTACCAGGGCGGATCGAGGAACACGGCGTCAGCGCTTTCGCGCGGGAGGCCGCCACTGCAAAACGCGATTGACAGGGGTGATCCCGTAGCCTGATTAAGAGCAAAGACGCGATCGGTGACGCAGTTGTTTTCGGCGAGGAATGCCAAGCGTCGACCGATAGGCAGCGTGAGTGCCTCGATGGCGAGACCTGGCGTACCGAAAAGCAACAGATCGCCACCGGACGGCGTCAGATCAACTGCGCGATCGAGCAGCGAGCGTGCCGCGTCGGGCGTGAAGCGCCATTCGTAGTCGAGAGGGTGCGGGAGCGGCAGCAAGGAACGGCCTTCGACTGCCGCAACGCCTTGGGAACCGGCTTGGCGGCGGATCGACGCCATCACGGCCCAATCCAGTCTTTCGCTTTCCACTAAGCGATTGAGGGAAGCCAGTAGTTCGGTCGGATAGACGCCTGGAAGTCGATGCAGTAGCGTCGGAAAGCCGGTCGCGCCGTCCCCAATCGCGGCCTGGGTCCAACGGTCGACCTGTACCTCGAAGGCGGCTTGCGATAGGGAATGACGCGACGCGATCATGCTTGCCTCGATCTGAGCGGCACATCACAAATTTGCTTCGCGCGCGTCTCGGGATCGAACCGGCGTTCAAGCTCGCTCATCCATGCAGCGATCGCCTCCTCCTGTATGACAAGGCTCCGCTCACGTGCGTCGTCACGAGCCAGACGCTGTTCGACCGGCGTGAACACCTCGATACGAAGAGGAATGACGCGAAGTGGATAGTTCGGATCGATGGACTGAAGTCTATCCATCAGGTCCGCAACGCCTTGTGCAACCCCGTCGTCGTGTGGAGACGTCAACGTCACGTAGCCGTACAGGTCGAGACCCAGATCCATTACGCGCCGCAGAATCTCGAACTGACGATCGTAATCCTGGGACGCCGCGCGCGTATTGAAGGCGAAAGAACGGGAGTCAAAGCCCTTGACGCAACAGACGCGGCCGTAGTTGCGATAGCGACGCAGCCGCTCAAGATCGGCGGCCGACAGCTCGTCGAACATGTAGGTCGTGCTGAGGTTATCGTCGGTCCAGAGATAGGTTGATTCTGCGAGGCCCGCATTGGTGAGCGCTCGCATCATCCAAGGCGTCCACTCGGGCACTAGGTCAGGTGATCCTCCAGAGAGGTCGATAATCCGGGGGGCGTCTGGGATCTGGCGGTAGAGATCAACCAGTTCGGCTGCCGTGAACCACTCCGCGTGATCGTGATCGGCCTTGAGCAATTCCTCTGGCACGAAGCAGTACCAACAGCGCCACGCGCAAGCGGCGTTCTGAAAAACCAGCGCGGTCATTAGGACCGGGACTTGCTCGATCCCGAGCGCGTGACAAGCCGGGGCGATCGGCAGCGGGTTGGCCGGCCAGCCTTTCGCCGTGGCCAAACGAAAGTGGCGAACGCGCCCATAACCATTGCAGTTCGCTGGAAGAGTGAGGTCGACCTCTTGGCCCGATCCAGCAAGGCGCGAGATCAGGACGCGGCCGCTTTCAACATCGATGGCCCGTGCGCGGAGCTGAGCGGCGAATCGTTGCGTTTCGATGGGCTTGATGGTGCTCATCAGGGATATGATCCCCCGTGCTGAGCAGGCTGGCCGTGGGGCCGACGTGGCACCTTGATCGGCTCGTCGGAGAGATCAGGCAACTTCTCATCGATGAAGAAGTCGACAAGCGTTGCGCAGTAGTCGAATTCCTCCGGCGTCAACGGGCGTCCCTTGGGGATGTCATGCCAATACTCGAGACAGGTCCGGCAGCAGGTCGCCGTCGCGTGCTGAGCGTAATAGATCACGTTGCCCGCAAGCGGTGTCTGCCGACCGTCCCGCGTCGGCTCCGCTACCGCGAGGTACTTGTACAGACGATCATGGGCGGCGGCCTTGATCGCAATACGCCCTTTACGTTGGGCGTGGCGCATCGCCGTTTCATCAACGGGGCGATGAAAAAAGTGGTGGCGTATCATCTCGTGCTGGAGTGCTTGGAATGTGTGCGTCGTATCACCCTTGTCCCGCCGGTGGATGCGATGCCAGTCCACGAGATCCGCCCCGCAGGCACGACATTTCCCGCGCTCGTCCGGTGCCATCTTTTTCAGTTGCTTGAAGCAGTGCAAGTCATGCTCGCAGTCGGTCGATGTGCATTTGATGTCAAGCGGTGGCGGCTTTTTGAATACAGACATTGAAACCTCAATGCAGTGCCCGATCGAGCAATTGCCGATCGAGTTCGTTATCGATGTCGTACGGAAAGCGCTCCACGAAGACGTCGCGGGCGATCTTCCAGGGATCGCTGTCATCTGCCTGCAGGTTTGCCGCTGCGCCCCACCAGTTCACGCCCTGCCACGAGAGCCGGAAGGCGAGGTAGTTGGCCAGCCCGCCCACACTCACCCCATTCTTTTCTGCGATCGACGGAACGACGCTTTTCAGCCGCTCCACTGACTTGCGTGCGGCCTGAACACAGGCCTGCGCCAACGCCTCTGCCTCACCGTTGAGCACGACATCGCCGGCGAATTGGCTGGCGGCAATTTCCTCGTCTGAGTTACGTCGTTCGGAGGACGTCTCATCCGCCTCAATCACTTCCAGCGTGTCGGCCTCCGGCTGCTGACCGGCGTGAAAGAGTTCGTGCAGAAGATCGAACAGCCAGCGGGCTTCGTGCTTCGACGTCTGTTTCAGCACGACGGCGTTGCGACCAGCGTAGCGCCAGCAGGCGCCATGAAAGGTGCCGCGGTCGCGAAGCGGTAGAACGACGACACCTAGATCCCAAGCCGTATGAAGCGCGCTCTTGAGATCGATGGTCTTGTAGGTCTCCTGAATACGGCGATGCATGACCGCCGGGTCCGTGGGGATTTCGGTCTTGGGCAGCGATCGCGCGCCCTTGAGCACGACGACGGCAAGATAGTTCGCATAGGCAGCATAAAGGCCGGTCGTTGCCTGCGCGCGATTGGCAGGCATCTTGAATCGTGCTTCGGCCGCGGCGAAGCGCGGCGCGACTAGTGCCTGTGCGCCGAACATATTATCGCGCGTCCAACCGAAAACGCGTTCGAGGACCGCGCCGGCCTTGGAGGTCAAGGCATAGTCGCCGTCCTCGCTGGGAATCTCGCCGCTGGCGCGTGCGGCGTCTGCCGATGGCAACAGCCGCGACAATAGAAAGTCGCGATCAAGCCCAACCTGACGCAGTTTGCTGACGAGCCCACCAAAATTGGCGGGCGCCACCGGCAGAAGGATGTCGTTCTTGATGCGTACGCGAAGGGCGCTGGCGATCTCTCG
Source organism: Roseiarcus fermentans (assembly GCF_003315135.1). Lineage (GTDB taxonomy): Bacteria > Pseudomonadota > Alphaproteobacteria > Rhizobiales > Beijerinckiaceae > Roseiarcus > Roseiarcus fermentans. Next base: position 8,835 of record NZ_QNRK01000037.1, read on the forward strand.
CAGGCGTTGATAGCTGGCGGATGCATAGCGCTCAGCCTCGTAGCGCTGGATTTGTTGCTCCTTGAGCCCAAGTCGATCGGCGAGAGCCTTTTGACTGAGTCCGCTTGCGATCCTCGCCCGGATGAGGCCGTCGGCCAGTTCGTCGAACGAGTCGATAGAGATCATAGAGAGGTCGGCGGACTTCAGACGGTCATATTCGGCAAGCTCAGCTTCTAGGTCGGCGAGTTGGCTTTCCATGGCCTCGCGCTCCGCCTGAAGCAGGCGCGGATGCACATCTGGCCGCACGGTGGCGTTGGCGAGTTCGCTGATAGCCTTACGAAACCGATCGGCTTCACTCCGGGTGATCCTGTACTGCCGTTCGTTGGTAATCATGGCAGGCTCCCCAGGTCGATATTGACGATTCCCTTGGGCACGCCGTTGCGGTCCTTCATGAAGAAGTCACGGTAAAGGACGCCAGGGGCCGCGAAAGAAGACGCCGGAAAGAGTTCGCCCAGATATTTCGATTTCATAGCCGCTCGGCCGTTAGTGAAATCGAGCAGCACCGGGTCGAGACGATAGGGGTCGACCCCCGCTGTGTCCCACGCTCCGTCATAATCCTCCGGAAGGTCCTTTTGTGAAACGAAGCTTCCGTCGAGCAACATTGATCGGCAGCCCGCAGCAGCCAGATTTTGCAATGCGGCAAGAAGACCCCCGACGAGACGGGTGCGATGGCCGTTGCTGCTAAACCGCGGTGCCACCTCACCCCAGGGTGCGTCATGCACTCCAGGGGGAAGATAGCCAGTCAATGGATCAACGTCGGGAAGCATGACACAACAATATCGTTGTGTCGCTGGTTCGTCAAGAGCTCCCGATCGACGCAAGTCGCGCATCTGCCTGGGCCTTGCCATGTCGGCATGCCGTTTCATCGGCGCGTCGGAATTGCTCGGTTTCGTGGCGGAAGCGTATCGGCGGCTGGGGCGCATCAGCATCGCGGGCATTGGACCGGAAGGTGCGTCGAGACTCGGCGGGGAGGCGGCGGCCCGTCGTCGTGGACACCATGTGGACACCACGCCAGAAACGACGAAGGCCGCCTTGCGGCGGCCCTCTCGTTAAAGTCTGATTTCCTTTAATAAATTTTGGAGCGGGCGAAGGGATTCGAACCCTCGACCCCAACCTTGGCAAGGTTGTGCTCTACCCCTGAGCTACACCCGCATCCGTGCGCCGGCTCGCCGACGCCGGGCGCTTATGACCCAGCCGGGCCCCGATTGCAACACCTTGTTTTCGCCGCCATGACCAGAATAGTGCATGCCCGTGGAAACCCGTTGCGGCGACGGGACACGCGGGGTTGATTTGACAGCGTCACCCGCGCGCCGCATGCGGACCCGAGCACGAGCGCACGAATGACACCTCATGAATGAAGCGTTCAAACCCGAGGTCGCCGAGCGCGTCGCGCCGGCGCCTCCGGGTCCCGAGATCCCCGCCCCCGCGCCCGAGCCGAAAGCGCCGCCGCGGCGGCGCAGGCTTCTCGTCCGGATCGCGCTCGTCGTCGTGCTCGCGGCGGTCGCCGTTTTTGCCTGGCAGAGGTTCGACAGGCACGAGACCGCGCCGAAGGAGGGCGTCGCCGAGTCCGGCCGCGCCGGACCGCCGCCGCAGACGGTTCGGGTCGCGCCGGTCGCGACCGGCGACATGCCGATCACCCTCGACGCGCTCGGAACCGTGACTCCGTTCGAGACCGTGACGATCCGGACCCAGATCGCCGGCACGCTGATGAATCTGGGTTTCACCGAAGGGCAGACCGTCAAGAAAGGCGACTTCCTCGCCCAGATCGACCCGAGGCCCTATCAGGCGGCGCTCGCCCAGGCGCAAGGCCAGCTCGCCAAGGACCAGGCGCTGCTCGCCCAGGCGGAGAACAATCTCGATCGGTATGAGGCGCTGATTAAGCAGGATTCGATCTCCAAGCAGCAGGTCACCGACCAGGAGGCGCTGGTCCAGCAGGACAAGGCGGCGATCCAGAGCGATCAGGCGGCGGTGCAGACGGCTCAGATCAACCTCAACTACGCCCATATCGTCTCCCCCATCGACGGCCGGGTCGGGCTCCGCCTCGTCGACCCTGGCAACTATCTGCAGCCGTCCGACTCGACCGGCATCGTCGTCGTCACCCAGCTCGATCCGATCAGCGTCGTCTTCGCGACCGCGGAGGACAACCTGCCGCGCATCGCCGCCCGGCTCGCGTCCGGCGCGACCCTCCCGGTCACCGCGTTCAACCGCGCCAATGTGGACAAACTGGCCGAGGGAACGCTGACCGCCTACGACAGCCAGGTCGACATCACCACTGGCACGATCAAGATGCGCGCGACCTTCGCCAATCCGAACGGCGTCCTGTTTCCGCAGCAGTTCGTCAACGTACGGCTTCTGGTCGACACGCTGAAGGGCGTCGTCCTCGCCCCCAACGCCGCGGTCCAGATTGGCCCGTCGGGCGATTACGTCTATCTCCTGAACGCCGACGGGACGGTGACGAAGCGCGACATCGTCGCCGGTCCTTCGAACGCCACGTCGACCACGATCACGTCCGGCCTCGCCGCAGGCGACAGGATCGTGATCGACGGCGTCGACCGGCTCAGGGACGGCGCCAAGGTGACGGTGGTCGGCGCTCCGGGGGAAGCTGCGCCCGGCGGCGGCGCGGAAGCCTGCGCGGCGAAACTGTCGCCCGAGGCGAAGGCGATCTACGCCGCAGCCAGCGCCGGATTCGCGGCGGCGGACGATCCCCGCGCCTTCGTCAAGGGCAAGGTTCAGGATCTCGTCAAAGCGGGAACGGTCCAGAAGGACAGCGCACGCCCGAGCGCAATGGCAGCGCGCGCGTGCCTGGATCAGCTGTCCGCAGCCGGCGCGCCCCCGCCGGCCGGCGGGCGCCCTGCTGGCGGGGCGCAGCCCGCCGCCCAGGGCGCGGCGAAGTGAGCGCCGCCGCGGGAGCAAGCCGCCCGTGAACCCGTCCAGACTCTTCATCGACAGGCCGGTCGCGACCAGCCTGCTCATGATCGCCATTCTGCTCGTCGGGCTCGCCGGATACCGTTTCCTGCCGCTCTCGGCGCTGCCGGAGGTCGACTACCCGACCATCCAGGTCCAGACCTTCTATCCGGGCGCGAGCCCCGAGGTGATGACCTCGGCGGTGACGGCGCCGCTCGAGCGCCAGTTCGGCCAGATGGCGAGCCTCAGCCAGATGATGTCGGCGAGTTCGGCCGGCGCGTCGGTCATCACCCTGCGCTTCGGCCTCGACATCGGCATCGACATCGCCGAGCAGGAGGTCCAGGCGGCGATCAACGCCGCCGGCAACCTTCTGCCCGCCGACCTCCCCGCCCCGCCGATCTACGCCAAGGTCAACCCGGCCGACGCCCCGATCCTGACCCTCGGCGTGGCGTCCAATACGATGAAGCTCACCGAGGTCGAGGACATCCTCGAGGGCCGGATCGTCCCGAAACTGTCGCAGCTTCCCGGCGTCGGCCTCGTCACGATTTCCGGCGGACAGCGGCCGGCGGTGCGCATCCACGCCAATCCGCTGGCGCTCGCCGCCTACGGCGTCAACCTCGACGACCTGCGCACCACGATCGCCAATCTCAACGTCAACACGCCCAAGGGCAGCTTCGACGGGCCGTCGCAGTCCTCGACCATCAACGCCAACGACCAGATCCACGACCCGAAGGACTACCTGAAATCCGTCGTCGCCTACCGCGACAACGCGCCGATCCATCTGTCCGACGTGGCGAGCGTCGAGATCGGGCCGGAGAACAGCCGGCTCGCCGCCTGGATGAACACGACGCCGGCGCTGATCGTCAACATCCAGCGCCAGCCGGGCGCGAACGTCATCGCGGTCTCGGACGCGGTCGAGGCGATCCTGCCGACCCTGAGGGCGACCCTGCCGGCGGGCCTGACCCTCGAACCGCTGACCGACCGCACGACGACCATCCGAGCGTCGGTCAAGGACGTCGAGTTCGAGCTCGCGCTCGCGGTCGGCCTCGTCGTCATGGTGATCTTCCTGTTCCTCAGGAACATCCCGGCGACCGTCATCCCGAGCCTGTCGGTGCCGCTGTCGCTCGTGGGCGCGCTCGCGATCATGTACGCGTTCGATTTCAGCCTCGACAACCTGTCGCTGATGGCGCTGACGGTCGCGACCGGATTCGTCGTCGACGACGCCATCGTGGTGATCGAGAACATCGCCCGCCACCTCGAGGCGGGTGACAGCCCGTACGACGCGGCGGTGAAGGGCTCGGCGCAGATCGGCTTCACCATCATCTCGCTGACCGTGTCGCTGCTCGCGGTGCTGATCCCGCTGCTGTTCATGGGCGACGTGGTGGGGCGGCTGTTCCACGAGTTCGCGATCACGCTCGCCGCCACCATCGTGATTTCCGCCTTCGTCTCGCTGACGCTGGTTCCGATGCTGTGCGCCAAGCTCCTCAGGCCGACCGGCGGGGGCGAGGCGAGCGGCGGAAGACTGTTCCAGGCGCTGACCCGCTTCTACGCCGCGACCCTGCGGGTCGTGCTCGACCATCAGGGGATCACGCTCCTCGTCGCAGTCGGGACCTTCCTCCTGACCGGCTACCTGTACGTGACGATCCCGAAGGGGTTCTTTCCGATCCAGGACACCGGCGTCATCCAGGGCGTGACCCAATCGTCGGAGGACGTCTCGTTCGAGCGCATGGCCACGCAGCAGCAGGCGCTGGCGAAGGCGATCCTCGCCGATCGAGACGTCGCCAGCCTGTCGTCGTTCATTGGCGTCGACGGCGACAACGTCACGCTCAACTCCGGCCGGCTGCTGATCAACCTCAAGCCCGAGAGCGAGCGCAAGGCGACGGTCAGCCAGATCATCCGCCGCCTCGCGCAGGAGACCGCTGGCGTTCCCGGGATTTCGCTCTACATGCAGCCGGTGCAGGACCTGACCATCGACACCGCGGTCAGCGCCACTCAGTATCAGTTCACGCTGCAGAACCAGGACCTCGCGCTGTTGCAGGCCTGGACTCCGAAGGTCCTGCAACGGCTTGCGAAGGTCCCCTCGATCGTCGACGTCGCGAGCGACCTGCAGCCGAACGGTCGGTCCGTGTTCGTCGATCTCGACCGCAGCGGGGCCGCGCGCTTCGGCATCACCCCCGCGATCGTCGACAACGCGCTCTACGACGCCTACGGCCAGCGCATCATCTCGACCATCTTCACCCAGACCAACCAGTACCGGGTCATTCTCGACATCGACCCGAAGATGGCGCGCTCGCTCGATTCGCTCGACAACCTCTATCTGCCGTCGGCCTCGTCGACCTCGGGGCAGACGCCGCTGAACGCGGTCGCCAATTTCGTCGTCAGGACCTCGCCGTTGCAGATCTCGCATCTGAAGCAGTTTCCGGTGACGACGATTTCGTTCAATCTCGCGCCCGGCGCGTCGCTTGGGCAGGCGGTCGATCAGATCGACGCGGCGCTCGGCGACATCGAGCTTCCCAAGAGCTTCGGCGTCGCCTACCAGGGCGCGGCGCAGGCGTTCCAGTCGGCGCTCCAGAACGAGGTGTTCCTGCTCGCGGCGGCGATCGCGGCGATGTACATCGTGCTGGGCGTCCTCTACGAGAGCTTCGTCCACCCGATCACGATCCTGACCACGCTGCCGTCGGCCGGCATCGGCGCCTTGCTCACGCTCGAGGTCGCCGGCGCGGGTCTCGACATCATCGGCGTGATCGGCATCGTGCTGCTGATCGGCATCGTCAAGAAGAACGCGATCATGATGATCGACTTCGCCCTCGACGCGCAGCGCAACGAGGGTCTGGCGCCGCGCGAGGCGATCACCCGGGCCTGCCTGCTGCGGCTGCGGCCGATCCTGATGACGACGGTCGCGGCGATCTTCGGCGCGCTGCCGCTGATGCTGGGAACCGGCGTCGGCTCCGAGCTTCGCCATCCGCTCGGCCTCGCCATCGTCGGCGGCCTCGCGTTCAGCCAGGTCCTGACGCTCTACACGACCCCGGTCATTTATCTCTTCTTCGAGCGGCTCGGCGGACGCTTCGGCATGGGCGCGACCGGCGCGACGCTGGCGGCGGCGCCGACGTGAACAACCGCTTCTCCGAGATCTTTATCAGGAGGCCGGTGGCGACGACGCTGCTGACGATCGGCGTCATCCTCGCGGGCCTGCTCGGCTACCGGCAATTGCCGGTCGCGCCGTTGCCGCAGATCGACTTTCCGGTGATCTCGGTCCAGGCCAACATGTCCGGCGCGAGTCCGGAGACGATGTCGTCCTCGGTCGCAGCGCCGCTCGAGCGCCACCTCGGCCAGATCGCCGACGTCAACGAAATGACGTCGCAGAGCACGCTCGGCTCGACGCGCGTCATCCTGCAGTTCGGCCTCGACCGAAGCATTGACGGCGCCGCGCGCGACGTGCAGGCGGCGATCGTCGCGGCGCGGGCGGACCTGCCGACCAGCCTGCGCCAGAACCCGTCCTATCACAAGATCAATCCGGCGGACGCGCCGATCATGGTCCTCGCCATGACGTCGTCCGGCCACACCCCGGGCCAGCTCTACGACATCGCCTCCAACGTGCTGCAGCAGCGCCTGTCGCAACTGCCGGGCGTCGGCCAGGTCAACATCTCGGGCTCGGCGTTGCCGGCGGTCCGGATCGAGGTCAATCCGACGGCGGTCTTCCGCTACGGAATCGGCCTCGAGGACATTCGCGCCGCGCTCGCCTCCGCCAACGCCAACAGCCCGAAAGGCGCGATCGAGGACGGCGCCGCGCATTATCAGGTCTACGCCAACGATCAGGCGACGAAAGCCGCGCAATACCGCGATCTCGTGATCGCCTACCGCAACAACGCGGCGGTCAAGCTCTCCGACGTCGCCGAGGTCGTCGACTCGGTCGAGGACCTGCGCAACGCCGGCCTCGTCAACGGCCGGCCCGGGGTGGCGGTGGTCGTCTCCCGCCAGCCCGGCGCCAACATCATCGACGTCGTCGACGCGGTCCACGCCGAGCTGCCGCGCCTGATCGCGTCGCTGCCGGGCGACGTCGATCTCAGCATTGCGGTCGACCGTTCGACGACCATCCGCCAGTCGCTCGCCGACACGCAAAGGACGCTGATCGTCGCGGTCGTCCTGGTGATCCTGGTGGTGTTCGCCTTCCTGCGCAGCGTGCGCGCGGCGGCGATCCCGAGCGTCGCGGTGCCGACCTCGATCATCGGCACGTTCGGCGTGATGTACCTGGCTGGATTCAGCCTCGACAACCTGTCGCTGATGGCGCTGACGATCTCGACCGGCTTCGTCGTCGACGACGCAATCGTCGTGCTCGAGAACGTGTCGCGCCATCTCGAGGCCGGCATGGGGCGGCGCGAGGCGGCGATCCGCGGCGCGAACGAGGTCGGGTTCACGGTGCTGTCGATCTCGCTGTCGCTGATCGCGGTGTTCGCGCCGCTGATCTTCTTCGGCGGAATCGTCGGGCGCCTGTTCAACGAATTCGCGCTGACCCTGTCGGCGGCGGTGATGATTTCGCTCGCCGTCTCGCTGACGACGACGCCGATGATGTGCGCGCTGATCCTGCCGCGCGAACACACGCGGCGCCGCGGCCGGATCTATCAGGCCTCTGAGCGCGCGTTCGACGCAGCGCTCGGCTTCTATCGCGTCACGCTCCGCGTGGCTTTGCGCCACCCGGCGATCGTGGCGATGACGCTCCTCGCCACGATCTGGCTCAACTACGATCTCTTTCGCTATCACGTGAGCTACGGCCTGTTCCCGGTCCAGGACACCGGCCTCATCATCGGCGCGATCCAGGCCGACCAGAGCATCTCGTTCCAGTCGATGGAAAAGAAGTTCACCGAGTTGCAGACGATCGTGCAGGACGACCCGGCGGTCGCGAACGTGGTCGGCTTCACCGGCGGATTGCAGACGAACTCCGGCTTCATCTACGTGTCGCTGAAGCCCCAGGCCGTCCGCAAAGTCACAGCGGACGAGGTGGTCAACCGGCTGCGCGGCAAGCTCGCGCGCGTGGCCGGGGCGCGCCTCTTCATGATCGCGGTGTCCGATCTGCGCGCCGGCGGCCGGCAAAGCAATGCGGCCTACCAATACACCCTGCTCGCCGACGACGCGTCGCAGCTCGCCCAGTGGACGCCGAAGCTGACCGAGGCCTTGACGAAGAGCGAGATCATCAAGGACGTCAACTCGGACCAGCAGCAGGGTGGGCTCGAGACCGACATCGTCATCGACCGCGACACCGCGATGCGGCTCGGACTGACGCTGAGCGCGATCGACAACACCCTCTACGACGCCTTCGGACAGCGTCAGGTTTCCGTCATCTACAGCGCGCAGAACCAGTACCACGTGGTGATGGAGGTCGCGCCGCGTTACTGGCAGGACCCCGGCACGCTCGACGACCTCTACGTCTCGACCGCCGGGGCCAACCCGACCGGCTCCCAGCAGACCGGCCTCGCTGCCGGACTCTTCAAGTCCAGCACCGGCGCGCAGAGCACGGCGACGTCGATCGCAACGGACGCGGCGCGTAACCTCGCCACCAATGCGCTGGCCGCGAGCGGTCACGCGTCGGCCTCGACCGGGTCCGCGGTGTCGTCCTCGGTCGAGAAAATGGTTCCGCTGTCCGCCTTCGCCCGCGTCGTACCCGGCCACACGCCGCTCAGCGTCAACCACCAGGGCCTGTTCCCGGCCGCCACCATCTCGTTCAACCTCGCGCCCGGCAAGTCGCTGAGCCAGGCGCAGGCGGAAATCGACGACACGGTCCGGCGCATCGGCATGCCCTCGACCGTGCGCGGCGCATTCGCCGGGACGGCCGCCACCTTTCAGCAGTCGCAGTCGAGCATGCCGATGCTGTTCGGCGCGGCGCTGCTCACGATCTACATCGTGCTCGGCATCCTGTACGAGAGCCTGATCCATCCGCTCACGATTCTCTCGACGCTGTTCTCGGCGAGCGTCGGCGCGGCGCTTGCGCTGTGGCTGTCCGACACGCCGTTCACCGTCATCGCGGCGATCGGCGTGCTCCTGCTGATCGGCGTGGTGAAGAAGAACGCGATCATGATGGTCGACTTCGCGCTCGATGCGGAGCGGCGGCGCGGCCTCGACACGCGCGAAGCGATCGAGCAGGCTTGCCTGATGCGGTTCCGTCCGATCATGATGACCACCTTCGCGGCGATCTTCGGCGCGCTTCCCCTCGCCTTCGGAACGGGCGAAGGATCGGAGCTGCGCCACCCGCTCGGCATCACGATCGTCGGCGGCCTGATCGTCAGTCAGGCGCTGACCCTGTATACCACGCCGGTGGTTTTCATCTATCTCGATTCGCTTGGAAAAATGCTGGGGCGGCTGTGGAACCGATACTACCTGCGCGGAGCGCCCGCGCCTCTGCCGGACGCGCGCTGACGCCCGGGGCGCATCCGCGCGACCGGGACGCGGCCGCGAAGCCGGATATTTCTGATAATACAAATTGTTGAGAAAAAATATTGTGAAAAACTCGAAACCGAGGTAGGCTGATCCTTGCGCGACCCGACTGGATCCCCGATGCCTTTCCTGGCCCCCTCATGCCCGCAGCCGGATGGCGCCGAGCCCGCGCGGCTTTCCTCCCCCGTGGAGCGAAGCGGAACGGGGGATGGGGATCACCCGAGGGGCAGTGGCGGAGGCGAGCGCCATGGCGGTGTGTTTTTCGCCTCACAGGCCAGCCGTAGCGCCGCGCAACGGGAGGGTGCGCGTCTCGCGCACCCGGGCGGCGGGACGCCGCCCCTCCCAGCGCCCGCTCTGTCCGGCTCCTCGCGCGCAATCACCTCGGCGGCGCCGCAGGCGCTGGTTGGCTCCCAAGGTGGGCGCGAAGAACGCCGTCATCGCGAGCGAAGCGAAGCGATCCAGGGGCCGCTGGGCTGCTGTTGTGGCCCCTGGACCGCCACGTCGTCCTTCGCGGTTCGTCGCGAGCAGAAGACGGAGCAATCTTTACCGCAGGATGCAAGCGGCGGCGTGGATTGCTTCGTCGCTTTGCTCCTCGCAATGACGGGGTCGGCAGTCGCTTTTGGACGTAACTGCCAAGCCTGCGCCTCCCTCTCCTTCCGGGAGAGGGACAGCCGGGCGAAGCCCGGCAGGGTGAGGGCCCGGAACGCCGACGGTCGGCGTGGCGAACCCTCGCCTGGCCGCTTCGCGGCCTGTCCTCTCCCTCAGGGAGAGGAATTGCCCGCTGCCTGCGCCGACCGCCCCCGGCGCGGCTCGGAGGTTGCTTTTGGACAGATTTTGGCGCCCAAACCCCTGATATCGCTCGCGCGGCGCCAATCCTGCGCACGGCGTTCGACTCGGCTGTGGGGCGGGTCCGCCGCCGTCCTCGCCGCCGTCGCGCTCGCCGGCTGCGCGCCGGTCGGTCCAAACTTCCAGCAGGCCGCGGCGGTCATCTCGCCGCAGTACAAGGAGATCGCCGGCTGGAAGGTCGCAACGCCCAGGGCGGGCGAGCCGAAGGGCGACTGGTGGAACGCCTTTCGCGATCCGGAACTCAGCCGCCTCGAGGAGGCGGTGGCGATCTCCAACCAGACCGTCAAGGCGGACGAGGCCAACTACCGCGAGGCGCTCGCCCTGATCAACGAGGCCCGCGCCGGCCTATTTCCGACTGTCAACGGGCTCGGGTCGGCGACGCGCAGCGCAACCAGCGGGACCGCGCTCACGACGCTCTCCGCCGAGGCGTCGGGGTCGTGGACGCTCGACGTGTGGGGCGAAGTGCGGCGGGCGGTCGAGGCGCAGACGGCGGGGGCCGAAGCGAGCGCCGCCGCGCTCGCCAACGCGCGGCTCGCCGAGCAGGCGGCGCTGGCGCTCGCCTACGTCCAGGTGCGTCAGGCCGACTCGCTCGTGGACCTGCTGGCCCGCACCGTCGAGGAGTACAAGCGCTCGCTGACGATCACCCAGAACCAGTACAACGCCGGCACGGCGGCCAAGTCCGACGTGATTACCGCGCAGGCGCAGGTGCTGAACGCCCAGGCGCAGCTCATCGCCGCGGGCGTGACCCGCGCCCAGAGCGAGCATGCGATCGCGGTGCTGATGGGCCGTCCGCCCGCGGGGCTGACGATCTCGCACGGCGTCCTGGCGACCCGGCCGCCGTCGATTCCGGTCAGCCTGCCTTCGGACTTGCTGGAGCGCCGGCCCGACATCGCCGCGGCCGAGGAGACGATGCGGCAAGCCAACGCCGAGATCGGCGTCGCCTTCGCCGGCTATTTCCCGGCCGTGTCGCTCTCCGGTCTCGTCGGCTATTCCGGCAACCCGTTCGCCGCGCGCTACGGCCTCACGAACCCGGTCTGGTCGTTCGGCGCTTCGCTCGCCGAGCCGCTGGTCAACGGCGGGCTGACGGGCGCGCAGGTCGAGGCGGCGCGGCAGACGTACGACGCTCAGGTCGCGACCTACCGCCAGACCGTGCTCAACGCCCTCGGGCAGGTCGAGGACAACCTCGCCGCCATTCGCATTTATTCGCAGGAGGTCAAGGTGCAGGCGGAGGACGTGCGCATCTCCACCCAGGCGACCCAGATCGCGCTCAACGAATATCGCGCAGGCACTCAGGCCTTCACCGCGGTCGTCGTCGCCGAGGCGCAGCAATTGTCGGCCTCGGAGGCGCTGCTCTCGACCGAGGCCTCGATCCAGACCGCCGCCGTCAACCTGATCGTCGCGCTCGGCGGCGGCTGGAGCCGGTCGAAGCTGCCGGACGCCGCGGCGGACGCCTCGCCGATCGCCGCGGCGGCTGCGTCACACTGACGGGGCGTAGCGCCGGGCGACGGCGTCGGCGGCCCGGGCGTCGGCCACCGTCAAGGCGCCGATGTTGGCGGCGCGGGCGCTCCTGACCGCCGAGACGAGGCGCTCCGGGCCGTCGAACGGCTCGAGGTCGCCCCCGCCGTTGGAGAGGCGCCTGCGCATCGCCGACTGGATCTCCTCATCGGCGAAGGCGACCGCCAGCATCAGCGCGATCGCCGAACGCGAGGCGTTCGAGCAGCGCGCCAGCCGATAGGCGTTGAGGAAGCGCTTGGCCGCGCGCGCGGAATCGGCGGCGAGTGGGGCGAGCGCAGCGAGGAGCGTGGTCTCGGCGCTCGACAAAGGCTCCGTCAGCGCCTTCGCGACCGCCGGATCGGGCGCCGGCGCAGCCGGCTCGACGTCGGGCGCGAGCAGCCGCGCGATCAGGCGCTCGCCGGAGACGGCGGCGCGGCCGGGCAGGTTGACGACCGCCTGCAGCCACTTGTCGAGCCGCCGGCGCGCTTCCGTCGGGCCGCCGAGCGCGCCGACGAGGCGCGCTGGATCGAGCGCCAGAACCCCGACCGCGCCGGGACCGATGGCGCCCCGAGCCGCATCGATCCAGGCGATCGCGGCGGCGGGCGGCAGGGCGTCGAGGTTGTCGACGACGAACACCAGCCGCTCGGGCGCGCCCTGCGACGGTCCGGCGGCGATCCGCTCGCCGAGCGCCGCGAGGAAGCCCAGCGCGGCCGCCGTGTCGCCGTGGCGCGCGTCGAGGAAGTCGGGCCCCGGGGCCCGCGTCTGCGCCTTTCCGCGCACCCGATGGGCTGCGGCTTCCGCCCGCCTGGCCGCGGTGTCGGCGGCGGCCGACAGGGCCGCCACCCGCTGGCTGAGCCGGGCGACGCGGTCATCGAGATCACGGCGGCGGTCGCGGACGTCCAGATTGAGAAGCTGCGCGCCGCGCATGACGAGGGTCGCGAAGCCGACCGCGCGCCACAGGTTGAGCGCCAGCGCGAGGGCGCCGAGGGCGTAGAGGATCTTTGCCGCCGTCTCGAACCAGGAGCCGTGCGTCCTGATCCAATCGGTGGCTTTCAGGGTCGAGTTCGTGACCATCTCCCCTGCCGCCGTCGGGACCTGGACGGCGTCCATCGCCTGCGAACCGTGCATGAGATGAACGCCGAAGCCGAGCGCGAACGCGACGATCGCCCAGAACAGCAGCCGGCGCTGGCCGGAATAGGCCCAGACTGCGCGCAGCGCGACGCCGATCCGGCCGCCCGCGCCCATGCTCGCCACGTCCCGGACGAGGTCGCGGTAGCTCGCGCCGGCGTCGGTCCCGGCGAGGTCGAAGCGGCGCAGGCTCGCGTCGATCGCGCCGCGCCGAGATCGGGCGAACACGTCGACGCGCGATCCGGGGGTCTCGAACAGCAGCGCGTCGGGCAGACGGGCGCTGCGCGCCTCGGCCTCGTCGCGCTGGCTGCGCTCGGCTTCGAGCCGGCGGACGGCCTCCTCGTGCCGATCGGACGCCGCCATCGCGGCCCGCATCGGATCGCCACCGGCGTGAGCGGATTCGTCGAGGAGAGAAGCGTAATCGACGCCCTGCTCTCGGTCGAGCGCGGAATAGGCCGCGCTCGCCAGCGCGACCGCCGCCTCCGCGCCGCCGGTCGCCTCGACGTGGGCGACCACGACCCGCCCGAGCGCGCCGGCTGTGCCCGCGAGCTTCTCCACCGTCTGCGCCAGGCGCTTCAGCGCGAAACTCTTGCCGGCCCCCGCCGGGCCGGCGATCGCGGCCAGAAACGGCGTCTGCGCCGCGCCCGTCACGCAGAGCTGCGCCAGCGGCTGGACGATCGCCGCCGCCCCGAGAACATCCGCGCCGTCCGCGGCGTCGGACAGGAAGATCGGCGCCGCGGGCCGCTCGGCCGCAGGCGCCCTCGCCGGCGCTTCGGCGGGCGCGGCGCGGGGCGCGGGCGCATCGGCGGGCGCGACGAGCGGGGCCGGCTTCGCTGGCGCGCCGTCGCCGATCAGACGGATCCTGGCAGTTTGGCTGATCTCCGACACGCGTCTCTCCTCGACCCCGATCTCGCCGTTGAACCGTCCGCCCGGCTCGACCATGCGGAAGGCTCTCGCGGAGGCGAAGCCGGTCGCCGGTCAAAAGTCAAGGGTTCACATGCGACAGAAGTCGACGCCCCGCTTTGGGCCGCCGCGTCTCGTGGTCACGAGCGGCAATGTCGGGACCAATCGCCGGGGGACCGGCGATCCGTCCCCGCGTCCTTTGGTCCCGAGAGACGTCGGCCTCCGTCATGGTCGCGCGGCCCGTCTGTCGCCGCGGCTGACAACGAGCGCAAACAGGGCGCTGCGCAGGCCGGCGAGCGCCTCGACGAGACCGCTCTGGCCGTTGCCCGCGACGCCCGCGATCCCGACAATCTCGCCGCCCCTGACGTCAGGGCGACGCGATCGTACGTGGCTCAAGAGACGTCTGGAACAAGCTCGCCGGAGCAAATCGCCGTGGGCGATGGTCCCGGTTTGATGTTGGCGGCTCCACGCGCGCTGGTCCACGCCCGAAGCGCCCCCTTGACGCTCCTCCCCGCCTTGTCTAGTTCTCTTTTTGTTCGATTCTCAATTCAGGATGATCGCGATGCGCCAGCTGTCTCCCTCGTCCATTCGCCCCCCTTGGCGCGCTACAGCCACGGCGTCGCCGTGCCCGCGGGCTGCCGGATGGCGTTCGTTTCGGGGCAACTCGGCATCGATCGCGATGACCGGATTCCCGATACCAGCGAAGCGCAGGCCGATATCTGCTTCGCAAACATTGCGGCGATCCTGGCCGAAGATGGGATGACGATGGCGAACATCGTCAGGCTGAGCGTCTATGTGACGGCCCGCGAGCACATGGATGGTTACAGGCGTTCGCGCGACCGCCAATTTTCGGGGACGCCGCCGACGTCGACGCTGATCGTCGCGGCCGGCTTGGTACGGCCGGAATTTGTGATCGAGATCGAAGCCATCGCAGCCGCCCCCGAACAGGGATGATTTGCGTCGCATGAACCCGGGCCCTGCCCGGCAGGACCGGTTCTCTTAGAATCAGGTCCGGGCTCCCGAAAGTCTCCTCGAAACGGCTCGCGAGCGATCACCGCATCTGGGCCGGAGGCGCTTCGTCAGTCTGGGGCGCGGCGCGGCGTCGTTGCGAAAGCGCGGCGGAAGGCGTGACCGAACGCGCTTTGCGACGCATAGCCGACGCGCATCGCCACGCTTCCGACACTGGCCTCGCCCCGGTCGAGCAGCGCGCGGGCGCGCGCCAGGCGCCAGGACCGGACGTAGGCGAGCGGCGGCTGTCCCACCATCCTCGTGAAACGAGCGGAGAAGGCCGACCGCGACATGCCGGCTTCGGCGGCGAGGCGCGCCACCGTCCAGGGCTCGGCGATGTCGCTGTGGACCAGCGCGAGCGCCCGGCCAAGGCGCAGATCGGCGAGCGCGCCGAGCCAGCCGGCAGGCGCTTCGCCGCTCGCGCAGGCCCGCAGCGCCTCCACCAGCAGCACCTCGGCGAGACGGGCGGCGACCGCCCCCGCTCCCATCTCGGCGCGCGTCATCTCCGTGTCGAGCAACGCCAGCACCGCCGTGACGCTCGCCGCGCGGACGGACGCGCTTGGCGCGACCGCGAAAACCGGCAGCATGTCGAGCAGGACGCCGGCGCTCGCGCGAGAGAGCGCAATCCCGCCGCC
This sequence comes from Roseiarcus fermentans, assembly GCF_003315135.1. Lineage (GTDB taxonomy): Bacteria > Pseudomonadota > Alphaproteobacteria > Rhizobiales > Beijerinckiaceae > Roseiarcus > Roseiarcus fermentans. The sequence continues at coordinate 24,218 of NZ_QNRK01000037.1, forward strand.
CAGCATCACCGTCGCCTCGCCGCCGAGCCGCAGCGAGCCTTGCCCCGCACCGTCGAGCAGCGACAGGCCGTCGACCGCAGGCAACTCCGGATTGCTGGCGACCGTATAGGCGGTGCGCCCGATCAGGCAGACGTCGCCGGCGGACAGGCGCTGACGCCCCCCGACCAGGGTTTCGATCCAGCACACCCCCTTCACGACGGCGACGAACTTCAACCGATCACGAAGCGGAAACGCCAGCGCCCAATCGCCGTCCGCCTCGAGCCGTTGCGGGCGCGTCGCGCGGGCGTCCAGCACCGCGAGCACATCGGACAGCGGATCGAGCGCAGGCGTGGACGCGGGCGACAAACTCATGGCGGCGCCAGCATAGCTCGTCCCCGCCGGGACCCCTAAATTCCGGCCTGAAGGAGAGACGACATGCGGGAATCGAACAAGGTGGTCGCGATCACGGGCGCCAGCAGCGGCATCGGGCGAGCGACCGCGCGATTGCTGGCCAGTCGCGGTTACACGGTGGCGCTCGGCGCGCGGCGCGAAGACATCCTCGCCGCGCTGACGTCCGAACTGAGGAACGATTGAAGGGCGTCGCAATCGCCCCGGACGCCATCGCGCGTGGCATCCTGTTTGCGCTGGAGCAGCCGCCCGACGTGGATGTGGGAAGCATCGTCATCCGGCCGACGGCGCAGGACTGAGCGGCCGGGCGGAGGGCGACACGACGCAGGAGGCGCGGGCCGCGCCCGTGGGCTTTTCCCTTTCGCGACCAACCGTGTATCGGCTCATCGGCGAAGCGATCGCGAACCGGATTGGGCCGATGTCGAAACGTCTGGGCGGTATCGGCGAAGCGTTCGCCGACAGGAATTTCCGGATTTACTCGATTGGCTCCGTCACGTCGTGGATTACCTACTTTGTTCAAGAGATCGCCTTCTCGTGGACGGCGTGGGAGGTCACGAAATCCACCGCCTGGCTCGCGGTCGTCGCGGGTCTGACGACGCTCGCCACCATCCTGTTCATTCCCGTCGGCGGGGTGTTCGCGGATCGATACGATCGTTTCACCATGGTGCGCATCGCCTACGGGTTCGATCTCGTGAAGGCGATGATCCTCGCCATCCTCGCGGCGACCAACTCGATCACCCTATCCATCATCTGCGCGGCCGCGTTCGCCCACGGGCTGATCCACAGTTTCAGCATACCGGCGTCCTACGGCATGATGCCGCGCTTCGTAGCAAAGGATCGACTCGCGTCCTGCATCGCGGTGAGCGCGGCCTATACGCAATTCGCGGTCTTCGCTGGCCCAGCGCTGGCCGGATGGCTGTTGGTCCACTGGGGCATTGCTGTAGCGTTTTTGACAAACGTGCTTGGCTACATCCTGTATTTCGTCACCACACTATTCCTGGTCACGCCCGACGGCTACCAGCAGGACAGGGCGCCGAGGCAATCGATCCGCCAGGATATCCTGGTCGGCATATCCTACGTCGCAAGCCACAGGGGTCTGTCGGCGTTGCTCTTGCTCATCCTGGCCGGGGATTCCGTGTCCTCCGCCCTTTACCGGCTGATGCCAGCCTACTCGTCCACCGTGTTGGCCGGGGGGGCCGGGACCATGTCCGCGCTCTATGGCGCTGCGGGACTCGGGGCCACCCTGGCGGCTCTGTGGCTGGCGCATGGCGGAGCGGCCGGCGCGACGCCGGGACGGGTTCTCTGGGCGTTGCTCGGCCTCGCCGTGTCGGCCCTGCTGCTCGCGGGATCGATAACGCTCGCAATGGCGCTTCTTGCGATGCTCCTGTTCGGCTTCTCGCAGGAGACCCGGCGAACCGGGACGGTTTCGATCATGCAAGCCTCGGTTCAGGACTCGCAAAGGGGGCGTGTGCTGTCCTCGCTGTTTCTGTTTACGCAAGTGGCGGGCGGCCTCGGCACGATCATTGTCGGAACATCGGCCCAGGCGACAGGGTTGCGGCTGCCGATGCTGGTTTCCGGCCTGCTCGTGGCTGTCGTCTGGTTCATCACCTTTGGGCGGCGAGAGACGATCGCCGCGTCGTTCGCCCGGAAGAGCGGGCGTAATCAGTGACTTCGGACGCCGGTCTGCGATCTCGACTCAAACCGCGCCGCTCGAATTTCGAGCCGGGACCTGCCAGCCGCCGCCGAATCCGTGGTAATGCGATTGATCCCCTCACGTGATGGAGTCCGGCCTTGCCCCGTTTCGCCGCCCCGACGCCCAGCGCCGTCCCGGTCTGGTTGGCCGCGCCCGGCGCGTGGGACGCGATTCAGGCGTCGATCGGCGCGACCGCTGCAGCCTTCGCGCAAGCGTGCGGATTCAAGGCGAAGCCGGGACAGATCCAGCTCCTGCCGGGCGAGGACGGCCGGCTCGCGGGCGCGCTGTTCGGCGTGGAGGCCGAGGGCGTCGGGCGCGACCCTCTTGCCGCGGGGAAGCTCGCCACGAGCCTGCCCGAGGGCGTCTATCGCTTCGCCAACCCGCCGGCCGATGCAGCCCTCGCCGCGCTCGGCTTCCTGATGGCGCTCTACCGCTACGACCGTTTCAAGGCCGACGCGGCCGGCAAGCCGCGGCTGGTCGCGCCGGAGGGCGTCGACGCCGACCGGATCGAGCGGATCGCCGAGGCGGTCGCGTTCGGGCGCGACCTCGTCAACGCGCCCGCCAACGTGCTCGGCCCCGGCGCGCTCGAGCAGGCGGCGACGAGGCTCGCCGACGACTTCGGCGCCGAGGCCCGCGTGACCCGCGGCGACGATCTCATGGCCGCGAATTTTCCGCTCGTTCACGCGGTCGGGCGCGCCGCGGCTGAGGCGCCGCGGGTGGTCGATATCGCCTGGGGCCGGCGCGACGCGCCCAAGGTCACGCTGGTCGGCAAGGGAGTCACGTTCGACAGCGGCGGCCTCGACATCAAGCCGGCCTCCGGCATGGAATTGATGAAGAAGGACATGGGCGGCGCCGCGACCGCGCTGGCGCTCGCGCGCCTCGTCATGGAGAGCGGCCTCGACGTGCGGCTCCGGGTGGTGACGCCGATCGTCGAGAACGCCGTCGCAGGGGGCGCGATGCGGCCCGGCGACGTGATCGTCAGCCGCAAGGGCCTCGCGGTCGAGATCGGCAACACCGACGCGGAAGGGCGGCTGATCCTCGCCGACGCGCTCGCGCTCGCCGACGAGGACGCCCCGGACCTGATGATCGATTTCGCGACCCTGACCGGCGCGGCGCGGGTGGCGCTCGGCCCCGACCTGCCGCCGTTCTACACCGACGACGACGCGCTGGCCGCCGCGATCGCGGACGCCGCCGCCCGCGCCCGCGATCCCATGTGGCGGATGCCGCTGTGGCGGCCGTACGAGGCGATGATCGACGGGACGGTCGGCGACGTCTCCAACTCCGGAACCGGCGCCGGCATGGCGGGTTCGATCACGGCGGCGCTGTTCCTCCGGCGCTTCGTCGACAAGGCGAAGGCTTGGGTCCATTTCGACGTCTACGCCTGGAACCCGAAGGCGCGCGCCCACGGCCCCGCCGGCGGCGAGATCCAGGCGGCGCGCGCCCTGTTCGAGCTCTTGAGCGAGCGCTATCCGAAGCGGTGAGCGCCGCGGCTGACGCCGTTGCGGCGTCGCGGCCGCCGACCATGCCGACACCCGCGCGCCGGGCTCCGCGCGCCGTCGTCGGCCGGGACCAGGAGTTCGACTTCGAAAGGCGCCCGCCTTCGATGGGCTCCGGCGGCCCGGCCCGGTGGCGGTTCCGGCTGGCGGCGGCCGGCGTGCAGGTCTGGCAGGCGGCGCACCTTTTCAGGGACTTGGGCGCCCAAACCTGTCACTTTGTTACTTTGTAACTGCCAAGCCGGCGCCGCCCTCTCCCTTGGGGAGAGGGACAGCCGGGCGAAGCCCGGCAGGGTGAGGGCTCGGAACGCCGACAGTCGGCGTGGCGCACCCTCACCTGGCCGCTTCGCGGCCTGTCCTCTCCCTGGGGGAGAGGGCGGCGCCGGCTTGGCAGTTACGTCACTTTTTTGCTTCTTCACTTTGCGACGCCCGAGGCGGTTGTTCGTGAGGAGCCGGACAGGGCGCCCCCTGGGACGGGCGGCGTCTCGCCGCCCGGGCGCCCTCCCAATGCGCGGCGCGACCGCCGCGCATCGGCACGGAGGGCCTTGGCGATGCTTCGCAGCGAGACCAGCGCGATGGACGAGCGGATGCGATCCATCGTTGCTGCGAGCGAGGAGGATGCGGCGCCGAGCGCGACTACAAGAGCGCCGGCGCCGGGAATCGGCGCGGTTGCCGCCCCGAACGCGTCGAAGGAGGCAGGCGCGAGCCCGCGCACTCGGATGTCAAACAACCTGCCGCGTTCGCGGGAAGCGAGTCGCGGCCAATCAGAACACCATAACCCGTATTTCTGTTTTTCGCAACACTTGGCTATCGACACATTTCGCCATCGACACTATCGACACGCTTGGCTGTCGACACACCCGGCTTCGAGCGCGCCGCCGCCGCGAAATCTCTTCGGCGCCGCATCCGAGCCCCGCGGCTCGAAGCCATCATGGCGAAGGCCCCATGATAGGGGCGCCTCGCGAGCCGGGCGCCTTGCGGCCGCGGCAAAGCTCCGCGGCGCGAAGGCTCGAGTCACATCCGCTTGCCGATCTCGACGAAGAGCCAGCACCCGAGCGCAATGCCGGCCGGCCAATAAACGTAAGTCGAAATCACCGCTTCAGGCATTGAAGTCCTCCAGAGCGTGTCGCCGGGTCAAGGATCGATCGAGCCGGGTCGGTCAGGACCGGCGGAGCCGCCGGGTGAGAGCAGAGCGTGAACTCCGATCGGCCGAATCAGCATAATCACAGCAATCTGAAAAAATTGGCCAGCCTCTATGCCTGAGTCAATCCCGGACATCCGTCAGCACAGGCTGCCGAACGGGTCCGCTCTCGGGCTCGACGCAACGCTTCATCCGCTACCGCCTCCTGACTTTAAGGTAATTCAAATTGTGGTGATACCATGACGCGCTTTCGCCCGGCCGCCGGATGTCTGATCGAGGCGAGGTCCCTGGCGCGGTTCGTCGCGACTACTGCGTCCGCAGATCCATCATCCCGCCCGGCAGGCTCATGTTGGCGTCGAGGTGGGCCATGATCCACACCGAGCCGGCGATGACGAGACCGACGATCAGCGCGCCGAAGGCGAGCGCCAGCACGTTGTTGGTGTTGTCGGGCCCAGTGGTGATGTGCAGGAAGAACACGAGATGCACCCCCATCTGGGCGATCGCGAGCGCGGCGAGCCCCATCAGCACGCCCGGCCCGTAGAGGAGCGCGGTGCCGCTCGCCACCCAGAACGAGGCGATGGTGAGGAGGGTCGCGAGAAGGAGCCCGATGCAATAGTTGCGCACCGCCTCCACCGCCGAACGCTCGCCGAAGTCGCCGCCTTCGCCCGGCGCCGCGTCGCGCCCGTGATGCTCGCTCATGTCAGCGTCCCCAAGAGATAGACGTTGGTGAAGATGCCGATCCAGATGATGTCGAGGGCGTGCCAGAACAGCGCAAAACACATCGTGCGGCGCAGGATGCTCGGCTGGAAACCCTTGGTGAACACCTGCGCCATCATCGTGCCGAGCCAGAGCAGGCCTATCGAAACGTGCAGACCGTGGCAGCCGACGAGGGCGAAGAAGGCCGACAGGAAGGCGCTGCGCTGCGGTCCATTGCCGTCGGCGATCATCCGGGCGAACTCGTTGAATTCGAGCGCCAGAAAGCCCGCGCCCAGCAGGCCGGTCACGAGGAGGCCGATCTGGGTCCAAAGCATGGCGCGCACGCCGAGCGCGATCATGGCGAGGCCGCAGACGAAGCTCGACAGGAGAAGCAACGCCGTCTCGACCGCGACGGTCTTCAGGTTGAAGAGCTCCATCGGCCCCGGTCCGCCGGCGGTCGCGCGCGACAGCACCGCATAGGTCGAATAGAAGGCCGAGAACATGACGAAGTCGCTGAGGAGGAAGATCCAGAAGCCGTAGGCGGTGACGATGCGCTTGGGCGCCGGACCCCGGTCCCGGTCGGCGCTCTCCGCGCCGGCGGCGACGCGCTCGCCGCGCTCCTGTTCCCGAACCCGCACCAGCCGGATGCCCGGCTCACGCCCCGCCACCAGGTCTGCGCGCCGCTCGCGCCGGCGAGCGTCGATCCGTCTCACCTCCTCGGCCGGGATTTCGTATTCCTCGGCATTGCGCCAGGCGAAGACGACGAAGGTGGCGAAGGCGCCGGCAATTCCGGCCGCCGTCAGCCACCAGATGTGCCAGATCAGCGCAAAGCCGGTGAAGAAGGCGAAGAAGGCGACGACGAATCCGGTCGGGCTGTTGACCGGCATCTCGATCGCCTCGTAGCGCGGCGGCGGCGAGAGCTTCGCCGTCGCGATCGCCCGCTGCTTCAACACCCAGTAGGCCTCCTCGCCGGCGACGTCCGGCAGGGCGGCGAAGTTGAAGGCGGGCGGCGGCGAGGCGGTGAACCATTCGAGCGTCCGCCCGTCCCACGGATCGCCGGTGCGGTCGCGCAAGAGCGCGCGCTCGCGCACGCTGACGACGATCTGCACGATCTGGCAGACGATTCCGGCGAGGATGACGACCGCGCCGATCGCGGCGATGGCGAGCCACGGCCGCCATTCGGCGACGTCGTAGCGCTGCAGCCGGCGCGTCATGCCTTCGAGCCCGACGACGTAGCCCGGCATCCAGGCGACGTAGAAGCCGATCACCCACAGCCAGAAGGCGGCCAAGCCCCATCGTCGGTCGAGGCGGAAGCCGAACGCCTTCGGAAACCAGTAGGTGTAGCCGGCGAAGACGCCGAACAGCACGCCGCCGATGATCACGTTGTGGAAGTGGGCGACCAGGAACAACGAGTTGTGCAGCACGAAATCGGCCGGCGGGACCGCGAGCAGCACGCCGGTCATGCCGCCGATGGCGAAGGTGATCATGAAGGCGAGCGCCCACAGCATCGGCGGCTCGAACCGCACCCGCCCGCCCCACATGGTGAAGGTCCAGTTGAGAATCTTCACCCCCGTCGGGACGGCGATGATCATCGAGGCGACGCCGAAGACGGCGTTGACGTCGGCGCCCGCGCCCATGGTGAAGAAGTGGTGCAGCCAGACCATGAAGGACAGAATGCAGATCGCGAGCGTCGCCAGCACCATCGAGCGATAGCCGAACAGCGGCTTGCCCGAGAAGGTCGACACGACCTCCGAGAACACGCCGAACGCCGGCAGAATCAGAATGTAGACCTCCGGATGGCCCCACGCCCAGAACAGGTTGACGTACATCATGGCGTTTCCGCCCATGTCCGTCGTGAAGAAATGGAACCCCAGGTAGCGGTCGAGCAGCAGCATCGCGAAGGTCGCGGTCAGCACCGGGAAGGCCGCGACGATCAACAGGTTCGAGGCGAGCGCGGTCCAGCAGAAGATCGGCATGCGCATGTACGTCATGCCGGGCGCGCGCAGCTTCAGGATCGTGGTGACGAAATTGACGCCGGTGAGCAGCGTCCCCACCCCGGAGATCTGCAGCGCCCACAGATAGTAGTCGACTCCGACGCCGGGCGAGAAGGCCGCTTCCGAGAGCGGCGGATAGCCCATCCAGCCGGCCTTGGAGAACTCGCCGACGATCAGCGAGACGTTGACCAGCAGCACGCCGGTCGCCGTCAGCCAGAAGCTCACCGAGTTCAGGGTCGGAAAGGCGACGTCGCGCACGCCCAGTTGCAGCGGCACGGCGAAGTTCATCAGCCCGATCACGAACGGCATCGCCACGAAGAAGATCATGATCGTGCCGTGGGCGGAAAAGATCTGGTTGAAGTGGCCGGGCTCGAGAAAGCCGTTGGAGTGGAAGGCGAACGCCTGCTGCGCCCGCATCATGATCGCGTCGGCGAAGCCGCGCACCAGCATCACCAGCGCGAGCGCGCAGTACATGACGCCGATGCGCTTGTGGTCGACCGAGGTGATCCACTCGCGCCAGAGATAGGGCCACCAGCCCTTGACCGTGACGAGGGCGAGCACGCCGAGCACGATCACGATCACGACCAGCCCAGTCACGAGCGGGATCGGCTGGTCGAGCGGGATCGCGCCCAGGGTGAGCTTGCCGAGCATCAGGTCCCCCCGCAGATCGCCGCGCCCGGGGCGCTCGCTTCGTGCGCCGGCCGGATCAACGGCGAGGGCTGCGGCGCGGTTCCCTCGACGATCGCGCGAAACAGGTTCGGGTCGGCCGAGCGCCAGACGGCCGGCTTCACGGCCTCGCTGGGCTTGACGAGTTTCTCGTATTCCGCGCGATCGAGGACGGCCGGAGCCGCTTTCGCGGCGGCGATCCACCCGGCGTAGCCGTCGGCGGGCAGCGCTTTCACTTGGAAGCGCATGTCTGGAAACCCCCGGCCGCTGAAATTGGCGGAGAAGCCGGGGTAGTCGCCCGGCTCGTCGGCCTGCAGCCAGAGCTGCGAGGCCATCCCCGCCATCGCGTAGATCTGGCTGCCGAGCCGCGGCACGAAGAAACTGTTCATCGGGCCGCTCGAGGTCAGGGTGAAATGGATCGGGCGGCCGACCGGGACCGCCAGTTCGTTGACGCTCGCCACCCCCTCGTCGGGAAACAGGAACAGCCATTTCCAGTCGAGCGCCACGACCTGAACCTCGACCGGTTTCTCCTTGCCCGGCAGGGGTTTGTAGGGATCGAGGTCGTGCGAGCCGAACCAGGCGACGCCGCCGAGGACCACGACCACCAGCAGCGGAATTGCCCAGACGATCAGCTCGAGATGGCCGGAAAACTCCCACTCCGGCCAATAGAAGGCGCGCCGGTTGGAGGCGCGGAACCAGAAGGCGACGCCGGCGATGAGCGCGATGACCGGCAGCACGATCGCCAGCATGATCGCCACGGAATCGATGAGAATGAGTTTCTGCGCAGCCCCCACCGGGCCCGCGGGGTCGAGCACGCCGCCGCAGCCGGCGAGCGGCGCCGCCGCAAGCGCCGCGAGCAGCCGAAAGCGCGACGCCGCGACCAGACCGTCCGGACCTTGGCGCCCGATGAGCCGTCGACGCATTGGCCGCTCCGCATGAGTTGGCGGGTCCCGAATTCGGTCGATGTCTCGCTTGCCGTCTTGGCGCGGACGTCTTCGAAGCCTGCGCCGCCGCGCGCAAAAGGTTGAGGGGAACAATGGGGCGGAGTTTTGGCGACGTGGACGGCAAGGGCCCCGTCGTGGCGCTCACGCCGACACGGGGCCAGGTGATCGGCTCACTGGCGGCTCCCTGCGCCGCGCGGACCGGAGCGCCGAAACTGCCGCCGAGCGCTCTCGGCCCGAACGGCCGCGTCCGCTCGCCACGACTCGTTCCGCTAACGGCCGGCCAGAGCCGGAACCACGATTCGCGCGATCAGGTCCTGCATGGCCGCGAGCGTCGACTCCGGAGGCCTCCAGTCTGATGGCGGCTCTGCGGCGGTCGGCGCGACCGGAATCACGATTTCGTGGAGGATCAAAGGCCCGACGAGCAGGTAATGGACGCTGAGGAGGTCGAGGGGCGGCAGGAGTCCTCGCGCCCCCGCCGTATCCACGTAACGCTTCGTCACACCGAGGATGCGCCACACGATGGCGCGAACCTCCGCGCCGGTGCGGGAGAGGCCGTCCGCCAATTCGTGGGCGATCGTCCGCGTGGAGGCACGGCTTCGGCTGTACTCCTCGGCGTGAATGCGAACGATGCCGCGCAAGCCCTCCAGCGGGTCCTCGCAGTCGGCGAGTTCCCGCTCCAGGCGATCGGCAAAGCGCGAGAAGTGGCGCTTGAGGATTTCCTGATAGAGCTTTTCCTTGTTTCCGATGTGATAATAAATCGTCGCCTTGTTCAGACCCGCCAGGGTCGCGATCTGATCCATGCTGGCCCCGGCGAAGCCCTCGTTCGCGAACACGGTTTCCGCCGCATCGAACAGCCGCGCGACCGCGTTCGACTCGAAATCGATGACGGTGCGGCGGCCGCGCTCGAGGACACGGGACGGAGCTCTTGGAACGGATTTGCGCAACAACCCTCACACGGAAAGCCCGCTCGCCGATCGACGCCGACATCAATGCTCTGGTCGAGCAGATCTCATTGCGCATTTCGCGGCGCGATAGCGAGCGCCATTCAATGGATCGACGGCGAATTCCGCGCAACCCCCGGTCCGGTTGGGCGATCCGGCGCGCGGAGAAGGCGCGCCGGCCGAATCCTAACTAACCGGTTAGTCTAATCGAAGTCGTTGACCGATTCTGAGTCGCCCGCTCCGAGCGTATATTTCCCCGTCCTTAAGTTCGCTTTGGCTACTTCTCTCGCCTATTATGCTATCCATGACTAATGATTCGCTGTTCGTGAGAAACCGATCGAGATCGCCTAACCTCCCGATCTCTTTTACTGCCTTGGCGCTATGCCCTGTCCGACTTGTTCCTCACAAGTTAATGTGAGCTACCCTAACATTAACTCACCAAGGACAATTTGTCGCAGGTTTAGACTTACGCCGCGCGTTGACTCCGAACGCCGCCGCCCATACCCTCTAACCGGTTGGTTAGTGTCAGTCTATCTGAAGTGACGGCGATGAACGACATGGTCAAACGCCCGCAAGGGCGAAGTTACTCAGACTTGCAAGACCATCTATCGATCTTAGAAAAAAACAATTTGCTAAATACCATCGCGCGATCCATCAACAAGGACACAGAGGTCCATCCCCTCGTTCGGTGGCAATTCTGCGGCGGCATCGCGGAAGACGAACGAAAAGGGTTTCTGTTCACCGCCGTCAGCGATTCCAAGAACCGCGCCTATGATCGGACCCAGGTCGCCGTCGGGGTGCTGTCGGCCAATCCGCAGATCTATGCGCTCGGCATGAATTGCTCGATCGACCAGATCGGAAAGGCCTGGATCGACGCGATCGCCAATCCCGTCGCGCCCCGCGTCGTCGACAGCGCCGCCTGCCAGGAGATCGTGCTCACCGGAAAAGACGTCTCCGACCCCGGCAAGGGCCTCGAAGCGCTTCCCATCCCGGTGTCCACGCCGGGGTTCGACGTCGCGCCCTACCTCACCGCCGGCCTCTGGATCACCAGGGACCCCGACACCGGCGTGCAGAACATGGGAGTCTATCGCGGCAACCTGAAAGCCGCGGACCGCCTGTGCGTGATGATGGAGAAGGCGACGCTCGCGGGCGGCTATGTCCACTGGACCAAGTACCGGGACCGGAATGAACCGATGCCGTTCGCCGTGGTCCTCGGCGCCCCGCCGGTCGTCGAATTTCTCGGCCCGCAAAAACTGCCGATCGGCGTCGACGAACTGACGGTGGCCGGCGGGCTGGCCAAGGGGCCGATCAACGTCGTCAAGTGCCGAACCGTCGATCTGCTCGTGCCCGCCGAGGCCAACGTCGTCATCGAAGGCCTGATCGACACCGAGACCCTCGAGCCGGAAGGCCCGTTCGGAGAGTCGCACGGCTACATGCAGATCGAGGAATACAACATGATCGCCCGCGTGACCGCGATCACGCGGCGCAAGGACGCGATCATCACCTCGATCATCTCGCAAGTGACGCCGAGCGAATCGAGCGTCATCAAGAAACTGGCCTACGAGCCGCTGTTTCTCGAGCATCTGCGCGATCGTCTCAACATCAAGTCGGTCAAGCGCGTGTCGCTGCACGAGCCCTGGACGAACCTGAGAAAATTCGTGTTCGTCACGCTCGAGCGCGGCGCGGCCAAGACCGAGGTCTGGCGGGCGCTCGCCGGCGCTTCGTCGCTCCAGCCGGCGATCGGCAAGTTCTGCGTCGCCATCAACGAGGACGTGAATCCCGACAACGCCAATCACGTCCTGTGGGCGATCGCCTATCGCTGCAACCCGGTCGATGACATCCAGATCGTCAACTACAAGAGCGCCGGGCACGCCCCCAGGACCGCCGCCTCGCCGCTCGAGTCGATCGTGCTGATCGATGCGACGCTGAAGGTGGACTTCCCGCCGGTGGCGCTGCCGAAGCGCGAATACATGGAGAACGCGAAGCGCCTCTGGGCGGAGCTCGGCTTGCCGCCGCTCAAGCCGGAAAGCCCGTGGTTCGGCTATTCGCTCGGCGAATGGAACGACGACTGGGACAAGCGCGCGAGCCTCGCCGCCGCGGGCGACTGGCTGCTCAACGGCCTCGACAGCGCCAAGCGAGCCCGGGCGATGCGCGAGCCGAACGTGACGGTTTCGGACGTCCTGCCGGACGGTCCTCAATCGACCAGGGCAACCGACGCAAAGACGAATCTCTAGGGAGGCTGCGATGTCGCAGCGGACTCTGCCCGGGTTCGCCGCCCATCTGGAGACGATCGGGCGGCTTGTCCGATCGAGGGGGAGAAGCGGGCCGACGAGCGAGTCGGCCGCATCGCCGAGCGTCGACCGGACTGTTCGTAAACGTTCGCGGACGCCTGCTGCGTCTACGAACAAGGGAAGGCGGAACGTCGACGCCGCGCGCCCGGGAACGGCTCGACAATCAGCATGTTGTAGGAGATCAGGCTATGGGAATCGTCGCCCCTGACACCACCGCGACCAAGGACGCTCCGCAAAAAGGCTTCAAGCGCGCTTACGACGACTTGAACGACCATCTGGAGAAGCTGAAGAAGGCCGATCTCCTGTGGACCATCGACGAGCCGATGAACAAGGACAAGCATCTGCACGCCTTCGTTCGCTGGGGCTACGTCGGCGACGTCGGGACGGTGCTCACCAACAATCCCAAGCGCGCGTTCCTGTTCACCAACGTGACCGACGCCAAGGGCCGAACCTACAAGGGCGACTGCGACGTGCAGGTCGGCGGCACCGCCGGGTCGCCGGCGATCTATGCGATGTCCATGGGAATCGACGACAAGGGCGAAGACCTGACCGCGTTGTCGCAGAAGATCTACCAAAAATGGATGCACGCCTTCAAGAATCCCATCCCGGCCGTTGAAATTCCGTCGGAGGAGGCGCCGGTTCACGAGGTGGTTCTGCTCGAAAAGGACATTCAGGGCGGCGCGGGCAAGGGCCTCGACACCATCCCGGTCCCCAACAACACGCCGGGGTGGGACACCGCGCCCTACTTCTCGGCGGGCCTCTGGATCACGCTCAACCCCGACACCGGAATTGAGAACTTCAGCCAGAACCGCTGCAGCCTGAAGGCGTCCGACCGGATGACGGCGATGTGGCTCATCCAGACCAACGGCGGCGCGCACAACAACTGGACGAAGTACAAGGCGCGCGGCGAGAAGATGCCGGTCGCCCTGGTGGTCGGCGCGCCTCCCGCCCTGCAGGTGATCGGACCGCAGAAGACCCCGGAAGACCTGAACGACATGGATGTCGCAGGCGGGCTGGCCGGCGCCGCTTATCGGAAGGTGCGGGGCAAGACCGTGCCGCTGTGGGTTCCGGCCGACGCGCAGATCGTGATCGAAGGCTGGATCGATCCGACCAAGCTGGAGATGGAGGCGCCGTTCGGCGAATCCTACGGCAACATGTCGGTCGAGGAATACAATCATTCCATCACGGTGACGGCGATCACGCGGCGGAAGAAAGCGATCCTGACCTCGATGATCTCGCAGATGGCGCCGTCCGAATCGGGCGTGATCAAGCAGTTGAACTATAGCGCCGTCATGCTGAACCACTTGAAGAACACTTTGTACATCAGGCAGGTGAAGGACGTGGCGTTGCACGGGCCGATGATCGGCGTTTCGCGCTTCACCGTGATCGTTCTGGAGAAAAACACGCCGCGCACCGAAATCTGGCGCGCGCTCGAAGGCGCCACGACTTTCATGCGCTCGGTCGGCAAGATGACCGTCGCCGTCGACGAAGACGTCAATCCCAACAACATCGAGGAGGTTCTGTGGGCGATCGCCTACCGCACCGACCTGATGAAATCGGTGAAGATCGAGGACTACCAGGCCAACGGACACGCGCCGAAACTGCGCGATCGCGAATGGGAGGCCAAGATCATGATCGACGCGACGATGCATTACCCGATGCCGCCCGTCGCCCTGCCGACCAAGGAGATCATGGAGGAGGCCAGGGCGATCTGGCAGAAGGTCGGACTGCCGCCGGTCACGCCGCGCTGGAAATGGTACGGCTACAACCTGGGCGACTGGACGGACGAATGGACGAAGTGCGCCGAACGCGCCGTCGCCGGAGACTGGCTGATCAACGGCCTGAGGACGGCGCGGCTGGTCGACACCGACGCCGTCGGCGGACCGACCGCCGGCGTGCCGCACAAGGGGGTCGTCGTCTGGAACGAGAAGACCAACGAGGTCGATTATCCCCCGGGATTCCCGCTCAAGGACCAGTTCGACACCGACGAGTGAGGAGCGGGCCTCGGGGTTTGCAATCGCACGCGAGCGGCCAGGATCGTGAAGGGCCGGCGTTCGACGCCGGCCCTGCGGACCTGGGCCGCTGGGGGAGAGCGGAGCCATGAAACGGTTGATCGTCGGGCTGTCCGGCGCCAGCGGATCGATTTATGGGATCAGGCTTCTCGAAGTCCTGAAAACCATTCCGGAGATCGAAACCCACCTCGTCGTGAGCAAGGGGGCGGAGATGACGATGCGGCTGGAAGCCGGCCTCGACCCCGCCGCCGTCAAGGAGCTCGCCGAGGTCGTCCACCATCCGGGCAACCTCGCGGCTTCCATTTCCAGCGGTTCGTTTCAGACGATCGGGATGGTGGTTCTCCCCTGTTCGATGAAGAGCCTCGCCCAGATCGCGCTGGCGCTGGACGACAACCTGCTCACGCGGGCCGCGGACGTGACCTTGAAGGAGCGGCGCAGGCTCGTCGTCGTGCCGCGCGAGACCCCGCTCAACCTGTCGCATCTCCGGCACATGGTTGCGATCACCGAGATGGGCGGCGTCATCCTGCCGCCGGTCCCGTCCTTCTACCACCATCCGCGCTCGGTCTCCGACATCGTCGACCAGACGATCGGCAAGGTCCTCGACCAGTTCCAGATCGCCCACGACCTCTTTGCGCGTTGGAAGGGCCATGCCGAACGATGACCTCGAGGCGAGGCGCCTCGACCTCATGACCAGGTCGACGACGATGACGCTCGCGACCTGCGCCGACGATCGCCCGTGGGCGACCGACGTCTACTTCGTCAGCGTCGGCTTCGATCTGTGGTTCGTCTCGTCCTCGAACTCGCGGCACTCGGCCAACCTGAAGCGCAATCCCCGCTGCGCGGCGACGATCCACGCGCCGGCGCGCGACTGGACGGAGATCCGAGGCCTTCAGTTCGAGGGAACCGCCTCCCGCGCTCCGGCGACGGACACGATGCGGCTGCTTGTTCCGTATTTCCAGAAATTTCCCTTCGCCGAGGCCATTTTCGCCGGTTTGAGTTCGGGATCGGGCCTGGCGCGGATGGCCGTCTACCGATTTGCCGCCGACAGGGTCTGGTACATCGACAATTCTCTCGGCTTCGGCTCGAAATACACATGCGCGATCGACGGCGGAAATCGGGTCGGCGCGTTCGGCAAGATCTAGAGCATGATGAAATCAAGTGGAAACACCGCCGTCATTGCGAGCGAAGCGAGGCAATCCACGCCGGGACGCTGCGGCGCCGTGGATTGCTTCGCCTTCGGCTCGCAATGACGAACCTCAATTCATCCTGACCTAGGGGCTGCTCCGTCCGTCTGCAAGGACTTGCATCATGGCGTACTTCCACTTTGACCGAAACCTCGAGCAGATCCTCGCGCCGATCACGCTGATCCGCGCCGGAACCAGCCGCGGCTTCTTTTTCGAGGGGCGCAACGTCCCGAAGCCGGGCGAGGGCCTCGAGGAATTCCTGCTCGCCGTCCGCGGCTCGCCCGACCCCATGGGCATGGACGGCCTCGGCGGCGACACCATTCTCCAGTCGAAATGCGCGATCGTCTCGCCGTCCAGGCGCCCTGACGCCGACGTCGACTACACCTTCGTCCAGATTTTTCCTGACCAGCCCGCCACGCTCACCTACAAGATGAACTGCGGCAACATCTCCGCGGGCGTGCCGGTGTTCGCGCTGATGAAGAACATGATCCCGAACCCCGCCGACGGGCGGGTGACGGTGCGGGCGTTTTCCACCAACACGCAGAAGATGATGTACATGACGCTCGACGTCCTGAACGGCGAGGCGCGGGTGGCCGGGGACACCGCGATCGGAGGCGTTCCCGGGACGGGCGCCGAAATCCTCGTCGACTTTCGCGAGCAAGGCGGCGGCTTCACCGGCCGGACGTTTCCGACCGGCAATCTCGTCGACAGGATCACGCTCGGCGACGGCGCCGCGATCGACGTCACGATCATGGACATGGTCAATCTCTGCGGCTTCTTCGACGCCTCCGCGTTCGGGATCGGCTGCACCGGCCTCGAACTGCCGGCGCCGAGCGGCGCCGTCCTCGCCCCGCCCGGAATGCTCGCGCGCCTGACCGAACTGCGCCTGAAGATCGCGCACCTGATCGGCTGGAAAGGCTACACGCTCGACTCGATCGCCAGGGCGACCCTGCCGTTCGCGGTGTCGGTCGCCCCGCCGGCGAGCTACGCCGGCCTCGGCGGCGAGACAGTCGAGGCCGCGGACATCGACGTCGTCGCGCGGTTCTATCTCGAATCGATCATGCATTCGGCTGCGCCCGGCAGCGGCTCGACCTGCCTCGCCGCCGCGGCGGCGATCCCGGGAACCGTACCGAACAGGGTCTTGCGCGACGGCGCCCTCAAGTCCGGCAAGGGCGGCAGACTGACCCTCGGCCATCCGAGCGGCGCGTTCGCGCTGACCGTGTCGCCGATCCCGGGCGCGACCCCGAACGCGACCGCCTATTCGGCGCTGAGTTTCCCGAGGACGGCCCGGATTCTGTGCGACGGCGCCGTCTACATCCGCAACGAGAGGCCGCCCGAGCGCAAGGCCTGGAGCGAAGCCGACGAACTGACGGCGGCGTCGTTCTTTCTGCGCGGCGACAGCGTCGTCGTTCAGAAGTAATCCCGGCGCCGCCCCTGTGGCGGAGCGGAGGTCCAACGCGCGTGCCGACTCTGCTCGTCGTCTGGGTAGGCCTTCTTCTTCTGGCTGCGCGTCCGGCCGGCGCGCAGACCGCCATCCTCCAGAACGAGCCGCAGAATTCGCCGTTCGCCTACATCCTCGACGCCCTCGCCCGCCACCCGGGGACGCCGCAGTGTTACATCGACGAGGGGTATCTGAACTTCCTCGAGGACTGGGACCTCGACCCGGACATCGTCCCGACGCCGGGCGGCGGAACGAGCGACATCCGGCGCTGGCGCTATCCGCCGGGGAGCGAGCCGGGCAGCCCGGACGTCACGCGGACGTTTCTCAGCGGTCTGGACGCCATCCGCGGCGCCGACGTCAACGTCGCCGTCTCTCGCAAGGACTGCGACGGGTGCGCGAACCAGCGCCCGTACCTGCGCGAGGTCTTGCCGAAAGGGCGCCTGCACATCGACCTGCCGGCCGACGCGACCCACGCCAAGACCGTGCAATGCAGTAACGGCAGCGTCTACATGACGCAGAACGGCTCGACGAACCTGCAGACGGTCGGCGTCACGACGAAGGCCAACAGCGCTTTGGTCTTCGTGGAACTGGGCGCTCCGGACCGGGCGCCGCCGTTGTACGCTCGCTTCCGCACCCTGTGGCGCGCCGTCGTCGAGGATACGGGAACGGTGTTTCCCGGCGGAACGCACGATTCCTCAGGGCTCGACGGCATGACGACGCCGGCCGAGATCGGCGGCCGGAAAGTCAGTTTCTACGCCGGCCGACGGCATGCCTTCGTCGGGCCGACCTGGTCCGACGGCGGGTTGTCGCGGCCGTTTCCGGACAATCTCCATCCGCCGGCCGAAGGCGAGGTGGACGATCTGCAGACCGTCGATTGGTACGATCAGGTCATTCTCGACGCCGCGACATGGCTCGCCGAGGGGCGAGCCGTGACCGTCGACGTCTTCATGTTCGAGGTTGGCGCCGCCAATCCGTTCGTCGACAATCTCGCGAGGCTGGTCAGGTTCGGGTTCGTGGACTGCCCGGTGGCGGCCTGTCCGAGCTTCGCGAGCGCCAAGGTCGTGTCGGTCAGCAAGAAGCCCGGCGCCGTCCCGGCGCCGTCCGCCTTTCCCGGGAAGCTCACGGTGAATTTCTACTATCAGTTCCAGAACGGATGCGCGCGTCGCGCCGGATGCGCCACGACCACCTCCCAATACCTGAACAGCCCGATCGCCGGCGGCAGTTCCGACTACACGATGCGGGTGCGGAAGGTCTGGCAGGGCTTCGCCGACAGCCGCATGGAGGGCAACCCGGAAAGACCGTTCACGCCCCAGGACATGCACCTGAAAGTCGTCGTCGTCACCGCCGGGCGGCAGGCGAAACTCTACATCTCGACGTCCAACCTCGACACGCCGGACAAAGGCTCGGGACGGAAATGGCAGGCTGGAACCGTCGTCGATACGGCTGTCGACGACGAACTCATGCGCTTCTTCCAGCGGGAGCTCCACAGCATCGCCGAAGACGGCGACCTGTCCCAATTCCGCCTCGGCGCCGCCAACGCCTCGGGCAACAGCTACTTCGATCGAGCGGTCCGCCCGGCAGAGGAGCCCTTCGCCGCCTCCGGCATCGCCGCATTCGTGTTCCCGCTGAACGTGCAAGCCGCGGAGCCGCACGGCCCCCGCCAAGCGCAGCCGCCCAAGCCCCAGGGCCCGGCCGCCCTTCGGTCTCCTCTCGATGATGGGACAACGGCGCCCCCCGTGTATCCAGGGTTGAAAAAAGGCGCCCGATAGTGACCCTGTGTCGCATCGACGGCGCGAACATTGTGCTAACACTCATAATAGGGGCAGAGTGGACCCGACCGTTGGGCCGGCGCAGGCAGGCGGCGGATTCGTCGCAGCAACGTGGATCGGGTCGGAGTCTTTGTCAGGCGATCGTCAGCCTCGCGCGGGTCCTACCGTGTGGCCTTACTATGGCGCCTCGCTGGCGATCACGCTCCTGTTTGCGCTGGTGTCGGCCTACGTGGTCTGGCAGGTTCGGGCGACGGACTACGCCTCTGGCGGCAGGGCGGCGGCGAATACCGCCAAGCTCGTTGCGGACGATTTCGAGAATTCGTTTGTTCAACTGGACGGGCTGTTGAAGTCGATCGGCCGGCTCTACGTCGACGGGACGGCGAGCGGCGCGAAGGAGCCGTCGCGCCTCGCCGATTATATGAAGAACGAGATCGCCGACTATCCGTGGGTCTCGCGAGTCTTCGTCTTCAATCCGGACGGACAGGCCGTGCTGAGCAGCGGCGTACTCCAGCTCGACCCGAGCGCCGTCAATGTTGCGGACAGGACGTATTTCAGGCGCGCGGCCGCGGGCGACAAGGCGCTGATCTTCGACGGCCCGGTCGAGGGCCGATTCGCGAACGAGTGGGTGATCATCCTCGCGAGGCGGCTCGAGGACCGCCAGGGCGGCTTCCTCGGCGTCGTCGGCGTCAGCGTGCCGGTGGCGTATTACGCGACGCGGCTCCCGGCGGTCGACCTCGTCGACCATGGCGTCATCGTCCTGAGAAACCAGGAGGGCGTGCAGATCGCCCGCTTCTCCGGCGATCCGGGCGAGCGCGGCGCGCCGGGCGACAGCTCCATTTCGGCGACCTTGAAGGTCCTGATGCGCGGGCCGCTGGATCATGCGTTCTATCGGGCGGTTTCGCCGCTCGATCACGTCGACCGGCTCTACGCCTATGAAAGGTTGAGCCACGCGCCGTTCTTCGTGCTGGTCGGACTGCCGATGCAGTCCCTGGACGCGTCGTGGCGGCGTCTGGCGATGGAACTCGGCCTCCTGACGCTTGCGCTCGCAATCGCCGCGACGTGGTTCGCGCGCCGCCTGCACGCCTCGGCCGTCCTCCTGGACGAGGACAAGAGGCTGCTCGAGAAGCGCGTCGCCATCCGGACCGAGGAGCTGGAGACGAAAAACCGGGCGTTGATCGCGAGCGAACGGAAGTTCAGCGACATGATGGCTTGCGCTCCGAGCGCGATCGCGATCTTCACCGCCGACGGACGGATCGTCGAGGTCAACGCCGCCGCCTGCGACCTGCTCGGTTACACCCGCGACGAGCTGCTCGCCCTCGACGTGGCGAGCGTCCTGGATCCGGGCGAGCCTCGCGATCCCACCAATAATATGCGCCGTCTGGCCGCCGGCGAATTGAAGACCTACGGCGTCGTCAGACGCTGTCTGCGCAAGGACGGGCGGAGCGTCCCGGTGCAGGTCGAGACGTCGGTTGCGCGGACGTCATCCGGCGACGTCCGGTATTTCATCGCGCAGGGCTACGACGTCTCGTCGCGGCTCGCCTACGAGGAGCGCCTCAGGGCGCTGCTCGATTCCGCGGTCGACGGCGTCTATATCCACGATCTCGACGGCGTTATCGTCGAATTCAGCGAGTCCTTCGCCGAGATGCTCGGCTACAGCCGCGACGAGATCAGGACGCTCAACGTCGCCGACATCGACGTCGTCAAGAGCGCAAGCGAGCTTCGGGCCGCGTTTCGCCGGGAGGCGCAAAGCGGGCGGGCCCTCGCCATCGAGACGAGGCACCGCCGCAAGGACGGGTCCGTGCTCGACGTCGAGATCAGCGTCAAGGCGGTCGAACTCGGCGGAAAAACCTACCTCTACACGTCCTCGCGCGACATCGGCGAGCGCGTGCGCATGCGAAAAATGCTCGACGAGGAACGCCGGCGGCTGCGCGATTTCTCCCGCAGCACAGCGGACTGGTTCTGGGAACTCGACGAGAACTTGAAGTTTTCCTACCTCTCCGAGAGTTTCAAGGGCATCGACGGGCTGTCCGCCGACGATCTCCTGGGGATGTCGATCACGGACGTCTATGCCCAGGACGCGCTCAATCCGGGCGCGCTCAAGGCGGAAGGCGTCGAGCGATTGCGGGCGCGCAAGGCGTTTCGCGATATCGAGCGCTGCTACAGGGACGATCAGGGCGAGGTTCAGTGGTTTTCCGCGAGCGGCGTTCCCGTTTTCGACGAGGGCGGCGCCTTCACCGGCTATCGCGGCGTCGCCGCGATCGTCACCGCCCGCAAGCGCGCGGAACTCGACCTCGAGCGCAACCGTCGTCTGTTGCAGGAGCTGGTCGATTCCGCGGCCTACGGAATCGGCGTGTTCGACGAGAACCGGGAATGCGTCGTTCGCAACGAGAACTACGGCCGCATCCTCGGCCTGCCGCAGGACTTGCTCGACCGCGGACCCCTGCGGCTGCCCGACCAGTTCCGGTTCTGCTACGATCGCGGCGACTTCGCCGACCTCGGCCCCGATCTCACGGCCGATGAGGTCTGGTCCGCCGTGCAGACGCGGGGCGCGAGGCAGGCCGAGCGAAGGCTGGGCAACGGACGTTGGGTCGAAACGCGGGTCGCGCCCGTGACGGGCGGCGCGCTGGTGACCTATTTCGACGTCACCAACTACAAGACGATCGAAAGCGAACTGCGTCAGACCAAGGAACGCCTCGAAGCCGCGGCCGCGGCCGGCATCATCGGCGTTTGGGCAATCGATACCGCCACCGGCGCGATGTACTGGGACAAGGTGCAGCGCCAGCTGTACGATTTTCCCGAGAAGGATTTCGAGGTCACGACCCGAGCCTTTTACGCGCGGATCCATCCGGAGGACGAGCCCTCCGTCCGGGAGGCGCTCAGGCAGGCGGTGCTGGGCGAGCGCAACGCGCCGGCGGAATTCCGTATCCGCCGGCCCGACGGGTCGATTCGATACTTCCGCGGGCTGTCCCAGACGATTCGCCGACCCGACGGAAAGCCTGAGCGCGTGGTCGGCGTCACCTACGACGTGACCGAGCAGAAGACCGCCCTCAACGCCCTCGAGCAGGCCCGGGCTCAGGCGGAATCGGCGAACCGGGCGAAGTCTGAATTCCTGGCCAATATCAGCCACGAGATCCGGACGCCGCTCAACGCCATCCTCGGGATGACCCAACTGCTGGCGCGCAGCGAACTCGGCGAGGAACAGACCGGCTATGTCCGCGCCCTCGATGCGGCCGGACACAATATGCTGATCCTGCTCACCGACGTCCTCGACCTGTCGAAGATCGAGGCCGGCCAGCTCGAGCTGAACGAGGCGCCGTTCTCGCTCGGCGAGGTCATCGCCAGCGTCACGAACACGTTTGCGGTGGCGGCCCGAACGAGGGGTCTCGCGCTGCGCGTGGACCCGCTTCCCGACGACATTCCCGTCCTGCTCGGCGACGCCACGCGGCTGGGACAGGTCTTCAACAACCTGGTGGGCAACGCCCTCAAGTTCACCGCGCAAGGCGGAGTCACGGTTTCGGCCGAGACGGTCGCCGACCTCGCGGAGTCCGTTCGCGTTCGCGTCACGGTGCGCGACACCGGGATCGGCATCGCGCCCCGGCATCTGGGCAAGCTGTTCGAGCCGTTCGTCCAGGCGGAGCGCACGACCTACAGCAAGTTCGGCGGCACTGGCCTCGGTCTCGCAATCAGCAGGCGGTTGATCACGCTGATGGGCGGCGAGATCGGCGTCGCGAGCGAGCCGGGCAGCGGCAGCGAGTTCTGGTTCGTCGTCACGCTCAGGAAGGCGCCGGCCGAGTCGGCGAAGGCGGTGGCTCCGAGGTCGGCGAAGGGCGAGAAGCGGCTTTCCGGCATGCGGCTGCTCGTGGTCGACGACACGGACACAAACCGCGAGATCGCCGTCAAGCTGCTCGCCGTCGAAGGCGCGATCTGTGAGGCGGCCGAGAACGGCCGGGAGGCGATCGAGCGGCTTCGCGCCGATCCGGACGCCTTCGACCTGATCCTGATGGACATTCAGATGCCCGACATGGACGGCCTCGAGGCGACGCGCGTCATTCGCCTCGACCTGGGGCTCGCCGACCTGCCGGTGATCGCCCTGACCGCCGGGGCGTTGGCCAGCCAGCGCGAACTCGCCCTCGCCGCGGGCATGAACGGTTTTGTCGCCAAGCCGTTCCGGCTCCGGGACCTGGTGGCGGCGATCGCCCCGTGGCTCGGGCGCGAGGCCGCCGGGCGCAAGGCGTCCAGCGCCTCGTGACCGAAGCAAGACGTGGAGTCGTCTCCCCGTCGAGCGGCGTCGCGCCGCCGCTCAGAACCTTGCGACGTTCCCGCGCCGCTCCAGCTCGGCGACCACCCGGTCGGCCAGCGCTTCCACGCCCTCCTCGCCGGACAGGAGCGTGAGATCCGGGCTCTCCGGCCGCTCGTAGGGCTGATCGACGCCGGTGAAGTTCTTGATCTGGCCGGCGAGCGCCTTCTTGTAGAGGCCCTTCGGGTCGCGCGCGATCGCCGTCGCGAGCGGCGTGTCGACGAAAATCTCGATGAACTCTCCCGCCGCCGCCGTATCCCGCACGAGCTTTCGCTCGGCGCGGAAGGGCGAAATGAAGGAGCAGAGCACGATCAGCCCGGCATCGGTCATGAGTCTCGCCACCTCGCCGACGCGCCGGATGTTTTCGACGCGATCGGCGGCGGTGAAGCCGAGGTCCTTGTTCAGGCCGTGGCGGACGTTGTCGCCGTCGAGCAGGGCGGTGTGAACCCCGCGGGCGTGGAGCTTGGCCTCGACCACGTTGGCGATGGTCGACTTGCCGGCGCCCGAGAGCCCAGTGAACCACAGCACCGCCGGCTTCTGGTGCTTGAGACGCGCATGCGCCTCTCGCCCGACCGTGAGGCCCTGCCAATGAACGTTGGTCGCGCGGCGGAGCCCGTGGGCGATCATGCCGGCGCCGGCGGTCCCATTGGTCAGACGGTCGATCAGGATGAACGAGCCGGTGTCGCGGTTGTCGACATAGGCGTCGTAGGCGACCGGCATGGTGACGGCCAGATTGCAGAGGCCGACCTCGTTGAGGTCGAGCCGCTTGGCGGCGAGCTTGTCGTAGGTGTTGACGTCGAGCCGATGCTTGAGTTCGGTGACGGAAGCCGGGACGGTCCTGGTCCCGATCTTCATCAGATAGGACCGCCCGGGCAGCATCGCGTCCGCGCTCATCCAGATGACGTTCGCGGTGAACTGGTCGGCGACTTCCGGACGATGGTCCGGATGCGACAGCACGTCGCCCCGCGCGATGTCGAGTTCGTCGGCGAGCGTCAGGGTGACGGCGTCGCCGGCCTCGGCGCTTTCGGCCTCCGCGTCGGCGACCAGGATTCCGGCGACCGTGGTCTGACGACCGGAACCCGCCACGACGATCGGGTCGCCCCTGGCGACCCGCCCGCTGGCGATCGTGCCGGCGACGCCGCGGAAGTCGAGGTGGGGGCGATTGATCCACTGGACCGGCAGGCGGAACGGCGCGGTCCGGCGGTCCTCCTCGACCTCGATGCGCTCGAGATAGTCCATCAGATGCACGCCCTCGAACCAGGGGGTGCGTTCGCTCGTCGCCGAAACGTTGTCGCCGTAGCGCGCCGACAGGGGGATGGCGTACAGCGAGTGGAAGCCGAGCGGCTCGGCGAACTGGCGATACGCGATGACGATGTCGCGGAACGTCTTCTCGTCGTATCCGACGAGGTCGATCTTGTTCACCGCCAGAACAATGTGCCGGATCCCGAGCAGCGACGCGATGATCGAATGGCGATAGGTCTGGGTCAGCAGCCCCTTGCGCGCGTCGACGAGCACGATGGCGAGATCGGCGTTGGAGGCGCCGGTGGCCATGTTGCGGGTGTACTGCTCGTGCCCCGGCGTGTCGGCCACGATGAACGAGCGCTTCTCGGTGGCGAAGTAGCGATAGGCGACGTCGATCGTGATGCCTTGCTCGCGTTCCGCCTCGAGTCCGTCGACCAGCAGGGCGAAGTCGATGTCGTCCTCGGTCGTCCCGAACTTCTTCGAGTCGCGCTCCAGCGCCGAAAGCTGGTCGTCGAAGATCAGCTTCTTTTCGTAAAGCAGGCGCCCGATCAGGGTCGACTTGCCGTCGTCGACCGAGCCGCAGGTGAGGAGCCGCAGGGTCGGAAGCGCGGATAGTCTGAGCGCCTCGTTCATCAGAAATACCCCTCCCGCTTCTTCTTCTCCATCGAACCCGCTTCGTCGCTGTCGATCAGACGGCCCTGCCGCTCGGAGGTGGTGGAGGCGCGCATTTCCGCGATGATGTCGGCCAGCGTCTCGGCCTCGGACTCGATCGCCCCGGTCAGCGGGTAGCAGCCCAACGTGCGGAAGCGGACCTTGATCTCGCGCGGAACTTCGCCGGGCTCGAGCGGAAGGCGGTCGTCGTCGACCATGATCAAGGCGCCGGAGCGCTCGACCACCGGGCGCGCCTTGGAAAAATACAGCGGCACGACCGGAATATTTTCCGCTTCGATATATTCCCACACGTCGAGTTCGGTCCAGTTCGACAGCGGGAACACACGCATCGATTCGCCGTCGCGCATGCGCGTGTTGAACAGCCGCCACAGTTCCGGACGCTGGTTGCGCGGATCCCAGGCGTGAGCGGCCGACCGATGCGAAAAGATGCGCTCCTTGGCTCGGCTCTTCTCCTCGTCGCGCCGCGCGCCGCCGAACGCCGCGTCCCAGCCGCCCTTGTCCAGCGCCTGACGCAGCGCCTCGGTCTTCATGATCTGGGTATGGACCTGCGAGCCGGACGCGACCGGCGAAATCCCGCGGCGGACGCCATCCTCGTTGATATGCACGATGAGGTTCAGACCGAGCCGCTGCGCCGTCTCGTCGCGAAACGTGATCATTTCGCGGAACTTCCAAGTCGTGTCGACATGGAGCAGGGGAAACGGCGGCCTCGCGGGATGAAAGGCTTTCATCGCCACATGCAGCATGACGCTCGAGTCTTTTCCGATCGAGTACAGCATCACCGGATTGCGCGTCTCGGCGACGACCTCACGCATAATGTGGATTGATTCGGCTTCGAGTCTCTTCAAATGGGCAGGCAACGCGTTCGTCATATCAAGTTCCGCAAAGAAGATCGCTTCTTATGAGTTTTCACGTGTGAACGCAACCCGGGGCGGCATCCGGGGTTCGCCTTGCTTTTCCGCCGGTTTCCCGGTCCGCTTGGCGCCCGGGGCCAGCGCGAGCTTCTTCTTGTAGCGAAGCGCCGTCGCGCCGTCGGCGTAATAATCCTCGTGCTCGCCGAACGGGCGGAAACCGCATCGTTCGTACAGGGCGATCGCCGGCGCGTTGTCGTAGCGGACTTCGAGCGTCAACGCCTCGCGTTCGTGGCGGAGCGCATATTTCTCCGCCGCCGCGAGCAGCGCCGATCCGACGCCGCGGCGGGCGAAGCGCGGGTCGACCGCGAGGGTGTAGATGCGCGCGGTGTGGCCTCCCTTGCTGAGCGCGACGAGGACATAGCCGGCGATCTGGCCGGCGATCGTCGCCGCGATCACCGGCCGGTGGGGCGCGCGCAGGTGCCAGGCGAACGATCGCCGCGAAACCTGATCTTCAGGAAAGGAAGCCCGCTCCAGGCTCGCGATCGCGTCCAGATCCTGGATGCCGGCGTCGCGAACGACAAGCCCGCCTCGTCGCCACTGTTCCATGTCGGTTCGCAAGGCTCCCGTGTCAGGCGAGGCTCTTTGCCTCGCCTCGTTCGTCCTGTCCATCCTGGCCAGGGACCGGAATGGTGTATGAGCGTCTCCGCGGCGTTCCTTCGCGCCGACGGCCGATGGGAAGGATGTGTGACCATGACAGGGGCAGACTCGCGCCTCGCCTCGCTGAAGCGCCTGCTCGCCGACATCCATCGGCGCATCGAGCCGGGATTCGGGTTCGGCCTGTGGGACGGCGCGACGGTTCCCGAGACCTGGCCCGCCGACGGTCTGCGCCTCGCCATCGCCGACGAGGGCGCGGTGGCGGCGCTGCTCAAGCGGCCCAACATCACCACCTTCGCCAACCTCTGGGCGGCCGGACGGATCGACCTCGTCAACGGCTCGATCTTCGATCTCGTCGCGCGCCGGCCGAAGGGGCGGACGCGCGAGCTGCGCAAGTCGCTCGCGTCGCTGTCGACGCTGCGCGCGCTTCTGCCGTTCCTGTTCGTGCCGCGCGGCGGCCCGTGGCCGCTCGAACACGTCGGGCGGGACCGCGAAAGCGACGGCTCGGAAGGCGAAAACACCCGCAACATCGCCTACCACTACGACGTCTCAAACGCCTTCTACGCGTTGTGGCTCGATTCGGACATGGTCTACACCTGCGCCTATTTCCACAATTGGAGCGATGATCTCGACGCCGCGCAGCGGCAGAAGCTCGACATGACCTGCCGCAAGCTCCGGCTCCGGCCGGGCGACACCCTGCTCGACATCGGCAGCGGCTGGGGATCGCTCGCCTGCCACGCCGCCGAGCATTACGGCGCGAGGGTTCTCGGCGTGACGCTGTCGGAGCGGCAGATCGCGCTCGCGCGCGAGAAGGCCGAACGGCGCGGGCTTTCGGACCAGGTGAGGTTCGAGCAGCGCGACTACGCGCTGATCGAAGGCGACGCCCAATTCGACAAGATCGTGTCGGTCGGCATGTTCGAGCACGTCGGCCTCGCCAATTTCACGAAGTATTTCGAGACGGTCCAGCGCCTCCTCAAGCCTGGCGGATTGTACCTGCATCACGCCATCACCCGCCCCGGCGGCAGCCACGCGGCCCGGACCGGCAAGAAGCGGCCGGAGTTCCAGGCGCTGACGCGCTACATCTTTCCAGGCGGCGAACTGGACTATCTCGGGCGCACCATCGCCAATCTCGAGCTCGCCGGGTTCGAGGTGCGCGACGTGGAGTGCTGGCGCGAACATTACCAGCGCACCACGCGCTTCTGGCACGACCGGCTCTGGGCGCGCTTCGACGAGGCGGCAGCCGAGGTCGGCGCCGCGACCGCGCGGGTCTGGCTCGCCTATCTCGCCGCCTGCTCGATCACCTTCGAGCGCAACAACGCCGGCGTCTACCAGACGCTGGCGATGAAGCGGGTGAGGGCCCCGAGCGGCCTGCCGCCGACGCGGCTCGACCTCTACCGCTGACCGGTTTTGAGAATTCGTCGCGGCTCCGCTACAGTCGCGGCCCCAAGAGGACAGGCAGGAATGATTCACAAGCTCGAAACCGGCGGCCACGGCGTCAGCGATCCCGAGGTCGAGGAGGCGTTCCGCACGGTGCTGCGTTGGATCGGCGAGGATCCGGAGCGCGACGGCCTGCGCGAGACCCCCAACCGCCTCAAGCGCGCCTTCCGCGAGTATTTCGCCGGCTACGACGAGGACCCTGAGCAGGTGCTGCGCAAGACCTTCTCCGAGGTCGACGGCTACGACGAGATGATCGTGCTGCGCGGCGTCACGTTCGAGAGCCATTGCGAGCATCACGTTGCGCCGATCATCGGCCGCGCCTGGGTCGGCTACATCCCGGACAAGCGGGTGGTCGGCATCTCGAAGCTCGCCCGGGTGGTGGAAATCTTCGCCAAGCGCCTGCAGATCCAGGAGCGCCTGACCGCCCAGATCGCCAACACGATCGAGGATGTCCTCAAGCCGCAGGGCGTGGCCGTGGTGGTGAAAGCGGCCCATCATTGCATGATCAGCCGCGGCGTCCACAAGCGCGGCGCCGACCTCGTCACCAGCCGCATGCTCGGCGTCTTCCGCGACAGCCCGGTGACCCGGGGCGAGTTCCTGTCGCTGGTCAATGCGGACCGGACCGAGTAGCCCATGATCGGACCCTGGCGCATCGAGGGTTTCGCCATCGTCTCGGCCGACGGCATGATCGCCGACGAGACCGGCGTCATGCCGCTCGCGCTGCAGCGCGACTCGGACAAGGCCTGGTTCGAGGCGGCCCTCGAACCGTTTTCAGCGGTGGTCCATGGCCGCCATTCGCAGGAGATCCAGCCGAAGGCGGCGCTTCGCCCCCGCCTCGTCGTGACCGGGTCGGTGGCGAGCGTCGCCCCCGATCCGGCGAATCCGCTGGCTCGGCTCTGGAACCCGGCCGGCGCGTCGCTGCGCCAGGCGCTCGAAGCGCTCGGCGTCGCGGGCGGGCAGGTCGCCGCGATCGGCGGCCCGAAGGTCTACAGCCTGTTCCTCGATCTCGGCTACGACGTCTTCCACCTCTGCCGCGTCGGCGACGTCCGCGTCCCCGGCGGCCTGCGCCTGTTCGCCCGCGATCGCTTCGACGGCGACCCGGAGGCGTGCCTCGCCGGCGCCGGCCTGACGCCCGGCGAGACCGTCCCGCTCGGCGACGGCGTGACGCTGACCGACTGGACGCGCGGCTGAACGCTTCGCGCGGCTCCCCCGATGGCGAGCCGGTTTCGAGCGTTTTCAAGTGTTTTCGCTGGATTTTCCGGGCGGGCGCAACACCCGAGCCTTAGCGCGCCTTGGGCATAACGGGCGGTCGTCGACGCCGAGGCGGGGGCGATGACGCTTCCCGCCGTCCTCGCGAGGCGCCCGAAGGGCGACGCGGCGATCCAGGGGCCGCCTGCGCCGACGTTGCAGCGCGGCCACGCCCGGCATACGGCAGGCCTTGGCCGCGCCCCCCTGGATCGCCACGTCCCCCCGGATCCAAGTCTGGATCCAAGTCCGGGGGTCGCTCCTGGCGATGACGCGCCACGTCGCTTCGCTCCTGGTGATGACGGCGGCCTGGGTGTTACGGGCGGGCGCGGCTTCGGGCCGCTGCCCGGCCGCCCCCCGGATCTCGGCCGGTTGGTAGCTCGGGTGTCGGCCGGCGCCAGTCGGCGGGCGGCGTCTCCCGAGGACCGCGGCGCCCCTGCACGTCTTGATATTCGATATTTCTATATTTATAGAACTATCGAAGAGGTCAAGATGCCCCAGAACGACTCCGACGCCATCGCCCGCTACGCCGACATGCTCGCGGCCCTCGGCGCCGAGCCGCGGCTCAGGATCGTTCGCCTGCTGCTGGCGGCCCACCCCGAAGGCCTCGTCGTCGGCGAGATCGGGGCGGAACTCGGCATCCCGCCGTCGACCCTCTCGCATCACCTCGACAAGCTGAAGAACGAGGGGCTCGTGTCGGCGCGTCGCGAAGGCACATACCTTTGCCACACGGCAAACACCAAAGCCCTTCAGGAACTCGTCGGATTTCTGTTCGCCGAATGCTGCACCCGCAACAAGGCGATTCGGCCCGAAGCCATCACCTGCGCCTGCCCGTGAGGAGACCGTCATGTCGGACGTCGATATCAAGGAGGTCGTGCGCGACCGCTACGGCGCAATCGCCCGCAATGTTCGGACGCCGGGTTCGTCATGCTGCTACGACGGAGAATGCGGATCCGAGGGGATTTCGGCGAACCTCTACGCGGCTGACGAAACCGGGTCCTTGCCGGAAGAAGCCGTGCTGGCGTCGCTCGGCTGCGGCAACCCGACCGCGCTCGCCGAGCTCGTCGAAGGCGAGACCGTACTCGATCTCGGCTCCGGCGGCGGCATCGACGTGCTGCTGTCGGCTCGCCGGGTCGGCCCGTCCGGCAAGGCCTACGGCCTCGACATGACCGACGACATGCTCGCGCTGGCGCGCGAGAACCAGCGCAAGGCCGGCGCCGCGAACGTCGAGTTCCTGAAGGGGGAAATCGAGCGCATTCCGCTGCCCGACGACTCGGTCGATGTCGTCATCTCGAATTGCGTCATCAACCTGTCTGCCGACAAGGACCGCGTGCTTCGGGAGGCGTTCCGCGTGCTCAAGCCGGGCGGGCGGTTCGCCGTCTCCGACGTCGTCACCCGGGGGACGATCCACGAGCGGATCCGTAAGGACGTTCTGCTCTGGGCGGGATGCATCGCCGGCGCGCTCGACGAGAACGACTACCGGATGAAGCTCGCTGCGGCGGGCTTCGAGGCGATCGGCGTCGAGCCGACCCGCATTTACGATGTCGAGGACGCGCGCGCGCATCTGGCCGGCAGGGGCTTCGACGTCGACGCCATCGCGTCGCAGGTCGAGGGCAAGTTCATGAGCGCGTTCGTGCGAGCGACCAAGCCGGGCCGCCTCGCAGGGAAACAGCCGGGCGCCTGCTGCGCTCCCACCTGCTGCAACTGAGGCCCCCGGTGTACAACGTGCTCTTCCTCTGTACGGGCAACACGGCCCGATCCGTTCTGGCCGAGAGCATCCTGCGTCAGGACGGCGCCGGCCGCTTCAACGCCTTTTCCGCCGGAAGCCATCCGAAAGGGACGGTCAACCCCTTCGCGCTCGAGGTCCTCGAGGCGCACGGCTATCCGATCGACGGCTTCCGCTCGAAGAGCTGGGACGAGTTCGCAGTTCCCGGCGCGCCGAACATGGATTTCGTCTTCACCGTCTGCGACAGCGCGGCGGGCGAGGCCTGCCCCATTTGGCCGGGGCAGCCGATGACGGCGCACTGGGGCATCGAGGACCCGGCCGCGGTCGAGGGGACGGACATCGAAAAGGAGCGCGCCTTCAACACCGCGTTCCGGTATCTCAAGAACCGCATCTCCGTCTTCACGAGCCTGCCGATGCGCAGCCTCGACAGGCTCACCCTGAACGCGAAGCTCGGCGAGATCGGCCGGATGGAAGGCGCGACCGCCACGGCAAGCGAGGCGACGTGATGTCGGTTTTCGAACGCTTCCTGACCGTCTGGGTGTTTCTCTGCATCGTCGCAGGCGTGGCGCTGGGCCATGCTCTGCCCGGGCTCTTCCACGCCATCGGCGGGCTCGAGGTCGCCAGGGTCAATCTGCCGGTGGCCGCGCTGATCTGGCTGATGATCGTGCCGATGCTTCTCAGGATCGATTTCGCGGCGCTCGGCCGCGTCGGCGAGCACTGGCGCGGCATCGGCGTCACCCTGTTCATCAACTGGGGCGTGAAGCCGTTCTCGATGGCCGCGCTCGGCTGGTTCTTCGTCGGCTACCTGTTCCGGCCGTGGCTGCCGGCCGGCGAGATCAATTCCTACATCGCGGGGCTGATCCTGCTCGCCGCGGCGCCCTGCACGGCGATGGTGTTCGTGTGGAGCAACCTGATGAAGGGCGAGCCGCACTTCACCCTCTCGCAGGTCGCGCTCAACGACACGATCATGGTGTTCGCCTTCGCGCCGATCGTCGGCCTGCTGCTCGGCCTTTCCGCCATCACCGTGCCGTGGGACACGCTGACGCTGTCGGTCGTGCTCTATATCGTCATTCCCGTGATCGTGGCGCAGGCGGCGAGACGCGCCGTGCTCGCGAGCGGCGGCGACGCGGCGCTCGGGCGCCTGCTCGACCGGCTCGGCCCGCTCTCGCTCGTCGCGCTGCTCGCGACGCTCGTCCTCCTGTTCGGTTTCCAGGGCGAGCAGATCCTGGCGCAGCCGCTGGTGATCGCGATGCTCGCCGTGCCGATCCTGATCCAGGTCTATTTCAACGCCGGGGCGGCCTATCTGCTCAACCGCATGGCGGGAGAGCGGCATTGCGTCGCCGGGCCGTCGGCGCTGATCGGCGCCAGCAACTTCTTCGAACTCGCGGTCGCCGCCGCCATCAGCCTGTTCGGTTTCAACTCCGGCGCCGCGCTGGCGACGGTCGTGGGCGTGCTGATCGAGGTTCCAGTGATGCTGTCCGCCGTCTGGATCGTCAACAGCACCCGGGACTGGTACGAGCGGGGCGCAGGCGGCGCCGCCGTCGCGGGGCGCGCGCCATGACGGACGACGGCGATCTTCGGGGAATGCGCCTCGAAGGCGACGAAAGCGACGCGCTGCGCGCGGCCTTGACCGCCGCCGGCCTTCCCGCCGACGACATCGCCGAGCCGGGCGTTCTGCTGTTCGGCTTCGCGCGCGATCGGACCGCCGTCGGCTACGGCGGCCTGGAACTCTGCGGCCGCGACGGCCTGCTGCGCTCCGTGGTCGTTGCGGCGGAGGCGCGCGGCGAGGGCGTCGGGCGCGGAATCGTCGACTGGCTGCTCGACCACGCGGTCCGACTCGGCTGCGAGCGCGTCTGGCTGTTCACCACCAGCGCCCGAGGCTATTTCGAGGCGCAGGGCTTCGCCGCCGTCGAACGGCGAGAGGCGCCCGCGTCGATTCTCTCGACCCGCCAGGGCGCCGGATTGTGTCCGGCGACCGCGACCGTCATGGTCAGGATTCTCGCGCGAGGCCCATGAATGACCGTCACCATCTACCACAACCCGAAATGCGGCACCTCCCGCAACGTGCTGGCGATGATTCGGCAGAGCGGCGAGGAGCCGGTGGTGATCGAATATCTGAAGACGCCGCCGACCCGCGAGCGGCTGAGGGACCTGATCGCGGCGATGGCGATTCCTGCGCGCGCGCTTCTGCGCGAGAAGGGGACCCCATACGCCGAACTCGGGCTCGGCGATCCGAAATGGAGCGACGAGCAACTCGTCGACCTCATGATCGCGCACCCGATCCTGATCAACCGGCCGATCGTCGTCACGCCGAAGGGCGTCAGGCTGTGCCGGCCGTCGGAGGTCGTTCTCGACCTGCTGCCGAGCCCCGACATCGGCCGGTTCGTCAAGGAAGACGGCGAGGTCGTCCCGCCGCGCCGGTGAGCGGGGCGGCGCGCCCTCGGCGCCGGCCGCCGCGCTTGCCAGGCGCAGCCGACCGGGGCAAGACACGCGGCGCAACCCCGGGAGCCGTCATGACCCTGATCAAGCCGTTCCGCGCCCTTCGTCCCGCGCCCGGGCGCGCGGCGGAGGTTCTCGCCCCGCCCTACGACGTGCTGTCGAGCGCCGAAGCGCGCGAACGGGCGAAGGGCAAGCCGTGGAGCTTCCTGCATGTCTCGAAGGCGGAGATCGACCTCGATCCTTCGATCGACCCGTACGACCCGGCCGTCTACGCCCGGGCGGCCGAAAACCTGAAGCAGATGATCGAGGCCGGCGCGCTCGTGCGCGACGCGAGGCCTTGCTATTACGCCTACCGCCTCACCTGGCGCGGCCATGTCGAGACCGGCTTCGCCGCGGTCGCCTCGCTCGCGGCCTATGCCGAAAACCGCATCCGCAAGCACGAACTCACCACCCACGCCAAGGAGGACGACCGCGTCCGCCAGATCGAGGCGGTCGGCGGGCAGACCGGCCCGGTGATGCTCGCCTATCCGGAGGCGCCGGCGGTCGACGCGATTCTCGCGCGAGCCGCCGCCGGCGCGGCGGAGGTCGACGTGACCGCCGACGACGGCGTGCGCCACGAGCTCTGGCCGATCGACGACGAAGCCGTGATCGCCGACCTCGGCCGCGCCGTCGACGCCCTGCCCGCGCTCTACATCGCCGACGGCCATCACCGCTCCGCCGCCGCCCTGCGGGTGGCGCAGGCGCGCGGCCTCGACGACGGCTATTTCCTCGCCGTCCTCCTGCCCGAGCAGCAGATGACGATTCTCGACTACAACCGCGCGCTGCGCGACCTCAACGGTCTCACGCCGGACGAAGTCCTGCGCGAGATCGGCCAGCGCTACACGATCGAGCCGAGCGACGGGCCGGTCCGCCCCGGCCGGCCGGACGAGGTCGGCATGGCGCTGGGCGGACGCTGGTTTCGCCTGGCGCTGAAGGCCGAAATCCTGGGCGCGGCGCGCGCGAGCGGCGATCCGGTGGCGCGCCTGCCGGTCACGCTGCTGGCGAAGAACGTGATCGAGCCGGTGTTCGGCGTCACCGACCCGCGCCGCGACAAGCGCATCGACTTCGTCGGCGGCGGCCGCGGACTCGAGGCGCTCGAACGGCTGGTGTCGTCGGGAACGATGGCGGTCGCCTTCGCGCTCTACCCCACGCGGATGAGCGACCTGATCGCGGTCGCCGACGCCGGGCGAATCATGCCGCCGAAATCGACATGGTTCGAGCCCAAGCTCGCCGACGGCATGGTCAGTCACATGCTGGACTGAGCGCGGGTCGGCGCCGGCCTGCGCGGGAAGCCGCCGCCGCCCCCCGATTCGAGGACGCGAGCTTTACGCGATCGCGACCTTCCTGCGCCGGGCGCGCGACGCGTAGCCGAGGCCGCAAAAGCCGAGAACCATGAGCGCCCAGGTCGAAGGCTCCGGCGCGGTGGCGACGGCGCTCGCCAGCGCGGACACCGGGGCCGGCGTCGCGGAGGGAGTCGCCAGGAAACCGTTCGTGTTTCCCGCCCCGTCGAGATAGAATCCGACGACGTCGTCATGGTTGTTGATCCCGTTGACGACGGTCATCCCGTTCGCCCGCGGCGCCTGGAGCGTCACCCACGTGAAGGTCTTGGTATTGAACACGATGCCGATGGTGGTTCCTTGGGCGGTGACGTAGTCGCCGACGGCGACGCCATAATCGTTCAGTCCGAAAAACTCGGTGTTCGTGGAGCCCGGGATCTCGAAGAAACCGAAATGGCCGTTGTGGTCGAGGAAGGCCTCGGTGAGGCTGCCCACGGTCGCGAAACCGGCGAGCTGGCCATAATCGTTGATCGCCGTGGTGGTGGTGCTCGTGGCGTTGGGCGCGTTGATGTCGGCCGAAAACGTCAGCGTCTTGGTATTGAAAGTGTAGCCGTGCGAACTCCCGTTGGCGTCGTTGTAGAAGCCGACCGCGACATTCTGATTGTTCACGCCGAGCAACTGGTTGACCTCGCCCGGTATGTTCGGCGTGTGGGGATTGACGACCTGGGAATAGGTCCCGGTGGGACCGCCCGTGTTGTAGAATCCGGTATTGGCGTCGCCGCTCCCCTGATTGGTGTTGGCGAAGAAGCCGACCGTCGTGCCGCTGTCGTTCAGCCCGGTGACCTGGGTCTGGACCGAATTGGGCATGTTCTCGTTCGTGTAGTTCCGCTGCCCATAGGGGGGCGACAGGAGGTACCCCTTGTTCGGATGGCCCGTCGCCCCGCTGCCGTAGTAGCCTGCGATCAGGGCATTGTCGTTGATCCCGAGCAATTGATTGAAAGTCGGGTCGGTCTGATTGTTGAGCGTCGTGAACGTGTACCTGACGGCCGCATGGGCGCCCGTCGTCGCCAGGGCGCAGAGCGCCACGAGGGAAACGGACGCCAGCTGTCTTGCGAGAAGGTTCGTGCGTCGCAGCCTGTGGGAACGTGGTGAAATCGGCTTCATGACCACACCTCCGTGTTGAGTCCGCATTGAAATCGGCAGACGGGAAGGGCGTTTGTAAACAACGCATGGATTACAATCGGAGGCTTGTCTTCGGGCGATCCAGGCGCAGGCTCGCGCCACGGCGCCGCACGGACGAGCAAGACTTGGATGTCTCAATCGCCGGTGCGTGTACACTCGGGGATAGTACGTATGCCCGGCAAACTCTACTGTCGTGCACTGCTTATTGCCGATAGGCGTTGCGCTCGACGAAATGTCAATACCGCTGAAGACGTAGTGGAAGGGACAAACAAGTGCGCCGGTTCACCCGTCCGGCCGACGTCGCGCCGTCTCCGCACCCGGACGGTCATCCCCGCACGGTCGTTCGGGAGGAGGATGTCTGGAATTGCGGCGCCGTGTCGGGCCTCGGCCGCTTTCGCGATGTTGCGGCGGCGGGACGGCTTGCCGGCGCGCGCCGGCGATCCCGACGCCGGCCGCCGGTCAAAACGCGATGGGTCGGCGGGGGTCACCCGATCGCGTTGCGGCGCGCGCGAAATCGCGGCGTCCGCCTTCGTCGTCAGGCGGGCGCCCTTGCGGCTCCGGAGCGGCTTTGCGCTCTCCTCCGGCGGACCGCAGGCCGCCCTAGAAGCCCACGACCAGCAGCAGGATGACGGTGGCCAGGGTCACCACGGCGGCGACGCCGTAGGTCCCCCACTTGAGATCGGGGAGCGCGCCGACCTTCATGTCCTTGAGGGTGAGGTAAATCCGCTCGGCGCCGTGCCAGAAGGCCAGCGCGATGACGGCGAGCACGATCAGCTTGCCGATCGGGTTGTGCGCGAAGGCCAACGCCTGATGGTAGCTCGGCAGGCCCATCCCCGTCGGGCCGAGAATCCCGGTGGCGAGGACAAGGCCCGGCCCGAACAGCGCGAACAACATGCCGCCCGCGCCGAAGGGCAGCCAGAACAGCGGGGAAATGCTGCGCTTTTCGGGCTTGTGGGTCGTCTGAACGGTCTGGCTCATCGGAATGCCCATGCTGCAATGACAACGAGGACGAGCGAGCAGCCGGCCGCGACCATCTGCGCCTTCCGCGTGATCTCCGTCGCCGGGACCTGTTTGCCGTTGACGATCATCTTCGGCATGGTCTTCGGCAGCGTCTCGAACCAGGTCTTCACGTGGTACACGACGCCCGCCAGCAGAACGAGGTGCAGGACGATCGAAACCGGGCTCCTCAGGAATCCGAGGAAGGAGTCCCAGGCCATCGGCCCGCTCACCAGGCAGATCAGGCCGGCGAACAGCACCGCGCCGTAGAGCGCCACGGCGACGCCGCTGAGTTCGCGCAGCGTGTAGGCGCGATAAGGTCCGGGCGCCCACCACCACTTGGGATCGATGGGGCGCCGGTAGGGGCGGCTCTCGCTCATCGGGCGTCCTTTCTGACGAAGCGCAGGAAGAAGTCGAACGCGCTGTTGGTCTTGTTCTGGTTGATGGCGTTGGCCGGATCGACCTGCTTGGGACAGACCTCGGAGCAGACGCCCACCGCCGTGCACGACCACACGCCGTCCTCGCCGTGGATGGTGTCGAGGCGCTTCTGCTGGCCGCCGTCGCGCGAATCGCCGTTGTAGCGTTGCAGCAGCGCCATCGCGCCGGGGCCGATGAAGGCCGGGTTCTCGCCGAACTGCGGGCAGGCCGCGTAACACAGCATGCAGTTGATGCAGTCGCTGAACGATTCGTAGGCCGCCATCTGCGCCGGCGTCTGGAGATAGGGCCCCTCCTCGACCGTCTTCGGCGTCTTGGGGATGATGTAGGGGTAGATGCTCTCGATCTTCTTGACGAAGTCGCCGACGCTGACGACGAGGTCGCGCTCGATCGGGAAGTTGTTCAGGGGCTCGACGGTGACGGGCCCCTTCGGCAGATTGCGCAGAAACGTGTTGCAAGCGAGCTTCGGCGTCCCGTTGATCATCATGCCGCAGCTGCCGCACACCGCCATGCGGCAGGACCAGCGGAAGCTGAGCGAACTGTCGAGTTCGTCCTTGATCGTCTGCAGCGCCTGCAGCACCGACATGTCGTCGGTGTAGGGCACCTCGAACGTCCCGTACGACGGCTCGGCGTCCTGTCCGGGGCGGTAGCGCAGGACCTTGAGCTGAACAGTCTTTGCGGCGAGCGCAACGTCAGGCATGAGCCGCATCCTTCTTGGCTTCGAGCGCCTCGCCGAGGGCGCCATAGGCGCGCACGGCGGGCTGCGACGTGGTGATCTTCACCGGCCCGTAAGAAATCTCGGGGGCGGCGGCCTCGCGATAGGTCGCGAGGCTGTGAGCGAGGAAATGCGCGTCGTCGCGATTTTCGTAGCCGTCGAGCCGCTGATGCGCGCCGCGCGACTCGCGCCGCGCGAGCGCGCTCGCCGCCACCGCTTCCGCCACGTCGAGCTCGTAGCCGAGCTCCAGCGCCGTGACCCAGTCGGTGTTCCACACCGCGGACTTGTCCTCGAGCGTGACCTCGCGGTAGCGCCGCTTCAGCTCGGCGAGCTTGTCGCAGGTCGCCTGCATGCCGGCCGCGTCGCGATAGATGCCGCAGCCCTTCTCCATGGTGAGGGCCATCTCCTTGCGCAGAACGGCGTGACGCTCGCCGCCGCCCTTCTGGTCGCGCAAGCTCAGCGCCTTCGCCGCGCTCGCCTTGGCCTGGTCGATCAGCTTGCCGCTGTCGCTGGCCGACACGCCCCTGGAGAACTTGACCGCCTCGTCGCCGGCGACGTGGCCGAACACGAACAGTTCCGCCAGCGAATTCGACCCGAGCCGGTTGGCGCCGTGGATGCCCGAGCTCGCGCACTCGCCCGCGGCGTAGAGCCCGGGAAGCGAGGTGGCGGTGCGGATGTCGGTCGGCACGCCCCCCATCGTGTAGTGCACGGCCGGGCGCACGGGGATCTGCCCCAGGGCCGGATCGATGTCCATGAACTCGATCGCCATCTCGCGGATCAGCGGCAGCCGCTCCTTGATCTTGGCGGCGCCGAGGTGCCTGAGATCGAGCCAGACCGCGTCGCCGCCCGGGGTCTCGAACGTGCGGCCCTTCTGCGATTCGTGCCAGAACGCCTGGCTGAGGCGATCGCGCGGCCCGAGCTCCATGGTCTTGTTGCGCGGTTCCGGCGTGACCGGCCCGAGGCCGTAATCCTGCAGGTAGCGGTAGCCGTCCTTGTTGACGAGGTGGCCGCCTTCGCCGCGGCAGGCCTCGGTGAACAAGAGGCCGGTGCCCGGCATGCAGGTCGGATGATACTGCATGAACTCCATGTCGCGCAGCGGGACGCCGTGCCGGTAGGCGAGCGCCATGCCGTCGCCGGTGACAACGCCGCCGTTGGTGTTCTGGCGGAACACCCGGCCGGCGCCGCCGGTGGCGAGGATCACGGAACGCGCGGTGATGGCGGTGAACGCGCCGGTCACGGGCGAGAGCACCGTCGCGCCCTGCGCCCGGCCGTCGTCGACGATCAGGTCGACGCAGAAATACTCGTCGAACCGCTTGATCGAGGGGAATTTGGTCGAGGTCTGGAACAGGGTGTGCAGGATGTGGAAGCCGCTGCGGTCGGCGGCGAACCAGGTCCGCTCGATCTTCATGCCGCCGAAGGCGCGCACGTTGATGTTGCCGTCGGGCTTGCGGTTCCACGGGCAGCCCCAGTGCTCGAGCTGGATCATCTCGGGCGTCGAGCGGCTGACGAAGAATTCGACCACGTCCTGCTCGCACAGCCAGTCGCCGCCGGCGACGGTGTCGTGGAAATGCGCCTCGAGCGAATCCGTCGACTGGATCACGCCCGCCGATCCGCCCTCCGCGGCCACCGTGTGGCTGCGCATCGGCAGGACCTTCGAGACGAGCGCCACGGTGAGCGAGGGGTCCGCCTCCGCAACCGCGATGGCGGCGCGCAGGCCCGCCCCGCCTGCCCCGACGATCAGGACATCGGCATCGAAATGATCCAACGCGCAACTCCCTCTGGATGAGGTGGAGGGGTTGGCGAACCAACCCCGGGGGACAAGCCGGAACCGCAGCGAACCGCAGGACGTCCGGCTGGGCGGGAAGCGCTGTGACCATACTGAGGGCTCGCGCGCCGCGCCATGAGACGAAATGACGCCATCGCGCGAACCGGCGCTTTCGTCAATGACCGAACCGCGGTCATCGGGCGGTCATGCGCGCATGCCCCAGCGGCGCGGGGACGCGCCCACAGTCCGCGCCGCGCCGACGATGGCGCGGGCGAGCGCGACCGTGGAGATGGGCTGGCGCACCCGAGCCCCGGCGAGCGTTGCGAGATCCGGCGCTGCGGCGTTTCCCGTCAAGGCGACGACGGGAACGTCCGGATTGCGGCGACGGGCTTCCTCGAGAACGGTCACGCCGCTCGGCGCGGGCGTCGCCGCATCCGTGACGATCACGTCGTATTCCCGGCCGGCGTCGAGCAGCGCGAGCGCTTCGACGCCGGCGGCGGCGTCGACCATGAGGCCGTACTTGGCGAGGTCGCGCGCCAGCGTCTCGCGCAGGGTTTCGTCGGCGTCGACCAGCAGGACCCGCAAAGCTCCGCCCGCGTCGGCGCCGGCCGGCGCAGCGAGCGTCGCGGACGTCTCCTCTCCGGCGGCCACGGCCAGCCAGAGGCTGGCTGTCGTCCCTTCGCCGGGGCGGGACGCGAGGGCGAGCGCGCCGCCGCTCTGCTCGGCGAAAGCGCGGACGGTCGGCAAACCGAGCCCGGTCCCCCTGCCGACCGCCTTGGTCGTGAAGAAGGGCTCGAAGGCGCGCGACAGCGTGGTTTCGTCCATGCCCACGCCGTCGTCCTCGACGTCGATGCGGACATAGTCGCCCGGCTGAAGCCCGTGCAGGTCGCCGTCGAACGCGCGCTGCCGGCGGGCGGAGAAGGTGATCCGCCCTTCGCCGGCGATGGCGTCCGCCGCATTGGTCGCGAGGTTGACCAGCGCCGCCTCGAGCAGCGCGCGATCCGCGACGGCGTCGGGCAGATCCGGAGCGACGTCGACGACGAGGCGGACGCCGGAACGAATCGTCGATTTCAGCGCCGCAACGACGTCGGACAGCGCCGAGGCGATGTCGACCGGGCCGAGGCTGGGTTCGTTGCGTCGCGCGAACGCGAGCAGGCGCCCGGTGATCGCGGCGCCGCGCGCCGTCGCCTTCTCGATCATCGCCGCGAAGGAGCGGACCCTGCCCGGATCGCCGGGCAGGCGGCCGATGGACGCCGCGCCGATCCGCACGACCTGCAGAACGCTGTTGAAGTCGTGCGCGACGCCGCCGGCGAGCTCGCCGAGGGCGGCCATCTTCTCGTTTTGCGCGAGCCGGGCCTGCGCCGATCGCCGCGCCTCGACCTCGCGCTCCACCCGCTCGAGGAGTTCCGCGTTCAGAGTCTCGAGACGGTTCTCATAGGCGAGACGCGCCGAGACGTCCTGACCCTGCGCGATGTAATACTCTGCGTACCCGAATGCGTTTCTGGCGGCCGACACGTCCACTTGCACCGGAATCGATCGTCCGTCCTTGTGCAGGAAGCGCCTGACGACCCGGTACGTCGGCGCCTCGCCGGTCGCGAGGCGGCGCGCCATGTCCAGATCGGGAGGCGTTTGATCCGGCGCCACGATGCTGCGAACCGGCAGGGCGAGCAGCTCATCGCGCGTATGGCCGAGCAAGGCGCACGCCGCGGAATTGACCTCGAGGAATCGCCCGTCGGGCGAAACGAGAGCCATCGGGTTCGAGGCCGACTCCATCGCGTCGCTGAATTTCCGTTCGCTCGCGACGAGGGCGCGGTTCTTGTGCTCGAGTTCCGCCGTCCGCTCGGCGACGCGCTGTTCGAGGAGCCTGTTGTCCTCGTCGAGGTGCAGGGCCCAGGCATGTTGCCGGCGCGCGATCCAGAATGTGGCGACCGCGATCGCGGCGCAGAGCAGGCCGAGCGCGACCGCGATCCGGCGCCAGGTCTGGTCGAGCGCGGCCTTCGGCACGCCCACGACAACGAGGTATGGCGCGGCGCCGATCTTCTGATAGGCGAACAGCCGGTCGACGCCATCGACCGACGAGGGTCCGTCGTAGGCGTTGTGGTCCTGTTCGGGATGCTCGCGCAGCAGGGCTTTCGCCGTTCCAGACAGGATGTCGGCGCCGACGAGGGCGTCCGGCCCCGACTCCTTGGCGTAGCGGGCGACCAGGACGCCGTCGTCAGTCCACAGGGCCACGACCCCGCGGTCGACATAGTCGAGCGTCGAGAACAGGCGGGTGAGCGCGTCCACCGTGATGCTGGCGCTGACGACGCCGAGAAATTCTCCCTTGTCGTCGTCGACGCGCCTCGACAGGGCGATCAGCCAACCGGGGCCGAATCTGGCCTTGGCCGGCCCGGAGAAAATCAGGCCGTGGTCGCCGGCCGCCGCCTGCCTGAAGAACGCAGCGTCGGCGACATGGAAGGCGGTCGGGGCCGAGACGAACGCGCCGCCGCCGGCGACGATCTTCCCCCCGGCGTCGGCGACGTAGAGGCGCGCGACGATCGGATGATCGGCGATCTCCTTGTTCAGGTCATCGGCGAGGCGCGCTGCGTCCCCCGGCGCGCTTGCCCGGCCGGAGGCGTACAGCCGCCCGACCGACTTCAGCAGCGCGTCGATTCGATCGAACGACTCGCCGAGATTGTCGGCGACCAGTCGCGCCGTGTTGAGCATCGCCCTTCGTTCGGAAGCGTAGTCCGCCGAGCGGTCCTGCCCGACCACCCAGGCCGACAACAGCGCAAACAGGAGCGTAATCGCCAGCGCCGCGCCGTAATAAGGCCACCCCCGCGGTTTTCCGAGACGATACCGTATCGTCGTCACTACATTCAGAATCCAATAAGCGACTATGACCATATGGCGTCGAGGACATCGACGCGCAACGATCCTCCATCTAAACCTTGTGCGTAGGTAAAAAGTCCGACGCCTGCAGCGCCAGCCGGCGCGATTGCGGCCGTTCGGTCGGGACGAGACGACCGGCGACCGATCCGACGGACCTCCTGGCGGTGGAAGCGCCTTCGACAGCCGGGTCGCCCGGCGCCCGCGGGCTCGCCAGCCCCGCCCTGCGAGGCGCAGGCTTCCGCGTCGCCCGCCCCTGCGCTAGCCTTCTCCGCATGACTCGAAAGCCCCGGCCAGCCCAGACCCTCGCCATGGCGCGCGCGGAACACGCCCGCCTCGGCGCCGAGATCGCGGAACACGACCGACGCTACTATCGGGAAGACGCGCCGACCGTCTCCGACGCCGACTACGACGACTTGCGCCGGCGCTACCAGGCGCTCGAGGCGACGTTTCCCGAACTCGCGGACGCGGACTCGCTGTCGAAAAAGGTCGGTGCGGCGCCCTCGGAAAAATTCGCCAAGGTGCGGCACGCCGTGCCTATGCTGTCGCTTTCCAACATCTTCGCCGACGAGGAGGTCGGCGAGTTCTGCGCCCGGGTGCGGCGCTTCCTCGGCCTCGGCGACGACGTCCCGCTCGCCGTCACCGCCGAGCCCAAGATCGACGGCCTGTCGTGCGCGCTGCGCTACGAGGACGGCGAACTCGTGCAGGCGGCGACGCGCGGCGACGGTTACGAGGGCGAGGACGTCACCGCCAACGTCCGTACGATCGAAGCCATCCCCGAGCGCCTTTCGGGCGCGCCAAAAATC
The DNA here is from genome assembly GCF_003315135.1 of Roseiarcus fermentans. Lineage (GTDB taxonomy): Bacteria > Pseudomonadota > Alphaproteobacteria > Rhizobiales > Beijerinckiaceae > Roseiarcus > Roseiarcus fermentans. The sequence continues at coordinate 67,516 of NZ_QNRK01000037.1, forward strand.
TTCGAGGCGCGCGGCGAGGTCTACATGCGGCTCGCCGATTTCGCCGCCCTCAACGCCCGGCAGGCGGAGATGGGCAGGCCGGTGTTCGCCAATCCGCGCAACTTCGCCGCCGGTTCGCTGCGCCAGCTCGACCCGCGCGTCACCGCCTCGCGGCCGCTGCAGTTCTTCGCCTACGCCTGGGGCGAGGTCAGCGAACCCTTCGCCGCCACGCAGCACGAGGCGATCGCGGCGATGGGCCGTTTCGGCCTGCCGACCAATCCGCTGACGAAACTCTGCCGGACGGCGGACGAGATGCTCGCCGCCTACCGCGCGATCGAGGCGGACCGCGCGAGCCTCGGCTACGACATCGACGGCGTCGTCTACAAGGTCGACGACCTCGCGCTGCAGCAGCGGCTCGGCTTCGTCTCGCGCTCGCCGCGCTGGGCGGTCGCGCACAAGTTCCCCGCCGAGCGGGCGACGACGGTCCTCGAGCGGATCGAGATCCAGGTCGGGCGCACCGGCGCGCTGACCCCGGTCGCCAAGCTGAAGCCCGTCACCGTCGGCGGCGTGGTCGTATCGAACGCGACCCTGCACAACGAGGACGAGATCGAGCGGTTGCAGGTTCGCGAAGGCGACACCGTCGTGGTCCAGCGCGCCGGCGACGTCATCCCGCAGATTGTCGATGTCTTGATCGACAAACGGCCGCCCGGCGCCGAACCCTTTCGGTTCCCGCAGACCTGCCCGGTGTGCGGTTCGAAAGCGCTGCGGGAACTCGACGAGAAGACCGGCAAGCGGGACGTCGTCACCCGCTGCACCGGCCATCTCGTCTGCCCGGCGCAGGCGGTCGAGGGCTTGAGGCATTTCTGCTCGCGCAACGCCTTCGACATCGAGGGTCTGGGCGACAAGCAGATCGAGCTCTTTTTCACGGAGGGGCTGATCCGCACCCCCGCCGACATCTTCACCCTGCGCGCCCGCGACGGGAAGGACCGTCCCCCCTTGCGCGAGTGGGAAGGCTACGGCGACGTTTCGGCGCGAAACCTGTTCGAGGCGATCGAGGCGCGGCGCAGGATCGCGCTGAACCGCTTCCTGTTCGCGCTCGGCATCCGCCACGTCGGCGAGACCAACGCGCGCCGCCTCGCCCGCCACTACGGCGACTGGAAAACCTTCCGCGCCGCAGTCCGCGGCGACGGCGCGGCGGAGGAACTCGCTCACATCGAGGGGATCGGGCCGGTGGTCGCCGAGGCGGTGGCCGATTTTTTCGCCGAGGAGCGGAACGAGGCCGCGCTCGACGCGCTCGAGCGCGAGGTCACGGTCGAGCCGATGGAGGCGATCGCCGCCGGCCATCCGCTGGCGGGCAAGACCATCGTGTTCACCGGGTCGCTGGAGAAGATGACCCGCGACGAGGCCAAGGCGATGGCCGAGCGGCTCGGGGCCAAGGTGTCGGGCTCGATCTCGGCCAAGACCGACCTCGTCGTCGCCGGGCCGGGCGCGGGTTCGAAGCTGACGAAGGCGCGCGAGCTCGGCGTCGAGACGATCGACGAGGAGGCGTGGCTGAGCCGGTCGGCGGGCGGGTGAGCGAGGGTCCCGAGCGTTCACAACGGAATGGCCTTCTTTGATTGCAGAAGGCTTGCATTTTCTTGACTTCGTGCAATCGGTATGGAATATGTGTGGACATATTAGGAACACAACGGTCGGGAACGCCAAGCCGATTGCGGGACGCGCTCGCAGCGCTCGAGACGGTCAGCGACCGGCGCCAGCGCCTTCGGGAAATTGCCTCGCCTAATCAAGGTGAAGAGAAACGAGCATCAGGATGTCGTAACTCCCAACCCCGTCATTGCGAGGAGCAAAGCGACGAAGCAATCCATGCCGCCGCTTGCTTCCTGCGGAAGAAATCGCTCCGTCTTCTGCTCGCAACGAAGGGCGGCGGGACGACCAGAGGGCGCGACAGCGGCCCAGCGGCCCTGGATCGCTTCGCTTCGCTCGCGATGACGGCGCTATTCGCGGCCGGCTTGGGAGTTACAGGATGTCGGCGGCGCTCAGCAAAATTCTCGACCATCTGAAATTCGATGGGGGTCTGCAAGGAAAGGACATCGCCAATATCGTGTCGGTGTCCCCGGCGACGGTCTCGCGCTGGTCGAGCGGCAAGTCGACGCCGGATCTGAAGACGCAGACTGTCATTGCGGAATTGAGATATGTCGTCGACCGGCTGAGCGATTTTTATACGCCCGAGGAGACTCGACTCTGGCTTCACGCCCGCCATCCGATGCTCGGCGGCGCGCGAGCGATCGATTTGATCAACGAAGGAAAGACAGAAGCCGTTCTGGCTGTCATCGAAGCCATCGACGCGGGCGCGTTCACCTAGGTGACGGAGACGTCCAGACTGGCTCGTGACCTCGATCTCCTGGATGCGATCGACGCGTTCCCCCGGCTCCCGCTGGTTTCCGAGGTCTGGCGCGTCGCCCTCGAAGGGCGCGATCCGGCGCTCGGTCGAGCGTCCTCGAGCCGTTGGTGTGACGGGACATTCGACGTTCTCTACACGGCGTTCGATCGCGACGGAGCGATCGCGGAGATCCATGCGCTGCTGTCGCTGCAACCGGTCTTCCCCTCGAAGACCCGCTGGTTCGCCCACAAGCTGAGGGTTTCCGCGGCGCAGACGTTGAAGCTTGCCGACCTGCCGACGCTCGCCCGGCTCGGGATCGACACGACCCGCTACGCCGACCGCGACTATGACCGCACCCAACCGATCGCCAACGCCGCCTTCTTTCTGGGCTTCGACGGCCTGATCGCGCCCAGCGCGCGGTGGCGCGGCCTCAACCTCATGCTGTTCACCGAGCGCCTCGCGCCGCAGCAGGTGGAGGTCGTGAGCAGCGAAAATGAACCTGTCGACTGGCGGGACTGGCGACAGCGGTCGAAAGGCTGACGTGTCATACCATTTCCGGGTGATCAGCTCGCGTTGGCGATGGGTGGCCACCAGTGGAAGCCGGCTCTCCCCTTGAGGGTTTGTCGGTCGTGGGCGAGTTGGGCGCATCGTTGCGAGACGATGGCCTCGAGCGTTTCGAGGTCGGGGATGTGCTTGTTGACGACGGGCTCGTCCACGACCTGCCAAA
>NZ_QNRK01000038.1 GCF_003315135.1 Roseiarcus fermentans
GCGGGGTGTCCATGGGGAGTCTCCGAATCAGGAGCGCCCATGGAGTCAGCCTTCGCGCAATTCGTAAATCCCGTTAACCCGAGTTCGGAGCCCTGGGGTCTGCGCAAGGAGACTGGACAACTTCCGGCCGCGCGATCATGGTTGGGGACAAGGGCCGCGGTCAGGCGAGAGCGGCTAGGGAGGAACGTATGAAGTTGAGGACGCTGGTCGCCGCGCTGGGCGCGACACTGTTGGTCGCGCCCGCGCTCGCGGACGAACCCTTGAAGCTCGGCTATATCGACCCGCTCTCCGGCGGCGGCGCGTCGATCGGCGCGATCGGCCTGAAAACATTCCAGTACCTCGCGGACGAACTCAACGCCGGCGGCGGCGTGAACGGCCAGAAAGTCGAGATCGTCCCGCTCGACAACAAGACCAACCCGCAGGAGAGCCTGATCCAGGCGCAGAAGGCCGCCGACCAGGGCGTCCGCTTCATCACCCAGGGCAACGGCTCGTCGGTCGCTGCGGCCCTGACCGACTGGGTGGCGAAATACAACGACCGCAATCCCGGCAAGGAGATGCTGTATTTCAACTACGCGGCGGTCGATCCGGTCCTGACCAACGACAAATGCTCGTACTGGCATTTCCGCTGGGACGCCAACTCCGACATCAAGATGGCGGCGCTGACCACCTATATGAAGACGCAGCCGGAGATCAAGAAGATCTATCTAATCAACCAGGATTATTCCTTCGGCCACTCGGTCTCCCAGACGGCGCGCGCCATGCTGAAGGAGAAGCGCCCGGACATCGAGATCGTCGGCGACGAATTCCATCCGCTGCTCAAGGTCACCGATTTCTCGCCCTACATCGCCAAGATCAAGGCGTCCGGCGCCGACAGCGTCATCACCGGCAACTGGGGCCAGGACTTCGCGCTGCTTCTCAAGGCGGCCGCCGACGCCGGCCTGCAGGCCAACTGGTACACCTATTACGCCGGCGGCGCCGGCGGCCCGACCGCCGTCAAGCAGACCGGCCTGTCGCACCGGGTGTTCGAGATCACCGAGGGCGTTCCCAATGCCGCGACCCCGGAGGCGCAGGCCTGGGAGGCGGCCTTCCGGGCGAAGGAAGGCGTCACGCTGTTCTATCCGCGGGCGGTCAATGAAATGCGGATGCTGGCCAAGGCGGCGACGGAGGCCAAGTCGACCGACGCCAAGGCCGTCGCGGCGAAGCTCGAGGGCATGAAGATCCAGGTGTTCGACGGCGGCGAGGGCTTCATGCGCGCCGAAGACCACCAGTTCTTCCAGCCGATGTACATCTCGAGTTTCGGCGTCCAGGACCCGGGCGCGAAGTTCGACGAGGAAGGCACCGGCTGGGGCTGGAAGCTGGTCGGCGCTGTCAAGGCGGAAGACACCGTCCTCCCGACCACCTGCAAGATGGAGCGGCCCTGAAGGCCCGGGGCCGGAGCGACGCGCTCCGGCCCCGCGAAGGGGGCGGCTTCCCATGCTGGAGATCCTCGCGTTCTCGACGCTGAACGGCGTTCTGTACGGCATGTTGCTGTTCATGCTGGCGAGCGGGCTCACCCTCGTGTTCAGCATGATGGGCGTGCTGAACTTCGCCCACGTGAGCTTCTACATGCTCGGCGCCTATTTCGGCTTCGAGATCGAGCGCCGCCTCGGCTTCTGGCCCGGGTTCGTGATCGCGCCGATCGCCGTCGGCGCGATCGGCGCGGCGGTCGAGCGGTTCGGCCTCAGGCGGCTGCACCGGCTCGGCCACGTCTCGGAGCTCCTGTTCACCTTCGGGCTGGCGTTCGTCATCGAGCAGCTCGTCGAGATGATCTGGGGCAAGCTGCCGGTCGACTATCGCGTGCCGCCGTCGCTCGACTTCGTCGCCTTTCGGCTGTTCGACACCACCTACCCCGCCTACAAGGTGTTCATGCTCGCAACGGCGGTGGCGATGTTCGCGGCGCTGTTCGTGGTCCTGAAACGGACGCGGGTCGGGCTCGTCATCCAGGCGGCGCTGACCCATCCCGAGATGGTGGCGATGCTCGGCCACGATGTCCCGCGCGTCTTCATGCTGGTGTTCGGCGCCGGGGCGGCGCTCGCCGGGCTCGCCGGCGCCATCGCCGGCCCGGCGCTGGTGACGCAGCCGACGATGGCCGCCCTGCTCGGCCCGATCCTGTTCGTGGTCATCGTCGTGGGCGGGCTCGGCTCGCTCGCCGGCGCCTTCGTCGCGTCGCTGCTGATCGGCCTCGTCCAGACCTTCGCCGTGGCGATGAACGGCTCGCTCGCCGCTCTGTTCGGGCCGGTCGCGCCGCCCGGGCTCGGCGACCTCTGGCAGGTGACGGTCGCCCAGCTGGCGCCGATCCTCCCCTATCTCCTGCTGGTCGTCATCCTGATCGTCCGGCCGACCGGCCTCATGGGGACGCGCGAAACGTGAGGGCGGCGGTCCAGTTCTTGTGGCCCTGGGCGGGTCTCGCCGCGGCGTTCCTGCTCGCCCCCGTGGTCTTTTCCTCGCCGACGGCGCTGACGATGGAATCGGTCATGGGAATCATGATCATCTTCGCGCTGTCCTACAACATGCTGCTCGGGCAGACGGGCCTGCTGTCGTTCGGCCACGCCGTCTATTACGGCCTGGGCGGCTTCGTCGCGATCCATGCGATGAACGCCGTCATCCACGACCGGCTCGCCGTCCCGGTGGTCGTCATTCCGCTGGTCGGGGGCCTCGCCGGTCTCGGCTTCGGAATCCTGTTCGGCCTCGTGTCGACGCGGCGCGCCGGCCTCGTGTTCTCGATGATCTCGCTCGGGCTCGGCGAACTCGTGTCGTCGAGCTCGTTCATCTTGCGCGGGTTCTTCGGCGGCGAGGAGGGCGTCACCACCAACCGGGCGAAGCTCGCGCCGCTCCTGGGCCTCAAGTTCGGGCCGCAGATCCAGGTCTACGGGCTGGTGGCGGTCTGCTGCTTCCTCTGCATCGCCGCAATGTACGCGCTCACCCGCACGCCGTTCGGACGCATCAGCAATGCGGTGCGGGACAATCCCGAGCGGGTGCAGTACATCGGCTATTCGGCGCGGCGGATCCGCCTGATCGCCTTCAGTCTGTCCGCCTTCTTCGCCGGCGTCGCCGGCGGCCTCGCGGCGATCAACTTCGAGATCATGAACGCCCAGCAGCTCGGCGCGCAGCAGTCGGGCGTGGTGCTGTTGATGACCTATATCGGCGGCGTCGACACGTTCGTCGGCCCGATCCTCGGCGCGATCATCGTCACGTTCCTGCAGATCAATCTCTCCGATCTGACGAGCGCCTGGCAGCTCTATTTCGGCCTCATGTTCATCGCCGTCGTGTCCTTCGCCCCGGGCGGCGTCGCGGGACTGCTGTTCCGCCATTGGGAGGCGGCGCGCTCCGGCGCGTGGCATCGTCTCGCTCCCGCTTACGCGATGGTCGCGCCCGGCCTCGTCGCCGCGCTGATCGGCGTCGTGATGCTGATTGAACTCGGCAATCGCCGGCTGACGGACGAAGGTTCGCCCATGACCATGTTCGGCGTGGCGATCGACCCGTCGTCGATCGCGCCCTGGGCGACGGCGCTCGGCCTGTTCGCCGTCGGCGCGGCGGCGACCCGGCTCCTCTGGCCGAAGGTCGCCGACGCCTGGGCCCTGGTCGACAAGGGGCTTCAGGCGAGGGGGCGCGCATGAACCCGGCGCTCGAACTGACCGGCCTCACCAAGGCGTTCGGCCTCGCGCAGATCATCCGCGGCGTCTCGCTCGAGGTCGCGGCGGGGGAACGGCACGCGATCATCGGCCCCAACGGCGCCGGCAAGTCGACCCTGTTTCATCTGATCAGCGGCCGCATCCGGCCGACGTCGGGCGAGATCCGGCTCGACGGCCGGCGCATCGACGGCCTCGAGCCGTTCGAGATCTATCGGCGCGGCCTCGCGCGCAGCTTCCAGATCACCAACGTCTTTCCGAAGCTCACGGTGTTCGAGAACCTGCGCTGCGCCACCCTGTGGTCGCTCGGTTACCGCTACGACTTCTGGCGGCCGGTGGAGCGCCTGCGCGACGCCCGCGAAAAGACGGACAGGCTGATGGAAGAGATCGGGCTCGGCCCGCGGCGCAACGTGCTGGCGGGCGTGCTGAGTTACGCCGAGCAGCGCGCGCTGGAAATCGGCGTCACCATCGCCGGCGGCGCGAAAGTCATCCTGCTCGACGAGCCGACGGCCGGCATGAACGCCGCCGAAAGCGCGCATGCGGTGGCGCTGATCCGCAAGGTCGCGGCGGGCCGGACGCTGATCATGGTCGAGCACGACATGGGGATCGTGTTCGATCTCGCCGACCGCATCTCGGTGCTGGTCTACGGCCGGATCGTCGCCAGCGACACGCCCGAGCGGATTCGCGCCAACGCCGAGGTGCAGGAGGCCTATCTCGGCCAGGCGGCGGGCCCATGACGGCCCCCCTGCTCGAGGTCGCCGACCTCAACGCCTGGTACGGCAAGAGCCACATCCTGCACGGCGTCACGTTCCGGATCGAGGCCAACGAGATCGTCAGTCTCCTCGGCCGCAACGGCGTCGGCCGCTCGACCACGATCAAGGCGGTGATGGGCGACGTCCGGCCGAGGGGCTCGATCCGGTTCAAGGGCGAGGAGGTCGCCGGGCTCAAGCCGCACGAGACGGCGCGCCGCGGCCTCGGCTACGTCCCCGAGACGCGCGACATCTTTCCGGGGCTGACCGTGCGGCAGAACCTGATCCTCGGCGAGAAGCCGGGCCGGGCGAATCGGCGCTGGACGATGGCCGACATGTTCCGCATCTTCCCGCGGCTCGAGGAGCGCGCGGACACGCCCGGCGGCGTGCTGTCGGGCGGCGAGCAGAAAATGCTGGCGATCTGCCGCACGCTGATGGGCGACCCCGATCTGATCATGGTCGACGAGCCGACCGAAGGCCTGTCGCCGATGATGGTCGAGCATATGGGCCGGCTTCTGGAGGAGATCGCCCGGCGCGGCGTCGCGATCCTGCTGGTCGAGCAGAAGCTGACCATCGCGCTGAAGATCAGCCACAGGCTGTATGTGATGGGCCATGGCCGGATCGTCTGGGAAGGCGCGCCCGCGGCGCTCGAGACCGCGACCGACGTGCGCAGGGAATGGCTGGAGGTCTGATACGCCGGCCGGATGACGGCTTCGAGCTGCTAGGCTCGAATGCGGCGCCCGAAGGGGGCGGGCAAGCAGAGCGCCCGGCAGACAATTCGTTGCGAAAAAGAGAAACATGGACTATGGTAATTTCGATTGGGCGTGAATCGCTTGCGACGAAGGCGCCCGGCTGTCTGACATCCGGAAGCAGAGCCTGCGACAGGCCCGCGCCCGTCGTCCGCCCGCCTGAAGACGCGGCCGCTGACCGAGCGTCGGGCTCGAGGCGCGCGGCGACGGCCGGGTCGCCCGCAACGGCCAGGGCATGCGTAAGAGCGGTGGGCGCGACGTTCGACAGAAGGGCGGCGGGGCCGCCCTCCCGGGGCGCGCCCTGTCCGGCTCCTCGCGCACAACCGCCCAGGCGGTTACAATCGCCCGTAACTGCCAAGCCGGCGCCGCCCTCTCCCTCAGGGAGAGGACAGGCCGCGAAGCGGCCAGGTGAGGGTGCGCCACGCCGACTGTCGGCGTTGCGAGCCCTCACCCTGCCGGGCTTCGCCCGGCTATCCCTCTCCCTGAGGGAGAGGGATTGCCCACTGCCTCACCCCGGCTTAGAAGTTACTATCGCCCGTAACTCCCAAGCCGGCAGCGAACAGCGCCGTCATCGCGAGCGAAGCGAAGCGATCCAGGGCCGCTGGGCCGCTGTTGCGCCCTCTGATCGTCCCGCCGCCCTTCGTTGCGAGCAGGAGACGGAGCGATTTTTTCCGCAGGAGGCAAGCGGCGGCATGGGTTGCTTCGTCGCTTCGCTCCTCGCAATGACGGGGTTGGGAGTAACTATCGCCCGAAAAACTCGGCGCAAACTGTTGAAGACGCTCAAAACCGGCCGACATCGGGGCGCGCTTCCGCGCTCGGGCGCGGCGTTCGGCTCCGGATCCGCCGCTGCGATCCCGTGGAAACCGTATGACAGTTACGGCTTTGGAAATTGCGCCTCGGATGGATCCGGCCTCACAGCTGCCGGTCAGGTCGAAGGCTCCGAAGGTCCCGCCTCCGGCAGGACTTCGTTCAGGCAGGCGATGGCGTTCAGGGCTCTGGGATAGCCGATGAACGGCAGCAGCTCGGTCACGGCCGCGAGCAGGAACGCCTTGTCGTTGCCCACGTTGACGTTGCCCTGGATGTGGCCCTTCAGTTGCGGTTCGCAGCCGCCGAGCGACAGCAGAATCGAGAACGTCAACAGCTCCCGCGTCTTCACGTCGAGGCCGGTTCTGGTCTGGTGGTCGCCGAAGCAGTTGGCGGAGAGCAGCCGCTGAATGTGGATCTCGCTCTCGGGCGCGCGCTCGTACAGCTCGTCGATGCGGTCGCCAAAAATCGCCTTCTGCAGCGCGAGCCCCTTCTCGAACCGGTCGGCCGGCGTGGTCGTCGACTGGCCGGGGAGAGGAAGCGCCACGCCGTGCGCCGTCAGAACCTCGTTGGTCGCATGGATGAACGCGAACGCCTTCGCGATCCCGACATACGGAACCGCGTGATAGAGGATTTCCCTGGCCTCGACCGGCGTCACGCCGGCGGCGAGAGCGGCGCCGAGCATGACCTCGTACTCGGCGAGCGTCTGCTGGGCGATCAGGGAGGCCAGGATCGCCATCAGCCGGGTCCTGGCGCCGAGGCCGCCCGGCCGGAGCACTTCGTCGAAGGCGAAATTGTCGAAGACTTCGATCAATTCCGGGTCGGTGGTCGCCAGCGTCGAGCGATGGTTCGGGAACAGCGCCTCATGATTTTTCCGCGCGGTCTCGGTCAAAGGCATCGGTTTTCCTCTCGACTTGGCTGTGCGCCGACGGGACGGCTGTCTCAGTCGCCGCGCTCTTCGGATCAGCGGCCGGTGGTCGCGAGCAGCGCCGGCGGGTAACGCTCGCCCTCGACCGAGATCGCGCTCGCAGCGCGCTCGATGTCGGCGAGGTCTTCCGCAGTCAGGTCGACCGCCGCCGCGCCGAGGCTCTCCTCGAGGCGAGCGAGCTTGGTCGTGCCCGGGATGGGGACGATCCACGGCTTTTGCGCCAGAAGCCAGGCGAGCGCCACTTGCGCCGTCGTCGCCGCCTTCCGCTCTGCGATGCGCTTCAGAAGGTCGACCAGCGCCTGATTGGCGGCCATCGCTTCGGGGGTGAAACGCGGCAGGATCGCGCGGAAATCGTCGGCCGCGAGCGTCGTCCCCTTGCCCATCGCCCCGGTCAAAAACCCCTTGCCGAGCGGGCTGTAGCAGACGAAGCCGATCCCCAGTTCCTCGCAGGCGACGAGAATGCCGTTGGTCTCCGGCCCCCGGGTCCAGAGCGAGTATTCGTTCTGGAGCGCCGCGACCGGCTGAACCGCATGCGCCTTGCGCACGGTGTTCGCGCCGGGCTCCGACAGGCCGAAATGCTTGACCTTGCCCTCGGCGATCAGGGCCTTCACCGTCCCGGCCACCTCCTCGATCGGCGTCTCCGGATCGACGCGGTGCTGATAGAGGAGATCGATCGTCTCGACCTTCAGGCGCCTGAGCGAACCTTCGACCGCGGCGCGGATGCGCGCCGGGCTGCTGTCGATGCCGATCTGCTTGTTCGTCTGCGGATCGAAGCGGAAACCGAACTTGGTCGCGATCACGACCTCGTCGCGGAACGGGGCCAGGGCCTCGCCGACCATGTCCTCGTTGGTGTAGGGCCCGTAGACCTCGGCGGTGTCGAAGAAGGTGACGCCGCGCTCGAAGGCGGCGCGGATCAGCTTGATCCCCGTCTCCCTGTCGACGCTGTTCTCACGGCCGTAGCCGAAATTGAGCCCCATGCAGCCGAAGCCGATGGCCGAGACTTCCAGGCCGCTGCGGCCGAGTTTGCGCTTTGTCATCATGCTGCTCCTCGTCGTTTGGCCCCCGAATGCAAACCGCGGGCGCTCAGTCATTGCCTGGGCGGGCGGCTCGCGCCGGCGGAGGCCGAACTCGGGCGGACCCCGCCGGAACGCTGATTCTTGACCGAGCCTCCGCGGTTTCAAACCCGTAACGGGCGGATGGCGAGACGATACGATCTCGATTGGTTACGCTGGACGTCGGGACAACCGGGGCGGATTCCCGGACAATAGGACAAGCCGTCATGGCCACGCGGCCGCCGGCCGCGGAACGCCCTCACCGAGCGCGGCGACAAACAACGCCGACGCGCTCTCGAGCGCGGACGAACGGGGCGTTTCTCTTTTCCACAAGATATTGCTTCACGGCCTCGCCACGGAGTCCGCGTTGCGCTCGGCGCCGACCGTCCCGTCGGCGCCGAGGCCGTCCGTCAGGGGGCGACGGCGGCCGGCCGGCCCAACGTCGCCATGTCGATCACGAAGCGGTACTTGACGTCGCCCTCGACCGTGCGGTCGTAGGCTTTGTTGATCTCCTCCATGGCGATCGTCTCGATGTCGCAGACAATGGCGTGCGCGCCGCAGAAATCGAGCATCTCCTGGGTCTCGGGCAGTCCGCCGATCAGCGAACCGGCCATCGAACGGCGCCGAATGATGAACGGCACGCCACTGACGTTGGTCAATTTCTCGACCGCCCCGACGATCACCATCGTCCCGTCCCGTTTCAGCAGGTTCATGTAGGGATCGGTGTCGTGCCCGACCGGAATCGTGTTCAGAAGAAAATCGAAGCTGCTCGCGGCGGATTTCATCGCCTCCGCATCCTTCGAGATCAGCACCTCGTCCGCGCCGAGCTTCCTGGCGTCCCGACCCTTCTCGGGAGACGTCGTGATCATCACCACGTGCGCCCCCATCGCATGCGCAAACTTCACGCCCATGTGGCCGAGACCGCCGAGGCCGATGACGCCGACCTTTTGTCCCGGCCCCACCTTCCATCGCTTCAGCGGCGAATAGGTGGTGATGCCCGCGCAGAGCAGAGGCGCGGCGGCGGCCGGGTCGAGGGTGTCCGGTATGCGCAGCACGAACCGTTCGGCGACCGTGATCTTGTCGGAATAGCCGCCGAGCGTGGTCTGGTGGGGCGTGCCGCCGACCTTGTCCTCGCTGCCGTAGGTCAACGTGAAGCCGTGATCGCAATATTGCTCGAGCCCGTCGTCGCACGACCGGCAGCGACGGCAGCTGTCGACGAGGCACCCGACTCCGACCAGATCGCCGACCTTGAATTTGGTCACGTCGCCGCCGACCGCCGACACGCGTCCGATGATTTCGTGGCCGGGAACGCACGGGTACTGCGTCCCGCCGCCCCATTCGTTGCGCGCCGTGTGGATATCCGAGTGGCAAACGCCGCAAAACAGGATGTCGATGGCGACGTCCTCGGCGCGCGGCGCGCGGCGTTCCAGGGCGAAGGGCGTCAGTGGCGAGTCCGCCGATCGGGCGGCGTATCCGAACGCTTTCATGAACTCTCTGTCCTCGATGAATGGCTTGCGGTCGCCCGAAGCGCGCCGGACCACATTGTTAGCCTCCATGCGTCGCGCGGACTAGCTGCTATAGAACGCATGAGCTTATGTCTGGAGTTCATGAATGCGCCGCGAGGACCTGGTCGACCTCAACGCCTTCGCGACCGTGGCGCAGGAACGAAGTTTTACGCGCGCGGCGGCGAAGCTCGGGACGTCGCAGTCGGCGCTGAGCCACACGATCAATCGGCTGGAGGCGCGCGTCGGCGTTCGCCTGCTGACCCGCACGACCCGCAAGGTCGCCGCGACGGAAGCCGGGGAGCGGATGCTGCGCGCGCTCGGGCCGGCGTTCGACGCCGTCGCCGAGGCGCTGGGGTCGGCCCGCGAACTGCGCGACAAGCCGGCCGGGACGATCCGCATCACCACCCTGAGGCAGGCGGCGGACGCCGTGCTGTGGCCGGCGCTGGAACGGCTGCTGCCCGACTACCCCGACATCCGCGTCGAACTGCTCGTCGAGCAGAGTTTCACCGACATCGTCGCGGAGCGCATCGACGCCGGCGTGCGACTCGGCGAGTCGATCGCCAAGGACATGGTCGCCGTCCGCATCGGACCGGACCTGCGCATGGCGGTGGTGGGCTCGCCGGCTTATTTCGCGGCGCATCCGGCGCCGCGAACGCCGCAGGATCTGGCTCAGCATCAGTGCATCAACCTGCGCCTGCCGACCGCCGGCGGTCTCTATGCGTGGGAACTGCAAAGGGGGCGCCGTGAACTCCACGTTCGCGTCGACGGGCGGCTCGTCTTCAACGACGCCGCGATGATGCTGCGCGCGGCTGCGGCGGGCTTCGGCCTGGTCTGCCTCCCCGACGACCACACGGCGGCGATGATCGCCGACGGCAGGCTCGTCAGGGTGCTGGAAGAGTGGTGTCCGCCGTTCGCCGGCTACCACCTCTACTATCCCAGCCGCCGCCAGCCTTCGGCCGCGTTTTCGCTGCTGGTGGACGCGCTGCGTTACCGGGTTTGAGCGCGAGCGCGTCGCCGTCTCTCGGAACGCCACGCGGTTCCCCGTGTCGATTGTGCCGCCGTGTCCGGCCTGCTAGATCTGGCGTCTCAAAGCGTTTGCCGAACCGACGACCGTAGCCCGACCGAGACGTCTTCGAGGAGACGATTCGACCATGCCGGACATCGCCAACCGCCGCAGGTTTCTGCTCTTTCTGATCAAGCCGTCGCACTACGACGACGACGGCTATGTGATCCAGTGGTTCCGGTCGGCGCTGCCGTCGAACTCGCTGGCGTGCCTCTACGGCATCGCCCGGCCCGCCGTCGAAACCGGCGCACTCGGGCCGGACGTGGACGTCGAGATCTTCCCGATCGACGAAACCAACACCCGGGTCCGCCCGGGCCGCATCGCGCGGGCGATCGCCGAGGCCGGCGGACGGGGTCTCGTCGGCTTCGTCGGCGTGCAGTCGAACCAGTTCCCGCGCGTGATGGACCTCGCGAGGCCGCTGCGCGCGGCCGGCGTGCCGGTCTGCATCGGCGGGTTTCACGTCTCGGGCTGCCTCGCCATGCTGCCCGAGACGCCGCCTTCGCTCAAGGAGGCGCTCGATCTCGGAATTTCCCTGTTCGCCGGCGAGGCCGAAGGCCGCTTCGCCGACGTCCTGCGCGACGCCGCCTGCGGGACGCTGAAGCCGGTCTACAATCATCTCGACGCCTTGCCGGCCCTCGACGGCGCGACGGTCCCCTATCTGCCGCGGGAAAAGGTCGAGCGGTCGCTCGGCATGATCTCGAGCTTCGACGCCGGCCGGGGCTGTCCGTTCCTGTGCTCGTTCTGCACCATCATCAACGTGCAGGGGCGCAAGTCGCGCTACCGCACCGCCGACGACGTCGAGCGGATCGTGCGCGCGAACCACGCCAACGGCGTGCGCTATTTCTTCATCACCGACGACAATCTGGCGCGCAACCGCAACTGGGAGGCGATCTTCGACCGGTTGATCGTCTTGCGCCGGGAGGGCCTGAACGCGCGCTTCGTGATCCAGGTCGACACGATGTGCCACAAGATCCCGCGCTTCGTCGACAAGGCCGCGGCGGCGGGGGTCAAGCGGGTGTTCATCGGCCTTGAGAACATCAATCCCGACAGCCTCACCGGCGCGCGAAAGAAGCAGAATCACATCGCCGACTACCGCGAGATGCTGCTGGCCTGGCGGAAGGCGCGCTGCGTCACCTACTGCGGGTACATCGTCGGATTCCCGAACGATACGCCGGAGTCGATCGTGCGGGACGTCAAGGTCATCCAGCGCGAGCTGCCGCTCGACATCCTTCAGTTCTCCTGCCTCACTCCCCTGCCGGGGAGCGAAGACCACGCCAGAATGACGGCGTCCGGGGCCGCGATCGACCCCGACCTCAACAAGTTCGATCTCGAGCACGTCGTCTGCGATCACCCGCGCATGAGCCGCGCGCAGTGGCAGGAGGCCTACCGTCTCGCGTGGCGCACCTATTACACCGACGAGCACATCAGGACGGTCGTTCGTCGCGCGGCCGCCGGCGGCCCCCGGCCGGACACGGTCGCCTTCCTGATGGTCGCGTTCTGGGCGGCGAGCACGCTCTACAACATCTATCCGCTCGAGGCCGGGCTGCTGCGCCGGAAATATCGCAGGGACCGCCGGCCCGACCTCGGGCTCGAACATCCGCTGGTGTTCTATCCGCGCGAGGCCGTGCGGTTCGCGGCCAATCACGCCAGGATCGCGATCAAGTTCGCGAGAGTCTGGTGGTTCCTGCGCGGCGCGCTCGCCGATCCGAACGCCAAGACCTACACGGACGAGGCGCTTTGCCCGTCCGGACCCGTCGACGGACGGGAACTCCATCGCCTTTCCGAGTCCGCCCGCGCCGCCGCCGCGATGGGGAAACGGCGGAGCCGGTCCGGCGCCCAAGCCGCCGGGTAGGCCGCCGCACGCACGCGCGGCGCAAGCCCTTGCGCTCCTTCGCCGGCGCCCCCGGCGGTCAGCCGCCGACCCATCGAATCACGCAGCGCCGGTCCGCCCCGTCGGCCGCCGCCGCAAGCCTAAGTCGGTTCGTTATTAAAAGTAAATTTATCGATTGCGCTGTTTTCAACACCGAGATGATATGGTTAACTATTGAGGCGTCGCCGTCAGGGTCAGGAGATTGACGATGGCGGGTCTTCCTTCCGGCGCCGTCTACCTTGGCGGCGCCGGCGCGGTCAGCTTTTCCTACGACGTGGTCGACCAGACGGGATTCGTTTACGCGGTCCGCCAGCCCGCCGACGCGGTCACGCCGGTCATCGAAGTCGCCTGGCTCCAGATTCAACCGGCGGCGACCGTCACTTATCTGACGACGTGGGACAGTCTCGGATGGATCGAAGTCGAGTGCGGCGGGGCGCTGCTGCTCTATAGTTCGGACGGTTCGGAGGCGGGCACGCAGTTGCTGGCTCGCCTGTCCGGCTCGCCGCAGTCGAATTCGGCATGGATCCTCGGATCGCTCGGCGGGCGCCTGCTGCTGGCGGCCGAGACGGACGACACGCTCGAAATCTTCGGCGCCGACACCACGGGATCGGCAACGCTTATCCTGGAGCAGGCCTGGGATCCGTCTTCGAGCGCGAGCGCAACCGTCGCGACGTTCGGCGACGTGGGCGGCCGCGTCGTCTTCGCCATCACGAGCGCCGACACGGTGTCGGTCTATGGCTCCGACGGAACCGCATCCGGGACGGAGACGCTGACCCAGCTCTCCTGGACATCGACCTCGACCGTCGGAGGGGTTGCGCGATCCTTCGGCTGGATCGACGGACACATGCTGTTCTGGGTCGGCGACGGCGACACGCTCGGGGTCTACGGCTCCGACGGCTCGGCCGCAGGCACGCAGAGGCTAGCCCAGTTCCCGGGACAGACGACCATCGTCACGCTGGCGACGCTCGGCCAGGCCGCGATTTTCGTCGCGAACGTCCCCGGGGGCGGCGCGCTGGTCTACAGCACCGACGGCGCCGGTTCTGGAACCCGCCTGCTGGAGACGCTCGCCTCCGGGGCCGTCGTGACGAGTCTCGGCGCGGTCGGGCAGAGAGCGCTTTTCCTCGCCTCCGACCCGCGCGGCGGCGCCTGGATCTACGGAACGGACGGAACGCTCGCCGGCACGGCTTCGCTCGAACTGTTCTCCGGCGGCGCGACGGCGAATTGTGTCGGCCTCGTCGGAGGCCGCATGGTTCTCCTCGCCGACACGGCGAGCGGCGCCGTTCTTTACGGCGTCGACGGGACCGCCGCCGGCAGCCAGATTCTCGGGACCTTCGCCATCGGCGCGACCGTCTCGACCCTGGGAACCCCGCAAGCCGGCGCCGTTCTGCTCGAGGCGCGCAGCGGAGGCGATACCGTGGTCTACGGGACCGACGGGACATCCGCCGGCACACGCCTGCTCATCGACGCCGGGAGCGGGTCGGTGCAGGTGATCTTCTCCGGTTCGGGTCGAGACCCCTGGCTTTTCACGGTGACGACGGGCGCGCTGGTCACCCTCTACGCGACCGATGGGACGACGGCCGCGACGGTTGCGACCTACAGTCCGGGAAGCTCGGTCACGGTCGTGTCCGACAGCGGCAAGGACGACGTCGGCGTCACGCCGGCCGGCGCCGCGACCCGGCGGTTCTGGGTCAACGAGGCGACCGGCGCCGTCTCCGCGGCGGGAGACGAGTACCTCTGGACGGGTCCGATCTCGGGCGGCTGGAGTGCGGCGTCGGATTGGACCAACGAGACGGCGAGCGCAAATCCTGCGCCGACGGCGCCGGGAGCGAACGACTCGGTCACGATCGGGACCTCCTCGGACGCGGCGACGCAGGCGGTCGCCGGGACGGGCGCAGCCGCCTATCTGACGATCGCCGGGCCGACGGCGCTCGAGGGGCTGTTCGTCGCGGGCGCCCTGAGCGCGACGGCGGCGCTGACGGTCGGCTCGGGCGATGCTCTGACGGTGTCGGGCGCTGCGACCCTGGCCGCCACCGGCGACGCGCTGACGGTCGACGGTTCGCTGACGGCCGCCTCGATGGTCATGAACGGCGGCGTCTACACGGTCGAGACCGGCGGAACGCTGTCGGTCTCCGCAAACGTCACGACCACCGAGGCCAACGCCTGGTCCACGATCGCGGTGTCGGGCGGCCGTTTCACGGTGGGCGGAACGCTCTATTCCGACGGAGCGACCGCCGATTCGTCGTTGTCGGCGACCGCCGACGCGGAGGTCCGACTCGGCGGCCTGTGCTACGGCCAGACGTCCGCAGGAACGGATTCGCCGCTCCTGACGGGGGTGGGCCTGGCGACGGACGCGACCTCGTCGATCGAGATCGGCTCGGCGGGCGGCGCGGCGGCGGGCGCGATCACGATCGACAGCGGCGTGACGGTGGACGAGTTCGGGACCTTCGCCGCGGCGAACGTGATCGACAACGGGGTGATCGCGGTCACGCCCGACCGCACGTTGACGCTGTCGGGAACGGGCGCCGGCGGTCTGGCCGGGAACGGCGAGGTCGCGATCGTGGCGGGTTCGACGCTGATCGTGACCGGCTTTCCGAATTCGTCGGCGGCCGTGACGATCGCCTTCGACGGCGACGGCGGGGCGTTGTCGCTCGCGCCGAGCGACCTCGTCAGGGGCGCGTTCTCGCCGCGGATCATCGGGTTCGACGGCGGCGACTCCATCGTATTCCAGGGCGTCGTCACCGCAGCCGCCTACGCGTCGGGCGTCCTGACCCTGCTCGACGGCGCCTCGACGGTCGCTCAGCTCGCGCTGTCGGCGCCGCTTTCCACGCAGTTCTCGACCGTCGAATTACCCAGCGGAGCCACGCAGATCAACCTGCGCAGCGGCGGCGACACCACGACCGGTCCAGCCGGAACGGCGGGCGCGGACGCATATCTCTGGACGGGTCCGGCCTCCGGCAGCTGGGACGCAGCGTCCAACTGGACCGACGAGACGGCGAACCAAAATCCTGCGCCGGCGGCGCCGGGAGCGAACGACGCGGTCACGATCGCGGCTTCGGGCGCGGCGACGCAGGCGGTCACCGGGACAGGCGCCGCGGCCTGTCTGACGATCGCCGGCCCGACCGCGCTCGAGGGGCGGTTCGTCGCGGGGACCTTGACCGCGACGGCGGCGCTGACGGTCGGCTCGGGCGATGTCGTGACGGTGTCGGGCGCCGCGACCCTGGCCGCCACCGGCGACGCGCTGTCGGTCGAAGGTTCGCTGACGGCCGCCTCGATGGTCATGAATGGCGGCGCCTACACGGTCGAGTCGGGCGGAACGCTGTCGGTCTCCGGAAACGTCACCACCACCGAGGCCAACGCCTGGTCCACGATCGCAGTGTCGGGCGGCCGTTTCACGGTTCTGGGAACGCTCTATTCCGACGCAGCGGCCAGCGGTTCGTCGCTGTCGGCGAGCGCCAACGGGGTGATCCGGCTCGGAGGCCTGATCCACGGGCAGACGTCCGACGGAACGGGATCGCCGCTCCTGACCGGAGTGGGCCTGGCGGCGGACGCGACCTCGTCGATCGAGATCGGCTCGGCAGGCGGCGCGGCGCGGGGCGCGATCACCATCGACAGCGGCGTGACGGTGGACGAATTCGGGACCTTCGCAGCGGCGAACGTGATCGCCAACGGCGTCATCGCGGTCACGCCCGGACAGACCCTGACGCTGTCGGGAACGAGCGCCGGCGGTCTCGCCGGGAACGGCGTGGTCGCGATCGGGGCGGGTTCGACGCTGATCGTGACGGGCTTTCCGAATTCGTCGGCGGCCGTGACGATCGCCTTCGACGGCGAGGGCGGAACGCTTTCGATCGAGCCCGGCGACTTCGCCGGGGGAGCGTTCTCGCCCCGGATCACCGGCTTCGACGGCAGCGATTGCATCGTAGTCCAGGGCGTCGTCACCTCGGCCGCCTACGCGTCGGGCGTGCTGACCCTGCTCGACGGCGGCTCGGCGGTCGCCCAACTCACGCTGCCCGGCGGCTTCGCGCCGAACGGGTTCGCCGTCACGGCCGACGACGACGGGACCAGTCGAATCACGCTCGCCCGGAATACCGCGCCACCGCTGACGGTCACCTTCGCCGGCCTCTCGTTCGACGGCGGCGGGCTCTCCGGCGGCCAGCCGACGACCGGCGACCCCGTCATCTTCCGGGGAACCGTCGCCGGCGCGCAGCCGCTCGCGCGCGTCGAAGTCTACGACGGCGCGCAGGATCTCGGCGCGGCGACGGTGACCGGCGGCGCCTGGTCCCTCACCGCGACTCTCGACGCCGGGCCGCACGCCGGTTTCACGGCGATCGCCGTCGATCTGGCGGGAAATTCCGCGGCCGCCTCTTTCACCCAGGCGGTCGACGTCGCTCCCTTGCCCGTCGACGTCTCGCAGACGACGCCGTACACGCTGAGCGCCTCGCAAGCCGACTTCATCTTCGGGCCGTCCACGAACATCGCCGTGTCGTCGTCGGGTTCGATCGCTGCGGTATCCGGCGCCCTGGGCGTTGTCGCGGGCTGGAACGTGACCAACGAAGGGTTCCTTTCGGCGGCCGGCGGGCCCTATCCGCCGGCCGGCGTGATGTTCGACTCAGACGCCAGCGTCACGAACGCCAAGGGCGCCACGATCACGGGCGGCTCGTTCGGAGTCGACATTTTCGGCGCGGGGTCGGTCGTCAATTCGGGCGCGATCTCCGGTCCGACCGCGATCGGCGCCGCCGGAGGCGAGGGCGTGTCGATGTCCCTCGGCGGCTCGGTCACGAACAATTCCGGCGCGATCATCTCCGGCGCGCGCATCGGCGTCGCCATCAGCGGCGCCGCCGCCTCGGTCACCAACGCAGGCAGCATCGGCGGCGGGCTGGCCTCGATCGTCTTCAGCGGCGCGTTCGCCGACACGCTGAGCATCGCGCCCGGTTCGACCCTCTCCGGCGATGTCGTCGTTGCGGGCGGCGCGTCCCTGACCGTCACGGGCCTCGCAGCGGGCGCCTTCGTGATCGCGAACGGCGCCTCGATCGCGTTTGCGACGCCGGACGGTTTCGGTCCCGGCGATGCGGTCGACTTCCAGGGCGTTCCCTACGCGTCCGGCGACGTCGTCGTCGTCGCGGGCGTCGGGGCGAACCAGACGGTCGAGGTCGTCTCGGCCGCAGGGGTCGAGGCGGCGGCGTTCGCCGCGCAGGGGAATGAGGCGGCAGCCCATTTCGTCGTCGGCCCGGACGGGAGCGGCGGCCTCGACGTCGTCCGGGCGGCGACCATCGCCGACTTCCTCGCCGGTCAGTCGAGGCTGGACGCCATCGCCGGGGGCTTCGCCGTCTCCGACGCCGCGGCGACCCTCGCGGCCTATCTGACGGCGAGCGTCCCGGCCGGCCCCTCGGCCCTGGCGCTGGACGCGGCCCGCATCACGGCGATCACGGCCTCCGACGGCAAGCCGGTGACGGTCGGCGGCGGCGTGTTCGCGGCCGATCAGGCGGCGCTCGACAAAATCGGCGGCGGGTTCTCGCTCTCCGGCCAGGCGAGCGTGCTGAACGGCTTGCTCGCCGGGCTCGAGGCCGACCAAAGCCGCATCAACGCGGTCGCGGCCAGGAACCCCCAGGGCCAGATCGTCGGGCTCACGGCGACGATCGCGCAATTCGCGGCCGACGCGCAGATCCTGAACAAGTCGACGGGCGGCTTCGCGATCTCCGACGCCGCGGCGACGATCGCGGCCTATCTGACGGCGAGCGTCCCGGCCGGCCCCTCGGCGCTGGCGCTGGACGCGGCCGCCGTCGCGGCGATCACAGCTGCCGACGGCAATCCGGTGACGGTCGGCGGCGGCGTGTTCGCGGCCGACCAGGCGGCGCTCGACAAAATCGTCGGCGGGTTCTCGCTCTCCGGCCAGGCGAGCGTGCTGAACGGCTTGCTCGCCGGGCTCGAGGCCGACCAGAGCCGCATCAACGCGGTCGCGGCCAGGAATCCCCAGGGCCAGATCGTCGGGCTCACCGCGACGATGGCGCAGTTCGGGGCCGACGAACCGATCCTGAACAAGTCGACGGGCGGGTTCGGCGTCACCGACACGGCGGCGACCATCGCGGCCTATCTGACCGCGAGCGTCCCGGCCGGCCCCTCGGCGCTGGCGCTGGACGCGGCCGCGATCGGGGCGATCACGGCTTCCGACGGCAGTCCGGTGACGGTCGGCGGCGGCGTGTTCGCGGCCGATCGGGCGGCGCTCGACAAAATCGGCGGCGGGTTCTCGCTCTCCGGCCAGGCGGGCGTGCTGAACGGCTTGCTCGCCGGGCTCGAGGCCGACCAGAGCCGCATCAACGCGGTCGCGGCCAGGAATCCCCAGGGCCAGATCGTCGGGCTCACCGCGACGATGGCGGAGTTCGGGGTCGACGAACCGATCCTGAACAAGTCGACCGGCGGGTTCGGCGTCACCGACACGGCGGCGAACGTGGCGGCCGGCCTCGACCTGCTCCAGGCCGATGTCGCCGCCATCGTCTCGATCACGCTCACCGACACGACCAGGCCGACGCTCACCCTGACGGCGGCGCAGGCCGCCGCCGATCACGCGGTCCTCGCCAGGATCGCGACCCCGTATACGCTGACTCTGGTGTAATAACGTCTTCCCGAGGATGGCTTCGAGCCGCGGGGCTCGGATGCGGCGCCGAAGGGTGGCGAAGCCGAGCGCTCGGCAGACATTTCGGCAGACATTTCATTGCGAGAAAGAGAAATGTACACTATAGTGACTTCGATTGAACGCGCATCACTTGCGATGAAGCGCTCGGCTGTCTGACATCCAGAAGCAGAACCTGCGCAGGCTCGCGCCGGTCGTCCGCCGGCCGAGCGCCGCGCTCAACGCGCGCGGCGATGGGAGGGTCGCCCGTAACTCCCAAGCCGGCAGCGAACAGCGCCGTCATCGCGAGCGAAGCGAAGCGATCCAGGGCCGCTGGGCCGCTGTCGCGCCCTCTGGTCGTCCCGCCGCCCTTCGTTGCGAGCAGAAGACGGAGCGATTTTTTCCGCAGGAAGCAAGCGGCGGCATGGATTGCTTCGTCGCTTTGCTCCTCGCAATGACGGGGTTGGGAGTTACGGTCGCCCGGAAAATCCCGCGCAAACTGTTGAAAACGCTCAAAACCGGCCGACATCGGGGGGCGCGCTCCGTCGAGCCCCCAGTTCCTTCGGGAGGGTTCGAGGCTCGGACCGCCTTGAAGCGCGTCACCACGGGAGCGGAGCCGGCTCGCCCGCGACACCCCGGCGGTCGCAGACAGCGGAGGCGGTTCCGGATTCGCCGCTGCGATCACACGGAAACCGTATGAGATGCGAAGGGCGCACGGGTGTCGAAGCGGCGCTGCGCGCGCCCGGCCGCCGGGCTCGACGTGACCGCCCTCGAAATCGAGGAGGTTTCTGTGTAGGCATTGGCGGCGTTGCGGATCCCGCGCCCGCGCCAGGCGCCGAGGGCGCCTTCGGACGCGCGGTCGAGTCAGTGACAATGTCGGGAATCGCATGATTCGCCTTGACGGGGTGTTCAAGTTCTATCGCACGGATCGGCACACGAAAATCGTGCTCGACCACGTGACCGCGGACTTTCAGAGCGGGCGTTCGTACGGGCTGCTCGGCGTCAACGGCGCCGGCAAGTCGACGACCCTGAGATTGATTTCCGGCGTGGAGCTGCCTAATTCCGGGCGCATTCGTCGGACTGTGAGAGTGTCCTGGCCGCTGGGCTTCGCCAACGGGTTCCATCCGCTCATGAGCGGGCGCGAGAACGTCAAGTTCGTCGCGCGCGCCTATGGCGAAGACGTTCGCAAAGTCCTCCTGTTCGTCGAGGATTTTTCGGAGTTGGGCGACTATATCGACGCTCCGGTCCGCACCTACTCTTCGGGGATGATGGCGCGGCTCGCTTTCGGGTTGTCGATGGCGATCGAGTTCGAGTGCTATCTCATCGACGAGATCACGGCGGTCGGAGACGCGCGGTTTCAGGCCCGGTGCGCGGCGGCGTTCGAAAAGCGCCGGGCGAATTCGGACCTCATCGTCGTGTCGCATTCCATGCAGACGATCCGGGACTACTGCGACAAGGGGGCGGTTCTGGTCGACGGCCAGTTGATCATGTTCGACTCGGTGGATCGGGCGGTCGAGTTGTACAATCGGCTCAACCGCTGAGGGCGCTTGCGAGGGGATATGCCGATCGATCAGGACGAAAGGACGACCGCCGGCGCCCTGGAACGGGCGCGGGTGATGTCTCAGGCGCTCGCCGACGCCGCGCGCCGCGCCCGCTTTTCCACGCGCAGCCGCCGCGCGCTCGCTTCCGGCGGGTTTCAGGCCCGCCGCGGCGCGCGCGCGATGCGAATGTTCCGCATCGCCACGTTCGCGCTCGTCGTGTTGGTCCCGAGCATCGGGGCTGCGGCCTATTACGCCTTCATCGCGTCGAACCAGTATGTCGCCGAGGCGCAGTTCACCGTCATGGGCGGCGAGGTCCCGGCCCCCGACGCGATCGCCTCCATGACCGGCATACCCGCGGCGGCGATCATTCAGGACACCCAGATCGTCACCAACTTCATCGAGAGCCGCGCGGCGGTCGAGAAGCTCGAGGCGAGCGTGGGCCTGCGCCAGCTCTATTCGGGCGGCGACATCGACTATCTGGCGCGCTTCGACCCGTCGAAGCCGGTGGAGAAGCTGGTGTCTTACTGGCGGCGCATGGCGGACGCGTCCATTATCATGCCGGCCGGTATTGTGGATCTCAAGGTGCGCGCCTTCACCCCCGAGGACGCCCGCGCCATCGCCGACAGCGTCCTCGATCTCAGCGAGCAGCTCATCAACGACCTGAACGCCCGCATGAACGCCGACGCGGTCAGGGACGCCGAGCAGGAGCTGCAGCGCACCGCGGAGCGTCTCGCGGCCGCGCGGGCGGCGCTGGAAAAGGCGCGCAACGACCAGGGGGTGATCGACGCGGTCAAGCAGGCCGACGCGATCAACAAGCTCGCCACGGACCTGCGCGGCCAGCTCGCCCGCATGCAGCAGGAATACGACGCGCAGCTTCACGCGGTGCTGTCCACCGCGCCGCAGATGCGGACGCTGAAGGCGCGCATCGAGGCGGGCCAGGCGCAGATCGCCGAACTCGAGGCGAGGCTCACGGCCGCCGATCCCGCGGAATCGAGCCAAACGCTTTCCAACTCGATGACCCGGTTCGCCCAGCTCGACCTCGAGCATCAGATCGCGGAGCGCCTCTACTCGGGCGCGGCGGCCTCGCTCGAGCTCGCCAGGCTCACGGGCGAGCACAAGCTCATGTACCTGAACACGTTCGTGAGGCCGGTCGCCCCCCAGGAGCCTCGCTACCCGAAACGGATTCTCTATACGGCCGCGGTCGTGGTAGGGTCGCTGGCCGCGTGGGGCGCGCTCGTCGGCGGCGTGGCGGTGGCGCGAAACCATATGGCGTGAGGCGTCTGGCGCTGGCGATGTTGTTCAATATCGAGCAGGACTCCGGCGATCGGGTGGTCGGCTACTGTGTGCCGGACGGCTTCGAGTCGACCCCGAGCCTGGCCGTCGAGGCTGACGGGAAAACGATCGCGCGGTTCGAAGCCGGCGAACTCAGGCAATCCCTGGTCGACGGCGGCCGGCACCAGACCGGCCGGTGCGGTTTCACGATCACCGAGGCCGAGGTTCCGGGCCTCGCCGGAATCGAGGATCTGACGATCATCGACGAAGAGACCGGCATTCTGGTCTATCGTCGGGCGCGGCCCGGCTTCCTGCAGCGCAAGGTGGTGCGCCTCGAAACCCACCTGTTTCCGCTTTGGCGGCTCGACGACGCGGTGAGCCCGCGCTTCCAGCATTTCCTCCGCGGCGCCGAGGCGCACGGCCGCGAGACGGTGACGCAATTGCTGTTGCTCAACGACGTCGGGTCGAGCTATCTGAGCGGTCGCATATTGTACAAGAACTACGCCTATTTCATCGACAACGGCTTTGACGTCTGCATGTTCGTCCAGGACCCGCATACGGAGTTCGCCGAGCGGCTGCTGATCCTCGGCCGGGTCCGCAAGGCGGGCCTGCCGGTGCTGGGGCCGCGCGACACCATGGTCTACGAGCCGGCGATCGACTTCGCCGAAAGCCTGCCGTTCGACAGCGACCGCGGGCTGAAGCGCGCCCTGCGCTCGATGCCGGGCGAGGTCGCCCAGCGTCTCGCCAATCCGCTCACCCGGCTGATGACGGCGGCGACGCCGGACGAGATGCCGGCCGGGGCGGCGGTCGCCTCCGCCCTCGACGCCTTCGCCTCGTTCGCCGCGATCGGGCTCAGGACCGAGCCGGACGCGGCGCTCGCCGGATTCTCGGCGCTGACCGGCGTCGCGAGCGAGGCTCTGCCCCGCCTGCCGCATGCGAAGGCGGCCCAGTCGTTCGGCCGGATGCTGGCCGAGACGCGCGCGATCGACTCGCTGATCGAGACCGACTGCGAGCTGTTCCACCATCTGAACGAGGCCGCCCGCCGCGCATCCGCCTCCGTCGCCGCGGGGTCCGCCTGATGGAGCTCGAGCCCCCGCCGGAGCTGAAGGACGTCGCGCCGCTCGCCGAGGCCGCGCCGCCGCGCGGCCGGCTCGAACGCGTCTTCGGCCGGGCGGTGGTCCGCCCCGAGGCCGGCGGCGTGCGCGACCTTCCCGGGTTGGCGGCGGCGCCGGGCTTTTTCGCCCAGGCGCTGGCCGCCGTCTTCAGCTACAGGTTCAGCTTCGTCGCCCTGGTGCTCCTGCCGGCCCTCGCGGCCGCAGTCTATCTTGTGGCGCTCGCTTCCGATCAGTACGCCGCCGAGGCGCGCTTCGCGGTCCGGGCGGCGCAGTTCGACAGCGCCAAGTCGAGCAGCGACGGCCCCAAGACCGCCCTGTCCGCCGGCGGCGGCATCCCGTCAATGGCGAGCCAGGACGCCTACGTCATCGCCTCCTACATCCGCTCGGCGGCGGTGTTCGCCGACCTGCCGGCGTCGCTCGACCCGCGCGTGATCTACAGCCGCCCGGAGGCGGACTTCTGGGCCCGCCTCCCGGCGAAGGCGAGCCTCGAGACGCTCGCCGACTACTGGCGCTCGATGGTGACGACCTACGTCGACGGGCCGTCGGGGGTGGTCACCGTGAGCGTGCGCGCCTTCCGCCCCGACGATGCGCGCGATCTGGCGGCCGCGGTGGTGGCGGCGAGCGAAAAGCTGGTCAACGCCATGAGCGCGCGCGCCCGCCGCGACGCGATGCGCGACGCGGAGGCGGAGGTGAAACGCACCGAGGCGATGGTGTCGGAATCGCTCGCCGACGAGCGCGCCTATCGCAACCGCTCGGGCTGGACCGACCCGGCCGCCCAGGCGACCGCGGTCTCGACCCTGCTCATGCAGGCGATGGCGGAGCGGATCCGCCTGCAGAACGACTATTTCGTCGATTCGCGCGCCATGTCGCCCGAGGCCCCGACGCTGGTCACGCTGAAGTCGCACATCGACGCGCTCGACGGTCAGATCGCCAGGCTCAAGGACCAGCTCACCAGCGCCGCCGGCGACAAGGGCGCCGTTTCCGCCTCGATCGCCGAGTTCGAGACGCTGGAGATCAAGCGGATCTTTGCGGAAAAGCTCTATACGCTCTCGCAGGAGGCGCTCGAGCGCGCCCGCCAGCGCGCCGAACGCCAGATGGTCTACATCTCCGTCTTCGCCCCGCCGCTGACGCCGGAGGAAGCGCGATATCCGGAGCGGCTGAGTCTGAGCGCCATCATTTTCATCAGCCTGCTCGCGGTGTGGGGGATCGGCGCGATGACGGTCGCGACCGTCGCGGACCATACGATCTGATGCGCCGCGCGCGCTACCCGGTCCCTCGACGCGCTCTTCACGGGCGGTTCCATCCGTGCGAGGGCTCGAACCGGCCCGACAGGGTTCGCGCCGCGTCGTTCGTATTCGCAAGGCCCACATCCGTGATTGCCGATGATCCCGCCAGCGTGCCGACTGCATGAGCGCCCTGCCTGCGGAACGCGTACCCGGGCTGCGCCAACTGCTGGCCGCGCAGGGCGCCGTCCTCTACGCTTTGATGCTGCGCGACATCCGGACGCGGTTTTTCGGCACCGCGCTCGGGTTCCTCGTGACCATCGCCTGGCCGCTGTCTCACCTCGGGGCGATTATCCTGATCAACGCCGGTCTCGGCCGCGCAGCGCCTTACGGCCAGTCGAGCGCGCTCTGGTTCGCCACCGGAACCGTGCCGTTCATCGCCTTTTCCTACGTGTCGCGGTTTTGCGTCTGGGGAATGGTCACCAACAAGCCGATGCTCGCCTATCCGATTGTTCGGGTGACGGATATCCTGTTTTCCCGCATGATATTGGAAATCCTGAACTCCGTCATTGTCGTCGTGATCCTCGCGGCGGCCTTCTGGTGTTTCGGAATCGATTTCATTCCCGCCAACTTGACGGTAGCGGCGAGCGCATTTCTCGCGGCGGTGTTGCTCGGAGTCGGCTTCGGCATCTTCAATTCTATAATCGCGGCATTCATGCCGATGTGGTTTACCGTCTACAGCCTGTCGATGATTGTATTTTGGATCGCATCGGGAATTCTTTTCGTCCCAGACGCCTTGCCAGATCAAGCGGTCTACTGGTTGTCCTACAATCCCGTTCTTCAATGCGTGGAGTGGATGAGATCGGCGTACTACGATGATTACGGCGCCCATGTCCTCGACAAGCAGTACACGCTGGTTTGGGCAGCCGGCAGCATTCTCGCGGGACTCGCTTTGGAGAGGGTCGTGAGAGGCAAGATATTGTCAGGTTGAGAGCATCACGCCTCAAAATGCGCGCCCGCAATGAGAAAGCGGGCTTTCAACCATAAGCTGCCCTCCTGCCACAATTGTTCACAAAGCTGCGTAGACGTTCCAACTCCGAGAGCGGAACAATCGAGAGTCCCGCGCGGAGTGGAAAGTACTACGAGCCACTGCATTGATAATGCTGAGATTGATTGAATCATGGTGGTTTGACCCGATGTCGTCCACTACGATGTCACCTCGTCCACAGCGGCCCGGGGCAGCACCCAGTGGCGGCCCATCCTCTCTTCACTGTGACCCGTGGCGAAGAAGTGGTGTCGGCCCGATTGGACATGTCCGAGTTTCACGGCGTTCGCCACGTCGGGATTGGAATCCAAGTACACTTGTTCGTCGAAATTGTCGAAAGTGAAGGACCTCCCGCCGAGCAGCGCGGGCCGAACCGGCGCGCGCGCTTCCGCAGGCCAGGACATGCGCTTGACGGCGTCGTAAAGACGGTAATCGTGCCGGTGGCGATGGGCGAGAAATTCCCGCACCTGCGGACTGTCGAATATCGCTGTGTCGATGTAGCGACGGGCGACGTTTTCCCGCAATTGCTCACAGCCTTCCGGCAATTCCGCAAAACCGAACGCCGAATAGAGCTTCCCGACCGTGTCTTCCGTCGCCACGCAGGCATAACACTCGAGCCTGCGCCGAACCTCCTGATCGGTAAGGCTTTCGAAATCGTCGCCGAGCAACAATCGAGATTGCATGTTGAGATGCTGCCCAAAAAGATTGACGAGGAGATTTAGCACCGACGCCGGATTGGAAAAATCCGTCGACATGACAATCATATCGGTGACCTGCTCGTTATGCGAATGTTGATCGTAGTAATTTTTGCGATGATATCTTTCAAAGCTGAAGTTAAGCTGCGACGCGAGTTGCGCGGTTGGCTCGCGAACACTGGAAAAAAATTCCACAGGCCGTCCAACCCATGTCAGCCGACTTGACAAAACTTCGATTGGGAGGTGACCGGCAATCCAGTCCGAGCTACGAGCAAGATCAAGAAAAGCGCTCTTGTCGTGTATGACCTGCTCGACATAGGCGTGTCCGCGAGGCGTACAAAGCCCAAGGACTTTCTTGATTGCGCTGCCGGCAGTCTTGGGCACATGGACATAGACAATCAATGGATTCGCATCGACGTCGGTAACGGCGTTCTCGGACCACATCTCAGACCCAGTCTCGTACACTGATCACAAGCACCGAGGTAAAGACATTTTCCCGCGGTGGCAAGGGACAGTCATCCGAATGTCACGCGCCCCCCGCTGGCCGTCTCGCCCGCGCGGGCGCTCGCGCTCGTGTCCCGGCGCGCCCTCGACCGTCGATCGGAACCGGGCAGCGGGTCACACTATCGCCTGAAATCTGGCCGCAATGGCGCGTCAGGCGCCGTCAGAACCCAAGAGCGGTCGACGGCGTGGCGCGATGCGCAAATCCATGAGGCGCGACCGCTGGGAGGCAGTCCCGATGCGCAAATCTCTCCGTCTCTTCGCCGTGATCGCCCTTGCGACCGCATTCGCCGCGGCGTCGCAAGCGGCGCGCTCCGAGAGCGTTTCCTACAGGAGCGCGCAGGACTTTCAGATCCTCGCCGATGGAAAGACCGACGTGGGCGCGGACCTCGAGCGCGCGATCGCGACGACGGCCCGGCAGGGTCAGGGTCTGCTGCTCCCTTGCGGGGTCTATCTGGTCAATTCGAGGTCAGTCGCCTTGCCGAGCCACGCCAGACTGAAGGGCTCCGGCGCCTGTTCGATCATCAGGGAGGGCCCGTCGCTATCGAACACGCAACACGCCGTCCCCGACCCCCATGGCGTGACATGGAAGCTGGTCTTCACCAACGACGACTGGGATCACGGGAATTCCGACATCTCGATCGCCAATGTCGCCTTCGACATCCGCGCCGCGCCGCGGGGAAAGGGAGTCACCGTCGCAATCATGTTCACCAATGCGTCCGACGTCAGCCTCGACCAGATCGACATCGAGGGCGGCGCCTCCAAAGGCGCGCGATCGGATGACGGAATCGCTTTCGTCAATTCGAACCATTACCGGGTCGCCAACAGCCGTGTCACGGATATCGTCAACGCGTGCTATGACAACTGGGGCAATAGTCATGATTTCGTGATCGACCACAATACTTGCGACGGCGCGTCGAACCCGTGGCCCGTGGGCATATTGATCACAGGCATGAATACCGATCTGACGCCGGCCGTGATCGAGAATGCGAACGTTACGAACAACACCATCAAGAATGTCGGCGCGACCGGCATTTGGGTGGAAGGGGGATGGAACCAGAAAAAGGGAGCGGACGCGACCTACGGCATCGTCAGGAACGCCCGGATCGTCGGCAATCTTGTCGAGGGCGTGACTCGGTTTCACGGAATCCGCGTCTCCGACGCCGACAACATAACGATCTCCGGGAATATGGTCAGCGGCGTGGCGGCGGCCGGTTTCGTTTCCGTAACCGAGTACCAGGGAACACAGTCCAATCTGACCGTCACCGACAACAGGTTTTCCGACTGCAACCAGCAAGGCGGCATGTACCCTTGCGTACAATTTGAAAAAACGACGCACGGGGCGCTCTTCGAAGGCAACCGCATCGGCGGCGCCTCGTACCCCTATGGAGTGGTGGTCAATCCAGGGTCCAGCAACGTCAGAATTCTAGGAAATTCGATCGAAAAGGGGTCCCGAGGCACGGTCGGCGACGCGGGGACGAACGATGAAGTTTCGAACCCTTGAGTGTCCCGCCCTGCGAGAATGCCCCTATTGCTCGGCGACCTCCGCCCGCCAGTCCACCTCGCGGCTTCTTCAGGCGGCGATGTCGCTTCGGGGCGCAAATCGATAGGTCTCGTTCGCGACGAGCGCGAGATCGTCGCCCGAGCCCAAGGCCAGAGCGGGCTTGGCTGCGACTCTCAACCCCGCGGCCGCGGCGCTGTAGGCGAAAGCCCTCTCGACGGCGTGCGCGAGCGTTCCGTCCGTTTGCCCCGACTCCGGCTCGAAAGCCTCGGGCGACAGGCGCAACGACGCGATGGGCGCGAGCGCGGCGGTTCGCGCCACGAACATCGACCCCGCGACGAAGGCCTCGGGTTCCCCGCCGGCCTGTGCGACCCCCATCCGTTGCGCCAGGACGCGCGTCCTGGCCTCGTTGCTTCCCCAGTAGGCGGACAGCTTCAGGACATGCCCTTCCGGCGCGACCATGCCGACGTCCGGGCGTCGCTGGAGGCGGCCGATCGTCCATTGCAGCTCAAAGGGCTCGGCCAATCCGGTCAGCAGCTCGCGCCGCCACCGCCCGCCATCGCGGCGATGGGTCGACTTCTTCGTGTGAAGTTTCAGGATGAAGTCGAACCCCTCGGCCATCAGCCGAGGCAGGGTCAGCAGGAACGGCAGCACGTCTCTGCCGCGATTTTCAAATATCCCGACCTCGTACGGATGGGAAAAGCCTCGCAGGGCGACTCCGACGGCGTCGGCCTTGTCCCGGGTCGTCGTCACGAACAGCTTCAGCGGGCCGGTGTAGGCGGTCAGGAGGTCGCGGATCTCCGCGAGGAGTTCGGGATAGAAGACGTGGACGACCGCGGCGACGGCGTCGCCGCGAGCGCCTTCGATTGACCGCGCATTGTCGGCCGGGAGCGCGGGTTCGTCATCCCCGTCCCGACGGGCGGTTTCGCGGCGGTCGCACCAGGACTGATAGCTGTCGGGCCCCGAAGCAAAGGGGTCTGGGAAGCAGGCCATGAGTTCGGGCCTCGTCCGCCACACGAGGCGCGCCGCCCTTGGAATCGCCGTCCCATCCTCGAATTGGCCGTAGCGCCAATATCTGTTCGGTATGGTTTCGAGCTCCATGCCCCGAAGCTCGCGCTTGTACCAGTTCCATACCTCGTAGACCGCGAGGTTGGTCCCGGCATAGCGTTCGGTCATCGAATCGCCGTCCGAATTGATCTTCGTGAAATGATAAAAGCGAAGCCGCGATCCGTTCACCAGAATTTCGCCGCCCGGTGAAATTTCGATGTCGCGACGGCTCAAATTCCAGCTCGCCACATTGTATCCGGGATCCCGCTCGACGTGAACGCCGCCGAAAAGTCCCGGGACAATATCGAAATACTTCTGGTCGGTGAAGATCCCGTTGGTCACGTCGTCGTAGCACGCATGGTACAGGCGAGTGGCCCACCACTTGGCCATCCTCACCGCATTGCCGTCGTTGCGCACGGCCAGAAATCCGAGATTGTATATGCCGTACTTCATCGACGTGAGTTCGTTATCGGCGATCTCGCTCTCCGCCAGGTTTGGATCCAGTTGATGCGGCGTCAGAACAATCGAGTGGGTGTCGAGCTTCGAGACCAGGTCGCCCAGGTCATGGAAGACCGCGATGTCCGGGTCGAGATAAATGACTTTCTCCGCTCCGAGCGAGAGCAGATGCAGCAGGGCGTGACCCTTGACTGCGGTGCAGGCCTCGACGATATGATGCTTGAATATCCATTGTCGCCACACGCCCGGGAACAGATCGGCGGCGTCCAGAACGTGGTCGAATTCGCCTTCCCACAGCCTGTCGTCGAAGCCCGGCGGCGGTCTGTCGACGAGTACGGCCCAGAGAGTCCAGTCAGGGTGTCGTCTTCGGACGCTCTTCGCCAGAACGCGGGCTCGGGACAGATAGGAATAGGTAAAACTGGTGAAGACATGAACTCCGGACATTTTTCACCCAATTGAGCCGTCGGCGACGAGCGCCGCCGTCGTTCCGCAATGGACGATCGAACTGACCGCGTTCGGCTGGCTCGCCCGGATCCGGACGAGGTCGACGACTTGATGACTTGTAAAAAATCCGACCAGGGATTCCTCGTCGGGGAACACCCTTCCGCGCTGGCTCGACGAGACTTTCGCGGCGACGTTTCCACTGTCGGCAAGCGTCAGGACGTCGCACCCCGCGGCCAGGGCCTCGAATGTCGTGTAGGAAAAGGTTTCCGGCCAGAGCGCGGGAATGACGACGACGTCAATGGCGTGCGTCGTCAGCGCCCGGGTCATTTCATCCCGCCTGTCCCTGCTCACGTCGACGGCGACACCCTCGATCCGCGTGGTGGACACGATCGCCTTCGCGGAAGCGAAATGAAAGAATTGATAGGCGCTGTCGCCTCGGGTGGCGCTCACGATCCGCTCGAACACGGTCCAGCCTTTGTGCATGACCGGGTAACCCAGGAACCCAACGCGCACCGGGGGGCCCGGCCGCACATCGCGGTGCGGGCGTCGCGCCGCACCGACGAGCCGGCAGTGCTCAACGACGACCACGGACCGCCGGGGCAGGTCGGACGCGCGGCTCCAGATGTCGCGCGCGGCCTCGGAAGGGGCGACCACGACGAAATTTGCGATATCGAACAAGGCCTTCAGACTGCCGACGTGCCGTTCGCGGTCCCCACCGAAGATGCAGATGTCGCATGCGACGGAGCCGATCGGCGGCGCCTGGCAGAACAGGATGTTGTTCCTGAGCAGGTTGTCGCCATAGCAAACCGACGAATAATTATGAAGCCAATAATAAGCGTGGGCGGCGTCCAGGGCTTCGCAAATCGCGATCAGGCCGCGCGTGGAATGCCCTTGCGCAGAGTGAACGACAAATATCCGTCTCATGGAGGCGCGTTGGGCATGCGTGCGCAAGGCTCGCGCGATCGTCGCATAGCTTGCGACGCCGATTTTTTCCCCGTCGATGACGATCCAGCATTCGTCAGCGGCGGATCCGTCGAAGGTCATGTTCGATGGATAAACAGGAGAAATGTGTATATATGTGAAACCATCGCTGTTCAGTCGCGCTTGCTCGTCGCCTATGAACAGTTCGGTCCCTGCCGTCACGCTTGGATAACAAGTATGGCTGATCGAGCAAACAATCCCCGAAGCGGATTGCAACGCCGAGACTAGCCGTTGATCGAGTCGATCCTCGTCGATTCGATCCCTGTCGGGAACGAGGACCCGTTTCCGTTCCGTCTCCGGGAAATCGAGATGCTCCAGGAGACGTCGCCGGGCGTCCGTCTCCCTCCTGGCCGGACGTCCTTCCTTGGCGCCTGACGCGATGTAGTGCCAAAACGGGTTGACGCCCGCCGCCGCCACATCGGCGTTCGCCTTGAGGTAGTAGCGCGTTCCGAACCAGGGCGCCGGATCGCGGCCCTCTATCCAGCCGTTATCGAGATAGTGGACGATCGGGTTGATCCCGGCCTCGCAGACGTCCGGGTTGCTCTCGAGATAGAACTCGACGTCGAAACCTCTCGCGAACTCTTCCTCTTCGGGAAGCGGTCGACCTGGCGAAGCGGCGGCTTCGGTCGCCCCGGCTGAACGTCGGGCGACGAGCGCGTCAAGAAACTCTCTTCTGAGCGCGTCGGGACTTCGAACCCACTGCTGCCGAACTTCTTGCCCGGTCGGCGGGCCGGACGCGACGCCGGCCTTTTGCCCGTGCAATATGAAATGCACAAGCGGATTCAGGCCCGACGAGGCCGCGTCCGGATTGTTCTGCAGGTAGAAAGCGGTGTTGAACTGCGGCCCCGGATTTCGCCCTTCGGCCGCCCCGTGTTCGAGATAATGTCGCGCAACGTCGGTCGGCGTGTCGCGAAGGTCGGGGTAAGACTGCCGATACCAGACCGGATCGAGAAGCGGAGACTTGCGCAGGATCGCCACGTCTTCGTCCAGGCGCCTCGCGCGCCGCCCCGGACCCGGGACAATCCTGCCAAGAATACCTATCAACCGAAGACCCCGTCGTGGGAAACCACCTCGTCCGCACGCGCGACCGCTGGTCGAGCGATTGGCCAGTCTCTGGTAGCGGAAATACACATCGTGGACAAGCGTCCATTGTGGCCGCGGCGGCGGCGGCGCCCACTTGCTCCCGCCGCCTTCAGCGCGCGGGCGGAGGCGGCCGGCCTTCGTGCCGCCCGTCCTGAAGATAGTGCGAGAGCGGGTTTCGCCCTGAGGCTTTCACGTCGAGGTTCTCTTCGAGATAATGGCGGGTGCTGAACTCCCGGCTCGGATCCCTTCCCTCGCGCCAGCCGTGCAGCAGGTAGTGGACCAGCGGGTTGAGGCCGGAGCGGCGGACGTCCTCGTTCTGGTCGAGATAGAAGCGGGTGTCGAAGTAGGGATTCGGCTTGTAGCCCCTGGCGAAGCCGACCGTGAGGTAGTGCGCGGCGGGGCGGAGGCCGCTTCCGGCGACGTCCGGGTAAGTGTCGGCGTACCACTCGGGGGCGATGAGGCCCGCGCGGACGAGCTTGCGCGCCATCTGCGCCCGCCACAGCCCCGGCAGCAGCCCGCCGTCCTTTCGCCTCGCGGCCGAAAGCGCCGCTTCCGCGTCGACGAGCCGCGTCTTCAGGCTCAGGGCTTGGGCCGCCTGATCGCGCCGGGCGGCTTCCACCGCAGCGGCGGCTTCGGCCGCGAGCCGGCGCTGGCCTTCCAGTTCGAACGCGAGTCGGTCGCGGTGGAATGCAAGTCCCTCCCGGTCGCGCTGCGCCTGAACGAGGTCCGCGGCCGTGCGGACGCGCTCGGCCTCGGCCCAGGCCTTTTCCCGGCGAAGGCGTTCCACGTCGACGAGCAGCGCGTTGCGCTGGTTCGCCGCGCCGTCGAGCGCCTGCTCGAGCTCCCCCTTGCGATCGGCGAGCGCGTTCGCCAGTTCCTCGCCTGCCGCAAGGCCGGCGGCGAGCCGCGCGCACTCGTCGGCGAGCGCCCGGCGCTCCGCCTCCAGGGCGTCGCGCACGGCGACGGTTTCGCTGCGCACTTCGGAAAGCGCCCGCTCGTACGCGGTCGCCCGCGACGCCCCGTCCGCCCGCAACGCGTCGAGATCGTCGGCGAGGCGCTCATGCCGCTCCGCCAGCGCCGCGCGCTCCGCCTGCGAGGTCGCCAGCGCTTCGGCGAGTGCCTGCCGGTCGCCTTGCGCGTCCCCGAGCGCCCGTTCCAGCTCCGCCGCGCGTCGGGCCAGAGCGGCGGATTCGGTCGCCAGCCGCCGCTGGCCTTCCAGCTCCGACGCGAGCCGGTCGCGCTGGGAAGCCAGTTCCTCTCGGTCGCGGCGCGCCTGAACGAGGTCCGCGGCCAGGCGGCCGGCTTCCGCCTCGGCCTCGGCGCTTTCCCGGCGAAGGCGGTCGATGTCGGCAGTCAGCGCGGCGTGCTGCTCCGCCGCATCGGCGAGCGCTCGCTCGAGCTCCGTCTGGCGGGCGGAGAGACCGCTGGTCAGCCGCTCCCCGGCGGCGAGGTCGGCGGCGAGGCGCGCGCACTCGTCGGCGAGCGCCAGGCGCTCCGCTTCCAGGGCTTCGCGCACGGCGCCGGTTTCGCCGCGCGCCTCGGCGAGCGCCTGCTCAAATGCAGCCGCCTGCGACGCGTGGTCCGCGCGCAACGCGTCGAGATCGCCCGCGAGGCTTCGCCGCCCCTCCGCCAGCGCCTCGCGCTCCGCCTGCGAAGCCGCCAGCGCTTCCCCGAGCGCCCCCCTGTCGGCTTGCGCTTCGCCGAGCGCCCGCTCCAGTTCGGACGCGCGCAGGGCCTGCTCGGCGGCGCGCGCCGAACCTTCCTCCAGCGCCAGCTGGACCTCGTCGAGGCGGACGCCGAGCCGGGACTGCTCCTGCGCGAGCGCGTCGCGCTCTCGGCGAAGCTCGGCTCGCGCCTCGGCCTCGGCGTCGGCCTCGTTCTCCGCCCGGATGAAGGACGCCTCGAATTCCGCCGCGCGCGCCGCCTGCTCGTCGAGACGCCGGCGCGTTGCGACGAGTTCGTCGGCGAGGCGTCGCGCCTCGGCGGCGGACGCGTCGCGCTCGGCGCGGGCGGACCGGGCGGCGTCGGACAAGGCCGCTCGCTCGCGCTCCGCCTCGACGCGCGCACGCTCGACCTCCACCTCGATGGCGCGGGCGCTGGCTTCGGCGCGCGCGGCGGCCGCGTCGGCGAGGGCGCGCAGGCCGTCGCGTTCGCTCGCCAGCGCGCCGGCCTCGTCCTTCAGCCGCTCGATGTCGACCTCGTGGTCGATCAGCAGGCGGCCGAACAGCGCGCTCGAATCGTCGAGCAGCGCTCGGATCCGGTCGAGTGTCGCGAGCGCCGAGTTGGACTGCGGGTTCCTGCCGAGCTCGAGCAGCGCCTCGTAGGCGGCGAGCGTCCATGCGTGGACGTCCGGGTTGGCGCGCAGCGTGTCGAGGTCGGTCTCGTGGTGAATGAGGGCTTCCGACAGGAACCGGTCGATCTCCAGTCCGGCGCGGTCGGAGAGCCGCGGCCAGGCGAGGCGCGTGTCCGCCGCGATCCGGTCGCAGACGCCGCGCCAGCCGGCGGCGAAATCGCTCCACGCGAAAATCGAGCGGGCCTCGCCGCGGCTGTGCGCCTCGGCGTCGAGGCAGTGCCTGAGCCACAGCAGCAGGCCCTTGGTGAGGGAAAACCCGTCGCGGCGCTTGAGCGACAGCGCCGAGTCCAAGGGCGAACGGACGGGGATGACCACGTGGGGCATGCGCCCACTCTCGCGCAACAGGTCGAGCCAGAACGGAGCGAACCGGCTGATTCGCGGGTCTTTCAGGACGGGAAGGGGCGAGGCGCCGAACTCCGCCTCGAACAGGTCGAGCGCCCGGCGCCGGAACGGCGCCGCCGCCGGGGAGCGCAGCCAGCCCGGGCTGAAGGCGCGCCAGTCGTCCCAAGTCGTACCCGCCGACGCGAGCAGTTCGTCGTGAAACCAGTACAGGACGAGGGATTCGTAATAGCCCCGCTCGTTGAAGGAATTGGCCGGCATCAGGGTCTTAGGCGCGCCGCCGCCGAGCTTCGTGAGGGCGCCGGCGACCGCGCTCGTGCCGCCGCGATGCATGCCGAGAACGAGAATAGCGTCGGACACACCAATTCCCTGCGCAGAAAGGGGTGCGTTACCAGAGTCAACGCACAGTGTCACCATCCGGCGAGGGAGGCTGAATGGCCTCGGCGGCGCCGGGGCTCGCCTTCGGCAGCCGTTTTGTTTGAACGACGTTGACCGGGCGCTCCGTCAACGACCATACCGCGCATGAAGAACGGTGGGCCGTCGCCTCCGCCCGAGGCGGCGCGTCCTGTTTCCGACGGAAGGAGGCGGAACGGATGGAGGCGAAAGACCTTCCCCTGCTCGTGATCGGCGCAGGCCGCGGCGGCACGTCGATCCTGGCCGCCTGCCTCGACGGGCACCCGCGCATCGTCATGAGGAGCGAGTATCGATCGGCCGGCCTTCTCATGGGCGACAGCTTTCCCATCGCCGCGACCGCGAGCCTGATCGACGACAGGCTGACGGCGTTTCGCGCGGCCTGCGACGACGAGGTTCTGAAGCATCCCGGCCGGGTGTGGGGAAACAAGATCACCACCGAGCAGATCGGCGGGCTGGAAGAGCACAACGCCCTGAATGATGCCCGCGTCGACGTCGTCGAGCGGTTCGTCGGCGCCATGACGGGCTACCGCATCGTCTTCATCCTCCGTCACGGCGCGTCGTGCGTCGATTCCAAAGTCCGCAGAACGGGACAGCCCCCCGTGCGCGCGGCGATCAAATGGTGTTATGCGGCCAGGCTGTTCGAGCGGCTGAGGGCGGCCCGCGCCCTCGCGTTCTGGTGCCGATACGAAAATCTGGTGTCCGATCCGAAGCGCGTTCTCGCCGAATTGTGCGATTGCCTCGGCCTGCCGTACGACGCGGCGATGCTGTCGCAGACCGACAACGGCGACCTCCTCTTGCCCGAGTACCGGCACGGACGCTTCCTCGCCGAGAAAGCGACCGAGATCCCCAGCCTGTCCCCGGAGCTCGGCGCTTTGCTTCGGCCTTGGCTCGAGCGGCTCGGCTACGCGTAGGGCGATGGCCGAACCGGCTATTCCATGGGTTCATGGTAGGCCGATTTGGGATCGAGCCAGTCGCTGAGGTCCAGCCCGGTCCGGGCTTGCGTCCTTTCGATATCCTGAGCGTAGAGCTCGCAGAGGCGCTCGGCGTCGGCCGACGCGAGCGGCGCGCTCTTGTCGGTCTCGATCGCGACGACGCGGCGCCGCTCGACGGCCGGGCCAGCGTCGAGTCCGAGAAAAGCGTGAATCGCGTTCAGCGTCGCGGGTAGATCTCGCCACATCGCGTCGGTCCGCAGGAACAGGACCTGTCCGTCCGGAAACAGGTCGAGCAGTCGCTCGACCTGGGGAGCGTAAAAGCCACGTTCGACATAGGAAAAGACCCGGTGCGCCCCGTTCGCCGCGGCGCGGACCCGCGCCCGCGCCGGCGGGCGAATGGCCTCGGCGAAGGACAGGGTTTCGGCGCCCCGCGCCGTCTCCATCCGCCAATGCGACAGCGCCCGAAGGACCGGATGGCGCAGCGCCACGATCAGCTTCGCCGACGGATTGTAGGCGCGCAGCCGTTCCATCGCGTTCGGCCAATAGCTGTAGATCGGCGTCGCCTCGCCCCGCAATCGCCTGGATCGGTCGGCGTCGAACCAGGCGTGCAGCTTGTCGTAGTCCGGGTGGGTCCAGTCGACCGACTCGTCGTCGAAGAAATGCGTCTCCTTGATCTTCGCCATCTCGATGTCGGGGTGACGGCGCAGGAAGGAATCCAGGGCCGTCGTGCCGCCTTTCTGGACGCCGCAAATGAAAAAGTCGACGATCACGCGCGTCCGTCCGGAGTGCGCTTCAGGTTCGTGACTGATGTTTACCATGTCCCGGTGAGATTCGGTATGGCGCTCACGCTCGCCGTGTCGGGCTCGGCGCGAGCGACGAGGCTCGCGCTTTCAAACGCCGCCTTTTCGAGCTGCGGGTCTCGTCGAGCAAGCGGGGCGGATCGCCGCGCTCGACTCGAGCCTGTCATGCGATCAATTGCGGCAGCAGCCGGCGGCTGACCTTGCCGTTCGGCGTATGGGGAATCGCGTCAACGAACACGATCCGGCGCGGGCGCTTGTAGACGGCGAGGCGCGCCGCCGCGTGGGCGAGGAGCGCCGCCTCGTCGGGCGCCCGCCCGGGCTTTCCGACCACGAAAGCCGCGATCACCGACACGTCCCCGGAAACCGTGCGCTCCGCCACCGCGACGTCGGCGACGTCGGGGTGGGCGGCGAGCGCCTTCTCGACCTCGAGCGGCGACACCCGGTAGCCGAAGGCGTTCATGATGTCGTTGTTGCGGCCGCGGTGCCAGACCCAACCGTCGGCGTCGAACTCGGCCAGGTCGCCGCCGAGGAACCATTCGCCGCGGAACGCGGCCGCTTCCTCCTCGGGGCGATTCCAGTAGCCGAGCATGAGTCCGGGATCGCTGCGGTGAACCGCCAGCAGCCCGATCTCGCCCGGCCGCAGCGGGTCGGTCCCGCCCTCGACCGGCAGCACGGCGACCCGCCGGCCGCGCTGCGGCCGCCCCGGCGAGCCGGGACGGACCGGCTCGTCGGGCCTGCTCGACACATAGGTCGAAATCTCGCTCATGCCGAGCGCCTCGTAGAGCCCGGTCCCCGTCGCCTCGCGCCAGTGCGCCAGGAGGTCGGGCGACAGCGCCTCGCCCGCCGTGACGCCGTGGCGCAGCCGCGTCGGCCACATGCGCGACGGATCGCCGTACTTGAGCGCCTGCCGATAGAGGCTCGGCACGGCGGCGAAGAGGGTCGTCCCCGTGGCCTCGATCAGCCGCGGCCAGACTCCGGGATCGCGCGGGCCGGCGTACAACACGCCCGTCGCGCCGCGTGCAAAGGGGTCGAGCACGCCGACGCCGAGCGTGTAGGTCCAGTTGATGTTGCCGGCGTGCAGGACGACGTCGTCGCCGGTCAGGCCCAGCCAGTCGGCGTGCATCGGCTCGCGGCCGATGACCACGCGATGGCCGTGCAGCACGCCCTTCGGCTCGGCGGTCGAGCCGGAGGTGTAGACGAGGTAGGCGGGATCGTCGGCCGCAGTCGGGGCGTAGTCGGCGGGCGCGCTTTCCGCCGCGAGGCGGACGACGTCGCCGTGGTCGAAGACGACGAGCGACGCCAACGCCGCCCGCACCGCCGGATCGGCGTCGTCGAGCACGATCGCCGCGGCGCCGGAATCGGCGGCCAGCGCCCGAACCTCCTCCACGGTCAGCATCGGCGAGGCCGGCTGGGCGACGCAGCCGATCGCGATGGTGGCGAAAATGGCCAGCACCGCCTCGACGTCGTTGCCGGCGCGGATCATCACCCGGTCGCCCTTGCTGAGGCCGCTCGCGGCGAGGCCGCCGGCGAGGCGGCGGACCTTGGCGTCGAGTTCGGCGTAGGTCCAGGACTCCATCGTGTCCGGATCCTCGGCGATGATCAGCGCGATCTTGCCGCCGCGCGCCCGCGCCTGCCGCCCGAGGCAATGCCAGGCGAGGTTGAAACGACCGTCGGCGGGGATAGGCATGGTGCGGCGATTGTGACGGCGCGGCCGCCGCGGCTCAAGCGTTTTTGCGAAAATCTGTCCCGGTTCAACCGGCCGCGGCCGGCGGCCGGCTCAGCGCCTCGTCGTCGCCCGCGAGCACCGCAATCGAGATCGCCCGCTCGCGCGAGACCACGAGGCTCACGAACTCGCCCGCGCCGCCGCGCATCGCCCCGAACGCCGAATAGCCGCGCTCGAGAAAGGCCTGCAACGCGCCGAGGCCCGCGAGTTGCGCCGGCTTGCGCATCATCTTCAGCGTCGCCCCGATGAGATGGATATGGGTCAGGGTGTCGAGCGCTCCGCCCAAAAGCTCGATCAGGTCGATCTGGCGCGCCCGCTCTTCGGCCCGCCCGACGCTGCGATAGGCCGCGCCGTAGGACGCCTCGTCGAGGAAGACGATTCGCGCGCCGAGGATTTCCACCATCGCCCCGTCCAGGCTCTCCGACAGGGCGTTGAGTTCGACCGCGTGAGCGACCGCCGCCAGGCCGGAATCGGGCAGCACCCGCGTCATCAGCGGCACGATCCGGCGCACGTCCTCGACGTGGCGGCTGATGTCGGTCGGCCCGTAGAGATCGGTCAGGAAGAATTTCGCCGCCGCCGCGAAGCGGGGGCTCTCGAGGAGGTCTCGATGGGTGCGCCCGAGTCGCCCGGCCTGCCAGTCGCGCAGCAGGCTACGGCGTCGGGCGAACGCCTCGTCCTCTTGCGCGCGCGCGCGCAGCGCCTGCGAGCGATCGAGCTCGGTGATGAGGAGGTCGCGGTAGGTGTCCTTGGTCATCGCGGCGCCTTCTATACCGGATCGTGTTAGGCGATTCGCCCTAAGTCCCGCCATGGCGCTTTTTGCGCCGCCGCAAAGGCGCTACAACAGCGGCGAAACGGGAGGACAGGGATGAGCCACAGGGAGCGCATGTCGCCGGTCGACACGACCTGGCTGCGCATGGACCGGCCGAACAACCTGATGATGATCATCGGGGTGTGGATGCTGGAAGGGCCGGTCGCGCTGGACGAGGTCGAGGCGCAGATCGCCGACGGGCTCCTCGGCTACCGCCGCTACCGG
This sequence comes from Roseiarcus fermentans, assembly GCF_003315135.1. Lineage (GTDB taxonomy): Bacteria > Pseudomonadota > Alphaproteobacteria > Rhizobiales > Beijerinckiaceae > Roseiarcus > Roseiarcus fermentans. Next base: position 39,491 of record NZ_QNRK01000038.1, read on the forward strand.
CAGTTGGTCGAGCGCACCGCCTCGGGCGTGTTCTGGCGCGACGACCCGAACTTCGACCTCGGGCGACACATCCATCGCATCCGCCTGCCCGGACGCGGCGGCAAGCACGCGCTCGAGCGGCTGGTCGGCGAACTCGCCTCCGAGCCGCTCGATCCCAACCATCCGCTGTGGACCGTGCACGTCGTGGAAAAATACGAAGGCGGCGCCGCCGTGATCTTCCGCATGCACCACGCCATCGCCGACGGCATGGCGCTGATGGACGTCACGATGAAGCTCGTCGACGGGCCGCAGCATCGCGCGGCGAGCCCCGGCGGCGATCACGAGGAGGAAGGCTTTCTGCAGGGCCTGATGGCGCCCGTCGTCGCCGCGATCAACTCGGGCGCCGAGGTGTCGGGCTCGGCGGTGAAGACGGCGCTGGGCCTCGTCCGCGATCCGCTGCGCGCCGCCGGTCTGCTGCGCGACGGCGCCGGAGTCGCCGCCGAGCTCGGCTACCTCCTGATCATGGCCAAGGACAGCGCGACGCGGTTCAAAGGCAAGCCCGGCGGCACGAAGCGCGTCGCCTGGAGCGAGCCGTTGCACCTGCCCGAGGTCAAGGCGGTCAGCCGGGCGCTCGGATGCTCGATCAACGACATTCTCCTGTCCAGCGTCGCCGGCGCGATGCGGCGTTACCTCAGCGATTGCGGCGACAGGACCGCGGGGGTCGAATGCCGGGCGCTGGTGCCGATCAACCTGCGGGCGCCCGGCGACGTCGAACTCGGCAACCGCTTCGGCATCATCGGCGTCGAATTGCCGGTCGGCATCGAGGACCCGCTCGAGCGGCTGGCGACCGTCCGTCGCCGCATGCTGGCGCTCAAGACCTCCTACGAACCGCAGACGACGCTCGGCCTGTTCGCGGCCCTCGGCGTGCTGCCCAAGATCGTCCAGGACAAGCTGTTCGACCTGATCGTCAGCCGCGCGACCGCGGTGATGACCAACGTCCCGGGCCCCGCCGAACCGCTGACCGTCGCCGGCAGCCTCTTGAAACAGTCGCTGTTCTGGGTGCCGCAGACGGGAGACACCGGCATGGGCGTGTCGATCCTGTCCTATGCCGGAAAGGTCCAGTTCGGCCTGATTACCGACGTGGCGCTGACGCCGGTCCCCGAGGCGGTGGTGCGCCATTTCCACGAGGAGTTCGAGAAATACCTGTATTTCGTGCTGCTCGATGCGGCGGGGGAGGACGAGGCGGAAGCGGCGCAGTAGGGGAGGTCGCAGAGCGTGGGCGCGGGTCGTGGGCCGGTTCCAAAGATCCCGGGCGTGTTTCTCATGAATTCAAGACCTTCCGCCGGATTTTCCGGGCGGCTGTAACTCCCAAGCCGGCAGCGAATAGCGCCGTCATCGCGAGCGAAGCGAAGCGATCCAGGGCCGCTGGGCCGCTGTCGCGCCCTCTGGTCGTCCCGCCGCCCTTCCTTGCGAGCAATTTCTTCCGCAGGAGGCAAGCGGCGGCATGGATTGCTTCGTCGCTTCGCTCCTCGCAATGACGGGGTTGGGAGTTACGGGCGGCCGCCGCTGCCGGGCCGCGTCTCCCCTCTCCCCTTCTGGGAGAGGGACAGCCGGGCGGAGCCCGGCAGGGTGAGGGTCCGGAACACCGACGGTCGGCGTTGCGAACCCTCACCTGGCCGCTTTGCGGCCTGTCCTCTCCCACAAGGGGAGAGGGGAATCAGCGACTCCAGGCGAAGTGGAGATCCGCGCGGCCGCGGATTGGCAGACTCGGGCGGCCGGAACGCCCGGGGAAGCGCTGAGCCGATGCCGTCGTCGCGAGGCGCGCCCTCCTGCGGAGGCGGCGGCGGGCGGGCCGGCGTCAAAAATCCCGGGCGCGTTTCTCATGAATTCAAGACCTTCCGCCGGATTTTCCGGGCGGCTGTAACTCCCAAGCCGGCAGCGAATAGCGCCGTCATCGCGAGCGAAGCGAAGCGATCCAGGGCCGCTGGGCCGCTGTCGCGCCCTCTGGTCGTCCCGCCGCCCTTCCTTGCGAGCAATTTCTTCCGCAGGAAGCAAGCGGCGGCATGGATTGCTTCGTCGCTTTGCTCCTCGCAATGACGGGGTTGCGAGTGACGGGCGGCCGCCGCCCCCGGCGGGAGGCACAGCCCTCGCCCCGGGCTTGCCAAAAAAACCACACAAGAGACCGCGCCATGTCCAACTGCGGTTCTGCGAAACTCTTTTCGCGTCGCAGGCGACCCGTTGCGCGGCACGGTTTGGGCATGCGGCATTCCGCTTTCTGGGATGTCAAACAGCGGGGCGTCGTCGCGGGAGGCGGATGCTCGCCCGATCGAAACACCATAGCAGGAATTTCCGAATTATCAACTCCTGGCTTGCGAAATATATAGAGGGCGACGCCGCTCTATCCAACCGGAAGGGCGGGCGGACGGCGGCTTCCGAGGGTATCGGTCTCCTTCATTGAGCTCCACCATCGAGACAAGACCGCGAGGGTCAGTGCGTATTCCGGTCTGAACGGTCAGCGGTCAGCGGGTAACGGTTCGATATGGCTTCTCAGCCGAGGGGTCTGCGTTGGCCGGATCGGAATCCGCCGTCTCCCGGACCCTCACCCGATCGTCATCAAACTCGCGTTCCCGCCCGCCGCCGCTGTGTTGGTGGTCAGCGCGCGCTCCTCGACCAGCAGTGACAGATCGTAGTCCTCGCCGGCCGCGACCCGCTCGGGGCTCAGCGCCTGGACCCGAACGATCGGGCCCGGCCGGGCGGCGACTTGGGCAAGCGCGGCCGAGACCGCTTCGCTTTCGCCCGCGATGAGCGCGCCCGCGAGGCCCGGCGCGTCGAGCGGCGCGGGCGCGGTCTCGATGCGGCGGGCGAATTCCGGCGGCAAGCCTTTCAGCGCCTGCGCGAATCCCGCGCCGACGATCGCGTCGTTGCCGGTGGCGAGAATCGTCCCGATCTGGATCAGCATCGCGCTTTCGCCGTCCGCGATCGCCGCGATGCGGCCGCGCCGGCCGAGCGCATAGAGGTTGCGCTCGCCGACCGGCCCGGGAAGCTCGACGCGCGCCCCGAGCGGCGAGCGCGTCATCAGCCCGACGCAGCGCTCGGCTTCGGCCGGCCGGCCGGAGGCGCGCAGCCAATCGATGAAGCTTTGCAGCGTGCGCATCGCGGCGCGGTCGCCCTCGAGCCCTTCGAGGACGCCGGGCGGCGCCTCCGCCAGCAGGCGCGGCAGGTACAGCGGGCCGCCGGCCTTGGGTCCGGTCCCGGACAGCCGCGAGCCGCCGAACGGCTGGACGCCGACGGTCGCGCCGATGATGTTGCGGTTGACGTAGATGTTGCCGGCCCTGATCCGGTCGGTGACCCGCGCGATGGTCTCGTCGATCCGCGTGTGCAGGCCGAAGGTGAGACCGTAGCCCGCCGTGTTGATCGCGTCGATCAGGGCGTCGAGCCCGTCGCGGCGATAGCGCAGCACGTGGAGCACGGGGCCGAACACTTCCCGGTCGACGTCGGCGACAGACTTCACTTCGATGATCGCCGGCGCGAGGAAGTTTTGGCCTTCCGGCGCCCCGACTTGCGTCACCGCGAACCCGCGCCCGCGCATCTCGTCCACGTAACCCTGGATCGCGTCGCACGCCTCGACAGAAATGATCGGCCCGACGTCGGTCGAAAGACGGCGCGGATCGCCGACCTCGAGTTCCGCCATCGCCCCCTTCAGCATCGCCAGCATCGCGTCGGCGACCTCCTCCTGCAGGCAGAGCAGGCGCAGCGCCGAGCAGCGCTGCCCGGCCGAATCGAAGGCGGAGGCGATGACGTCGGCCGCCACCTGCTCGGACAGGGCGGACGAATCGACCACCATGGCGTTGATCCCGCCGGTCTCGGCGATCAGCGGCAGCGGCGCGCCGCGCCCGGTCAGCCGTCCGGCGACCTGGGCTTCGAGGATTTTCGCCACCGCCGTCGATCCGGTGAACACGACGCCCTGGACGCGCGGGTCCGCGACGATCGCCGCGCCGACCTCGCCCGCGCCGGGAAGCAGCGCCAGCGCGTCGGCGGGAACGCCGGCGCCGTGCAGGATCCGCACCGCCTCGGCGGCGATCAGCGGCGTCTCCTCGGCCGGCTTGGCGATCACCGCGTTCCCTGCCGCCAGCGCCGCCGCGACCTGGCCGGTGAAGATCGCGAGCGGAAAGTTCCACGGACTGATGCAGGCGACGATCCCGAGCGGGGCGGCGCCGGGGCCGAGCAGGCGGACCGCTTCGGCGGCGTCGTAGCGCAGAAAATCGACCGCCTCGCGCACCTCGCCGACCGCGTTGGCGTAGGTCTTGCCCGCCTCGCGCACCACGAGCCCGACGAGGTCGTCCAGCGCCGCCTCGAGCGCGTCGGCGGCGCGGCGCAGGATCGCCGCGCGCTCACCGGGCGAGGTTGCGCCCCATGCGGGGGCCGCACGCGCCGCCGCCTCGATCGCGGCGGCGACCTCCTCCGGCCGCGCCGGGCGCCAATGGCCGACAACGTCGGCGGGGTCGGCCGGATTGAGCGCCGGATCGCCCGGCTCGTCCGCCGCCGCGCCCGGCGCGAAGGCGCGGCGGGCGACGTGCGCGCTCGCCTCCAGCCGATCGGCCAGCGCTGCGAGCCGGCGCTCGTCGCAGAGGTCGAGCCCGCGGGAATTGAGCCGCTCCGCGCCATAGAGGTCGCGGGGAGCGCGGATCTTGTCGTGCGGCGCGCCGACCGGCTGGATCGCGCTCGCGAGGGCGACAGGATCGGCGACCAGGTCGTCGATCGCGACGCCGGCATCGGCGACGCGGTTGACGAACGAGGTGTTGGCGCCGTTCTCGAGCAGCCGGCGCACCAGATAGGCCAGCAGCGTCTCGTGCGACCCGACCGGCGCGTAAACGCGGCACGGGCGGTCGAGCTTGTCGCGGCCGACCACGGCCTCGTACAGCGGCTCGCCCATGCCGTGCAGGCACTGGAATTCGTACTGGCCGCGATAGAAATTCGGCCCGGCCAGGGTGAGGACGGAGGCCAGCGTCTGGGCGTTGTGGGTGGCGAATTGCGGGTAGACCGCGTCCGGCGCCGCGAGCAGTTTTCGCGCCGCCGCGAGGTAGCAGACGTCGGTGTGGACCTTTCGCGTGAACACGGGAAACCCGTCCTGGCCGTCGACCTGGGCGCGCTTGATCTCCGCGTCCCAGTAGGCGCCCTTGACCAGCCGGACCATCAGCCGCCGTTTCGCGCGCCGGGCGAGGTCGACCAGCCAGTCGACGACGAGGACGCAGCGCTTGCCGTAGGCCTGGACGACAAAGCCGAGCCCGTTCCAGGCCGAAAGGTCCGGGTCGAGGCTCAGCGCCTCGAGAAGGTCGAGCGACAGGTCGAGGCGGTCGGCTTCCTCCGCGTCGATGTTGAGGCCGATGTCGTAGGATTTCGCCAGCGCCGCGAGCCGTTTTATCCGTGGCAGAAGCTCGCTCATCACGCGCGCGCGCTTCATCCGCTGGTAGCGCGGATGCAGCGCCGACAACTTGATCGACACGCCCGGGCCCTCGTAGATGCCGCGCCCGCGCGCAGCCTTGCCGATGGCGTGCACGGCGCGCTCGTATTCGCCCAGATAGCGCCGCGCGTCCTCGGCCGTGGTCGCGGCCTCGCCCAGCATGTCGTAGGAGAAGGTGAAGCCGCGCGCCTCGCGCTCGCGGCTGGCGGCGATCGCCTCCTCGATGGTGCGCCCGGTGACGAACTGCTCGCCCATCAGCCGCATCGCGACGTCGACGCCGGCGCGGATGATCGGCTCGCCGCCGCGCCCGATCAGCCGCGTCAGCGCCGCGCCGAGCGTTTGCTCGCTGCTGGTGCCGACGAGCTTGCCGGTCAGCACGAGGCCCCAGGTGGCCGCGTTGACGAACAGCGACGGGCTCGCGCCGACGTGGGCGCGCCAGTCGCCCGGCGCGAGCTTGTCGCGGATGAGGGCGTCGCGGGTCGCCGCGTCCGGAATGCGCAGCAGCGCCTCGGCGAGGCACATCAGCGCCACGCCCTCCTGGCTCGACAGCGAATATTCGTGGATGAGCCCTTCGACCCCGCCCGAACGCGTCTTCTCGCGCAGCCGCATGACGAGGCGGCGCGCGAGCCGCTCGACCCGCTCCGCCTCGTCCGGGGTCAGCGCAGCGAGCGCGAGGAGCGGCGGGACGCACTCCGGCTCGGGGCGACGGGCGGCCGCGGTGATCGCGGCGCGCAGCGGCGTCTCGGCGACGATCTCGGAGCGGAAGACTGCGAACGGACTCTTGGACATGGGCGTTGGAAACCGGCGCTGGCGGGACGAAGCGTCGGCGATCGTACGCCGTCTCGGCGTCCCCGCTCAATGTGAAAAGGACGTGGGCGCAGGGCGGGAGACGCCGCGCTGTTCGGCCTGCCTCTCGGGCCGGACGCCCGCGCGAGGCGGGAGGCCCGGCTCGCCTGGGCGCTTGCGGAAGGCTCTCGCGGAGCCGGAGGCGAAAGACCCCCGGGCGTCCTGGGCCGGGGAGCTCATTTCGAATGGGTTGCCGGGCCGCGCCCCTCGACCTATCGTTCCGCGCCGCGGCCTGGCGCTGGCGTCGACCTGGTCGAGTGGGTGCGGGCAATTTTTACCCGGGTATAATTGACGGCATTCTTGCAACCGGGTAGGGATCGCGCCCATCCGTTTTGGCGAGCGCGACATGGTCGACCCCCCGAGCAAAGCCTGCACGGCGTTCCTGGGCCATGGATTGCTGCTTTCGGGACCGCTCGCCGATGTGGCCATGGCCGTCAGGCGCTCGGCCGGGACGACTGCGGCGCTGCTCGTCTTCGACGATGCGACGGGCCGCGTCATCGACCTCGATCTCCGCGGCGGCGATGCCGAGCGTCTGGCGCGGCCGGCGCGGGCGCCGACCGTCGTCGGCCGCCATCGCTCCGAGGCCGGTGAGACGGCGGGCGCGGTCCCGGAAGACGGTCAGGACCAGAGGAGCCGCGGGCGGCCGAAGCTCGGGGTGGTCGCGCGCGAGGTGACCTTGCTGCCGCGACATTGGGAATGGCTGGCGGACCAGCCGGGGGGCGCGTCCGCGACGCTCAGGCGGCTCGTGGACGACGCTCGCAAGGCGGTTGACCCTCGGAGCCGAAGGCGGGCGGCGCACGAGGCGGCCTATCGGTTCATGCACGCGATCGGAGGCGATCTGCCCGGATACGAGGAGGCGACGCGCGCCCTGTTCGCCGACGACCGGCCGGCGCTGGAGGAACGGATCGCCGCCTGGCCCGAGGACATCCGGGCCTATGCCCTGCGCCTCGCCTTCGGCGCGGCCGACCCCCCGAATTCGTGACGACGCCCGAACGGAACCGACATGACCCGCCCCGAACCTCTCTCCCCAATCGACTTCCTTTCCCTCGCCAGCCGCAAGCCGCGGCTCCCCGGCCTCGCCCGTCGCACGGCGGACGTCGAGGATTCCCGTATTGTTCCGTGGGCGGGCATGCGACTTCGCCCGGGTTCGGGACAAGCCCGGTGGTGACGGTAACAAGGGTCAATCGCATCGAAGTCGCGTGGGAGAGTTTCGGCGACGCCTCCGATGAGGCGATCCTGCTGATTTCCGGGCTCGGGACCCAGATGATCCGGTGGACCACGCCGTTTTGCGAATTACTCGCTGCGAGGGGCTATCGCGTCGTCCGCTTCGACAACCGGGATACCGGCGGCTCCACACATTTCAGCGCTTCCCCCGCACCGGATTTCGCCGCGCTCACGGCGGCGCTGACGGCGGGGCGTCGACCGGAGACGCCCTACACGCTCGGCGATATGGCGGCCGACGCGATCGGACTCCTCGATGCGCTCGGCATCGCGCAGGCTCACGTCGCCGGGCGATCGATGGGCGGCATGATTGCCCAGGTCCTGGCGTATGACCATCGCGATCGGGTCCTCTCCCTGACCTCGATCATGTCGAGCGCCGGGAATCCAGGTTCGCCGCAGGCGTCGCCCGACGTCATGGCGTTGATGACGCGTCCGGCGCCCGATCCCGCCGTCGACCCGGAGGGATTTCTGGCGGCGCGTCTTGCTTTCGCGCGCCGGATCGCCGGGACGGGCTACCGGTTCGACGAGGGCGCCCACCGCGCCCTTCTGCGGGAAGAAGCGCGGCGCGGACATGATCCGGGCGGCGCGGCGCGCCAGCTCGCGGCGATGGCGGCGGCGGGCGACCGGCGCGGCCGTCTGGCGACCATCACCGCGCCGACGCTCGTCATCCATGGGCGCTGCGATCCGCTGATCCCGTTCGCCTGCGGCCAGGACACGGCGGCCGCGGTCCCCGGCGCAACCTTCATGCCGATCGAGGGCATGGGGCACGATCTGCCGGCCGAACTCGAGGAGACGGTGGCCGAGGCCATCTGCGGCGTGGCGAGATCGGGACGACCGCCTGTCGCGGGCAAGCCCCGCTGAAACAACCCGCCGGCCGCCCGCGGCTGCGAGACATAGTCCGGCGCTTCAGCGGCTGACCAGGCTGTCATCGCGCGCCCGCGCCGAGCGCCGCCCGGCGTGCAATGGCGCGCCTTTTCGGCGGAGGTCCGCGGACGGTGGGGCGGCCCTGGTTCTTCAGGGCGGACGCGGCGAGCGGTTCGACGGCGAGCGCCACGATAAGCACGGACGACTCGTCGTGCGGTATTCACACGCCGCGGCCCGTGGACGTCACAGGATCGGCTCGAAATCGGCGCGGCGCGCTCGAACTGCTCCGAATGAGCTGGTTTTTTGGCGATTTCCTATTATCCCTCCGGCCGGCAGGGATCGGCGTTCGCCTCGTGTGGCGTCGCCTATTCGTCGGCGCCTGGTTTTCCTTGCGGGCGCGCTTCATTCGCCAGCCGTCCGCAACGGCGTCGGTTTCAGCCGTTCCGGGCTGAGATGCTCCCCAAGGCCGGGCGGCATGACGGCCCCGGCCGTGCGCGCCGGTCGGAACGCCGCCGATCGCCGCGGACTGAATTTGGCGGCCTCGTCCGCTCCTGCGACACTCGGCGCACACAGTCCCAGACGGGGATAAAGAAGGTAGCCCGGCTCGGACGACCGGGGCAGGAGCGGGGCGAGCCCGCCCATCGCCGCCATGGCGAGCGGGGCGCCCGCCGCGAGCGAGGCAATCGCGACGAGGCGGATACTCCATCGGCGGGTCATCGCCGGCGACTTAGTTATGGCCGAGAATACGCACGCGGATTCGCGCCATCATACCCCCGTCCTCGTGTTCCAGGATGTGGCAGTGAAAGACATAATCCCCGGCGACAAAGAACGGGATTCTCACGACTGTCGGCGCGGACGGGCAGGCGCCGCTCCTCCACGCGTCAACGCTCGAGCAACCGCCCGGCGTGTTCGGATTGAAGTTTGGCGAATTCGGATCCACCGCGCCATTGGCGTGAAGAACAGGCACGTTATCCACGTAGGCGAACGTTCCCTCGGACGGAGCCCTGGTTCCCGATACCGGAGGCGACGAAACCACCTGGAACTTGGTCTGGTGGATATGAAAGTTATGTGTCTCGCCGGAAAGGTTGACCAGTTCCCAGGTCTCCGGCACGGGCCGGTTGTCAGGACCAAGCGTCAGGCAGACGGTCGGCATGGCGCCATTGAATTCGGTGACAGGCCTGTAGGTGTTGGGAACGGCCGGGTAGATACCGAATCGATTTGGAGGTTGGTTGGCGTCCACCTCCTCATAACCGAGCCCAAACAGATCCGGGTAATCGGCGCCGACATTGAAGAAGATGCGCCGGCGATGCCCAGCGGCGAGCGGGACGCAGTTGGCCGCCATCACCCCTTGGTCAGGCGAGGTGGCGGCCGTCGTCTGGTCCTGGTCGACGTCCTGGGTGAAGCGGAGCGGATCGGAGATCGTCAGGGGGGTTCCGCTCGTTGTCAGAAAAAGCGGCGAACGGGTTGTGCCGGCGGGAGTGAAGTTGACCTGGGCCAGGTTGACCGCTGGCCAAGTATCGCCTGCCGGGCCGGTATTGTAGCCGCTGTCGAGCAGGATCGCGCCTGACCCGGCGGGAGGCGAGGTCAAGTTTCCGGCGCCGTCTCGATAGGCGAACCAGATTTCGACCCGCGAACTCGGCATCATCAAGATCTGGTCGGCGCATAAAGGATATTGGCCGACTGGCGACCAGGCGGGGAGCCCTGGGCAGGACACCACGTGAAATCGTCTCGCGTTGTCGCCAGCGACATTGGGAGGCAATGTGACCCCGTCGACCGACAGGACCTGGAAAATCATATTTTGTCGCGTGACCGGGTCATAGAGGGACAGATTGTGGGTCGCGCTGCCGGACTCGTTAGCCAAGCGCCAGATTTCGCCGCCTGGCGAGGTGATCGGCACGGTCGGAAATTGCTGCCCGTTGATCGTCACAAACCATTTCGCCCCAGTATAGTTCGGGCCGCCTGCCCCGGAAAAGTTCTGCCCGGCGCAATAGCCGTTCAGCGGCGGCAACACCAGACCGCCGGTGCTGGGCGACAGGCACATCATCGAGTCCTGTTCGTCCATCCGCGCGCCGTTCGCCAGCACCTGCAAATCCTTGATCACCAGATGCCGGATCGGCAGCTTCGCCAGGAAACTCGAGCAGGGATCGTTGTTGCAGACGTAGTCGCCGACGGCGCCGACGGAGATCGTCCCCGAAAGACCCGACGAGATCTGGTTGAGCGAAATGCCGTGGATATGGGAGTGTATCCAGAACAAACCCGACGGATGATTCGGCGGGATCGTGATCGAATAATCGGTTGAGTGTATCCGAACATCGGCATGCGCAGCGGCAAGCGCTGGCGGAGTTCCGTTTTTGGGATTGAACGTATAAACATAGATGTTATCGCCATAAGTGGGAACGGCGGCGGTCGGATAGTGGGCCGAAACCATCATCCCATGGAAGTGGATGTTGGTCGGGTCCATCGACAGAAAGGCCTCCGTCGGCTCCTCGGGGTTCGACGCATGAAACGAGTCCGTCAGAGGCGGCAGATTGTTGACCAGGTGGACGTTTACGACATCGCCCTGTTGCAGTTTCAGCAAGGGGCCGGCGTAAGGAATGATGTTCGCGGGTGGCGGCGGACACGTCTCAGATCCGTTCGAAGGTCGAATGCAGACGCTGTAAACCAAGCCCTTTGGATTGAGTGGGGACAGAGTTGGAACGGTCTGCTCTTCCGCGACCATCAACAAGTTCAGCACGCCTTTCGACGAAGACAGCGTATAAGGCTCCTGGATCGTGGCGGCTTGGGCCACGCCGGCGAGCATCATGCAAGCGGCGCCCAGGGCGCGAATGGAAAAGGAGCCAATACTGGAAATTCTTGCGGACATATCCTCTCCCCCAAAAGGAAACCTTAGCTAGCGAATCGTCGCTTCGCGGCAGTCGCGTAGTATGAAAATAGTTTTAGTTAACCCTGGTCACTATATTCCGGTTTGCGGGCTGTGCGCCGCGTCTCTATCGTCTTTCTTGCCGGAATCGCCGCAATTGTAAATAGAATAGATCTGAAGACGACGAGCCAATATGCTGAAACGGAAAAAGCGGTAATCGGCGGAGCCGATCGTCGATATCGGCGCCCGCATCCGAGGCCAGTTTTGGCCCTTTCGTCAGACAATCGTCCGCGAGACGCCGCTTCGCGCCAGCGGTGGCGGTGGCGCCAAACGTGTCCCGGAGCGGCGAGGGATCGAGGCGAATCGCGTCTCCGGACGCTGCCGATCCCCATGAGCGCGACGCCAAGGTTCGATCCTGACGCCGGAAATCGTGCGGCCAATGCAGCGGAAAAGGGAAAGCCGCCTCTTGGCGGCTTTCCCCCGTCCCGTCGATCAGGCGATCGAGATCCTCGCGCGGGACTTGCGATAGCCCGCGACGCCGAAGCCTGCAAAGCCAAGCAAGATCATTGCCCAGGTCGAGGGTTCGGGTACGGACGCGGCGACAAAGTCAAAGTCGCCTGGCCCTTGCGTGTTGGCCGCCAATAGCTTGCCAGTGATCGCATTGGCGCCAGGAGAGAGATAGAACGTCCCGGAGCTAAAGGACTTGTTTCCCAGAGCGGCATTGATGTCGGCCCCTACGTAAGCGCCGACGGTCGAAGCCGAGGTGAAGCCCCCGGCTTGTCCGCTCTGTCCCGGATTCTGACCCGGGCCGGTGAAGGGACTTGCCGCCGGGGTCATCGCGACGCCGTTGTCGAACAGCTCGAATTGGTCGCCTGATGCTTGGACGTCGGTGACCGTAAGCGTCCCCGGGTGCGTCAACGAGATGACCCAGGGCGACGCCGGCGCGGCGACCGCATTCGCGAAGCCGGTCGGAAATGTCGGTCCGTCGGTCCCCAGGCTGGTATAGACGCCGCCCGTCAGTGGCCCCGGACTGGAGAACTGGCCGCCATACCACTGATTGAGAACAAGATTGTCCGCAAAGGCGGCGCTCGGCGCCACGACAGAGACGATCGCCCCCGCCACGATCGCTGCTGTCACAACATGTGAGGTCGTCATGAAGGCATACTCCTTCCAGAGTGACGTCTTTTATCGAAATATACCTATCGATGCTCACTTCGTGGTGAAGGAGAACATATCCATAAGGTCGCCGATCGCCGGCGAGTTGCCGGGAACGTAAGGGGTAGGCCCCACGGTCGGGTTGGGCAAAGCATCGCGGCCGGTAGGGGTAATCGGAGGAAGTCCCCAATTGGCTTCGATGAACTTCGTAACCGAGACGTGGTCGGTATAGGTGTGCGAAATGTGCCCGCCGACGCTGTATGACGACACAACGATCATTGGGATGCGGGTGCCGTCGCCGAAGAAGTCGAGCGGTTGTACATAGCCCGTGTCCCAGTAGCCGCCGCCTTCGTCCATGGTTATCATGATTGCCGTGTCAGACCACAGACTCGGATTGGCCTTCACGGCGTCGACGATTTTCTTGACGAAGCCCTCGAACAAAATGAGCTTGGAAGACGCTGGGTGGCCGTCCACAAACCCGCTCGGCTTGACAAAGGACACCGCCGGTAATGTGTTGTTCGCGATCGCCGCGTAGAGGTCCGTCGTGTCCTTGAGGTGCGCGGTACGGACCGCGGCATTGGTCATGATCTGCGTGGAATACTGTGCCCAATTGCAGATATTGCAATATTGATTGATTGGGCTGAGGTCGTACGGATCGGCGAGGTAACGATCGAACTGGTCGCCGTAATAGGCCCAAGTGATTTTATTGTTCGTCAGATCTTCGTCGATATTTGGGACGTTGGACGGAGGGATGGTGAATACATAGTTGTTTGGGTTTTTATCGGTAAACGCGTTGCGGCCATCGCCAAAATATCCTGGGTTATAATTGTTGACGAGATAATATTGCCCGGCTTTGCATTTTGGATCAATCTTGGTCGCGAGCGCGTTCAGATAGTTCCGGACGGCCTGTACTCCCGGCTGGTTGGTATTATCGCAGTCGACGTACGATCCGCCGCCATAGTTCGCCTTGGGCGGGAGCGCGGCAGGCGACCCGGACCCGCCGCCGTACCCATCCTGCGTATACCAGTTGTTTGTGCCCGGTTGCGGATCGGGGTTTTCGATTTGGCTCAAGGCGTTGGTCGCGCCAGCGGGCGGCGTTCCCGGCATCGCCGGGTCGACCCGAACGTGCGGCGGCGTTTCCGGAGTTCCCGCCCCATTCGAGTACCAAATCCCGAAGCCGTAGCCGAGCATGATGTGATTGGCGCCCGTGCCGCCCATCACGCCCTGATGGTAATTGTCGCTCATCGAATACGTGTCGGCGAGGGACTTCAGATACGACGCGTCGCCGCTCTGAACATTGTAGAATCCCATGGCGGTCGCGCCTTCGCCGGTCGATTCAGGGGTGAACGGCGCCGGCGGCGCCGCCCCGTTGGAGCCGGCGCCGACCGAAACCTCGACCCAAGGGAAGAGATCGGCCAGACAGCCTGACGGGTTGTCCGTCGTCGCCGACGCGGCGCCACAATCGAGCTGCTGGCGCATTTGGAAGAAACGATGCACCGGGCTCGCGTCATAGGCGTCGTAAGGGTGCTTTGGCCCCGTGATCTGGAACGGACCCGGCGGAAGCGTCGTGGGGCCCTGTCCATCATACTCGATCCGCTGGTCCGGTGTCCTTGCGGTCTGACCCGTACCCCCGGTCAACAGATATTGGACATAGGTGGGGGCCAGCCCGTTCTCGATGGCTCGCGCCTGAGCCAGGTTCGCTGGGGTAGCCGGGCAGGACGTGCCCGTCGTGATCGGCGGTTTCAGGAGCTGGCAAACATAGGGCGTCGACGGTCCCCCGACCAATGCGGGCGGCAAGACGGCATACGGCGTCTTCGGCGGCGTCAACTGATAGATCTTGCTATCGTCACCTTGATATTGCCGGGCTTTGGCGTAGTTGGCGCCGGGTGAGCCGTCCGCGTTGACGATGTGTTCCGACAGCAGGTTCCAAACGGTTTCGCCACGGTTGACCGGCCGATAGGTCGCGAAGACATGATCAAACGTTCGATTTTCGCCGATGATGAGGATCACGTGCTTGATTGGCGTCTTGGCGCTCGTCTGCGCCAGGGCGGGCGCTACTGAATTGGCCGCCAATGCCCCGGCTGCGACGCAAGCCAGCAGATTCCGCCGAAATTCCTTTGTCATCAAAGCCACTATCTTCATGGCGCGCCTCCGATTGGTAACGGTTGTCACCATCAATAGGCTTATCCTATTAACTTCTCGCAACAGTGAACAATAAGTGATTATTATGTGACAGTGGGAAATCTCTGTATACTATAAGAAAGACAAGGCGTTGCTCAAAATTGACTGTGTAAGCGGCACTTGACGGTTATCTGTTAGCATGTCGCGAACGAATAGCCCGCGGGGAGTCGCTGCTGATCTAGAATGCCCCGTCGCTGTCGTCGCGCCATGAGAGAACGCGAAACGGCTCGTCGTCGTCCGGCGACACGAGGATCACGACCTCTGCCCGTGCGGTACGACCGTTGTCGAGGCGTATTCGCAGGTCGATGCGGGCGGCCGGATTGGACGCGGCGTTGGCCCACGAGCGGGCGGATCCGAGCAGACCCAACAAAGCCTCGCCGTCCCCGGGGCTTTGCGCGCGGGCCGCGAGCAGCCGTTGCAGCAGATCCGGCGTGACATTCGGCAGAGCGGAAAGAACCTCGGGCGGGGCCGCGCGAATGTCGATTTCCCCATGCCCGTTGTAGATGGTCACGAGCGGCAGAATGCGGTCGACGATATACGGGGGGAGGCCGAGCACCAGCGCCAGTTCGAGAACGTTCTGAAACGGGGCCTGGCGAGGCGCATAGCCGACACCCCCTTGCTTGTAGGCCTCGGCTTCGCTGTTCTGAGCGGGGTTGGACTTGTCACGCCAACCGATCACGCGCTCGGCGAAGCCCGCGGCCTGCGTGGGGGTGGCGCCGACGGCGGCGAAAAGACCCGCCAGAAGTTCTTTGGGCGCGGCATTGAGATCGATACGGGCGGCTTCAGAAACAAACCTGGCGTCAATCGTTGACCGGGCCAATCGAACTGTGAAGGCGCCTTGCGGCGGCCGGTCTTTTTCCGGCGCGGCGAGGAGCTGGTACGCCGTCAGCTCGACTCCGGTCGATATCGCGTTTCGTATCCGTAATCGGTCGTCGTTGACCTGGGCGGCGAACGCGTCGGCGCCGACATAGACCGAGTAACTCGAGGCGAGTGCGGCGAGCGCGGCGAGGACCCAGAGGACCACGACCAGGATGAACCCGCCCTCGCTCTTTGGCCTCGAGGCTTTCGGGTTCGCCACTGCCGACCTCATGGCCCATTTCCAACGCCGGCCGTCGTCTTCGGCGGTTGGGTGGACGTTTGCCCTCGCATTTCCTCCAGGCATTGCCGGACAGACTTTTGAGTGACGCACTCCGCGGGAAGGTCTACGTGCAGCAGGGTCGCGGTCGAGAGCGCGAGGACCTTGTCGGTCGCCGCGTCGCGCACCTCGATGCGCGCGGCGGTCGGCAAAAGGCCGGAATCCGCCCACGAACCCCGCCAAAGCCGGTCGGCTCCGGCGAATGCAAATGAAACCCGAAAGGGCGCCCTTATCAGCACCACGGGGTCGGCGAAATACAGCTGCGCCTCGATCGGCCTGCCGGGATCGAGCGGCTTGAAAGGCGCGCGCGAGCGGACGAGCGCGAAACCGCGCTCGTCCACGGTCTCCGCCAGTCTGATGAATTCGAGGTGTGGGTCCGTTCCCGGCGCGTTGGAAACCCGAACAAACGTCACCGTCTTTTTGTCGCCGAAGAAAATCGGCGCTTTGGCGACGCTATTGGGCGTGACGTATTCGGCCGACTCGAGATCTTCGGCCAGGCGCTGGAGACCGACGTCGAGCGTCTCCAGGCGCTGAACCCGGCCGAAGCCGCGATGCCAGTTGGGCAACCACTGGCCGGCGACGGCCCCGAGCGATAGGACGATGGCGCCCATCAAAGCGACGGACAGGAGCGCCTCAAACATCGTAAAGCCGGCAGTCCAGCGGTCTGCGGGCCTCCTGCTCCGGTCCCTCCCGGTCATTTTGCGCCGGTCTTGACGAGCCGGACCATATCGAAACGCAAGGGAACGCCGCCCGGTCCTTGCACGGTCAGGACGATCGTTTCCGGCGCCCAGCGCGTTGGCGCATGCGGATCGACAAATTCGGCGCTGAACGGCGCGACGTCGAGCCGCCACCGGCGCCCGGCCAGTTCGCCGGTCGCCGCTCCGTTCGCAAGGTCGTTGCGTCCGGGCAGGACGGCCAGGATCTGCTGGACGTTTTCGATATCCGCCAGATGGCCTTCGACATAGCGACCCGCGCGAAGCGACGACGCGCCCAGCCGGCCGATCGCCGACAGGACGATCATCATGACCGTCAGAGCCACCAGCGATTCGACGAGCGTGAACCCGCGCGAACAGCTACTTGGGCGCGGCGACGAGTGAAACAACCTCGGTCCCTCCGGTGAGCCAATTGACGCGAATCTGGTAGCCGGTATTCCCGCGCCGCAACTCGATGGTCCCCCCGCAGGACATGCCGCTGGGAAAAAAGTCGATCGTCGCGCCTGCATGGCGCCCGTTGCAGGTCTGGGCGAGCAACGCGGCAAAAGAAACGTCGCGCGGCAATTGAATCCGTTCGCCGCTGGCGCCCGAGCGTATGGTGCGCTCGGTCGCGTCGAGCGCGGTTGCCACCTCTGTGTGGCGTCGGATCGCGGCGTTGCGGTCCGCCGTCAACAACGCCGCAGTTTCGAGGGCATAGGCTTCGAGACGAGCGCGGGACGTTGCGCGCGGGATGGCAGGCAGAACCAGGCTGGCGAGTAAAGCAATGATCGCGAGCACACATACGACCTCGATCAGCGTAAACCCCGCGCCACGTCTCACGGTTTGGCTACTGGGACGTGCTCTTGATCTCTGCGACGCCGGCGGCTCCTGGCTCGGCGGCGGGGCCGGTCGAAATGACCTCATAGGGCGCATGATCCGCCGGGGACCGATATCGGTAAGGCCGGCCCCAGGGGTCGGCCGGCACCGATGCGGTCTTGAGATAGGGCCCGTTCCATGACAGGGAGCTCGCCGGCCGCTGCACCAGCGCCGAAAGGCCTTCCGAGGACGTCGGATACCGGCCGTTGTCGAGGTAGAACAGGTCGAGCGCCGTCGAGAAGCTCTCGATTTGAATCTTCGCCGTCTTGACCTTCGACTCGCTCAGGTAGTTCAGCACGCGCGGCGCCACCAGCGCCATGATCAGACCAATGATGGTAATGACCACCAGCATTTCGACGAGGGTGAACCCCCCCTCGCCGTCCCTGGGTGAACTCTTTTGAAAAAATCGACGAATGTCGTCCATGTTCGGCCCTCCCGGTGGCTCTATCCGACGACTTGATTGACCGACAGCAGGGCGGTCATGACCGACACGATAAGACCGCCGACCACCATGCTGATGACGATGATCGAGGCCGGACCGACGATGCCGACCAAGCGGTCGAGGCTGCGCTGCAGCTTGGCGTCGTAAAAATCAGCGACGCGGCCAGCCAGCATCGCCAATTGTCCAGCATCCTCCCCGAGGCGCAAGGTGCGCACAGCCATCGGAGGGAGCGCCTGCGTCTGCGCCAGAGCGTCCGACAGCTTTCCGCCCTGTCGCACCTTGTCGACGACCTGGCTCCAAATCGAGCCGTCGTTGGATGACGACATCATCTCGGCGAGAACACGCAGACTGGTCGGCAAGGTCACCCCGCTCCCCAGAAGCAGGCCGAGGTTGCGGCAAAAAAGGGCCGTCCTGCGGTATCCCAGGATCGGGCGGACGAGCGGGAGGCGAGACACCGCGTCGATTGCGCTGGCGCGAACCGCCGGGCGGCGAGCCAGGAGAAACCCAAGGGTCAGCAGGCAGGCGAGCCCCACGAGGATTGCGTCCGTGTCCTTGCGCAGAAAATCGGAAACGCCGAGGAAAGTCACCAGGACGGGATCGAGCTTTGCGTTGAAATCTTTGAAGACGTTTGAGAATTGAGGGAGGACGACAAGCAGGAAAAACAGCAGGACCGCGCACGCGCCCAACAGCAGGAAAGCCGGGTATCGCAAGGTGTCGGACAGACGTCGGCGCAACGTCTCGGCGCGCTGTCGCTCCACGCTGATGGACTCGAGGATCGGCACGAGATTCCCGGACGCCTCGCCCACGCGGGCGAGCGCGACATAAATCGGCGGAAAGACGCTCGGATGGTGTGCGATCGCGTCGGCGAAACTTTCGCCTGCGAGAATAGCCGACGCCATCTTCGTCGCCGTCGACCGCATTCGGCCGATATCCGAATCCGCGGCGAGCAACTCCAGCGCCTCGTTGATCCGGGCGCCGGTGCGCAGCAGCAAGGCGAGATCGCCGGTGAAGATGGTGACGTCTTCTGGGCGCGGCCGCGAAAACGGGACGAAGCCGTCTCCGCCTCTGGTCAGCGGATCCTTGTCCTCGGTCACCGAGTCGATCGGGATCAACCCCAGATACTCGATACGCCGTCCGACCTCAGCCGCTGTTGGCGCTGCGATCGACCCGCTGACGATTTCGCCAACTTGGCTCAGAGCTCGATATCGAAATGTCGGCATCGCCATCACCGGATGGTTGTGACGCGCAAGGCTTCTGCGACCGATGTCGTTCCGCCGCGACACTTGCCGACCGCGTCGTCGATCATGGTGGTCATCCCGGCTTTCATTGCGGCCGCGTCAAGCGCGCCCGACTCCGCGTTCGACCCGATCAGATCGCGGACCTCGCCAGTGACGTCGAGAACCTCGAAAACGCCCACCCGGCCGCGATAGCCGACGCCGGCGCAGCGCTCGCATCCCTTCGGGCTGAAAACCGCCTCGCCCACTTTGAACCCCAGAGCCGTCAGCCGCGGATCGGCGTCGAAATCCCCGTGGGTCAGAGTCCGCTGCGTCTTGCAGCGGTCGCAAAGCACGCGAACCAGCCGCTGGGCGATGACCGCCCGCAGGGTCGATTTCAACAGAAAGGCTTCGACGCCCAAGTCGATGAGCCGGGGAACCGCGGCGGTCGACGTCTCGGTATGCAGCGTTGTCAGAACGAGATGGCCGGTCAGCGCCGCATGGACGGCGATGCTCGCGGTCTCGCCGTCGCGCACTTCGCCCACCATGATGACGTCCGGATCCTGTCGAACGAAAGCGCGCATCGCGGCGGCGAAAGTCAGTCCGATCGCCGGCTTGACCTGCGACTGGTTGATGCCCGGAATTTCGTATTCGACCGGATCCTCGATGGTGAGGATCTTGCGCGACGGGAGATTGAGCGCCGAGAGCATGGTCGCAAGGGTCGTTGTCTTGCCGCTGCCGGTAGGCCCGGTGACTGCAATCATCCCGTGCGGCAGATCGAGCATGCGCCGGAGCTTCTTTTCGTCGTGCGGGGCAAGCCCCAATCTCGGAATGTCGAGCAAACCGCGATCGCGCGGAAGCAATCGGATGACCGCGGCTTCTCCGTGCTGCGTCGGCATGGTGGCGACACGAATGTCGATATCGGCCCGCGCCGCCTGCAGCCGCGCTGCGCCGTCCTGAGGGAGACGCCGTTCCGCGATGTTCAGTCCGGCCAGGATCTTGACACGCGAGACGAGCGCCTGCGGAAGCACGTGCGCCGGCGCTGGGGCGGCCCGCAACAGACCATCCACCCGCATGCGCACGGTGAGCCCGTCGCGAAACGGCTCGATGTGGATATCGCTGGCGCGCAGTTCGACCGCCTTTTCGATGAGGTCGTTGACCGCGCGCACAACGGGCGCGCCGCTCGCCAGGTCGCGCAGATTGTCCACGTTATCGTCGGCGCCGCCGGCGTCGCGGGCGCGACCGCCCTCCCGGGTCGGGTCGGCGACCGCGTCAACCTTGTCGCCCAGGATCGCGGCGATGTCTTCAAACGAGGCGACTACGATTTCAAAAGGCGCTCCAAAAACGATTTCCGCCGCTTGAAGCGTCTGCGCGTCCGCGGGATCGCTCGCAGCCAGCCCAAACGCTCCCTCGTGGGTCTCAAACGGAAAAATCGACGCCTCGCGCAAGAACCGCGGCGCGAAACCTTCGGCCAGAGAACGGCGCTCCAGGAGTTCCGGCAGCGTCAGCTTGCGCAGGCCGAAAAAGGCGGCCACTTCGTTGGCGAACTCGTGAGAGGAAAGATCTGTCGATTTCCACAGTCTTTTCAGTTTATAATTTGGATCGAACGAGTCCGTTGAGATAAATTCTCTGTATCTCACCTGGTCGATCGACTGGCGTTCCAACAAATGGTTGGTGAAATCTTCGGTAAGATCCTCGCTTTGCTTCAATGTGGCGCCAAGTTCACAATGTATGTTCATTGTAACTCCTAATTTATAGGCAAACTCCAAGTTAAATACAGCGGAAACCGTTCCGGCACGCAATTTTGATATTCACTGGGTTAATGGTACTAACGCGTCGAGCCGATCCGTTCAAGACTTAGTGCCTGCGGAACCCGGGGACGCCCATTGAGGAATCTTGGCTTTGCTTCTCGAACGGTACTCCCGCAAACATTGGCGGCGCTGGCGATCGTGTCGCTCGGCGGCTGTCTGCCGACCGCATTCGGGCCGCCGCCGAGCAAAGATCCGCCGAACGCCTACGACGCCATTCGCTCGGCCGATCTCCAGCCTCGTTTTCCGGAGGCGACACAAAACGCCAACACCGGGGAACCGGAGCCGAAGGGGGCCAGCTACTATGGCTCTCCGGTCGAAGCGCTTGTCAGTGCGGCGCCGGAGCACGACGGCGAGGGCGGGTTCACCCTGAACTTCGAGGACACGCCCGTCGCGACGGTCGCCAAGGTCGTCTTGGGCGACATCCTGAATACGGGCTATTCGATCGACCCCCGAGCGCAAGGCACAATCAGTCTGTCATCCGGCCGTCCGATCGCAAAAAGCGACATGCTTTTCGTTCTCGAAAACGCCTTGCGCGTAAACAACCTCCTGCTGGTTCGGGACGCCGTCGGCTATCGCATTTTGCCTGCGACCGACGGAGCGATCGGATCGATCGATCGCCCCGGCCCCGGCGGCGCGGCTGAGCCGGGATATGGGCTGACCGTCATTCCGGTCCAGTATGTCTCCGGCGAAACGCTGGTCAAATTGATGGAGGGCTTCGAATCCAAGCCGGGCACGATCCGGACGGATCCCAGCGGCAAAATTCTGCTCGTCTTGGGAACCGGCAGCGAGCGCCAGACGGCGCTCGAGACGGTTCGCACTTTCGATGTCGACTGGCTGCGCGGCCAATCCGTCGGGATTTATCCGGTATACAACGGCGCGTCAGCGACATTGGTCACGGAATTGGAAAAGATCATGGACTCGGGCGAGACCGGGCTCAGCCATAATCTTGTGAAATTCCAGGCCGTCGACCGCCAAAACTCGATTCTGGTCGTGGCTTCGAAACCGCAACTGTTGCGGATGGCGTCGACCTGGATTTCGCGACTCGACAAGTCTTCGGTGGCGAGCACCGGAGTGAAGGTCTATCGCGTCAAATACGGCGACGCAAAGCAGATGGCCACCCTCCTCGCCAACATGTTCACAGGCAGCGGGTCCACGGGGCTCGAGGCGCCAGCCAATCAGATCGCGCCGAATGCAGGTGCTACGACATTGAGCACGGTCGACCGACTGACCGGCGGCCTGAGACAGGAAACACCGAGCGCTAACGCGCCCCCGACGGCGGCTCAGAGCGCGGAAGCTGCGGCTGCAATCTCGACGGCCGGGACTCTGGGACCTTTGGGCGCCGGAGGCGGCGGAGGTGGGGGCGCTGGCGGCGCGCCCCTGCCGAATGTGCGCATCACGGCCGACGTCGCCAACAACTCTATTCTTGTTTACGCCAGTCAGGAAGACTACCGGATCATCGAGCGCGCCCTGAACCAGCTTGACCGTCCAAAGCTGCAAGTCGCCATCGACGTCACAATCGCAGAGGTCACGCTCAACGACCAGTTGGACTACGGGGTGCAGTTCTTCCTCAACAAGGGGTCGGTACTCAACGTCTCTCAAACTTCGCTGCCCATCACGCCGACCCTCCCGGGATTCAACGTCGTATTGGGCAACGCGCTCTCGCCGCGGGTGGTGATCAACGCGCTGCACCAGTACACCGACGTCAAGATTCTCTCGAACCCGTCCCTTGTGGTCGTCGACAATCAGCCCGCCACGCTTGAAGTTGGCGATCAGGTGCCGATAACGACCGGCAGCGCGACCGTGCTGAGCGCCAACAATGCGGTGGTGAATACTGTTGACTATAAGAACACGGGCATAATCCTCAAGGTCCAGCCGCGCGTGAATTCGAACGGCACCGTTCTTCTCGACATCGAGCAGGAAATCAGCGCCGTGGTCAGCGATCTCACCTCCGGCGGCGCTGCGACGTCCACCACCAATCTGACGCCGACGATTTCGGAGCGCAGGGTGAAGAGCGAATTGTCCGTCGCCAACGGCCAGACCGTGCTGCTCGCCGGATTGATCAGTGAAACGCAAAGCGTCGCCCATACGGGCATCCCCATCCTCGACCGAATTCCCGTCGTCGGAGACGCGTTCGGGTCGAAGAACAACGCGATCGTCCGCACCGAACTGATCCTCTTCATTCGGCCCCAGATCATCCATGACGGCGCTGACGCGTCCGTCGTCGCGGAAGAACTGCGCTCGAAAATGCGCGGCGGCCAACTGGGGTCGCTGGGACTGCCCAAGCTCCTGCCCGAACCCCACAGGACGCTCCAGTGACCGCCCGCGAAACTGGCGTCGCTTCGGATCGGCCGAAGGCCGGCATGGCGTTTGAATGCGCTGATCGCCCTCCGACAGCGGATCTCCGGCGGACCCTGAGCCTTCGATGGAGCCTCGCGGGCGCGGTCGTCTTGCTTCTCAGCTTGGCGGCGGCGCCGGGGATCGAGGGGGCGCTTGGCGGCGCGCTCGGCCTTTCGATGCTCGGCGTCGCATCTGCCGACGCTCGGCGTTACGTCGTTCCCGACGCGCTGAGCGGGGGCGCATTCGCGCTCGGCGTCATCCACGCCGCCGCCGCGAACCCCGACTCCGGCCTGGAAGCCCCGCTGATGGCGCTTGCCCGCGCGGCGTTCGCGGCGGGACTATTTTTGCTCGTGCGGATCGCCTACCGGCGTTTTCGCAGGCGCGATGGCCTTGGTCTTGGCGACGTAAAACTCGCTGGAGCAGCCGGCGCCTGGTTGAGCTTGCCAATGTTGCCGATCGCCATCGAAATTGCCGCGCTCGCGGCGCTGGCCGCCTACGTCGTTCGTCAGCGGAAGCGGTCGCGTCTCCTTCGCGCCGCCGGCCGGGTTCCGTTCGGAGCCTTTTTTGCGCCTGCGATATGGTTGGGGTGGGTGATGGACACGATTCAGCAGACGCTCTGATGGAGGCTTGCGCGTGTCGAGGGCGACCAGCGGCGACGAAATCTGGGGATGGAACGCCGGCCAGACGGGATGCGAAGCCCGACGCCCACGCGCCTGGAGGGGCGCCGGCGTCCGTCTGTTGTTCCTCTTTCTCCTGCTGTCGGCGGTTGCAGGGCCGGTACGCGCCGAGTCCTTTGCAGCCGGGTCGCGAGCTTACGCGGCGCAGAACTACGTGCGCGCGGCCGAAATCTTTCTGCCGCTGGCTGAGCAGCGTGACGCGCGTGCGCAGACCTATCTCGGCGTCATGTATCTGCGAGGCCAAGGCGTGCCGCAGAATTTCGCCGTCGCCGCGTACTGGCTTCATCTCGCGTCGGCGGCCGGAGTTCCGACGGCGCAATACTTCTTTGGCATGATGTACGACAAAGGCCAGGGCATGCCGCAGGACTTCGTGCTC
Source organism: Roseiarcus fermentans (assembly GCF_003315135.1). Classification (GTDB taxonomy): domain Bacteria; phylum Pseudomonadota; class Alphaproteobacteria; order Rhizobiales; family Beijerinckiaceae; genus Roseiarcus; species Roseiarcus fermentans. The sequence continues at coordinate 63,618 of NZ_QNRK01000038.1, forward strand.
GCCGAGGCGTGGCTGAACCTCGCCGTGGCGCACGCCGAGCCGCAATTCCGTAGCCGCTGGGTGCTTATTCGCGATGCGATCGCCTCGAAGATGAGCGAAGCGCAACTCGCGGAGTCCCGCCGACTGGCGTACGAATGGCGGCCCGAACCGTATCTGGCGCTCAACTGGCGTCTGGACACGACTTGGTGATGCGCTCCGGCACAAGCCGAGGAACAAAGTCCGGCTCAAAGCCCGTCCGAGCCCTCATGCAAACGGCGTCGTCTCTGCGGCGTCGAGAGGCTGGGCTTTGGGCTTGGCTGCGCAGCGGGCTCCGGAAGATCGAGCGTCACCATTCGGCCGTTCCCCTCCAATGTGGCCGAACGCGGATCGACGGAGCGCAATGTCCACCCTGAGGCGCGCTCGCCCTCCCGAACTCCGGAGGCAATCTTGGAGGACTCGTCGTAGAGGATCGCGATTCGACTGCCCGCGCCGATGATGGTTCCAACCAGGGTCAAAGGCGGCGTCTCCGGCGCAGCAGGTCGTGCGACGAGGGTCGGCGTCGGGGCCGGCGCGGCCGGCGCGGCCGGCGCGGCCGGCGTCTGGGGCCGGCGCGACACAGAGAACAGCGGTCTTTCGCGCGTGGCGGAAAGCTTGGAAATGGGAATGGCCCACAAGGGATTGCCAGTTGCAGCGGGTTCGGGTTCCGGGGCTCCGCCTTCAGACTGAAGCGCGCTGTTCGCGCCGCGATCGCCGCTGTCGGTCTCGATCGCCGCGAGAGAGACGTCGCCAGCGCGCGCGACCCCTCCGGCGAGTCCAGCCAGAAGCCCGGCGATGGCCGCGGCCGCGGGAAGGCGTCTCACTGCGGCTCGCGCCATTGCCCTGACACTCCAAGGAGGACGCGCATCGGAGTTCCCTCCGCCTCTCCAAATGCCTGCGGGGCCTGTATCGCGAGGTTTTCGACGAAAAGATAGGGCATGCCGGCTTCGAGATCATAAAGGAGCGGTTGCAGACCGGCCTGGCCGATTTCGACGCTCTCGGTCAGGCCGACAAATCCTTCCGCGGATCGCGGCCCCTGCAAATCGATCTGGGACGAAAGCACGTTGCCGCCTGCTCTCTTGACCGCGGCCTCGACGCGCTCCTGCAAAGCCGCGCCGGCGATGGTGATGGTCTTGCCGACCAGGAAGGGCGGCCCGTTGACCGCACCGCTGGCCGCGTCCTGGCGCGGCGTCGTCCGTTCCATCTGCCGATCGAGACGAGCGAGAAGGGCGCGATTTTTGTCCAGCGCCGCGTAAGAGTCCCAAAGGTTAGAGATCATGGCGACGGCGACCGCCGTGAGTCCGACCAGCGCAGTCAGGTAGGTCGTCAGCGCCAGCCACCGTCGGCGAGAGGACCCTGTCGTCGGGTTCGCCAAGCTCATGGAACGGCCGGATCGGTGGCGACCAGCTGAGCTTCGATATGAAACTGTTCGCCGGTCTCCATGGGAGCGCGCGTCGTCGGCGCAAAGAAAGTGGCGTTTTTGAACTGTTCCGTTTGCTCGATAATGCGGATCAGGGACGCAGCTTCGCGCGTCACGCCGGTGATCTCCAACTTGCCGTCGACAATATGCAGTTCCGTCAGATAGGTGTCGTCCGGCAACGCCTGCGATAGCGACTCGAGCACGATGACCGACGGCGGCGACTCCCGTTTCATTTGCGCGAGTTTCGCCGTCGCGTTTTCCAGGACGTCGGCGCGCCCGCTCGAGAGCGCTGCGCGCCTCTCGGCCATATGCCGAGAAACCTGAAGCTGCGTGTCTTCGAGATCGGCGCCGACCTGCAGCCGAGCCGCGAACGCCGCAAGAGCCGCCAGCCCCGCCAGGACCGGCGCCGCCGCCAGAACGCGACGCAGGCGCCGCATCGAAAGTTCGCGATCGGCTTCTTGCGAAAAAACGATCGTTCGACGCTCGTCGGTCCCGGCCTCGGCGGCCGCGGAAACGACGATTGAACTCGGTTTGAACGCCCCGAGCGCCACCACAAACGGCGTCAGCGCCGATCGTGCGGTGGCGGCGACGACAACGCCGATCCGGCCGGTCGACGTTTGCTTCGGCGGGTCGAAGCCGAAGGCGGCCTGCGCCGGACTCCAGGGCGTCAGCCGGTCAATTTGCGATCGAATGATGGCGTCGAGAAAACCTGCGGCCTGCGTCGGCAACTCAAGGTAACGGAACACGAAGCGCCGCCTCGCCAGGACGAGCTCGATTTGTCCTCCCGCCAGCTGCGAACGAATCTTGGCTGACTCGTCTCCGACGAATTTCCCTTCGACAAAGCGCAGGGTCGCTCCGACAATCGGCCGCGCGGATCGCCTCCGCGACGCTTTCACAACGAATGCGACGCCATCCTGTTCGATGGCCTGAAATTTCCTTGTCGGCCGAAATGCGTTGACGATCGCCAGGATCGCCAAGGCCGCGTCATCGATCCAACGCGACAGCCACAAGACGAATTGACGCAGAAAGTTCATTGGCCGGGTACGCCTTCTGGATCTTGGCCCCTTCGAAATCGCCGTTGCTCTTGTAGTCCAAAACAGGCGGCCCCGTCATGTCCTCGAAAGGTTTCACCTCAGTGACAAGGGGCGCGTGAAAAGCAGGCGGCGCCGTCGCGGCCGTGGTTGGAATTTGACGGTGGCGTCATCTCCACTTGTGAAAGCAAACCAGAATCGGCGTTAGCGCGTCGAATGCCAGCGGTTTGAACCGATTGATCGCGCGATCGTCACCGGTGTCGACTTCCGTTGACAGAGCGTTAAGCTGGTTGCTTGGGCAGGATCCGAACCTGGGGCCTTTCAGGTCATGAGCCTGGCGGCTCCCGGCGGGTGCGCCCCGCCGCAGAGAGTTGGCGAACGATTTGGGGCTGCCCCCTGTTCGCCATTTTGCCGTTCGCGGCATGGCGGCGGACCTTGGCGACCCGGTTCGCCGGCGGCCAGACCCACGGGGTTGCGAATAAAATTCGCGGCCCCTGACGCATTGGCCGTACGCGGTCAATCCTCGCCCGGAATCCAGGCTATGGGCGGAGGCGTACAAGGCTCGACGGCGGCGCAGGATCGCCGAATGCGGTTCAAGTCAGGGAGGCTCCCATGGCGCTCGGCAGCGCTCGACATCTCACGCCCGTTGCGGCCTTGACCGCCCCGGCGGCCGTCCCGGCGGTCGCCGCCTGGGCGCAGGCGCCAGCGGGCCGCCCCAACATCGTCTTCATCATCGCCGGCGACCTCGGCAATGCCGACCTCGGTTAGCGCGGGCGCCGGATCAGGACGCCCAACATCGACAAGCCAGCGGCCCCGACGTCATCGCCGGCAGCGGGAGACCGCCAGCCGTGACGCCGCAACGGCGAAAACCATACGACGACGAAACACCCGGAGAAACGTGATGCCGTTGATCGTCGAGAAAGCCTTTGCCCTCGCCCTCGCGATGTCCGCGTTGGCGCTCGCTCCCGCCCGCGCCGCCGAGGATACGCCCGACGCGCTCCTGACCACCCCGGTCACCCCGCAAGTCCTCGCCCAGGGGGCGGCGATACGCCGGGACTCGTGACCGCCGCGGACGGCTCGATCACCGTCGCCTTACGCCACGCCGCGCCGGACGGCGACGCAGCGAAGAACTGGCTGCCGACGCCCGCCGGGCCGTTCTATCTCGTGCTGAGGCTCTATCAGCCGCGCGCCGAGGCGCTGAAGGGCGAGTATGCGTTGCCGGAAGTCGTGCAGGACAAATAGGGCGTAGGTCTCGAGGCGAGCGCAAGCGTTCGATCGGGGTTCGCCGGGAAGGCTGGAGGGTTTCATGAATCGTTCGGTTGCGGGCCAATTCGCAGTGGGGATCATTTCGGCGTCGGTCGGCGTCCTGTTTGTCGCCGCTCCGCCGAGCGCGCTCGCCCAAGGCGCGACGCCGCAGGGCGGGACCTCGGGGCCTCCGAACGTATCCGTCCTGCCTTACCCCGATCCCGCGTTCAAAGGCGTGATCGGCCGGACCACGGCCGACTCGAAGCCGGACTTTCCCCAGCCGGTGAAGGCGCCGGAGGGCGCGCCCAACATTGTCGTCATCCTGACCGACGACGTCGGCTTCGGCGCCGCCAGCACGTTCGGCGGGCCGGTGCCGACGCCGACGCTGGAATCGCTCGCCGCGAACGGCCTCAAGTACAATGCGTTCAGCACCACGGCGCTCTGCTCCCCGACGCGTGCGGCGCTGATCACTGGACGCGACCAGCACACCGTCCATACCGGGATCATCATGGAGCGCAGCCTCGGCTATCCGGGCTACGATTCGGTGATGCCGAAGAGCGCGGGCACGATCGGCGAGATCCTGCGCGGCAACGGCTACAGCACTGCCTGGTTCGGCAAGAACCACAACGTGCCGGCCTGGCAGAGCAGCGCCGTCGGTCCGTTCGACCTGTGGCCGACCGGACTCGGCTTCGACTATTTCTACGGCTTCATCGGCGGCGACACCGATCAGTGGGACCCGACGGTGTTCGAGAACACGATTCCCGTCGAGCCCAAGGAGAAGCTGACCGGAGAAGCGCGGGCCAACTACAACCTCGACGCCGACCTCGCGGACCAGGCGATCCACTGGATCCAGCAGCAGCACGCGATCGCGCCGTCCAAGCCGTTCTTCGCCTATTACGCGCCGGGCGCGACGCACGCGCCGCATCACGTCCCGAAGGAATGGATCGCCAGGTTCAAGGGCCAGTTCGACCAGGGCTGGGACAAGCTTCGCGAGGAATCGTTCGCGCGCCAGAAGGCGGCCGGAATCATTCCGCAGGAAACGATCCTGACGCCGCGTCCGGCCAACCTGCCCGCGTGGGACTCGCTCGACGCCAGGCACAAGGAGCTCTTCGCCCACATGGCGGAAATCTACGCGGGCTTCCTCGCCTATGACGACTACAACATCGGCCGCGTGATCGCCTCGCTGAAGCAGGAAGGCGTCGCCGACAACACGCTGGTGATCTTCATCGAGGGCGACAATGGCGGCAGCGCCGAAGGGACCCTGCAAGGCACGGCGAACGAGGTCGCCGTCGTCGGCGACGGCGCGCAAGAGAGCTTCGACTATCTCTATTCGATCAAGGACGAACTCGGCGGGCCGATGCACTATAATCACATGCCGGCGCCTTGGTCGTGGGCGTTCGATACGCCGTTCCAGTGGACCAAGCGCTACGCCAGTCATTTCGGCGGCACCCGTAACGGCATGGTGATGAGCTGGCCGGGGCGCATCAAGGACGTCGGGGCTCTGCGCGAGCAGTTCCACTATGTGACCGACATCATGCCGACGATCCTGGAAGCGGCGAAGGTGCAGGCGCCCGAGACGATCAACGGCGTCAAGCAACTGCCGATCGACGGCGTGTCGATGGCCTACACCTGGGACGACGCCAAGGCGCCGTCGCATCGGACGACGCAATTGTTCGAGATGTTCGGCAATCGCGGCATCTATCACGACGGCTGGATGGCCTCGACCACGCCGCTCGTCTTCGCCTGGCTGCCGGAGCCGAAGGGCGTCACGCCGGAAAGCTTCACCTGGGAGCTTTACGATCTCCACAAGGATTTTTCGCAGGGCAATGATCTGGCCAAGGTCAATCCAGAAAAACTGAAGCAGATGGAGGAGCTTTGGTGGGCGGAAGCCGGACGGAACAACGCGCTGCCGCTCAACTTCAGTCCACAGGCGACGGTCGAGGCGGTGTTCCAGAAGCCGAGCCTGACGCGTGGACGCTCGCACTTCGTCTTCCGGCAGGGCACGGTGCGCATCCCCGAAGGCACCGCGCCGACGGTCAAGAACACCTCCTACACCATCACCGCCACGCTCAACGTGCCGGCCGAGGGCGCGGAGGGCGTGGTCATCACGCAGGGCGGACGGTTCGCCGGCTGGGGTCTGGTGGCGCTCGATGGCAAGCCCGTGTGGGCCTACAAGAACAGCCAGCAGCCGAACGACGGCATCCGCATCGCCGGCCCGAACAAGCTGACGCCCGGCGACCATGTCGTCAGCGTCGACTTCGCCTACGACGGCAAGAAGGGCGAATTCGGCAAGGGCGGGACCTACGTGCTCAAGGTTGACGGCGCCGAAGCGGCGAGGACCACGATCAGCCACACGGTCCCGTTCATCTACTCGGTCGACGAGACGCTGGACGTCGGCGAGGATCGCGGGACGCCGATCCTCGAGGACTACGCCGACCGTATGCCGTTCAAATACACCGGCGCGATCGCGGAGGTCGACATCGACCTTCTCGGCGGAAACGCCAACCTCGACGTTCCGGACATCGACGGCAAGTGACGCCGGGACGGCGTTTGGACGGAAGATCGGGACATCGGTCGAGCGGGACCCCGCGGCCCGGGTCGACGGATGGGAGTCATCCGGGCGTGGCGGACGCCCCGATGCGATCGGTCCCGGACATGCGAAAGCCCCCGGCTTTGTTTGCCGGGGGCTTTTGGAAGGCTGGTTGCGGGGGCAGGATTTGAACCTGCGGCCTTCAGGTTATGAGCCTGACGAGCTACCGGGCTGCTCCACCCCGCGGCAGAGGGTGATGCGCTCCGCGACGGGGCGACGGGCGGATCATCGCCGATCGCCACGCCAGGGGCTTGCGGCTTTGGGCCGTGCGCTCCCGGCGCTGTCGCGGTTCGCTTCGTTGAAGAGGAAGGGTTTTCGTTTCCGTGCTTTGCAGGCCTGGCGACGACCTACTCTCCCATGTCTTAAGACAGAGTACCATTGGCGCTAAGGCGTTTGACGGCCGAG
>NZ_QNRK01000039.1 GCF_003315135.1 Roseiarcus fermentans
CTTCCGTCCGGCGCATCTCAGACCCCCCAAAGGGACCGACGCTACCGGACAGATCGTGCGCTACCTAAACCGGACATATCATGTGCTACCGACAGGCGCGGCCTGCTTCGTTGCGGGACGAGACAATCGTTTCTACAATTGGAAGCGCGGGAGGAAGCGGTCTTCCGACCGGGGTCGCCCAAGGGGCAAGCCATTGCATATCCAAACGGGGAGTTCGCGCTTTGACGCGCGTCAACGCGACGGCGCGCGCATTTCGCCCCTCGCCGCTTCGTCAACGCATCGTTGCGCCGACGGTCGAAGCCGTTTCGCATGACGGACAGCCTGCGCCAGTTCGTCGCGGAGGCTCCGAATGCGACGGCGATGTTCGACCGTGAGATGCAGTATCTGGCGGCGAGCCCGAGGTGGCTCGCCTGGTTCGGCCACCCGGCCTGCCCGATGGGCCGCAGCCATTACCACGACTTTCCCGGCAACCCCGAGGGTCTCGCGGCCGCGCACCAGCGCGGCCTCGCCGGCGCGACCGAGAGCGCCGACGACCTTCGCCCTCCCGGCGCCGACGGCCGCTCGCGGCCGGTCAGATGGCTCGTCCGCCCGTGGCGGGACGGAGAGGGGGCGATCGCCGGAATCGTCGTCGCCGGCGAGGACGTCGCCGACCGCGTCGTTTCGCAGGCGATGGCCGAGGATCTGGCGCGAGACGTGCGGTGGGCGGAGCGCTGCCTCGAGCAGGCGCTCGACGCGATTCCCGAAGGATTCGCGATCTATGACGCCGACGAGCGCCTGCTCGTTTTCAACAAGGCCATGCGGACGCTCTACCGGTTCGGCGACGGCGACATCCTCGCGGGCATGCGGTTCGAGGACCTCGTCCGCGCCGTGGCTGACCGGGGAATCTGCGACGAGGCGGCGCGCGACCGGGAAGCGTACGTCCGCGAGCGGCTGGAGCGGCATCGCAACCCGTGCGGCGCCGTCGAGCGCCGGCTCGCCGACGGGCGGTGGCTGCTCAGCGAGGAGCGCCGCACCCCCGACGGCGGGACCGTCGTGATCCGCACCGACATCACCGACCTCAAGACCCGCGAGCGGGAACTGGCGCGGAGGAACGCGCTCCTCGAAGCCACCTTCCGGAACATGGGCGAAGGGATCGGGGTGTTCGACCCGGACCGTCGCCTGATGGTCGCCCACGATGTCGTCGTTCGCCTGCTCGACGTGCCGCCCGAGCTGGTTCAGCCCGGCGTCCTGCTGGAGGACGTTACGCGATATCGCGCCGAGCGCGGCGATTTCGGCGATGTCGACGTCGAGTCGCTCGTGAACGGCCGGATCGAGGCGTTTCGCCAGCAAAAGCCCTGGCGGGTGACGACGCGGGGCCCCAAAGGACGCGTGATCGACACGCGGTTCGAGCCGATGCCCGGCGGCGGCGGCGTCTTGGTGTTCAGCGACGTCACCGAACGCGCCGACGCCGAAGCCGAGCTCGCCCGGCGCAATGCGCTGCTCGAGGCCACCTTCCAGACCATGGGCGAAGGGATCGCGGTCTTCGGTCCCGATCTCAGGCTCTCGGCCTTCAACCGGAACGCGGCGCTGCTGGTCGGCCTGCCGCCGGAGCTGGTCCGGCCGGGGGCGTCTTTCGCCGACATTGCGCAATCCTGCTGGGAACGCGGCGTTTTCCGCGACAGCGACGGCGACGCGGAGTCGTTCGTTCGCGAATCGACCGAGCAATTCCGGGCGCAAATCCGGTGGAGCCGAATCCTGTTCATGAACGGGCGCCTGACGGAAGTCCGGTTCCGCCCGATGCCGGACGGCGGCGGGGTCTACGTCTACAGCGACATCAGCGAGCGCGCGGCGTCGGAGGCGCGGATTCGGGAGGAAGAGGCGAAATTCCGCAGCCTGGTCGAACAGGACGTCGCGGGCGCGGTGATCGTCCGGGCCGACGGAACGATCGGCTATTGCAATCGCTGCTTCGCCGCCATGCTCGGGTTCGCGTCGTCGGAGGTCGTCGGCCGGCCGCTGCTCGATTTCGTGCCCGAGGCCGAACAGCCGGTCGTCGTGCGCCGCCTGAGTTCGCAACTGTTCGGCGCCGGCGCGACGGTCCAGATCGCCTCGACCGTTCGCGCGCGCGACGGAAGCATCGTCGATGTGCTGGTCAACGCCTCGAAATCGATGTTCCAGGGCGAGCCGGCGTCGATCGCCGTGGTTCTCGACGTCACTGCGCGCAATCGGGCCGAGCGCGACCTGTTGTCCGCCGCCGCGCTCCTCGCCGCGGTGCACGAGGCCTCGCCCGAGGGAATCCTGGCGGTCGATTTCCGATCGCGCATCCTGTTCGCCAACCGGCGCTACGCCGAGATTTTCGCCATCCCCGCCGATTTGCTCGCGCGTGGAGACGACCAAGCCGTTCGCGCCTACGCCGTCGCGCAATTGAGCGACGCGGAGGCGTTCTGGCGCGGCGCGCAGCACTACGACGACCATCCCGACGCGTCCGGGCGCGACGAAGTCGAATTCAGGGACGGCCGCGTGGTCGAGCGGACGACGGCGCCGTTCTACGGGTCCAATGGCGAGCGCCTGGGGCGGATCTGGTTCTTCCACGACATCACCCGGCGCCGCTCGATCGAGGACTCGCTGCGCGCCAGCGAGGAACGCTTCCGCATGCTGGTCGAGGAAGCGCCCGACGGGATTCTCCTTTACGACGCCGGCCAGAATCGTTTCATCGCCACGAACGCCGCCGCCGAGCGGCTGTTCGGCGTCCCCCGGGACGCGCTGCTCGAACGGGGGCCGCTGCCGTTCCTCACGCCGCAGCAGCCGGACGGACTGCCGATCGAAGCCTCCTTTGCGCGAAACAACCGGTGGGCCCTCTCCGGCAGGGAGGTCACGCACGAGCGGTGGATCCGCCAGCCTTCGGGCGAACAGCGAATCACCCACGTGACCCTGGTTCGCCTGCCGGGCAGCGCCCTCATTCGGGCGAGCATGGTCGACATCACCGAGCAGCGGGCGGCGGAGGCGAAACTGGCGGAGGTCCAGCGCGACCTGGTGAGCCGCCAGGAAGCCGTCCGGCAGCGGATCGCGCGGGAATTGCACGACAGCCTCGGTCAGTACCTGGCGGCGATCGCCATCAAGCTGGAACTGCTCGGCCGGACGACGCCGAACGTCGCCGCGATCGAGTCCGGCCTCGCCGACCTGAAGGAGCTGACGGCGACGGTCGGAGAGGAAGTCAGCCGCCTGGCATGGGAATTGCGCCCGATCGCGCTCGACGACATCGGCCTCGAACCGGCCATCCGCAACCTGGTCGACACCTGGGCCGGCCGGTCCGGGCTCGCGTTCGACTGTCACCTCGCCCTGAACGCGTCCCGGTTGCCGCCCCTCGTCGAGACCACCCTCTACCGGGTGTTGCAGGAAGCCATCACCAACGTCGTCAAGCACGCGAGGGCGAAGACGGTCGGCGTGATCGTCAAGGCGTCGCCCCGCGATGTGCTGATGATCATCGAAGACGACGGCGTGGGCCTCGATCTGGCGCAGAACGACCCGGCGTCGACGACCCGCCTGGGCCTCCTCGGCATTCGCGAGCGACTCGCCGCCATCAGGGGAAGCTTGCAGATCGAGTCGAAGCCGGGCGCCGGGACGACCCTGATCGTGCGCGCACGGTTCGACGCCGCAGCCGCCGCCTGACCGCGCAGGCGCGCCCCGGCCCGGGCGGATTGAGAGACTGTCGCCGCTGCGGGCCCGTCATCCCCTTCGGGCTTCAATCCCCCGACAGATTGGATGGGCGGTCGGCGTCGCGCCGAAGGTGCGGCGAAATAGAGCGATGAACCCGCTGACGCTGCTGTAGCCCAGGTCGAGCGCAATGGACGTGACGGAATGACCCTCCGCCAGCATCTCCAGCGCGCGCAGCAGCCGAGCGCGCTGCCTCCAGTCCATAAAACTGAGGCCCGTTTCCTGCGGGAAGCGGCGGCTGAGCGTACGCGGCGTGCTGCACGCCCACGCAGCCCATTCCTCGATGGTGCGACCGTCCTCGGGATGTTCCAGAAGCGCCCGCGCGATCCGCTGAAGGCGCGGATCGCGCGGCATCGGCAAGCCGAGGGCCTCGGCTGGGAGCCGGCCGATTTCATCGACGATCAGGTCGGCGATGCGTTGGCGAGCCACATCCCATCGGTCGTCCTCCCAGGCGGCGGCGCGCAAGATTGCTTCGCGCAGCAGCGGGGGCGCGAACACCGTGCGAGGTCGTTCCGGCAGGTCCCGGCACGCCGCCGGGGCGACATAGACGCTCCAACCGGCGCCGGGACCGAAACTCTGGCCGCCATGGAGCTGGTGCGGCGGCAGCCAGATCGCATGGCCCGATGGCACGACCCAGGCTTCGATATCCGTCAGGACGGTCACCACGCCACGGATGCAGCCGATCATCTGCCCGCGCGGATGACGATGGGCGGGCGTCGCGAACTCGGACTTGAGCGCGACGGAAAAGGCCGCGACGGTTGGCCCGTCCAGGTCATGGCCGATCAGGTCGGGCGGCTGACGATGAGGCATGGCGTGTAACTGCTATTCAATGGCGGCAGTAGCTTAGCGCGGCCAAGGCGATCGCGCTAACCGCAGCGCCTGGTTCATCCGAGGCCCTTCCCATGTCCAACATCGCGTCCTCCGTAACCGGCGCAGATCTCGATCGACTCTATGCGCCCCCTTCCGAGGCGATCCAGCGCGCCGTGCTGCCGCATCTCGTCCCCTTTCACGAGGCCTATATCGCCGCGGCGACCTTCCTGTGCCTCGCGAGCGGGAGCGCGCAAGGCCTTGACGCCTCGCCGCGCGGCGGCCCGGCAGGCTTCGTCAAAGTGGTCGACCCGCATCACGTCGCCTTCGCCGACTGGCCGGGAAATAACCGCATCGAGACGCTGCGCAATCTGCTTGCCGATGACCGGCTTGCGATGTTGTTTCTCTTCCCTGGGCTCGATGTTTTCCTCCGCATCAATGGCCGGGGCCGCGTCTTGACCGCCCCCGACCTGCTGGCCACGCTCAAGGAGGGCCAGAAGACGCCCAAGACAGCGATCCTGGTCGCGATCGAGCAGGTGCTGTTTCACTGCGGCAAGGCTATCAACCGGGCGCGGCTGTGGGACGAGACCTCGCGTATAGACCGGTCGCGCGTTCCATCCATCGGTCAGATGAAGACTGCACTGACGGGCGGGTCGCCGGCCGAGGCTGAGGTGGTGGACGCCCAGTACTGCGAGTCCGTCAGGAAAGATCTCTATTAGCCGGTTGCTTCCCTGCCGATCGGCTCGCGGAGGCAATGCCGCCGGAAAAGGTCAGACGATCGGCCCGACGAACGCCGAGAGGACGATCGACAGAATGACGGCCGAGACGACCGTGGCCAGCGCATACCCGAAGGTCCTGTCCGGCGGCGCCTTCATCAGGATCGGCAGCCCGAGCCAGAACACATAGACGGCGTAGAGGAGGGCGAGGAGCCGCAGGAAGCCGAGGCCGGGAACGAGGACGAACACGCCCGCCACCCACGCCGGCGTCATCGAATAAACAACGAGTTTCAATGCGTTCTGCGGGTTCTTTTGCGTAGAGAAATTCGGCGCGAGGCCGTCGACGACGACCGCCATGATGTAGAGCGCGACGAAGGTCGCGAGGTAGTGGACGATTCCGCCGAACAGGCTCGCGAAGAAGCCGTGGTGGACGTGGTGGAGCCGCGGCCCCCAGCCGAACGCGCCGTGGCGCAGGAAGGCGCAGACCGGCGGGATCGCGGCGAGAAAGGCGGCGTAATTGGAAAACAGAAACCCCACGTCGCCCGGTTCCGGCTCGATTCGCCGCCACTCCGCGGCCGGCGATAGAATCATGGCCCTGGCGCGCTCGAAGACATCCATGACGGCCCCCTTGCCGCGGCCGCAAAATGGTCCCTACGCCCCGCCGGCCGCCCGCGCGGGATTATAAGGCGCGTCGCCGCCCGGCGCCACGGGCGCCGCGGCGAAACAAACGCGCGCCCGCGTTCGTAAGGCTTCGGTGACGCTTGACCCGGCGCAATCCAACGATAGGCTTTTTCCATGATCCGCCTGAACGCGCCCTGGACCGAACGCAACGGCCGCTTCGCGCCGCTGAAGGCGGTCGTCTTCGCCGGACTGTTCGTTCCGGCGGCGTGGATCGTCTGGCTGGCGGCGACCGGGGCGCTCGATCCGAAGGTCGTGACGGAGATGATCCATCGCACCGGGACGTGGGCGATCCGCTTTCTCCTGTTGTCGCTCCTTGTCACGCCGCTGATGCGCGCGGCGCGCTACCCCAAGTTCGTCGCCGTCCGGCGCATGGTCGGGGTGGCGGCCTTCGCCTACGCCTCGGCCCATCTCGCGCTGTTCGTGGTCGACAAGCACTACAACCTCGCGGTCGTGGCGAGCGAGATCGCGCTGCGCTTCTATCTGACGATCGGCTTCGTCGCATGGCTGGGCCTCGCGGCGCTCGCCGCCACCTCGACCGACGCCATGATCAAGCGGCTGGGGACGAAATGGCGGACGCTCCACGCGCTCGTCTACGCCATCGGCGTCCTCGCGCTGCTGCACTTCATGATCCAGGCCAAGGCCGACGTGACCGAGCCGGTGATCATGATCGGGCTGTTCCTCGTCCTGATGTTGTTCCGCGCCGTGCTGAAGCGGGGAGCGCCGGCCTGGGCCGCGGCGCTCGCCGCCGCCGCGCTCGCGCCGCCGCTGACGGCGCTGATCGAGGCCGGCTGGTACGCGCTCGTCCGCCACATCCCGTTTCGGGAAGTCCTGGACGCCAATGTCGATCCGGACATGGCGTTCCGACCGTCGGCCTACGTCCTGGCGGGCGGCGCGGCGCTGCTGGCCGTTGCGGTCCTGCGCAGAAGTCCGGCGCCCAGGCGCGTCCCGGCGGCGGTCGCTCGTTCGGCGCCGTCGGGGGTCCGGTGACGGCGCGCTTGCGCCGACGCCGTCAGGACCTCGGCGGAGGCGGCGAGCCGTCCACTCGATCGCCGCGACGGGGGCGCATCGGACCCCCCCCCCTTGTGGAAGCGCGCCCCGGTCCGCGGCGCCGATGCGCCGGTCGGCGGTCAGAACGTGATGGTGGTGCGCAGACCGATCACCAGTTCGTTCTTGATTGTCTGGTTCGGCGCATCCGGGTTGGCGAGGCCGGCCCCGGGGTTGACGATGTACTGGACGTCGGGCTGGACCTGCCACGCCGGCAGGATCTGCGCCTGGTAGGTGGCCTCGAGAAACGTCTCCGCCCCGCGCACGGGGGTGTAGACCGTCGGCTGGAAGACCTGCATCTGCCGGTCGTAATTCGATGCGCCGGCGCTCACCCGCGCCACGCCGAAGCCGAGGCCGAACACGTCGTTGTCGCGCCCCGGCAGCGGATCGTGCAGGGTGAGGCCGCCGTTGATGGCGAAGCCGATCGGATTGCGGTCCTGAAGCGTTGTCATCTCCGCCCGCAGGAAGGCGCTGACGGAGCGGTTCGGGTCGCCCGCGCGCCAGATCATCTGATCCGCGGCGGCGTAGATCGAATAGTTGCCCTGCTTCTTCGCGGGAACCCCGTCGCTCGCGGGGTCGGCGAGCGGGACGCCCATATTGTCGGACTGTTGACTGTTGAAGTCCTCGCTGTCCCACCAGGCCCCGATCTTGTACGTGCCGGGAAGCGGGCCGTCGGCCGGCGTCTTTCCCGACGAATCGGCTGCGGGAACCGTATATTGCAACTCGGCGATCGCGAGCACGCCGGTGTTGAGCGGAAAACTCACGCCGTTGGGATTGCTCAGCGGCGTGTTGGGGGAATTCAGCGGAATCGGGCTGCCGTTGAAGACGCCGGCCATGATGGTGACGGCGTCGGTCGGGCGCCCGCGAGCGCGGACGCCGAGGCCGGCGAGGGGATAGGCGGGTCCGCCGCCGGTCAGATTCGCCGACGGCAGCATCGGCCAGCCCATCACCGAGTTCAGGAAGTAGCCGGCATTCTGGCTCATCATGAATTCGTTGTCGAGGCTCTGCTCGCCGACCTTGACGTCGAATCGGGGGCCGAAATTCTGCTGCCACCAGAGCTCCCAGAGCCGGATCGAGGCGAAGGCCTCGAGACCGCTGACGGTCTGCAGGTTCATCAGATTGGAGGGGCTGAGGGCGCCGCCCCAGATGTGAAAGCCGCTGACGCTGACGATGCCGCCGGGGAGACCGAACAGCGGCTTCGTATCGAGCTGAACTTGGGCGGTGGTGACGCCGTTGACCTCGAAACCCTGGCGGACGCCGCCGGTCAGGTTGCCGAACGTCTCCGCCTCCTCGGAGAGTTGTACGGAGATTCCGTATTTGCCGAGCGCGGGCCGCAATCCCCCGAGGTCGCCGAGCAGGTCGGCGTTCTGCCAGTCGCCGCTCAAGACGCCCCACGGACCCGGGCTCGCCGCAGGCGCCGAGGGGGTCGCGGTCGCCTCAGAGGCCTGGGCGCGGAAGCGCCGGTCGGGCGCCGCCTCAGCGGAAAGGGCGGGGAGGACCGGAAGGGAAGCGGACGCGTCCGCCGCCGGTATCCCGGTGGCCGGAAGCGTCGAGGCGCTGCCCGGCGTCGCATCCGCCGCCGGGGCGGCCTCCGCGGCGCTGGCGAGGAACGCCGCGGCGAATACCGGGAAAAGCGCCGCCGCTGCTCGCGAAACCGAAGAGGGGCGAGCGCCAGACATCTGTCGTCGTAACAAGAACACCTCGAACTCCTGGGTCCGCCGGGCGAGCCGGGGGCGCGCAGGCGAAGTCGATTCGTTTCCGGGATAGTCCCCCCGCAAAACCGTCAGATGACAGTCCGCGGACGATGGAGAATCGAGACCGCTCCGCTCCGGGTCAAGTCGCCGCGCGCCGCCGAGTTGACCAGGTCGAGCCGACGCACGCCGCATCTCCGGCCGGCGACTTCGGCGATCATCAGCCCATCCTGCGCTCATCCGTGCCGGGATGCGCCAGGCGATGCCTTGGCCGAGCCGCTGGACTCCGTCGGGAGGGCGCGGCCATCGAGAGGGTCGAAGCGGACGAGGCTGCCGAGCGCCGCCCGAAATTACGAACTGGCGCGCGCCGAAGCGGCGCCGTAGGTCTGCGCGGTCAACCCGGCGCGCCGCCGCCACGACCATCATGGAACGCGCCCGACAGGGACGCATCCCACGCCGCAGCGGCGATGACCGAAGGCCGACAGCGTCGAACGGGCCGCCCCACGGCGACCCGTTCTGACGTCCATCGGCGACGCATGCTACGCGGCGAGGGCGCCGCTCCGGCGCGACGACCGATAGCTGGCGAAACCGAGGCCGGCGAAACCCGCAAGCAGCATCGCCCAGGTCGAGGGTTCGGGAACCGCAGTCGTGCTTCCCGTCTGCGTCGGGACGACGATTGGCGAGCCGCCGTTCACGGTGTACTTAAGGTTCAAGGTGACCGAGGTGTTGACCTCCAGATTGGCGCCGGACCCGGTGTAAGTCGATGTGCCGCTGGTAGGCAAACTGGTGCTTCCCGTGACCACGATCGCATCGGTCCCGATCGTCGACTGAAACGTGCCGGAGTCGAAGGCGACCGTATACTGGCCGTCCACAACCGGATTGGCCAGTCCGGCGACGGTGACCTCGAATTGGCCCGGGAGATCGTATGTCGTTCCGCTCACAGTCGCGATGAGCTCGGCGTTATAGTTGAAGAGAGAGCCGGTGTGGCCGACGAGGTCGAAGTCGCCGAACGCAAGGCTGATGGTTCCAAAGGCGCTTGAAAACGATGGGCTGAGGTTGACGATGCTGCCGGCAGGGAAAGGGTCGCCAGGGGTTGCGACCGCGGCGGCGGAAGCTGCAGACGCGGCGGCGGCGAAAGCCAACGCAATGACAATTTTCCGGCTGACCGGTCCAATCCATTGAGAATTCATGATGTTTCCCCTTAGATGGAAAATGACCTCAGTAATTTATCAAAACCGATGACCGCGTCAACATTGTAGAGTTATTCTTTCTTGCCGCCGAACAGGAACGGCGCGACGTCTTTGACGCCCGGCGGCTTCGTCACCGCGAACGGGGCGGGGCGGCAGACGGCGAGCGCCGACAGGCCGACGCGGGCGGTGAGCAGGCCGTTCAGCACGCCTTCGCCCATCTTGGCCGAAATGCGCGAGGCGATGCCGTGGCCGACGATCTGCTGGATCAGGCTGTCGCCGACCGCCATGCCGCCGGTGATCGCGATATGGGCGCCGATCGAGCGGGCGAGTTTGACCAGGCCGAGCAGCCCCGGGCGGCCGCCGTAGATTTCCGCGATCCGCCGCACCAGCCGGATGATCTGGGCGATGACGAAGATCACGTCGAGGATCGCGCGCGGGCTGATGGCGGTGACGACCGACACCGCCTTGGCGGCCTTGGCGATCTCCGCCTGGGCGCGCTCGTCGAGGGGCCTGAGGAGCGCGCGCTCGGCGACGTCGACGAGGTCGCGGCCGTCGATGATCGCGGCCGCGGCCTCCTGCACCTGGGCGCGGGCGCGCGCGGTCTCCGGCCGGTCGCGATAGAGCGCGACCAGCCTCGAAACCAGCCGCCGCGCGGCGTCGCGGTCGTCGGCGGCGCGCGCCGCGGCGAAGGCGATGTGCATCTCGGCGATCTTCGTCTGGCGCGAGACGGCCAGAACCTCGCGGGCGATCAGGCCGACAAGCCCGATCGCGAACAGGGCCGCGAAGACGAGGCCGACGACGCCGAGCGTCTCGGCCTTGGCGAACAGCCCTTCGATCAGGTTGGTGGTCCACAGGCCGAGCGCCAGCGACACGAGGCCGCCGAGGCCGGTCCACACGATCGTCGTCAGCTTGAGTCGGAAACGCGCGAGGAGGCCGGATCTTTGCGCAGCCTCGACCTCGAGTTCGGCTTCGTCGACGCCGGGCGGGGCGCTCGCGGCCGGGATGGGATCGTTCTGCGACTGGATGAACGCGGCCGGGGCGAGCGGGACGGGGCCGTCGTCGACGGCGACGCGTGCGTCGTCGAGGCGGAAGGCGCGGGGGCGGGGAGGGCGCTCGGTCATGCCAGTCGGTCGCCGATCAGGAATTGCAGGGCGCGGTCGAGCCGGATCTGCGGGGCGGGCTGCCCACGCTGGAGGAGCGGCGGTCGAAACCGAACGAAGCGCCAGTCGTTGTCCGCCTCGGGCAGCGCGATCGCGTCGCCCTCGAAGATCGCGGCCGGGTCCTCAGGCAGCTCGCCCGGAAACACCGCGGCTTCGGCGACGCCGTCGAAAATCTCGCCGCCGATCGTCTCGCCCTTCTGCGGCACGCCGATGATCGCCTCCAGCGTCTCGGAATGATGGCGGATCTCGGCCTCCCGCGTCGCCCGGATCGCGGCCATCGCGATCACGTCGATTTCCGCCCCCACCCCCTCCGCGCGCGCGATCGCCTTGGCGGTGAGCAGGCGCAGGATCGCCTCGAGCCGGTCGTGGCTCGTGTGGTGCAGGTGGTCGGCCTTAGTGGCGGCGAACAGGATCTTGTCGATGCGCGGGCGGAAGATCGAGGCGAGCGACGACGAGCGCCCGGCGCGGAAGGCGCCGAGCACCTCGCTGAGCGCGTTCTCGAGGTCGGCGAGCGCCGCCGGCCCCGAGTTCAGCGCGGTCAGCGCGTCGACCAGCACGATCTGGCGGTCGAGCCGGGCGAAATGGTCGCGAAAGAACGGCTTCACCACGAAGGTCTTGTAGGCCTCGTAGCGGCGCTCCATCATCGCGCCCATCGTGCCGGGCGCGATCATGTCGCCTTCGATCGGAACCGGCGCGAAGGTCAGCGCCGGCGAGCCTTCGAGGTCGCCGGGCATGAGAAAGCGCCCGGGGGGCAGGGTCGAGAGGGCGTAGACGCTCTCCCGCGCGCGGCGCAGGTAGGCGGTGAACCGTTCCGCGATGGCGCGCGCGCTGTCCTCGTTCGCCTCGGCGTGCGGATCGAGGCCGGCGATGGCGGCGCGCCAGTCGGCCGACAGCGGCGCCCGGGCGCGCGTCTCGCTGGCGACCAGCGTTTCCTGCGCCCAGGTGGCGTAGGCCTTGTCGAGCAGCGGCAGGTCGAGCAGCCATTCGCCCGGATAGTCGACGAGATCGATGGCGAGGCTCGCGTCACGGCCGCCCCAGCGGTTGGCGCTCTCGAACTCGATCGTCAGACGGAGCTGCGAGATGCGCCGGGTCGAGCGCGGCCAGCAGCGGTCCGGTCCGGCGAGGCTCGCCATGTGGTCCTCGTAGGCGAAGCGCGGCACGGCGTCGTCGGGCTGCGGCTCGAGGCGGGCGCGCGCAATCCGCCCTTCGGCGGAGGCCGCGAGCACCGGAAGCCGCACGCCGGCGAGCAGATTGCTGACGAGCGCCGTCAGGAACACCGTCTTGCCGGAGCGGGAGAGGCCGGTCACGCCGAGGCGCAGGCCGCCGCCCGAGAAATAGTCGCCGAGCGAGCGGGCGATGAGCGCCGCCTCGAACGCGAGATCGGAGAGAAAAGACAAGACGCATCCGCGTTTCAAGTGTCAGCCGCGCCTATGTAGGGCGCGCGCCGGGGTTTGGACAGGGTCAGTCCGTCTCGGCCTCGAGCTCCGCGGGGGTCAGGAACCGGGCGAGCAGTCCGCGCCCCGGATCGATGTCGTCCCACGCGGCGACGTCGAAATCGATCACCGCGACGGCGCAGGTCGGGAATTTGTACGCCAGGCGGCGCAACTCCGGATGGGCGCCGGTCCCGGCCAGACGGGCCGCGAGCTCGCCGATTCCCGGGTTGTGGCCGACGAGGCCGACGCAGTCGACCGAATCGGACAGGGCGCAGGCGCGGGCGAACAGCATGTCCTTCGTCGCGTCGTAGAGGCCGATCTCCTCCTGCAGCTCGACCCGGCGCGGCCAGTGCGCGGCAAAAATCTCGGCGGTCTGCTTGGTGCGCAACGCGCCCGAGTGGATCAGCACCGCCGGCGCCGGCTCGCTCGCGACAAGAGCCGAGACGATTCGGCAGGCGTCCGCCCGCCCTCGACTGGTGAGGGCGCGCTCGTAATCGTCCTGGCCTACGCCGGGCTCGGCTTTGGCGTGACGGATCAGATACAGGCGGCGCATGGGCGGAGATTGCGACGGCGGTTTTTCATTCGTCAAGGCGGCAATATGCAGCAGGGGCGCGTGGTCGGGTGCGGACGACACCGGACCCCGGCCGGCGGGCGAATCCGAGTCGCTCCCGAAGAGGTCGCGTTCGCGGGGCGCGCCTGCTAGATTGCAGGCTGTGAAGTGCGGTCAGGAGCGTGTCATGCGGCGTTTCGGGCTTTCGCTCGCAGTTCTCGTGGGCGCGGTCGCGGCGGCGGGCGCACAGCAGAACAGTCCGAACACGCCGCCGGGGGGCGGCGTCGAGCGCACCGGGCCACGAAGCGGGACCGCGCCGCAAGGCGGCGCCACGCCCCGGAGCGGCGGCGCGCCCGAGAGCGGCGGCGCGCCGCAGACCGGCGGGCTCAAGGGCGCCTTCGGCTCGCCCGAATCGGCCACCGGCGGCCTGCGGGGCGTCTACGGTCCGCCGGCGTCCGGCGTCGGCCAGCTGCGCGGCGTGTACGGGCCGCCCCAGTCGCCCGCGCCTGCGCCCCTCTCCTCGACGCTCGCCGGTTCGAGTTCCTCAAACTCGGGCAGCGTTCCCAACATCTCGTTGCCGGGCAAGGCGACGGAGGGCCAGACGCTGCCGGAAGGGTCCACGCCGAGTCCGATGCCCGACCGGCCCGGCTACGGCCGCGCCATGGTCAACGACCGTCCCGCGATCATCGATCTGAACGACAACCGCATCGTGCAATTCACCGATTGACCGCATTTGGCGGCCGGACCGAGGGGACCTCCATCAGGCGAAATCCTTCGCCGCCGCCTTGTGCTCGGCGATCAGCGCGCCGAGGTCGAGACCGACCACCGCGCCGTCGACCACCCGCCAGGCGCCCGCGACCATCACCCGGTCCGCCCGATGGGCGCCGCACAGAACCAGCGCCGCCAGGGGATCGTGGGCGCCGGAAAAACGCGGCTCGTCGAGGGTGAAGAGCGCGAGGTCGGCCTCGCAGCCCTCGACGATGCGGCCGACGTCCGGGCGTCCGAGACAGCGCGCCGAGCCTTCCGTCGCCCAACGCAGCACGTCGAGATGCGTCACCCGGTCGGCGCCGTAGCGCAGCCGGCCGATCATCAGCGCGTGGCGCGCGGCCTCCATCATGTTCGACGAATCATTCGAGGCCGAACCGTCGACGCCGAGCCCGAGCGGCGCGCCCGCCGCCTCGAGTTCGCAGGTCCGGCAGATTCCCGAGGCCAGCACCATGTTGGAGGCGGCGCAATGGCAGACGCCCACTCCGGCGCGCCCGAGCCGCCCGATCTCCTCGGCGGTGAAGTGGATGCCGTGCGCGAGCCAGACCCGGCGCGACATCCATCCGGTCTCCTCCAGAAGGTCAACCGGTCTCAGGCCGTACATCCGCAAGCAGAACTGCTCCTCGTCGTCGGTCTCGCAAAGATGCGTGTGAAGCTGGCAGTCGTAACGTTCCGCGAGCCGGGCGCTCTCGGTCATCAGCCGCTTCGAGATCGAGAACGGCGAGCAGGGCGCGAGCGCGATGCGGATCATCGCGCCGTCCTTGGGGTCGTGGAACAGCTTCAGGACGCGCTCGCTGTCGGCGAGAATCGTGTCCTCGTCCTGAACCACGCTGTCGGGCGGCAGGCCGCCGTCCTTGGCCGACAGGTTCATCGAGCCGCGCGACACCGTCATCCGCACGCCCAGGCCGAGCGCTTCCTCGACCGCGATGTCGACCGCGTCCTCGAGCCCCGCCGGATAGAGGTAGTGATGGTCGGCCGCGGTCGTGCAACCCGACAGGAGAAGCTCGGTCAGCGCCATGCGCACGGCGAGGCGCAGATGCTTCGGCTTCAGCCGCGACCAGATCGGATAGAGCGCGACCAGCCAGGGAAAGAGCTTCTGGTTGATCGCGGCGGGATGGGCGCGGGTGAGCGTCTGGTAGAAGTGATGGTGGGCGTTGACGAGGCCGGGCAGCACGACATGGCGCGAGGCGTCGAACACCGCGTCGACGCGCTCGGGGACCTGGCCCCGCCCGACCCGCCCGGCGATTGTCGTCCCCTCGACGATCACGCCGCGCTCAGCGCCGTCGGCGAAAATGGCGAGGGGGTCCTTGATCCAGGTGCGCATGGCGTTCCGGTCGGTTTCGAGGAGCCCTGGCGCTCCGACGCGCGGCCCCGTTTCAATCGCCCTCGTGGCGCCATCGCAAGGGCGGCGTCAAGTTCCCGCCCGGCAGACCGGTGCCGAGACAAGCGAAAAGCAGCGCCGACGGAAGCGGTTTCACGCTCCGCTGGCTTGTGGTTATCGCTGTAAATTTTCTTCGCAATGACCTTGTCAGCTACGGAACAAATTGTCACAATCGTGTGATCGGCCTTGAGGTCAGCTACAGAACGAGGGGGATATTATGCCGGCGGACGAAATTTACGATATCACGTTCAACAACGTTCAATTCACCAACCTCTCCTCGGGGGATCTAGCGTACCTTAACGGGACTATCGAGGTCGACTATACTAATCCGTCCATGACAGGCACGCTGACAGCGACGGTCAGCACTCCAGTCTCATCTCAGTCGTATGTTTTTTCGTCTTTTTCGTCGGATGTTCACTCAGTTGCCACGACGGCGTCGTCAACCTCCTATTCCACTGGCGTGCCGACCGGAGCTTTGAGCTTTTCATACAACGGCGTAAGTCCGACGTTTCTGTACTCGGGCTCCGTCACCACGTATTCGCCGGTCAACGAGACCTTCGGGAGTCCGTCGGGTTCGCTGACCTCGACCCCCGTCTGCTTCGCCTCCGGGACGCTGATCCGCACGCCGCATGGCGACGTCCGGGTCGAGTCCCTGTCCGCCGGCGACATGGTGCTGACCGCGTCCGGCGAGCGCCGCCCGATCAAGTGGATGGGCCACCGCCGGTTCCGCCGCGACTTCGCGGGGCGCAAGCACGAAGTCGTCCGGATCGCGGCGCACGCCTTCGGGCCGGACCGCCCCTCACAGGACCTCGTCGTCTCGCCCGGCCACGCGATCTGCCTCGACCTGATCGGCGAGGTGCTGATCCCGGCGATGCATCTGGTCAACGGCGCGACGGTCACGCGCGAATGGCGCGACGTCGTCACGCTGTGGCACGTCGAACTCGACAGCCACGACGTCCTCGTCGCCAACGATCTCCCGGCCGAGAGCTACCTTGCGATGGGCAACCGCGGCTTCTTCGAGGAGGCCGGCGCGACTTTGGACTCGTTCGACGAGGGCAAGGACACGACGCATGCGGATTTTTGCCGGCCGGTCATCGCCAAGGGCCCGGGGCTGGCTTTCGTTCGCGAACGCCTGACGGAGCGCGCGCGGTCGTTCGGCTGGACGCCCTCCCACGACGACGACCTGCGCCTCGTCGTCGACGGCGAGATCCGCCGGCCGGCCGGGGCAAACACTGCCGAGACGTTCGTGTTTCCGGCCGAGGCGCTCGACATCAGACTTGTGTCGAACACCCACGTCCCCAAAGATTTCGGCGTTCAGGACGGCAGAACGCTCGGCGTGCATCTGCTCGGGCTCGTGTTTTCCGCCGGCGGCGAGACACGCGAGATCGCGGTCGATGACCCGCGGCTCCGCGACGGCGTCCATGCCGTCGAGCCGAGCGGGCTCCGCTGGACGACCGGAGAGCTCGTTCTCGACCCGGAACTCTGGAAGGGATTGTCCGGCGACGTCTCCCTCCGCCTGACCCGCCGGCGCGGCGGCCCCCGCAAGTGGATCGCCCCGGCCGCGGAACCGGCGCCCGCGGCCCGTCCGCGGCTGTACGCTGTCGGCTGAGTCGCGAACGGGATTTCGACCGCCGCGAAAGAGCCCGGAGCCGTCCCTTCCCGGACGGCTCTGGTTTCCGCGCTCGCCCGCCGCTTTCGCGCCCCGCCGGTCAGCCGTGCGCCCGGCCCAGCATCGCGTTGGTCGGCCCGAGCGCGGTCAGCACCTTGACCTCCGATCCGCGGAACACGCCCATCTTGGCGAGCCCGGTCTTGCCCGAGCCGGCGTCGAGGTTGAGCCGGAAGTCGCGGATCTGCGCCTCGTGCGAAGGATTCGGACGGGCGTCGTTGGGCGTGTGCCCGTGCACGACGAAATAGCCGCTGAAGCCGCCGGGGCCGGGCGAGGCGTCGAGGAACGGCCAGCGCACCCAGGCCCAGTGCCGGTCCTCCTCCATCTGGTCGAGCGGGGTGTTCCAGGGCAGGGCGAGGAAGCGTTCGAGGTCGACGGTCGGGTTGACGCCGGCGTGGACGAACAGGACCGCGTCCGAGCGCCAGTTCGCCCGCAAGCCCTCGAGCCAGGCGCGGATCCGCTCGGGAAGCGCGACGCGGATCATGGTCAGAAGCTCTTCCGGGTCGATCGGCCTGACCTCGAAATTCAGGAACTGCCGCACCACCGCGCCGCCGCCGTTGCGCAGCCAGTTGGCGAGCGCCGCGAGCGCGGCGTCCCACGGCGTGCGCGGATCGAGGGCGAGCCGCATCATCGTCTCGTGGTTGCCCATGAGCCCGATCGCTTCGCTCGCGCCGACGCGCGCGCCCGCCGCGAGCGCGAGATCGACCGTCCCGAGGCTGTCGGGGCCGCGGTCGATCAGGTCGCCGAGGAAGACGAGCGCCCGCTTCTGCCGCCGCCGCGGCTCGCGCGCGGCCTCGTCGATCAGCGCGTGGAGAAGATCGGTGCGGCCGTGAATGTCGCCGATGGCGAACACTTCCGTGTCCGCAGCGACGGACCTCGGCAGGGCAAAAGTCTCGCGCTCGACGACGGCCGCCATGACGTCCCCTATCCCGGCCGCGCGCGGCATTGCAAGTCCAACGCGCCGCGCGCTAGCATCGGATCCATGTTTCTCACCTTCTTCGCCAACCTGCGCCAGGCGCACGTCCCGGTCACGCCGCGCGAATATCTCGACGTCATGCGGGCGCTCGAGGGCGATCTCGCCGACCGGTCGGTCGACGAGTTCTATCGTCTCTCGCGCGCGCTCCTCGTCAAGGACGAGCGCAACCTCGACAAGTTCGACGTGGTGTTCGCCTCGACCTTCAAGGGGGTTCTCTCGCTCGCCGCGGCGGTCGAGGCGCAAGAGCTGCCGGAGGAATGGCTGCGGCGCATGGCCGAGCGCTTCCTCAGCCCCGAGGAGCGGGCCGAAATCGAAAAACTCGGCTTCGACAAGCTGATGGAGACGCTGCGCCAGCGCCTCGCCGAGCAGAAGGGGCGCCACCAGGGCGGCTCGAAGTGGATCGGCACCGGCGGCACGTCGCCGTTCGGCGCCTACGGCGACCACCCCGAGGGCGTGCGCATCGGCCAGGACAAGGGCCGGCGCGGCAGCGCGATCAAGGTGTGGGACAAGCGCGAGTTCCGCGACTTCGACGGCGACGCCGAACTGGGCCCACGCAACATCAAGCTCGCGCTCCGGCGCCTCAGGCGGTTCGCGCGCGAGGGCGCGGCCGAGGAGCTCGACCTCGACGGCACCATCCGCTCGACCGCCGACCGCGGCTACATCGACGTCAAGCTCAGGCCCGAGCGGCGCAACGCCGTCAAGGTGCTGCTGTTCCTCGACGTCGGCGGCTCGATGGACTGGCACGTCGAGGCGGCCGAGCAGCTGTTCTCCGCAGCGCAGAGCCAGTTCAAGCGGCTCGAGCACTTCTATTTCCACAATTGCCTGTACGAGAGCGTATGGAAGAACAACCGCCGCCGTTACGAGGAGCGGATCGCCACCCGCGACCTCCTGAACGCCTACGGGCGCGACTATCGCGTCGTGTTCGTCGGCGACGCGTCGATGAGCCCGTACGAGATCGTGTCGCCGGGCGGCTCGGTCGAGCACCTCAACCCCGAGCCCGGCCGGGTCTGGCTCGAACGCGCCTTCGCGACCTGGCCGCGCACGGTGTGGATCAACCCGACCCCCGAGCCGCACTGGGCCTATTCGCAATCGACCCAGATCATCGCCGACATTCTGCAGCGGCGGATGTTTGCGCTGACGCCCGACGGGGTCGAGGCGGCGATGAAGGCGCTCGCGCACTGACCGCGGCCCGGGCCGGTTTTGTGGGTTTTCAAAGGCTTGCGCGGGAATTTTCGGGCGACTGGCGACTGCAACGCCCGAGCCGGCGCCGGGCGCGTACGCTTCTTAGACGCGACCCCAAGGATTTCAACGCCTCGAACGCCAAAACCTGTCACGTGGTAACTCCCAAGCCGGCAGCGAACAGCGCCGTCATCGCGAGCGAAGCGAAGCGATCCAGGGCCGCTGGGCCGCTGTCGCGCCCTCTGGTCGTCCCGCCGCCCTTCGTTGCGAGCAGAAGACGGAGCGATTTTTTTCCGCCGTAAGCAACCGGCGGCATAGGTTGCTTCGTCGCTTTGCTCCTCGCAAAGACGGGGTTGGGAGTTACGTCACGTGGCAACACCCCCGTCATCGCGAGGAGCGACCCCCGGACTTGGATCCAGACTTGGATCCGGGGGGACGTGGCGATCCAGGCGGGCGGGGCCAAGGTCTGCCGTATGCCCCGCGTCGCCGCGCTTCAACGTCGGCGCAGGCGGCCCCTGGATCGCCGCGTCGCCCTTCGGGCTCCTCGCGAGGACGGCGGGCAGCGTCATCGCCCCCGCCTCGGCGTCGACGACCGCCGTCATTCCAAGGTGCGCCTAGGCTTGGCAGTTACGTTCGCCTGTCGGCCTTGGCTGTCACGGTGGGCGCCGTCATTGCGAGCCGAAGGCGGAGCAATCCACACGGCTTTGACGCTGTTTTGGCCCGTGCATCGCTACGTCGCTTGGCTCCTCTCGATGACGGCGAGGAGGCGACCTGGTCCGCCTGCGACGCTCGGGTTCATGCGCACGATGCGCAGAATCCCGTCGGCGCGCGGCGCGTCGCGCCCGCGGCCCCCGTGTCGCGAGCGTCCCGGAAGATGAACATCTCAAACAGCCGTCCGGCCTGTCCGTATTCCTGTCGAAGGACGCCGACCCCAACATCTGCACGTTAGCACAGTTTTCGGTTTTACGGAAGAAATTGCCGCGCCTCCTGCGTCCACCGGCGTCCAATCCCGCGGCCGTCCTCCCATCGGGCGGCTCGCCGGACGGCGGAGCCGGGACGGAGGAGGATGGCGATGAACCTGCTCGCGACGGTCAACAGATTTGACCAACATGGCGCCGCAGTTCACTGTCGCGGTCGGTTCGCGTCTTCCGAAAGCGCCCGATGGATCAGCCGGCCCAGAACGCTCACGTCTCCGGCAATGACAACATCGTCGTCCAGGCGAGCGGGAGCGTCGTCACGATCACGACTGGCCTTGAACCCTATCTGCGCCTGACCCAGTACGAGAAGCGGACAAAGCTCGCGGCGCGGAACGATTCCGAGGCCGGGCTCCTCAGCGCCTACCGCGCCGACGTGGTCCCGCTGCTCGGTCGCGACGGCGCTCGGGCCGATCTGCGGGCGTGGCTCGACGCGGAGGCGCCGGTCTCCATCCGCGTGCTTGTCGGCGCGGGCGGGCGCGGCAAGACTCGGCTGGCGCTGGAGCTCGCGCGCGCTGTCGCGAAGGACGGCTGGCTCGCGGGTTTTGTCCCGGCGGACGAGCTCGACCGATTTCGCGCCCAGCACGGCGTCGAGCCGTGGCGCTGGGACAGGCCGGTCCTGGTCATCCTCGACTATTCCGCGAGCGAGAAAGGACCAACGCCCATGGACCCCGCCGCGCTCGCCGCCGCCGCTGTCGCCACGCCCCCACCTGCTCGACTTCGGCAAGGACGTCGCGGCGCACGCCGCCGCCGAGGGCATTTGGGTCTGGATCAAGGGCCGGCTGAAAAGCCCCGCCGGCGCGGAGGCGGTCGGCGACGCCGAGCGCGACCCGAAGGACGCCGCCAACGCCATGGCGCTGCAGGCGCAATTGATCCCATGGCGCTGCAGGCGCAATTGATCAAGGCGCTGAAGGCCGACCCCGAGGCGGCCAACGCGCTCGAAGCCCTGCTGAGGGCAGGCGGCGCGGCGCTGACGGCGCAGACGGCGACCGTGACCGGCGACGCCAACAAGGTCGGGCAGGCGAGCGGGGGGAGTTCTGTCGCGATCGGGTGACATATGTTCCTTCCCCAGCTTTGCTCTACGGCATGCCCAAATCTCTCGGGTCGCGCACCCCTTCCCCAGCTTTGCTCTACGGCATGCACACACCTCGTATATCGGCGGAACTTCAAGCGACGGGAGCGTCCCCGCCCCCCTTGTGGGGGCGGGACAGGGTGGGGGGTCTCTCGGACCTTTCCGTTCGGCGGCTGGAAAAGCGCTCACCGTCGAGGTTCGGCGTGACCCCCCTCCTCGTTCCTCCCCCACAAGGGGGGAGGAGGCGCACGCGTCGACGGTTGCCCCGGCTGGGCGAGTTGTGCGCAGGCGGTAGAGCTTTGCTGGGGAAGGTGGCTCGAAGGGCCGGATGGGGTGTAGGCTGCTGCATCGCCATCGACGGATTGCACGACCGTCTCAGCCTCGCCGCGCCGTCAGACTCCTGCTTTCCACACCCCATCCGGCGCTGCGCGCCACCTTCCCCAACATTCGTTGGGGAAGGGGTGAACGCCCGGCCCGGCGGGCCCCGAACTCACCGCACCACCAGCACCGAGCACTGCGCGTGGCGGACGATGGTCTTGGCGTTCGAACCGAGCAGGTAGTCGCTCATCACCGGACGGTGCGAGCCGACGACGATCAGGTCGGCGCCCCATTCGGTCGCCTCCTCGAGGAGCTCGTGGTAGATGCCGCCGGCGCGCGCGGCGACGCTCTTGCGGTCGGCCGGCAGGTCGACCCCGGCGACGAGTTCGTTGAGCTGCTCCAGCGCCCGCTTGGTCTGTTCCGCGTCGAAGTCGGCCGGCACGTATTCCATGAAGGTCGCCGGCACCACCGGCTGGACGTTGACCAGCCGCAGGGACCCGCCCCACGCCTTGGCGAGCTCCAGCGCCTCGGAGAGGCCCTTGGGCGCAGCCGACGTTTCCCCGAGGTCGACCGCGAGAACGATGCGCTTGTACATGACCACCCTCCGTTTCCGATCCCGCGTCCGGGGCCGACTCCTCGGCGCAACGTAATCCCGCGCGGGCGTCTGGCAAGCGGCCTGCGGCAATATGCTCCGCCGGAGGCGCCCTGTTTACGGGCGTGCGGCGGCCGTCAGACGATAGTCGTTGTTCCTTCGCCCCGGGGTCGCTATAAGGCCGCGAAAATCCACTGGAGACAGGGATCACGGATGAACGATTTCGGCTCTGAGAGCTACAAGCCGTCGGACGCGGAACCGTTCATGAACGAGCGACAGCGCGAATATTTCCGGCGCAAGCTGATCGCGTGGCGGGAGTCGATCCTCGCCGAAAGCCGCGACACGCTGAACGCGCTCCAGCACGAGAGCGAGAACCACCCCGACATCGCCGACCGGGCGTCGTCGGAGACCGACCGCGCGATCGAGCTTCGCGCCCGCGACCGCCAGCGCAAGCTGATCTCCAAGATCGAGAGCGCGCTGTCGCGGATCGAGGAGGGCTCGTACGGCTATTGCGTCGAGACCGGCGATCCGATCTCGTTGCGCCGTCTCGACGCCCGCCCGATCGCCACCCTGTCGGTCGAGGCGCAGGAGCGCCACGAGCGGCGCGAGAAGATCTACCGGGACGACTGACCCCCGCGGCGCCCTCGCTGGGCGCCGGTCGGCGGGCAGAAACGCCGCCGTTTGCGAGCCGAATGCGACGCCGTCCATGGCGCCGGGCCGTCGCGGCGGGCTTTGCGCCATCGGCCCGGGCCCGGGCCGCTCCCGCCCACGACGGCGGGCGCTCGCCTCAGCTCAGCTTTTCCCGTCCGAGCAGCTTCGCCATTTCGGCCTCGAGCGAATCGAGGCCGGCGAACGGATCGTCCGACTTCGGCGCCGGTTTGGCCGCCGCTTCGGCCTGCGGCGCCTGCCTGTCCGCCGGCGCGCCGGGCGGCGGCGGCGGCGCGGGCGCAGGCCGCGTCTCGACCCTCGCCGCCGGCTTCGGCTCCTGCGGCGGGGGCGCCTCCGCGCGAGGCGGCTGCGGAGCCGGATGCTGGGGCGCAGGCGGATCGGTTCGCGGCGGGGGCGCGACGGCGGCGGGCGGCGGCGCGGGGGCGACCGGCGGCTCCGGCGCGCGCGGCGCCGGCGGGGCGCCTTCCGGAACCATCGGCTCCGTCTTGACGGCGGGCGGCGGCGCGGCCGCGTGGGGGGCGGGGGCGGATTCGGCGGCGCGCGCAGGCTGCGGCGCGGCCGCCTGAGGGGCCGGGGCGGCCGGGGCCGGGTGAGGCGCGGCCGGGGCCGGGGCCGGGTGAGGCGCGGGCGCCGCCGGCTGCGGCCTTTCCGGCGCGCGGACGACATTCGCCCGGCTCAACGGCGCGATCGGCGGCGGCATCCCGCGGCGCACCGTAGGGGCGGGCCGGACAACGGCGGCGACCTGCGGCGCCTCGGGCGGCGGGCCTGTGACGGCGGCCGATTCGGGCGTCGCGTGCGCCTGAAGCGCGGCCGGAGCGGCGGCGGCCGGCGCCGTCGCAGGAGCAGCCGCAGGGGAAGCCGCAGGAGCAGGGGAAGCCGCAGGGGCAGGGGAAGCCGCGGGGGCAGGGGAGGCCGCAGGGGCGGGAGGAACCGCAGGCGGGGCCTTGACCGGTTGCGGCTGAGCGGCGGGCGGCGGCGGCTCCCTGACCGCCGCGGGACGAATCGGGATCGCGCGCTGCGGCTCGGCGGCGGCGGGAATCGGCGCCGGCGGCGTCTTGGCGGCCGCGGGCGGGACGGCGACGGGTCCCGGGGCGGGCGGCGGCGCGGCCGGCTCCGCCTGCCGGCGCGGCGGCTGCGAAGCCGCCGCCACGCCCGGTTCGCGCGCCTGCGCGAAGGCGCGGTTGATCTGACCCTCGAGCAGGACGTCGTTCGGCCCGCCGATCATGATCAGGTGCTCGACGTTGTCGCGCCGGACGAGAACCAGCTGCCGCTGCCCGTCGAGGCTGAAGGCGTCGACCAGCCCGAGCCTCGGCTGGCGCGTCCGGCCTCCGGGGACGCGCAGACGATGGGCGAAGGCGATCCGGTAGACGATCGCGAGCGCCACCAGGATGGCGATCCCGCAGGCCGCCAGAAGTCCGATCTGAGCGACCCGGTTGTCGCCGAACGGAAGGTCATTCAACCACTGCATGCTGAATCCCGCGCCCGCGCCGCCGCCCGCGCATGCCAAAGCTCACCGTCCTGCGCGTCCGCGGTCTCCGCCGGGCCGTCGCGCCAGAACGCGTCGCTTCGCACTGCATGGACCGCCCCGGGCGTTTGAACTCGCCCGAGAGACCGGCGCATCTCGGCTCCGGATGGAACCAAGCGCAAACCATAACAAAACAAGGCGGCAATGAAAACTGTGCCGCGCGCCGCATTTACGCCCTGATCGTCACGGCCCGCGCCAAGACATCGGTCGGAACGCATGGTAGCAAGAGGGCGTGTTGGAAAACGACTCGGCGCGCGCGCGCCGCGCCTGCTTGGGGTCCAGTCAGACCATGAATTCGACGCCGCCCCCGCCTGTGGTGGACCGGATCGAGCGGACGGCGAATCCGATCGTGCTCGGCGCGCTGGCGCTGGCGCTTGCGGTCGTGGCGGCTTCGGCCTGGTTCGGATCGAACGGCCTCGCCGCGGCCGTGCTGACCGGGGCGTTCGCAGCGCTGGCGCTTGTCGGCGCGCTGGGGATTCTCCTGTTCGCCTTCGGCCGGATCGGCTTCCCGCCCGGCGGCGGCCGCTCCGACACCGCCAAGGCGATCGCCGATTCGAGTCCGGACGGGATTATGGTGACGGACCGGCAGTCGCGCATCCTGTACGCCAACGCCGCCTACCGCGCCCTGTCGGGCGGGGGCGAGATCAGGCCGGTCGAGCGGGCGTTCGCCGGTTCGCCCGACGTGTCGGAATCGGTCTATCGGCTGTCCCAGGCCGCCAAGGCCGGCAAACAGGCGAGCGAGGACCTGCGGCTCGCTCCGCCGCCCTCGGGCGAGGGTCCGGTCGCATGGTATCGCATCCGGGTGCGGCAGATCGGAGGCGTCGCCCGCGAGGCCGCCACGGTGTGGACCGTCTCGGACGAGACCCGCGAGCACGACCGCCACGAAACCTTCTTCCAGGACCTCCAGCACGCCATCGACTATCTCGACCACGCGCCCGCCGGCTTCTTCTCGGCCGAGCCGGACGGCGCGATCGTCCACATGAACGCGACGCTGGCGGAGTGGCTCGACTACGACCTCGCTCAGTTCGGGCTCGGCCAGCTCAGGGTCGGCGACATCATCGCCGGCGACGGCGGCGCGATGCTCACCACCATGTCGGGCCGGCCCGGCGAGGTCAAAACCCAGTCGTTCGACGTCGATCTCAGGCCGCGCCTGGGCCGGGTCATGCCGGCGCGCATCCATCACAAGGTCGCCTTCTCGAGCGACGGCGCGCCGGGGCCGTCGCGCTCGCTGGTGATCAGCCGCGCGCCGGGCGAGGTGAAGGGCGAAGAGGACCTGCGCGCCGCCGAGGTCCGGCTCGCCCGCATTTTCAATTCGACTCCGGTGGCGATCGCCGAGGTCGGCGCCGACGGCGCGCTCTTGCGACCCAACGCCGCCTTCGCCCGGCTCGCCCCGGCGGCGCTGAGGGCGGCCGACGGCCGGCCGTCGGTGTTCCGGCTGGTGGTGGAGCGCGACCGCGCGGCGCTCGGCGCGGCGCTCGCGGCCGCCGCCGCGGGCAAGGGCGGGATCGAGCCGCTCGACGTCTCGATCGAGGGCCAGGAGCCGGCGCGCTCGGCGCGGCTGTTCGTCTCCGCCGCCGACCCCGCGAGCGACGAGGGCGCGAGCGCGATCGTGTTCGCGCTCGACACCACCGAGCAGCGCGCGCTGCAGGAGAATCTCGCCCAAAGCCAGAAGATGCAGGCGATCGGCCAACTCGCCGGCGGCGTCGCGCACGACTTCAACAACGTGCTCACCGCGATCATCGGCTATTCCGACCTCCTGCTCGCCAACCACCGCCCGACCGACCCGTCCTTCCAGGACATCATGCAGATCAAGCAGAACGCCAATCGGGCGGCCGGCCTCGTGCGACAGCTCCTCGCTTTCTCGCGCCGGCAGACGCTGCGGCCGCAGACGCTGCAGCTCAACGACGTCCTGTCGGAACTGCAGATGCTGCTGCGCCGCCTGGTCGGCGAGCCGGTCGCGCTCGAAGTCGTCCACAGCCGCGACCTGTGGCTGGTCAAGGCCGACATCAACCAGTTCGAGCAGGTCATCCTCAACCTGGTGGTCAACGCCCGCGACGCCATGCCCGAGGGCGGCAAGATCACGTTGCGCACCCGCAACGTCCACGCCTCCGAATGCGCGCGCTTCAAGGACGCGGGCGTCGCGCCCGCCGATTATGTGCTCGTCGAAGTGGAAGACACCGGGCATGGCGTGCCGGCCGACGTCCGCGACAAGATCTTCGAGCCGTTCTTCACCACCAAGGAGGTCGGCAAGGGCACCGGGCTCGGCCTGTCGATGGTCTACGGCATCGTCAAGCAGACCGGCGGCTACGTGTTTTTCGACAGCGAGCCGGGCCGGGGCGCGATCTTCCGCATCCTGCTGCCGCGCCTGGTCGAGGCGGAGGTCGAGGCCCCGGCGAAGACGGAGCCGGCCAAGCCCGCGGCCGACCTGACCGGGCGCGGCGCCATCCTGCTGGTCGAGGACGAGGAGGCGGTGCGCGCCTTCGCCTCGCGCGCGCTGACCTCGCGCGGCTACACGGTGCTCGAGGCCGAGACGGGGCTCGAGGCGCTGAAGGTGGTCGAGGAAGCGGGCGTCGCCATCGACCTGATCGTCTCCGACGTGATCATGCCCGAGATGGACGGGCCGACCATGCTGACCGAACTGCGCCAGCGCGGCGTCGACGCCAAGGTGGTGTTCGTCAGCGGCTACGCCGACGACGCCTTCGCCCGCAACCTGCCCGGCAAGCAGGAGTTCGTCTTCCTGCCGAAGCCCTTCACGCTCAAGCAGCTGGTCGAGACGGTGAAGGCGACGATGGGGTAGGGGGCCGGCGCCCGACGCGTCCCGCGCGCGAAGGAGGCGGAGGCGGTCGGCCTGCGCGACCCGGAGGGCCGGGTTTCGCCCCGAACAGTTCGGACTAGGGCGCGATGTCCCGCTTGGGGAACGTCAGCACGTTCTGGTTCGGGGCGTCCCTGGCGAAGGCCTCCGCGATGGCGCGCGCCAGGTCCTCCTGATGGAACGGTTTGGCAAGGCTCACCTGATCCCCCATGTCCGGGAGCCGCTCGGAGGGTTCGCTCGCCAGAATCGTCCTCAGGGTCGGCCGCATGCCCATGACCATCTCGACGAGCGCGGCCCCGGTCATTCCCGGCATCGCCTGATCCGTGATGAGCAGATCGACGGAGGCCTCACGCGCCAGGATTTCGAGCGCTTGCCGGCCTGATCCGGCCCGCTGGACCTTGTGCCCGAGGTCCTCGATCATCGCCGACAGGTTCACGAGAACGAGCGCGTCGTCGTCGACCGCAAGCACGGTCAGGGGTCCCGATCTTCCGCCGACACCGCGTGAGCTCTCCGGCGCGCTGGCGGCCTTGCCCTGCCTCTGTTCGATCGGGAACCAGAGCTCCACGGTCGTGCCCTTGCCCTGGACGCTGGCGAGAGCGAGCGCGCCGCCCGATCTGGTCACGATGCTGTGGACCATGGGCAGGCCGAGGCCGGAGCCCTTGCTCGTCCCCCTGGTGGTGAAGAACGGTTCGACGGCCCGCGCCAGGGTCGTCTGGTCCATCCCCTCGCCGGGGTCGATCACGCTCAGGCAGGCATAGTCGCCCGCCGCGAGGTTGGTGCGGTGGCCCGGCGGGACGTGTTCCTCCCGGATCGCGATCGTCACTGCGCCGCCGCGGGGCATCGCCTCGCGCGCGTTCAACACGAGATTGATCAGGGCGAGTTCGATCTGTCGGGGATCGCTGAGGATCGTGTTCAGGGTGGGCGCCATCTCGGTATCGATGGTCATCGAGGGTCCGAGGCAAGACTGAAGCAGATCGATCATTTCGCCGACGAGCGACGGCAGATCGATCGACTCCGATCTGAGCTCGTGGCGTTGCGAAAGGGAAAGCATTCGCTTGGTCAGCGCCGCCGCTCTCACAGTCCCGAGAACGGCGTTGTCGATCAGGCCGCTGCTGGGATGATCCTTTGGCAGGCGCTTGCGGACGAGTTCCAGGCTGGCGCGTACGACGGAAAGCTGATTGTTGAAATCGGTGGCGATGCCCCCGGTCACCTGGCCGATGGCCTCCATCTTCTGCGACTGGAACAGCGCCGCCTGGGCCAGCTCGACCGCGCGCTGGGCTTCGACTTCCGCGGTGATGTCGCGGGTGATCTTGGCGAAGCCGCGCAGCGCGCCGTCAGGGGCGCGGATCGGATCGACGGCCACGCTGGCCCAAAACCGCCTGCCATCCTTCCGGATGCGCCATCCTTCGCTCGCGAACCGTCCCTCGGCGGTCGCGGTGTCGAGCGCCCTTCGCGGCTCGCCGCGGGCGATATCCTCCGCCGTGTAGAACACGGAGAAGGGCTTGCCGATGATTTCCGACGCCGCGTACCCTTTGAAACGCTCGGCGCCGGGGTTCCAGCTCAACACGATGCCGTTGGGATCCAGCATGTAGATTGCATAGTCCGTGACCGCCTCCAGCAACAGGCGAGCCTGTTCGTCTTGCGTCATCGAGGGTCCGGGTGTGTCGATACTGGTCATGGCGTCCATTGCTTTCATCGGGTCGGTTCGATCGGACTGGTGATAGAGAAAGGTGTGAGCGGCTGCGGCTGCGAGCGATGCATCGAAGCGGGCAAACCCGCTCGCCCGGCTGCCGAGGGCTGGATCGGTCCATGCGGCGGCCCTGTACGAAGCGCCGTCGGGAACCGAGCGCTCCGCCCGATGATCGAGGTCGGGATCGAGCCGGCCGGGCCCGGGCGCATCGCCTGTCGCGGCCGGCTCCGACGCCTCCGTTCCGATGGGCTTCGAGCCGCCGGGCGCGCTCCTGATCGCGGCGACGAGCTCCTGAAAGTTGACGTCGTCATTCGCCGGCGGCGCGGCGGAAGCCAGCGCCGGCTCCGGCGACGCTTGCGCCGTTTGGTCCTGCGGCGTCACGGCGATGGACGCTTGCCGCTGGCCCGTTCTGCGCGCGATGGCGTCCTTGACCGCACGCCAGGAACGGGCCGCCGAAAAATCGTTCGCCCCGCGCTCCTTGCGGCGAGCGGCGTCATACCCCGCGTTTCCGAGCTCCCGGACCAGCGCCTCGGCCTCCGATTCGATCCACGCCGTCCTTTGGCGTCGCCGGCCTGAGGACCAAAACATGCGAAATTCCCCTGAAGCACAAACGTGCTGTGATAAAGTTGTAATTTTCGCAATATTCGTAATACACCACGGATTACACGAGTCAACCAATATTAACGTTGATAATTGATTTTTATGCTGCTCACATGTAAGTTTATGAACGTAACATTATTTGTAGATTATGCTTAGATTGCATTTTAGTCTGATCACGCAGGCTGTTGACTTACCGACACCAAGTCATCAAAGCGCCTGTATTATAAAAGTCTGTGGCCGCTGAACCCTCCGGCGCGGACCAGGTTGCAGCTTGCGCAAGACTCGCGGCCGGGTTGCCCCGTCGGGTTTGCGGGGGCCTGCTTTCGACGACGGGGCGCCGGGAGGGTGGCGACGCGTCGGGTATCGCCGCGTCAGGCCGCCCGGGGCTGGCCGCTCCGCCTTCCGAGCCGGCGCCGACGGTTCGTCCTCGACCTCCGGGCGCGGCGCGGACCGTGCACGAACCTGACCGAACCGCGCGCCCTTGATCGTTGCGGGCAAAGGCGCGAGAAAGCCTGAGGGGCCGGCGCCCCAGAAATTTCCCGGCAAGGATGCAGCATGCGTTTCGAAGGCACGACAACCTATGTCGCGGGCGACGAACTGAAGACCGCGGTCAACGCGGCCATCGCGCTCGAGCGTCCTCTTTTGGTCAAGGGCGAGCCGGGCACCGGCAAGACGCTGCTGGCGCAGGAGATCGCCGCGGCGATCGGCGCGCCGTTCATCGCCTGGCACGTCAAGTCGACCACCCGCGCCCAGCAGGGCCTGTACGAATACGACGCCGTGTCGCGCCTGAGGGACTCTCAACTGGGCGATCCGCGCGTGTCGGACATCGCCAACTACATCAGGCGGGGAAAGCTGTGGGAGGCGTTCGTGTCGCCGGTGCGCCCGGTGCTGCTGATCGACGAGATCGACAAGGCCGACATCGAGTTCCCCAACGACCTGCTGCTCGAACTCGACCAGATGGAGTTTTACGTCTACGAGACGGGCGAGACGATCAAGGCCAAGGTGAGGCCGGTCGTGATCATCACCTCGAACAACGAGAAGGAGCTGCCGGACGCCTTTCTCCGCCGCTGCTTTTTCCACTACATCCGCTTCCCCGACGCCGAGACGATGGGCCGGATCGTCGACTCGCACTACCCGGGCATCAAGCCGCGGCTGGTCGAGGAGGCGATGCGCGCGTTCTTCAGCCTGCGTGAGACCCCGGGCCTGAAGAAGAAGCCGACCACCTCGGAACTGCTCGACTGGCTGAAGCTCTTGCTCAACGAGGACGTGTCGCCCGAAACCTTACGCGAGCGCGAGGCGAAAAAACTGATCCCGCCGCTGCACGGCGCCCTGCTCAAGAATGAGCAGGACGTTCACTTGTTCGAGAAGCTGGCGTTCCTGAGCCGCCGGGAGCGCTGACAGCGCGGCGCGGCTCCTTCCATGGCTTCGCCGCGCCGTGCTAGGAGGCCGCTCCCGTTCGTCCGTCTCCCCGAGGAGCGCGCCTTGTCCTTCGCCGTCCGATGACCCTCACGCTCCTCGTTCTGTTCCTCGCCTCGATCTGGGCCGGAACGCAGAACGCGCTCGCGGGCGGCGGGTCGTTCATCACCCTGCCGTCGCTGATGCTGACCGGCATGGACGCGCGCGCCGCCAACATCACCTCGTGCGTGGCGCTGTTCCCGTCGCAGATCGTCATGGGCGTGACCGGGCGCGCCGACGCGCAGAGCCCGCCCGGCCTGAAGTTCACGACGCTGCTCGTCATCAGCCTGGTCGGCGGCGCGATCGGGGCCGTGGTGCTGCTCATGACCCCGCCCTCGGTGTTCGCCCGCCTCGTGCCCTGGCTGGTGCTGTTCGCGACCGTGCTGTTCGCCTGGGGCAGTTTCTTCCGCAAACCCCCGAAGCCGGGCGAGGCCAATCACCTCTCGCCTTGGGGCGAGGCGGTCACGCAATTCTGCATCGCCGTCTACGGCGGCTATTTCGGCGGCGGCATCGGCCTGTTGATGATGGCGTCGCTGACCATGGCCGGCCTCGCCGTGCGCAACGCCGGGGCGACCAAGAACGTGCTCGCGGGGGTGATGAACGCTTCCGCTGTGGCGATCTTCGTCTTCTCCCCCGACGTCCACTGGCTCCAGGCCGCGATCACCGCGGTGGGCGCCTCGATCGGCGGCTGGGCCGGCGCGGTGATGCTCAGGACCGTGAACGAGAAGCTGCTCAAGCTCGGCGTGGTCGCGATCGGCCTGCTGCTGACGGTCG
Organism: Roseiarcus fermentans; assembly: GCF_003315135.1. GTDB lineage: Bacteria > Pseudomonadota > Alphaproteobacteria > Rhizobiales > Beijerinckiaceae > Roseiarcus > Roseiarcus fermentans. Next base: position 31,411 of record NZ_QNRK01000039.1, read on the forward strand.
GGCTGTTCTGGAGGGCGTGAGCGGGCGCCGGTCGCGGCGCGGGGTGCGTCAAACCGCCGCTACGCAATATTCCCCGGTTGTCTCCCGTCGGCGGATCATGTCCAACTGTGAGGGCGATGCCGGCCGGTGATCAGCGGAGCGCCGAGGGCCCCTTTGCTTCGGGAGAAACTAGCTGGCGTCGCCCCCGACCGCTTCCTATTCCCTGACAGTTCCCTGACAGCGATTTCGAGAACTTTCGCCTCCGCTTTGCGAGCCCAGCGAGGCCCTTGCAGCCAAGGCGGGCGCCGAAGAACGCCGCGCCCTGGGTCGCCCTGTCGTCCTTCCGGCTCCTCGCGATGATGGCGCAGGCTGTCCTCGGGCGGCGGCGATCATCGAGTCGTGATCGCCTGCGACGACGTGGAGTCTTGAGATTGTCGCGTTCGCGGGCAAGGACAGGGGATCGCCGTCAATAAGGTCCGTCGTCATGAAAAGCTACACCCCGGCGCAATTCATCGCCGTCTACAATCCGGCCTTCCGCACACTCCACTGGCTGATGGCGCTGCTGATCTTGATCGGGCTCGGGCTCGGGGTCTGGGCGTCGCAATTGCCGAAGGGCGATCTGCGCAGCGAGATCCTGTTCGTTCACAAGTCGTTCGGCGTCGCCGTGCTGGCGCTGGTCGTGATCCGGATTTTGGCGCGGCTCGTGCTCGGCCTGCCGGCCTATCCGGCGCCGCTGGGTCGGCTCACCGAGATCGCCGCCGGCGGCGCGCATGCGGCGCTCTACGTGCTCATGATCGCCTTGCCGATCAGCGGCTGGGTCATGTCGGGCTTCGCTGGCCGCGAGGTGTCGTTCTTCGGCCTGTACACGCTGCCGCAGCTCGTCTCCGAGAACAAGGAGCTGGCGGGGCGGGCGGCGCTCGCCCACGAAGTCCTCGCCTGGGCGATCGGCGTCGTGATCGCCGTGCATCTGCTGGCGGTGGTGTGGCACGTCGTCGTCAAGCGCGACGCGGTGCTGACCCGGATGTGGCCGCGCTGGACCCCGGCCAGGACGTGAGCCGATCGCCCTCTCCGGCTCAGCCGGGGAAGGCGGTGGCGCTCGGCAGACTGCCCTCCCGGATCGGGAGGGACGGGCCAGATGGCTCCAGCCCCCGGCTGCACACGCGCTTCTCCGCCCGCTGACGAAGCCGCTGCCCGATCTGCGTAACCGCGGCGAACAGGGCGCGATCCGCTTTCAGGACGCGTGTCGAGCGCGCCGGCGGGGTCAGCGACCCCGCGGTGCGCCGGGCCATTACCCGATCAGCGCCCGCACGGTCTCCACGAGGCGGGCGACATCCACCCGGTAGGCGAAGGTCGAGTCCTTCACATGCCGCGGCGCGGTCAGGAGCGCCTCTTCCGTCTGCGGCTGGAACAGCACCACGTGCTCGAGCTCGAGCATCGCCGCCAGATGCGCCGACCACGGGTCGTGCTGGCCCTCGGCGATGATCTCGACCACCCGGGTTCCGGGGCGGCAGAACATCACGTTCGCCATCGCCGCCCCGAACTCGGTGACGACGATCTCCGCCCCGGCGAAGGTCAGCGCCTGCTCGTCGAAGCTCAGCTTTTCCGGCTGGATCGCGGCGAAGCCGAGCGGCGTCAGCGCCTCGATCACCTCGGCCCGGTTCAGGAGATTGCGGCTGTTGGCGAGGCTGCGGCAAATGAGCACGCGCCTGGGCGTCTCCAGCCCCGGAACGGCCTTGCGCACGTTCGCCAGGATCGCGCCAAAGGCCTCGCGGTGCTGCGGGTGGACGTTCTGGCTGCTGACGCCGCTCATGCGGTTGCTGACGATCGCGTGCTCGACGACGACCGGGCGGGGCCGGATTTCCTCGATCAGGCCGACGGGGACGTCGAGGCGGGCGATCAGCGCCCGCTGCCACGGTTTCAGGGTCCATGTCAGCATCGGGGCGCCGATCCGCGCGCCGAGGTGAATCAGCGGGACCATGTCGAGCAGGTAATGGCCGTAGTTCGGCTGCTCGGAATTGGCGATCAGCAGGCGTTCGCCCACGATCCTCGGGGCGCCCGCGAGCCGCTCCGGGAAGAACAGCGGCCGCGCCGTCCCGTCCGGGCCGGGAAGGTCGACGATCTCCTTGACCGAAGTCAGAAAGCCCGGCTGGAACGGCCCGAGGAACGAGTGACGCCAGACGAGGCCGTCCTTCGAGATCAGGAGCCCGAGCTTGGGGAACCAGAACGGTTCGACCAGATGCTCGAGCGTCATCGCCGGCGCGTCGACCGTGTGCGGGACGTAGTGCATCGCCTCGGAGGTGGTCGAATTGACGCTGAGCGGGTGAAGCTTGGTCGGATAGCGGCAGGACTCGACCACCGTGCACTGCGCCAGCGGCGGCGGCAGCCGCGCCTCGAACGGAACGAGCGCAAGCGCCGTCGTCTCGTCGACCGACACCGGCAGGCCTCCGGTCGCGCCCGCGGCCCGCGCCCGACGCAGCTTGGCGCCCAGCGTCTTCAGCGGCAGCCGCACGGCCTTGCGCCAGAGCCCGTGCAGCGACCGGCTGAGACGCACGCCCGTCGCGTTCTCGAGCTTGCCCGATGTCGTTCTGAAACCCAAGGACGCCGCCCGTTTCGGCGGGCGAAAGCCGCCCGCGCATCGCGCCGGTCTATGCCCGAAGGCGGCTGCGGCCTCAAGGCGAACCGCGGCGGGCCTGCGAATACCGGTGGATGCCGTTGAGTTCATGGTTTGTTCGATGGGGTCTGGTGGGATAGCATGCCGCCATGCCGTTCCGATTCGTTCATGCCGCCGACATTCACCTCGACTCGCCGCTGCGCACGCTGGCGCTGCGCGAGGCGGCGCTGGCGGAGCTCGTCGGCGGCGCCACCCGGCGCGCCTTCGTTGCGATCGTCGACCTCTGCCTCGCCGAGAGGGTCGACGCGCTGCTGATCGCGGGCGACCTCTACGACGGCGATCAGACGTCGATGAAGACGGCGCGCTTCCTCGCCGATCAGTTGCGCCGGCTGCACGAGGCCGGGATTTCCTCCTACGTCATTCGCGGCAACCACGACGCCGAATCGCGCATCACCCGCGAGCTGGTCCTGCCGGATTCGGTGAAGGTGTTCGGCGGCCGAGCCGACGTCGTCCTCCATGCCGCCGGCGCGCTCGACGTCGCCATCCACGGGATCAGCTTCGCCCAGAAGCACGCTCCCGAAAGTCTTCTGACGAAGTTCCGCGAGCCGCGGCCGGGCGCGGTCAACATCGGCCTCCTGCACACGAGCCTCGGCGGCTCGGCCGCGCACGACCGCTACGCGCCCTGCGCGCCGGCCGACCTGCATGGCAGCGGCTTCGCCTATTGGGCGCTCGGCCACGTCCACCAGCGCTCGGTCGAGCAGGGCAGGGCGACGATCGTCATGCCGGGCAATCCGCAGGGGCGCGACATCAACGAGGCGGGGCCGAAATCGGCGACGCTGGTCACCATCGACGACGGCGGCGCGATCGCGGTCGAAGAGCGGCCGACCGCGATCGCCGAGTTCCGGCGCGTCGCCGTCGATCTCGCCGGCGCCGGCGACTGGCGCGCGGCGGTCGGGCGGATCGAGCGGGCGCTCGAGGCGGCGCGCGCGGCGACGTCGAGCGAGCACCTCGTCGCCCGCCTGATCCTGGAGGGCGCGACGCCGCTCGCCTGGCGGCTGCGCAGCGACGCCGATCTGATCGAGGAGGAGGCGCGCCGAATCGGCGCCGATCTCGGGGGCGCCTGGCTCGACACAATCGAGATTCGCTGCCGCGAGCCGCTCGCCGGGGCCGGCGGCGGCGCCGATCCGGTCGCCGAGCTGAGGCTCTTGATGGAAACCGAGGTCGCCGGGTCGAAGGCTTTTCGCGACGAGCTTCAGTCGATCGCGGAGGACCTGCGCGGGCATCTGCCGCCGGGTGCGCGCGAAGATCTGTTCGGCGCCGACGCCGAAGGCTTCGCCGAAGCGCTCGGCGTCATCGCGCGCGAGGGCGCCGACGACGTGCTGGCGTTTCTGCGCGCAGCCGACAGGGAGGCGTAGCGCATGAGGATCGAGCGGCTCGATCTCGTCCGGTACGGCCGGTTCAGCGACTATCCCATCGATTTCGGCGCGCGGCCGGAGCGCGGGCCGGACTTCCACGTCATCTACGGGCTGAACGAAGCGGGAAAGTCGACTGTCGCCGCGGCGATTCTCGACCTGCTGTTCGGCATCGAGGATCGCTCGGCCTACGGCGCGGCCAAGGGCAAGGCGAGCGTGCCGAACTGGCACGCCTACAATTCCATGCGGATCGGCGCCCGGCTCGACCTGAACGGGACGGCCGTCGAGGTCGCGCGCCTGAAGCGCGACAGGGCGAGCCTGGTCGACAAGGACAACCTCGCCTTCGACGAGGCGGTCCTGCGGGCCGAACTCGGCGGGGTCGACCGCGAGGCGTTCCGGATGATGTTCTCGCTCGACGACGAGAGCCTGGAAAAGGGCGGCGAGGCGATCCTGGAGAGCAAGGGCGACCTCGGCCGGCTGTTGTTCTCGGCGAGCGCCGGCCTGTCGGAGATGAGCGGCCGGCTGGATCGGCTCCGCGACCAGGCGGAAAAATTCTACAAGCCGCGCGGCAAGATCACCGAGCTCGCGGAGAAGAAGCGGGCGCTCGATTCGCTCAGGGAGGAGCGCGACCGGCTCGACACCGCCGCCTCGGCCTACGCCGATCTTCTCGCGAGGCGGGACGAAGCGAAGGCGGCCCACGACGCGGCGGTGCGCACGCTCGGGGCGCGGCGGTCGCGCGCCGAGGCGATCCGCCGGCTGCTCGCGGCGCTGCCCCGGCTCGCCGCGCTCGCCGAGGCCGAGCGCCGGCTCGCGCCGCTCGCCGGCCTGCCGACGCCGCCGCCCGGATGGCCCGAGGCGCTCGGCCGCCTTCAGGCCGAGGCGATCCGCCTCGTCGCGCGCCGGGAGAGCGCGGACACGGCGGTGAAGGGGCTCGAGGCGGAGCTCGAACGAATCGGCGACGATCCGGAGGCGGTCGCGCTTCTTCCCCGGGTCGAGGGCTGGCGAAGCTTGCGCAGCCGCTGGGACACGGCGCGGGACATTCCCGTCCGCCGCAACGAGCTCACGGCGCGGCAGGCGGTCGTGGCCGACATCCTGCGCCGTCTCGGACGCGAGGGCGAGGCGGCGCCGAAGGCCCTGCTGCTGCCGGCGCGCACGGTCGGGGCGCTGGAGGACCTGATCGCCGCGCGCTCGGGGGTCGAGTCGAAACGCGCGTCCGCGCGCGGGACGCTGGAGGCTGCGAAGGCCGCGCTCGCCGAAGCGGTCGAGGCCGCGCCGCCGGCCGAGGCCGGCTCGGCCCGGACCGAGATGCTCGAGCGCCGCCTCGCCGCGGCGCGCCGCGACGCGAGCGGCGCGCGCCTCGCCGCGGCGCGCGAGGAGCTGGAGTCGGCAGGGCGCAAAGTGGTCGCCGCGATGGCGGCGCTGAAGCCGTGGTCCGGCCACCCGGAGGCGCTCGCCGAGGCCGCCGTTCCCTCGGCGGCGGAAGCCGCGGGCTTGCGGACCCGCGAGGCGGAGATCCGCGCCCGCCGACGCGCCGCCGCCGACGCCTTCGCCCAGAAGTCGGCCGAAGTCCTGCGGCTCGAGGCCGAAGCCGCGGCGGCCGGCGCCGGCGATCTCGTCGGCGACGCCGCGGCCTCGGACCTGCGCGCCGCGCGCGACGACGCCTGGCGCCGCCACCGAGGCGCGCTCTCGGCCGACACCGCCGACGCCTTCGAGGGCGCGATGCGGCGCGACGACGCCGCCTCCGCCGCCCGGCTCGCCCATGCGCGCGAACTCGCGTCTCTACGCGAGCGGGCGGTGATCCTCGCCGGCGTTCGGGTCGACCGCGCCCGGGCGCAGGCCGACGTCGAGGCGGCGGAGAAAGATGAGACCGCGCTTGCGCACGAGATCGCCGGCCTGATGCCCGCAGCCGCGCCCGCCGGCCGCGACGCCCTCGGCTTTCTCGACGCCTGGCGGACCAAGCGGGACGAGGCGCTGGCGCTCGTCCTCCACGCGCAGGCGGCGAAGGAGACGGTGCGCAGGGTCGCCGACGACGCCGAGCGGGCGCGTAAGGCGCTCGGCGAGGGCCTCGCGGCGGCGGGCGTCGCCCACGACGCCGACGCGGGGATGGCGGCCCTGATCGACAGCGCGGAGGCCGCGGTCGCGGCGGCGGCCCGGGCCGAGGCGCTGCACGCCAAAGTCCGGGAGCGCCGGGCCGAGGTGTTGCGCGCCGAGAGCCGGCTCGCGACCGCCGAGGAGGACGACGCGCGCTGGCGCCGCGCCTGGCGGGACGCCTGCGCGGAGTCCTGGCTGGCCGAGGGGCCGGCGCCGCCGACGGTCGGCGCGATGCGCCAGACGTTGAAGGCGTTGGAGGAGCTCCGGGCGGGGCTGAAGGACTGCGCCGATCTCGAGCATCGCATCGCGGCGATGGCGCGCGACCGCGCGGCCTTCGCCGACGAGGTCGCGGCGGTGGGCGAGGCGCTGGGTTTCCCTCCCGACGAGGACGCCTCGCGGCTCGCCGACGCCGTCGTCGCGCGCGCCACGGCCGCGCAGGACGCGCGCCGGCGCCGGACGGAGCGCGCCGAAGCGCTCGTCGCCGCCCGGACAACGCTCGACGAAATCGGCGCGGCGCTCGCCGTCAACCGCAGGCTCGAACAGGAGATGACCAGTTTTTTCGGCGTCGCGACGCTGCCGGACGTCGCTGCGAAGCTCGACGATTGCAAGCGGCGCGAGGCGCTGCGTGAGGAGCTCGCCAACGAGAGCCGCGCCATCGTCGCCTCGGGGGTGGCGGGCTCGTTCGACGCCGCACGCGCCGCCCTCGAGGCCGCCGACCGCACGAGTCTGGAGCAGGAACTCGCCGATTGCGACGCGCGCGCGCCTCAGGAGGAGGCGGCGCACGCGGAGCGTTTCGCCGCGCTGACCGAGGCGGAGCGGGCGCTCGCGGCCGTCGGCGGCGACGACGCCGTCGCCCGGATCGAGGAGAAGCGGCGCACCATCCTCGAGGAGATCAAGGACGGCGCCCGGCGCTATCTCGCGCTGCGCGCCGGCGTGGCCGCGGCGGACCAGGCGCTGAAGCTCTATCGCGACCGGCATCGCGGCGCGATGATGGAGCGCGCCTCGCAGGCGTTCTGCGAGATCAGCCGCGGCGCCTATCGCGGCCTCTCGACCCAGCCGGAGGGGCAGAGCGAGACGCTGATCGCGCTCGGCGCCGACGGCGGCTCGAAATCGGCCGGGCAACTGTCGAAGGGCGCGCGCTTCCAGCTCTATCTCGCGCTGCGGGTGGCGGGCTTCCACGAACTCGCGCGGTCGCGCCGCCCGGCCCCGTTCGTCGCCGACGACATCATGGAGACCTTCGACGACTTCCGCGCCGAGGAGGCGCTGAAGCTGTTCGCCGACATGGGGACCGTCGGGCAGGTGATCTATCTCACCCACCATGGGCGCCTCGCCGAGATCGCGCAAAAGATTTGCCCGACGGCGAGGCTGCACGAGCTGAAGGCCTGACGACGCAAGGACGGCGGGACTCGAGGCCGTCATGGCGAGCGCAGCGACGCCATCCATAAGCGCCGCTGTGTCCGCGGCTGGATGGCTTCGCCTTCGGCTCGCAAGGACGGCGGGGCTTGACCACCGTCATGGCGAGCGCAGCGGCGAAGCGGGAGCGCTCACATCGCCTTTTCGACCTGGCCGCGGATCTCGCCCGGCTTGTGCTCCGCGGTGTGGATGTTGAAATACAGCATGCCGTCCGTCAGGTCCTTGGCCTGCTCGGCGGTCAGGACGGCCGAGCCCTTCATCGGGCTCGCGAGCGGCGGCTTCTGCGCAACCTCGATCGGCGCGGGCTTGCCGGCCGGCGCCGGCCCGTGGAAATGAGCTGCGATCGCCGGGCCGGTGAGGCCGGAATAGTCGACCGTCCAGGCGAGTGTCCGGGTCGCCGTGTCGTAGGTCGCCGTCAGCGTCCCGGTCCCTTTGCTGTCGGTCGGCGGGGTTTCCGCCGGACCCGAGAGGACGGCCTTGAAGGTCATCGTCTCGGCGTTCGCCGCGGCGATCGAAAGCCCGAGCGTTGCGGCCGCGAGAGCCGCCGCGATGTGAGATGCGCGCATGATAGTCTCCTTCTCGATGCGTCCGACGGCGCATGGGACACACGCCTGACGGCGATTTTGCGGCTTCCGTGCGTCTCGCCGAGGCGCTGATCATACGAGCCGGCGATCGCCGGCGCGCGACCGTTCGATCTGCAAGAATTTTTCTGCTATATCGGCGGCTGGCCGAGCGAGGGTTTGACGTGTCCGACCTGCCCGAGAACATTGATCTGCGTTGGATAGGCCTCAAGCTTCTATCGCTGGAGACAGACGTTCGCGACCTCAAGACGGACGTGCGACACCTGCGCGACGATCTGGACGTCGTGGTCATGCGCGCTATCCGCATCGACAACACGCTGACCTCTCTCCGCGACGAAATGAGGGCCCTCACGAGCCGCGTGCATGCGCTCGAACAGGGTGGCTGAGGCGGCCCGAGCCACTCGATCGGGCAGCACGATCGGAGGTGGCCCGTCATTGTCCGCGCGGCCACCTCCGCGAGCCTGCTGCTTCAGTTTCACCCGAACCGCTGGCGCGACCGTTCTCGCGCCTTGGCCGCCTCGGTCTCCCGGTCGCGCGGCGGCCCCGCGGCGTGGAGCGACGACACCAGCCGGCGCGTCGCCTCGGCCACCTCGTCGACCGCGCGGGCGAAGGCCGCCGCGTTGGCCTGCGAGGGCCGCGACGAGCCGCTGACCTTGCGAACGAACTGCAGCGCCGCCGCCCGGATCTCCTCCTCGGTCGCGGGCGGCTCGAAGTTGAACAGCGGGCGAATCGATCGGCACATCTGGCGGTCTCCGGGCGATGCAAGGACGGCTAGTCGGTCAGCTCGAAGCGCGCCGTCACCGCCGCGGTGAGCCTGTCCCGCCCGGCCTCGATCGGAGTCGAAACGGCCTTGGCGGCGGCGTACATGCGCGGCTGGAACGGGCTCGGCTGTCCGCCGGCGCCTTCGCTGAGCTGCATCAGCCGGCCGACCTTCGCGCCGCCGGCGGCGGCGTAGATCTCGGCCTTGCGGCGCGCGTCGGCGACCGCCAGCGGCCGCGCCTTGTCCAGCAGCGCGCTCGCGTCGTTTTCGCCGAAGACGACGCCGTTCAGGGCGTTGGCTCCGCCGGCGACGGCCTTGTCGAGCAGGGGACCGAGGCGCGCCAGGTCGCGGACCGTCACCGTCACCATGTTTCCGACGCTGTAGCCGACGATCGCGGGCGGCGCGACGGCGCCCGGCGGCGGATTGGCGAAATTGGGCGAGACCGACAGGCTCGACGTTTGAATGTCGGCCGCAGCCACGCCCTCGCCCTTGAGCGCCGCGATCAGATCCGTGGTCGCCCGAGCGTTGGCGGCCATGGCCTGGCCCGCGTCCTTGCCCGTCGTGGTGACGCCGAGCGTGACCAGGGCGAAGTCGGGCGTCGCTTCGACGCTCGCTTCGCCCGTCACCTCGATCGAGCGGCTCGGGCCGACGGCGGCCTGAGACTGGGCGGCGGCGGTCGCCGCGCCCGCGGCGATCAGGGCCGCGGCCCCGGCGAGAAGGGTCAGACATCTCATGATGGCTCCTCGATGATCCGCCGGGGGACGGCGCGCCGCCTTCAATCCGCGGCCTCGTCGGTCCTCTGCCGGTAGCGGAAGTCGCAATGGCTCGCCCCGCCCATGATCGTCTGCGTCCGTGTCAATTCGATGCGCGGATCGAAACCCTCGCAGAACGCGCCATCGCGGTCGCACGACAGGACGTCGCCGAGGCTGCCGAGCCCCATGGCGCGATAGGTCTCGGCGTAGCGGCAGCGCGTGACGTTGAAATCGAAGCGCCCCGGCTCGTCGCGCAGCACCTCGACCTCGAGCGCGTCGTCCTTGGTCCAGAGCGGGAACACCGCCTTGAAGGCGTCGAGATCGGCGCCGCCCGGACTCTGCGCCGCCATCGCGGCGCCGGCCGAAACCGCGGCGCGGCGGATCGCCTTGCGCAGGATTGTTCGCGCCTGCTCCTCGCCGACGGCCTCGCGCAGCTCGTCGTAGATGGGCGCGATGATGTCCGCTTCGATCCTGCGCCGGGCGAGGATGCCGAGTTCGGTCATGGGGCGAGCGCCTCTCGTAGGCAGGCGGCGCGCGCCGCCGGCTGTGCGGAAAAAGTTGCCTGTCGATCAGACAGGCGGCGAAAAGGGGGCATGGCGCCCGAAGCGGATAAGCCTCTCAACCTGCATCCCTGCGGCCGAACGGCGGTCGCCATTTCCCGAGCTGCTGAGATTGACCGATCGTCGCCCGAATCCACGCCGACCCGCGCCAAAACGAACTGGGCTCACCGCTGCGTTGCCGTCAGTCGCCGCCAAATTGGTCGGCAATGTCTTGGTGACCGGGTTCAATGACCTTCCACGGGCCAATACCCTTGGGCGTGATGAACCAGTCAATCAGGACGGCCGGGACCGTTCCCTCGTTGGCGCCGGACATGGCCATGCCGGGCGGCATATAGTAACAGCTCCCCGCAGATTTGGTGACAGGGGCTGAATCTTGCATGTACAGCGTCATCGCACCTTCCAATACGCAGGTCGATCCGCCGTAGGGGTGGGTGTGGATCGGGGCCCGCGTTCCGGCAGGACGGACTCCCTTGATGATCAGCTCCTCCTCTCCTTGTGCGGTAACCGCTCTTAGCATCACATTTTGCTCGGTTAATCGGGTTACCTGGCCGGGAGGCACGCTGTCATTGATGGTGCTGGCTGAGGCTGGGCCTTCCTTGGCTGCTGACGAGGACATGGACGATTCGCCATAGGCGCTCGCGGCCATCATGGCGCCGACGAGGACCACGGGTACGGCGATGTTTCGAACGACTCCGAATCCGATCATCTTTGCACCACCAAACGCTCAGCGCGTCCCAAGGCCCTGACCACCGGGCGTCGGGTGGACGATAACGTCGCTTCAAGCGTCGGGCAATATCGCGGTCCCTCGGCGGCCGTCCGCGCAGGCGTCATACGGCGGTCACGCGGCGCGGGCCTTGTCGCGAGCGCCGCGCAGCGGTAACGCTCGATCACGGAAGCGGGCGGACGTTGCGCGGCTCGCGGCAGGCAGGTTGGGGAGAGGCTCGTGGCGGCGCTCGTTCGTTGGTTGATGATCGTCGCGCTCGCCTCTTTCGCCATGGCGAACGCGGTTTCGGCGCAAACCGGCGGCGGCGCCAAGGTCGCAGTTCCCTCCGGCGTGAGCTATGAGCGGATCGACCATTGGGACGCAGCCAGGCTCAATTCCATCCTGAGCGACGACGCGCCGGCGTTCTTCGGCGTCCACGTGGCCTCTGCGCCGGCGCAGAACGGCGTGACGCTGTACCGGGTCACGTACCCGTCCGTCATCCCCGAGCGCGGAAACCGGCCGACCGTCGCGACCGGCCTCCTGGCCGTTCCCGACACGGGCGGGACAGTCTTTCCGACGCTCTCCTACCAGCACGGCACGGTCTACGGAAAGGACGAGGTCCCCTCGTTTCCGGACAAGTCCGCGGAGACCCGGCTCGCGCTCGCCGTGTTCGGCGGGCAGGGCTACATCGTGATCGGCGCGGACTATTTCGGCATGGGGCCGTCGAGCGAACCGGAAGGCTACGTGGTCAAGGCGAGTCAGAGCCAGGCGCCGTTCGACATGCTGTTGGCGAGCCGGGCCGTGCTCGACCATCTGGGCGTGTCGAGCGCAAAGCTGTTTCTCGGCGGCTGGTCGCAGGGCGGGTTCGTGACCATGGCGCTCCTGGAGAAGCTCGAGGCGTCGGGCGTCCCGGTCGCGGCGGCGGCGACCGCTTCGGCGCCGGTCGACGGCTTTGCGCTGATCAGCGGCGCGCTCGACTTTCCGCGCAAGACCGACGCGCCGTGGCTCACCACCATCGTCATCCTCTCGGCCTTCTCGTTCGAGAATTACTACGGCGTTCCCGGGCTGGCGCATTCGATCATCAACGACGCGGCGTATGAAGCGTCCCGCAAGCTCTACGAGCGGGAGGCGGTCGCCGTCGCCGACATCCCGACCGACCTGCGCAAGCTGGTGCGGCCGGACTATTTCGATCCGCAGTTCTTCGCGGCCTCCGCCTACGGGCGGTTGCTGGCCGAGAAGACCCACGCCTATCGCTGGGTGGTGAGGACCCCGGTGCGCAACTACTACGGCGAGGCGGACGAAGCGATCCCGACCGATCTCGGACGCCTCGCGATGACGTACCAGCACGCGATCGGCGCCGGAAACACGGCTGTCGAGGCGATCTCGACCGGCCAAACCAGCCATCGCGGCACCTACGCGACCGCGGCGCCGCTGTGGAAGGCGTGGTTCGACGGGCGGTAGCGCCCGGCGGATCCGGCCGGCATGTGGTTAACTCCGTTCTTGCGTCAGCCGGACGTCCTGGTGATGGCGACGTTCGTCCTCGTCGTCGCAGGCTGTGCCGCGGCCGCGCCGCACATCGGCGGCGCGCTCCTTCGCCTGCCGCGCAGCGCGGAGCGCGACGCGTCGGCGTTCGAAGGCTACAAGATCGTCTTTTCGACCTTCGGCGTCATGCTCGCGTTCCTGCTGGCGCAGGCGGCGATGGCGCATCGCGAGGTCCAGTCGAACATCGTGAAGGAGGCGGCGGCCCTCTCGGAGGCCGACCGCGCCCTGCTGCGGTTGGGGACGCCGGATTTCGCCGCCGTCCGGCCGGGACTCGCCAGCTATGGCGCGCTGATCGTCGACGACGAATGGCGCGCGCAGTCGATCGGCGGCCGCAGCGCCGCCGCAACTGCGGCGTTCGCCGGCGTTTCCGACAGGGTTCGCGCGCTCGGCCCCGACGACACGCGCCGGCAGGCGCTCTACAACGCGTTGCTGCGTAGCCTGGACGAACTGGAAGGCCTGCGCGAGGCGCGGCTCGCGGCGAGCGCCGGGGCTCTGCCAACGTCGCTCTGGACGGCCGTCATCGGGTTGATGATTATCGCCTTCGCGGTGGCGGCGTTCGCCGACCGCAGCTTCAACCGTTCCGTCTCCCTGGCCGCCATCGCCGCGGCCATCGGACTGCTGCTGTCGCTGGTCGTCATCGTCGACCTGCCGTTCATCGGCGAGCACAGCGTCAGCGTGGCCCCGATTCAGAGAGCGCTGGAGGTCAACGCCGCCCGGAAATGAGCGGGCCGCGCGGCCACTATTATGGAGAGGCGGACGAAGCGATTCCGACGGGACTCGGCCGCTTCGCGGTGACCTTCCAGCACGCGATCGGTGGCGGAGACACGGTTGTCGAGGCGATCTCGACCGGCCAAACCAGCGACCGCGGCGCCGACGCGACCGCCGCGCCGCTGTGGACGGCGTGGTTCGACGGATTTGCGGCGCAGAAATAGCGGTCAGCGCGTCGGCCAGCGCGAAGCCTTCCTTTCGCGCGATGTCGGCGAGGCGCCTGTCGAACGTCACGACTTCCAGGGAGGGCGGCCGGCGCTCGCCAGCGACAAAGGCGGCGACGAGTTGGAGCGCGTCCGCCGCCCGCTGGGCGTCGGATCAGTGACTTGGCACCTTGATTTGGTCGCTCGGGTGATACACGAGGTGATACCCTGTCCGTCGTCTTCTATGCTAGCGTCATATTCTAAGTGAGCAGAAGTATATCCAAGTCCGGAGCGGCGTCTATTTTTCACGGGACCGACCGTGAGAGTATTAATGGACGGATGGTAGGGCTAGAGGAGCGAAGACCAAACTCGGATCTCGGTGCCGCTGGTTCAAATGGCAGCACGAGGAGTGAGGTCTGCTTCATTTCTAAAGCTTCCACCATCTTTCAATCTCGCCTATCTGACTTGTTGTAATTAGTATTCGCATTGGCAGTGGGCCTGCAGTTAGGGTCATCTCTGGGTTAACCCCAAGTCTAGGTTGACCAAGTACTTTTCGGCCAATATCAGACCGTCTCAATCGTTGAAGCGTCCTACCAATCAGTGATATCCTTATATTATAAAATAACCCGCGCATTCCTGAACGGCTATATTGAAAATAAGCCGAATCAAAACTGCTGTATGCAGGATGCCTCACTAGTAGACGTAATACGTCGCGAGGCGTGTACGGACCGATACCGGCATTTTCTTCTTCAAGTCGACTTAGCCTCTCATTTATCTCGCCAATCATCGCCCGCCAGCTGGCTATCAATTCTCGGTGGTGCCGGCGTGATTCTTTCTTCTGTTCAATACCCCACTGAACCCAAGGAGCCACAAAGGTACTCACTCCCCCGCCAACAGCGCCGCTTGTGAAGGCAACTAGTGTCTGCGGGACCGCACCCCACCATTCCAATAAAAGCTGAAAAATGTTCACTTCGAAAACACAACACGCTGTTCGCGTGCCCTCGACAGAGTTTGCTCCGGTCAGTCTCAAGATACGCTGACGGGCAGAATGGAGCCACGATTTTCGGTCGCAGAAATGCGAGGCGCGTTTGGTCAGGGAGCTTGAAACAAATCTCAAGTTCGTCTGCCCCGGTGACGACTGGCAGTCCGCAGGCCGGACTGGCTCGCTCGATCCACGGCGACCTGCTCAACCTCGTTCACGCACTGTCGGAGCACGATGCGTCCCGGCGCGTCCCCTAGCCTGCAATCAGCACAGCCGGTCCGGTGTGCCAGATGGTATTGACCGTCCTCGGCACGGTGGCTGAGATGGAGCTTGGCTCAATGCCAGCGTGCCGGAATCGACGCCACGCTTAGCGCCAAAGCGCACAGACCTCTTGGGGTGACCCCGCAACCACCGGGGTCGCGCGCAAGGAGGGCGGTCACGAGTTCCGTTCCAGCCTCCTCGACGAGCAGCGGAACGATCGCCGACGCGTCCCAGAACTTCATCGACTCTCACGGCGCTCGGCGATCACCATATCGACCGCCGATTCGCCCGGATCGGCGCGAGGCGGCCGCTCGGCGAGAAACGACAGCGGCAGGGCGCCGCGCGCCGGCCTCGCGAGCCCTTCGCGGACCAACCGGGCGATCCTCCCGGCGTCCGCGCCGTCGTCGCTCTCGAGCGCCGCCTCGAGTCTGGCCACCGGCCGTCCGCGATCGGCGATCAAGACCGGCGAGCCGTCCTCGAGGCCGTCGATCAGCGCGCTCAGGTTGTTCTTGGCTTCGGTGATGCTGGCCGTTTTCATCAAGCTAAAATAGCCGTCTCGCCGGAGGCGTTCAAGGCCGTCACGCGATCGGGAACGGCGCGGACGGAGTTCCTTGCCAAGTCCGCGCCCTTGCCGCAAAGAGCGCGCGAACCGAGACAGGACGGCAATCCTTGCGCAACAACGCCATCGTTCAGGTCGGCCGCGGACCGCTCGCGGCCACATTCGGCGCGAACCTTCCGCTCGCGCTGATCGCCGGGCCCTGCCAGATGGAGAGCCGCGCCCATGCGCTCGAGACCGCCGAGGCGCTGAAGGAGATCGCGGCGCGGCGGAAAATCGGGCTCGTGTACAAGTCGTCGTTCGACAAGGCGAACCGCACCTCGGGCGCCGGCGCTCGCGGCCTCGGTCTCGCGGCCGCGCTGCCGGTGTTCGCGGAGATCCGCGACAGCCTCGGCCTGCCGGTGATCACCGACGTGCACGAGAGCGCCCAGTGCGCTCCGGTCGCCGAGGCGGTCGACGCGTTGCAGATCCCGGCCTTCCTGTGCCGGCAGACCGACCTCCTGGTGGCGGCCGCGCGCACCGGCCGCGCGGTCAACGTCAAGAAAGGGCAGTTTCTCGCGCCCTGGGACATGAAGAACGTGGTGATGAAGCTCGACGCCGCCGGCGCCGGCGACGTGCTCGTGACCGAGCGCGGCGTCAGCTTCGGCTACAACACGCTGGTCGCCGACATGCGCTCGCTGCCGATCATGGCGGCCGAGACCGGCGCGCCGGTCGTGTTCGACGCGACCCACTCGGTGCAGCAGCCGGGCGGGCGGGGATCGTCGTCGGGCGGGCAGCGCGAGTTCGTGGCCGTTCTGGCGCGCGCCGCCGTCGCGGTCGGCGTCGCGGGCGTGTTCATCGAGACGCATCCGGATCCCGACCACGCGCCCTCCGACGGGCCGAACATGGTGGCGCTGAACGACTTCGAGGCGCTGGTCGCCGAACTCCAGGACTACGACCGCGTGACGAAGCGCCGCGCCCGGCCAGTGTAAACAGACCTTGTCATATGACGGTCGCCTGCGCGAGATAATCCGGACACGTCGCCGTCAGAAATCCTGCTCATGGACAAATATCTCTTCAGCTACGCCACGGAACGCGACCCGCCCCTGAAGCGCAGCGTGATCCGGCTCGTCGAGAAGGCGACCGGTCAGCCGACGCTCAAGCGGATGTATCTCGACAACCAGCAGCACCCGCGCCCGAACGAAAATTTCTTTCAGGCCGCCGTGCGCAAGCTCGCGCTCGACGTCCGCTACGACGCCGACGCGCTGGCGGGGATCCCGAGGACCGGGCCGGTCGTGGTGATCGCCAACCACCCCTACGGCGTGCTCGACGGCATCGTGATCTCCTGGCTGGTCAGCAAGGTGCGCTCCGACTTCCTCGTGCTGACGAACGCCGTCCTGATGCGCGCCCCCGAGGTCAACGGCTACATTTTGCCGGTGGACTTCAGCGAGACGGAGGAGGCGACGAAGACCAACCTCGCCTCGCGCGCGGCGGCGCGCGCGCAGCTCGAGAGGGGCGGCGTGGTCGTGGTCTTCCCGGCCGGCGCGGTCTCGACCGCCCCCGACAAGCTCGGCCTGAAGCCGGCGGTGGACTGGCGCTGGCAGCCGTTCGTCGCCCAGCTGATCCAGCGGTCGAAGGCGCCGGTGGTGCCGATCTGGTTCTCGGGCCAGAACAGCCGCCTGTTCCAGATCGCCAGCCACCTCAGCTCCACGCTGCGCCTGTCGCTGATCTTCCACGAGGTGCGCGCCCGGATCGGCACCGCGCTGCCGGTGGTGATCGGCGCTCCGATCGCGTTCGCCGACCTGCCGCCGATCAAGGACCGCCAGGCGCTCGCCGACCATCTGCGGGAGCGCGTCTACGCGCTCGCCAAGCTCGCCCCCACGATAACGAAAAAGCTCAATCCCGCCCAGCGGTTGCTGAGGCCGGTGAAGGCGGCGCTGAAGGCGCAGCGGGCGGCCTGAGCCTTCGGTCGGGCGGCGTCTCGCCGCCGGGAAGCGCGCAGGACGCGAGCCCGCCCACGGCGTCAATGCGCCTTGGATTGTCCGCGCATCCGCTCGGCGTTTTCCAGGCTGATGCTCTGGATGTCGCCGAGCAGCGTCAGGTGCTCCTTGATCATGCCCCGGGCGAGCTTGGCGACGTTCGTCTCGTCGAGGTCGTCGGGCGCGCGGAGATACGCCTCCTGGATGTCGAGCAGCTTGTTGTGGCCCTCGATCTGGGCGCGCAGGTATTCCCGGTCGAACGTCCGGCCGGCGGCCATCTGACGCAGTTTCTCGACTTCAGCGCGCCCCGCGGCGTCGAGCGTCTGCATCACGTCGGAGTCGCTCGGCGACGGGACGGCCCCGCTCGGCCTGCCGCCGTTCCGGATCGCCCCGAGGATCGAGGCGATGGTCTCCTGCTCGGCGATCTCGAACCCGGCGAACTGCTTGAGCGGCGGCGCATAGACCCTGGGCTCGGCGATCCGGCTCAGCATCAGGCTCAGAGATCCCACCGCCAGCGTGTCCGTGATGTGGGTCTGGCGCGCGGCCGACAGTTGCGCCGGCGCGTCCTGCGCGAGCGCGGATGGGACGAGGACGGGCGCTGCGGCGAAGCTCGCGATCGAGGTCAGGATCAGACGACGATTCATGGGAGGCCTCCGGAGACGCTCGCGCCGGGACGGCGCGGCGCTCTCCCAACGTTTCCCGGAGGCGCGCGGTTCCGGACGCTCAGCCGCGCCCGCGGTAGGGCGCGACGCCCTGATCGGGGAGCCAGACTCCCGCCGGAGGCTTGCCGCTCTGCCAGAACACGTCGATCGGAATGCCGCCGCGCGGATACCAGTAGCCGCCGATCCGGAGCCAGCGCGGCTTCAGGGTCGCGACGAGGTCCTTGCCGATCCGGACCGTGCAGTCTTCGTGGAAGGCGCCGTGGTGGCGGAAGCTGAGGAGGTAGAGCTTCAGCGACTTCGACTCGACGATCCATTTGTCGGGGACGTAGTCGATCACCAGATGGGCGAAGTCCGGCTGGCCGGTCATCGGGCAGATGGACGTGAATTCGGGGGTGACGAAGCGGACCACGAAGTCCGAATCGTCGTGCGGGTTGGGCGCCCGGTCGAGGATCGCGATGTCGGGCTCGTCCGGAATCGTCGACGTCTTGCCCAGATGGGCGAATTCGGGTTTGGGCTTCTTGGTCATGGGCGGCGCAATATCGGGCGCGCCCGCCGGACGCAAGGCGCGAACGCCGCGCCCGGTCCGGTTCTCCCCGCCGGAAACGGCGCGACGGGACGCAAAACCTGCGGAGTCCTGGCCGATCGCCCGCGAGGCCGGTTACGCCGTCCCGTCCCGAGGCTGGCCCAATCGGCGCTCCGACGCGAGGGCGCCGGCCTTGCGGCCGGGGAGACGCGCCGCCTGTCGCTCCGCGAAGGTCGCCACGGCGGCGCCGAGAGCGATCGCGGGCCGCTCGACCGCAACGTAGGTGCACGACGTCACGAGGACGACGACGACGGCGACGCCCGGAAGGAGAGCGGGCAGGGCGATCGTCGGAACCCTGTCCAGCAGCGCCCTGCAGTCGACGAACAGGATCGACAGAAAAATGGCGTGCACCAGATAGATCCCATACGAGCATTCGCCGAGAACGAGCGACGGCCGCAAGGCGAGGACGCCGAAGAACGAGTTTCCCGCGGCCACGCAGGCGAAGAAAAACGCGAACAAGGGAAGCGCCGCCTCGTACGGCGTCCTGAACAGGATCATCCCGGCGGCCAACGCCGCCAGAGCGAGCGCCGCCGCGGCCGGCGTCTGCAAGACCTCCCTTATCGCCTGCCGCTCTTGCAACTCATACGCCAGCATCCCGACTGAAAACAACGGAATGAACATGGACATTCTGGGTGCGGCGGCGCGCAGGACGATGGCGACGACGAGGAGACCAAGCGGGATCGACCAAGTCGGGAGTCGGCCGCGGAACTCCATGGCCGTCGCGCAGAGCGGGATGACGAGCAGATAGAACAGCCATTCGTAGTGAAGCGACCAGAGCACGTAGCCGTTGATCCGGCCGCTGTTCGGATATCCGAGAAGGTCGACCTCCTGTTTTGCCGTGATCCACTTCAGGGCGCCCGACGCATAATTGGCGTCGAGCCCGTGGCCGGTTCGCAGCACGATCACGGCGGTCACGAGGACGACCGAGACCGCGACCATCGGCAGGATGCGAAACGCCCGGCGGATGTAGAGTCGCAGCCAGTTTCCCCTGAACAGGCCGCGGCGGATGGTCGGATAGAACAGGAGGCCGGTAATCATGAAGAACAGGCCGACCGCTGCCGCCCCGAACTGGTTGACCAGATTGATGTCGGTTCCCCCCCAGGGCCGGCCCAGCCGCGTCGCCAGCGTCCACATGATGAAATGATGAAGCAGAACCGACAGCGCCAGATACCCGCGCAGACCATCGATGCTGCCCATGCGGTTCCGGCTCGGAGGCAGCGGAAACTGGCCACGACCGAGGTATGATACAGTGACGAGGCAAAGCAAGACCGCCACGAAACCAAAGACGATCTCGACAATTAGATTAGAACTCAGTGCTCACATCCAAATCAATTATGTTGCAGGATAAGCTTGAGTCGGGTCTATTTTGTTCGTCCAAGGAGACGTTTGCGATTGGACGCCATCAACCCTTTGACCGCCCGGCGCCCGGCAAGCCCAGCGGCGGCGCTCCGACCGGACGAGCGGTCGACGACGCGAGCCGGAGTCAAAACCGCCGGTCGCAAGGCGATGACAGATCAAGGCGCTCGCGCACCAAAGAAGATCGCCGACGTCAGCCTCCGAACCGGGTTAGAGAATCCAGTCTGAATCTGCAAGTCGTGGTGTAAACAATAGCAACCGGCTCATTTATTTTATCACAAATATCTCAGAGATCAATTGTTATCAACCTCTGTAAACATAAACGGAGATTTTTTATTGTTGAGTTCTTTTTTAGAATCAGTGGGATGCTGGCCGCTCCGAAGTCGACCGCGCTTTTGGAGCTAGGGGTTATTTTGGAGACCGGCTGCTTCGGTTGATAGACGGAGCCAACGATGACGAAGAAGACGGGACGGCGGATCGAGGCCTGGCTGAAGGCGAAGCTCGCGCTGGAGGCGCTGCCGGAGCAGCCGACGGTCACCGACCTTGCGCCGCGCTACGAGGTTCCTCCGAACCAGACTTACGCCTGGAAGAAGCAGCTTCAGGATCAGGCGGCGCGCCTTCGACTTGGCGTGGGGAAGGACGCGTGCGCGCGAGATCGAGCGGCTGCACGCAAAGATCGGGCAGCCCGCGGTCGAGCGGGATTGTTTAGCGCGGGAGGTCCGGAAGCTGAGCGCGCCGGACCGCCACAGCGATGCTCGACCGCGCCGACGAGGCGCTGTCGGTCCGGCGGCAATGCGCGCTTCGGCGCCTGCCGCGCTCGGGCGTCTACCGGGCGGCGAAGACCGCCAACGACAACGACGCCGCGCTGACGCGCCGGATCGACGAGAGGCTCACCGCCTGGCCGTTCATCGGCTCGCGCCGGATGACGGCGACGCTGCGGGCCGAGGGCTCGCCCTTGAAACGCAAGCGCGTGCAGCGGCTGATGCGCGCCTCATGGGGACCACGCGCCGGCGAGCGATCGGGACTTCGTCGAGCGCGACAGCGTCGCCGGGTCGCAGCGCCGCACGGATCACGCCGGACCGACCCCGCTACTTGATCGGCCCGCTCCCGAACTCGGCCGACACGGAGCCGCTGAGCTTCACGCAGACGCCGTTTGCGGCGAGCACGCCGACCAGGCCGCCGACGTTGCATTTCCGCTGGGCCTGCGCGCTTTCCGGCGTCTTCGCCTTCCTGGCCTGCGACGGCAGTTCCGCGGCGTGTATCGGGGCAAAAGCAGACAGCGCGAGCGCGACGATGAGGAAAGCGCGAATCGGGGCCATGACGGCTCCTCCCTTCGGACACAAGGCCGGATTATGCAGTTTGGCGCGCCACAATGTCCACTTGCGTCTCACGGCGCCATCCCGCAGGAATAGGCGTCGGCGGATGAGGGGAGCGGCGCAGACTATGGACATGACGCCCGCTGTCGATGAGCGCCGGTCGGCGCGGGTCTGGTCGGCCCTGGTCGGCGCAGCGCTCGTGGCGGTCGGAATTTATTGCGCGGCGGCCTGGAGCCAGGCGCTGCCGGCGGCGGTCGCCGGCGCCGGCGGGCTCGCGCTGTTGCGCCGGGCGCGCGCGGAGCGGCCTTATTCGCATGCGCTGATCGCGGTCGACGCGCTCGCCTTCGCGGCCTTCGCGCTGTTGCGCAACGACGGACTCGGCTTCTGGCAACTGCCGGGGCCCTGGCTCGACGTGCTCCGTTTCAATCTGCCCTCGGCGACGATCGCGCTGCTGCTCTATTCCGCGGCCTCGGCGATGGCGCTGATCGCCGGTTTCCGCGGCCTGCGGGTGGTCGAGGCGCTGAGCCTGATCGCGATTCCGTTCCTGTTCAACCTCCTCGTCGTCGTGGGGGCCGACTGGCACATGGCCGAGATCGGCGCCCTCGTGACCTTCCACGCCGCCCTACCGTTCCCGGTCGAGGTCGCGATCGGGCGGGGGCTGACGCTGTGGCTGCTGGGCGAGGCGATGCTGGCGCTGATCGTCGTCGTGAGCCTCAACCACCCGCCGCGATCGCTGCGGGTGGTGGCGCTGTTCGCGCTGAGCGGCGCCTATGCCGCGGTCACGCCGCTGATCGCCAACGCCGCGCAGCTCGTCGCCACTCCGGTGATTTCGATCGTCTTCTCGAGCCTCTGCGCCGCGCTGGCGCAGGGCGGCCTGTGGGCGGCCGTGTACCTCATGACCGGGGTGGCGCTCGACTGGCTCGCCGGGCGGCCGCCGCGCTGGGACGCGGCCTGGGACCACTGGCGCACCGGCGTGGTGAAGGGCGCGATCTACGGCGCCCTGTTCATGGCGTTCATTCTGATCGCCGCGCTCGTCCTGCGCATCCCCGGCGCGACCGGGTTCATGGGCGCCTTCGCCCTCCTGGTCGGGCCGGCGCTCGGCGCGGCGCTGTTCCCGCTCGCCAAGACCGTCGTCGGCAGCGCCGACGGCACGCCGCCGTTCTTCGGCCGCCTGCGGGCCGCCTACCTCGACCGCCGCAGCTGGGTTCGCGGCGCGGTCGCCGGCCTCGGCCTTGGCCTCGCCTACGCGTTCGACCTCGCCGCCTCCGACGGCGGCGCGCGCTTCCTGGCGATGGCCGCCGTCGGCGCGCTCGCCTACGCCGGCGTCGACATCGGCTTCGACCTCTACGCGGTGCGGGCCGGAGCGCGCACCCGGCTGCAGAGCTGGCGTCTCTACGCGCTCGGCGCGGGCCTCGGCGCGCTCGTCGCCGGCGCGCTCGGCTGGTACTTCGATTCGGCCCAGCTTCAGGTGGTGATCGCCAAATTCTGGGCCTACGCCGACGTCAACTACCGCCAGAGCGGCCGGCAGCTCGGCGATTTCGTCACCTATCCGATCTTCAACAAATACGGCTCGATCAACCTCGGCGAGGTGGCGGGCGGGGTGCGGCTGTTCTGGGCGGAGTCGGTGGCGGGCGTCATCAACTGGTCGCTGGCGGCGCCTTTGTTCTCGATCAACTACGTCCTGCTCGACGCCCTGCTCCAGCGCAGCCTGCGCCCGATCAAGGGGCTCGTCAGCCCCAAGGGGGTCGAAGGCGTGGTCGCGCAGGGGGTGCGGGTGCTGCGCTGGGGCCTGTGGATGGCGCCGATCATCAACTCGTTCCTGCGCCAGGCGCACGATCCGAGCTGGTACAATCAGGACGGAGCGGTCCGGACGGCGGTCGTCATCGGCGCCGACGCGACCCAGACGCCCGAGGCGTTCCGGCGCTTCAGCCTCGTTCTGTTCCTCGGGTTGCTCGCCTACGACTGGCTGCGCATCCTGATCTGGTTCGACCACATGGGCCTCAGGGTCGCGAGCCTCGTCAACCTGTCCTTCCTCGGCGGCGACCGGGCCGACGAGGCCGCGGCCCGTTTCGTCGGCCACAACGCCCGCACCCGCGCCATTCCGGACGGCATCCGACGGTTCGGCACCTGGGCCCCGCTGCTGATCCCGTTCTACATTCCGCGCGGCGCGGAGTGGGACTTCGCCTGGACCGGCGCGGAGAAGCTCGCCCGCGGCGGCCCGATGCCCGAGCCGATCCGCACCCTCGGCCTCGCCTACGCCGGCGCGCTCGCGCTGTTCGCCGTCGGCGCCGGGGCCGTCATCGTCCGCGCGGGGCGCAACACCGGCAAGCCCGCGCCGTGGCTCGCGAGCGCGCCGCGAGAGCTCGCCCGCAACCCGCGCTCCTACGTCTTCACCAACGGCGCGGTCGGGGTGGAGATGTTCCGCGACGGCCGCGGCGCGGCCTTCGTCATGGGCGCCGAGCGCGGCGGCGGCGGCATCGACCTGATCCGGCGCCCGCTCGATCCGCTGCAGGCGCGCGGACATTTCTTCTATGTTTCGGAAGAGGGCGAGGCGCCCTGGTCGATCGGTTTCGAGCCGTGCCGGCGCGCCGGCGACTATTCGATCGAGGAGCCGGGCTTCCATCGCCTCGTCGTCGCGCACGCGCTCAACGGGATCGAAGCGCGGATGGAGATCGCGCCGGACGCCGGCCAGGCGGCGATCCTGAGCTGGAAAATCCGCCTGACCGACCGGTCGGGCAAGGGCCGCCGGCTGCGGCTGACGAGCTTCTGCGAGATCGCCGGCCACGAGACGGAAGCCTACGCGCGCGATCTCGATTTCGCCGGGATGCACGTCGAGACGATTTTCGTCCGCGCCCTGAACGCCATCCTCGCGCGCAACCGGCTGCTGCGCTCGGCGCGGGCGGATCGCGGCGAGACGGCGTTCTTCGCGGTCAAGCCCGGGGCGAACGCGGAACTGGTCGGCTACGAGGATTCGCGCACCCGCTTTCTCGGCGAAGGCTCGCTCAGCCGCCCGACCGGGTGCGAGCCGTGGCGGTGGCGAAAGCTCGACGACGAAGGCAAGCTCTGGACCTTCGATCCCGCAGCGAGCTTCACCGTCGAGACGACGCTGGACGCCAACGGCTCGGCCGAGGTCGAGTTCATCATGGGCCGTTCGGACAACGCCGTGTGGGCGAGCGACCTGATCGCGGCCCGCCTCGGCCTTCCGCCGATCGCCAGGCGCGACCTCGAGACGCGGGTCTACGAGACCCGCGCGGTCGAGCCGACGCACGCCCTGCCGAGCCGCTGGCCGTTCGCGATCTCCGACGACGGCAGGCGCCTCGAGCTCACCCACCGCACGCCGCGCCCGTGGGCGCACGTGATGGCCAACGAACTCGGCATGTCGACGATGGCGTCGAACGACGGCGAGATCTTCTCCGCCTTCGCCAACGCGCGCCAGAACGGCCTCAGCGCCTTTCGCTTCGACAGCGCCACGGTGGTGCAGCCGGGGCAGGTGATCTACCTGCGCGACCTCGACGCGCAGGAGACGGATTCGCCGGTTTTCGTCCCCTTCCAGCGCGCGGACGCGACCTACCGAGTGGCCTACGAGCCCGGCGTCGCGACGTTCCTCAAGACGCGCGGCGACATGACGATGGAGATGGTCGTCTTCGCGCCGCCGGACCGGCCGTGCGACGTCCGCATCCTGACCCTGCGCAACGATGGCGACGGCGTGAAGCGCCTGCGCATCGTGCCGTTCTTCGACATCGCCCTCGAGGAGAGCCCAAACGAAAGCGTCGGAAAAATCCGCGACGAGACGGTCGGGGCGACGCTCGTGTTCCAGAACCGGTCGAACGATTTCGAACGCGGCTTCGCCTTTGCGGCGACCAGCCTCGACGGGGCCGCGACCGAAACCGTGCGGACGCGGTTCTTCGGCGGCCCGGGGCGCGACATCCATACGCCGGCGATGGTCGAGACCGGCGCGCCCGACGGCGCCGCGCCCGACGACGGGCGGCGGGTCGCGGCGTTCTGCGGCGAGATCGCCATTGCGCCGAAGGGCGAGGCGAAGCTCGTCGTCGTGTTCGGGCAGGCGAGGAGCCGCGACGAGGCGCTGGCCGCGGCGCGGCGCGTCTCGGTCGCGGAGGCGGAGGCCGACCTCGCCGCGACCCGCGCCTCCTGGGCCGCCCGCCTCGGCAAGGTCGAGATCCGCACCAACCGGCCCGACTTCGACCGCCTGGTCAACACCTGGCTGCCCTACCAGCTCTACGCCTCGCGCCTGTGGGGCCGGGTCGGCCCGAATCAGCGCGGCGGCGCGACCGGCTTTCGCGACCAGCTTCAGGACGTGCTGCCGCTCGCGCTGATCGAGCCGCGCCTCACCCGGGCGCAGATCGTGCTGCACGCGAGCCAGCAGTTCCTCGAAGGCGACGTCCTGAAGTGGTGGCACCGCGCGCCGAACGGCGGCACCGGCCTCGGCCAGCGCACCAAGGCGAGCGATCCGCACCTGTGGCTGCCCTACGTGCTGGCGCGCTACGTCCGCGAGACCGGCGACGCGAGCGTGCTCGACGAGGTGACGCCCTTCCTCGAAGCCGACGCCGTGCCGGACGACCAGGAGACCTGGATCGTCATCCCGCGCGCCTCGCGCGAGACCGCCACCGTCTACGAGCACGCGCGCCTCGCGATTCGCTTCACCCTCGCGCATCTGGGCGAGAACGGCCTGCCGCTGCTCAGAGCCGGCGACTGGAACGACGGAATCGACGTGCTCGGGCGGCTCGAGATCGGCACCAGCGTGTGGATGGGCTTCTTCCTCGCCAGCGTCCTCGACGGCTTTGCGCCGCTCGCGCGCGGCAGGGGGGACGAGGCCTTCGCCGTCGTGTGCGAGGAGGCGCTCGCGGGGCAGCGCGCCGCGGTCGACGTCGGCTGGCGGGGCGACCACTACGCGCTCGACTTCGCCGACGACGGCGAGGCGCTGGACCAGCCGAATGCGATGACCAGCGGCTGGGCCGCCTGGTCGGGCGCCTGCGACGACGCGCGCGCGCTCGCGGCGCTCGAAGGGGGCTTGAAGGGCGTCGAGCGGCCGGATCGCGTGCTGTTGCTCGAGACGCCGTTCTACGAGCACTCGCGCCCCTATCCCGGGCGAATCGCCGATTATCCGCCGGGGGTGCGGGAAAACGGCGGCCAGTACAGCCACGGCGCGTCGTGGATCGTCGACGGCTTCGTGCGGCTGGCGATCAACGCCCGGGCGCGCGGCGAAGCCGACCGGGCCGCCGCGCTGTTCGCCCGGGCGTTCGAGATCTTCGAAAAAATCTCGCCGCTGAAAAAGACCGACCCGGAAAGCCTCGCGGTCTACGGCCTCGTTCCGATCCAGCAGCCGGCCGACATCTACGACGGGTGGGGCCACGGCGGCCGGGGAGGGTGGTCGTGGTACACCGGGTCGGCGGCGCGGATGCTCTCGGCCGCGTGGTCCATGCTCGGACTCGTCGAGACGAGCGGCGAACCCGGCGTGCGCGACGACCTGTTCGAGGCCAAGGGGCCGATCCGGGTGGAATCGATCCGGATCGGCGACCGGACCTGGAGGCGCGACACCGCCGGCTGACTGGGCGCGCCGCGCCGGATTCCCATTGTTATTTCGTAGGGTGCGACGATTGGCGCCCTCTACTTTTTGACCGCGAGCGGCTCAAAAAAGCGGCGCTTTGTGCGTTGCGGCACGGCACGCTTTCTGGCAAGAGGCGCGATAACAAGCCGCGCGCCTGTTCGCTCGCCACAAATCCCAGGGGGCCATACGCCATGTTGTTAGGGTTAGTCATTCTCTGTGGACTGCTGTCCATCGTATACGGCGTGTATACGGTGAGAAGCATCATGGCCGCCGACGCGGGCTCCGCGCGCATGCAGGAAATCTCGGGCGCGGTCGCCGAAGGCGCGCAGGCCTATCTGCGCCGGCAGTACCTCACCATCGCCGCGGTCGGCGTCGTCGTGTTCGTCGGCCTCGGCTTCCTGCTGTCCTGGACGGTCGCGACCGGCTTCGCCATCGGCGCGATCCTGTCGGGCGCGGCCGGCTTCATCGGCATGAACGTGTCGGTGCGCGCCAACGTCCGCACCGCGCAGGCGGCGACGCAGTCGCTCGCCAGCGGCCTCGACATCGCCTTCCGCTCGGGCGCGGTCACCGGCCTTCTGGTGGCGGGCCTGGCGCTGCTCGGCGTCGCCGGCTACTTCACCTATCTGACGGCGTTCGCCGGCCTCGCTCCGTCGAGCCGCACTGTCATCGACGCGCTGGTGGCGCTCGGCTTCGGCGCCTCGCTGATCTCGATCTTCGCCCGTCTCGGCGGCGGCATCTTCACCAAGGGCGCCGACGTCGGCGCGGACCTCGTCGGCAAGGTCGAGGCCGGCATTCCCGAAGACGATCCGCGCAACCCGGCGACCATCGCCGACAACGTCGGCGACAACGTCGGCGACTGCGCCGGCATGGCCGCCGACCTGTTCGAGACCTACGCGGTGACGGTCGTCGCCACCATGGTGCTCGCCTCGATCTACTTCGAGGGCACGAACATGCTGTGGTCGACCATGCTCTATCCGCTGACGATCTGCGCGGCCTGCATCGTCACCTCGATCGCCGGCACCTTCTTCGTCAAGCTCGGCGCCGACAATAACATCATGGGCGCGCTCTACCGCGGCCTGATCGCCACCGGCGCGCTCTCGATCGTCGGCCTCGCCATCGCCACCACCTTTCTCGGCTGGGGCGCGGTCGGAACCGTCGCCGGCAAGGCGATCATGGGCTACAACCTGTTCGCCTGCGGCCTGATCGGCCTCGTCGTCACTGGCCTCATCGTGGTGATCACCGAGTACTATACCGGCACCGGCAAGCGCCCGGTCGTCTCGATCGCCCAGGCGTCCGTCACCGGCCACGGCACCAACGTGATCCAGGGCCTCGCGGTGTCGCTCGAATCGACGGCGCTTCCGGCGCTGGTGATCGTGGCGGCGATCGTCTCGACCTACCAGCTCGCGGGCCTGTTCGGCACCGCGATCGCGGTCACCACCATGCTCGGCCTCGCCGGCATGATCGTCGCGCTCGACGCCTTCGGCCCGGTCACCGACAACGCCGGCGGCATCGCCGAAATGGCCGGCCTGCCGAAGGAAGTGCGCAAGTCGACCGATGCGCTCGACGCGGTCGGCAACACCACCAAGGCCGTCACCAAGGGCTATGCGATCGGCTCGGCCGGCCTCGGCGCGCTGGTGCTGTTCGCCGCCTACACCAACGACATCACCCACTTCACCCAGACGGGGGCGCCCTACTTCCAGAACATGGGCGCGGTGTCGTTCGACCTGTCGAACCCCTACGTCGTCGCCGGCCTGATCTTCGGCGGCATGATCCCCTACCTGTTCGGCGGCATCGCGATGACCGCGGTCGGCCGGGCGGCGGGATCGGTGGTGGTCGAAGTGCGCCGGCAGTTCAAGGAGATGCCCGGCATCATGCAGGGCACCCAGCGTCCGGACTACGGCCGCGCGGTCGACATGCTGACCAAGGCGGCGATCCGGGAAATGATCATTCCCTCGCTGCTGCCGGTGCTGGCGCCCTTCATCGTGTACTTCGGCGTGCTGTGGATCTCGGGCTCGAAGGCGGCCGCCTTCGCAGCCCTCGGCGCCTCGCTCCTCGGCGTGATCGTCAACGGCCTGTTCGTCGCCATCTCGATGACCTCGGGCGGCGGCGCGTGGGACAACGCCAAGAAGAGCTTCGAAGACGGCTTCGTCGACAAGGACGGCGTCCAGCACTTCAAGGGCTCCGACGCGCACAAGGCGTCGGTGACCGGCGACACCGTCGGCGACCCCTACAAGGACACCGCCGGCCCGGCCGTGAACCCGGCGATCAAGATCACCAACATCGTCGCCCTGCTGCTGCTCGCGATCCTCGCGCACTGAAGGCGGACGTCTGCGAAACGGGAAGGGGCGGGGCTTCGGCGCCGCCCTTTTTCTTTTTATGGCGCCGTCGGACCGTCGATCGGTCCTCCATCAAACGGACGACGAGTTTGGCGCGCGGCGCGAATGCGTCCGCATATCCGAGCAGACCCGCCGACGATCGCGCCGCCCCCGAGGACGGCGGTCTCGCCTATTCTCGGAGCCTTGCGCGGCGGCGCCGAACGCGAGGTCTGGGCGGTTCGCCTCGCGACTCCGATCGGCGATGCAGACCCGATCACGGAAACGAGGACGAGCGGCGGGCGAGGATGTCCGTCACGCTCATGCGACCGGCTGAGACGGCGAAAACCGTGGACGTGACGGTTCGCTCGGACGACGCAGCCGCGGCCGCCCTCTGAGATCGAGGATAAGAGGTGAGAACGGCCAGTCCCGACCGACCGGCTTCCGCGCAAGGAAGCGTAGCGGATCGCCGCCGCCGCCGCGAAGCGGCGCGCCTTTGCTGCGGCGCAGCAAGATTGCGCCGGGCTAGCCATGAGCCCGTGTATTGACGAGAATTCACGTTCCTGGAATGGGCCGCTGATCTCATTTCCCGTTGCGCGCCCGCGCTCAACGCGTTCCCGTGTCGCGCCAATACGTTTTCGATTGCTCTTTCGCCGCCGACTAAGCGATATAGCGATCTCCACTCGAAACCGCTGACAGCGACAACGACGAGCGGGGTCAAGGGAGGAGCGTCGATTGAGCGCAGTCATGGCCCATGCGAGCGGCGCTGAGAGCGCCGCGGTCCTGCAACTGGAAGGCGTCAGCAAGGATTTCGGGGCGATCCGCGCCCTGTCCGAGATCGATCTGGTCGTCAACGCCGGCGACGTCGTCGGTCTGATGGGCGACAACGGCGCCGGCAAATCGACGCTGGTCAAGATCATCGCCGGAAATTTCCATCCGACCCATGGAAAGATCCGTTTCGACGGGCAGGAGCATCGTTTCGACCGTCCGCTCGACGCGCGCAGCGTCGGCATCGAAGTGGTCTACCAGGATCTCGCCCTCTCGAACAACGTCAGCGCGGCGGCCAATGTCTTCCTCGGCCGCGAGCTGACCCGCCGCGTCGGCCCGTTCCGGTTCCTCGATCATCGCGGCATGAACGCGCGCGCGCTCGAGTTGTTCGGCGAGCTCAAGTCCGAGACGCGGCCGAAGGATCTGGTGAAGTCGATGTCGGGCGGGCAGCGCCAGGCGGTGGCGATCGCCCGCACCCGCCTCTCGAACGCGAAACTCATTTTGATGGACGAGCCCACGGCTGCGATCTCGGTGCGTCAGGTCGCCGAGGTGCTCGACCTCATCCGGCGTCTGCGCGACCAGGGCGTGGCGGTGATGCTGATCTCGCACCGCATGCCGGACGTGTTCGCGGTCTGCGATCGCGTCATCGTCCTGCGCCGCGGCCACAAGCGGGCGGACAAGCCCATCAACCAGTCGAGCCCTGAAGAAGTCACCGCGCTGATCACCGGCGCTCTCGAATCGGCGTGAGGACCTTTCGCAAGTGACCCAGAACGTTGCCGGGCCTCTCTCGTTTTCGAACGTCGGTCGTGACCGATGGTGGAAGCGCGGCGCCTTCGCGTCGCAGACCGCCTATGTGGCGATCGCCTTCGTCCTCATCACCGTGCTCGTCTCGATCTTCGCGCACAACTTCCTGTCGACCGGCAACCTGCTGAACACGTCCAAGAACTTCAGCTACATTGCGATCGTCGCGCTCGGCTCCACGCTCGTCATCATCACCGGCGGGATCGACCTTTCGGTCGGCTCGGTGATGGCGCTGGTGGCGGTCATGACCGCGATGCTGATGAAGACCTTCGCGACGACGTGGCTGGCCGGGATTCCCTACGCGGGAATCACGCTCGCGGTGGTCTGCGGCCTCGGCGTCGCGGCGCTGGCGGGCCTCGTCAACGGCCTGCTGATTTCGAAGATCCGGCTCTCGCCGTTCGTCACCACGCTGGGCATGCTGTCGATCTGCCGCGGCATGACCTACGTGATCACGCAGGGGCGCGGGCAGGCGCCGGCCGGCCCGCAGGTCGACACCTTCTACGCGCTCACCGACGGCAAGCTGTTCGGTCTGCCGGTTCCGCTCATCTATCTGCTCGTGCTCGCCGCGATCATGGGGGTCGCGCTGCGCCACTCGCGCTGGGGACGCTGGGTCTTCGTGCTCGGCGGCAACGAAAAGGCGGCGCAGCTCACCGGCGTGCCGGTCGACCGCGTCAAGATCTCGGTCTACGTGCTCTGCGCGCTCAGCGCCGGCTTCGCCGGAATCCTCATCACCGGCTGGCTGGGATCGGCCCCCGCCAATCTCGCGACCGGCTACGAACTGAAGATCATCGCCGCCTCCGTCATCGGCGGCGCCGACCTCGCCGGCGGCGTCGGCGGGCCGGTCGGCGCGGTGATCGGGTCGGCGCTGATCGAGGTGATCCGCAACGGCCTCGCGCTGTTCGGCGCCGACACCTACTGGGAACAGGTGTTCGTCGGCACGATCATCATCCTGGCGGTGCTGGTCGACCACATCCGCACCCGCGAGGCCGAATAGCCGCCAATTTCGGCGCGGGA
Source organism: Roseiarcus fermentans (assembly GCF_003315135.1). Lineage (GTDB taxonomy): Bacteria > Pseudomonadota > Alphaproteobacteria > Rhizobiales > Beijerinckiaceae > Roseiarcus > Roseiarcus fermentans. The sequence continues at coordinate 62,861 of NZ_QNRK01000039.1, forward strand.
AGGTCCGTTCGCGCCGTTTTCAGACACCAAGGACCGTTGGAGGAAGACCCGCATGAAGACGTTGCTCATGGGCGCCGTCGGCGCCCTCGCGCTGATCGGCGCCGCCCAAGCCGCCGAGATGAAATTCGCGCTCATTCCCAAGGGCATGGACAATCCCTATTTCGACCTGTCGCGCGACGGCTGCATGGCCGAGGCCAAGAAACTGGGCGTCACCTGCATCTACAAGGGCCCCGCGACCCACGAGCCGGCCACCGAAGTGCAGATCATGCAGGATTTCGTGACGCAGGGCGTCGACGGAATCGCGATTTCGGTCGCCGACGCCGATTCGGTGACCGGGGTCATCAAGCAGGCGCGCGACGCCAACATCCCCGTCATCACCTTCGACGCCGACGCGCCGAACTCCGCCCGGCAGGCCTATATCGGCACCGACAACAAGGCCATGGGCCGCGAACTCGGCCAGCAACTGATCAAGGCGCATCCGAAAGCCGGCACGTTCGCCACCCAGTCCGGCGGCCCGGCGGCCCAGAATCTCAACGAGCGCCTCGCGGGCCTCTACGAGGTGCTGAAGGGAGCGGGCTGGACCGAAGTCAAGGGATCGCCCGCCTTCTGCAACGACGACGCCGCGCTCGCCGCGCAGCAGCTCACCGACTTCTATACCGCCAATCCCGACATCTCGGCGATCATCCCCGTCGGCGGCTGGGCGCTGTTCGCGCCGAAGGCGTACCAGAACTTCGTCAATACGGTGCGCGAGAAGCGTAAGGACATGCCGCTGGTGATGCCCGATACGCTGCCGGTCGAACTGCAGACGCTGAAGGACGGCTACGCCGACGTGCTGGTCGGCCAGCGGCCTTACGAGATGGGTGAAAAGGCGATGGACGCCCTGCTCAAGCTCAAGAAGGGCGAGAAGGTCGACCCGGTCACGATCGTCGGTCTCGACGTCGTCACCAAGGACAATGTCGACAAGTTCCTGAAGTGACGTCTTCGCCGTGACGTAACTCCCAACCCCGTCATTGCGAGGAGCAACCCCCGGGTCGAAGAGCCCGGGGGGACGAAGCAATCCACGCCGCCGCTTGCGCCTTTGGTGAGGATTGCTCCGCCTTCTGCGGGTCGTCCAGGGGCCACAACAGCGACCCAGCGGCTCCTGGATCGCTTCGCTTCGCTCGCGATGACGGGGAATATTACCGATCCGACCTCGGGAAAGCGCGCCCGAACCGTCATTCCGCCGCGACCGGTCGGCGGGGCGTCCCAGGGGATCGCGCCGCCGGCCGCCAGGCAGGTTTGCCTGGACTGCCCTGCGTTGCGTCGGAGGGTGCGCGTCTCACGCACCCAGGGCGGCGAGACGCAGCCCGCCGGTACACGGCGACATTCGTGGGGCGGCTGAGCTCAGGAGGTCCGTCGCGGCCGCCGGCCTCTCGGCGAGCCGGTTGACATACCGACCCACATCGGTGTATGTCAAGACATATGACAGAGCGAACAACCGTACGCCTTCCCGACGATCTCGTCAGGCGCGCCAAGATGAGGGCGTCGGAGGAAGGCCGCTCGCTGACGGCGCTGATCGAGGAGGGCTTGCGCCGGGTTCTCGCCGAGCGCCCGCGGGCGACAGGCGAACCTCTCCGGCTGCCGGTCAGCTCGGCGGGCGGGGGCCTGATACCTGGCATTGACCTCGACGACATGGCGACGATCCAGGAGATGGACGATGTCGAGGCCGCGAGGCGGCTCGGGTGATCCTGCCTGACGTCAATGTCCTGGTCTACGCGTTCCGAAGAGATTCGCCACGCCACGGCGTCAGCAAGGCGTGGCTCGAGAAGGCCGTCGGCGGCGACGCGCAGTTCGGCGTTTCCCCGCTCGCGCTGAGCGCGGTGGCGCGGATCACAACCAATCGCCGGGTCTTCAGGGAGCCCAGCGCGATCGAGGAAGCTTTCGCCTTTTGCGACAGTCTGACGAACCTGCCAAATTGCGAAATTGTCGCGCCCGGGCCCCGTCACTGGGCGATTTTCCGGCGTCTCTGCGTTGAATCGGGCGCGCGCCTCCCGCTCGTAGCCGACGCCTGGTACGCGGCGCTGGCCATCGAGCGCGGCTGCGTCTGGATCACCTTCGACCGCGATTTTGCGCGCTTTCCGGGCCTCGATTGGCGGGCGCCGACGCCGTGATGCGCAAGATCGGGGCCGGAATGATCCGGCGCGGTCGCCACGCCGGGGATGTTCTGGAGCGATCGCCGCCCGCGTCAGATCGACGACGAGACCCAAGCATCGGGGCGGCGCCGAGCAGGCCGCGGCAGGCGCTTCCCGTAAGCTTCGCCGGCCGCGTTCCGCAGCGTCGCTCCCGGTCGGCGGCCGGCGGCGCCGCTCACTTCTTCCCGGCCGAGATGGGCGCCTGGCCGCCCTTGACCTGCGACTTCTTGTACTCGGAGCCCGAGCCCTTCGGCTTGTCCGCCTTCGGTTTCTTGGCCTCCTTGTTGCCCTTCTGCTCACCCTTCGGCATCGAATCCTCCAATCGGCCCCGAAGCGGGGCCGAATACAAAAACTGTCACACTCCGGGCGGGCAAGCCACAGGAAACGCCGCCTGTCGCCAAAGCGGCGGCGAACGGCTGGTCCGTCTCCTAGATCCACCGCCTGACGCGCCGCGCGTAGTCTCGATAGGCGGCGCCGAATTTTCGCTCGAGATAGGCCTCCTCGCGCGCCACCACGCCCCAGCGCAGCACGCCGTAGAGGACGGCCAGCGCGGCCAACTGCCAGAGGCTATCGAGCGCGACCGCGAGCCCGGCGACGACGAGAAGCATGGCGAGGTAGATCGGGTTGCGCGACCAGCGGTAGGGGCCGGTCGTGAGGACGGCGCGCGACGGCCGGTCGGGACGGACGGCCGTGCCGGCGCGCCGGAACTGGACGATCGCCGCGAGCGCGATCGCGAGGCCGAGCGCGATCACGACGCCGCCGGCCGGCCAGCGCGGAAAACCCGGCGGCAGGAACGGCGCCGGCCATAGACGATCGGCGAGCCAGGCCGCGGCGACCGAGAGCGCGAGCGCGACCGGCGGCGGGACGAGGACGTCGGCGTGGTCTTTTTCGGCGGGCATGGCTTCCTCTTCGCGGCGAGGGCCGTCCTGTGGCTTGGCGGCTCAAAGCAATGCGTTGTATTCCTCGACGCCGAGCCCCGCTTGACGAATGATCGATCGAAGTGTGCCGGATTGAGATCACGGGCCGGAATGGACAGGGACGGTCACAGTGCGCTTCGAATCGCCAGGAAGCGCCATGACGTGATGGCTGCCGACGATCCGATCCACGACAGAGCCCGCATGCATAAGAGCTCGAACGACGCGACGGCCGTCCAACGCCGGCAGCTTGCCATCGACCACGCTACGCTGCGACCGTCACGCGACGGATCTCCAGGAAAGCGTCAGGTGGAATCTCGAGGCCGTGAGCGATCCGATATTCCAACACCGCCCGAATGGCTTCCTGCGCGCTTGCGAGCGCATCGCCTTCCGTGTCCCCCTCGGTGACGACCTCCGGCAGGGCCGGGACGAGCACCGTGAAGCCGCCATCGGGTTGAGGCTCGAGAATGACGGAGAAGCTGTGGCTTGCCGGCATGAACTGGTTCCGTGCTGCTCGACCGAGCTTAACAGCTGACGACGCTGATTTGCAAAGGAGACGCGTCGACGATTCCTCGACGACCTTCTCGATCGCGGTCTTCCCGGATCTGCCGCGCCGCACGACGAAGGCGAAGTCGGCCGTGCGCTTTCGAAGCTCTACGGAGTCCCGCTCGACGTCGGCGGCAAGCGCGAGGGGCTCGCCGTCATCGCGCGGGCGTTGGAGAACCGCGACCTCGCCCGCGCCCAGATTGCGACCCTGCTGCTCGAGCTTCCCGACCCGCCGGCCGCGGGAAGCCCTGACGACGACGGATTGCAGAAGCGACGGCTCGCGCGCGACCTCTCCCTCTGCGGGCTCCTGAAAGCCGACGACGGCTGGGACGAGCAGCACCCGCGAACGGGAACTGCGCCGGCAGCCGCCGATGGTTCGATCGGCTTCGTCTCGGTCGTCGGAGTCGTCCCGCCGTTGGTTTGGCGGCGAACCAGCCGGGTTTCTGGGGCTTGAACAAGATCGCGAAGGGCCTCGATTACGGGAATCTGTTCGTAGTCTATGATCCTTATTGAGCGGAGGAGGTCGATGAGTGGTCCCGAACTTAATCTGTGGTGGGGGTTGCGCGAGCAGTCGCAATCCGAAGACGCCCGCAGTCTGGCGCGTTTTGTCAGCGAACTACCGGCTTTCGACTCGATCTACGAGAGTTGGCTCGAATCGCCAAAGACCAAGAAGAAAGTGGTGCCCGTCCCGTTGATGGAGGACGAGGCGAAGCGGCTCTTGGCCAAGACCTTGGGTCGATATGACGACGGCGGGCCCTGGCCGGAGATAGGAAGCAGCATTAGGGGCGGTCACGCGGGACCGCCCCCCTACGACTTTCGCAAATCGAGCTACGCCGACACGTCCTGCTCCATCGGGCATTTTGGCCGATCCGCATCCGCCGTTCCCAATCACATTTTCATGCGCCTGTCGGAGTTGCGCCCGTCGACGGGGCGGCCATGGCGCGCCTCCGAGTTGAGACCGTTGATGAAATTCGCCCGCGAGATCTGGAATCCTGCGGAAATGTGCGCGCTGCTCTCATTCGGCTCGGACTATCTCCCCGAGATTCCCGATCCGAACTGGGCGGCGAGGAAGCGGACGCTGAACCCCTGGATCGGCTGGATCACTTATCTGCCGCCCGACCTCGCCGCACGAGCCATGGTTCCCACCGACACGCATGTCGAGACCCTCGACGACGGCGCGGCGCTGGTCACGCTGTGCGAGGAGCCGTTCGACAAGACCGACCGAGAGGGCATGGCGCGTCTGCACGCGCTCGAAGCCGCGCTGCGTCCGATCCAAAGCTGAGGGACGTGCATCCTCGCCTTGCGCCGGGCGCGCTCACCGCGGTTCAGCAGGGGTCGGCCCTTGACGAGCGGCCGGGAATTCTGAAGCTGCGACCCGGCCGGGCGTCTCCTGCCCCTGGACTCGATCATCCCATGCCGGGTTTCTTGCGCGCCCAGATTTTCGCGTGCGCCCTCGCCGCTGCGCTGCCGCAACCGGCCCTCGCAGCGCAACCTGCGACCCTGGACGTGAAGCCCGGACAGGAGGCCACGTTCCCGGTCACGATCGCCGACGGCCGGGTGACGCTCGGGCCGGCGCGCCTCGGCAGGCCCGGCGCGGCCCAGCCGAAGGACGGCGAGATCGCAGTTTCGTTCGTCCGGCATGGCCTCTCGCCCTACGCCGACCTGACCGTCACCGAGAAGATCGCGAGTCCGGTCGATTTCGTCGCCACCGGCCTCATCGGCGACATCAAGATCGACGAGATCGTGGTGTGCGGCCGGCTCGACGCGCGGGTCGCGGCGCGGATCGGTTCCGGCGCATGGCGCGTCAACCTGAACCGCTTCGCCGTCCACTCCGGCGGCGCGGCGCCCGCGGCGGGCGAAGGAGGCCTCGGATGCATGTGACCTATCGGATCGTCGAGCACGACGGCGGCTGGGCCTACAAGGTCGGCGACGTCTTTTCCGAGACGTTTGCAAGCCACGAGGAGGCGCGGCGGGCGGCCGAGCGGGCGGCGGCCGAGCAGCGGGTCGGCGGCGAGACGACCGACATCGAGTACGAGGATTCGGAGGGAGAATGGCGAGTCGAACTGGCCAAGGGGGGCGACAGGCCCGAGGCCGACGTCGAGGAGGGGTGAAGGTTGCGGAGCGCCTCACGGAAGGCAGCGCGTGTCGCGCTCCCGGGCGGCGGGACGCCGCTCCTCGTGCGTCCGCGAGGACGCTTTGTCAGCGTGGTGGAAGTCCACGCCCGGGCTGTTCGCGAGCCCGGAAGTCGAAGGTAACCGCGTCGCCGCG